>NZ_JACVAZ010000003.1:0-1266495 GCF_014852125.1 Delftia sp. DLF01
ATGCTCGATGCTCGATGCTCGATGCTCGATGCTCGATGCTCGATGCTCGATGCTCGATGCTCGATGCTCGATGCTCGATGCTCGATGCTCGATGCTCGATGCTCGATGCTCGATGCTCGATGCTCGATGCTCGACCAATAAAAATTGGCACTGGCGCCGCGAGGCGCCAGTGCCAATTTTTATTTTCAGGCCCTGCAACGGCAATTGCATTTTTCTTGGTCGGTAAGGAATGATTGCGGCGGAAGCTTCAGGCGGCAATTATTCTTGTGCATATGCGAATGTTTCAAGACAGTCTATTGATATCGTCTTGTCAAAAGGCTGTTTGAAGGATAAGCAATGATTGTAACGTTGTGTTATGAAATCAATTCCTCATTTCCTCGCATCTTGACTTTGCATTTTGCGCAAACATTGCCGCAATACGCATAATTTTCAATGGATTCAAGTTCCCATCCATTGATGGCCCAGACAAACAAAAGCGGCCCCTTGGGGGCCGCTGGTTCCGGGGCAATGGCGACTCAGGCGCTTCGCAGGTTTTTGGCTGCGCCGGCCAGTGCGGTGATCCGCTGCCAGTCACCCTGCTCCAGCGCATCGGCAGGCACCAGCCAGGAGCCACCCACGCAGACCACGTTGGACAGCGCCAGGAATTGCGCCGCATTGTCCGCAGACACGCCGCCCGTGGGGCAGAACCGCACGTCGCCGAACGGGCCTTGCCAGGCCTTGAGCATGGCCGTGCCGCCCGCCTGTACGGCGGGGAAGAATTTCAGCTCGTTGAAGCCGTCGTCCTGGGCCGCCATGATTTCGCCGCTGGTGGCCACGCCGGGCAGCAGCGGCAGCTGCAGGGCCTGGCAGGCCTGGCCCAGTGCGCCGGTGTAGCCGGGGCTCACGGCAAAGCGCGCACCGGCGCTGGCGGCGGCACGGGCATCGGCGGCGCTGCGCACGGTGCCGGCGCCCACGATGGCCTCGGGCACGGCACGTGCAATGGCTTCGATGCTGGCCAGGCCCTGGGGCGTGCGCAGCGTGACTTCCAGTACGCGGATGCCGCCCGCGACCAGGGCCTGGGCCATGGGCACGGCATGTGCGACGTTGTTCAGGACGATGACCGGGATGACCGGCGCGTCCTGCATGATGGCCAGTGCCGTCAGTCGTTGATCCATGTGCAAGCTCCCTCTTCTGCGCTGAGCGCGTGGCGCCGGAATCCGGCAAACAGTTCGCGGCCAAAGCCCCGGCCGTTGGCTTGGCGCAGTGCCTGCGGCATGGTGGCCAGGGGCCGCTGCTGCCATTCGGTGTCGTCGACCAGCACGGCCAGGGTGCCGGCCACGGCGTCCAGGCGTACCAGGTCGCCGTCTTGCAGGCGCGCCAGCGGCCCGCCCACGCAGGCCTCGGGCGAGACATGGATGGCGGCGGGCACCTTGCCCGAGGCGCCGCTCATGCGGCCGTCCGTGACCAGGGCCACCTTGTAGCCCTTGCCCTGCAGCACGGCCAGCGGCGGGGTGAGCTTGTGCAGCTCGGGCATGCCGTTGGCGCGCGGACCCTGCCAGCGCACCACGCAGATGACATCTCGGTCCAGCTCGCCGGCCTTGAAGGCCTGCTGCAGTGCTTCCTGCGAGTCGAAGACGCGCGCGGGCGCCTCGACCACATGGCGGTCCTCGGGCACGGCGCTGACCTTGATCACGCTGCGCCCCAGGTTGCCGGACAGCAGCTTGAGCCCGCCCGTGGCGCTGAAAGGCGCATCGGCCGGGCGCAGCACGGACAGGTCGCCGGAGACTTCGGCCTCGTGCCAGACGAGATGGCCGTCTTCCACGACGGGAATGCGCGCAAATTCCTGCAGGCCCTCGGGCCGCACGGTGAGCACATCGCCATGCATGAGGCCGGCCCTCAGCAACTGGCCGATCACGTAGCCCGGCCCGCCTGCGGCCTGGAACTGGTTCACGTCGGCGCTGCCGTTGGGATAGACGCGGGCCAGCAGCGGCACCACGCCCGAGAGTTCCGAAAAATCATTCCAGTCGATGACGATGCCTGCCGCACGCGCCACGGCCACCCAATGGATCAGGTGGTTGGTCGATCCGCCCGTGGCCAGCAGGGCCACCATGGCGTTGACGATGCAGCGCTCGTCCACCACATGGCCAATGGGTGCGAAGCGGCGGTTCTTGGTGATGGCCAGCACGCTGCGCATGGCCTCGCGCGTGAGCAGTTCGCGTTCGCCTTCGGCCGGGTTGATGAAGGCCGTGCCCGGCACATGCAGGCCCATGGCCTCCAGCAGCATCTGGTTGCTGTTGGCCGTGCCGTAGAAGGTGCAGGTGCCTTCGCCGTGGTAGGCAGCCGTTTCGGCGGCCAGCAGCTCCTTGCGGCCCACCAGGCCCTGCGCGGCCTGCTCGCGCACCTTGGCCTTTTCGCCATTGGACAGGCCCGAGGTCATGGGGCCGGCCGGCACGAACACCGTGGGCAGATGGCCGAAATGCAGGGCCCCGATCAGCAGGCCCGGCACGATCTTGTCGCAAATGCCCAGCATCAGCGCGGCGTCGAACACGTCATGCGACAGCGCGATGGCCGTGCCCATGGCAATGGCGTCCCGGCTGAACAGGCTCAGTTCCATGCCGGGCGCGCCCTGGGTCACGCCGTCGCACATGGCTGGCACGCCGCCGGCGACCTGCGCCGTGGCGCCGAGCTTGCGCGCCTCGTCCTTGAGGATGTCGGGATAGCGTGCCAGCGGCGCATGGGCCGAGAGCACGTCGTTGTACGCGGTGACGATGGCGACGTTGGGCGCCTTCTCTTCCACGATGCGTATGCGGTCGCCGCCTGGAATGCCCGCAAAGGCATGGGCCACATTGGCGCAGCCCATGGACTGGGCGCCGGGCGGGCGCGCGGCCATGGCGTCCACCTGCTCCAGGTAGGCGGCGCGTGATTGGGCACTGCGCTCGCGGATGCGGCGCGTGACCTGCTCGACGATGGGGTGGATGGTGCTCATGCGGGGTTCCTGCGGATGCGCTGGTGCGCGTTTTCTCTCTGTCGCGTTGTCTTTATGGGAAATGTCGGCCGGGGCATCCCTCCCAGGTGCGTCCGGCCCTGCTCCGAAGCTTACTTCACTGCCCGCGCCTGCTTGACGGCGGCCTGCACCTCGTCCCATGTGCCCTGGCCCACGGTCTTGGCAATGCCGGCATTCACCGCCGCGAGCTTGTCGCGCATGCGGCCAGCTTCTGCGGCGGGCAGCTCGTTGACCTGCATGCCCTTGGCCTTGATGTCGGCCAGGGCCTTGGCGGCTTCCTCGCGCGTGTCCTTGCGTTCGAACTCGCGGCTCTTGACGGCGGCATCCTGCAGCACATTCTTCTCGGCCGGGCTCAGCGTGTCCCACCACTTCTTGCTGACGGTGACGATCCAGGGGCTGTAGACGTGGTTGGACACCGTGAGGTACTTCTGCACTTCATAGAACTTGCTGGACAGCACGGTGTTGAAGGGGTTTTCCTGGCCATCGACGGCACGGGTCTCCAGCGCCGTGAACAGCTCGGAGAACGGCAGCGGCACGGCATTGGCACCCAGGGCCTTGAAACTGTCCAGGAAGACGTTGTTCTGCATCACGCGCAGCTTCACGTCGGCCAGGTCTTCCATCTTGGCGATGGGGCGCTTGTTGTTGGTGAGGTTGCGGAAGCCGTTTTCCCAATAGACCAGGCCCACCATGCCCTTGGGCTCCAGCGTGGCCTTGACCTTCTCGCCCACGGGGCCGTCCAGCACGGCGTCGGCTTCCTTGACATTGCTGAACAGGAAGGGTGTGTCCCAGACGGCCATTTCGGGCGACAGGCCCACCAGGGTGGCGGTGGAGCCGACCATCATCTCCTGTGCGCCGCCGATCAGCGCCTGCTGCATCTGCGTGTCCGAGCCCAGCGAGGCATTGCCGATGGCACGCACCTTCATCTTGCCGCCCGTGGCCTTCTCGACCTCCTTGGCAAAGAAGCGCGCCGCGCGGCCCTGGTTGGACTCATCGACCAGTCCATAGCCGAAGCGCACGATGCGCGGCTTGAAGTCCTGGGCCATGGCCTGGCCCGTGGCGGCCAGCGTGGTGACGGCGGCCATCAGGCCGGCGAGTGCAAAGGGAATACGCATGTTCATCTCCTTGGGTTGTAGTGAGGGATCAATGCATCCAGCGCAGAGGGGCCAGGATGATTTGCGGAAAAATCACGAAAAGCACGGCAAGCAGCACATAGACCATCAGGAACGGGTTCGTGCCCTTGATCACGGTCTCCATGCGCAGCCGGCCCACGCCGGCCACCACGTTCTGCACCGTTCCCACGGGCGGCGTGATCAGGCCGATGCAGCCCACGTAGATGAACATGAAGCCGAAGTAGATGGGATCGATGCCGGCCTTGACGGCCAGCGGCGCGCACACGGGGCCGAAGATCAGGATGGTCGGCGTCAGGTCCATGGCCGTGCCCACCACCAGCAGGAACAGCATCATCGTGGCCATGAACAGCACGGGACTGCCCAGCAGGCCCGAGAAGCTGTCGGCCAGCATGTTGGGCAGGTCGGCCAGGGTGATCATGTAGGCCGTCACCGTGGCGGCGCCGCACAGGAACATGACCACGGCCGTGGTCTTGGCGGCGGCCAGGAACACGGCGTAGAGCCGGGTCCAGGTCATCTCGCGGTAGATCACCATGGACACGAACAGCGCGTAGACGGCTGCGACCACGGCCGCCTCGGTGGGCGTGAACACGCCGCCCTTGAGGCCGCCCAGGATGATGACCGGCATCATCATGGCCCAGAAGCTCTTGGCCAGTGCCTTCAGACGCGGGCCCCAGGCCATCCGCTCGCCGCGCGACAGGTCGTACTTGCGGGCGATGGACCACCAGGCAAAGATCAGGAACACGCCCATGATCAGGCCCGGCACCACGCCCGACAGGAACAGCTTGCTGATCGAGGTGTTGGTCGTCACGCCGTAGATCACGAAGGGCATGGACGGCGGAATGATGGGCGCGATGATGCCGCCCGAGGCCAGCAGGCCCGCGCTGTAGCTGTCGGGATACTTCTGGTCGCGCATCATGGGCAGCAGGATGGTGGCCAGGGCGGCGGTATCGGCAATGGCCGAGCCGCTCATGGACGCCAGCAGCACTGCCGCGCCAATGGCCACATAGCCCAGGCCGCCACGGATATGGCCCACATAGGCACGTGCCAGGTCGATGATGCGGCGCGACAGGCCACCCGCGTTCATCAGCTCGCCAGCCAGGATGAAGAAGGGCACGGCCAGCAGCGGGAAGTTGTCGAAGCCGGCCTGCAGGTTCTGCGCAAGCAGCTGCGAGTCGAAGAAGTCCAGGTGCCACATCAGCGCCACGCCGGTCAGCACCAGCGCCTGGGCGATGGGCATGCCGATCACCATGCCGCCAATCAGCACGGCCAGAAAGATCAGGGTCACAACCATGGTGCGTACTCCTTACTCGACCGTCGTTTCGGCATGGCTTTCTGCCGGCGCGCCGCGGCGCAGGTCGCGCAGCGTCACCACCAGCAGGCCCACGGCCAGCACCAGGGTGGCCGCGGCGCCCAGGGCCAGCGGGTAGCCCAGCACCGTGCTGTAGCTGTTCAGTCCGGCCTCCACCTGGGCCCAGGAGCCCCACAGCAGCAGGCCCATGCAGACCAGGACGAGTGCCTGCGACACCCAGAACAGCGCCTTGCGCGCGCCAGGCCCCACGCGGGAAGTCACAAGGTCGAAGCCCAGGTGGCTGCCCTCGAAAGCGGCCACGATGGCGCCAATGGCCACCAGCCAGACGAAGAGCAGGCGCGAGATTTCCTCATAGGAAACGATGCTGGTGTGGAACACATAGCGCAGCACCACGTTGATGAACACGGCAATGACCATGCCGGCCAGGGCCAGCACCATCAGCACCTCGGCAAAGTGCTGCAGGCGCGGCTTGGGCCGGACTGCGGGGGAATCGGATTGCATGGGGCTTGTCTCCTGGCGTTATGGGTTTTGGGAGAAGGTGTCGGCATGCGCCGCGGGCAGGACCTGCCAGCTTTGGGCGCGGAGCACGATGTCGGTCAGCGGCAGCGTGGCGTCCACGGACAGCACGGCGCATTCGCCATCAGGGCGTTCCAGCGTGGCGAACTGGTTGGCCACCAGCTCGGGCGAGAAGAAGTGGCCGGCGCGCTCCTGCACGCGCTGCAGCGCCGTGTCGTAGTTCAGGTCCAGGAACACGAAGCCCACGGCACCGGCCGGGCCGGCAGCACGCAGCCGGTCGCGGTACTTGCGCTTGAGGGCCGAGCAGGTCAGCACCACGCCCTGCCCCGGCATGGCCTGGGCCAGCAGCTGGGCCAGCCGGTCCAGCCACCCGCTGCGGTCGTCGTCGGTCAGGGGGATGCCGGCCTGCATCTTGCGGATGCTTTCCTCGGCATGGTGGGCATCGCCCTCGTGCAGGGTCCAGCCCAGGGCATCGGCCAGGGCCTGCCCCACGCTGGACTTGCCGCAGCCGGAAACGCCCATGACGACCAGCGCCCGTGGGTGGGTGTCTGCGGGGGCCGCCGCGGTGGTTGTTGGGATAGCGCTATCCATGTTCTTGCAAAAATTGGCAGACCAGGGTCTGCCTTGGATTTCGTTGTGCTTCAGAGGCCTTCGTCCGGGTTTACACGCAGGAGCAAGGGCCTTCGAATGATTGGGATAGCGCTATCATAATCTTCAACCCTCCCGCCCCCGACCTAGGACAATCCCTTGGCCCGTCAGATTCCGCCTGCCTCCCCAGAATCGCCCTCCGCCGATGTTACCGGCCCGGCCCTGCCCGCCACGGGACGCGCACGCTCCTCGCGGGCCAGCGGGCGCATCACGCTCAGCGATGTGGCACAGGCCGCTGGCGTCAGCCCCATGACGGTCTCGCGCGCCCTGCGCGGCGAGCGCCGCGTGGACCCGGCCCTGGTCGAGAAAATCCGCACGGCCGCCGCGCAGATGGGCTACGTGCCCGACCCCGCCGCTCGCGCCCTGGCCTCGCAGAAAAGCGCCCAGGTGCTGGTGCTGGTGCCCATGCTGTCCAACACCCTGTTCGTGGACCTGATCGAGGCGGTTCACAAGGTGCTGTTCTCTGCGGGCTACCACGCGCTGATCGGCGTGACCCACTACGACCGGGCCGAAGAAGAACAGCTGCTGCGCACCTACCTGCCCATGCGCCCGGCCGGCCTGCTGCTCACGGGTTTTGACCGCAGCCCCGCTGCGCGTGAACTGGTACAGGCCAGCAAGGTCCCCTGCGTGCACCTGATGGAACTGGGCGGCGAGCCTGGTGCGCCCAGCGTGGGCTTTTCGCAGGCCGAGGCCGGAGCCGCCATCACGCGGCACTTGATGGAGCGCGGACACAGGCGCATTGCCTTTTGCGCAGGCCAGCTCGATGCCCGCGTGATGCAGCGCGCCGCGGGCTACCGCCATGCCCTGCAGGCGGCGGGCCTGCATGACCCCGCCCTGGAACTGCTCTGGCCCCGCCCCACGTCGATGGCGCTGGGCGCCGAGCTGCTGGACGCGGCCCTGCGCCTGGACCCTGCCGTCGATGCCCTGTTCTTCTGCAACGACGACATCGCCCAGGGTGCGCTGCTGGAGGCTCTGCGCCGGGGGATACGCGTGCCCGAGCAGATCGCCATCGCAGGCTTCAACGACCTGCCCGGCAGCGACCAGATGGTGCCGCCGCTGACCACCATCCGCACGCCGCGCGGCCATATCGGCACCGAAGGTGCGCGCATGCTGCTGCAGCTGATGCGGGGCGAGGCCGTGCATCCGCCCAGCGTGGATCTGGGCTACGAACTGGTGGTGCGGCAGAGCAGTTGAAGCGAAGAGGGCTTTGTGCGCCCTCCTCCGTGGCCATCAGCCCGGCAGCAGGCGGCGCAGGGTCTCGGCCAGATCCTCTGCCGCGAACTTGGCCACGTAGCCGTCCGCGCCAACGCTGCGCACATGGTCTTCGTTGGCCGATCCGGACAGCGAGGAATGGATGAGCACGGGAATGGAATGGAAGCGCGCGTCCTGCTTGATGTGGCGGGTGAGCGTGAAGCCGTCCATCTCGGGCATCTCCAGGTCGGTCAGCACCAGGGCGACCTTGTCGGCCACAGTCAGGCCCTCTGCCTGGGCGCTGTCGGCAATGGCGTTGAGGCGGTCCCAGGCCTCCTTGCCGGACTTGAGCATTTCATACGGTGCCTGCAGGACCTTGAGCTCCTTCTCGATCAGCGAGCGCGCCACGAAGGAATCATCGGCGGCCAGCACGATGGCGCCGGGCTTGAGCTTGAGCCTGGCGCCCACTTTTTCCGGCGTGATTTCCTGGGCGTCGGTGGGAGACACCAATTGCAGGATGGCCTCCACATCCAGCACCTGGGCCAGGCGCGAGTTGTCGGTGTCGCCATCCAGGCGGGCGATGCTGGTGACCAGCTTGCCGCCGGTGCCGCTGGCCTCGGCCGACAGCACCTGCTTCCAATCCAGGCGCACGATGTCCTCGACGGACTCCACCGCGAATGCCTGGGTGGTGCGCGCATATTCGGTGACCAGCATGATGTTCAAGCCGGTCTGGGGCTTGCAGCCCATGATGGCGGGAAGATTCAGCACCGGGATCACCTGCCCGCGCAGGTTTGCCACACCCAGCGAATGGGCCGTGCCCCCCGCGATGGGCGTGATGTGCGGCATGGCCACGATTTCGCGGACCTTGAACACATTGATCCCGAACAGCTCGGACTGGCCCAGGCCGGAGTCGCTGCCCAGCCGGAACAGCAGCAGCTCGAACTTGTTGTTGCTGGTGAGGTTGGTGCGCTCGTCGATCTCTCTTTGAGCTGCCTTGGAATTGAGGTTCATGCCGGTCCTGGAGAGTGACACATCTTTTTACAAATTCTAAAGCGAGCGCCTCGGATTTAGCAAAAATTTATTGCACCTGAGTCGGAACAGCAACGCCGGGCGGCCGGCGACATGCTTCATGCATGCCACCGCCCCGCGGCGCAGGAATCACTCGAATTCCAGGATCACATCGTCCACCGCGAGCGAATCGCCCTTGGCTGCACTGATCTTGCCGACCACGCCGTCCTGCGAGGCGAACAGGATGTTCTCCATCTTCATCGCCTCGATCACCGCCAGCTTCTCACCGGCCTGCACCTTCTGGCCCGGCTGCACGGCCACGTCCACCAGCAGACCCGGCATGGGCGACAGCAGGAACCTGGACAGGTCCGGCGGCGCCTTGTAGGGCATGAGGCGGTGCAGTTCGCCGCCGCGCGGCGAGAGCACCAGGGCGTCGATCTGCGTGCCGTTGTGGATGACGCGCAGGGCCAGCGGGTTCCTGGCCGTGCCGCGCTCGACCTGGGCCGTGAAGGGCTTGCCGTTGCAGCTGCCCTGCACGCACATGGCACGCATGGGGGTCTCGCTGCGGAAGGTGTAGGGCTTGCCATCCACCGTGACGGTGCTGGCGCGGCTTTCGGCGTCGAAGTCCGAGACCTGCACGGCGCGGTACTGGTGCTGGCCTTCGGCGCCCAGCACGACCACGCAGTAGTCGGCCGAGACCTTGAGCTCGTGTCCCCGCATCTGGCCGCTGATGGTGGCGGCGCGCGCGCGGTAGCGGCGGTTCATGTGGCCGGCCAGGGCGACCAGGAAGTCGGGATCGCCGTGGGGCACGTCCTCGGCGTGGAAGCCATGGGAGTAGTGCTCGGCGATGAAGCCGGTGTTGAAGTCGCCGCTCTTGAACTTTGGATGGGCCAGCAGCGCGGCCTGGAACGGGATGTTGGAGCTGATGCCCCGGATCACGAAGGCATTGAGCGCCTCGCGCATCTTGGCGATGGCGTCGTTGCGGTCGCTGCCATGCACGATGAGCTTGGCGATCATCGAGTCGTAGAACATCGGAATTTCGCCGCCCTCATAGACGCCCGTATCCACGCGCACGCCGTGCAGGTGGCCGGTGTCGGCCTGCCACATGGTCTGCTCGGGCGGCGCAAAGCGCACCAGGCGGCCCGTGGAGGGCAGGAAGTTGCGGAACGGGTCCTCGGCGTTGATGCGGCACTCGATGGCCCAGCCATTGCGCTTGACGTCTTCCTGCGCGATGGCCAGCTTCTCGCCAGCGGCCACGCGGATCATCTGCTCGACCAGGTCCAGGCCGGTGATGCACTCGGTCACCGGGTGCTCCACCTGCAGGCGGGTGTTCATTTCCAGGAAGTAGAAATCCTGGTCCTTGCCGACCACGAATTCCACCGTGCCCGCGCTCTGGTAGCCCACGGCCTTGGCCAGGGCCACGGCCTGCTCGCCCATGGCGCGGCGCGTGGCGTCGCTGATGAAGGGGGACGGCGCCTCTTCGATCACCTTCTGGTGCCGGCGCTGGATGGAGCATTCGCGCTCATTCAGGTAGATCACGTTGCCGTGGCCGTCGCCCAGCACCTGGATCTCGATGTGGCGCGGCTCCTGCACGAATTTCTCGATGAAGATGCGGTCGTCGCCAAAGCTGTTGCGTGCCTCGTTCTGGCAGCTGGCAAAGCCCTCGAAGGCTTCCTTGTCGTTGTAGGCCACGCGCAGACCCTTGCCGCCGCCGCCGGCGCTGGCCTTGATCATCACAGGGTAGCCAATGCCCTTGGCGATTTCCACGGCGGCCTCGGGGCCGGCAATGGGGTCGTTGTAGCCGGGGATGGTGCTCACGCCGGCCTTGTCGGCCAGCTTCTTGGAGGCGATCTTGTCGCCCATGGCCGCAATGGCCGCGTGCTTGGGGCCGATGAAGGTGATGCCCTCTTCCTCCACGCGCCGGGCGAAGGCCTCGTTCTCGGACAGGAAGCCGTAGCCCGGGTGCACGGCCTGGGCGCCGGTCTGCTTGCACGCGGCAATGATGCGGTCGGCCTGCAGGTAGGACTCGCGGCTGGGCGCGGCGCCGATGTGCACGGCCTCGTCGGCCAGCTTGACGTGGCGTGCCTCGCGGTCCGCATCGGAGTACACCGCCACGGTCTGTATGCCCATCTTGCGGGCGGTGGCGATGACGCGGCAGGCAATCTCGCCGCGGTTGGCAATCAGGATCTTCTTGAACATCTTCTTAGCCCATTCTTGGAACTAAATCATGGGAACCGGAGCTGTCGTCAGCTTCGCTGTCCCTGTTTTGCGCTTCGCCAGCACTGTCAGTAACCGGCGCGACCAAAGCGAGGGACACCGAGGAAGGGCCTAGGCCGGCCGCGCCGCCCCGCACCGAGGGTGTCTCGCGAAGCGAGTTAGAGAGGGGGAAGCGGCGGAGCCGCTCAGGGGGTGCTTCACAAGGGGATGTTTCCATGCTTGCGCCACGGATTTTCCAGCTGCTTGTTCTTGAGCATCTGCAGCGAGCGGCAGATGCGCTTGCGCGTCTCATGCGGCTGGATCACATCGTCGATGAAGCCGCGCGCGCCTGCCACGAAGGGGTTGGCGAAGCGGGCCTTGTACTCGGCCTCGCGCGCTGCCAGCTTGGCGGGGTCGTTCTTGTCCTCGCGGAAGATGATCTCCACGGCGCCCTTGGCGCCCATCACGGCGATCTCGGCATGGGGCCAGGCCAGGTTGACGTCACCGCGCAGGTGCTTGGAGGCCATCACGTCATAGGCGCCGCCGTAGGCCTTGCGCGTGATGACGGTGATTTTCGGCACCGTGGCCTCGGCATAGGCGTACAGCAGCTTGGCGCCGTGCTTGATGATGCCGCCGTACTCCTGGCTGGTGCCGGGCATGAAGCCGGGCACGTCCACGAAGGTGACCACGGGGATGTTGAAGGCATCGCAGAAACGCACGAAGCGCGCGGCCTTGATGGAGCTCTTGATGTCCAGGCAGCCGGCCAGCACCAGGGGCTGGTTGGCGACGATGCCCACAGTCTGGCCGTCCATGCGCGCAAAGCCGGTGATGATGTTCCTGGCGTAGTCGGGCTGCAGCTCGAAGAAGTCGCCGTCGTCCACGGTCTTGAGGATCAGCTCCTTCATGTCGTAGGGCTTGTTGGCGTTGTCGGGCACCAGGGTGTCCAGCGACTTGTCGGCGCGGTCCACGGGGTCCGAGGTGTAGCGCACGGGCGCCTTCTCGCGGTTGTTCAGCGGCAGGTAGTTGTAGAGGCGGCGCAGCATCATCAGCGCCTCCACGTCGTTGTCGAAGGCCATATCGGCCACGCCGCTGCGCGTGGTGTGGGTGATGGCGCCGCCCAGCTCCTCGGCCGTGACCTCCTCGTGCGTCACGGTCTTCACCACTTCGGGGCCGGTGACGAACATGTAGCTGCTGTCCTTGACCATGAAGATGAAGTCCGTCATGGCCGGCGAATACACGGCGCCACCGGCACAAGGGCCCATGATCATGGAGATCTGCGGCACCACGCCGCTGGCCAGCACGTTCTTCTGGAACACGTCGGCATAGCCGCCCAGGGAGGCCACGCCTTCCTGGATGCGGGCGCCGCCCGAGTCGTTGAGGCCGATCACGGGCGCGCCGACCTTCATGGCCTGGTCCATGATCTTGCAGATCTTCTCGGCATGGGTCTCGGACAGTGCGCCGCCGAAGACGGTGAAGTCCTGGCTGAAGACGAAGACCAGGCGGCCGTTGATCATGCCGTAGCCGGTGACAACGCCGTCGCCGGGGATCTTGCTGTTTTCCATGCCGAAGTCGGTGCAGCGGTGCTCGACGAACATGTCCCATTCCTCGAAGGTGCCGTCGTCCAGCAGCAGCTCGATGCGCTCTCGCGCCGTGAGCTTGCCCTTCTTGTGCTGTGCGTCTATGCGCTTTTGGCCGCCACCCAGGCGGGCCTGTTCGCGCTTTGTCTCCAGTTGATCCAGGATGTCTTGCATGCTGCGATTCCTCTAACGTCTAACGATACGGGTTGCTGGTGTTGTCTTGTCTGCGGTCACTGCGGCGCTGCGGCGGGTGCTGTCGCCGGCGCTGGAGCGGGTGCCATCGCGGGCCCGGCCTGCGCCTGCAGCAGATTTCTTGCGGCGGTGCTGGCCGCGATCCGCCCTGCTGCCACGTCGGCCTGCAGTTGGGGCAGCAGCGCCCGCACCTGCGGATGCTGCCGGAAGGCCTGCTTGAGGCCGGAGTCGATGCGCTCCCACATCCAGGACAGGGTCTGGCGTTCGCGGCGCAGCGCCAGGCGGCCGTTGGCCTGCTGCAGGCGGCGGAATTCCTCCACCGCGCTCCAGAAGCCGTCAACGCCCTCTTGCTTGAGCGCGCTGATGGTAATGACCCTGGGCTGCCACAGGCGCTCGTCGTGGTGGGCGTGCTCGGGATTGCCGTGCATGCCCAGCAGGCGCAGGCTGGAGGTGATCTGGGCCTGCGCGCGCGTGGCGGCATGGGGATCGATGTCGGCCTTGTTGATGACGACCAGGTCGGCCAGCTCCATCACGCCCTTCTTGATGGCTTGCAGGTCATCGCCCGCATTGGGCAGTTGCAGCAGGCAGAACATGTCGCACATGCCCTGAACGGCGATCTCGCTCTGGCCCACGCCCACGGTCTCGACGATGACCACATCGTAGCCAGCCGCCTCGCAGACCAGCATGGCCTCGCGGGTTTTCTCGGCCACGCCGCCCAGGGTGCCGCTGCTGGGGCTGGGACGGATGTAGGCGTCCAGGTGGACGGACAACTGCTCCATGCGCGTCTTGTCGCCAAGAATGGAGCCGCCCGACACGGTGGATGAGGGGTCGATGGCCAGCACCGCCACCCGCAGGCCGCGTGCGATGAGGAACAGGCCCAGCGTCTCGATGAAGGTGCTCTTGCCCACGCCCGGCACGCCGCTGATGCCCAGGCGGAAAGACCCGCCCGTATGCGGCAGCAGGGCCGTGAGCAGCACATCGGCCGCCGCACGGTGGTCGGCGCGCGTGGATTCCAGCAGGGTGATGGCCTTGGCCATGGCCCGGCGCTGAACGGCGGGGTTGCCGTTCAGGATGCCGTCTTGCATTTGCTTGGGAGTCACTGCGGCGGGCTCAGAGGCTGTTGGCCTGGCGGATCTGTTCGAGCACATCCTTGGCGCTGGCCGGTATGGGTGTGCCCGGGCCGTAGACGCCCTTGACGCCGGCGTTGTAGAGGAAGTCGTAGTCCTGCGCGGGAATCACGCCGCCCACGAAGACGATGATATCGTCCGCGCCCTGGCGGCGCAGCTCCTCGATGATGGCCGGCACCAGGGTCTTGTGGCCAGCCGCCAGCGTGGACACGCCCACGGCGTGCACGTCGTTCTCGATGGCCTGGCGCGCACATTCCTCGGGCGTCTGGAACAGCGGGCCCATGTCCACGTCGAAGCCCAGGTCGGCAAAGGCCGTGGCCACTACCTTGGCGCCGCGGTCATGGCCGTCCTGGCCGAGCTTGGCGATCATCACACGCGGGCGTCGGCCCAGCTGCTCAGACGATGCGTCAATCTCGCCCTTGAGCTTTTCCCAGCCCTCGGCCGAGTCGTAGGCTGCTGCATACACGCCGGTCACCTTCTGCGTATCGGCGCGGTGGCGCCCGAAAACCTTCTCCAGAGCATCCGAGACCTCGCCCACCGTGGCGCGCAGGCGCACGGCCTGGATGGCCAGGTCCAGCAGGTTGCCCTCGCCGCTTTCGGCGGCCTGGGTCAGCGCCTGAAGGGCGGCCTCGACCTTGGCCGCATCGCGGCTGGCCTTGATCTGGTTCAGGCGTGCGATCTGGCTATCGCGCACCTTGACGTTGTCCACCTCGAGGATGTCGATGGGATCTTCCTTGGCCAGCTTGTACTTGTTGACGCCGACGATGACATCCTTGCCCGAGTCGATGCGCGCCTGCTTCTCGGCGGCGGCGGCCTCGATCTTGAGCTTGGCCCAGCCCGAGTCCACGGCGGCCGTCATGCCGCCCATGGCCTCGACCTCTTCGATGATCTTCCAGGCGGCGTCTGCCATGTCCTGGGTCAGCTTTTCCATCATGTAGCTGCCGGCCCAGGGGTCGATCACATTGGTGATGTGGGTCTCTTCCTGAATGATCAGCTGCGTGTTGCGCGCAATGCGGGCCGAGAACTCGGTGGGCAGCGCAATGGCTTCGTCAAAGCTGTTGGTGTGCAGGCTCTGCGTGCCGCCGAACACGGCGGCCATGGCCTCGATGGTGGTGCGCACCACGTTGTTGTAGGGGTCCTGCTCGGTCAGCGACCAGCCCGAAGTCTGGCAGTGCGTGCGCAGCATCAGGCTCTTGGCCTTCTTGGCGCCGAAGCCCTTCATGATGCGGCACCACAGCAGGCGGGCCGCGCGCATCTTGGCGATTTCCAGGTAGAAATTCATGCCGATGGCCCAGAAGAAGGACAGCCGGCCTGCGAAATCGTCCACATCCATGCCCTTGGCCGTGGCGGTCTTCACGTACTCCTTGCCGTCGGCCAGCGTGAAGGCCAGTTCCAGCGCCTGGTTGGCGCCCGCCTCCTGCATGTGGTAGCCCGAGATCGAGATCGAGTTGAACTTGGGCATGTTCCTGCTCGTGTACTCGATGATGTCGCCGATGATGCGCATCGACGGCTGGGGCGGGTAGATATAAGTGTTGCGGACCATGAACTCCTTGAGGATGTCGTTCTGTATGGTCCCCGACAGCTGGTCCTGGGCCACGCCCTGCTCCTCGGCCGCCACCACGTAGCCCGCCAGCACGGGCAGCACGGCGCCGTTCATGGTCATGGACACGCTGATCTTGTCCAGCGGGATCTGGTCGAACAGCACCTTCATGTCCTCGACCGAATCGATGGCCACGCCGGCCTTGCCCACGTCGCCCGTCACACGCGGATGGTCGCTGTCGTAGCCGCGGTGCGTGGCCAGGTCGAAGGCCACCGACACGCCCTGCCCGCCGGCGGCCAGCGCCTTGCGGTAGAAGGCGTTGGACTCCTCGGCCGTGGAAAAGCCGGCGTACTGGCGAATGGTCCAGGGCCGGCCCGCGTACATGGTGGCCTGCGGGCCGCGAATGTAGGGCTCGAAGCCTGGCAGGCTATCCGTATGGGGCAGGTTGGCCGTGTCTGCCGCCGTGTACAGCGGCTTGACGTCGATGCCGTCGGGCGTGGTCCAGTGCAGTGCCTGGATGTCGCCCCCGGGAGCGGCCTTGGCGGCCGCCTGGGCCCATTTCTGCAGGTCGGCAGTTGCGAATTCCTGGCCGTTCTGCGCTGTCGGATGGTCTTGTCTCATGTTCTCAGGCTCGTGAATGACAGGTGCCCTTGAGGGCATGCCCCAGAGCTGCCGCAGTTTACATCATTCATAATTATTCATTCAAAATATCTTTACCGATACAATCCGGGCCACATGTCGACAAACACCCTCACTCCCCGCGCTCTCTACGAACAGGTTGCAGAGAAGCTGCGCCTGCGCATCTTCGAGCACGAGCTGGCGCCCGGTGACTGGATCGACGAACTGAAGATTGCCGAGGAATACGGCATCAGCCGCACCCCGCTGCGCGAGGCCCTGAAGGTGCTGGCCGCCGAGGGCCTGGTCACCATGAAGGTGCGCCGTGGCGCCTATGTGACCGAGGTGTCGTCCAAGGACATTGCCGATGTCTATCACCTGCTGAGCCTGCTGGAATCCGATGCCGTTCAGGTGGTGGCCGAATCGGGCAGCGACGAAGAGCTTGCCGCCCTGCAGCAGACCCACGAGGAACTCAAGGCGCAGACGCGCGATGCAGACCGCTTCTTCGAACTCAACGAGAGCTTTCACATGCAGCTGCTGCAGATTGCCGACAACCGCTGGCGCAACCAGCTGGTGGCCGATCTGCGCAAGGTGATGAAGCTCAACCGCCACAAGTCGCTGTTCAAGCAGGGCCGCATCGAGGATTCGCTGGCCGAGCACGAGACCGTCATGCAGGCCCTGCTGCGCCGCGATGGCGCTGCAGCGGCCCAGGCCATGCGTCAGCATTTCCAGAACGGCCTGGCTGCGGCGTCCTGAAGCCTGCCGTTCGGCGCTCTTGCACAGCCGGCACCATCTGGCGCGGCCATGACGCGCAGGCGGCCGCCCCGTCTGGAATCGGGCCTGGTGTGCAACGGTGGCGACGTAGGCAGACATGCGGCTCCTGGTTGGTTTCAGAGTGGACACACGAAAACGCTGCAGTGCAGCATAAACGCGTGCGCCGCGCCCTCTCATGTCCGAAGCTGACGCCAGGGCCTGCGGAAAGCCCCGGCTATCATCGGCGGCTACATCCACTTCGGCCTGCACCCTCCTCGCATGAGCATCCAAGACCCAGCCCGCGCCCCTTCCCTGGCCATGAGCCTGCCAGCCGATGCCAGCATGGCCACGGCCTCCACCCTGGTGGAAATGCTGGCCCTGCGCGTGCAGCAGACGCCCGCAGGCGAAGCCTACCGGGCCTATGACGAGGATGCGCGCAGCTGGAAGACCCTGAACTGGGCACAGGCCGGCGAGCGTGTGGCCCTCTGGGCGCAGGCGCTGGCCGCACAGGAGCTGCCGGTAGGATCGCGCATCGCCATCCTGCTGCCCAACGGTCTGGACGCCATGTCCATCGACCTGGCCAGCCTGCGCTGCGGCCATGTGCCCGTGCCGCTGCACGCCATAGACAACGCGGGCAGCATTGCCTACATCCTGGCCAACGCCCAGGTGTCCATGCTGTTCGTGGCACAGCAATCCACCTGGGACAAGATCTGCGCCACAGGCCAGGCCCTGCCTGCGCTGCGCAAGGTGGTCGTGGCATCGGCCAAGCCGGCTTCCCGGGCCGCAGAGCCTGAAACCGAAGGCGATGCCGCCGCACGGGAGGCCCTGCGCCAGATCCCCGTGCAGCCGCTGGCCCAATGGCTCGCTGAAGGCGACGCAGTCCCCCTGCCCCCGCCCCCGTCTGCCGAGGACCTGGCCGCCGTGGTCTACACCTCGGGCACCACGGGCAAGCCCAAGGGCGTGATGCTCACGCACCGCAACGTGGTCTCCAACGTGCAGGCGGTGATGCAGCGGCTGCAGCCGCGCAGCGACGATGTTTTCCTCTCCTTCCTGCCGCTGTCGCACACCTTCGAGCGCACGGCTGGCTACTACCTGGCGCTGGCCGTGGGCGCCTGCGTGGCCTATGCGCGCTCAGTGGCCCAGCTGGCAGAGGATCTCAAGACCCAGCGCCCCACGGTGCTGGTGTCCGTGCCACGCATCTACGAGCGCGTGCACGCCAAGGTCATGGAGACGCTGGCCCGTGCACCGCTCAAGGCCCAGCTGTTCGAGCTGGCCCAGGCCAGGGGCTGGCAGCGATTTTGTGAAACACAAGGCATTGCCGATGCGCAAGCGCCCCAGCCCGAAGTGCCGGGCTGGATGCAATGGCTGCCCTGGCCGGTGCTCAACCACCTGGTGGCCAAGCCGCTGCTGGCCCAGTTCGGTGGCCGCGTGCGCGTGGCCGTCAGTGGCGGCGCGCCGCTGTCGCCGACGATTGCGCGCTGTTTTCTGGGCTTGGGACTGCCGCTGATCCAGGGCTATGGAATGACGGAAACCTCACCCGTGGTCTGCGCCAACACGCTGGAGGACAACCACCCCGCCACCGTGGGCCACGCCTTGCCCGGCGTGGAGGTGCGGATTGGCGAGAACCGGGAACTGCAGGTGCGTGGCCCCTGCGTGATGCGCGGCTATTGGGAGCGCCCCGAAGACACCGCCAAGACCTTCACCGACGACGGCTGGCTGCGCACGGGCGACCAGGCGGTGATCGAGGACGGGCGCGTGCGCATACAGGGACGCATCAAGGAAATCATCGTCACCTCCACCGGCGAAAAGATTCCACCGGCCGACCTGGAGCTGGCCATTACCGGCGACCCGTTCTTCACCCAGGTCTTTGTCGTGGGCGAAGACCGCCCTTTCATCGCCGCCGTGGCCGTCATCGAGCGCGGCGAATGGCAGGCCATGGCCCAGCGCCTGGGCCTGGATCCCGAAGACCCCAAGAGCCTGAACCACTCCGCCGCCGAACGCGAGGCACTGGCACGCATCGAAAAGCAGGTGGCCAGCTTTGCCCGCTATGCCGTGCCACGCGCCGTGCATCTGGAGCTGGAGCCCTGGACCATAGAAAACGGGCTGATGACGCCTACTCTCAAGCTCAAGCGCAACAACCTCATGACCCGGTTCGAGTCGCAGATCGCCGCCATGTACAGCAAGCCTGCCGAGCGCTGGCAAGGCCGCAACAGCGCGGGTTGATCCCCTTTTTCTGACAAGCAGCCGCTGCTCAAAACGGTGGCTTTTTCTATTTTTGATATGGATTCAATTTATGTAAGTTACATTGAATTGATCAAAAGAAAGGAAGAGCGCACTGCGCACGCTCTTCCCGGGTCTGCGTCAAGCCGCTGCCAGTGTCAGGCCGGGCTCACCATGCCGATCTCCTTCACCGAGCTGATCTGGAACGTGGCCACCGCCTGTGCCAGCACCCGCGCCTGCCGTTCCAGGCTGGCTGCAGCGGCTGCCGACTCTTCCACCAAGGCGGCATTCTGTTGCGTGACCTGGTCCATCTGGGAGACGGCCTGGGTGATCTGCCCCAGGCCACCGCTTTGCTCCACGCTGGAGGCAGAGATGGCCTCGATCAGCGACGCCACCTCGCTCACCTGGGCTTCAATGGCATCCATGGCCTTGCCTGCTTCCCGGACCTGGTTGCCGCCTGTTCGCACCTTGTCGGTGGATGCCGTGATCAGTGCCTTGATCTCCCGCGCCGCTGAGGCGCTGCGCTGGGCCAGGGAGCGCACTTCCCCGGCCACCACGGCAAAGCCCCTGCCCTGCTCGCCAGCCCGCGCGGCCTCCACCGCTGCATTGAGCGCCAGGATATTGGTCTGGAAGGCAATGGAGTCGATCACGCCCGTGATCTCGGCAATCTTTCCACTGCTGGCCGAGATTTCGTCCATGGTGCCGATGACCCTGGCGACCGCGCCGCCGCCCACGCCGGCCACCTCCTTGGCACGCACGGCCAGGGCGCTGGCCTGCCGCGCGTTCTCGGAGCTCTGGCCCACGTTGCCGGCCAGCTGCTCCATCGATGCCGCCGTTTCCTGCAGGCTGGAGGCCTGGTGCTCGGTGCGACTGCTCAAATCCTGGTTGCCGGCAGCGATCTGGCTGGAGGCCGTGGTCACCGACTCCACGCCGCGCCGCACATCGCCAACGATGTTTGCCAGCGACTCGCGCATGGCGCTCATGGAGCGCAGCAGGTCGCCGACCTCGTCACGCCCAGTGGCCTGGATCTCGGACGCCAGGTCGCCCTGCTCGATGTGCCGGGCCACTTCCACGGCCGACTTCAACGGCACCGTGATGGAGCGCGTAACCATGTAGCCCAGGGCCACGGCCAGGATGACGGCCGCCGCCACAAAGCCGTAGATCAGCATCTGCGACCGTGCAAAAACCTCCCTGGAGTCCCCATAGACATCCTCCGACGTCTTGAGCTGCAGCTCGACCAGCTCGCCGATCTTGGCGCTGATGGGGTCGATGCTGGCATACAGCGCGCCGTCGAACTCGTCCAGGCTGCCGGCCTTCTTGCCGTCCAGCTGCTTGAGGCGCTGCAGCAGTTTGTCGATGCTCTGGTTGGCCGGCGCGAACAGTGCCTGGGCCTGCTTGGCCAGCATGGCCTCCTGCGCTGTGAGCTGGGTGGACGAGTAGCTGCGCCAGGCGGCCTCGATCGCGGGCAGCGTGCCCGAGATGCTGGCCGATGCCTCCTGCGCCGTGATCAGGCCCGCATTGGCTTTATTGACCGTGTCTATGACGTTGACGGCATAGGCATCCGCAATCTGCTTGAGCTGCTTGAGTGGAACCACACGGTCCTGGTACAGGGTCTCCGTGCCCGAAAACACATGGCCCAGCGCCCTTGCGCCGACGCCCCCTACGGCCATCAGGCAGACCAGCAGGACAAGAAAGACGGCTGTAAGCCGGGTACCGATACGCACATCGCTGAGTTTTTTCATCGCAGAACCTCTGGCCCAGTGCTGCCGTCGGTATAGGCCATCGCTATCGCATCCAGGCAGTCACATTAGCTGCCTTATCGGTAGCGATGGCCGATTTCTTGAGAGACAAAACTCAATAAGTTCCGCGAGATGTGTAAAGACGCCCGCCACAGTGAGGATGCCCAGCCCCTGCCCTCAGCCCCGTTGCCAGGCCAACCCATCTAAGGCACGGCCAATCCATTCATGTAAGTTACATTGACATCATAAAAAAAATGGCCCGTGAAAGCACGAGCCATGTCCAATCAGACGTAGACGTCGACCACGCCACCCAGTCCGGGCGCCTTGTTGCTCTTCGGCTGGGACGGCGACTTGGCTTCGGCCGCCTGCTGCTGCTCGCGCTGCTTGTCGATCTGGGCCTGCTGCCTGGCGCGCATGAGCGCCTCGATCTGGCTTTGCACCATCATGATCTGCGACTGCAGCAGCTTGGCCTTCGTCTGCTTGGCCTTGGCGTCGATGTTCTCGGAAGACACTTCCTTGAGCGCCTGCTGCAGCTCCTTGAGCTTGCGCTGCAACGCAGTGATGTCATTGCCGCCGGAGGATGAAGCGGCTCCCGAGGCGGAAGCCGATGTGGAGGATGAGACTTGCATGCCCCGTACATCGACCACCGGCGCACGAACTGAAGGCCAAAAACACCGCTGCCCCGCCAGTAGTCACCCCAGCCAATGCCGCAGCGCTCCCGCCGATGCAATGCCGATCAGCACCGTCGGCAGAATGGGCAGCCGGCTCGCCGCCACCAGCGTCACCACCAGGGCCAGCAGATCGGCCGGCCGCTCGGACACAAACGCCGGGGCAATCACCGAGATCAGCACGCAGCCCGGCAGGCTTTCCATCACGTACTGCATGCGCGGGCTCAGCGTGCGCCCGCGCAGCAGCAGGTAGCCGATCACCCGCGTGAAGTACGTGCTGCACGCCATGAGCACCAGCGTCAGCAAGGTTGTGGCTTCCATCGCTCAGCTCCTGGGCGCCAGCAAGGCCGCGCAGACCAGGCCAGAGACGGCGCCGGCCGCCACATACCAGGCGCCAGGCACCAGCTTGTAGACCAGGGCCGCCGTCAGCAGGCTCACCAGCCAGGGCCGGCAAGGCCTGACGCCCTTCCACATGCCGCGCAGCAGCACCAGAAACACGGCGGTGAACGCCATGTCGAAGCCGTACTGCTCCAGGTCGCCAATGCGCGGCCCCAGAAAGGCACCGGCCGCCGTGCACGACACCCAGGCCATGTACAGGCCCGCCGACACG
Source organism: Delftia sp. DLF01 (assembly GCF_014852125.1). Taxonomy (NCBI): domain Bacteria; kingdom Pseudomonadati; phylum Pseudomonadota; class Betaproteobacteria; order Burkholderiales; family Comamonadaceae; genus Delftia; species Delftia sp. DLF01. The sequence continues at coordinate 22,023 of NZ_JACVAZ010000003.1, forward strand.
CCCATGTAGTAAGGCAGACTCACGCGCTGGGCGGCACTGCGCTGCGCGTCTGCCAGGGCCAGCGCCCAGCTTTCATCGCACATGAAGAACAGGGCCGGCAGCGCACGGCGCCTGGGCAGATGGCGCAGATAGGGCGCCAGCGCCGCACCCATCAGGATGTGCCGGCAATTGACCAGGAAGGACATGGCGACGATCAGCAGCACATGCGGCGGCGAGGTCCATAGCCGTATGGCCGTGAACTCCGAGCCGCCGCCGAAGTTCATCCCGGTCATGAGAGGAACCTCCAGCGGTGCCAGCCCCTTTTGCACGGCCTGGGCGCCCAGCACCAGGGCAAAGGGCACGAAGCCCAGCATCACGGGAATCGCATCCCTGAAGCCGCGAAAGGCCTCGGAACTGCGGGAGACGGAATCTGCCGAAACGGCAGCGGGGGAAAGTGGAATGGATGAAGACATGGAGAGCGGCGATTGTCGGCCTGCGCAGCTGGAATTTGCTGCCGATTCATGCTTCCATCCGCCATTTCACGGACGTTTATGCCGATTTATTCGAGCAACTGGAAATAATCTGCCGCACAAGTGCCGCTCAAGCGCTGCACAAGCGCCGCTCAACCCATTTCCATGGCTGGCGGCGCTCCTCGGATGGCCGCGCCTGCCCTCCTGACATTTCACGAAACCCAAAGGCCATTGGCTCCCGCCATGCTGCAGTGCGTCGCAAACGGCTGTGCCGGCCAGGGCGGCGGCGGGACCATGAAGCCCTCATCACTTCGCTTCACCTGAAAGGTTCCCCATGCGCACTTCCGACGTCACCCGCTTCATCGCCCTGACCGCCCTCAGCCTGGGCCTGGCCGGCACCGCCCTCGCCCAGGACGCCACGCCCTCCTCCACTGCTGCCCCCACCGACCTCAGCCGCGCCCAGGTGCTGGCCGACCTGGAAATGTGGCACCGCGCCGGACTCACCTATGTCTCGGACCGCGAGATCGATGTCCGCTCCACCGAATACCAGCGCGGCCTGGAGCGTTACCAGCAGCTGCGTGCCAGTCCGGCTTACCGCGAGGCCGTGGCAAGGCTGGAGAAAGGGCATGCGGTGGCTCAAGACAAGTGAGCGTTGGGGTGACGCGAGGCGCGAGATACTGTGCAGTTTCCGCACCTGCGAGCATCGCCCCTCACTCCATGAATATCCGCATAGTCAACGGCGACCTTCTGGACCAGGACGTTGAAGTCATCGTCAACTCATGGAATAGAAACATCATTCCCTGGTGGCTGTTGATCCCCCAAGGCGTGTCCGGCGCAATCAAGCGCAAGGGGGGACTGCAGCCATTCCTGGAGGTTGCGCGGGCCGGCCCCATTCCTCTGGGCGATGCCGTCCTGACATCTGCCGGCAGACTGCCTTTCAAAGGCATCATCCATGTGGCGGGTATCAATCTTCTTTGGAGGGCGTCACAACTCTCCATTGAGAAGTCCACACAGTCGGCCCTTCAACTCGTCAACGATCACGGCTTCAAATCCGTAGCCTTTCCCCTCATCGGTTGCGGATCTGGAGGCTTGAATGAAGACACTGCCATCCGCATCATGAAGAACACCATTGCCCAAGTCGAAACGAAAGCAGTGGTTGTGCTGGTCGTTTTTGGCAAGGCACGATAGTTGTTGTAACGGTCAAAGCTCGGATACCGCAGGTCGAACTTCACCGCCTGCACATAGCTGGGGCCGCTGACGGTTCGGCCGTAGCCACGGGCGCCCGTGGTGGGCCGCACTTCGTCAAATCCCGAGATCAGCCATTGCCAGGCCACCTGACCCTGCTGGTTGGTCAGGCGCCTGGGGGTGTTCAGGTGGTTAGTGTGGATAACAGATTGGTGACTTTGTTCTCCGTCGCGATAGACGTAAGTATTTTCATCAAAATCCAAGCTTGTTAATTCTTATCTCTTGGTGCAATCTTTTTCTCTCTGACTCAAGATCCAAGCGGTCAAATGATCTAACGAAATTCTCTATATTTTCATCAAGCTCAATATGATACTTCCACAGAGCTTTTGCGCCAAGCTCTTGGATAAACATCAATCCATTTATAACATCTGCACTCTCACCAAAATCACAAATGGATATTCTTCCGCATGCCTCAATGAATAAATCCCTTACCCCCTGCCAATCAAAAAATTCCTGCAACAACTGATCAATGCTTGAAGCATTAGAACAAAAATCTGCCAAAGACTCCTCTACGAATACGGATTTTTTTCCAGAACCCAATGAGTACTCAAGATACAATCTAGTAATTCCAGTATTATTCATAATTTACCTTACCGGCATTAAATGCCAAACCTCCTTTGAATTCGGATTGTAAACCATTTCCAGATTTCCATTAAGATACTTATAGAATCCATTCATTCGATCTGGAGAAATGGAAGTAGCCGTACTCAGAATTTCTTCAGCTTGCAAGAAAGGAGCCCCTCGTCCAGTACTCCATAATTTATGATAATAATATTCAGAAAATTTAAATGGCGAGCCAGCGGCTTCATAAAATCCGTTAGAGAAACTTATCTTTCTTACGGCGTTTGTAGTGCAAAACGCCCCCGACTCAACCCCTTCAGAAATCCCCCGCGCAATCGGCAACATCCGCGAACCCCCCGTCGGAATCTGCGCCACCAGCGGGCTGATCGCCGCAGGCGATGCCAACGCCCCGTTGACCCCCGACGCCCCGGCAATGAACTCCGTGATCGCCGGACCGTACCGGTAGTACAGGCCTTGCATTCTTGCCAGCACGGGGTGCAGGCCTTGCGGGTCCACATCGTTGAGCGGGTTGTTGGCTCCATACCCAAACCGATTCCACTATCCCTCCAACTCAATCTTGCTGGTTATCTCTTGCGAAACTACCTATTAGGGTTTGCTCCTTATAAATCTTGTTATCAACGCACATAAAGCATATGAAGCCGTTATTAGCCCTGCACCCACTAGCAACAAGATGAGACATTGAAGGAAAGACCCCTGCTTGTAGCCGTGCCAAGTAGACCAAATAATCAGCGTGGCAATCTCGAAACCAATGACCATGTGGAACGATTGCGGCTCTTGCTTCAAGGCTCCCTGGCGCCACAGTCGATACCTCCACTCAGTGACCGCAGGAACTATCACGTTCCACAGGAGCTTTGCAGTGAAACAAATAATTAATATGTTGTCGAGAAGATTTGTTTTCACGGAACTATCTGCCTTTGTCCAAAAATACCTCTCCAAAAATTAGCCAATCCTGTTGGCCATGAAACCGTCGCAGTTCCCGTGACGGAATTGGTTAGCGGATAGGAAGGCCAAGACAGTCCTTGCCCTGGCGTAAACCTGGGTCCCCAAACTCCAGTTCGGATGTAGTTCCACGACGTGGGGCCACCCTGCATTACCCATCTGCCTGCCGCCAAATCTGGCACGATCCCCGCTGGCGCCCAAGATGTCACCGTAGTGGTTGCCGGACAAAACAATGGTGCAGATGTAGAACCAACCAAACCAATTGCCGAAGGTGTAAGACCAGTAGTGACGGCGGGAAGCGTCACGGCTCTAGTCCACGCACCCGCTCTTACTGCATCGTCCAGCGTCGTATTACGCCTTGCTCCCGCAAACGTCGTCAGGTCAAGAAACTGCAGTCCTTCGGGATCGACAAAAGACAGAGGATCACCACCTACATACCCAAACCGATTCCACCCACCCTCCAGCCCAATCGGGTCCGCCTGCATATACCGCCCCGTCGCCGCATCGTAGTACCTGTGCAGGTTGTACGACAGCCCCGTCTCTTCATCAAACACCTGCCCCGGATACCGCAGGTCGAACTTCACCGCCTGCGCATAGCTGGGGCCGCTGACCGTCTGGCCGTAGCCACGGTCGCCCGTGGTGGGACGCACTTCCCCAAACCCCGAGATCAGCCACTGCCAGGCCACCTGCCCCTGCTGGTTGGTCAGGCGCCTGGGGGTGTTCAGGTGGTCCGTGTGGATGGCGTACAGCCGGCCATTGATCTCTGCCGCAATGGGCATGGGGCCGCTGGCCGTGGGCAGGTAGATGATTTCCGTGCTGTCGCTCTGGCCTGCGGGCGCTGCACTATTGGCGCTGCGCTGGTTGGCGTACTGGCCCAGCACGGTGCTGCCTATGCCGTCTTCGGCATACAGAGTCTGCAGCGTGGCCGGTTGACCTGCGCCCCGGGCATCGCTCTTGAGCACGCGCTGGCCCAGGGCGTTGTAGACGTAGCTGACCGCTCGTGCGTCGGCAGCGTCTGCGTATTCACCGGCCTTGGCGATGCGGCCGTCCGCGCCGTAGTGCAGGTGGTTGTCTCCCTTCTTGACCAGGGCGCCCGCAGCGTCGTAGCTGAAGGTCACGTTGCTGTTCTGCGCCGCGCTGCCCGGGCGCTGCAGCGTCTGGGCATAGCTTTGCAGGCGATTGGTGCCCGCAGCCGTCTGGTAGCTGCGCTGCAGCGTGGACGTGCCGGATGCCAGGGCATTGCTGTAGTGCACCTGGGTGCGGTTGCCATTGGCGTCCCAGGCATAGCCGGAGGCGCTGAGCTCGATGGTGTCGGCAAGGCTCCAGCCTGTGGGCAGCGTGAGGCCTGCAGGCGCGCTGTGGGCGCTGGCCGTCAGGCGCCCCACGGCGTCGTAGCTGAAGGCGCTGGACAGCTTGGCCTGCTGGGCCGCCGCCGTGCCCGGCAGCATGTGCCGCTGCTGGATCAGGCTGATGCGGCCTGCAGCATCCCAGGTCAGGTTCAGCAACTGGCTGCTGGCCAGTTGGCCTGCCGTGTTGTAGCTGCGCTGTTCGGCCAGGGTGGCCGTGGCGCCGGGCTGCTGCACAAAGCCCGCCCATTGCCAGGCGGTGGGCTGTCCCAGCGGGCTCCAGGCCAGGCCGGTGACCAGGGGCTGGCCGTTCCACTGCAGGCCCGTGATCTGGCCCGTGCTGTCATACAGGTAGGTGGCCTGCTTGCCGCTGGGGTAGGTGATGCTTTGCAGTTCTCCACCACCGCCCTGCCCGGCAGGTACATAGGAGTGGATCAGCGACTTGGTGTCGCCATTGGCAAGGATCTGGCTCTTGCGCAGCACCCGGCCCAGGATGTCGCGCTGGTACTGGGTGGTGACGCCGGGGTCCTGGATTTCGCTGAGGTGGCCCGTGCTGGCCTTGGGGGCGCCGGGGCCGTTGTAGGTGGTGCCGGGCAGGTCGTAGCGCAGCGTGGAGGTTGCGGTGCTGCCGTACTGGAGTTGGGTGGGACGGCCCAGGGCGTCGCGCTGCACGGCGAGGGTGCGGCCTGCGGCGTCCTTGGCGGTCGCGATCAGGCCCAGGGCGTCATAGGTAGCGGTGATGTTGCCGGCGTCGGGGGTGGCTTCGGCCTTGGCGTTGCCCAGGGCGTCTCGGGTGTAGGTGGTGGTGACGCCTTTGAAGTCCTGGGCGGCGGTGACTGCATCCAGGGCGTTGTATGACAGCGATGCGCTGGCGTTGAGAGGGTCGGTGATTTTGGTGAGGCGGCGCAGACCATCAACGTCCAGAGTGGTGGTCTGCCCTAGGCCGTTGCGGGCCGTGGCAAGGTCGCCGTTCGCGTCATAGGTCAAACCGACGCTCTGCACCTCACCCACGGTCTCGCTGCCAACCCTGTTGACGGCATTGATGGACCGTTGCACTTGGTAAGCCACATTGGTTGCACCATCCTTGATGGTTTCGGCAATGCGATTACCTGCTGCGTCCAATACATATAAACCGGCAGAACCCTGGTTGCTGCTCCAGCCTATGACACGATGTGCCGCATCATGGGAATATTCCAGCTTCTTGCCGCTTGGTAGGCGGATGGACTCCAAACTGCGATAGGGCTTGTAACCCCATTGGGTAACCAATGCATTCCCCAACCCATCATTCACACTCTCGGAAATTATCTGATCATGAGGATCATAGGCATAGGAAGTCACCAATCCATTGGGGCGGCTAAGCGTTACCATGCGATTGGCATCGTCATAACTGTAATCTGTCACATGTCCCTGCGCATTGGTCGCGGTCACCATATTTCCGCGTGAATCATAGGAATATGATGTGACTCCCCCATTCGCATCCTGAATAGAAGCTGGCAAACCTTGGGGAGTATAGGTCCATTTTCTTGTTCGATTGACATCAGGAGAAATATCGGAATCCGAGACAGACTCAGACAGCACGCGCCCCTGGCTATCATAGGTATAACTCGAAACTCTGCCAGCTTCCTTGATCATGACTGGGAGATTGAGGCTTTCATGCCAATGGATGGTACGTGCCTGCGCCTCAGGGGAACCTGATGCCCTGATGATTGAAGTGGGAAGCCTGCGAGCCGCATCCCATGTCGTCGCAGTCGTTATGCCTTTGAAATCTTTCTCGCTAGTGATCAGGCCATTACTGTCCTGTACACGAAGCGCAGCATCAGCGCCGCCGAATCCTGATGGTAAGGATCCGCTCGTTACCGCCAATCGGCCGGCAACTACAGAGTAAACATAGTTTCGCGTGGTTCCCAACGGATCGCGCACGCTTGCAGTATTGGTGGAAGGATAGCTGACCTGATAGCGCTCCACAGAACCGGACAGTTCAGTGCTTATGGCTCGGCCTTGGTCATCGTAGTCGAACGTTCCCCACCGTACTCCTGCCTCATCAACGATACCAGTCAATGCCTGAGGAAAACCGGCTTTCTCATATAGGAATCCACGACTCTGGCCGTCTGGATAATTCACCCCAATCAAACGACCGCTGCCATCATAAACGTAATTTATTTTACGGCCATCAGGCAGCAAGGCCAGAATCAACTGATCGGATTCGTTATAAGAAAACCGCAACGATCTGCCAAAATTGTTTTCAACTTTATCCAGGCGATATTTCTCGTCATAAAAATAATTTAAAACAAAACTTCCTTGTTCCACCCTTTTACGCAATATTCCATCCAAAGAGAAGAACAAAATTAAATTACTATTAGATTTTCTGTAAACCCACCCATCAATTTCCTGCGTCAATTCATCAATACCGTCATCAGCAATCCAATCCTGTGAGGCACCAGATTTTGAGAACGTTCGTACTCCCCCCTCTGGAAAATACACCGTCAATTTTGATTCGGAAGGAGATATTTTTGTTTTCAAATAAATTGAATGGCCATGACTCCAGACACGACCCAATCCAGAATTCATCCTCGGTGCATCCTGACCCCAGCTACTCCGATATGTCCGCACCATGGACAAAGGAGCTGCACCTCCGTCACGCCAATCAACCTCAGATCGATACTTCTCCCTCGTCGCAGGAAGAATTGGCTGGCCAATCCTAAAACCATCTTGCGCCGTTTCTCCAAAATTACTACGGCTGCAAGCAGCATATTCGTCAGTAATTACATCGATTGGCTGACAAACACCTAAAATGATATCCTCGCGATAACCTGAATCGCAGTTGCACCCGCCAGACGCGGAAGAACTGTTTGCTGGGCAAACAGTTCTTCTGTGGTTCAGGCCAAAATCTTGATTCCCCCAGTCGCCTTGACCATCCCTTAGGCGGGTAATTTTGCATTCATTGGCAAAACCCTGGGGATCATATTTAATGTATGGCGTCGATTTGATGACACTCCATGGCGATTGCCAAATCTCTGCTCGAGCGGAAAATCCAACATCACAGGCTTCCTCAGCAGAATCAAGCCAAGGCATATCCCAAGGTCCTCCGATCCAAACTGCAGGACCATATTGCAGCTTATACGGCAAAACTGCATGCGCCAAACCTCCACTTAAAAAAAAGATCACGCAAGCAATTGATCTTATCAAGCTCATCAATGAGCAAAGCATATTATTTCCCTTAATTTTCTCAGACGCTGGGGGCATTCAGGTGCTCCATGTGAAAGGCATACAGGCGACCGTTAACCATCTGCCGCGATGGGCATGGGGCCGTGGGCCGTGCCCTGCTGGTTGGTCAGGCGCCTGGGGGTGTTCAGGTGTTCCGTGTGGATGGCATACAGCCGACCGTTGATCTCTTCCGCAATGAGAATTATTAGTCGCTGCATAATTTTCAGAGTGAAAAATTGACACGCACAGCCGATGTCCCAAAGAAGCTATGCGCGCCATTCAATTAGACATCTTCCCTTGAAGAAATATTTTTCTCCATTTCTTCAATTCCCTTCTTTCTTTGGTGGCGGCGCATTGAAACTTCTCCGCTCCAAATCAAGAAATATCGAAACAAGAGCACCACAACCACCCCCGCAAATCCAGCAATCCAACCTGATAAATGATTTTTCAACAAGTTATAGACAAACAGCCAGATTCCGAAATAAATTAATCCATAAATTAACGTGAAAACTGTCATTTTTTTTCTATCTTCCACAAGAGCATTGCTCAGCATCACCAGATAGCGCTGCTCCAAGGCCCGCACTTCCTAAAGCCTTTGGCAGAAGCCATCTTAGCCAAGGCGTTGGACCTGTTCCAAACGTGGAACCAATACCCAAGCTTAATCCTCCCACCTCAGGGACAAGAGCACGCCACCAGCCAAGCTCGCTAACCATCGCTGCCCCTCGCTCAACGGGAGAAAGTTTTGCATATCTTGCATACGAGGCAGTAGTCTTCTGACCAACTTCGTAAAGCATTTTCTCTCGAAAAGTTAAATTCAAAAATGTCGTATCAGCTTCTGACCCAAGCATGTACCAATTCGCGGCAGATGAGCACGCAGGGATAGTCGCTGAGCCAAACAACCCCATCGCTGAAGAACTTAATCCCGTACCAATTGACGGCATAGTAACAAGCCTAGTCCATGCGCCTGCCTGCACAGCTTGATCGAGAGTGGTTTTGCGCTTTGCACCTTCAAACGTCGTTAGGTCAAGGAACACCAATCCTTCAGGATCAATGTAATTCAGCGGGTTACCACCCACATACCCAAACCGATTCCACCCACCCTCCAGCCCAATCGGGTCCGCCTGGATGTATCTCCCCGTCGCCGCATCGTAGTACCTGTGCAGGTTGTACGACAGCCCCGTCTCTTCATCAAACACCTGCCCCGGATACCGCAGGTCGAACTTCACCGCCTGCGCATAGCTGGGGCCGCTGACCGTCTGGCCGTAGCCACGGTCGCCCGTGGTGGGACGCACTTCCCCAAACCCCGAGATCAGCCACTGCCAGGCCACCTGCCCCTGCTGGTTGGTCAGGCGCCTGGGGGTGTTCAGGTGGTCCGTGTGGATGGCGTACAGGCGGCCGTTGATTTCTGCCGCAATGGGCATGGGGCCGCTGGCTGTGGGTAGGTAGATGATTTCCGTGCTATCGCTCTGGCCTATGCGTGTGTTGTGCAGATCTTCACGAATGAAATTATATCCTTGACTGCAAGATCAATCAGTTGGATCAAAATATAATCCGAAACCTTCCTGAAAATAGGAGACCACCTGCTCTGCTTCACCTCGGGATGGCATCACAAGATCCGAAAGAGAAATACTTAAATCCCCGGCATCCGATGGCAACGGAATTATTGCAACCTCTCCAATACACAAAGATCCATCCCAATGAGAAAATGGTGATATCTCAGTTTTCCTCAGAGGAAAAATAAATGCAATCGACATACCGGGAACTGGATTCGCCTGGGATTCTATTTTTCCCGAAATTTGCCCAAATGATTCACCAGAAGCCAAAAATATACTAAAGTCAATATTGAATATCATTTAAATGGCCTGTTAGGTATATATATAGTCTGAGCCAAGATTTTTTCTTGACTCATATCGCATGACAATTTCTCACCAAGACCAATCATAGCATTTATATTCCCAATTCTCCCAGCCAAGTCAGTTGCATGGGTTCCCCAGCCAATAGTTCCGAACAAGCCACTGGGATCCAATTCCATATTTTTCTTCTTGGTCATAGCCATTCCAATTGCGATTCTCACTGCATTCTTTAAGGATCCGCATGGGTCTGGATTACCATTGCAATGACGATCCCACTGCCGCTCTTCCAGCCTCGTCATATCCGAAGGCCTTGGCACCCCCATATTTTCCGTAATTCCACCGTTACCCCAGGACCATGGTGGATTCGAAGGATTTTCATAGCCAGGAATTGGATGATTAACATTCGAACAGTGCATAACCAGTCCGAGCCAACGGCACTGGGGCATTAAACCCATGGGATCACTAGCCCCCAATGGGTCTCCCCCAACATACCCAAACCGATTCCACCCACCCTCCAGCCCAATCGGGTCCGCCTGGATGTATCTCCCCGTCGCCGCATCGTAGTACCGATGCAGGTTGTACGACAGCCCCGTCTCTTCATCAAACACCTGCCCCGGATACCGCAGGTCGAACTTCACCGCCTGCGCATAGCTTGGCCCGCTGACCGTCTGGCCGTAGCCACGGTCGCCCGTGGTGGGACGCACCTCCCCAAACCCCGAGATCAGCCATTGCCAGGCCACCTGTCCCTGCTGGCTGGTCAGGCGCCTGGGGGTGTTCAGATGGTCCGTGTGGATGGCGTACAGCCGGCCGTTGATTTCTGCCGCAATGGGCATGGGGCCGCTGGCCGTGGGTAGGTAGATGATTTCCGTGCTGTCGCTCTGGCCTGCAGGCGCTGCGCTATTGGCGCTGCGCTGGTTGGCGTACTGGCCCAGCACGGTGCTGCCTATGCCGTCTTCGGCATACAGGGTCTGCAGCGTGGCCGGTTGACCTGCGCCCCGGGCATCGCTCTTGAGCACGCGCTGGCCCAGGGCGTTGTAGACGTAGCTGACCGCTCGTGCGTCGGCAGCGTCTGCGTATTCACCGGCCTTGGCGATGCGGCCGTCCGCGCCGTAGTGCAGGTGGTTGTCTCCCTTCTTGACCAGGGCGCCCGCAGCGTCGTAGCTGAAGGTCACGTTGCTGTTCTGCGCCGCGCTGCCCGGGCGCTGCAGCGTCTGGGCATAGCTTTGCAGGCGATTGGTGCCCGCAGCCGTCTGGTAGCTGCGCTGCAGCGTGGACGTGCCCGATGCCAGGGCATTGCTGTAGTGCACCTGGGTGCGGTTGCCATTGGCGTCCCAGGCATAGCCGGAGGCGCTGAGCTCGATGGTGTCGGCAAGGCTCCAGCCTGTGGGCAGCGTGAGGCCTGCAGGCGCGCTGTGGGCGCTGGCCGTCAGGCGCCCCACGGCGTCGTAGCTGAAGGCGCTGGACAGCTTGGCCTGCTGGGCCGCCGCCGTGCCCGGCAGCATGTGCCGCTGCTGGATCAGGCTGATGCGGCCTGCAGCATCCCAGGTCAGGTTCAGCAACTGGCTGCTGGCCAGTTGGCCTGCCGTGTTGTAGCTGCGCTGCTCGGCCAGGGTGGCCGTGGCGCCGGGCTGCTGCACAAAGCCCGCCCATTGCCAGGCGGTGGGCTGTCCCAGCGGGCTCCAGGCCAGGCCGGTGACCAGGGGCTGGCCGTTCCACTGCAGGCCCGTGATCTGGCCTGTGCTGTCATACAGGTAGGTGGCCTGCTTGCCGCTGGGGTAGGTGATGCTTTGCAGTTCTCCGCCTCCGCCCTGCCCGGCAGGTACATAGGAGTGGATCAGCGACTTGGTGTCGCCATTGGCAAGGATCTGGCTCTTGCGCAGCACCCGGCCCAGGATGTCGCGCTGGTATTGGGTGGTGACGCCGGGGTCCTGGATTTCGCTGAGGTGGCCCGTGCTGGCCTTGGGGGCGCCGGGGCCGTTGTAGGTGTTGCCGGGCAGGTCGTAGCGCAGCGTGGAGGTTGCGGTGCTGCCGTACTGGAGTTGGGTGGGACGGCCCAGGGCGTCGCGCTGCACGGCGAGGGTGCGGCCTGCGGCGTCCTTGGCGGTCGCGATCAGGCCCAGGGCGTCATAGGTAGCGGTGATGTTGCCGGCGTCGGGGGTGGCTTCGGCCTTGGCGTTGCCCAGGGCGTCTCGGGTGTAGGTGGTGGTGACGCCTTTGAAGTCCTGGGCGGCGGTGACGGCGTTCAGGGCGTTGTAGCTGAGGTTGGCGGCCGCATCGAGGGGATTGGTGACGCGGTTCAGCCGCTGCAGGCCATCGAGTGCAAACCTGGTGCGTTGATTCAGCGCGTTGCTGGTTTCCGTCAGGTCGCCATTGGCGTCATATGACAGGCTGACGCTCTGATCGCCACCAACCGTTTCACTGGTTACCCGATTGATGTTGTTGATGGAACGCTGCACCTGGAAGGCCACCTGCGAGGCACCGGAGCTGATGGTTTCATTGGTTCGATTGTCCCATTGGTCCACGGTGTACTGCGCAGAGTTGCCACGGTTGTCACTCCAGCCGATGACGCGCTGGGCATTGTCGTACTGATAGGTTATGGAATGGCCGCTGGCCAGACGCAGGGTGTCCAATTGGCCATTGGGCAAGTAGGTCAGCACTGTCTCCAGACCTGCCGTAGCGAAACGCGTCAATTGCCCCCTGGGGCTGTATGCATACGTGCTTGTCTGACCCGCCGGATTGGTAGCTGTCACCACCCGCCCTGCGTCGTCGTGGCTGTACTGGCTGACACGGCCCTGCGGATCGGTGACGGTGCTGAGGTTGCCCTTGGCGTCATAGCCGAAGGAAGACCGGCCGGCGGCATCGGTGTGACTGGCGACCAATCCTTGCGCGTTATAGGACCAGGTGTTGGAGTACGCCTTGCCACTTGCAACGTCCGTGACGACAGAACTGATCAGGTTGCCGCCCGCGTCATAGCCAAGATCGGTGATGCGACCCGCTTCTGTGATTTTTGTGGGCAGTGACAGGGTCGGGTGCCACGCAATCTTTGTGACCTGGGCTTCAGCACGGTTGGATGCAGCCGTTACCTGGGTGAGCCGCTGCCGCTGCGTGTCCCATTGGTAGCTGATCCTGTTGCCCATGAAATCTTCCTTGAAAGATGGCAAGAGGTCCTGACCGATTTCTTCCTTGAATGTATTCCCTGACCGGGCGTTGCTCTGGCTGACCACACGCACGCCGGTGGCAGTTCCTTCGTAATTTCGAGTATTTACCGAGCCATTGGGAGCTGTGGTGGTCACCGACGCCTTGTACCAATTTGGGTCGTGCGTGCCTACTGGAAGCATCGCACCGCCCGCAGGGAGATTGGCTGCGACAGAAGTGGAAACAGCATAGCTACCCTGCACCCCGGCGCGTCTGGTTTCCGTCAATGTTCCATCTCCCTGGTAGGAGAAGCCCATCAATTGATTTCCCTGCGAATCTGCAATACCCGTCACCAATTCGGGAAATGACGTGCTTTCATAGGCATAGGCCCGAGTCTGTGCATCGTTGAATTTGACAGCCTTCAAACTGCCGTTGGCGTTGTAGCTGTAGTTGATAGAGTTGCCATCAGGCAATTGAACCGAATCCAGCCGCCCATCAGTCCGATAGAGAAAGTTCAACTGCCGTCCGAAGGAGTTGGATACGGACGTCACCTTGCCCTCGGTCTGGGTTACCTGATACGCCCAGCCATTGCGCATCACGATCCGCGTGAGCCAGCCCTTGTTGTCGAAATGCCACCAGCTGTCATCACTGGCACGATAGTACTTCCACTGACCCCCCATGGTGCCTTGAATCCGGTCGATGCCAGAGGCGGCCACCCAGGCAGAAGACTGACTATTGCCCTTGAAGAACAGCACGGATGTTCCATCAGGCATCTGCACCGATACGCTGGACGAAAATTCCGCCCCCTGGTTCGTTGGCAATTTGACCCGGGAAATCCAAGAATGCTTCCAGCCCTTGCCCATCCCAACATCGGCTTCCCCATCAACGTCGCCGCTGTTGAAATAATGCGCAAACGACAACGGCTGTGCACCCTGGTCAATCCAGTCCATGTGGGACTGGATATTTCGAGGAGTGTCCGGAACGCTTTGAGAAAAAGAATAGTCAGCTGCCAGAATGAAAAATAGGCAAACCAACGATTGACTGAAATATCTCTTCAGCAAGAAATTTGCGCAAGAGATTCCCGAAAGCAAATATTTGAAACAATACATAGAGGCCCCTCCCCATCCAATCATTTCATTCACGAGTGCACATCTGCGGAGAAAGCTCGACAGGCGCCACAACAATACTTTTGTAATCCACGTTTCCACATTTATTACAACGCACGTTGAAATCGAAGCTTATCCCCTTGAAATACGGAGGAACGTAAAGGAACTCATAGACCCCGTTTTCATCCGTTTGCAGAGTCTCGGTCAATGAAGTTCCTGGAGCGGAATGATTGTTATACTGAAGATAGAATTGAGTTTGAACTCCAGTGCCATCATTTCGTGTAATGCTGATTCTCTGATGAACAGGGCCGGAAAGACTTGGTAACGCAGAGGTGCTTGAGGGGCCTTCTATCTTTATGGTGTATGGTATGAATTTTGTATAGAAGATCCAAGAATAATTTCCGCTCGCCGGGTACGCAATGGCCGTAGCGTAACAGAACAAATTTGGCGTATTTGGCACAACATCTAAAAACTGGTGTGTAAATGCCACAGGAAGCCCCATACCTCCTAGTTTTTCTACAAATGCCTTACATGCCTTCTCCGGCTTATCAAAATATCCGTTGATGATATAAACAGAATTCGACTCAGGCGGATAGGAAGGATCATGCCAAATATAATCTATCAACGGCAATGTCTCAGAACTACCGTATGACGGAAAAATAGCAAAAGCAAGAAGAAGTCCAAGTTCTTTATAAATCATGGCACTGTGAAATTTAAGCATTTGCAGAACTATCCAGCAAGGAGGTTACCTTTCAATTCTCAAATACCCCTCATGAATGAACCATCAGATTGAAATCAAAATAAATGGCAAAGCACCCTCCATAAAATACCTACATCTTACACAATAAAGAAGATCATCTTAAACAATCGCAATGAAGAAACACATCAATTTCCCCCGTTCCAAGATGGGCAAGGGCAAATACCTGGAATCATCAAGGCAATTGGTGTCGTGCCGGGAAAAAGGTTAGCACAGCAACTATTCACGATGTCGCATTCATCACAAACGCCAATCCCATGAAGCGCAGTGCCATGAGCGATACGGGCAGGCCAATGCCAAATGGCCGCTTCGCACTTGCCTCCAGAACTGTCGGCTGACCAAAAGACGCATCCAGATGCTTGAGTCACCGCAGAAGACATCCCACAGCGTCCTGGGAAAAACCCCACCCCCGACCCCGGCACACATCCAGCGTGTGCTTCTGCAATAATTGCCGCAACAATCATTGCGCAGTCAATTATTTCACCCGCAGACACCATGACCCAGCCACCCCTGCCCAACGGCCTGCAGCCCTCGGACTTCTACAGCCCTGGCAGCTACACGCCCTTCGAGAGCGTGGGGTTCCTCATGCGCAAGGTGCTCAGCTCCATCCTCCAGCAGGCCGATGCGCAGTTGGCCGAGCATGAGCTGACCTATGTGCAGTGGCTGCCGCTGTACAAGCTGCTGCTGTGCAGCGACGCCACCAATGCCGGCATGGCGCGTGACCTGGGGCTGGATCCGGCCTCCATCACGCGGGCACTGGACCGGCTCGAATCCAAGGGCATGCTGCGGCGCGAGCGCTCCACGGTGGACCGGCGCGTGGTCAAGCTGGTGCTGACCGATGAAGGCCGTGCTATGGCGGCCAAGGTGCCGCAGGTGCTGTCCAGCGTGATGAATGCCCATATGGCCGGCTTCAGCCATGACGAGTCCCGCCAGCTGCTGGACATGCTGCGCCGCCTGCTGGCCAACGGCGATGCAATGCGCGCGCCGGAAGCTGCGCCGCCGGCCCCTGCGCCTGCCACGCCTGTCGGCTGACAGCGCCAGCCCCCTTTTTCCGCCCCGGTTTCCGATTTCCTGATTCTTGACCCCCAACAGGCAGACCACCATGCCCAAATCCTTTGTTTCCGTGTCCGCCGCGCCCCGCCGCGTGGCCGCCGCAGCGGCCACCCTGTGCGCTGCGCTGGCCCTGGCCGGTTGTGCTTCCCAGGGCCCGGCCCATGAGCCGCTGGCCCGGCTGGGCGCCTCCGACCTGGGTCTGACGGCCCAGTCCGAGACAGGCGCCAATACCAGCCTGCCCGCCGCCGATTGGTGGAAGTCCCTGGGCGATGCCCAGCTGGATTCGCTGATCGCCCAGGCGCTGCAGGGCAGCCCCAGCCTGGCCATGAGCCGCGCCCGCTTCGACAAGGCTGCCGCCCTGGCCACGGCCACCAGCACGGCCACCGATGTGCGCGGCACGCTCGGCGTCGACGCCACGCGCCAGCACTACAGCGCCAACGGCCTGGTGCCCGCACCCATTGCCGGCCATACCTACAACACCGGCAACCTGCAGGCCGGCCTGAGCTGGACACCGGATTTCTTTGGCCGCCATGCCGCCGACCTGCAGGCCGCCCTGGGCCAGGCCCGTGCCGCCCAGGCCGACAGCGCCGCCGCCACCAACCAGCTCGCCGCCCAGGTGGCGCGCAGCTATGTGGCGCTGGCTCGCCTGATTGCCCAAAAGGATGTGGCTGGCCGCACGCTGACCCAGCGCCAGTCGCTGCTGGACCTGAGCCAGCAGCGCACGCGCGCCGGGCTGGACAGCCAGGTGGAGCTGACCCAGGCCCAGGCCGGCCTGCCCGATGCCGGCACCCAGATCGAAATGCTGGACGAGCAGATCACGCTGGCGCGCCGCACCATCGCCGTGCTCTGCGGGCAGGTGCCCGAGGCGCAGCTGCAGCTGTCGCCCCGTCTGGCCGCGCTGCAGATCCAGGCCGTGCCTGGCCAATTGGGTGCCGACCTGCTGGGCCGCCGCCCCGATGTGGTGGCCGCGCGCTGGCGCGTGGAGTCCGCAACGCAGGGCATAGAGAGCGCGCGGGCGGATTTCTACCCCGATATCAATCTCACGGCCTTCATCGGCCTCAATGCCATCGGTCTGGACAACCTGTTCAAGGGCAGCTCGCGCCAGATGGGCATCACGCCCGCGCTGCGCCTGCCCCTGTTCGACGGCAAGCGCCTGCGCGCCCAGTTGCGCGGCACGCAGGCCGACCTGGACACCGCCATTGCCCAGTACAACGGCGTGGTGCTCGATGCGGTCAAGGAAGCGGGCGACGCCATCACTTCCGTGCAATCGCTGGTGCGCCAACAGCAGCTGCAGGCCGAGTCGCTGGAGAAGGCCGAACGCGCCTACGACTTTGCCGTGCAGCGCTACAAGGCGGGCCTGGCCAGCCAGGTGACGGTGCTGAACACCGAAACCCAGGTGATCACCCAGCGCCGCCTGGACGTGGACCTGCGCGCCCGTGCGCTGGACACGCGCGTGTCGCTGATGAAGGCGCTGGGCGGCGGCTGGACCGATGGCACGGCTGCCGTGCAGGTCAGCCAGCACTGAGATTGCAACCCGCACAGGAATCCAACGCACTCTTGACCCTCCACCGGGCAGACCGCCAGCCAGCGTGACAGACCGCCAGCTCCCTGCCCCGGCCGCACAACCACATTCACAGATAACAAAGCGCCGTACACCATGACCGACACCAACAAGCAAGCACCCAGCCCTGCCGCCGCACCGGCCGCAGCCTCGCCCGTGGCCAATCCGCAGGGCCGCCGCAAGGGCCTGACCCTCATCGCCGCCGCCGTCGCGGTGGCCGCCGTCGCCTGGGGCGGCTGGCACTGGATGGTGGCCCGCAACTACCAGACCACGGACAACGCCTATGTGGCGGGCAACGTGGTGCAGATCACGCCGCAGATCGGCGGCACGGTGATCAGCATCGGCGCCGACGACACCGACTACGTCAAGCCCGGCCAGCTGCTGGTGCAGCTGGACTCGGCCGATGCCCTGGTCGCCCTGTCCCAGGCCGAGTCCCAGCTGGCCCAGACCGTGCGCCAGGTGCGCACGCTGTACGCCAACAATGCGCCCCTGGTGGCCCAGGTGGCCCAGCGCGAGGCCGACCTGGCCCGCCTGCAGGCCGATGCCGCCCGCGCCCGCGAGGACGTGGACCGCCGCCGCCCGTTGCTGGCCACGGGCGCCGTGGGCAAGGAAGAGTTCGACCACGCCCAGTCCCTGGCCCGCACGGCAGGCAATGCCGCCTCGGCAGCAGAAGCCGCCGTGCGCGCCGCCAAGGCGCAGCTGACCGCTGCCGAAGCCCAGACCAAGGGCAGCAGCGCCGAAGAGCACCCCAGCGTGATCGCCGCTTCCGCCAAGGTGCGCGAGGCCTATCTGGCGCTGCAGCGCACGCGCCTGGTCTCGCCCGTGGAAGGCTATGTGGCCAAGCGCGGCGTGCAACTGGGCCAGCGCGTGGCCTCGGGCGCGCCGCTGATGACGGTGGTGGGCCTGCACAACCTCTGGGTGGATGCCAACTTCAAGGAAAGCCAGCTGGCCCAGCTGCGCATCGGCCAGAAGACCGAGCTGACGGCCGATGTCTACGGCGACAAGATCAGCTACCACGGCACTGTGGTGGGCATGGGCGCAGGAACCGGCGCGGCCTTCTCGCTGCTGCCCGCGCAGAACGCCACCGGCAACTGGATCAAGGTGGTGCAGCGCGTGCCCGTGCGCATTGCGCTGGCGCCGGAAGACCTGGCCCAGCACCCGCTGCGCGTGGGCCTGTCGATGGAGGCCAAGGTGGACGTGCGCGACCAGCAGGGCGAAGTCCTGGCAACCGCCACGCGCAATGCCCCCGTGGCTCAGACCTCCATCTACGACATGGCGTTGCCGCAGGCCGAGGAACGCATCGCCCACATCGTGGCAGGCCAGAACGTGGCGCCGCTCAAGCAGTTGCCCGAGCTGCCACCCGTCGCCATGGCCGATGCGCAAGACAGGTCACAGGGCAAGGCGCCAGCCGCAGTGGCCTCCGCGCCGGTTGACGCGCAGGCCACGCAGTCCAAGTAAGCAGGCATCGCTTACCCGCCTTCCCAGAACCTACGCGGACTGCCTATGACTTCCTCTACCACCGCCGTGCCGGAGCCGGCGCAGCCGGGCGGGCCGACCGTGCCGCCTGCCGCGCCACCCTCGGCACCGCCTGCCATGCCCGCACGGCCCGCACCGCTCAAGGGCGCCCAGCTGGCCCTGGGCACGCTGGCCCTGTCGCTGGCCACCTTCATGAACGTGCTGGACTCGTCCATCGCCAACGTCGCCATTCCGGCGATCTCGGGCGACGTGGGCGTCAGCCCCAGCCAGGGCACCTGGGTGATCACCAGCTTTGGCGTGGCCAACGCCATCTCGGTGCCGCTCACGGGCTGGCTCACGCAGCGCTTCGGCGCCGTGCGCCTGTTCACCATGAGCGTGCTGCTGTTCGTGCTGACCTCCTGGCTGTGCGGCTTTGCCTCGTCGCTGGAGATGCTGGTGCTGTTCCGCGTGCTCCAGGGGCTGGTCGCCGGCCCCATGATCCCGCTGTCGCAGACGCTGCTGCTGTCCAGCTACCCGCCGGCCAAGGCCGGGGTGGCGCTGGCGCTGTGGGGGATGACCACCCTGGTGGCGCCCGTGGTCGGGCCGCTGCTGGGGGGCTGGATCACGGACAACATCTCCTGGCCCTGGATCTTCTACATCAACGTGCCCGTGGGCCTGCTGTCGGCCCTGATGACCTGGAGCATCTACCGCAGCCGCGAGACCCCCACGCGCAAGCTGCCCATCGACTCCGTGGGCCTGGCCCTGCTGGTGCTGTGGGTGGGCGCGCTGCAACTGATGCTGGACAAGGGCAAGGAGCTGGACTGGTTCGCCTCGGGCGAGATCGTCACGCTGTGCGTGCTGGCCATCGTGAGCTTCGTGGTCTTCCTGGTCTGGGAGCTGACGGATGCGCACCCGGTGGTGGACCTGCGCCTGTTCATGCGCCGCAATTTCGCGGCGGGCTCGGTGGCGCTGTCGATTGCCTACGGCCTGTTCTTCGGCAACGTGGTGCTGCTGCCGCTGTGGCTGCAGCAGTGGATGGGCTATACCTCCACCACCGCCGGCATGGCGCTGGCGCCGGTGGGCATCTTCGCCATCATCCTGACGCCGCTGGTGGGCCGCAAGGTCACGCAGTGGGACCCGCGCAAGATGGCCACGGGCGCCTTCGTGGTGTTCGCCCTGGTGCTGTGGATGCGCTCGCGCTTCACGGTGGAGACGGACTTCATGCACATCCTGGTGCCCACGCTGATCCAGGGCGGGGCCATGGCGTTCTTTTTCATCCCGCTGACGACGATCACGCTGTCGGGCATCTCGCCGGACCGTATCCCGGCCGCCGCAGGCCTGAGCAACTTCGTGCGCATCACGGCGGGTGCCATGGGCACCTCCATCGCCACCACGCTCTGGGAAAACCGCGCCGCGCTGCACCACGCCCATCTGACCGAAGGGCTGATCCAGGGCCAGGGCGTGTTCGGCGTCACCCTGCAGGGGCTGCAGGCCGCAGGTCTGAGCCAGGCGCAGGCGCTGGCCCAGATCAACCGGCTTATCGACCAGCAGGCCTATACGCGGGCGGCGGACGACATCTTCCTGGCGTCGTCCGTGCTGTTCCTGGTGCTGATCGTGCTCATCTGGATGACCAGGCGCCCTGCGGGCCATGCCGGCGGTGCCGAGGCGGCCGGCGCCCATTGAGGCCCAGCTTGCGGCCATCACGACAAGGAGCTGCGTGCAGGGGCAGCTCCTTTTTTGTTTACATGACGACACGCAAGGCGCCTTGAATCGGGCCGCCAAGACCACCATCTCGACAGGGCTGCGCCACCGGTTCCATGATGGCGGCGGCCTGAACACCGACGGAGCACCGTGAAAACACCCCGCATCTTCCGCGCCCCGATTGCCGACTACGCCCAATCACCCCAGTCGGTGGGCGGGCGCTTTCGCAACGTCCATCCCCGCCCCGCCAACGCGCCCCAGCCCGACGCCAAGGTGATGTGGGACTTTTTCTTCAACAAGCCCAAGGACACCGAGCCTGCGGCGCCCCTGCCCGTGCAGCGGCTCACCCCGGCGGACCTGGCCGCCGCCCCCGAGCGCAGCCTGTACCGCCTGGGCCACTCTACGCTGCTGATGAAGCTGCGCGGCGGCTGGTGGATCACCGACCCGGTGTTTGCCGAGCGCGCCTCGCCCTTTTCCTTCATCGGCCCCAAGCGCTTTCATGCGCCGCCCATCGCCCTGCATGAACTGCCCGCGCTGCGCGGCGTGGTGCTCTCGCACGACCACTACGACCATCTGGACCGTGCCACCATCCGCGCCCTGGCGCCCCGGGTCGACTTCTTCCTGTGCACGCTCGGCGTGGGCGACCGGCTCATGGACTGGGGCGTGGCCCCCGAGAAGGTGCGCCAGTTCGACTGGTGGCAGGACGTGCAGGTGGACGGCCTGCGCTTCACGGCCACGCCGGCCCAGCATTTCTCGGGCCGGGGCCTGCGCGACGGCAACCGCACGCTATGGGCGTCCTGGGTCATCGAGGACCTGGCAAGCGCCGACACGCTGCGCGTCTTCTTCAGCGGCGACGGCGGCTATTTCGACGGCTTTGCGGAAATCGGCCGGCGCTTCGGCCCCTTCGACCTCACGCTGATGGAAACCGGCGCCTACGACCCGCACTGGCCCTATGTGCACATGCACCCGGCCCAGACCGTGCAGGCCCACCGCGACCTGGGCGGACGCTGGCTGCTGCCCATTCACAACGGCACCTTCAGCCTGGCCATGCATGCCTGGTGGGACCCCTTCGAGCGCGTGCTGGCCCTGGGTGCCGAGCACGGCATTGCCGTGGCCACCCCCATGATGGGCGAGCGCGTGGACCTGGATGCCCCCCATGCAGGCGAGCGCTGGTGGCGTGCCCTGGTATCCCCTGCCGTGCAGGACGCAGCCGCGTCAGCGCCACAGGCCCAGCCGCGATAAATCCGTTTTTGCTGCATTGCGTCATCGGCCTACGCGGGCCGGCATCCATCTGGATAAAGTGAACCCAGCTTCAGGAGTGCACATGGCAAATCGCAAAAATCCCCGGGCCGCCCTGGTCGCCCGCCAGGCCACCGACCTGGCCGTCGCAGCGCCCCAGGTCGTGGCCCATCGCCTTACCCGCATGGCCATGGCAGGTGCCAATCCCTCCGCGCGGGACCGGCGTGAATTCACACGCATGGTGTCCGAGAAACAGACAGCCTTCCAGCAATCCTGGGCGGCGATGGGCATGCAGTCCATGGTTGCCAGCCAGGCCCTGATGCAGGCCTGGATGCGCATGTGCTGGACCCCCTGGAGCACCTCCAGCTGGAACGGCGGAGTCCTGGCATCGCAGGCCTCGCAATGGCAAAACGCCATGTGGGGCGTGGTGGGCAAGGGCCTGGCCCCCGTGCACCGCACGGCGGTGGCCAATGCCAAGCGCCTGGCGCGCGGCTGAGCACGGCTGAGCGCGGCATGAGCACGGCCAAGTGCGACTGATCGCTGCTCAACGCGGCTGATCCACCCATATCAAGCCCGCTCCATTCACCGGAGCGCGGCGGCGCGGCAGGGCCGATGCGAGGGCGAGGTTCGGGTATCCTCGCGGCCTTCGTTCCGTTTTGCTGCGCTGCCGCATTTCCAGGCATGGACTCCATGCAGAGACTGAAAACACGGCCGCGGCAGGCGGATTCCCCCTTTCTGCCATCGCTTTGCCAGTCTTCCCCGGAGTTCTCTGATGACACACAAGGCCCCGCCAGCCGGCCAGGGCCTGCACGGTCAAGACGACCTGCAGCGCAATCTCACCAACCGCCATATCCAGCTCATCGCCATCGGCGGGGCCATAGGCACGGGCCTGTTCATGGGCTCGGGCAAGACCATCAGCCTGGCCGGCCCGTCCATCATCTTTGTCTACACCATCATCGGCGTGATGCTGTTCTTCGTGATGCGGGCCATGGGCGAGCTGCTGCTGTCCAACCTGCAGTACCGCTCCTTCATCGACTTCTCATCCGACCTGCTCGGCCCCTGGGCGGGCTTCTTCACGGGCTGGACGTACTGGTTCTGCTGGATCGTCACGGGCATTGCCGACGTGATCGCCATCTCGGCCTACTCGCAGTTCTGGTTCCCGGACCTGCCGCAGTGGGCACCGGCCATCGCCTGCGTGGGCCTGCTGCTGGGCCTGAACCTGCTGACGGTGAAGCTGTTCGGCGAGATCGAATTCTGGTTCGCCATGATCAAGATCGTGGCCATCGTGGCCCTGGTGGGCACGGGGCTGTACATGGTGGGGGCCGCCTTCGTCTCGCCTGCGGGCCGCACGGCCAGCCTGTCCAACCTCTGGAATGACGGCGGCATGTTCCCCAACGGGATGATGGGCTTCTTCGCGGGCTTCCAGATCGCGGTGTTCGCCTTCGTGGGCATCGAGCTGGTGGGCACCACGGCGGCCGAGGCCAAGGACCCCGAGCGCACGCTGCCGCGCGCCATCAATTCGATTCCCGTGCGCATCATCGTGTTCTACGTGCTGGCCCTGATCGCCATCATGGCCGTCACCCCCTGGCGCGACGTGGTGCCCGGCAAGAGCCCGTTCGTGGAGCTGTTCGTGCTCGCAGGCCTGCCGGCCGCCGCGGGCGTGATCAATTTCGTGGTGCTGACCTCGGCTGCCTCGTCGGCCAACAGCGGCGTGTTCTCCACCAGCCGCATGCTCTACGGCCTGGCACTCAAGGGCGATGCGCCCCGGGCCTTCCACCGGCTGTCGCGCAGCAGCGTGCCCTCGCGCGGGCTGCTGTTTTCCTGCACCTGCCTGCTGGCCGGCGCGTTTCTGATGTGGGTGGTGCCCGATCTTGTGGAAGCCTTCACGCTGGTCACCACGGTATCGGCCATTCTGTTCATGTTCGTGTGGTCGCTGATCCTGCTGTCCTATATCGCCTACCGGCGCCAGCGCGCGGCCCTGCATGAGGCTTCGCGCTACAAGATGCCCGGCGGCGTGGCCATGTGCTGGGCCTGCCTGGTGTTCTTTGCCGCCATCCTGGGCCTGCTCACCTTGCAGGCCGACACGCGCCAGGCGCTGGTGGTGACGCCGGTCTGGTTTGCCCTGCTGGCCATCGCCTACCAGTTCGTGCGCCGCCAGGCATCGCGCCAGTCGGCGGAGCGTTCCACCGCCCTTGCGGGCACGGCAGCCGAACCGCGCTGACCCTCTCCCGGCCGCCCCCCTGCGCATGGGGGCGGCCATTGCAGGGGCCTTTGGCGCCCGCGCACCCTCTGCGGCCCCCTTCAGCGCCTCCCTCAGCGCCTCCGCTGCCCCTCTTGCTGCGCACCAAACTTGTGCACAGCATCTTTGGCCTGTCCAGCAGTTAGATAACGAGTAAACAAAAATACAACTGTCTTTACGCCAACAAAAAGATGTGGATACAAATCGTTATCATTCGCACCTTGATTTTTAACCAAACCGGAACTTTACAAAGATGGTCAGAATCTCGGTGCTCCGCCCGCTTCCTCTTTGCGCCGCCTTGGCATGCACATCCATGGCCCATGCCCAGTCAGCCGACAACAAGGCCGACACGTCCCTGTCCACCGTGGTGGTGACGGCCTCGGGCACGGCCGTGGACATCAAGGAAGCGCCGGCCAGCATCAGCGTGATTACCCGCGAGGACATCGAGCGCAAGCCCGTCACCAGCATCGGCGAGCTGCTGTCCACCATTCCCGGCGTGACCGGCGGCCTGTCGGGCACGGGCGCCCAGTCCAAGATCAAGCTGCGCGGCCTGCCCGAGAAGTACACGCTGATCCTGGTGGACGGCAAGCGCCAGGGCAACTCTGCCGGCATCAACTACCGCGACGACCTGGGCTCGCAGGATCTGGACTGGATCTCGCCCGAGATGATCGAGCGCATCGAGGTGGTGCGCGGTCCCATGTCCTCGCTGTACGGCTCGGACGCCATGGGCGGCGTGATCAACATCATCACGCGCAAGATCGGCAAGCGCTGGAGCGGCTCGACGACGCTGAACTACAGCAAGCCCTCCGACGGCGACCGCGGCGACACGCGCCAGCTGGGCTTCAACATCAGCGGCCCGCTGTCCGACAAGTTCGGCCTGCGCCTGGGCGGCAACTACACGGACCGCGCAGCCGACGAGAGCACGGGCGGCTTCCCGGGCACCTACCAGTCCACGGCCGGCTCGCGCAAGCAAAACCTCAACGCCCTGCTCAACTGGCAGCTCACGCCCGACCAGGTGATCGGCATCGAGGCCGCGCAAGGCATCCAGCGCGCCACGGGCTCCGACGCGCGCACGGCGTCGGGCGACCAGGTGGTCTATCCCTGGGGCCTGAGCAAGCTGGAGCAGACCAAGTTCGGCCTCAGCCATGACGGCCGCTGGGGCGACCTGACCTCCAAGCTCAACCTCGTGCACAACAAGTACGAGGACAAGGGCGACACCATCGGCAACAACTCCAAGGAAACCACGCTGGACGGCCGCATCGACAAGCCGTTGAAGCTGTGGGGCCTGGACCAGGCCATGACGCTGGGCATGCAGTGGCGCCGCGAGTCGCTGGACAACCGCGACACCATCGGCCTGGCGCCCATCGACTACGCGGGGCGCCCGGTCTCGGGCTCGGGCCTGAGCGCCACCACCTGGGCGCTGTTCGGCGAGGACCAGATCTTCCTGCGCGAGAACCTGGCGCTGACGCTGGGCCTGCGCATGGACCACCATCAGAAATACGGCAACAACTGGAGC
This sequence comes from Delftia sp. DLF01, assembly GCF_014852125.1. Classification (NCBI taxonomy): domain Bacteria; kingdom Pseudomonadati; phylum Pseudomonadota; class Betaproteobacteria; order Burkholderiales; family Comamonadaceae; genus Delftia; species Delftia sp. DLF01. The sequence continues at coordinate 47,403 of NZ_JACVAZ010000003.1, forward strand.
CCGCGCGCCTACCTGGTCTACCACCCGGCCTCGGAGTGGACGGTGCGCGGCGGCGTCTCGCGCGGCTTCCGTGCGCCCAACCTGAAGGAAAACTCGGCCAGCGCCGCCACGCAATCCGGGGGCAACGGCTGCCGCAGCCTGGCCGGCATGGGCTGGACCAGCACTAGCGTCAACGCCGACGGCACGCGCGGCTGCTACATGGCCGGCAACCCCGACCTGCAGCCCGAGACCAGCACCAACTTCGAGCTGGGCACGAGCTGGGACCGCAATGGCTGGGCCCTGGGCGCCACGTACTTCCACACCAACTTCAAGAACAAGATCGACTACCAGCCGCTGGGCTTCTACAACGGCTTCTGGTGGACCCGCATGGCCAACGCCCAGCGTGCCCGCACGCGCGGCCTGGAAGGCTTCGTGAACGTTCCCCTGGCCAAGGGCCTGACCTGGAACACCAACATCACCAAGATGTTCGAGTCCAAGAACCTGAGCACGGGCGCCTCGCTGCTGGCCGTGCCCGAGCTGTCCATCTACTCGTCGCTGCAGTGGCAGATCCGCCAGGGCTGGTCCGCCATGTTCAGCGCCCGCCACGTGGGCAAGGAAGTCGTGACCACGGGCACGGCCACCACCTTCGCCAAGGCCTATACGACCTTTGACGTGTCCATGAACTACAACGTGACCGACACCCTCACCCTGCGCGCCGGCATCATCAACCTGGCCGACAAGGAAACCCGCACCATCGGCGCCAACTATGACAACGGCGGCCGTACCTACTTCGTGGGGATGACGGCGCGGTTCTGATGGCGCGGTTCTGATAGCGCGTTATCGGCCCTTGCGCTGACCCAGACAAAGCGCCCGTTGTGACGGGCGCTTTTTTCATGGCGAGGAGCAAAGCCTCACTCCCAGACACCGCCCTGCGCAGGGGGCTTGCGCGTCAGCAATTCCTCGTCTGTCAAGGGCCGGCCTGTCCAGACATTCACCTTCGAGGCGCCGGCCGCGTTGGCCAGCTCGCGCAAGGCCCTCAGTTCCACCTGGGTGAATCCGCCCTCGGGGTCGCCGAGCGGATGGATGACGATGTGCGGGGAGGCCGCCAGCCAAGCACGCCGATGCATGCGCCTGAGCTGGTACTTGAGAAGCTGCTCGGCCAGGATGAAGTCCGATATCAGCGAACGCGGGTGGGCGAAGGGATTGACGACTTCGGCAGGCTCCGATGCAGCCGCGAGCCTGGCCTGCGGGCCGGCCGCGAGAATCCGGCGCCGGGGCGGCGGACTCAGGGCCAGCTCGGGAACCTCCGACAGGGTCTGCCCGGTCTTCGGATCCTTCAGCGTCAGGCGCTTGGGAGAAATCTGTACGTAGATGAGTGGTAGGAAGGCAGAGAGCATGGACATCCATCAATCGATTTTCTGAACCACGGTCTGGCCCGGCAGCAAGGCCCGGCCATCCCCGCTGCGCGGCAGCATGGGCGCGACAGGCTGGCCGGTCTGGCGGTCCAGCAGCAGCGAATGAGGTTCGCCCGGCGCGAACAGATGGCCTTCACCCCACTGCCGCAAGGCCACGATCACCGGGAACAGCTCAAGGCCCTGGGCCGTGAGCACGTATTCCAGGTAGGCCGAGCCTTCTGCGGCCGGGCGGGTTTCGAGGATGCCGGCCTCCACCAGCCGGCGCAGCCGGTCGGCCAGGATATTGCGGGCCGCGCCCAGGCTGCGCTGGAAATCGCCAAAGCGGCTGATGCCATCGAAGGCATCGCGCACGATGAGCAGCGACCAGCGGTCGCCGATCACATCCAGGGAGCGGGCCACCGGACAGGGCTGCGGTGTGTCAGGACGGGTGTCTTCTTTCATGACGTCATTGTGGTTGCATTTCAAAACTGGTTCAACTAGCATCCAACCAGTTTTGTTTTGCAACCGGATTCAACCCATGAACGCCTTCCCTGCTCCGGACACGGTCCGCATGCCGCGCAGCCTGGTGCTGCTGTTCGCCGCTGCCAGCGGCCTGAGCGTGGCCAATGTCTACTACGCCCAGCCGCTGCTGGAGGCGCTGTCGGCCGACTTCGGCATCAGCCATGCGGCCGTGGGCGGCGTGGTCACCGCCACGCAGGCCGGCTGCGCGCTGGCGCTGCTGCTGCTGGTGCCGCTGGGCGACCGGCTGGAGCGGCGGCGGCTCATGCTTTTGCAGTTGCTGGGCCTGGTGCTGGCTCTGGCGGCCGTCAGCACCGCGCGTTCGGCCGTTCTGCTGCTGGCGGGCATGCTGGCCGTGGGCCTGCTGGGCACGGCCATGACGCAGGGGCTGATCGCCTATGCGGCCAGCGCCAGCCAGGCGCATGAGCGCGGGCGCGTGGTGGGCGCGGCCCAGGGCGGGGTTTTCATCGGCCTGCTTTTGGCGCGCGTGTTTGCCGGCGCCGTGGGTGACCTGGCTGGCTGGCGTGGCGTCTATGCCTGCTCGGCCCTGTTGATGCTGGCCCTGGCCTGGCTCCTGTGGCGGCAGCTGCCCCGGCTGGCGGTGCCCTTGCATGCACCCAGCTACACGCAGCTGCTCGCCTCCATGCTCCAGCTGCTGCGCCAGGACCGCATGCTGCGCACACGCGGCATGCTGGCCCTGCTGATGTTTGCCACCTTCAATATCTTCTGGAGCGCCCTGGTTCTGCCGCTGAGCGCACCGCCCTACAGCCTGTCGCTCACGGCCATCGGCGCCTTTGGCCTGGCGGGCGTGGTGGGCGCACTGGCAGCAGCCCGTGCCGGCCACTGGGCCGACCAGGGTTTCGCGCAGCGCACCAGCCTGGGCGCGCTGGTGATCCTGCTGCTGGCCTGGGCGCCGATTGCGCTGCTGGAGCAATCGCTGTGGGCGCTGGTAGTCGGCATCGTGCTGCTGGACCTGGGCGGCCAGGCCCTGCATGTGACCAACCAGAGCCTGATCTTTCGCAGCAACCCGCAGGCCCACAGCCGGCTGGTGGGCCTGTACATGCTGTTCTATGCCGTGGGCAGCGGGCTGGGCGCGCTGATTTCCACCAACGCCTACGCGCGGTTTGGCTGGCACGGCGTCTGCGTGGCGGGGGCGGCGTTCAGCCTGGCGGCCCTGGTGTTCTGGGCCATGACGCGGGAGACGGCTGCCCAGGCCAGCGTCCCCGCCTAGACCCGGCTCACCAGCTCCGAAGGCACCCGGCCCAGCGCCTTGCGGAACATGGTGGAAAACGCGCTGGGGCTGTCATAGCCCAGGTCCAGGGCCACCTGCGTGACCGATGCGCCCGCAGACAGCCTCGACACCGCCGCCAGCAGGCAGGCCTGCTGACGCCAGGCGCCAAAGGCCATGCCTGTGTGCTGCTGGAAAAACCGGCTGAAGGTGCGCAGGCTCTTGTTCAACGCCTGTGCCCAATCCTGGGGCGTGGCGCGGATGCTGGGCTGGGCCAGGAACTGCTTGCACAGGGCGGCCAGCTTTTCATCGCGGGGAATGGGCGCGAACAGCGGCAGGCTGCGGGCCGAGGCCAGCTCATGCAGCACCAGCGTGACCAGGGCGCCGTCGCGGCCTGCTTCGTCGTACAGCGCCGGCAGGTCGGCGCAGGACAGCAGCAGCTGGTGCAGCAGCGGGGTGACGACCAGGGCCTCGCAATGCACACCCGGGCGAGGCGCAGCAGCCGGTTCGATGTACAGGCTGCGCGTGCTCACGCCCTGCATGCGCACGCTGTGCGGCTTGCTGGCCGGAATCCACACGCCGCTGTAGGGCGGGATGGTCCAGGCGCCGTCGTCGGTTTCCACTTCCATCAGCCCGCTCATCCCATAGAGAAACTGGGCACGCCGGTGGCTGTGCGTGGGCAGCAGCGTGCCAGGCGTGTAGTCGGTGCCGATGGCCAGCACGTCGCGAGCCACGGCGTCCACGGAATGCAGCGGGATGTTGAGCATGGGGATGTCCGGAAAACAGCCAACAGGCTTTGGCAGGAATTCGAGGATTATTGACCTATCCGCGAAAGCAGGCCAAACCGCAGCATCCTAAGGTTCAGTCCTTGCTCGTTTTTTCCAAAGGACTGTCTGTGTTCCCTCTCCTGCTGCTGGCTTTCGGTGTGCTTGCCGGCGTGACCACCGTGCTCTTCGGCTTTGGCGGCGGCTTCGTGGCCGTTCCGCTGCTTTATGCGCTGCTGACCTCCATCCACGGCGCGGACTCCGCCGTTGGCCAGGCTGCCATGCACATTGCCGTGGCCACCTCCACCTGCGTGATGATTTTCGGCGCCTCCATGGCCACGCTGCGCCAGCACCGCGCGGGCGCTCTGCCCTGGGATCAGGTGCGGGCACTGGCCGGCTTCATCGCGGCCGGCGCCGTGGCGGGCGCGGCGGCCGCCACCTGGATCAGCGGGGAATGGGTGCGCTGGGCTTTCATTGCCTACCTTGCGCTGACCATTGCCGACGCGCTGCTGCGCCCGGGCTTCGTGCACGGCACCACCGCCCAATTGCAGCCCATGGGCCGCAGGCCCGCCGCCATCGCAGGCCTGGCGATTGGCGCGATTGCAGCCTTCCTGGGCGTGGGCGGCAGCGTGATGACCGTGCCGCTGATGCGCAGGCGTGGCGCCAGCATGGCGGCGGCCACGGCCATGGCCAGCCCGCTGTCCCTGCCCATGGCCGTGGCGGGCACCGCTGCCTACATGCTGGCATCGCGGGGCGCGGGGCTGGGCCCCTGGCATGTGGGCTATGTGGACCTGCAGGCCTTTGCATTGCTGACGGCCGGATCGTGGACCGGCATCAGGCTGGCGGCCCCGCTGATCGGCCGCATTCCCGATGCCCTGCATGCCAAGGCCTACCTGGCCCTGCTGGGCCTGGTGCTGCTGGTCATGATCGTGGCCTGAACGCGGCGCTCATCCCTCTTCAAAGATGGACTCGATACGGGTCTCGAACACCCGGGCGATGGCGAATGCCAGCGGCAGGCTGGGGTCGTAGCGGCCTGTCTCGATCGCGTTCACGGTCTGGCGCGACACGCCCAGCAGGTCCGCCAGCGCAGCCTGGCTCCAGCCGCGCTCGGCGCGCAGTTCACGGATGGTGTTTTTCATCGCAGGGCCGCCCCAAGATGAAAAGGCACCCCCTCGGGGGGCAGCGGACCTTGCACAGCAAGGGGAGCGCGGGGGTCATTTTTCATGGGAGGGGCACTTTGGCGGAACAGCTCATCGGCTGCGCAGCCAGTGGGCCACCGAAGCCGCCACCCAGAGCGCACCCATCAAGGGCCATACCATGAACATGCTGAGCTTGGGAAAACCTGCCATTTCCAGGAATCCGTAGGTGAAGGTGAGGCCCGCCGTACCCGCCGCCGCAATCGCCAGCTGCTCCAGCATGGACTTGCGCAGGAACTCGTCGGTATCGCGCACCAGGCGCACGATGGCCCGCACGGCCAGCGCAAACGCCAGCATGGGGCTCAGCAGCAGCGCCGTGCGCAGGGCCCCGGCCTGCATGTCGGCGCTGAGCAAAAGCGCCCCCACAAGCAGCGCCATGTAGAGCAGCAGCGCAAATCCAAGTTCCTTCTGATAGCGGCGGTTGGTGACCGTTGTTTGATTCATGGAAGTCTCTCGCAATGTGTAAAGGATGCTTGACATTGTGCAATGCCATCCGCGGACATGTCAAGCAAGCTTTACATCGGTACTGAACGCCCCGCCGTACAATCGCCGCCGTTGGTGCCAGCAGCCCCAGGGGCTGCGGTTAAACGGGAAACATGGGGCGGCCAGATAAAGCCGCCCGCATGTACTGCCCCCGCAACAGTGAGTGAAACGCCGCGTGCATGGCACCGGCCCCCGCCAAACCCGTGCCACTGGGCGTACAGCCCGGGAAGGCCTTGGCGAGTGCGTCACCAGTCTGGATACCGGCCAACAGGCGGCCGGCCGCGCATGCAGCGCAGCCGGTCTTTGTGGTTTCCGTGCCGGCGGGGTCGCTGGCGCGCAACTGGCTCGCATCCATGCACACCCTCGCCCTCGCGCGCGCCCCTGGCGCCGCTCTTCGCTCGCCCTCGGCGTTTCCCGTACTGCGCACGTTGTCCGCCCTGGCTGCGGCCTCGCTGCTGGCCTGCCAGGCCCAAGCACAGGCACAACAGGCGCAGCGCGCACAGGCCTCCCAGCTCGATACCGTGGTCGTCACTGCCTCGCGCAGCGAACAGTCCCTGCACACCGTCACGGCCGACATGACCGTGATCGACGCCGAGACCATTGCCCGCAGCGGCGCCACGGGCGTGGCCGACCTGCTGGTGCAGGTGCCGGGCGTGCAGATCAACCGCAATGGCGGGCCGGGCCAGGTCACCTCGGTCTACCTGCGCGGCACCAGCAACCAGCACACTGCCGTGTTCATCGACGGCGTGCGCTACAGCTCGCAGGAGCTGCAGGGCGGCGCGGTCTGGTCCACCCTGCCGCTGGCGCAGATCGAGCGCATCGAAGTGCTGCGCGGCCCGGCCGCCGCCATCTATGGCTCAGACGCCATGGGCGGCGTGATCCAGATCTTCACCAAGCGGGCGGACGGCCAGACCCGCGCCTATGCCGAGGCCGGCATAGGCAACCAGGGCACCAGCAAGCTCGCCACGGGATTTCAGGGCGGTGCCAACGGCTTCACCTATGGGCTGAACCTGGCTGACGAGCGCAGTGACGGCTTCGACGTCTACCCCGGAAACACCTTCTCGCCCAACCCGGACAAGGATGGCTACAGCAACACCTCGCTGGGCCTGAACGCGGGCTACAAAACGGGCATCCACCAGATCGATGCCAGCCTGCTGCACAGCCGCCTGCGCACCCACTACGACCAGAGCCCGCCGCCGTTCGACGACTACGACGTGGTCAAGAACACCACCGGCAGCCTGCGCTGGCAGGCCGGCTGGAACGCCATCTACAAAAGCGTGGTCCAGATCTCCCATACCGACAGCCAAAGCGACCGCCACACCCAGTCGCCCGAAAGCGCCAAGGGCCGCTCCACCAACTACCTGCTGCAGAACCTGTTCACGCTGGGCCAGCACCGTTTCAACATCGACCTGGAGCGCCGCGAGGACAAGCTGGACACGCAATACGCCTGGACCCAGAACACCGACAGCCGGCGCGTGCAGAACTCCCTGTCGGCCGGCTGGCGCCTGACGGAGGGACGCCACCAGTTCGACGCCAACCTGCGCCACGACCAGGTGCGCGACCAGCAGAACAAGACCACGGGCGGCCTGGGCTACGGCCTGCAGATCGACGAGCGCTGGCGCTGGGTGGCATCGGCCGGCACGGCCTTCAGAACGCCCACGCTGTACGAGCGCTTCACGGGCCAGGCGGCGGCCGACCTCAAGCCCGAAAGCAGCACCAACGTGGAAACGGGCCTGCACTATGCGGCCGGTGCCAACCGCCTCTCGGCCGTGGTCTACCGCAACAAGTTCAAGAACCTCATCACATACGACTGGAACAGCGCGGTTCCCTGCAACTGCTACCGCAACTGGCAGAGCGTGGAAATCACCGGCCTGACGCTGTCGGGCAGCACGCGCCTGGGCAGCGCCAACCTGGGCGCCTCGCTGGACTTCATGAACCCCGAGAACCTGGAGACCGGCAAGCTGCTGCCCTACCGCTCCAAGCGCATGCTCAAGCTCAACGCCGACACCCAGGCGGCCGGCTGGACGCTGGGCGGCGAAGCGCAGCTGTACAGCGGCCGCTACGCAGACGAGGCGAATACCTTCAAGCTGGGCGGCTACGGCGTGGTCAACCTCTACGCCCAGCGCCAGCTGACCAGGCAATGGACGCTGCTGGCCCGGGTCAACAACATCGCCGACCGCGACTACGCCCCCACGCGCGGCTATGCGAACGCAGGCCGCACCGTGTTCGTCAGCGTGCGCTGGACTCCCCTGCCCTGACCGCCATGCACCTGCTTGTGCGCCTGCCCCGCCTTCTGCTGCTGATCGCCGCCCTGGCCTGCGCGGGCGGCGCCAGCAACGCCCATGCGCAAAAGACGGGAGACGCGAGCCAAGGCAGCACAAGCACAGCCACTCCCTACACCATTACCGACATGCGCGGGCGCCAGGTGCGCCTGGAGCGCGTGCCGCAGCGCATCGTCTCGCTGCTGCCCTCGCTGACCGAATCGCTGTGCGCGCTGGAGGCCTGTGAGCGCATCGTGGGCGTGGACGAGTTCTCCAACCACCCGGCGCGCGTGGCCGCCCTGCCCAAGCTGGGCCACACTTTTGCCCCGCTGGTCGAGGCCACCGTGCGGCTCAGGCCCGACGTGGTGCTGATGGCGTATTCCGCACCCGTCATCGCGCAGCTGGAGCGCTTCGGCATTCCGGTGCTGGCGCTGGACGCCAACGACATGGCGCAGCTGGAGCAGGTGCTGCACAAGCTCGACCAGCTGCTGCAGGTGCAGCGCGCCAACGCCCTGCTGGCGCGCATGCAGGCCGAGGTGGACCAGCAGGCCAAGGCGCTGGCGGCGCATGCGCCCGCCGGGCAGAAGGTGTATTTCGAGGTGGACGCCACGCCTTATGCGGCGGGGCCGGACTCATTCATAGGCCAGCTGCTGCAGCGCCTGGGCGCGCGCAATGTGCTGCCGCAGAACCTGGGGCCCTTCCCCCGCATCACGCCCGAATACGTGCTGCGCCAGCAGCCAGAACTCATCATCCACACGCCGCAGACGCCATCGGCCAGCTTTGCCACCCGCCCCGGCTGGAGCCGCATGCCCGCCGTGCGCTCAGGCCGCATCTGCGCGCTGGACCTGGTCGAGACGGACGTGGTCTCCCGACCCGGCCCGCGCCTGGGCGAGGCAGCGCGGGCGCTGGGCCGCTGCCTGGAGATGCGGGGCACGGCGCCGCGTTGACTTCGCTGGCCAGAGCTTGACCCGCTTGGCCGATAGCCTTGCCTACTCCAGCACCACGGCCGTGCCGCTGGCAGACACCATCAACATGCCGTTGCCCTGGCCCAGCACTTCGTAATCCAGGTCCACCCCCACCACGGCATTCGCGCCCAGTTCCTGGGCGCGTTCCTCCAGCTCCTTGAGCGCAATCTCGCGCGCCCGCTGCAACTCGCGCTCATAGGTGGCCGACCGCCCGCCCACGATGTCGCGCAGCCCGGCAAACAAATCCTTGAACACATTGGCGCCCAAAATCGCCTCGCCCGCGACCACGCCGCAGTAGCGGGTGATGCGGCGGCCTTCGATCTGGGGGGTGGTGGTGATGATCATTGAAGCTCCTGGGTGTTGGTGATGGGAGTGCCGAGCTTTCGCCACTCGGCCGGACTAGCTGTGAACCGTCAAGCGATTGTTTGGAGATTTGATCCTAGACACGGAGCGACTTGGCCGCTGCTGCGGTGCAGTCTGTGCCAGTTGTAATGATGCTGTCAGCTCGCCAGGGCATTGGTCCGCTCAGCCGAGTTCTGGCACGTCCCCCCATCGGACTTGCCTACTATCGCTGCCCGCGTCTGTTCAAGCCCCATCACCACCCGCCCTCTTGCCTTTCCGGATTTGATCGCCACCGGCAGCCGGCTCAACCAATGCCCGTTTGGCCCCAGCGACGTGACGCGCAGGTTGGACAACTGGCGCGATGTGGGCAAGGGTTTCATGGAAAGTACACGAATGCACTCATCGAGCTGAGCCGCAGAGGAAAAACGCAGTACATGCGCCCCAAACTCCACGCAGAGAACGGCAAAGCCCTTGTGGGGAATGTGAGCAGGTGCCGAGGGCAGGTAACGGCTGGCGCGGCACCAGAGCCCAACCTCTTGCTCGGCATGCACCCAGTAGGCCATGGGTTCGGAACGCCAGTCCTCAACGAATTCGATCCAATGGCGGGGCACTGGCACAGGCCATCTCCTTCAGAGGTATTCAAGAGGCGGATTGTGTCGCAAAGTATGGCGAGATTTGCCTTGATGCCCGCCATCACGCCGGGCCGTAGATGGCCCAAGTACTTACATTCATGGTTCCGGTACACAGTCGCCAGTATTCATGGCAGGACCATCCCATGCGCACCAATGAGTCAAAAATCCTGGCGAAAGCCATATACGAGATCCGTCTTCTCCTTAGCGGATATCTGGGGAGCAACGTGGATGCGGATCCGAGCGTACGGATCGCAGCGCACCTGGCCTATGCCCTGCACAACGATGCATTGGCCGTGCTGGAGGGAAATGGCTTCAGCGCCGACGAAGCGCTGAAGCGGGTGGCGGCCGTGGACTCGCTTCTAGGAGTCGAGGTGGGGAGCGAATTCGTTCGCAGCTTGGAAGCTTAGGGCTGCCTTGCCAGGCCGGTGTAACGCGGGATATTCCATCTGGCGTGATCGCTGCGGCCGTGCGGGGTAGTACGCGCGACCACAGATGAGGGCAAGACCGGCTTTCCTGCCCGGGCCTGCGGTCACCCGGCTCGGCAGCAGGCTCAGGCGGGCTGCCTTCCTTTCATCGGCCTGCATGATCCGGACACCACGCGGCTGCCCGAACAGCCCCATAATCTGGCTTCAAAATTTCACGACACCAATGACACAGTCCCTCAAAGAACTCCTTGCGGCCAAGGCCGCGCTGGACATGGAAATTGCCAAGGCCCGCACCTCGGCGGCCGACGCTGCCCTGTCCAAGGTCCAGAAGCTGGTGACCGATTTCGGGTTCACCCAACAGCAAGTGTTCCCCTACATCCCTGAAAAAACCAGTGCGCCGGCGAAGTATCGCGATCCGGCCACGGGAGCGACGTGGACAGGTCGAGGCAAGCCTCCGAACTGGATCAAGGACCAGGATCGCGAAGACTTCCTCATCGAAAGCAAACCCGAAGCGGCCCAAGGCCCGTTTCTCGCCGAAATGGCGGCAGCGGCAGCTCGCAACTGAAGGCGCTGCACACGGCGGCACTCAGGATGCAGTGCGATGCCGTGAGGTTCCGATGCGAAGGAATCTGTGCCCTCCGAAAAAAAGCCCTCTGAGCATTCAGCGGGCTTTTTTTCCGGCCTGGCGCCGGCAATGTGGCTGCCCTGTGCATCTTTGCAGGGCGTCCATGGCGGTCGTGCAAGAGGGAACCAGCAAGGCCTGCGCTGCAGGGTGGTACCCATCGGGATTTCTGTAGCAGATCCCGTTTTCAGAGCTTGGGCTTCACAGCCTTGGCACGTTCCGCGTCGAGGGCGTTCTTCTTTGCCGAGTCGGCCGCGTCCTGCTGCTGCTTTAGCGCGTCATAGACGTGCTGCGTCTCCACGATGGTGACCTGAAGCTGCTCCACCAGCTTTTCCGGATTCATGAAGTTCCACTGTGCCTGCACAAACGAGCCGCAGCGCTCGCCGAATTTTTCCGGGGTTGAACCACGGTTGCGGGTACCTGGGCATGGGGCCTGTCCACGCGCGCCTTTGTAGATCTTGCCAGCGCGATCGAATTGCCATGAAGCCAGTCCACGCAGGACATCCACGTCAGTGAAAGAAGGCTCGCCGTATTTTTCCTTCAAGGCTGCCAAGGTGGCTTCCTTGGTTGGACGCGAGCCGGTTTCATAACGCTGCTCCCGGTACACGAACCAGGTGGCATTTCGCTCGTCGAAAATGACCTTGAGCAGATCGGGCGGAAACACCTTGCGCGGATCATCCTTGGCCTCGAAACCTGCGACTTTCTCCTCTCCGGCGCGCCGCAGATCGGAAAAAACATATTTCGGATTGGCGGCCGCAGCGGCAGCACGGGCCTGATCTGGCGTGGCGCCCAAGCGTATGCCGCTGATATTCAAACTGGACTCTGCATGTGCTGGAAGAACAAGAGCAAGAACGGCAGCCCCAGTAAGAAACGCGGAAAACTTCACAAAAACCCCTTTTTAAAATAAATGAATAATCAAGCAGGAATATAGGAAATATTCTTGATATTTGATTATCAAATTCCAGAAAGCACCCATCCACGGCCTGAACAAGCCAATGAACAATGCAGATGGTGTTTCTGTAGTCTAGCCTCTCGAGACTGGGGAAAATCCGAACACTTTGGATTCCTTACACTTGAATACAAGTGCACCAGCCTGACGATTGCCTGAAATTGTTATTTTTCTATTATTTCTTCATTCTTCATTTGTTTTTCTTATTCAACCGGCAGCGTCATGCCGGCCCGGGCAGACACAGCAGACGCCCTCCCGCGCCTGCCTTTTCTGCTTTTTTTGCTTTGATGCCCGGCCTGCCCCTCAGGCGTGGCTGACCGGGCAGCTGCCTGCCTTGCCCATGATGCTGTCCGCAGGCGCCTGCGCGCGGTCGTTCAGGCCGTAGTCGCGCAGCACCTGGGTGACGCGCACGCGGTAGTCCTTGAAGATCTTGTCGCGGCCGGCGCGCTGGGCGCTGAGGTGGGCTTCCACGTTGCGCCACTGGACGACGGCTTCCTCGTCGCGCCAGGTGGTGACGGACATGACTTTCTCGGGGTTGAGCGTGCTCTGGAAGCACTCCACAGAGATGAACCCCTCCATGGGCTTGAGCATGGGGGTGAGCTTGTTGACCAGGTCCACATAGGTCTGGTTCTGGCCGGGCAAGGCCTGCAGTTCGAACAGTACGACAACCATCTTCAACTCTCCTTTTTTCGGGAACAGAGATTCCGGCGCCGCGCAGCGGCGGCTCCGGCGTGGGGGAAATGGGTGAATGGGCGGCGCCGCAGGTTCAGCGGCTGCGCTCCAGGTTGGTCAGCCAGGCAGCCAGCACATCGCGCGCGGCCAGGGTCAGCAGGCCGCCGTATTTCTGGGCATCGGCGCGCAGCGTGCGCGGGTCCACCTTGGCCATGCCGAGCTCACAGGCATGGCCGACCAGCCAGCGCTCCAGCCGGGCCGCGTCGGCCTCCAGATGGAATTGCAGGCCCAGCACCTGCGGGCCCACGGCGAAGGCCTGGTTGGCGCCGATGGCGGTGCCAGCCAGGTGCACGGCGCCTTCGGGAATGTCGAACTGGTCGCCATGCCAATGGAGCACGGGCACGCCGTCCAGTTTGGCGAGGGGCGAGGCCAGGCCCGCATCGGTAAGCGTGAGCGGCGAAAAGCCGATTTCCTTGACGCCCAGCGGGTAGACCCTGGCGCCCAGCGCGCGCGCAATGAGCTGCGCGCCCAGGCAGATGCCCAGCAGCGGCTTGCCGCTGTCCAGCCAGTGGCGCACGGCCGCCAGCTCCTGGGCGACGAAGGGATAAAGCGCCTCGTCATAGGCACCTATGGGTCCGCCCAGCACGACCAGCAGGTCGGCACGGCCCAGGTCCAGGGTGTCAAGCTCGCCGATGCTGGGATCGACGTACTGCACTTCGTAGCCGCGGCTGGCGAACTCAGCATGCAGGGTGCCCAGGTCTTCGAAGTGGATATGGCGCAGCGCGATGGCTTTTTTCATGGGAGGAACTCAGGTGGATACAGGAGGGTGGCTTGGAACGTGCGGAGCCCGTCAGGCGCCGGGCTTGAGATCGACGTGGATATGGCCTGCCGAGGGGAAGGTGCAGCAGGCCAAGGCATAGCCGGCCTCCTTTTCCCTGTCGCTGAGGCAAAAGTCCGCCTCCAGCCGTGAACTGCCTCCCGTGATGCGGATGCGGCAACTGCCGCAGATGCCGGCCCGGCACTGGCTGCGGATGGCAATGCCCACGCCCTCCAGGATTTCCAGCAGGCTTTTGCCGGACGCGGCTTCGACAATCTGCCCGCTGTGCGCGATCTGCAGCTGGCATGCCTGCGCGGTCTCGCCTGGCTGGGCGGTGGATGCGGCAGGCGGCGTGAAGGCCTCGATGTGCTGTATGGCACCGGGAAAGCAGGCCCGCGCATGCTCGCGAAAGGTCTGCGCAAAGGCGTGGCCACCACAGATGACCACTGCCTGGGGCTGGCCCAGCGCCAGCAGGGACTGCTGCGAGGGGCGGCCCGGCACGAAGGGGCCGTGGGCGGCAATGTCTTCACGCGTGATGTGGATACGCAGGTCGAACCAAGATGCCGTTTCGCACAGCTGCTGCAGCTCCTGCAGGAACGGAATGTCGGCCATGCGCGCAAAGCACAGCAGCAGCGTGGTGCGCGGCACGCGCTGGCCCTGCTGCTGCTGCCGGTCCAGTTCGCGCAGCAGCGCCAGCGGCAGGGTCAGGCCGATGCCGCCGGCCAGCATGACCAGGGAGTCCAGGCCCAGCACCAGGTCGGCCGTGATGTCACCGGCCACGTGGCCGAGCGGCAGCGTGGAGCCTGCGCGCAGCACGGCATGCATGTGGTCGGAGACGCTGCCCCGGCCCGAGCTTTTGACGGCAATGTCGAACTGGCCGGCGCCGTCGTGCTCGCTGCAGGGCTCGTAGCGGGTGATGGAGTACAGCCGCTGCTGCACGGCGCCGCTGGCGTCGGCATGCTCGACGGCCACATGCCGGCCGGGCCGCAGGCCGCCGAGGAACTGCGCCGAGGCGCCCTGCACGCGCAGGGTGTAGACCATGACGCCGCCCGCCTCTGCCCGTGCCGCGGCGCAGCGCGCCAGCGTGCTGCCTGCCTGGAGGGCGGCGCTCATGCCTGCATCTCCTCGAGGACCGAGGACACCAGCGCCACGCTGCCGCCCAGGTTGCGGCCCGCCAGGCCGATGCGGTCGATCAGGCTTTGCACCGAGTCGGTGTAGACGCCGATCTCGTTGCTGTCGCCCACGTCGTGCAGGATGTCGCGCGCATGCGGCATGCCGACCATGGTGAAGACGGTGGACCAGGCGCCCAGCTCGTTGTTGGCGAACATCTGCACGGTCTTGAGGATGATGGAGCGCAGGTAGCTGCGCTCGCGGTTGCTCAGGCCCTGGACGATGTCGGTGGCCACCGAGCTGAAGACGCTGGAGTGGCTCCATTCGTCCACGGCGTGGGTGCGGGTGACCTCGTGGCAGATGGGCTGGATGCTGCGGTCCTCGGCCATGGTCTTGAGGTAGTCGGTGATCAGGGTCTCGCTGGCGCAGGCAATGGCGAAGCGGGCCAGGCGGCGCTCCCATTCCGCGCCGCACTGCGCCAGCACGCCGTTGCGCCAGCCGACGAGGTTGAAGTCCGCGTAGTCCAGCGGCGCCAGGCCGCGCATCTCGTAGATGTAGTTGCAGGCCATGATGGACATGCGGGTGTGCAGGGCCTCGTCCAGCAGGGCCTGGGACATGACGTCCTGCAGCAGCGCCCGGTTGGCGCTGGGCGGCGGGGTCTTGATGATGTCCTCGCAGGCCGGCGTGACCACGTTGCACTCGATGTAGATGGTCTTGAGGTTGTAGATGCCCCAGGCGTAGGACAGGCATTGGTCGCGCAGGTGCTGGGGTGCCTCCACCCATGCCTGGTGATCGCGAAACGGCAGCAGCGAGGCGGTGAAGTCCTGCCGGGCGGGGTCGAACGCCAAGCCGCAGTAATCAGGCAGGTCCTGATTCACGGCCGCTCTTGACTTCCAGAGCAGGGACAGCTTTTTGAGCGCATCGCGCACGGCGTCATCTGTCCGAGAGATATCGAGATTCATTTTTCAACTCCGTGTGATTGAACTTGATTGATCTGAGTCAAATCGCCTATTCCCTCCCCCCGCTTTCTCCATCCGCCGCAATCACCAATGGCGCTGCAAATGACGATGCACATGGCGCTTCAAATGACGCCGCAGATGGCAGATACGTTGCCATGGATTTCTTCACTCTGTCATATTCCGCCTTGAATCAATCTGCCCGACTGCTGATTGCGGATGATTCGTGGCGGTATTGGATCTCATGACTTTCAACGTCTGGCGGCGAATTCTATGGAGAGAGCATGGATTCAAACAGACCTATTTTCGTCAATGAACCAGACCGCTTTTTTCAACCGTTTACATTGGCATGCCACCTTAATTGGTCTGCTCACCCGCTGAAACATGGTCGGAATCAAGGCGGCTGCAATTTGTAGACTGCCCATTACCGATGCGTCCTGGTTTCCAAATCCTTCCATAACCCGGACGCTGCCGATTCCCGTGCTTCAGCGCCTCCAAGACAGCCAATGCGACATGGACGATTTATCGCTCCCCAAAATCAATTCACTGGATCTTCAACAGGCAGACAGCGAGGCCTGGGATGCCATCGCGGCCGAGCGGATTCGCCAGTCACGCTCGATTGAATTGATTGCCTCTGAAAACTTCGTGAGCCGCGCGGTGATGGAGGCGCAGGGCTCGGTGCTGACCAACAAATACGCCGAGGGCTATCCGGGCGTGCGCTACTACGGCGGCTGCGCCAATGCCGATGCCGTCGAGAACCTGGCCATTGCGCGTGCCAAGGCGCTGTTCGGCTGCGCGCACGCCAACGTGCAGCCGCACTCGGGCAGCCAGGCCAACCAGGGCGTGTACCTGGCGTTCCTGGAGCCCGGCGACAAGATCATGGGGCTGGACCTGCGCTCGGGCGGCCACCTGACGCACGGCTCCCGCGTGAGCGTGTCGGGCAAGTGGTTCCAGTCCATCAGCTACGAGGTGGACGCCCGCTCCCAGCGCATCGACATGGACCAGGTGCGGCGCATTGCGCTGAAGGAGCGGCCCAGGCTCATCATTGCCGGTGGCTCGGCCTATTCACGGCAGATGGACTGGGCCGAGTTCCGGCGCATTGCCGACCGGGTGGGCGCCCTCTTCATGGCCGACATCGCGCACGTGGCGGGGCTGGTGGCCGCGGGCGTGTTCCCCTCGCCCGTGGAGCACGCCCATGTGACCACGACCACCACGCACAAGACGCTGCGCGGGCCGCGCGGCGGCATGATCCTCTCGGCCGACGCCGAGATCGCCAGACGCATAGACGCCGCCGTGTTTCCGGGCCTGCAGTCCGGCCCGCTGATGCATGTGGTGGCGGCCAAGGCGGTGGCGCTGGGCGAGGCGCTCAAGCCCGCCTTTCGCACCTATGCGCGGGCCGTGGTGGACAACGCCCGCGTGCTGTGCGACCGGCTTTCGCAGGGCGGACTGTCCGTGGTGTCCGCAGGCACGGACTGCCATCTGGGCGTGATCGACCTGCGCCCCTGGGAGCTGACGGGCAAGGCCGCCGAAACGGCGCTGGAGCAGATCGGCATCACGGTCAACAAGAACGCCGTACCCGGCGATGGCGCGCGGCCGCTGGTGACCTCGGGCATCCGCGTGGGCAGCGCGGCCTGCACCACGCGCGGCATGGGCGCCGACGAGTTCCGCGAGATCGGCGACATGATTCTTGCCACGCTGGGCGGCATACGCAGCGGCACCATGAACGCGCGCACGCTCAAGTCCATCCACGAAGGCGTGTCCGACCTGACCGGGCGCTTTCCCCTGCCCTATTGAGGCATGCAGCGTCCGGCGTCTCCCAACCTGTCAGGGTTTTCGCAGCGCGTTGGCCAGGCGCAGCACGGCGGCCTCGATCTCGTAGGCCGTGAGCGAGGCATAGCCCAGCAGCCAGCCCGGTTGCCGCTGCTCGCCAGCGTACAGGCGGCTGAGCCCCTGCAGCAGCACGCCGGCTGCGGCGGCGCGGCGGATGGTGTCCTCCTCGGACCAGCCGGGCTCCAGCAGGCAGGGCACCTGCATGCCGCCCTGGGGCCGTGGCGCGGTGACGATGCCGGCCAGGTGCCTGCCTATGGATTCGAGGATGACCTCGCGCCGCCCCGCGTACAGCTTGCGCATGGCCCGCACGTGGGAGTTGTAGTGGCCGTCTTCCATGAAGCGCGCCAGCGTCAGCTGCTGGATCTGGGGCGTGTGCCCGTCCATGATGCTGCGCGCCTGGACAAAGGCGCGCACCAGCTCCTGCGGCAAGGCCATGTAGCCCATGCGCAGGCCCGGGTACAGGGTCTTGCCGAAGGTGCCGATGTAGATGGTGCGCGCGTGCTTGTCCAGGCCTTGCACGCAGGCGGTGGGCATGCCGTCGTAGTGGAATTCGCTGTCGTAGTCGTCCTCGATGATCCAGCGCCCGCTCTCGAAGGCCCAGCGGATCAGGTCCAGCCGCCGCTCCAGCTGCATGGTGACGCCCGTGGGGTACTGGTGCGACGGCGTGACATAGACGCAGGTGGCGCCGCTGCGGTCGGCATGCAGCAGGTCCGTGCGAATGCCTTGCGCGTCCACGTCGATGGGCAGGACCTTGGCCTCGGCCGATTCGAAGGCCTTTCTGGCGCCGAAGTAGCCCGGGTTCTCCAGCAGGATGGGCCGGCCCGCATCCACCAGCAGCTGCGCGCACAGGAACAGCGCCTGCCGCGTGCTGCTGAGCACCACGATCTGCCCGGCGTCCACCTTGGCGCCGCGCTCCAGGTTGAGGTAGGTGGCAATGGCCTTGCGCAGCGGCTCGGCGCCCTGCGGGTCGCCGTGCAGCAGGACGCTGGCACGGTAGTCCTTGAGCGCCTGGCGCTGCAGCCGCTCCCAGACATCGGTGGGAAAGGTGCGCGTCTCGGGCAGGCCGGTGGCAAAGGCCCGAATGGTCTGCTGGTCGGCGATGCCACCGCCGTCAACAATGGCCTGGCCGCGCCGGCTCAGGCCGGCACCGGCCCTGCCCGCTGCGGCCACCTGGGCGCTGCGCTCGTGCTCGGGCGAGCGGCCGCGCCGCGCCGCCCGGCCCCGCAGCTCGGTGCCGATGGTCTCGGAGACATAGCTGCCCGATCCCTGGCGCCGCACGATGAAGCCGTCGCGGTGCAGCTGGGTGTAGGCGTTCTCCACCGTGTCGCGGGCAATGCCCAGCGAGTCGGCCAGCGAGCGCGTGGCCGGCAGTTTCAGTCCCGGCAGCAGCGCACCATCCAGGATCAGCGCACGCATGGCGCGCTGCACCCGCTGGTGCAGGTCCAGCTGTCGCAGGTCGGCATCTCCCATGCGGATCTTCAGGGTCTCAAGCTCGAAGGTCTTGCTCATGCGGTCTGCCGCCTTTCATCTCATTGCACCTCTTTGGCAGGCCATTGTACTGACGCAAATGCTGCGCGCCCATTGCAAAGTGGTCTGCAACAAGAGAGCGAAGTGTATGGATCATTCAGTCCACTTCGGCGCTCAAATACCCCTTTCCCCAGACAGCCAGGAATCCAACCCCCAAGGAAAACGAGAAGACCATGCCTTCATCAGACACACACTCACCCCTTCGCTTCAGCGACCTCATCCACCCCGTGGTGGCCGGGCTGATCTCGGTCATCGTCAACTACGGCGGCACCTTCATCCTGGTGTTCCAGGCCGCCAAGGTGGCCGGCCTGAGCCCGGAACTCACGGCTTCGTGGGTGTGGTCGATTTCGATTGGCGTGGGCGTCACCGGACTGGTGCTCAGCTGGCTCTCGCGCGAGCCCATCATCACGGCCTGGTCCACGCCGGCCGCCGCCTTCCTGGTGACGGCCCTGGCCACCACGCCGTATGCCGAGGCCGTGGGCGCCTATGTGGTGTCGGCCGCGGCCTTCGTGGTGCTGGGACTGTCGGGCTGGTTCGAGCGCGTTATCCGGCTGATTCCGCCCGGCGTGGCCTCGGGCCTGCTGGCGGGCATCCTGCTGCAATTCGGCATCAAGGCCTTTGGCGGCATGAGCGTGGACCCGTTGCTGGCCGGCCTGCTGATCGTGGCCTACGTTCTGCTCAAGCGGCTGACGGCGCGCTATGCGGTGGTCGGCATCCTGGCGCTGGGCCTGGCGTTCCTGCTGGCGCAGGACCGTGTGGACCTGTCCGGGCTGCAGCTGCGCTTTGCCGCGCCCGTGTTCACGCGGCCGGAATTCACGTTCAACGCCCTGCTGAGTGTGGCCCTGCCGCTGTTCCTGATCACGCTGACCGGCCAGTACATGCCCGGCATGCTGGTGCTGCGCAACGACGGCTTCAGGACCAGCGCCAACCCCATCGTCACGCTGACGGGCCTGGGCTCGCTGCTGATGGCGCCGTTCGGCTCGCACGCCTTCAACATCGCCGCCATCACGGCCGCCATCTGCACGGGCAAGGAGGCGCATGAAGAGCCGTCCAGGCGCTGGATCGCGGGCATCGCTGCGGGCGTGTTCTACATCCTGGTGGGCGTGTTCGGCGTCACGCTGGCGGCCGTGTTCATGGCGTTCCCGGCCACCTTCATCACCACGCTGGCGGGTCTGGCGCTGCTGGGCACCATCGGCGGCAGCCTGGCCAATGCGCTGGCCGATGCCAAAACCCGCGAGGCCTCGCTGATCACCTTCCTGGCCGCCGCCGCCAACATTTCCATGCTGGGCATAGGCGGCGCCTTCTGGGGCCTGGTCATCGGCCTGGTCGCCCATGCCGTGCTCAACGGCCAGTGGCCGCGCCGGGCCGCCCGCAGCGAGGCGGGCACCGGCAACGTGCCCGCCGCCGATGCCGCCATCAAAAGGAGCTGAAACCATGCTTGCGACACAAGACACCACCGGCGGCACCGCCCAAGCCGCCGACACCCTGACCCGCCACGACCAGCACGGCCGCTACCCCCAGGCCGAGACGGTGGACGATTTCCGGCACAACCTGGCCACCGTGCAGGCGCGCATGGCCGCTGCCTGCCGCCGCGCGGGGCGCGACCCGGCCAGCGTGCGCCTGCTGCCCGTGAGCAAGACCAAGCCCGAGTCCAGCCTGCGCCTGGCCCACGCGGCGGGCTGCCGCATGCTGGGCGAGAACAAGGTGCAGGAAGCCTTCGGCAAGTGGGAGGCCATGCAGGACCTGGCCGATCTGCAGTGGTCCGTCATCGGCCACCTGCAGACCAACAAGGCCAGGCTGGTGGCACGCTTTGCCAGCGAGTTCCAGGCGCTGGACAACCTGCGCGTGGCCGAGGCGCTGGACCGCCGCCTGCAGGCCGAAGGCCGGGCGCTGGACGTGTTCGTGCAGGTCAACACCTCGGGCGAGGCCAGCAAGTACGGCCTGCCGCCCGACGAGGTGCAGGGATTTGTCCAGGCCCTGCCCGCCTTCAGTGCGCTGCGCGTGCGCGGCCTGATGACGCTGGCCCTGTTCTCCAGCGAGGCCGAGCGCGTGCGCCAGTGCTTCGTGCTGCTGCGCCGCCTGCGCGACCAGCTGCGCCAGAGCGCGCCGGCGGGTATCTCGCTGGATGAGCTGTCCATGGGCATGTCCGGCGACTTCGAGATCGCCATCGAGGAAGGCGCCACCGTGGTGCGCGTGGGCCAGGCCATCTTCGGCGCCCGCGCCCAGCCGGACAGCTTTTACTGGCCCGCAGGCGGCCCCGATCCTGCCGCCCTGGCACTGCCATGAACGCGCCCCCTCGCCCCCCTTTTCGCTTCAACCCTGACCCCGCTTGAGGACCTTGACATGCAAAAAGCCATGCAACCCCTTGATTCCCGCCTGATGAAGGCCTATGCCCGCCAGCCCGTGTCCTTCGTTCGTGGCCGTGGAGCCCGGCTGTGGGACGAGCACGGCACCGAATACCTGGACGCCATTGCCGGCGTGGCAGTGATCGCCCTGGGCCACGCGCACCCGGAGATCGCCGCCGTGATCGCCGAGCAGGCCGGCCTGCTGCTGCACACCTCCAACGTGTTCCGCATCGACTGGCAGGAACGCCTGGGCCAGCGCCTGTGCACCCTGGCCGGCATGGAGACGGCCTTTTTCTGCAACTCCGGCGCCGAGGCCAACGAGGCCGCGCTCAAGCTGGCGCGCCTGCACGGCCACCGCAGGCAGGTGGCGCGGCCGCAGATCCTGGTGATGGACAACGGCTTTCACGGCCGCACGCTGGCCACGCTGTCGGCCACCGGCAACCCGGCCAAGCAGCGCGGCTTCGAGCCGCTGATGCCGGGCTTTGTGCGCGTGCCCTATGACGACATCGCGGCCGTGCACCACGCCGCCGCCCAGCATGGCGACATCGTGGCCGTGCTGATCGAGCCCGTGCAGGGCGAAGGCGGCATCCGCCTGGCAAGCCCCGACTACCTGCGCCAGCTGCGCAGCCTGTGCGACCGGCACGGCTGGCTGCTGATGCTCGACGAGATCCAGACCGGCCTGGGACGCACCGGCGCCTGGTTCGGCCACCAGCACGCGGGCATCGCCCCCGATGTGATGACCCTGGCCAAGGCCCTGGGCAACGGCATTCCGATCGGCGCCTGCCTGGCGCGCGGGCCTGCGGCCGACCTGATCTCGCCCGGCCAGCATGGCTCCACCTTTGGCGGCAACCCCCTGGCCTGCCGCGTGGGCTGCACGGTGCTGGACATCATGGAGAGCGAGGACATCCCCGGCCGCGCCAGGCAACTGGGCCGGCGCCTGCTCAACGGCCTGCAGCAGGCGCTGCACGGCCACCCCGACGTGCTGGCCGTGCGCGGCCAGGGCCTGATGGTGGGCATCGAGCTGAACCGCAACTGCCAGGACCTGGTGGGCCGCGCGCTGGCCCAGCAGCGCCTGCTGATTACGGTGACGCGCGAATCCACCATCCGCCTGCTGCCGCCGCTGATATGCGACGAGCGCCAGATCGACGACATCGTCGCCCGCGTGGCCTGCCTGCTGGAGCCGGCCAGCGCCGCGCAGGCAGGCGCACCCGCCGCAGGCCAGCTGGCGGCTGCATGACCATCGCTCCCTACAGCCCTTGCCCCCATACAGGAACCACTCACCCATGTACGACGCATCCCTGACCCTGGCCGACTTCGACCTGCAGCTGGCCAAGGCCATCCAGAGCGAGAAACGCCGCCAGGAAGACCATGTGGAACTCATCGCCTCCGAAAACTACGCCAGCCCGCTGGTGATGGCGGTGCAGAACTCGGTCTTCACCAACAAGTACGCCGAGGGCTACCCCGGCAAGCGCTACTACAGCGGCTGCGAGAACGTGGACGTGGCCGAGCGCCTGGCCGTGGAACGCGCCATGGCGCTGTTCGACTGCGACTACGCCAACGTGCAGCCCCATGCCGGCGCCCAGGCCAATGCCGCCGTGTTCCTGGCGCTGGCCCAGCCCGGCGACACCGTCATGGGCATGAACCTGGCCCAGGGCGGTCACCTGACGCATGGCAACCCGTCCAACTTCTCGGGCCGCCACTACCGCATCGTCCCCTACGGCCTGGACCCCGCCACGGGCCTGATCGACTACGACGAAATGGAGCGCATCGCCGTGGAGCACCGGCCCCGCATGCTCATCGGCGGCTTCTCTGCCTACTCGCGCCACAAGGACTGGGCCCGCATGCGCGCCATTGCCGACAAGGTGGGCGCCGTGTTCTGGGTGGACATGGCCCATGTGGCAGGCCTGGTGGCCGCGGGCGAATACCCCAGCCCCCTGCCCCACGCGCATGTGGTCACCAGCACCACGCACAAGACGCTGCGGGGCCCGCGCGGCGGCCTGATCCTGTCCAAGGGACAGGACGAAACCTTCAACCGCCGCCTGAGCTCGGCCGTGTTCCCCGGCGTGCAGGGCGGGCCGCTGATGCATGTGATCGCCGCCAAGGCCGTCGCCTTCAAGGAGGCGCTGCAGCCGGGCTTCAAGACCTACCAGCGCCAGGTGCTGGCCAACGCCCGCGCCATGGCCGCCGTGATCCAGCAGCGCGGCTACCGCATCGTCTCGGGCGGCACGGACAACCACCTGATGCTGATCGACCTGTCCGACCGCAGCTACACCGGCAAGGACGCCGACGCCGCGCTCAGCGAGGCGCACATCACCACCAACAAGAACACCGTGCCCAACGACCCGCGCTCGCCCTTCGTGACCTCGGGCCTGCGCATAGGCACGCCCGCCGTCACCACGCGCGGCTTCGGCCAGGCGCAGTGCGAACAGCTGGCCGGCTGGCTGTGCGATGTGCTCGATGCGCTGGATGCGCAGGAAGGCGCCCGCTTTGCCAAGGTGGCGGCGCAGGTCAGGGAGCAGGTGACGGAGCTTTGCGCCCGCTATCCGGTGTACGGATAGCCCGCGCGCAGCCGTGGTGGATCAGGGGTTGGCGTTGAGGTTGGGGTTGGCGCAGGCGCCATCCATCCCCGCCATCTCCGCCAGCTTCTGCATGCGCGAGCGCTGATCCAGGCAGGCCTGGTGCTGGGCTTCGGCCGCCTTTTGCTGGGCCAGCTTCGCGGCCTTGGCGCGCTCGGCCTGCAACTGGGCGATGCGCTCGCGGATCTGGGGCATGGCGGCCACGGCGGCCTTTTCGCCCTCAAGAATGGCGCTGGCGCGCTGGGTGAAGTCGGCCGGGCCGATGTCCAGCACCTTGGGGCGGATGGTGATGTCGGCGCGGGCCAGTTCGGCCTGGCCCAGCTTCTGGCCCATGATGGCAATGGACTGGCCCAGGGCGCCCAGCATGTTCTCGGGCGCCTTGCCACGGGCCTTGTTGGAGATGTCCACGGCGATCACCAGGTCGGCGCCCAGCTGGCGCGCGGCGTCCACGGGCACGGGGCTGGTGATGCCGCCATCGACGAAGTGGAACTTGCCGATGGCCACGGGCTGGAACACACCCGGAATGCTGCTGGAGGCACGCACCGCCTGCCCCGTATTGCCGCGCGCGAACACGGTGCGCTCGCCGTCTTCCAGCCGCGTGGACACGGCCACGAAGGGCTTGGCCAGCTGCTCCAGCGGCTTGCGGCCCACCTGTTCGTTCACATAGTCTTCCAGCTTCTGCCCCACCAGCAGGCCGCCCGAGGACAGCTGCAGGTCGCGGATCCTGGTCTCATCCAGCGCAACGGCCTTTTCCTGCAGCTCGAAGGCGTTCATGCCGCTCGCATACAGCGCCCCCACCACGCTGCCCGCGCTGGTGCCGGACACCACCGCAGGCGCAAGGCCATTGGCTTCCAGCATCTTGATGACGCCGATATGGGCAAAGCCCTTCACGGCCCCGCCGCCCAGGGCCAGACCGATCCTGATGGGCGCCACGGGCGTGCCCGGCGCGGTGGGCGTGGACTCGGGCGTGGCCGCCGAGGGGCTGGGCGGGTTGCTGCCGCAAGCGGCCAGCCCCGCCAGGCTCAGGTACACCAGTGGACGCAAAAGGGCTTGGAGGCGCATGCCAGGGATCCTGCTGTCGGATGACGAGATTCGGGGCGGGCAGTATAGCGGCAGGGGCAAACCACCGCCGGCGACGCATCATGCTGCGGGCGGCAGAGGGCATCCTGAAGTCGCTCAGGGATGCGAGGGCTCAAACCGCCGGATTCGCGCCAGCACGTCCGCCATGGCATCGCGGGCTTCGGCAAGGTCGTAGTCGGACTGCAGGTTGAGCCAGCTTTGCGCGTCCGTGCCAAAGAAGACCGCAAGGCGCAGCGCCGTATCCGCCGTGATGCCGCGCATGCCCTTCACGATCTCGTTGATGCGCCGGGGCGGAACATCGATGGCCTTTGCCAACGCGTACTGGCTCAGGCCCATGGGTTCGAGCCACTCCTGCATCAGGATTTCTCCTGGGTGCGGTAGCCTGATTTCACGCGACATGTGCACTCCTTTCAGTTTCGGGCCACTTCAACTCCGGGGACTGAGCAACTCCCGCATCCCCTGCACAGCCTCCCGCAAAAACCCCCAGACCGCCTCGATGCGCTGAACCTGCCGGGCATCCGAGGGCATGCTCATCCAGAAGGTGCGGGTGAAGCAGGCCTCGGCGGGCAGGACGCGGCTGAGCACGGGGTCGCGGTCGGCGATGAAGGCGGGCAGCACGGCCAGGCCGGCGCCGGCGCGCACGGCCTCGTACTGGGCGGTGATGCTGGTGCTGCGAAAGGCAAAGCGCTCGGGCTGGAACAGGGTGGACAGCAGCTGCAGCTCGCGCGTGAACAGCAGGTCGTCCACATAGTGGATGAAGCTGTGGTGGCGCAGGTCCTCGGTGCGCGCCACCAGCGGGCGGCGCGCAAGGTATTCGCGCTGGCCGTAGAGGAAGAGCCGGTAGTCCGTGAGCTTGGTGACCACGGCCGAGCCGCGCGTGGGACGCTCCAGCGAGATGACGATGTCGGCCTCGCGCCGCGACAGGTGCAGCAGGCGCGGCAGGGCCAGCAGGTCGATGCTCAGCAGCGGATGGCGCTGCGTCAGCGCGGCCAGCTGCGGGGCCAGCAGCTGGGTGCCGAAGCCCTCGGTGGCGCCCACGCGCACCAGGCCCGACGGACCCTGGCTGGTGGATTCCGCCGTCAGCGGCATGCGCTCCAGCCCGGCGGCGGCGCGCTGCATGGCGTCTGCCACGCCCAGCAGCTGTCGGCCGGCCTCCGTGGGCCGCCATTGGCCCGCTTCGCGCTCGAAGAGTACGGCCCCCAGCTGCTTTTCCAGGGCCTGGATGCGGCGCGACACCGTGGTGTGCTCCACGCCCAGTTGCCGCGCGGCGGCGGCCATGCTGCCGCTGCGCGCCAGCTCGCCAAAGAATCTCAGGTGGTCCCAGTCCATGGGTCAAAGCCGCCTCAGTCGGCAGCGGCGCGGCGCGCGGCCAGCGTGCTGGGCGCACGCGCCAGCTCGTCGTTTTGCCGCACCAGGACGGCCATCATGTCCATGAACAGGCCCCGCTGCTCCTGCGGCAGCGGCTCCAGCATGCGCTGCTGGGCCCGCAGCACCGAGGGCTCGGCAGCGGCCAGCAGCGCGGCGCCTTCTGCGGTGACGGACAGCAGGCGCACGCGCCGGTCGGCCGGGCTGGTGTTGCGCACCATGAGGCCGCGCGCCTCCAGCCGGTCGATGACGCTGCCAATGGTCGAGGTATCGAAGCCGATCATCCGCGCCAGCGTGCGCTGGTCCACGCCGGGCTGGCGCAGCACGGCCGACAGCGCCGCGTACTGCACGGGGGTCACGCCGAATTCCTGGGTCTCCTCCATGAAGACGGCTACCGCGATCTGCTGCAGGCGGCGGATGTGGTAGCCGGGGTAGTTTTCTAGTTCTGCGGGTTGGTAGTCCATGGCCATTGCGCTCTTTTCCGGGTCCCTGCGGGCAAGCGCAGATGTTCGCATGAACCGCGCCCTCCGTTGGCCTTGGCTGGCAGACAGGTGATTCAACTGAACACGCTATCCATCACCGTTTTGCCTGCATCCAGGGAAACCCCAGGCTGGGCTGATGCAAATCAACACTACACTTATCGTCAGCATACTGTTTAATTAGTCGCGACGCAGCTGACCTGCAGGCTGGCGACACGCACCACGAAGCACAGGACATCCATGAGCACCAGCATTTCTTCCCGGGCGCTGCCCGTTCTTGTGGCAGGCGGCGGCATTGGCGGCGTGGCGGCCGCGCTGGCCCTGGCGCGCCAGGGATTCGCCGTCAAGGTGCTGGAGCAGGCGCCGCAGCTGGGCGAGATCGGCGCTGGCATACAGCTGGGGCCCAACGCATTCGCGGCCTTCGACGCGCTGGGCATTGGCGAGCTGGCCCGGGGCCGCGCCGTCTATACCGACGAGATGGTGATGCACGACGCGCTCGATGAACGACTGGTCGGCCGCATTCCCACGGGCGAGGCGTTTCGCGCCCGCTTCGGCAACCCGTATGCGGTGATCCACCGCGCCGACATCCACACCTCGCTGCTCGAAGGCGCGCGCGCCCACGGTCAAATCGAGACGCTGACGGGCGCCCGCATCGAAGCCGTGCAGCAGGAGGGTGACACCGTCACCGTGCGCGACCAGCACGGCCAGGTCCATGTGGGCCAGGCCCTGATCGGCGCCGATGGCGTGAAGTCCGTGGTACGCCAGCAGTACGTGGGCGATGCGGCGCGTGTCTCCGGCCATGTGGTGTACCGCGCCGTGGTGGAGAAGAACGACTTCCCCGAAGACCTGCGCTGGAACGCGGCCAGCATCTGGGTCGGCCCCAACTACCACCTGGTGCACTACCCGCTGCGCGGCTGCGAGCAGTACAACGTGGTCGTCACCTTCCACAGCCGCGAGCAGGAGGAATGGGGCGTGCGCGAAGGCAGCCGCCAAGAGGTGCAAAGCTACTACAGCGACTGCTGCCCGCGCGCGCGCCAGCTCATAGACCTGCCCAAAAGCTGGAAGCGCTGGGCCACGGCCGACCGCGAGCCCATTGGCCAGTGGAGCTTCGGCCGCGCCACGCTGCTGGGCGATGCGGCCCACCCTACCCTGCAGTACATCGCCCAGGGCGCCTGCATGGCGCTGGAAGACGCGGTGACGCTGGGCCAGGCGCTCAAGCGCTGCGGCAACGACTGGCCGCAGGCGCTGCGGCTGTACGAGCGCTCGCGCATCGCCCGCACGGCGCGCGTGGTGCTGTCCGCGCGCGAGATGGGCCGCATCTTCCACGCCAGCGGTGTGGAGCGCCTGGTGCGCAACGACCTCTGGAAGGGCCGCACGCCCCAGCGTTTCTACGACGCCATGGAATGGCTGTACGGCTGGAAGGCCGAAACCTGCCTCGCCGAAGACTGAACACAAGGAGACCGCCATGCAAGAACTTGGCCGCCTGGAAGACCTGCCCCAGGACTACCGCGACGAACTCACGCGCAACAACCTGGTGCCGCTATGGCCCAGCCTGCGCAACGTGATGCCGCCGCACACGCCGCGCCCGCGCACCCAGCCCATTGCCTGGCCCTACCAGGCCATCCGCCCGCTGTTGATGCAGGCCGGCGAGCTGACGCCCATCGAAAAAGCCGAGCGCCGCGTGCTGGTGCTGGCCAACCCCGGCCATGGGCTGGAGAAGATGCAGGCCAGCTCCTCCATCTACCTGGGCATGCAGCTGCTGCTGCCCGGCGAGTGGGCGCCCTCGCACCGCCACACGCCCAATGCCGTGCGCATGGTGGTGGAAGGCCAGGGCGCATGGAGCCTGGTCGACGGCGAGAAATGCCCCATGGAGCGCGGCGACCTGATCCTCACGCCCACGGGCCTGTGGCACGAGCATGGCCACGACGGCGACGAGCCCGTGATCTGGCTCGATGTGCTGGACCTGCCCCTGGCCTACTACCTGGAAGTCACCTACCACGTGGACGGCCCGCGCCAGCCCGCCCTGCCCGGCCGTGGCGACCGGGCGTATGCGCGCGGCGGCCTGGCACCCACGCAGGTGTTCGCCCGCAACGCCAAGGCCTACCCCATGCTGCGCTACCCCTGGAAGGACGCGCGCGCCGCGCTGCTGGAACTGGCCGCCGACCGGCCGGACCTGGACTGCGTGCAGCTGGCCTACACCAACCCCGAAACCGGGGCCGACTGCGAAAACATCCTGGGCTTCTACGCGCTGATGCTGCGCCCGGGCCAGACGCTGCAGTTGCCCGCGCGCTCGCCGGCCTGCGTGTTCCACGTCATCGAGGGCGGCGCCAGCGTGGCCGCCGTGGACCGCCACTTCGACCTGGCCCCGGCCGACACCTGCTGCGTGCCCGGCTGGGCGCCCGCCACGCTGGCCAATGCCAGCGCCAGCGAGCCCGCCTTCCTCTTCCTGGCCGACGAGGCGCCTTTGCACCGAAAGCTGGGCCTCTACGAAGTCCGGCCTTGAATCCTCCGATGTCTCTTTACTCCCCCATCGCCAATACCATGACCGCCCCCCAATACCTCTGGACCCCGCCCCCCGTCCAATCCCTGCCCGTGCGCGGCAGCACGCAGCGCCTGCCCGTGAACCGCCTGTTCTTCGTGGGCCGCAACTACCACGCCCATGCCGTCGAAATGGGCCGCCCGGTGGACAAGAGCGTGGAGCGCCCCTTCTACTTCACCAAGGCGCCCTCCACGCTGACCGAATCGGGTGCCACCGTGGCCTACCCGCCCGAGACGAACAACTACCACTTCGAGATGGAACTGGTGGTGGCCATCGGCAAGGCGGGCTTTCGCATTGCGGCAGACCAGGCGCATGAACACATCTACGGCTACGCCTGCGGCCTGGACATGACGCGCCGCGACCTTCAGCTGGCGGCGCGCGACAAGGGCCGGCCCTGGGACCTGGGCAAGGACGTGGAGCAGTCCTCGGTGGCCAGCGAGATCGTGCCCATGCCGGGCCAGGTGATCGAATCCGGCGCCATTGCACTGGCCGTCAATGGCGAGACAAAGCAGCAGTCCGACGTGGACAAGCTGATCTGGAACATCCGCGAAATCATTGCCGACCTCTCGCTGTTCTATCACCTGCAGCCCGGCGACCTCATCTACACAGGCACGCCCGAGGGCGTGGGCGCCGTGCTGCCGGGCGACCGCATCACGGGCCATGTGCAGGGCGTGGGCGAGATCGCGCTCACCGTGGGCCAGCCTGAATAAGACCGGGGAGACCACCACCATGAAGCTCTACAGCTTTTTCCGCAGCGGCACCTCGCACCGCCTGCGCATCGCGCTCCACCTCAAGGGCCTGCGCCCTGACTACTTCCCCGTTGACCTGCGCGTGGACGAGCAGGCCCAGGCGCCGTTCAAGCAGGTCAACCCGCAGGGCCTGGTGCCCGCGCTGACGCTGGACGATGGCCGCACGCTGATCCAGTCGCCGGCCATCATCGAATGGCTGGAGGACCGCCACCCCGAGCCGCCGCTGCTGCCCGCCGACCCCGAGGACCGCGCCCAGGTGCGCGCATTGGCCGCCATCGTGGGCTGCGACGTGCATCCCATCAACAACCGCCGCATCCTGCAGACCCTGCGTCGCCAGTTCGGTGCGGACGAGGCCGCCATCAACGCCTGGTGCGCCACCTGGATTGCCGACGGCTTCGACGCCATCGAGGCCCTGCTGGCACGCGACACGCAGCGCGGCGACTTCTGCTTCGGCCACGCACCCACGCTGGCCGATGTCTACCTGGTGCCCCAGGTCGAAAGCGCACGCCGCTTTGGCGTGGACCTGGACCGCTGGCCGCTGATCAGCGCTGTGGACAGGGCCTGCGCGGCCCTGCCCGCCTTTGCGCAGGCCGCGCCCCTGGCCCAGCCTGACGCCGGCTGAACCTCGCCTGAACCCCGCCGCGCCTTTGCCGGCAGCCCCGCCCCGCCCCGAGTCCTCGCCAGAAGGACCGGGGCATTGCAAGCAGTGAAAAAAGCAGATCCAACAGGAGACAGACTGTGAAAGCATCCCCATCCAGCCGCCTCGGCGCCGCCCCCTCCCGCCACAAGGCCCTTGCAGGCGCCGCCCTGCTGCTGGCCTCCATCGCCCCGCTGCATTGCGCCTGGGCGCAGGCAGGCTCCAGCAGCACCGCCAGCTTTCCCACGCGCCCCGTCACCGTGATCACGGCCTTTGCCGTGGGCAGCGGCCCTGACGCCGTGCTGCGCATCGTGGGCGAAAAGCTTTCCGCCCGCTGGAAGCAGGGCGTGACCGTGGACAACCGCCCAGGCGGCGGCGGCTTTGTCGCCATCGAAGCCGCACGCCGCGCCAAGCCCGACGGCTACACGCTGCTGCAGCTCGACAGCGAACATGTCTCCGCCCTGCCCTACCTCTACAAGCAGCGCAACTTCCATCCGCTGCAGCACTTCGACCCGGTGGCGCCGCTGTTCCTCACGCCCTTTTTCGTGGCCGTGCCCACGAACTCGCCCTGGAAGAGCATGGGCGACCTGATCAAGGCGGCCAAGTCGGAGCCCGGCAAGGTCAGCTACGGCTCCTGGGGCGTGGGCAGCCCCGGCCACCTGGGCGGCGAATGGCTGGACTTCCTGACCGGCAGCAAGATGACCCACGTTCCCTACCGCGAGGTCAGCCAGCTCTACACCTCGGTGGCCAATGGCGACCCGGCCTGGAGCTTTGCCAGCATTCCCTCCAGCCAGGGCATCTACAAATCCGGCAAGATCCGCTACCTGGCCGTGGCCGCACCCCAGCGCATCGCCCAGATGCCCGACGTGCTCACCGTGGCCGAATCGGGCGGCCCCGCCGACCTGATCGTGAACTCCTTCGTCTCCCTGCTGGCGCCCAAGGGCGTGGACGCCGCCCTGCGCGACAGGATCCATGCCGACGTGGTCGCCGTGCTGCAGGATCCGCAGGTGCGCGAGAAATTCGCCACCTTCGCCTTCCAGCCCATCACCTGGGAGGTGCCGGAGATGGAGAAATTCGCCAGGACCAAGGCGGACCAGTACAAGCTGCTGATCCAGAAGGCGAATATCAGCCTGGATTGAGCCCGCCGCCTGCCTCAACCCTGGGACTGCGGATTCGCAAACCCCGCCACCTGCTCGTAATGGCGGGCAATGGCACGCAGCTCGTCCTGGCTGATCAGCTCGTCGATATGGCCGAAGGGCTGGCCGCCACTGAGCTCGTCGGCCTTCATGATGATGAAGTCGGGCGGCGTGGAGCGGTTGGTCAGCACCACCTGGCTGGTGGCGGGCAGGCGGCTGGCCTCATAGGCGGCCAGCAGCGCCAGCGGGTCGCCCTGCGGGTCGGCGGCCAGCAGGTCGGCCAGCACCCGCGCATCGCGCATGGCCTGGGCCGAGCCGTTGGAGCCACGCGGATACATGGGGTGGGCGGCATCGCCCAGCAGGGTCACGCGGCCGAAGCTCCACTGGTCCACGGGGTCCTTGTCCACCATGGGGTACTCGAAGATGGTCTCGGCCGAGCGGATCAGGGCCGGCACATCCAGCCAGTCGAAGGTCCAGCCGCCAAAAATCTCCAGCACATCCTCCATGCGGCCTGCGCGGTTCCAGTCGTTCATGCGCATCTGCGGGTCGCGGATCTCGGCCACCCAGTTGATGCGCTGCATGCCCTGGCCGTCGACGTTGTCCTCGATGGGATAGATCACCATCTTGCCGGTATCGACCGAGCCGATGCGCAGATAGCTCTTGCCCGTCAGGATGGGCTTGAAGCGCGAGACGCCGCGCCAGGTGTTGATGCCGCCGAAGGCCAGCTCCTCCTGCGGATAGAACTGGCGCCGCACGGCGGAGTTGACGCCATCGCAGGCCACGACGATGTCGGCCGTGGCGGACGGCGGCACATGGCCCTGCGCATCCGGCGCGAAATGCACGGTGGCGCCATGGGCCGACTGGTCCACGCGCACGCAGCGGTGGCCCGTGTGCACGGCACCCGGGCCCAGGCGCTGCACGGCTGCCTCGAAGAGAACGCGGTGCAGGCGGCCACGGTGGATGCCCAGCTCCGGCAGCTCGTAGCCCGCATGGCGGCCGCGCGGCTCGCGGTAGACGAACTGGCCATAGCGGTTGAAGAACACGCTTTCCAGGTTCTCGATCGCCTGGGCCTCCAGCTGCGGCTGCAGGCCCAGGTCGCTGAGTTCGCGCATGGCATGCGGCAGCAGGGTAATGCCCGCGCCGATCTCGCGGACCTCGGGCACGGCCTCGAAGACTTCGCAGGCAATGCCTCTTTGATGCAGGGCCAATGCCAGGCACAGGCCTCCGATGCCGCCCCCCACGATCGCTACTTTCATCCGCTGACTCTCCATGCTTTCTCCAGGGGCGCCTTGGGCGCCCGTCCCGCCTACTCGGCGGTAATCCCCCGCGCCTTGACCAGATCGGCCCAGCGCCGGGCGTCCTTTTGCACCAGGGCCTTGAACTCGGCCGGCGTGCTGCCGGCCGGATCCATGCCCTGGGGCGCGAAGGCATGCCGGACTTCCTCCGACGCCAAAATCGCGCGGATCTCGCGATTGAGGGCATCGACCTGGTCCGCCGGCATGCCGGCCGGCGCAAACACGCCGTACCACATATCCACGTTCACATCGCCCGCCTTGGCCTCCTTGAGCGTGGGCACATCGGGCAGCAGCGGGTGGCGCTGGTGGCTGCCAATGCCCAGCGCGCGCAGCTTGCCGGCCTTCACGTGCACCAGGGCCACGTGAATGGGCAGGAACATGCATTCCACCTGGCCGCCCAGCAGGTCGGTCAGCGCCGGCCCTGTTCCGCGATACGGGATGTGCGTGATCGACACCCCGGCCGTGCTCTTGAAAAGCTCCATCGCCATATGGTGCGGAGTGCCCACTCCCGGCGAGGCGTAATTGATGCGGCCCGGCGAGGCCTTGGCGGCCTTCACCAGATCGGCCGCCGTCTGATAGGCCGAGGCCGTGGGCGTCACCAAAATCAACTGCCCCCAACTGGTCAGCGTCACAGGTTCGAGGTCTGTCAGCGGATTGAATGGCAATTTGGGATACAGCGATGCATTCATCACCAGGGTATTCACTGTCACCAAAAGCGTCTGGCCATTGGCGGGCGAGCGCACAACGGCCTCGGTGCCGATATTTCCAGAGGCGCCCGGCTTGTTCTCCACCACCACGGGCCGGCCCTGGCGCTTGGCCAGCAAAGGTCCGATGGTTCGCGCTATCGTGTCGATTCCAGTCCCCGGAGTGAAAGGCACAATCAATTTCAGAGGCACACTCTCGGTACTGGCGATGGCACCTGCTACGGGTAAACCCAATACTCCCAATCCGCTCGTCTTCAAAAATTGCCGTCTGCCAACAAAATTTCGCATGTAGACCTCTTTTGTAGTTAGCATGCAAACGCATGGTAATCATGCACCAAAATGGGCACAATTGGTGGAAATCGAATGAATACTGGACACTTCTGCAAGAATACTAGACGCATATGGACACGATGACGCCTGCACCACTGCCGCTATATCAGCGCCCTGGCTTTTTGCTGCGGCGCGCCCACCAGATTTCGGTCGGCATTTTTGAAGAGCAATGCCGCCCCCTGGGACTGACGCCGCCACAGTACGGCGCCCTGGTCCTGATCGACGCCTCCCCCGGCTCCGACCAAAGCTCCCTGGCGCGCGCCATGGGCTTTGACAAGGTGACCACGCTGCGCTTGGTGCGCGGGCTGGAAGAGCGCGAATACGTGCACCGCGCCCTGAGCACGCGCGACCGCCGCCAGCACGAACTGACGCTGACCGACAAGGGCCGCGCCCTTCTGGCCGCCAGCGTGCCGCTGGTGGACCAGGCCTACCACCGCCTGGTGTCCCCGCTGGAGGACGGCGAGCTGCAGGAGCTGCTGCGCCTGCTGGCCAAGCTGGAGTCCGGCCTGGGCGCAAATGCCCGCGTGAAGCTGGAGCCGCTGCGCAAGCCCGGCGCCCGCGCCGTTCAGCCTCCTGCTCCTGCCGACGACGCCCGCCTGCCGGCCACCGGCACGGACTGAGCCGCTGACCGCCTGAACCAGCATGGCCTGCGCCTGCCGCAGGCCATGCTCTTTTTTGCGCCAGCCTGTGCAAAAACGCACATGAATACTGCACATATCTCCATTGCTTGCGAAAAACCGCACAGCTACCATGCGATGAACGCCCGGCGCACGCATGCCGGGCTGACACCACCGCAACAGGAGACAAGCCATGAATGCATCCACGTCCGCCAAGGTTTTGGCGCCCACGGTCAAGCTGCTGATCAACGGCAAGCTGGTCGAATCCCAAAGCACCCAATGGCGCGATGTGGTCAACCCGGCCACGCAGGAAGTGCTGGCCCGCGTGCCATTTGCCACGCCTGACGAGGTCAACGCCGCCGTCGCCAACGCCAAGGAAGCCTTCAAGACCTGGCGCAAGACCCCCATTGGCCAGCGCGCCCGCATCTTCCTGAAGCTGCAGCAGCTGATCCGCGAGAACATGAAGGAGCTGGCCGCCCTGCTGACCGCCGAACAGGGCAAGACCCTGCCTGACGCGGAAGGCGATGTCTTCCGCGGCCTGGAAGTGGTGGAGCATGCGGCCAACATCGGCTCGCTGCAGCTGGGCGAGCTGGCCAACAACGTGGCCAACGGCGTGGACACCTATTCCGTGCTGCAGCCGCTGGGCGTGTGCGCGGGCATCACCCCCTTCAACTTCCCGGCCATGATTCCGCTGTGGATGTTCCCCATGGCCATCGCCACGGGCAACACCTTCGTGCTCAAGCCCTCCGAGCAGGACCCCATGGTCACCATGCGCCTGTGCGAGCTGGCGCTGGAAGCCGGCATTCCGCCCGGCGTGCTGAACGTGGTGCACGGCGGCGAGGACGTGGTCAACGCCATCTGCGATCACCCCGACATCAAGGCCATCAGCTTCGTGGGCTCCACCAAGGTCGGCACCCATGTCTACAACCGTGCCAGCCTGGCCGGCAAGCGCGTGCAATGCATGATGGGCGCCAAGAACCACGCCATCGTCATGCCCGACGCCAACAAGGAGCAAACGCTCAACGCCCTGCTGGGCGCAGCCTTCGGCGCGGCAGGCCAGCGCTGCATGGCGCTGTCGGTGGCCGTGCTGGTGGGCGATGCACAGAAGTGGATTCCCGAGCTGGTGGAAAAGTCCAAGACCCTCAAGGTCAGCGGCGGCACCGAGCCCGGCACCGACGTGGGCCCGCTGGTGTCCTGTGCGGCGCTGTCGCGTGTGGAAAGCCTGATCGAACGCGGCATGGCCGACGGCGCCAAGCTGGAACTGGACGGCCGCAAGCCCCAGGTGGCCGGCTACGACAAGGGCAACTTCGTCGGCCCCACCGTGTTCAGCGGCGTCAAGCCCGGCATGAGCGTGTATGACCAGGAAATCTTCGGCCCCGTGCTCTGCCTGGCGGCTGCCGAGAGCCTGGACGAGGCCATCGAGTTCATCAACGCCAACCCCAACGGCAACGGCACGGCCATCTTCACGCAGTCGGGCGCGGCGGCGCGCAAGTTCCAGGAAGACATCGACGTGGGCCAGGTCGGCATCAACGTGCCGATTCCCGTGCCGGTTCCGCTGTTCTCCTTCACGGGCAGCCGCGCCTCCAAGCTGGGCGACCTGGGCCCCTACGGCAAGCAGGTCGTGCTGTTCTACACGCAGACCAAGACCGTCACGGCGCGCTGGTTCGACGACAGCACCACCAGCCAGGGCGTGAACACCACCATCAGCCTGCGCTGATGCACGGGTGGGCGGGCCTGGATTGATCCGGGGCAGGCCCCGGCTCTGGGATGATGGCGGCATGCGTTTTCCAATGACCGCCTCCCTCTCCCGGGGCCTGGGTGCCGCCTTGCTCACCGCCCTGGCCGCCCTGCCCCTGACCCTTCACGCGCAGGCCGGTGCAGCCTGCGACCCGGCCTCCACCGCCGCCGCCAGCCGCAATGCCTGCGCGGTCCAGGCCTTCCAGGAGGCCGACACCGCGCTCAACATCCGCTACCTGGACGTCATGCAGCAACTGCCCCAGGGCAAGCGCACGGGCCTGCGCCACGACCAGAACGGCTGGATCAAGGGCCGCACGGCGCGCTGCAAGGCCGCCACGCGCGACAGCGAAACCCAGCCCGAAGGCCCGCGCCTGTACCACGAATGCCTCACGGCCGCGACACAGGAGCGCATGCAGGCGCTGGAGCGCTGGCTGCAGCACTGACCGCCGCACGCACCGACAGGCATCGACAGGCGCCCACAGGCCCCGAAAGCCCCCCCAGAACAACAAGGGCCCCAGAGCCCAACGCAGGAGACAAGCCAGCCATGGACTTCGAACTCAACGACGACCAGCGCGCCTTTGCCGAATCGGCCCGCGCCTTTGCCCAGGCCGAACTCGCGCCCCATGCCGCGCACTGGGACCGTGAATCCATCTTCCCGCGCGAGGCCATCGCCAAGGCGGGCGAACTGGGCTTTTGCGGCCTGTACGCGCCCGAGAACGCCGGCGGCCTGCAACTGCCGCGCCTGGATGCCACCATGGTCTTCGAGGAACTGGCCGCCGTCGATCCCTCCACCACCGCCTTCATCACCATCCACAACATGGCCACCTGGATGCTGGGCACCTGGGCCACCGACGCCGTGCGCGCCGAATGGGGCGAGGCCCTGACCAGCGGCCGCAAGCTGGCCAGCTACTGCCTGACCGAGCCCGGCGCGGGCTCGGACGCCGGCTCGCTCAAGACCCGGGCCGAGCTTGCGGGCCATGAATACATCATCAACGGCGCCAAGGCCTTCATCAGCGGCGCGGGCAGCACCGACATGCTGGTGCTGATGGCCAGAACGGGCGACGCAGGCTCGGGCGCCAGCGGCATCTCCGCCTTTGCCGTGCCTGCCGACCTGCCCGGCATCAGCTACGGCAAGAAGGAAGAAAAAATGGGCTGGAACAGCCAGCCCACGCGCGTCATCAGCTTCGACAACGTGCGCATCCCTGCCCAGAACCTGCTGGGCCGCGAGGGCGAAGGCTTCAAGATCGCCATGAAGGGCCTGGACGGCGGGCGCATCAACATCGCCACCTGCTCCGTGGGCGCCGCCCAGGGCGCGCTCACCCAGGCCCAGCAATACATGCACGAGCGCAAGCAGTTCGGCAAGCCCATTGCCAGCTTCCAGGCCCTGCAGTTCAAGCTGGCCGACATGGCCACCGAACTCGTGGCCGCGCGCCAGATGGTGCGCCTGGCCGCCTCCAAGCTCGATGCCGGTGCGCGCGACGCCTCCACCTACTGCGCCATGGCCAAGCGCTTTGCCACCGATGCCGGCTTCATGGTCTGCAACGAAGCCCTGCAGCTGCACGGCGGCTACGGCTACATCCGCGAATACCCGCTGGAGCGCCTCATGCGCGATGCCCGCGTGCACCAGATCCTCGAAGGCACGAACGAAATCATGCGCGTCATCATCGCGCGGCGCATGCTGGAAGGCGATGCGCCGGACATGATCCGCTGACTCATCCACATCCAGCCCGCACCATGCCCGCCCGCCCGCTCTCCGACACCACGCTGCATCTCATAGACGCCGTGCGCGAAGCCCTGGCCGGCTGCGACGACGTGCAGGAAAAGCGCATGTTCGGCTGCCATGTCTTCATGGTCAACGGCAAGCTGTGCCTGGGCGTGGAAGACGACGAACTGCTGGTGCGGCTGCCGCCTTCGCAGCACGCCGCCGTGGCCGAGACGCCGGGCCTGCGCCCGCTCTCGTCCAAGGGCCAGATGGACGGCTACTTCTTCATCGGCCCCGCCGCCTACGCCACGCGCCAGCAGTGGCAGCACTGGATTGCCCAGGCCCTGGCCTTCAACCCCCACGCCAAGGCCACGCCGCCGAAAAAGCGCAAGGCCAAGGCCAGCGAACCCGCGCCCACCGACACAAAGACACCGCCAGCGCCGCCCGCCCCGGCCGGGCGCCGCACACGCAAGCACCCCATCTTCGGCGACGAATAAGCCCCCTTTGCAGGAGAGCCCCATGCCCATCCGCATCGTCCAGCTAGGCAGCCCCCGCCACGCCGATGAAGGCCTGCGCATAGGCACCGTGCGCCGCCCGCCGCGCGGCGTGCCCAAGGCCGAATTCGCCAGCCGCGACTACTACGACGTCTGGTACCCCGAACTATCGCCCCAGCCCGACACCATGCACACCGCGCTCGAATCGCACCGGCTGCAGGACCACGGCCAGCAGGCCGAGGCAGACAAGCTCTGGCAGCAGTTCGTGCGCAAATTCCGCAAGGAAATGGCCGACCCCGCCGCCAGCCGCACCCTGGACCTGCTCGCCGCCCTCTCGCAGCACAGCGCCTTCGCCATCGGCTGCTACTGCGAGCAGGAGGCGCGCTGCCATCGCGGCATCCTGCGCTCCCTGCTCAAGGAACGCGGCGCCGACATCGCGAACGGTGACAAGGACACCGGCGACATGAACCCCGGCGAAAAGTACACCGACGACACGGTCCACTGAGACACACCACAAGCTTCACAACACAGGAGACAAGCACATGCAGATCGCATTCATCGGACTCGGCAACATGGGCGGCCCCATGGCCATCAACCTGCACAAGGCCGGCCACACGGTCAAGGCCTTCGACCTCTCCAAGGACGCCTGCGCCAAGGTCGCCGCCGAAGGCCTGGCCATTGCCGCCAGCGCCGAGGACGCCGTGCAGGGCGCCGAAGCCGTGGTCTCCATGCTGCCCGCCAGCCAGCACGTGGAAGGCCTCTTCCTCGGCCGTGACGGCGCGGCCGGCCTGCTCCAGCGCATTGCCAAGGGCGCGCTCATCATCGACAGCTCCACCATCGCCGCCGCCACCAGCCAAAAGGTCGCCAAGGCCGCACAGGCCGCAGGCATCGCCTTCATCGACGCCCCCGTCTCCGGCGGCACGGGCGGCGCCATTGCAGGCACCCTCACCTTCATGGTCGGCGGCAGCGACGCCGACCTGGAGCGCGCCCGCCCCCTGCTCGAAAAAATGGGCGCCAACATCTTCCACGCCGGAGCCGTGGGCGCGGGCCAGACCGCCAAGATCTGCAACAACATGCTGCTGGGCATCCTCATGATCGGCACCAGCGAAGCCATCGCCCTGGGCGTGGCCAACGGCCTGGACCCCAAGGTCCTCAGCGAAATCATGCGCCGCAGCTCGGGCGGCAACTGGGCCCTGGAAAAATACAACCCCTTCCCCGGCGTCCACGAAAACGCCCCCGCCTCCAAGAACTACGCAGGCGGCTTCGGCACCGACCTCATGCTCAAGGACCTGGGCCTGGCCCAGGAAAACGCCATGGCCGTCAAGGCCTCCACGCCGCTGGGCGGCATGGCCCGCGCCATGTACGCCATGCACTCCATCGCCGGCAACGGCGCCCTGGACTTCTCCAGCGTCATCCGCTCCCTGCAAAAGAACGGCTGACCGCCAGGCTCAGGCCAGCGGGCAATGCCCTGCACCCGCACCCGCACCCGCACCCCTCAATCCCGTATGCCCGCGCCTGCGTCGGGCCGCCTGCGGGGTTGCAGTCCTGCCGCAGGACAAGGACTGCCTCGTCAACTGACTCGCCGCAGTTGTCTGAACGGAGCGCGCAGCGCGCAGTGAGTTC
The DNA here is from genome assembly GCF_014852125.1 of Delftia sp. DLF01. Lineage (NCBI taxonomy): Bacteria > Pseudomonadati > Pseudomonadota > Betaproteobacteria > Burkholderiales > Comamonadaceae > Delftia > Delftia sp. DLF01. Next base: position 87,482 of record NZ_JACVAZ010000003.1, read on the forward strand.
TGCGGCGGACCCCGCAGGCGGCCCGACGCAGGTTGCCCCGCAGCGCAGCGAAGGGGTCGCGGGCATTCGGGTCGTCTTTCTTTGGCCTACGTTTCTTTGACGAATCAAAGAAAGGTAGGTCGGCTGCCGGGCCGAAACCCGGCCTCGAAAAACAACCACCCGGCAGGGTCAAAAACAAGAAACCCCGACCGGGGTTTTCTCTCTTCAGACCCATGGCAGCCCTACGTAAGCTGCCACCGCCACCATCAGCCATTCCACAGAACACCCGCCAGCAACCATGACCACTACGCCCCCCACCTTCGCCTCCATGCCCACCGAGGAAGGCTACTTCGGCCCCTACGGCGGCCAGTTGGTCCCGCCCCACCTCAAGCAGGCCATGGACGACATCAACACCGCCTACGCCGAAATCACCAAACGCCAAGACTTCCAGCAGGAACTGGCCCAGCTCTTCGCCGACTACGTGGGCCGCCCAAGCCCCATCTTCCACGCGCGGCGCCTGTCGGAGCAGCTCGGCGGCGCACAGATCCACCTCAAGCGCGAAGACCTCAACCACACCGGCGCCCACAAGATCAACCACTGCCTGGGCGAGGCCCTGCTGGCCAAGTTCATGGGCAAGAAGAAGGTCATCGCAGAAACCGGCGCCGGCCAGCACGGCGTGGCCCTGGCCACGGCCTGCGCGCTGGTGGGCATTCCCTGCGAGATCCACATGGGACAGGTGGACATCGAGAAGGAACACCCCAACGTCACCAAGATGCGCATCCTGGGCTGCAAGCTCGTGCCCGTCACGCGCGGCGCGGCCACGCTCAAGGAAGCCGTGGACAGCGCCTTCGAGGAATACCTCACCAACCCCACCGACTACATCTACGCCATCGGCTCCGTGGTCGGCCCCCACCCGTTTCCGATGATGGTGCGCGACTTCCAGAGCATCATCGGCCGCGAGGCGCGCGAGCAATTCCAGGCCAAACACGGCAAGCTGCCCGACCATGTGGCAGCCTGCGTGGGCGGCGGCTCCAACGCCATGGGCATCTTCACGGCCTTCCTGGGCGATGCCTCGGTCAAGCTCGTCGGCGTGGAGCCCTCGGGCGAAGGCACGGACAAGCCCGGCCGCCACGCAGCCACCCTCAGCATGGGCAAGCCCGGTGAAATCCACGGCATGAAGTGCTACGTACTGGAAAACGCAGACGGCACGCCGGCTGCCGTGCACAGCATTGCCTCGGGCCTGGACTATCCGGGCGTGGGCCCGCAGCACAGCTACCTCAAGGACCTGGGCCGCGTGCAGTACGAATCCGTCACCGACAAGGAATGCCTGGACGCCTTCATGCAGCTGTCGCGCGTGGAAGGCATCATCCCCGCCCTGGAAAGCGCCCACGCCGTGGCCTGGGCCATGCGCGTGGCGCCCGGCCTGCCCAAGGACCAGCACATCCTCATCAACCTCTCGGGCCGGGGCGACAAGGACGCCGACTACGTGGCCAAGGTGCTGGGCCTCTGAACGCAAAGCCTGCGCTGGATCAAACCGCAGCACGCCGGAGGGGGCAAAGGGCGCCCTCTCCGACAACCGCTCTCCGGGACGGTAGAGACAATGGCCCCGACCGTTGTCTTGTCCAACCCCATTTCCGGAAGGAGCCACACCCATGAAGCCTGCCCCGTTCGCACGCACCGCCGCCCTCTCCATCGCCCTGGCCCTGACCTGCGCCACCGCCGCCCTGCCCGCCGCAGCCAAATCGGTGGCTGAATGGCAGACCATCACCAGCCAGGCCAAGATCCCGCTGGAACAGGCCATCACCCGCGCCACCCAGGCCGTGCCCGGCAAGGCCATCGAAGCCCAGCTGGACGACGGCGACGGCATGGGCCCGCGCTACGAAATCGAAGTCATCACCCCGGCCGGCGACAGCGTGGAAGTCTGGGTCAACGCCATCACCGGCCAGGCCGCCCAGCACAAGAATGACGGCGCCGCCAAGCGCAAGGACCGCCAGCGCCTGGAAAAGGCCAAATCCACCATAGAGCAAGCCATACAGGCCGCCACCCGCCACACCCCCGGCACGCCCGTCAGCGCGGAACTGGACTCCCACTGGGGCCAGACCAGCTACCAGGTCGAAGTGCTGCAGGCCAACGGCACGCTCATGGAAGTCAAGATCGACGCCGTGGGCGGCGAAGTCATCCGGGCCAAGAAGGACTGAGTCTCGACCCCAACCCGACAGCGCGCTTCAGCATGGGACGCGCTTTTTTTCGCCCATTTTTTGCCTCGCTCCCGCCATATTCGCAGGCCATCCGCGCCTGCAGCACTCTTCAGGCCAACGCCACCGACACCCCCTCATCCGCAAACCGCTTTGCCGCCCTGAGCAGATAGCTCACGGCATAAAGAATGGGGTCGTCGGCCTCATCGCCATTGAGATGCTCCACCACCTCAATGGCATAGCCCAGGTTCACCGCCGTGTCGTGCAGCAGGCCCACCAGTTCCCTGTCTTCCGGCTCCAGCGACTGCGCCTGATCGGCCTTCACGTAGTAGATGCGCAGCAGATCCCGGCACACGCAATTGATGGCCGTGACCTTGTGGCGAGCGTGCAGGTCCAGCACATCCAGCGCAGCGCCCATGTGCAGGACGGCGTCTATGGCGAGGTCTTCGAGTTTGGGTGGGGGTTTGGTGGCCAAGACTTGCTGCTCCATCTGCGCTCCAGTCGAGAGTTGCTCAACGCCCAAGATCAATGGGCAAATGCGACGCCCATCTGCTGGAAGCGCCATCGCTGCGTTACAAAACTCCAACTATAGGTGGAAGACTGTCTGCACGCAAACCCGGAAGCTTTGCTCACTTTAGTGAGCAGCCATGACAGAACTTGATAAAGCCTTTGGAAGCTTGTTGCGTGAACTGCGCAACGAGCGCGCACTGTCCCAGGAGACCCTTGCCGCTGAGGCCGGGCTGGCGCGCAACTACATCAGCCAGTTGGAGCTTGGTAGCAAATGTCCGAGCCTTCGGTCTGTATTCAAGCTGTGCAAGGTGTTGGGGGTTGCGCCAGGGGATGTGGTGGGTGAGGTGGATAGGCGAGTTAGAGGGTCTGAGAGTGGCGACTAGTGAAGGACTGCTGCCGGCCAATAGCGGGCGGTCGCGACGCCCTCTTGGCAGACTGCTTCAGACTGTCTGCAGCCGTTTGGTTTTTCAATTTCAATGTCTGCTATTGACGTCAGTAGACAGTAGGTCAGCTTCACCAAGCCCAGCGAGACTCATCATTGCGGGATAGGTGAGGAGAACGGCAAACTTGACTTTGTAAAATTTTGAGTGCATCCTATCAAAATGTGACTGCAGGCAAAAATTTTAAACTCTTAAACGTTAAAATATGAATAGTCAATGGACAAGGGATAACGTTGATTTAAATTCCCTTCTTTTAAGAGAGAGTGAGCAAGTAGAATGGAAGGAAAATGTCGCGGATACTGATGACGTTGTCGAAACTATTTGCGCGTTTGCAAATGATTGGTCAAACTTGGGCGGCGGATATGTCGTCTGTGGGGCAGCCGAAAAGAAAGATGTCCACGGATTTCCGGCAGTTGAACTTGTCGGGCTCACTTCAGCACGATTGCGGGAAATTGAGGGAAAGGTTCTGACTGCTTGCAGAGATCGAATATTCCCAGGAGTGGTTCCTCTTGTTCACGAAATGGCAGGACCTACACCAGACAGACGAATATTGGTTTTTATTGTTGCGTCAACACGCCATGCTCACACGCTGCGTCGGGGTGACGACACTGGCAAGCACTATGTTCGTCTAAGTCGAGAAACACGAGAAGCTCGAGACGGAATTCTCAGAGAATTACTGGTTAGAAAAGGAGATGTCGAGCCTTGGGATCGGCGAATTTGCATCAGTGCCACTACAAATGACTTAGATCTTGTAGCTTTTCGCGATGCACTTCAACGGATGAATGTATTCGACCCCAATCGCGGGATTGACGACTATTTATCGGATACTCACTCGCTTAGTCCATTTGTACCACCTCTGTGCGGTCGCGACCCTTTGACGGGCCAACTAAGGCCTCGTAACTATGCGATGCTTTTGTTTGCACGACAATTGCAATTGCATGTACCAGGTGCATACGCTCTACTTTCAATTTATCCAGGCATTGACCGCTCAGAGCCCCATGCTGAAAGACACGAACTGGCAGGCTCGATCATTGAGCAAGCTCGGCGTTCGATCGACTTGCTAGGAGTGCAGAGTCACGTTGCATTCGACAAAACAAACGCTCAAACTCCCAATGCGCTCAAATATCCGCGCCAAGCGTTGACTGAAGCGATGATCAACGCACTTGCACATCGCGACTACGAGCTGCACGAACCAACTCGGACTACCGTTTTTTCTGATCGAATAGAGATTTCTTCTTCTGGCTCGCTCCCAACTGGAATACGTGTTGAGACATTTGAACAAGGCAAGGCTACTTCAAAATGGCGCAATCAAAGTCTAGCATGGTTCCTTAATCGTCTGCAGCTTGCGCAGGCAGAGGGACAAGGGATTCCAACAATCATCCGATCGATGAGAGAAGAAGGTTGTCCCGCTCCCAGCTTTGAAGTTACCGAGGCAAACGTCACGTGCCGCCTCCCTGCCCACCCGCGTCATGCATTAGCACGAGAATATAGTGGTATCGAAGAAGCAATTTCACTCGGAGAGTTCTCGCGTGCAAAAGATCGTGTCGATGCATTGCTGAAGCGCGATCCTTTGAACCACCGTGCGGTCGTCCTATTAACAGATGTCGCCTTGGCTCTAGGGGATGTTTCATTAGTTAGAAATTATGTTGCCGAACATAGTGGACACCTCAACAGCCTTTCGCCGACTATCCTCGCAAGAATCGCGGATGCGCTCACTTTACATTCGCAGCCGACGCAGAATGATCGTGAAGAAGCGCGCCGACTGTATTTGGCTGCTTCTCAAGGCTATGTTGAGGAGCGCGAAGTTAGAAAGCTGGCGCAAGGGCTAAGTCGCTCGGGTGATGATCATGCGGCCGTGGAGTTTCTTGATAAGCAATTCCGTGAGCATCCTGAGTGGCGAAATAATCCATCGCTCCTCCAAGTTCGTGGCAACGCATATATCGGCATGGCCAAGCAATGCTCTAGAACTGCGCGTTTCAACAACCAGTTGCCATCCTCGGCGAAAAGACGTGCGTGGGATGATTGCAGACGTTTTCTTACCGAAGCTCGACGAGATTTGGAACAAGCACTCTCGACAGATGACCAGGTTCTTAAGGAAATTGTTAAAAAGAATTTGGAATTCGCAATAAAGCAACAGCGGGCAGCAGGAGCAGATAGAGAGCGGCACTCTCAAGGAAAAAGTAAGACATAACAGCAAAAGATAAATTGCTCGATATGGCATCTGTAATTTTCCAACTGGCACCATTCATTCTTGTGCGATGATCTCTGCGGATGACGGCTATGCGGCGATGATCTGCCGTTCATGTTGCGAGCACGAATGGCAGCAGCCGCTGCAAAGTAGGCATTGGCTGTTGACCATGCGAGCAGCAGTTTTGCGATACCTATCGTCGCGGCTGCCTGCTTGCAGGCAACCCCGATAGTTCAGATGGATCAAGGGGCAGGAACGTCCCTGTGAATCCACCTCCGAACGTCCGGTCTCGACAAAACCCATCCGTTGATAGAAGCCCACGGCTTGGGAGTTCTGCAGGTTGACGTCGGTGCTCAATGTTCCATGCAGCGACAACCCATGCTGCACCAATTGGCGGCCAATGCCGCCCCCACGGACATCAGGATCGATGAAGAGCGCCTCCATATGTGTGCCGTCGATGAGCATGAAGCCATGGGGTTTGTCGTCTGGATCGACAGCAACGGTCACTGGCGCATGGGGTAGAAAGCCACACACTTCGGCGTCAAAGGCCTTTTGATCCTCGGCGCTGAGAAAGTGACGGGTGGCGTCCACGGAGCGCCGCAAAATCCTGCCCAAGAGCCCCCTTCCCTCGCTTCTGGCGCCTGCAGAAGACCCGGGGCGCTGGCTGGCGCAGCTGGGACAAGGACGGCAAGCCCATCCCCAGGGACCAGTTTGTCGGCGCCCGGGCTGCCCGTGGCGAGCTGGTGGTGCCGGACCTGGACTGTGTGATGGGCGCGAAGTCTGGACGCGCCTGTGCGGCATGCCGCTGCGCAATACCGACAAGGAGGCGGTGGCAACGGCCATCGCCATCCTGGCCATCAATGCGGAACGGCGGGGCGCTGACGAAGCACCCCAGATGGTTTGAGAATCAAACCAGAAACCGTCCACCGGACCGGGTCAACTCCCCCAATCACCGGGGGTTCCGTTGCCTTGCCTATGCCATGCAATCGCAGTCCCAGTCCCAGTCGCAGTCGTTCAGGGAGCGCCGTATTCGCTCAGTTTCTTGCTGAACCCAAAGGTCCACAGTCGCTGCGCGCGATCGTTGACGTCATTGGTGGTAAAGCGCAGGCTCGCCGCGCCCTTGGCGCATTGGCCATCGTTCACGATCTTGCCTTCGGCGTCCACCATGCATTTGGTGACTTCCGAGCCTTCGATTTCCTTGCCGCTGGCGTCCAGCACGGCCAGCGAAACACCGAAGTCGGTGTCGTTGGTCAGCGCCAACGTGTAGTCATCGACCAGTGCCAGGCCTTCGGCCTTCTCGGCCACCCAGCCAGTGGCGTTCAGGTTGAAGAGCCGGGTCTTCTTGAGCGTCACGACCTTGGAATAGTCCGAGCCATTGACCGGCTTGCCAGTCAGGCTGCTCTTTTCCAGGTCGGAGCCCAGCGCGGTGATGTCGGTGGCGTTGGCCGGAAACTCGATCAGAACCAGGTCGTTGAAGACTTGCTTGTCCTTGCCAGTGCCTTGCTCGATGGCGATGAATTTCCCCTTGCCCAGTGAGACCATATCACCCAGCTTGGCATTGCCGGTCTTGCCTTGGTTGTACCAGCGGCTGTCCACGGGCAAGGCAAACAGGCGGGTTTTCTCGGTGGTCGGGTCAAACTCCACCCAGCGCACAAAGCGAGCGTAGTCGCGCACGTTCTCCGACTTGCCAGTGGCGTCGGGAACGGCAGCGGTGGTGTAGTCGGCCTTGCCGTCGTCCAGAGGGCTTTGCAGGAAACCGTGCAGCTTGCCGCTGGCCACATCAATGCTCAGCCCCTCCATGCCACGGTTGGCGCGGCGCTTGGCGAGAATGGCCGGCAGATCGGCCGCGCCAGCGCCGGGCCCGTATTTCTTCTGGATGATGCCGGTCGCCGGGTCGATCTTCACGATGAAGGGTCCGTATTCGTCGGACACCCACAGCACATTGCGTGCGGCATCCACCACCACGGATTCTGTGTCCAGGCCGAATTCGCTGTAGCCCTTGGCCTTGCCGGGATAGGTGAAGGAGTCGTCCAGGACTTGCTCGCCCGTGTTGCCTGTGATGCCCCGTGGCTGCACGCGGCCGTTGGCGTTCTGTGTGGCGCTGAATCTGAGCGGCAGGGTGGAGACGAGCCTGGCTCCGTCCTTTCCGAGGGCGATCACGCCGATGGACGGAGTGAAGTTGGGCGAGGGAAACACCGTGGAACTGGCAAAGCCCGCGGGATTGGAGCCGTCGGTGATCTGCGTGACCGGGCCGGTGGTCGCGTTCGGGCCGCGATCGGTGATGGCGTAGAACTCCAGCGTGCCGTCGGCACGCCTGCCCTTCAAGGCCAGGCCCGAACCGTAGGCTGGCAGAAATCCCTTGGGGAAATCGGCCTTGGTGGCGGGGTGTTGGCCTTCGTAGGGGAAATAGAACCTGTCGTCGAACTGGACGTCCTGGCGCGTGACGGTGGCGCGGATGCTGCCGACGCCGGTGGTCTGCGTCACCGTCTCGGAGCCGGCGGCCTGGAGCGGGCGGGTGTCGGCGCAAGCGCTCAGCAAGGCAGCCGCGGCGGCGATCACTGCCATCAGGCAGGAAGAGGAAGTGGGGGGGCGCATGGCGAGTAGGTCTTGAGAAGAAGAGGCAAGCCTGATAGGCAGATAGGCAGATCGGCAGGCCCTGCGTGGCAAGGGCCTGCCCAAGCTTGAAGGCTTCGTTTCTGGAAAAGGCGCTGTGCCGCTCAGAACGAGTGGCTGATGCCCAGATCCACACCGGTCGAGCCGGCGTTGGCCACACCCGCAGGGCCGCCGATCAGGCCGACGCTGGCGCCGTTCTTGTTGTTGACACGCGCCAGCCCTGCGTACAGAGAGGTGCGCTTGGAGAAGTCGTAGACATATCCGATCGAATACTTGTCGGCCTTGCCGCCGCTGCGCGTGAGGGCAGAGGCGTTGCCGCTGAACTTGGCGCTGGCGTACTTGACGCGCAAGCTGCCTGGCCCCATGGGGATGGTTGCGCCCAGATAGAAACCGTCCACCTTCCCGGAGGTTGCGCCGTTGACGGGCTCCCACTTCAGGCTGTTGTATCCGCCATTGAGCAGGAAACTGCCGAAGTTGTACGAGGCGCCCAGCACCAGGTCTTCCAGATCGCTGGTTGCAGCGATGGCGCTGGGCGAAGCCACGGCCGCGGTGCCGTCGATCCTGCCGTAGCCGATACCCACGTTCAGCGGGCCAGAGCGATAGCCCAGGTTGCCGCCTATGTACCTGCGGGCCTTGCTTGCGCCAGAGCCGGAGGCGTTCTCGTCGCCAAAGGAAACCGAGAACTGGCCATAGACACCGCCCAGGTCGCTCGGCAGGAAGTAGCCCACGGCGTTGCTGATGCGCGTGCGGTCAACCACGCCGCTTTGGCTGGCGGCGTTGTAGGCAGTCTGGCGGATCGTCTGGAACAGATTGGCCTGCACACCGGTGGTGGTGTCGGGGCCCGCGAAAGCGGTGAAGATGTTGTAGCTGGGGGTGTAGTCGCGACCCAGCCGGATTTCACCCCAGGAATTGTTGCTCAGCCCGATCGTGGAGCGGCGCTCGAAGCCAAGGGAGCCGCTGCTGCCGCCAGTGCCGACATCGGGGTTGAGGCCGCCTTCAAGCCAGAGCTGAGCTCTGTTGCCGCCGCCGAGGTCCTCCGTGCCGCGCAAGCCAAGCAAGCTGGTCTTGCCTTGGCTGGAGTTCAGTGCATTGAGCCTGTTGCTGCCGGACTTGGCAATGGTGACGCCGACGTCCACCACACCAAAAATGGTGACGGAAGATTGTGCCAAGGCCAAGCTGGAAGAAGAGGCGAAGAATGTGCCCATCGCGAGTCCCAGAATGCGCGAGCACGTTTTTTGATTTTTCATTGGCGAGATACGAACTGAACTTATTAATGAGAATGACGGTAGCCTCCTGCCACCGCTGCGGGAACTCTAGGCAACACATAAGTATTCTTCGTGACAGCTGTGCTGTGTGACATGAAAGTCACAGCAGCGGCGGTGCCTGCGGCACGTTTCCTGCAGGGAAGCCCTCTCGCCCCCACCCTTCAACCATGGCCTGCACGACGGGGCAGATCATTCATTGCCGATTTGTTTGATTCATATTCGAGAATTGGCGGAAATATGCATTCTTTTGCCATTTCCCCAATAAGGTTCTGGACTTCCATATTTTCAATGGCACATTTCGAGCGTTCGTCGATCGATTCATCAGTCATTGGGGACCCAAATTCAGCCCATTGCACGGCCAGTTCAACCCCATAGTCCCTGGGAGGGCGAAGTCCCACAAGAATTGCCGCACCGAGGACTGCAGCCTCAACATCGGTCGCACCAGCAGTCACAGCTATGATCCCCAGGCAGCATCGCCGTCCCCGCCAGCGGCGAGCTGCCCCCTCTCCTCCACCCAACGCCCCGCCCCATCCCCAATGATCCAAGAGTCCGAAGAGATTGCCCTGCTTCGCGAGGAAAACGCCCGGCTGCGGGCGCAGCTGGCGATTGCCACGGCGGGCCATGCCAGCGCCGTGCAGGGCGCGGGCGCCAGCGATAAGGACCCCTTCGATGCGCAGGTCGCGGACCAGAAGACGCTGTTCTCGGATTTCATCGAGCATCTGCCTATAGGCCTGTGCCTGGTGGGCAAGGGCGGCAAGGTACTGATGTCCAACCCGGCCTACCGCCATTTCCTGCCGGACACCCCTATCCCGTCGCTGCTGTCGGCCGAGGAAGACCGGGGGCGCTGGCGCAGTTGGGACAAGGACGGCAAGCCCGTCCCCCGCGACCAGTTTGTGGCCGCCCGCGCGTTCCGCGGGGAGCTGGTGGTGCCGGGTGTTGACTGCGTCTATGACACGCCCCAGGGGCTTGAGGTATGGACGCGCGTGTTCGGGGTGCCGCTGCGCAATGCAGACAAGGAAGTCGTGGCCACGGCCATCGCCATTCTGGACATCGATGCGGAACGGCGGGCGCTGGACATGTTGCGCCAGAGCGAGGAACGGCTGGATGCGCTGGTGCGCTCCTCCTCGGAAGTGCGCTACTCCATCAGTGCGGACTGGAGCGAGCTGCACCAGCTGGCAGGCGGCGGGTTCATCCCCGACACGCAGGCGTCCAACACGAACTGGCTGGAAGACTACATCCCCCCGGAGGACCGCGACCTGGTGCGCGCGGAGATCGCGCGGGCCATCCGCACGAAGACCGACTATGTGATCGAGCACCGGGTGAACCGGGTCGATGGCAGCGTGGGCTGGGCGTTCTCGCGCGCCGTGCCGCTGTTCGATGCCGCAGGCGCCATCACCGGCTGGCTGGGAGCGGCCTCCGACATCACCGAGCGCAAGCAGGCCCAGGCCGCGCTGGAGCGCTTGAATGCCACGCTGGAGGAACAGGTGGCAGAGCGCACGGCCGACCGCAACGCGCTGTGGCAGCTGTCTTCCGACATCATGATGCGCTGCACGTTCGAAGGCATCATCACTGCGGTCAACCCGGCCTGGACCGAGGTGTTGGGCTGGCGTGAAGACGAGCTGCTGGGCACAACGCTTTTTCATCTCATCCATCCTGAGGATCTGGCGCGCACCATCCAGGACACGCAGGAGCTGGCCACAGGCATGGCGCATGCCCGGTTTGACAACCGGTATCGCCATCGGGATGGGAGCTACCGCTGGATCTCCTGGTCCACGCGTTCGGCGGCAGGCCGAATCAATGCCGTGGGCCGCGACATCACCTCCGAAATGGCCAAGGCCGAAGCGCTGGCCAAGGTGCAGGAGCAACTGCGCCAGTCGCAGAAGATGGAGGCGGTGGGCCAGCTGACGGGCGGCCTTGCGCACGACTTCAACAACCTGCTGGCGGCCGTCATGGGCAATCTGGAGCTGCTGCAGCGGATGCTGGCGCGCGGCCAGGTGGACAACCTCACGCGCTTCATCCATGGAGCGCAGGGGGCGGTGCGGCGCGCCGCCACGCTCACGCAGCGGCTGCTTGCGTTCTCGCGCCGGCAGATCCTGGACTCCAAGCCCACCGATATGGCCGCGCTCCTGGCCGACTGGGAGGACCTGCTGCGCAGGACCGTGGGCGCCAGCGTGGACATCGACATCGTGCCGGCAGCCCATCTGTGGCATGCGCAAATCGATGGAACGCAGCTGGAGAACGCCATCCTGAACCTGTGCATCAACGCCCGCGATGCCATGCCCGAAGGCGGCCGGCTGACCATCAGGACAGCCAATATCGAGCTTGAAGAGGCGGCAGCCCGGGAGTGGGATCTTCCGACGGGCGGCTATGTGTCGCTGTGCGTCACCGATACGGGCACCGGCATGTCGGAGCAGACCATTGCGCGCGCCTTCGAGCCGTTCTACACCACCAAGCCGGTGGGCCATGGAACCGGGTTGGGGCTGTCGATGATCTACGGCTTCGCGCGGCAATCGGGAGGAGCGGTCAGGATCTTCTCCCAGCCGGGCCAGGGCACCACGGTCTGCCTGTATCTGCCCAGATGCGACGCCGCGCCCGTTGCAGAACGCGCGGTCGATGCGGCAAGGCAGGTAGTCGTTCCTGCCCAAAGGACCTTGCTGGTGGTGGATGACGAAGCCCCGATCCGCCATCTCATCGACGAGGCGCTTGTCGACCTGGGCTACACGGTGCTTGCCGTGGCCGATGCAGCCGCCGCGCTGCAGGTGCTGCGCGCCGGAACCCGGGTGGACATGCTGATCACGGACATGAGGCTGCGCGGCGGAATGAATGGCAAGCAGCTGGCCGACGAGGCTCGCCTGGCCCGTTCCGACCTGCCGGTGCTCTTCATCACCGGATTCACCGAGGCATCTCCGCTCAGCCAGGAAAACCTGCACCCCGGAACGCAGCTTCTGACCAAGCCGTTCACATTGGATGCGCTGGCGCTCAAGGTGGCGGAGATTCTGGGCAGTACAGACGCTGTGCCATTGGACTGAGTTGCGCGGCTGGCGCCGTGGTGACCCGCAGATTCCGGGCGCCTGTCTCGCAGCTCAAACCCTGCCATATCGCATCTCCCTCGGCCCTCGTAGTGGCTATGTGGGCAGACTCGATCGCCGACGACAAAGGGGCACTGCCAAAGCGGCAAGAGCACTCGGATGCACGGCACCAGGAACTTACGGATTCATCAAGCCTGCGAATCAGCGCAAGCCTTGCTCATCAGGCCATCCGAATGCGTGTGTTTAGACCGTTGATCGTCAATTCACGTCAATTCCTAGGAAGTATCTTATTTTTCAGAACAAACAGAAAACGACAGCAGTCTGCACTTGATCTGAAAATGCTAAAGAACTTAGACTAATAGCGCCACTCACTGAGATGTGGCAGCAAAGGCTTATTAAAACTTCAGCACAGAGGGAACTATGCTAAGTAAAATTCTCACCGGATCCATACTTGTTCTCGGATCAATATCTGCAATGGCCCAAGATTTTTTGATAGGGAACGAGGAAATTGAAAAGAACGGCATGCCAATGGTCGCCAGAAGTATTTCTGGCAGCATGGCTGGAATGAATGGTACCGTGACCATAAATCTAGTCAAGCTATCAAATGGATCTTATCTCTACGAAACCACCAATCAAAATGATGAAGCAATTGAATTCAACAAGAGGTTGTGTGAAATGTACGGAGACAAAAATCCAGAATCTCCTGGAAAAATGGTAATTGGTAGCGATGAAAGGAATATACCCCTTCATTGTGAACCGGCCTCCCTTCAAAAGGAAATGTCATTTAAGCAACATTCCAACTACTATTACATGCCTGGTGGCCAATGGGACTACAGACCTGTTCTATCTCTAAGCTACGACCCTTACCCACGTGCTGGCTCATATACAAGAGTATCTGCAAGTGTAGGAGTTGACTTTTCTGTCGCGAGAGGTGGCGATCTTTCACTCGCCGTTGGAGTTCGAGGAATTCCAAATTGCTATAACAATGGTTTCACCATGGCTGGTAGCATTCCAGTAGCAAATTTGCAAGTCGCAGTTCTGTGCTACATGTACCCCCATTTGGCCGGCACAGGAGGAAAGGCCGTTTCTGCTCGAGCAGTTTCGGAAAGCAAATACTCGGCCAGTGAAAATGGGATAATGGAAATCTATTGAAGCAACAATAAACCAAGTGCATGACACCAGGAAGCCATGGTGCCTTCTTCAGCCTAAAACAGAAGAAAGTACCATGGCAACCCGTCTTTGATGATGGTGCCCGCACAACGCCGCACATCCGCGCATAACTCCAGCCAGTATCCGGCCATCAACGGCTTTGGCCAATTACTTCACAGGCCGCTGATATGAAAAAACCATGTCAAGATCCAGTTTTTTGCGAAGTGTGTTGGCTGGCGCAGTCTTGCTGATCATCGCATGCGGCGACGCAAAAAACGCAACCGCTTGCGAAAACCATGACCTTAATCTGGTTCGAACGAATGTACTGAAAAAACTGAAAGAGAAGTTTCCTCAGTACGCATTCGATATCACCAAGGTGACGTTTTCTCCGGGAGAAAAAGTGCCTTTTTGGCACGTGGAGGCCATCACCCAATCGAATGGTAAGGAGCTGGTGGTTTTCGCCATGCACTACTGCGAAGGGTCTGTAGAGGTGACAGCCCTCAACCCCTACCACCCTTGACGGCGGTGGATGCCATCGCCCTCACCCTCTCAATGAAAGCCTCCAGCACCGCCGCAGGCTGGTCCGCCCGCCAGGCCATGACGGCGGGCGTCATGGCCTGCTGCGGACCGCGCAGCGGCACGAACACCACGCCGTTCATGCCCACGCGCTGCATGCAGCTGGGCACCAGGGCCACGCCCTGCTCTGCCGAGACCAGAGCCATGACGGTGAGCCACTGGCGCGCCGCGTGGCGGGTGTGGGGGTGGATGCCGGCCTGCTGCAGGCAGGCGATGACGTTGTCGTAGTTGGCCGGGGCCACTTCGCGGGCGAACATGACGAAGGTGTCGCGGGCCAGTTCGCGCAGGTCGATGTCGGACTGCCGGGCCAGCGCATGCGTGGCGGGCAGGCAGCAGACAAAGGGTTCCTCGCCAATCGACAGGGTCTGCAGGCCGTCTGGCGGGATGGCTATGTTGAGAAAGCCGCAGTCGATCTGGCCGCTGGCAATGGCCTGCAGTTGCTCGCGCGTGGACATTTCATGCAGGCAGACTTCGACCAGGGGGCGTTCTGCGCGGAAGGCGCGGCAGAAGTCGGGCACCTGGCGGTAGACCATGGAGCCGGTGATGCCCACGTCCAGCCGGCCCTGCATGCCTTCGGCCACGCCGCGCACCACGTCGGCCGCATGCTGCAGCTGGGCGAGCACCTTGCGTGCCTCGACCAGGAAGGCCTCGCCTGCGGGGGTGAGGCGCACGTTCTTGGCGTCGCGGTCCATGAGGCTGGCGCCCAGGTCCTGCTCCAGGGTCTTGAGCGCCATGCTCAGCGGCGGCTGGGTGATGCACAGGCGCTGGGCCGCGCGGCCGAAATGGCGTTCCTCGGCCAGGGCGACGAAATAGCGCAGCAGATGGGTCTTCATGAGAGGCGGCGGATGGGGAGCAAGCGAGATGGCATCTTGCACCATGGCTACCTCTGAAATACAGATTGATAAATCATGGGACTTCAGATGGTTCGCAGCCACAAAACCCGCGCAACTCAACTTTGAGACACCGAGGAAGGGCCGCCCCGCACCGAGGGTGTCGTCCCCCTCCGCGCAGCGAGAAGGGGGAAGGCGCGAAGCGACTCAGGGGGTCAATACGATTTAGGCAAGCCCAATACCTTTTCGGCGATGAAGCACATGATGAGCTGCGGGCTGACGGGCGCCAGGCGCGGGATCCAGGATTCGCGCATGTAGCGCTCCACGTGGTATTCCTTGGCGTAGCCCATGCCGCCGTGCGTGAAGATGGCGGTTTCGCAGGCCTTGGCGCAGGCTTCGGCCGCCAGGTACTTGGCGGCGTTGGCCTCGGCGCCGCAGGGCAGCCCCCTGTCGTAGAGGAAGGCGGCCTTTTGCACCATGAGGTGGGCCGCCTCAAGCCCCATCCAGGCCTGGGCCAGCGGGTGCTGTATGCCCTGGTTCTGGCCGATGGGGCGGTCGAAGACCACGCGCTCCTTGGCGTACTGGGTGGCGCGCGCCAGGGCGGCGCGGCCCAGGCCCACGGCCTCGGCGGCGATGAGGATGCGCTCGGGGTTGAGGCCGTGCAGGATGTACGAGAAGCCCTTGCCCTCTTCGCCGATGCGGTCCTCGGCGGGGATGCGCAGGCCGTCGATGAACAGCTGGTTGGTGTCCACGCATTTGCGGCCCAGCTTGTCGATCTCACGCACCTCGATGCGTTCGCGGTCCAGGTCGGTGTAGAACAGGCTCAGACCTTCCGTGCCCTTGCACTCTTCCACGGGCTTGGTGCGCACCAGCAGCAGGATCTTGTTGGCAACCTGGGCGGTGGAGATGAAGACTTTCTGGCCATGGACCACGTAGACGTCGCCATCGCGCACGGCGCGGGTCTGCAGCTTGAGGGTGTTGAGGCCGGCATTGGGCTCGGTGACGCCGAAGCAGGCCTTGTCCGTGCCCGCGATCAGCGGGGGCAGCCAGCGGCGCTTTTGCTCGTCCGTGCCGAAGACGACGACGGGGTGCAGGCCGAAGATGTTCATGTGCACGGCCGAGGCGCCCGACAGGCCCGCGCCCGTGGCCGAGATGGTGTGCATCATCAGCGCCGCTTCGCTGATGCCCAGGCCCGCGCCGCCGAATTCTTCGGGCATGGCAATGCCCAGCCAGCCCGCGTCGGCCAGGGCCTTGTGGAAGTCGTGCGGGAAGCCGCCTTCGTGGTCCTTGCGCAGCCAGTAGTCGGCGTCAAAGGGGGCGCAGGCGCGCTCGACGGCGTCGCGTATCTGTTCCTGTTCTTCGTTCCACAGAAAGTCCATGGTGTGTTCTCCGTTGCTTGTTGCTGTTCGCTTGTCGTGTCTGTGGGGTGACGGCGCTCAGGCTGCCGGCCGGCGCACGCGCTCGGGGCTCTCTGCGTAAGGCGGGCTGTAGAAGACCAGCAGGCGCACGGGCTCGGCGCTGGTCACGCGGAAGATGTGCATGCAGTCCTCGGGGAAGAAGCAGGTGTCGCCGGGCTGCATGGCAAAGCGTTCCTTGCCGTCCGGGGTGTCGATTTCCACCTCGGCCGTGCCGGCCAGCAGGTAGCACGCCTGCTCCATGCCGGGGTGGGCATGGGGCAGCGCGCCGCCGCCCTGCTCCAGCGTGCCCAGCACCAGCTCCATGTGGCGCGCGCCCACGTTGGCGGCGCTGACCAGGCGCCGGTTGACGGTGCCGTGGTGGTTGGCGGGGCTGTAGCCGGGCACGTCTTGTTCGCGGATCAGGTAGCGGGGCATGGGCGGTTTCCTTCTGTTTGTGCCTGTGCTTGTGTTTGTGGTGGGGCGTCTTGCAGCGCGGCAGCCTGGCTGCAGGCGCGGCTGGCCTGCAGGGCGGCCAGTTCGGCCTCGGTCAGGCCCGCGTCGCGCAGCACCTGCAGGGTGTGTTCGCCCAGGCGCGGCGCGGGGGCGGCGCGTTCTGCGGGCGGCGTGGCGCTCCAGCGCGTGGGGCTGGCCGTGGTGCGCAGCCGGCCTTCGCTGGGGTGGTCTATCTCGTGCACGAAGCCGGTGGCCTGGTGCTGGGGGTCGGCGATCAGGTCCTCGGGCGAGGCCATGGGCATGTTGGGCACATCGGCCGCGTCCAGCAGCGTGCGCCATTCGGCGGTGTTGCGCCCTGCCATCAGCCGCGAGACTTCGGCATAGACGGCATCGATGTGCAGCGCGCGCTGGCTGTGGGTGGCGAAGATGGGCTCGGCCATGCGCTCGGGCTGGCCTATGGCGTTGAAGAAGCTGTGCCAGTGCTTGTCGTTGTAGATGAGAACGCACAGGTGGCCGTCGCTGGTGCGATAGGGCCTGCGGTGGGACGTGAGCAGGCGCGCATAGCCGGGGCCGCCCAGTTGCGGCTCGAACGACAGGCCCGCCATGTGGTCGCCCAGGATGAACTGGGTCATGGCCTCGAACATGGGCACGACTACGGCCTGGCCCTTGCCGGTTTTCTCGCGCGCATAGAGGGCGGCCGTGACGGCGTAGACCGCGTGCAGGCCGGTGACGCGGTCGCCCAGGGTCATGGGGGCATAGGCCGGCTCGCCGCCTCCGTATTGCTGCGCCAGCCAGGGCACGCCGGTGGCGCCCTGGATGAGGTCGTCATAGGCGGGCCGGGCCGCGTAGGGGCCGCGCTGGTCGAAGCCGCAGCAGCTCACGTGGATGATGCGCGGGTTGCGCGCCGCCACGTCCTCGTAGGCCAGGCCCAGGCGCGCCATGGCCTGGGGCCGCACGTTGCTGACCAGCACGTCGCAGCCTTCGGCCAGGCGCAGCAGGGCCTCGCGCGCGGCGCCCTGCTTGAGGTCCAGCACCACGGAGCGCTTGCCCTGGTTGGCCTGCAGGAAGATGTGGCCCATGGCGGGGTTGCGCATGGGGCCGACGTGGCGCATGTTGTCGCCCTCGGGCGATTCGACCTTGATCACCTCGGCCCCCAGGCCTGCAAGGATCTGGGTGGCAAAGGGGCCCATGACCACCGAGGTCATGTCCAGCACCTTCACCCCTGCAAGAGGGCCTTGCTGCCCTTGCTGAGCTTGTTCCATGGGGCTCTCCTTCACTGCGCCTCGATGCCCGCCTGCTTGACCAGTTGCCCCCAGCGGGCCATCTGGTCCTTCACATAGGTGGCGAACTCGGCAGGCGTGGCCGTGGGCCAGACCTCGAAGCCGACCTGGGCCAGTTGCTCCTGCACGGTCTTGTCCTTGAGGATGGCCTGCAGCTCGGTGTTCAGCCGCTCGGTGATCTCGGCCGGCATCCCGGCCGGGCCGAAGATGCCGTTCCACGACGTGATGTCGAAGCCCGGCAGCGTCTTGCCGATGGCCGGCACATTGGGCAGCAGGGTGGAACCCTTGGCCGCCGTCACGGCCAGGGTTCGCACGCGGTCGGTCTTGATCGTGCCCCAGGCCGAGCCCAGGTCGGCCACGTAGACCTGGATCTGGTTGCCCATGAGGTCGGTCAGCGCCTGCGGGCTGGACTTGTAGGGCACCGAAGTGATCTGGGTGTGCGTGACGTACTTGAAGGTTTCCGAGGCGACCAGCGAGGTGCTGTTGGGCGTGCCGTAGGACAGGCGGTCGGGATTGGCCTTGGCGTAGTCGATGAGTTCCTGCACGGTCTTGGCCGGAACGGAGGGGTGGACCAGCAGCGCGAACGGCAGCTCGCCCACGCGCGCCACGGGCGTGAAATCCTTGACGGGGTCGTACTTCAGGCCCTTGACCAGCCAGGGGTTGGCCGAGTGCGAGGTGTTGGTGGTCATGAACAGGGTGTAGCCGTCCGGCCTGGCCTTGGCCACATGGTTGGCGGCAATCTGGGCATTGGCGCCGGCCTTGTTGTCCACGATCACGGGCTGCTTGAGCCGCTCGCCCAGCCGGGTGGCCACCAGGCGCGCCACCGCGTCCGTGCCGCTGCCGGCCGCGAACGGCACGACCAGGGTGATGGGATTGGAGGGGTAACCCCCCTGCGCCGACACGGAGGGCGCGGCCACGGCCGCAATGGTGCTGATAGCGCCAAGGGCCAGGGCCCTGCGCAACGGGGAATGCTTCATTTGCTTGTCTCCTGTTTCCTATCCTGTTTTCCTATGGAAGGCGGCGCTGTGTGTCCAGCGCTCGCCGCCATGGTGCGGGCGTCAATGATTCAAGTCCAATTCTTTAAAACCAAGCAAGGATTCGATTTATGAATCATTGAATCCTGCGTCAGGCTCCATGTCCCGCCTCTTGCGCAAGTACTGCATCGGTGCGAGGCTGGCAGCCTTGCACGACACCATGCCAAGGAGTTCCGCATGTCACACACCGTCCACACCATCCGGCTGCACCGCGTCCTCAAGGCGCCGCCGCAGCGCGTGTACCAGGCCTTCACCACGGCCGCTGCCCTGGCCAAATGGCTGCCGCCCCACGGCTACATCTGCGAGGTGCCCGAGTTCGACGCCCGGGTCGGCGGGCGCTACCGCATGGCCTTCATCAATCTGTCCACGGGCGGGCGCAGCGGCTTCGGCGGGGAATTCCTGGACCTGGAGCCCGGTCGGCTGGTACGCCATACCGACCGCTTCGACGACCCGCAACTGCCCGGCGAGATGGTCACCACCATCACGCTGCGCGAGGTGTTCTGCGGCACTGAAATGGATGTGACCCAGGAAGGCGTGCCCGCCGTCATTCCCGCCGAGGCCTGTCACCTGGGCTGGCAGGAGTCGCTGCAGTTGCTGACCCTGCTGGTGGAGGCCAGCGTGCCGGGCTGAGACCCTGCACAAGCCCCTGCTGTCACACAGCTGCGGTTGATGGATTGCGGTGCTTCGGAGGACAATGGCAGTATTGCCCGCCAACGCCCGGAGGTCCGCCATGGCCACCCCCTTTGCACTGACCGCTCAAGCCATCGATGTCCTGCCGTTTGGTGCGCGGCTGGCGGGCGCCCGGACCTGTGCCCTGTTCAAGTCCCAGGACATGGAGGTCATCCGCGTGGTGCTGCGCGCCAGCCAGTCGCTGCCGCCGCACAAGGTGCCGGGCAGCGTCAGCCTGCACTGCCTGGAAGGCGAGCTGGAGGTGATGCTCGGCGAAAGCCGCCAGTCCTTGCAGGCCGGCCAGCTGATGCACCTGCCGGCCAACATGGCGCATGCGGTGCGCGCCATCGAAGACACCTCTGCTCTGGTCACCATCGTTCTGTGCAGCTGAACGGCTGACGCGGAACATGCAGCCTCGCGCGCGGCCTGCCCGCGTGCGAATGGTTGTGCCTGCGCCTCATTTGCGATTCATTCTCATTACCAAATCTATAATCACGCCTTTCTCGTTAGCTCACGCCATGGACGCAGCCGCCGCCAGCCCTTCGCAATGCATGACGAGCCCCGTGATTGCATTCGTTGAATGGACGCTCCATGGACGCGCAGATTTCCCAGTCCGCCAAGGCGGCAACCAGCGTGGAAAGCCTGTACCACAGCCACCAGAGCTGGCTGCAGGGCTGGTTGCGGCGCCGGTTGGGCGACTCCTTCGACGCGGCCGACATGGCGCAGGACGTGTTCATGCGCCTGCTCACCCGCCAACCCGGCCCTGACGCAACCGGCCTGCGCCAGCCCCGTGCCTACCTGAGCACCATTGCCCACGGCCTGCTGGTGGACCACTGGCGCCGCCGCGAGCTGGAACGTGCCTGGCTGGAGACCCTGGCCCTCATGCCCGAGGCGCAGGCCCCCTCGCCGGAAAGCCGGCTGATCTTCCTGGAAACCCTGGTCGCCATAGACCGCATGCTGGATGCCTTGAAGCCCCGCGTGCGCAGCGCCTTTCTGTGGGCGCAGCTGGAAGGACTCACCTGCCCGCAGATCGCCGAACGACTGGGCGTGTCCCTGGCCACGGCCGAGCGCTACATCGCCACCGCCCTGCGCCACTGCTACGCACTGCGCTTCGGGGCATGAGCAGCGATCTTTCGCCCGGCCTGATCGACGAAGCCATCCAGTGGTCCGTACGGCTGGACTTCAACACGCCCAGCCCCGCCACACGGCAGGCCTTCGAGCAATGGCTGCATGCGCAGCCCGCCCACGCCCTGGCCTGGGATCGGGTGCAATCACTGAGGACCGACTTTGACCGCATGCCGCAACGCCTGGCACTGGACACGCTGGATGCAGCGCAGCGCCTGCGCCAGTCCCGCAGCGTCTCGCGCCGCCGCGCCCTCAAGCTGCTGTCCTTGTCCGGAATCGCCACGGCAACGGGCTGGATGGCCTACAGCCACACGCCTTCGCAGCGCCTGCTGGCCAGCGCCAGCACCTCGGTGGGCGAGCAGCGCACCGTCAGGCTGGACGATGGCAGCACCATCGTGCTCAACACGGACACGGCCATCCGCACGGAGCTGGACCCGCAGCAGCGACTGGTGGTGCTCAGCCGTGGGGAAATCCTGGTGACCACGGGCGCCGACGAGACGGCACCCGGCCACCGGCCCTTCAGGGTGCGCACGCCGTTTGGCGATCTGCAGGCCCTGGGCACGCGCTTTGTGGTCAGGCTGCACAAGCATCGGGCCCTTGTCAGCGTGCAGGAAGGCGCCGTACTGCTGACGCCTGCAAAGGCCGCAGACAGCGCCGCACGGCAAACGGCGATGCCCGGCTCGCCGTGGTGGCTGTCGGCCGATGCCAGTACCCCGGCACCTCCCCCGGACTTTGGTGCGGACGACTGGGCAGATGGCGTGATGGCAGGCCGGGCCATCCGCCTGGGTGACCTTCTGGCGGAACTGGGGCGCTACCGCCATGGGCACATCAGTTGCGACGAGCGCGTGGCAGGCCTGCGCCTGTCGGGCACTTTCCATGTGCGCCAGACCGAGCAGGTGCTGCAGCTCATCGCGCAGACGCAGCCCGTGAGCATCAGCCGGCGCACGCGCTGGTGGGTTCATGTGGGGCCGGCATCCGGCCAGTGATTTCCACTTTTTTTCAGAAAAAGTGAGGGGATCCGGATTTTCGTACGGCCTGGGAATGAGTCCTTCAATCCTTTCCCGTATTCCATCCAGGAGAACCCAGCATGTCCCGTCATCACCCGCCCAGGCCCGGTAGCCAACCGCAGTGGCGTCCCCGGCCGCTTGTCACTCTTGTGCAAGCCGCCGTCATCGGCATGGCGATGTCGACCCTGGCGCCTTCAGGCGCAGCATGGGCGCAGACGGCCACAGGCCAGGCCGGAGCGCTCACGCGCGATTTCAGCATTGCAGCAGGTCCGCTCGATGCGGCACTGGATCGCTTCTCCCGCGCAGCGGGCGTCAGCCTGTCCTATGACCCGGCACTGGTGGCGGGCCTGCGCACGGGCGGGCTGACCGGCAGCCACGGCGTGTCGGCCGGATTGCAGCAACTGCTGTCGGGCAGCGGCGTGGCAGCCGTGCAGCAGCCTGGCGGAGGCTTTTCACTGAAGGCTGCCGCGCCCTTGCCTGCTGCGGCAGGTCCCACCCCACCGGCTTCCGCCAGCACGCTGCAGACCGTCAATGTGACGGCCGATGCGGAGCGCAGCAGCGCCACGGAAGGCACGGGCTCATACACCACGCCCAGCATGGCCAGCGCCACGGGGCTGAACCTGTCGCAGCGCCAGACGCCGCAGTCCGTGAGCGTGGTGACGCGCCAGCAAATGGATGACTTCCACCTGAGCACCCTGCAGGACATTGCCAAGGTCACGCCCGGGCTGTACGCCAAGAACCCGGCCGTGACCGATTCGGAGTCCACCTTCTACGCGCGCGGCTTTGCGCTGGAGCATGTGAATGTGGACGGCCTGCCGCTGGACGTGACGGGCTTCAATTCGCGCAATGTCTCGGCCGACCTGCTGATGTATGACCGCGTAGAGGTGGTGCGCGGCGCCACGGGCCTGATGGATGGCGTGGGCGCGCCTTCGGGCTCGGTCAACCTGGTGCGCAAGCGTCCCACGGCCCAGCCGCTGCTCAATGCCACGCTGGGCCTGGGCAGCTGGAACAACCGCCAGGCCTCGCTGGACGCAAGCCGTGCGCTCAATGCCAGCGGCAGCGTGCGCGCTCGCGTGGTGGGCGGCTGGCGCGACAGCGACAGCTTCGTCGATGTCACCAACACCCGCAATGCCAGCCTGTACGGCATCGTGGAAGCGGACCTTACGCCAGATACCACGCTGGGCCTGGGCGCCTACCGCCAGCGCACGCGCACCAAGGGCGTGTTCACGGGCCTGCCCACCCTGCCCGATGGCGGCCATATGGACCTGCCGCGCTCCACCTTCCTCAACAACGCGGAGTCTTTCCAGAACCGCGACAACGATGGCGTGTTCGTTGATCTGGAGCAGCGCCTGCGCAACGGCTGGACGGTCAAGCTGGGCATCAACCATGTCGAGGCCGACTCCGATATCCGAAACACCACCAACAGCCGCGTCGCGGGATCGACCACACAGCTGGAGCAGTCCGAGACGGGCTGGCGCTACGGCACACGCCAGACCGTGGCCGACCTGCGCGCCCGGGGCCCAGTGCAGTGGTTCGGGCGCACGCACGAGATCGCCGTGGGTGCCAGCTACCGCAATGACAGCTCGCATGCGGCCGAGACCTGGGGGTCGTCGGCCTCGCGCATCGTCGACATTGCGAACTGGAATCCCTACTCCGCGCCCTGGACCGGCTCAGTGCCTGCCAATGGCGACCTGTGGGGCCGCAAGACGCGCGAAAAAGCCATCTACGCCAGCGGCAACTTCAGCCTGGCCGATCCGCTGCACCTGATTCTGGGCGGGCGTCTGGGCTGGTATGAGCAGGACACGACGGGCTGGTACACCGGCACGCCCAACTGGAAGCGCAGCCTGGACGAGAGCGCCAGGTTCGTTCCCTATGCGGGCCTGGTCTATGACGTGGATGACAGGCATTCGGTCTATGCCAGCCTGACACAGAGCTACCAGCCCCAAAGCTCGATGGACGTGCGGGGCAACACCCTGGACCCGATGACAGGCACCAACTACGAGCTGGGCGCCAAGGGCGAGTACTTTGACGGGCGACTCCATGCCAGCGCCTCGGTGTTCCGCATCACGCAGCGCAACCGTGCCGTGCGTGACGATGCCAATTGCCCCACCAGCGGCGCCATCAGTTGCTTTCGCGCGGCGGGCGAGATCCAAAGCGATGGCCTGGAGTTGCAGCTGTCCGGACTGCTGCAGCCCGGCTGGCAGGTTTCGGCCGGCTACACCTATGTGCGGGCGCGCTACACCAAGGACCGGATTGCCACCAACATCGGCCAGCGCGTGAGCACCGACGAGCCCCAGCACCTCCTCAAGCTCTACACCAGCTATCGCCTGCCCGGCGAGTACGGGCGCTGGAGCCTGTACGGATCGCTGCATGCGCAAAGCAAGATGTTCCGCCGTGAAACCGGCTTCGAGACCACGCAGCGCAGCTACGCCCTGCTGGGCCTGGGCGTGGGCTACCAGGTCAATGCCAATGCCCATGTGCAGCTGAGCGTGGACAACCTGCTGGACCGTCGCTACTACCAGGATCTTGGCTATTCATGGTCGGGGGGCCTGGCGCGCTACGGGGCACCGCGCTCGGTGTCCGTGACGCTCAGCTACAGGCTCTGAGGCCGCGCCTCAACGCACGGGCAGGAACTGCATGAAGGGCCCCGCCACCAGTCCTTGCCCGTAGCCGATGAAGGAGCGCCTGTAGCGCTCGGTGGTGTAGTTGGCGATCAGGTCCAGCCGGCCGATGATCTTGCCCATCTCGCGCTCGAAGCTGAGGTTGCGCGCGTCGTCGCCCAGGTGGTTGGACAGCAGCAGCGGCCCGCCTGCGGCATTGCGCCGTGAGTTGAGTATCCAGTTGGCCACTTCCACGTTGCGTGCGGCGTTGTAGATCAGCTGCGGGTCCAGCCCATGGACCAGGGTGAAGCTGGTGCGCCCGCCGTGGGCGGTGATGATGGTGTCCGCCAGCGCATGGACGAAGGCGGCCACGCGGTCACCCTTGAAGTCGGGCTGCAGCGCCAGCGAGAGCGCGGCCACGTCCTGGGCGCCGCGCAGGTCGGCCCAGGGCTGGCGCTCGGTGATGGCGATGCGCACGTAGGCGGATGCGGCCTCGCGGCTTTCGGCGGTTTTCTTCCACTCGGAGGGGTTGCGCAGGTAGAGCTTGTCCATGATGCGCATCAGGCTGTCCAGGTTCTCCTTCATGGCCAGGGTGGCCATGCGGTTGCTGTCGGACTGCACGATTTCGCTGGGCTCGAACGAGGCGCCCTCCACCTTGCCGCGCGGCGCGGGCGTGTCGGCACAGCCCGCTGTCAGCAGAAGCGCCAGCACCGGCGCCAGGCGGCGCGCCGCGCCGCCTCCCGGTCGGGGCCGGCTGTCATTCACCCCGGCTCTGCGGCCGGCCTCCCCTGGAAAGACAAGCTCAATAGTCATCCCGGAACGATAGCAGCGCACTACCGGGGCGCCGAGGCCCGATGCCCTGTCTTACACGCCATGGCGCCGGCAGCGTCAACCTCCCGTCAGGCAGTGCTGCTGCACCATCCGGTCATCCACCACCGCCCCGGTGCTGCGCCAGCAGGTGGCCGAGGATCTTCCAGGTCTGGGGCTGCTCCACCATGGGCACGGGAATGCGCAGCATGCTGCCCGCGGCCTGCCTGGGCGAAAACAGCAGGCCCGGTGCCAGCAGCAGGCCCTGCGGCGCGGCATGGCGGGCCAGCACCTCCGAGTCCACGCCGCAATCCACCCAGGCGAACATGCCGGCCTGCGGCTCGTGCGGCGCGCGGCAGTCCAGGGCCTCGAGCATGCGCAGGCAGCGGTTGCGCGCGCGGTCCACGCGCTCGCGCAGGCGGTCCACATGCTTGCGGTACTGGCCATCGGCCAGCACGCGGTGCACCACCTGCTCGCCCGGCAGCGCCGTGGTCAGCCCGCCAAGCAGCTTGAGGTCGGTCAGCCGCCGTATCAGGTCGGTGTGCGCCGCCACATAGCCCACGCGCAGGCTGCCGGCGAGGGTCTTGGAGTAGCCGCCGACCAGGAGCACGCGCTGCAGCCGGTCCATGGCGGCCAGGCGCACGGGCACGCCGGGCAGGAAGTCGGAGTAGGTGTCGTCCTCGGCCAGGTAGAAGTCGTGGCGCTCGGCAATGCGCAGCACCTCGTGGGCCACGCCCGCCGACAGGGTCTGGCCCGTGGGGTTGTGCACGGCCGTGTTCAGGATGAAAAGCCGGGGCTGGTGCTGGCGGGCCAGCCGCTCCAGCGCCTCCACATCGGGGCCGCCGGGCAGGCGGGGCACGCCGACCACGTTCACGCCCAGGGCGTTGAGCCGGCCGAAGATGAGAAACCAGCCCGGGTCTTCCACCAGCACCGTATCGCCGGGCCGCACCAGGCTGCGCACGATCAGGTCCAGACCCTGGGTGACGCCGGCCACGGTCATCAGGTGGGCCTCGGGGTGGGCGGGCACGTCCTGGGCCTGCAGCACCGAGGCGATCTGCTGGCGCAGCGGCAGGTAGCCCTGGGGCACGCCGTAGGTCAGCAGGCTCGGACCCGTGCTGCGGCCCACGGCGCGCAGGGCCGAAGCCAGCATCTCCTGGTCCAGCCATTCCGGCGGCAGCATGCCCGCGCCACCCGAATGCTCCATGCCCTCGCGGAACATGCTGCGCAGCAAAAAGGCGGTATCGAAGGCCGCGCCCTGCTCCAGCGTAGGCAGGGCATCGCTGGCGCGGGGCGCCGCCTGGGCCGCACGCCGGGCGCTGACGAAGACGCCCGAGCCGCGCCGCGAATGCACCAGGCCCTGGGCGGCCAGCCGGTCATAGGCCTGCACCACGGTGTCGCGGCTCACGGCCGCCTCTTGCGCCAGCGCACGCACGGAAGGCAGGCGCGAGCCCGCGCGCAGGCCATGGTGGCGGATCAGGCCGCCGTAGTGGTCGACCAGCTGGTCCACCAGCGAGAGGTCGGAAGACCGCAGCGGGCGCCAGGGCGCAGCGGCCTGGAAAGCCGTATCGGAGGATGCGCGCGGTGCCTGCGGTGTATTCGGCGTGGCGGCCGGATCAAGTGTCAGGGTCATGATGGCAGGCCAGTTGGCAAATTGTTCTGGCAAAGTGTACTGCTACTGTACCGAACACTGACATTAGTATGGCCTGACGGCGCCGCGGCCTGCGGCATGCGCAGACAGGGCGCCGGATTCCCTGCCATGCCTGTTGTCACCATGCCCTTCGATACCGCCCACACCTCGTTCCTGCTGCCGCTGGCCATGTTCTCCTTCGTCAGCTCCGTCACGCCCGGCCCCAACAATGTGATGTTGACGGCCTCGGGCGCCACCTTCGGTTACCGCCGCACCGTGCCCCACATGCTGGGCATCACCATGGGCGTGGTGGTCATGGTGCTGCTGGTGGGCGCGGGCCTGGGCGCGGTGTTCGAGCGGCTGCCGGTGATCTACACCGCGCTCAAGTACCTGGGCGCGGCCTACCTGGTCTGGCTGGCCTGGAAGACCGCGGGCAGCGGCGGCATCGACGGCGGCAACGCGGGCGCCCGGCCCTTCGGGTTCTGGCAGGCGGCGGCCTTCCAGTGGGTCAATCCCAAGGCCTGGATCATGGCCATCGGCGTGATTGCCACCTACACGCCGCGGGAGGATTTCTTCATCAACCTGGTGCTGGCGGCGCTGGTGCTGGGCATCGTGAACTATCCCAGCGTCAGCGTCTGGACGCTGTTCGGCAGCGCCGTGGGGCGCGCGCTGCGCTCGCCGCAGGCACTGCGCCGCTTCAACTGGGGCATGGCGGCCCTGCTGCTGCTGTCGCTGTACCCGGTGCTGGCAGATTCACACGCCTGATTCAAACGCCTGATCCACGCGGCTGCTTCATGCGGCTGCTTCATGCGGCCGATGCCGCATCCAGCGCCAGTATCTGCTGCGCCAGCGCGGCGATGCCGGCCTCGCTGAGGTCGTCGGCCTGCACCCTGCGGCGCGTGCGCCACTGCGTGAAATGCCGCTCTTGCGAACGCTCGTAGTGCGGGTCGTAGTGCTGGGCCATGAGCTCGGAGAACAGCGGCGAGAGGCTGCGCTCATGCGCCCAGGCCTGCCAGCGCGAGATGGTCTCCTTGCCCTGCAGCTCCTTGAGCCAGCCCAGCTTGTCGGCCAGCGTCTGCGGATCGTCGCCCAGGTAGGCGTAGTCGCGCAGCAGGTAGGCCAGGCGTGCCTCGGGCGTGGCATCGAGCGCAATCACGGGCGACTGGCGCATGTGCTCGACCAGCACCAGTGGCAGGGACACGCGGCCGATCTTGGCGCTCTCGCCTTCCACGTACACGGTGCGCGACGGATCGAAACTCTCCAACTGCTGGGCCAGCAGCGTCTCGAAGTATTTCTGGCTGGGCTGCTCCACGCCGGGCAGGTTGCCCAGCAAGGAGCCCTTGTGGCTGGCATAGCCCTCCAGGTCCAGCACCTGCTCGCCGGCCTCGGCCAGGGCGTGCAGCACGCGGGTCTTGGCGCTGCCGGTGGCGCCGCACAGCACCTGCAGGCGCAGTTGGGGCACCAGGCGGTCGATCAGCTCGATCACATGGCCGCGATAGGACTTGTAGCCGTTGGCCAGTTGCTGGGCATCCCAGCCGACCAGGCGCAGCCAGGTGACCATGGAGCCGCTGCGCAGGCCGCCGCGCCAGCAGTAGACCAGCGGCTTCCAGTTGGCGGGCTTGTCGGCGAAGGTTTCCTGCAGATGGCGCGCCAGGTTGGCCGAGACCATGGCCGCGCCCAGGCGCTTGGCCTCGAAGGGGCTGACCTGCTTGTAGATGGTGCCGATCCGGGCGCGCTCCTCGTTGTCGAGCACGGGGCAGTTGATGGCGCCGGGAATGTGGTCCTGCGCGAATTCGGCAGGCGAACGGGCGTCGATCAGGGTGTCGAACTGGTGGCGGTCGGCGATGCGGATGGGCTGGCGGTGGGACACGGGCAAACGGTGATCTGGCGATCATGCGGGAGGCAGAAACAACCGGCGCCATGGCCTCAGGGGCTCATGGGCCGGCACCGGAACCAGGAAAGTGGATCGAGCCTCGACACGCACCGGCCCGCCCCGCTTCGCGCCCTGCTTGCGCGAGCCGGGCATGCGGCCGACCTTGGAAGCGGGGATTCTCGCACGCCCGACGTGCCCGCGCACGGCTGTCAGGGCAAGGCAGTCAACGCAAGGCAGCGGCGATCAGGCCCTGCACGGCAGCCACGCGCTGCACCTGCTGGGGGCTGTCGTAGTTGCCCATGAAGACGGCATACACCAGCGACTGCTGGGGCACGACCACCAGCCGCTGGCCGCCCAGACCGATGGCCATGTAGTACGCCAGGCCGGCGCGGGTCTGCCCCACGTACCAGTGGTGGCCGTAGCGCAGGCCGGGCCAAGCGTCCACGCGCGGCTGAATGGATTGCACAATCCAATGCCGGGGCACCAGCGCCCGGCCCTGCCATTCACCCTGTTGCAGCACCAGCTGGCCAATGCGGGCCAAGTCCCGCGCCCGCAGGCGCAGGCCGGAGGCAGCGGCCGCCTCGCCGTTGGTGCCAGGCGTCCACTCGGCCTTGTCGATGCCCAGCGGAGCAAACAGCTTGTGGCGCGCATAGTCCAGCAGCGGCATGCCGCTGCCCTGCGCGATCAGATGGCCCAGCAGGGCCGTCGCCCCGCCGCTGTAGCACCAGCGTTCGCCGGGCGGGGCGACGATGGGCTGCTCCAGCACGTAGCGGTAGCGGTCGCTGCTGCGCTCCATGGCGATTTCGCTGTTGCGCGGGTCGGAATACGGAAGGTCCTCGTCCCATTGCAGGCCCATGGTCATGCCCAGGGCATGGGAGACCAGGATGGCGCGCCGGCCCTCATCGGCCGCCAGATCGCTGTAGGCGGGAAAGGCCTGGACCAGGGGCGTGTCCAGCGCGGGCACCTTGCCCTCGGCCAGGGCCATGCCGTACAGCAGGCCGACGACGCTCTTGCTGACCGAGCGCACATCGTGCAGGGAGTCGGCGTTGAAGGCCACCTTGCCCAGCGGCTCGCCCCAGCGTTCGTCCTCGCCCTCGAAATAGCGCTCCAGCGCCAGCCGGCCGTGGCGCATCACGACGATGGCGTGCAGGTTCGCCAGTTCTCCGCTCTGCACGCCCTGGTCCAGGCGTTCGCCCAGGTCCTCGGCCAGGCCGGTGCCGGTGCCGGTGGAAAAGGCACCGCCCTGCCCCACGCTGGCACAGGCCGTGCAGCCCAGCGCCGCCAGGGCTGCGCCCGTCTGCAGCCATCTGCGCCTGTCGGTGCGAAAGCCGTTGTTTGTCATGTCCCTCTCCCTTGCTTAGCTAGCTAGTTAGTTACGTACTTACCGCTTGGGCAAAGACCCGCTGCCGCGCGGATGGATCAGCATGCGGTCGCCGCGTATTTCCACATCGAACTGGCGCAGGAAGTTCTGGCCCAGCAGCGCATCCCTGTCCGTGCTGCCGGTATAGCCCGTGCCCACGCGCAGGCCGCTGACCACCAGGGAGGCCACGCGCACCTGCTCGGCCACCACCATGCGGCCGTCGCGCTCGCCATTGGCGGTGCGAAAGCGCACGGGCTCGCCGCCGTCCAGGCCTGCGCGCTCGGCCAGCGGCTCGGTCACGCCGACCATGCTGGCGCCCGTGTCCACCAGGAACATGACGGGCTGCCCGTTGACGGCCCCTTCCACGCGGAAATGCCCGTCGCGGTCACGCGCAATGGCCACCGTGCCATCGGCCTGGACCTTGACGCCGGCCGGCTTCAGGTACATCTGCATGGCCCAGTACAGCACGCCCATGACCAGCAGCCAGAACAGCAGAAAACCCAGCATGCCGCGCCGGGCGACGGACTGGACGCTGGGCTCGGCGGCCGGGGTGGAGGCAGCGGACGGATCGGACGGAGGCGGCGTGGATTTGAGGCGCATGGCAATGCAGACGGGATCGACGATGGCAGCACGGTGGCTGCACGGCGGCAGTCGCCCATTCTGCCTGCGGCCCTGCCCCGTCACGGGCAAGCCAATAGCCGCTACAGTGGGCGCCTTCATCACAGCCCGCTCCTGCCATGACCACGACCGCGCAGCCGCCCTTTGTCCTTCACTACATCTTCGACCCGCTGTGCGGCTGGTGCTATGCCGCCGCGCCCCTGGTCAAGGCCGCGCGCAGCGTGCCCGGCGTCACGCTGCAATGGCATGGCGGCGGCATGCTCACGGGCGCCCACACCCGCACCATCACGGCCGACTGGCGCGGCCACGTGATGCCGCACGACCAGCGCATTGCCGAGATGACGGGCCAGCCCTTCGGCACGGCCTACTTCGACGGCCTGCTCAACGACCTGGGCGCCGTGCTGGACTCCGAACCGCCCACCACGGCGCTACTGGCCGCCGAGGAACTAGCGGGCCGGGGCCTGGACATGCTGGCGCGCCAGCAGCAGGCCCACTACGTGGAAGGCCGGCGCATCAGCGATCCGGCCGTGCTGCTGGAACTGGCCCGGGACCTGGGCCTGGACGTGGCGGCCTTCACCGACGCCTTCCAGCGCCTTTCGGGCGCCGCAACCCAGGCCCATATCGCCCAGTCGCGCGAATGGCTGGAGCTGGCACAGGGCCAGGGTTTCCCGACCTTCGCGCTGGAGTTCGACCACCCCGAGGCAGAGCAGCCGGGCCAGCGCGCCATCCAGCGCATCGACATCGGTCCCTGGCTGGGAGATGCCGATGGCTGGGCGCAGCAACTGGGCGAGTGGGTGCAGCAGGTGGCGGCCATCACCGCCGGCGAGCAGACGGCGCCCCAAGGCGAGGATTGCGGGCCCGATGGCTGTGCGCTGCCCAAGAGCTGACCCGTCAACGACCACCAAAGAAAAACCGCGCCCTGGCGCGGTTTTTTCATGGAGCGCGGGCGCCCGTCAATCCATCTTGGAGATCATCACCTCGCCAAAGCCGGAGCACGACACCTGGGTGGCGCCGTCCATCAGGCGGGCGAAGTCGTAGGTCACCTGCTTGCTCTGGATGGCCTTTTCCAGCGCGCTGATGACCAGGTCGGCCGCCTCGCGCCAGCCCATGTGGCGCAGCATCATCTCGGCCGAGAGGATTTCGGAGCCCGGGTTCACATAGTCCTTGCCCGCGTACTTGGGGGCCGTGCCGTGCGTGGCCTCGAAGCAGGCCACGGAGTCGGACATGTTGGCGCCTGGCGCAATGCCGATGCCGCCGACCTGGGCCGCCAGCGCGTCCGAGATGTAGTCGCCGTTGAGGTTGAGCGTGGCCACCACCGAGTACTCTGCCGGGCGCAGCAGGATCTGCTGCAGGAAGGCGTCGGCAATGGAGTCCTTGATGACGATGTCGCGGCCCGTGCGAGGGTTCTTGAACTTGAGCCAGGGTCCGCCGTCGATGGGCTGGGCGCCGAACTCGCGCGCGGCCAGCGCGTAGCCCCAGTCGCGGAAGCCCCCTTCGGTGAACTTCATGATGTTGCCCTTGTGGACCAGGGTCACGCTGGGCTTGTCATTGTCGATCGCGTACTGGATGGCCTTGCGCACCAGGCGCTCCGTTCCCTCGATGGACACTGGCTTGACGCCGATGCCCGAGGTCTCGGGGAAGCGGATCTTCTTGACGCCCATTTCCTTGACCAGGAAGTCGATGAGCTTCTTGGCGTTGTCGCTGCGGGCTTCGTACTCGATGCCCGCGTAGATGTCCTCGGAGTTCTCGCGGAAGATGACCATGTTGGTCTTCTCGGGCTCCTTCAGCGGCGAGGGCACGCCCTTGAAATACTGCACGGGGCGCAGGCAGACGTAGAGGTCCAGCTCCTGGCGCAGCGCCACGTTCAGCGAGCGGATGCCGCCGCCCACGGGCGTGGTCAGCGGACCCTTGATGGAGACCACGTACTCGCGCAGGGCCTGCATGGTTTCCTCGGGCAGCCAGACATCGGGGCCGTAGATGCGCGTGGATTTCTCGCCCGCGAAGACCTCCATCCACTGGATCTTGCGCTTGCCGCCATAGGCCTTGGCCACGGCGGCATCCACCACCTTGATCATCACGGGCGTGATGTCCACGCCGGTGCCGTCGCCTTCAATGAAAGGAATGATGGGCTGGTCTGGCACGTTCAACGACATGTCGGCGTTGACAGTGATCTTCTGGCCCTCGGCCGGCACCTGGATGTGCTGGAAGCGGTTCATGGGGACGGGTCTCCGTTGGCTGGTGCACGAGGCAAGAGTGAATGCCCGGATCGGGCACGAATTTGGTGCAGAAAATTCTAACGACAATCGGGCCGCCCTCCTGTCAACGGCGATACAGTAAACGCGTTGAGCATGTGCGGTGCATCAAGAACTTCGCACCGTTGTCTGATTCAACTTGGCTTCTACCGCTTTTCTAGGAAATGGCATATATGAAAAAACTCCTCGCTGTCCTGATCGCCGGTTCGTTTGCCGCAGGCGCCTTCGCACAGGCCGCCGCAGCACCCGAAGCGCCGATGTCGGCTCCCACGGCCGCTTCCGCAGCTGCTCCCGCTCACACAGCCAAGAAGGCCAAGGTCGCCAAGAGCGGCAAGCACTCCGGCAAAAAGCACGCCAAGCGCTCCACGAAGAAGGCACACAAGGCCGTGGCCTGATCCATGCCGCGGGATGCCAGCCGGCATCCCCTCAAAAAAGCCCGCAAGTCAGCAATGCACTGCGGGCTTTTTGCCGCCCGCCCGGCCATGCTGGCCCGGCCAAGCCGATTTTTGCGTCCGGCCACGCGCCCCCTGCGACAGAATGTGCAAGATGACGAAGCCTTCGACACCCCTCCACACATCCCTTTCCCGCCGCGCGCTGCAGCGGTTGCTCATGGCCGCCTGCCTGGCTGGCGCCGCCGTATCGGCAGGCGCACAGCCCCAGGGCAGCCCCCAGATGAATCTGCGCCGCGTGGAGTTGACGGCCGGAATCCACCGCATCGATGCCCAGGTGGCCGCCTCGGACCGCGAGCGCGCCATCGGCCTGATGTTCCGCCAGGACATGCCTGCGCAGGAGGGCATGATCTTCGTCTTCGAGGTGCCCGCCGTGCAGTGCTTCTGGATGCGCAACACCCTGCTGCCTCTGACCGCCGCCTTCGTGGCCGATGACGGCACCATCGTGAACCTGGCCGACATGAAGCCCATGACCGAGGACTCGCACTGCTCGGCCAAGCCCGTGCGCTATGTGCTGGAGATGAACCAGGGCTGGTTCGCCAAGCGCGGCCTGAAGGCTGGCGTCAAGCTGGGCGGCAGTCTGTTCACACCGACGCCAGCCCCCAAGCCATAATCACGCCCCATGCAAGCGCTTCGCTCCTCGTTCTGGCTCACCCGGCTGATATTGGCCTGGTTTGCCGTGACGCTGGGCGTTGCCGTGGCCTCACCCCTGGTCCATCCCCAGGGATTCGAGCTGGTCTGCACGGCCAGCGGCGACGTCAAGCTGGTGGCGCTGGGCGACAGCGCGGCCCCTGGCATGGGCCACCACCAGCTTGACTGCCCCATGTGCCTGCCCGCCGGCGCACCGCCGCCGGCCCTGCCGGCGATGGCCGTGCCCCACCAGCAACCGCTGGCCCACGCGCTGCTGCCGCTGGTGGCGGCGCACATTGCCTCCGTCACACGCGCGCCGCTGCCGGCGCGCGGCCCTCCCCCGCTGACTGCCGTGTTCTCTTGAATCGCCGCCGGGCCTGCTGATGCGCGCCCGGCCCGCCTGTGCCGCGCCTGTGGCCCAGGACTGCGCCGCATGCGCGGTGCAAGACCCGGAGTCAGTTCGTGAATTCTTCCCCTTTCCCCGCGATGGCGGCGCCGGTGCGCGCATCCACGCACGCCTTTCGTCTCCATCCCCTTGCCACGGCGCTGTGCTGCGCGCTGGGCGCCGCATGGGCACCTGCCGCGCACGCGCAGGCCCTGGCCGAGGCGGCACTGCCCGCCGTCGAAGTCTCCGACCAGGCCACGGCCGACGCCAACGGCCTGCTGCCGCTGAACAAGACCGTGGGCACGGCCAGCCGCCTGGGCCTGACGGCGCGCGAGACACCGGCCTCGGTGCACATCGTGGACCGCGCCGCCATCGAGGCGCGCGGCGCCCAGGACACGCAGGAGATCCTGCGCTCCATTCCGGGCGTCACGGCCTACAGCCCGCCCGGCAACATCGGCATCAGCTACCGGGGCTTCGGCACGGGGTCGGTCAGCCAGCTGTTCAACGGCATCAACCTGCAGTACTCCATTGCGGCACGGCCCGTGGACAGCTGGATCTACGACCGGGTGGAGGCCATTGGCGGCGCCTCCGGCTTTCTCTACGGCGCAGGCGGCGTGGGCGGCACGCTGAACTACATCACCAAGCTGGCCCAGCGCGACAGCTTCACCGAAGGCCAACTGCGCCTGGGCAGCTACGGGCTGAAAGAAGCCTCCGTCGGGCTGAACCGCCGCCTGGGCGATGCCGGCGAAGGCCAGGGCACCACCCATTACCTACGCCTGGACCTCAACCACCGCGATGCCGGCAACTGGGTGGGCGGCACGCAGTCGCGCTCCACGCAGCTGGCGGCCTCGCTGCTGTCCGACCTGGGTGGCGGCCTGACGCACACCCTGGCCTACGAAGCCCAGCATGAGCGCGTGGACCGCCCCTACTGGGGAACGCCGCTGCTCAACCCGCTGCGCGGCCAGGCGCGCATTGACGAGGCCACCCTCGGCAAGAACTACAACAGCGCCGACGGCCTGTACGCCCAGCGCGTGCAGTGGCTGCGCTCCATCACCGAATGGCGGGCCAGCGACCGGCTCAAGCTGAGCAACACCTTCTACGCCTATGACGCGCTGCGCGACTACCGCAACGTGGAGACCTACCGCTTCACGCCCGACAACAGCGCGGTGGTGCGCTCGGCCGCGCTGCTGCAGCGCCATGACCAGCGCATGGTGGGCGACCGCATCGAAGGCAGCTACCTGGGCGAGCTGGCCGGCCGGCGCAGCGAATGGGCCTTTGGGCTGGATGTGAGCGTGAACCGGCAGACGCGCTTTCCGAACAGCCTGTCTGGCACGGTGAGCACGGTCAATCCCTACGATTTCACGACAGAGAACTTCTACGACATCCCAGGCATGGCGCCCGGATTCAGGCCTGACCGCGACAACAAGGTCACCACCACCGCCCTGTACCTGGAAAACCGCACGGCCCTCACTCCTGCCCTGCATCTGCTGACGGCGCTGCGCCATGAACGCATCGATGTGGACCTGACCAACCGGCGCGATGTAACGCCCGCGCTGCCCGCCAGCTACAGCCGCAGCTACAGCCCGACGACCGGGCGCGTGGGCCTGGTCTGGGATGCCACGCCCGAGGCCAATCTCTACGCGCAGTTCTCCACGGCGGCCGATCCGCCGTCGGGCATGCTGATGGGCGCCTCGTTTGCCGACGCCATCAACAACACCGGACTGACCACGGGCCGCCAGGTGGAGGCGGGCAGCAAGCTGTCGTTCTGGCAGGGCAAGGGAACGGCGGCGCTGGCGGTCTATCACATCACGCGCCGCAACATCTCCACCCAGGACCCGCAGGACAGCACGCGCACGGTGCTGGTGGGCCAGCAGTCCTCGCGCGGGGTGGAGCTGTCCATGGGCCTGGCGCCCACGCCGCGCTGGTCGGTCCAGGGCAACTGGAGCCATGTGGACGCGCGCTATGACAACTACCAGCAAGGCGGCGTGTCCCTGGCCGGCAAGCGGCCCACGAATACGCCCGCCAGCGTGCTCAACCTCTGGACCAGCTACCGCATCACGCCGGCGCTGGAGGTCAACGCCGGGCTGCGCCGCGTGGGAGGCATCTATGCCGATGCGGCCAATACCCTGTCCTGGCCCGCCTACACCCTGCTGGACCTGGGCCTGAGCTACCGCATCGACCCGCGCATGACCGTGGTTGCACGGCTGCGCAATGCCACGGACCGCGTCTACGCCGCCAGCCTGACCAGCACCATGGCCTACCTGGGGGCGCCGCGCACGGCCGATATCACGCTGCGCGTGGCGTTCTGAGCGAGGGCCGCGCCATGCGCCTTCACCTCAAACGCTGGCTGTTCCTGCTGCACCGCTGGCTGGGCATTGCCGTGTGCCTGTTCTTTGCGCTGTGGTTTGTCTCGGGCATGGTGATGATGTACGTGGGCTACCCCAAGCTCACCGAGGCCGAACGGCTGCGCCACCTGCCTCCGCTCGATGGCAACGCCGCCCTGCTCGCGCCCACCGAGGCGCTGCGCGCGGCCGGCATCGACGGCCCGCTCAAGGATCTGCGCCTGCATGCCGGCAGCGCCAGCCGTGCCAGCTATCTGGCCACGCCCGAGGGGCGGCGCCAGCCCGTGGCCATTGATGCGGCCAGCGGCCAGGTGCTGCCCGCCACCAGCGAGGCGCAGGCCCTGGCCAGTGCCCGCGCCTTCGCGGGGGACGGCACGGGCCTGCACTACCTGGGCACGGTGGATGAGGATGCCTTCAGCCACTCGCGCGCGCTGGACATCCACCGCCCCCTGCACCGCGTGCAGATGGACGATGCCCAGGGCACGCTGCTCTACATCTCCGGCCGCACGGCCGAGGTGGTGCGCGATGCCACGCGCACCGAGCGCGGCTGGAACTACCTGGGCGCCTGGTTGCACTGGCTGTACATGTTCCGGGGCAATGCCTTTGATGGCGCCTGGGCCGACATCGTCAACGTGCTGTCGCTGGTCGGCATTGCCGTGGCCATCACCGGCACCGTGGTCGGGGTGATGCGCTGGCGGTTCAGGCAGCCCTACCGCAGCGGCCGGCGCACGCCCTACCCGGGCCTCGCCATGCGCTGGCACCATGTGGCGGGCCTGCTGTTCGCGCTGACAACGCTGGCCTGGATCTTCAGCGGCCTGATGTCCATGAACCCCTGGCGCCTGTTCGACACGGGCACGCCGCCACTGCACATGGCCCGGTGGCAGCAGGGCCCGCTGCGCCTGACCGGGGACGACGCCACGCCGCAGTCGCTGATCGCCGCAGCGGGCGGCCCCGTGCGCGAACTGCGCTGGCTGCGCACCGCAGGCCGCACCGAAGTGCTGGCCCAGCCCGCAGCCGGTACGCCCCTGGTGCTGGACAGCGCCAGCGCCGCGCCCGTGGCCCACTCGCGCGACGCCCTGCTGGCGCGCGCAGCCCTGCTGATCGACGCACCCGTGCTGCGCAGCGAATGGCTGACCGCGCACGACCTGTACTGGTACGAGCGCGCCGAGCACACCATGATGGGCGGCCATGACAAGCCCCTGCCCGTGCTGCGCGTGGTTTTTGGCGATGCTGCGGCCAGCTGGGTGCACATCGACCCGCACACGGGCCAGGTGCTGGGCCGGCTGGACGGCACCCAGCGCCTCAAGCGCTGGCTGTTCGCCATGCTGCACAGTTGGGACTGGCTGCCGCTGCTGCAGCGCCGGCCGCTGTGGGATGGGCTGCTGCTGGCCTTCAGCCTGGGCGGCCTGCTGATGAGCGCCACGGGCGTGCTCATAGGCGTGCGCAGGCTGCGCCGCAAGCGCAGCCATCGCGCACAGGCCACTGCTTGCCTGGAGGCCCAGCCACATGGTTAGCCACCATACTGTATGCTTGCCGCATGCAACTCGAACAGAAATACCAGGCCCTGCTGGCCGAGGCCGAGCGCCTCAAGCTGGACGACGTGGACAGCATGCGGCTGTGCTTCCAGACCCTGTCGCTGGCTGCGCGCATCGACCGTGACTGCGCCGCGCTGCTGGCGCCCCATGGCCTGTCCGAAGGGCGCTTCGTGCTGCTGTTCCTGCTGGAATCCGCCAGCGAAGGCCTGGCGCCCAACCACCTGGCAGAGCAGGCCGGCATCACCCGCGCCACCGTGACCGGCCTGCTGGACGGCCTGGAACGCGAGGCCCTGGCCGAGCGCCTGCCCGACCCGGCCGACCGCCGCGCGCTGCGCGTGCAGCTCACCGCCAAGGGGCGCCAGCTGGCGCGCAAGCTGTTTGCCCGGCACAGCCAATGGATCGCCGGCCTGTTTTCCAACCTGTCGCCCGCCGAACGCGGCCAGTTGGGAAAGCTGCTGGCCAAGGCCGCCGCAGGCGTGGAGGCCAGCGCATGACGGCGCACACGCCCCGGCGCAAGGGCGCCAACCGCACAGTCGATATCACTCCCGAACTGCTGCAGGCCCTGTCACTGGGCGAGATAGAGACCGCCACGCTGACCGAAAGCCTGGCCGTGGACCAAGCCCGGCTGCTGCAGGCCGTCTTTCCCGACGCGTGGCTGCAACTGGAGGACACGGCGCAGGCGCTGGGCCAGCTTGGCATTCTCAAGCGCATGGAGTGCATTGGCGGCCTGCTGTGGCAGGCGCTGGGCCAGGCCGGCTGGCAGCGCTGCCTCACGCACCGCTCTGACACGGTGCGCGGCTGGGCCTGCTTCATGGCCGGTGCGCAGCCGGGCCTGACCCTGAGCCAGCGCCTGGAGCTGGTGCAGCCGCTGGCCGATGACTCGCATTTCGGCGTGCGCGAATGGTCGTGGATGGGCGTGCGCCCGCATCTGGCCAGGGACCTGCCGCAGGCCGTGGCCGAGTTGTCTCGGTGGACAAGGCGGCCCTCCGACCGCCTGCGCCGTTTCGCCAGCGAGGCCCTGCGGCCGCGCGGCGTCTGGTGCAGCCATATCGCGGCGCTCAAGCAGCAGCCGGAGATCGCCCTGCCCCTTTTGCAGCGGCTGCGCGCCGATGCCTCGCCCTATGTGCAGGACTCGGTGGCCAACTGGCTCAACGACGCGGCCAAGAGCCGGCCCGACTGGGTGCGCGCCCTGTGCGCGCAATGGCTCCAGGAATCGCCCGTGCCCGCCACGCGCCGCATCTGCGAGCGTGCGCAGCGCAGCCTCAAGGAGAGGTAGCTTCCTGCCGGCCCGCCAGCCGTTCGCAGTCGGGCTTGATGCAGCGCCCGTAGAGGATGTGGGAGTGCTCC
Organism: Delftia sp. DLF01; assembly: GCF_014852125.1. NCBI lineage: Bacteria > Pseudomonadati > Pseudomonadota > Betaproteobacteria > Burkholderiales > Comamonadaceae > Delftia > Delftia sp. DLF01. The sequence goes on from NZ_JACVAZ010000003.1 coordinate 127,046, forward strand.
ACGATGGCAAAGCCATGCGAGCGCGCCAGCAGCTTCTGGCGCTGCTCGATCACCGCATCGTGGAACTCCTGCACCAGGCCGCAGCGCGTGCAGATCAGGTGGTCATGGTGCTCGCCGTCGTCGAGTTCATAGACCGCCTTGCCCGCCGCAAAGCGCTGCTGGCGCAGCATGCCGGCCTGCTCCAGCTGCGCCAGCACGCGGTAGACCGTGGCCAGGCTGGTGCCCCGGCCCTGGTCATGCAGCTGGCGGTAGACCTCCTCCGCCGGCAGATGCCGCTGGTCCCCGTGGCGAAAGATGTCCAGTACCCACAGTCGCGCCAGCGTGGCCTTCAGCCCCAGGTTCTTGAGGTCAGCGGAATCGGACATGCAGCCCTCCCGGCCGGTCAGAACTCATTGTGGATGGCCTTGTAGCCGCGCACCAATTCGTTGTTGGTGCGGACCACGTCCTCGGAGAAATCGCTGGCGTCGGCGGGCACCTGGGCCAGCGTGGACAGGTCGGTCTCCGGGCCTATGCGCGCAGTGGACGGCACATAAAAGCCTGGCGGCAGGTGGCATCCATCGACCACGGCGTTGTAGCGCACCACGCAGCCCTCATCGACCACGCAGTTGAACAACACGCTGTTGAAGCCGATGAACACGCCATTGCCCACGGTGCAGGGCCCGTGGACGATGGCGCGATGGGCGATCGAGGTGTGCTGCCCCACGCTGACGCGCGCGCCGGACTTGGAGTGGATCACCACCCCGTCCTGGATGTTGGAGTGCGCACCGATCACGATGGGGTCGATATGGCCGTCCGCATCCATCTCGTCGGCACGGATCACCGCATAGGGGCCGATGAAGACGTTCTCTTCCACGACCACCAGTCCGCACAGGATGGCCGTGGGGTCCACGAAGGCGCTGGCATGGATGCGCGGCAGGTCGCCGCGCGGGTTCTTGCGGATCATCCCTTGCGCCTGTTCTTTGCGCCGCCCTGGCGGGCCTTGAAGCGCGGGTTGCTCTTGCAGATGACGTAGATGCGGCCGCGGCGGCGCACCACCTGGCAGTCTCGATGGCGCAGCTTGGCTTCCTTGAGTGACGAGAGAACTTGCATGGAAAACTCCTTGGGTTGTAGAGAAACGGGTGCCGGCTCGCCGGTCATGCCCAGGCCACGGCATCGTGCGGATGCAGGCTCTCCATGTGGCGCACATGCACGCGCGGCCGGGCGTAGATGCCTTCCAGCGCGGCCTGTATGCGGCGCGCCGCATCCTCGACAAACATCAGGTTGCGGCCGTTGAGCGCGGCAAAGGCCTGCTCGTCGGCGCGCTTGACCGCGGTCTGCACGGGCGTGCCCAGCGCCTGCTCCACGCGGGCGATCAGGGGCAGGATGCCGAGGTCCGGCCCATCACAGGCCAGGTCCACGCTGACCTGGGCCTCGCTGCGCTGGCTGTGTGCCGTGGCCAGAGTGCCATGCCGGCGCAGCCAGGAGGCCACCTGGTCCGGCTCCACCAGTGGCTCGCCCGCAAAGGCCTGCAAAAAGCCCTGCTCCAGCAACTGGCGCGACAGTGCCGCCGAGCAGGGGCAGGTCGAGGAATAGCCCACGCCCACCTGCAGCCGCAGCTGGAATACGCCTTGCGCCAGCGTGGCGTCCAGGCGCACGGGATAGGACTTCCAGCCCGACAGATCGTGGGTGACCAGGGCGGGCCGCTGGGCCAGCAGGTCCAGCGACAGGCGCATTCGGGCGCTGCGGCTTTGGCAGTCGAGGTGGCTGTCGATCATGGCCTGCAGCGCATGGCGCAGCGCCAGGGCAGACAGCGCGGACTCCTCGGCCAGGCTGTCCAGTTGCCGGTACAGCCGGGACATGTGTATGCCCTTGACATGGGCCGCAGGAAGATCGACCTGCACATCGGCACGCGCATGCAGCTCACGCCAGTAGCCGGGCTCGGCCACGGTCACGGGCAGGTCTATGCCCTGCATGCCCACCCATTGCAGCGGGCTGAGGCTGGGCGCGGGATCGGTCAGGGAAACATCGGGGAGAGGTGCAGGCATTCGGGGCTCCAGTGGCCGCGCCGACCCAGGCCGGCGCGGTATTCGCTCAATTCCAGTCGGGAAACGGGTTGTCCCATTGCGCCCAGGCCTGCGGGCCCAGGGCCATTTCTGCATCGGTCAGCAGGCACTCGTCCAGGCGGGCGCGCAGCGCGTCCTCGTCCATGCCCATGCCGATCAGCACCAGTTCCTGGCGCGCGTCGCCCACGCCATCGACCCATTTGTCCAGGATGCGCTCCACGCTTTCGGGGTCGCGCGGCCAGCGCTCGGCCTCCACGGCGGCCCACCAGTGGCCGGCCGGCCCATGGCGGGCCACGGCGCCGGCCTGCGACCAGGAGCCGGCCAGCGCCGGATGGCTGGCCAGCCAGAAAAATCCCTTGGAGCGCACCACTCCCGGCCATTCGCTTTGCACCAGGCCGAAGAAGCGCCGGGGATGAAAGGGGCGGCGGGCACGGTAGACAAAGCTGGCAACGCCATAGGCCTCCGTCTCGGGCTGGTGCGTGCCACGCAACTGCTGCAGCCAGCCCGGCGCCCTGGAGGCCTCCTCGAAATCGAACAGCCCGGTATCGAGCACGCGATCCAGCGGCAGCTGGCCGAAGGAGGCGATCTCCAGCCTGGCACGCGGGTTGAGCCCGCGCAGGATGGCCATCAGCCGCGTGCAGTCCTCCTCGGTGACCAGGTCGATCTTGTTGAGCACGATCACATCGCAGAACTCCACCTGCTCGATCAGCAGATCGACCACGGTGCGGCGGTCCTCCTCGCCCAGCGATTCACCACGCGAGCGCAGGCTGTCGCGCGAGCCATAGTCGTGCAGGAAGTTGAAGGCATCGACCACGGTCACCATGGTGTCCAGCCGCGCCACATCGCCCAGGCTGCGTCCGTCCTCGCCCGCGAAGGTGAAGGTCTCGGCCACCGGCAGGGGCTCGGAGATGCCCGTGGACTCGATGACCAGCTGGTCGAAGCGGCCCTCGCCCGCCAGCCGCGCCACCTCCAGCAGCAGGTCCTCGCGCAGCGTGCAGCAGATGCAGCCGTTGCTCATCTCCACCAGCTTTTCGTCGGTACGCGACAGGTCGGCCCCGCCATCGCGCACCAGGGCCGCGTCGATGTTGACCTCGGACATGTCATTGACGATGACGGCCACGCGCCGCCCTTCGCGGTTGTGCAGGATGTGGTTGAGCAAGGTGGTCTTGCCCGCGCCCAGAAAACCCGACAGCACGGTCACAGGCAATCGGGCATGCGGCGGCTGAACCGGCGCTACGGTATGCATCATGGAATCTCTCGAACAGGGACAGGGAGCACGCGGCGGGCACTGCAGCCGCATGCGCAGGGAGGGGTCTCAGGCGGGGAGCGCGGTGCAGGCGGAGCACTTGCCATGCAGCTCGATGTTCGAATGGGCCAGCGCAAACGCATGGCCATGCGCCCAGCTGCCCAGGCAGCGGTTGAGCGCGTCGTCCACGAACTCATCGACCTGGCCGCAGCTGTCGCAGATCGCAAAGGCCGAGAAATCATGGCTGCCCTCGTCCGGATGCGAGCAGCAGACATAGGCATTCAGCGACTCCAGGCGATGGACCACGCCCTGCTCGGCCAGCTTGTCCAGCGCGCGGTAGACCTGGGTAGGGGCCGTCAAACCGTGGTCACGCAACTGGTCGAGCAGCGCGTAGGCCGTCAGCGGCGCGCCGGCCTGGCGCAGCGTGTCGAGCACGCGTTGTTGCTTGGTGGTCAGGGGGTGGGACATGGTGGTTTCCTGGTCAAAAAGGGCGGGCGGCGACCTTGCCCTGCATCAAAACAGTTACGTTATAACATAACAAAATTGACAACCGCGCACTGTTTTACAATTAAAAAGAATATTAAGTTGCGCTTAAATACACAACAGGATATAGTCAGCTCCGTTGTTGAGGCCAAGCGCTTAAGCCGCCCACTTCCCTTCCCTGCACAACGGCTGTCCGCCGCTCCCCGCAGGATGTCTCTTGCGACCTTTGTCGCACAGTTGGTCTGTAGAGCTGCAGCCAACCGAGTTCCCAGATGCTCACGCAGGCCTGTTCAAGGCTGCGAACCTGACTGAACCACATTTCAAACACCGGCATTCCCATGGGCAAGTACGTCGTCTCGCCCTCGACACACCCGACCGACTGCGGCCGCTTCCGCGCCTCCTTCGCGGTCCATCGCTCCCAAGGCAACGGCAGCTACTGCCGCGTATTCCGTTTCGACAAGGCGTTCGCCTCCCGCGAAGCAGCACGGCTGTTTGCCGTCACCCAGGGCTGGCTTCAGACCTGCATGCAGCACCCGCCTGCGTGCTGACGGCCTGTCTGCCCGGCTGCCTGTCGCCCTCCCACCCATTCACCGCCGCGGATTGCACAGTCCGCCGCATGCATGCCAACGGTGCGCCCTTTTGCGCACATCCAATCGAAGAGGTTTTCCTATGACCACCAAAATCTACGTGGGCAATCTGCCCTACTCCGTGACCGACTCCAGCCTGGAAAGCAACTTTGCCGAGTTCGGCAACGTGGCCTCCGCCAAGGTCATGATGGACCGCGAAACCGGCCGCTCCAAGGGCTTCGGCTTTGTGGAAATGGCTTCTGCCGAAGTCGCCCAGGCCGCCATCACCGGCCTGCACGGCATGTCCGTGGACGGACGCTCGATCGTCGTGAACCTGGCCCGTCCCCGTGAAGAAGGCCGCAGCTCCGGTGGCTACAGCCCGCAGGGTTACGCCGGCAAGCGTTCGGACGTCGGCTATGGCAATGGCGGCCACGGCGGCGGTCGCTACTGATCACGGCGCAGCTTCCAAAAACCGGCTCTCTGGGCCGGTTTTTTTTCGCCTGCGGTTTTCTTTCCTGCCGTTGCAGGCATGAAAAAACCGGCCGCCCTTGCGGGTCGGCCGGTCATGGCTGAAGCATGCCGGGGCCTGGCCCCCCGGCACAGTGGCTTACAGCAGCGCGTCGATGGCTGCGTTGAACGTGGCGCTGGGGCGCATCACGGCATCCATCTTGGCCACGTCGGGCATGTAGTAGCCACCGATGTCCACGGCCTTGCCCTGCACGGCGCGCAGCTCTTCGATGATCTTGGACTCGTTGTCGGCCAGTTGCTTGGCCAGCGAAGCGAACTTGGAGGCCAGTTCGGCATCTTCCGTCTGCGCCGCCAGGGCCTGTGCCCAATACAGGGCGATGTAGAACTGGCTGCCACGGTTGTCCAGCTCGCCGGTGCGGCGCGAAGGCGACTTGTCTTCGTCCAGCAGCTTGCCCGTGGCTTCATCCAGGGTCTTGGCCAGCAGCTTGGCGCGGGCGTTGTCGTTCTTGATGCCCAGGTCTTCCAGCGACACGGCCAGTGCCAGGAACTCGCCCAGCGAATCCCAGCGCAGGTGGTTTTCCTCCACCAGCTGCTGCACGTGCTTGGGAGCCGAGCCGCCAGCACCCGTTTCGTACATGCCGCCGCCGGCCATCAGGGGCACGATGGACAGCATCTTGGCCGAGGTGCCCAGTTCCATGATGGGGAACAGGTCGGTCAGGTAGTCGCGCAGGATGTTGCCGGTCACCGAGATGGTGTCCAGGCCGCGGGCCACGCGCTCCAGCGTGTAGCGCATGGCGCGGACCTGAGACAGGATGTGGATTTCCAGGCCCGTGGTGTCGTAGTCCTTCAGGTAGGTGTTGACCTTCTTGATCAGCTCGGCCTCGTGCGGACGATAGGGGTCCAGCCAGAACACGGCAGGCATGCCGGAGTTGCGGGCACGCGTGACGGCCAGCTTGACCCAGTCGCGGATGGGAGCGTCCTTGACCTGGCACATGCGCCAGATGTCGCCCTGCTCCACGTTCTGGCTCATCAGCACTTCGCCGGTGGCCAGATCGACGATGTTGGCAACGCCGTCTTCCTCGATCTCGAAGGTCTTGTCGTGCGAGCCGTACTCTTCGGCCTTTTGCGCCATCAGGCCCACGTTGGGCACGGTGCCCATGGTCTTGGGGTCGAAGTTGCCGTGCCACTTGCAGAAGTTGATCATCTCCTGGTAGATACGGGCAAAGGTGGACTCAGGCATCACGGCCTTGCAGTCGTAGGGCTTGCCGTCGGCGCCCCACATCTTGCCGCCCTGGCGGATCATGGCGGGCATGGACGCGTCAACGATCACGTCGTTGGGCGAGTGGAAGTTGGTGATGCCCTTGGCCGAGTCCACCATGGCCAGCGCAGGACGGTGTTCCTGGCAGGCGTGCAGGTCACGGATGATCTCTTCGCGCAGCGAGGCGGGCAGTGTCTCGATCTTCTCGTACAGCGTGGACATGCCGTTGTTGACGTTCACGCCCAGCTCGTCGAACAGCTTGCCGTGCTTCTCGAAGGCTTCCTTGTAGTAGATCCTCACGCAGTGGCCGAACACGATGGGGTGCGAGACCTTCATCATCGTGGCCTTGACGTGCAGCGAGAACAGGATGCCGGCGTCGCGGCAGTCGTCCAGTTCCTTTTCATAGAAGTCGCACAGCGCCTTCTTGCTCATGAACATGGAGTCGATGATCTCGCCAGCCTTCAGGGCCACCTTGGACTTGAGCACCACGGTCTTGCCGCTCTTGGTGGTCAGCTCCATCTTGACGTCGCGTGCGGCGTCCAGCGTGATCGACTTTTCGCCGTGGTAGAAGTCGCCGTGCTCCATGTGCGAGACATGGGTTTGCGACCACTGCTTCCACTCGCCCATGGAGTGGGGGTGCTTCTTGGCGTAGTTCTTGACGGCGGCAGGAGCGCGGCGGTCGGAGTTGCCCTCGCGCAGCACGGGGTTCACGGCCGAGCCCAGGCACTTGCCGTAGCGTGCCTTGATGTCCTTTTCCTGATCGTTGGTCGGATTCTCGGGGTAGTCGGGCAGTGCGTAGCCCTTGCCCTGCAGCTCCTTGATGGCAGCCGTCAGCTGGGCTACCGAGGCGCTGATGTTGGGCAGCTTGATGATGTTGACATCGGGCTCCAGCGTCTTCTTGCCGAGCTCGGACAAGGTGTGGGCCACGCGCTGGTCTTCGGCCAGGAATTCGGAGAACTCACCCAGGATGCGGTGGGCCACGGAGATGTCGGCGGTCTCGACATTCACGCCGACGGGTGCGGCAAAGGCGCGCACCACAGGCAGGAAAGCACTGGTGGCAAGGCGCGGAGCCTCATCGGTCAGGGTGTAGATGATGGTGGGTTGCTGCGTGCTCATCTCTTGTCTCAGGTAGTGAAAAGGTAGGGGTCGCGCCGCAGGCCGTCGAACCGGGCATCCGCTAGGGGAAACGGGGCCGGTGCAGCCTGAGGCAGTAGGACCGTCACGCAATGCCCCGTCGCGCCAGCATGCTGCCCCGGCGTTTTCTGCAATGCGATCCCACAATACAAAATTCTAAGCGGAACCCGCCATATTTTTTAAGTCTTGTAGAAGACTTAGGGTTTTACAGCGGCATTCGGGACCTGTTTTCACAGGGAAACGGCTTGCAGCCCCCGCGTTTTCTACCATGCAAAAAATGCTGTAGCGTGACGGACACGCAAGCGGAGCAGACCCCCGGGTCAAACCCAGAGCCGATACATCCAGAACGATTCATCGTGCTCGAAGCGCCGCGCAAACTCCCCCGGCGGAAACCCCGTGATCTGGCGCACGGCGCGGCACATATGGGCCTGGTCGGAGAAGCCCTCGTCCAGCGCCAGCGCGGCCCAGTCCAGCGCCTGTCCCTGTTCATGGTGGCGCCGCGCCGCATGGAACAGGCTTTCCGTGCGCACCATGCCCTGCCACTGCCGCAGGGAGCGGCCGCTGAACTGCTTGATGCGCCGCTCCACCTGGCGCGCGCCCAGCGTTCTTTGCCATTGCAGCGCCTGCATCCCCAGCCAGGCCACCCAGTGGCGCCCATGCTCGCGCAATGAGGGCAGCACCTGCAGGGCGCTCCCCCGGACCTCGCGCCAGCGCGGCGCCAAGTGGCGCTGCAACGCGTCCAGGGTGCCGGCATCGTCCTGCGCATGCAGCAGGGCCTGGCACAGCGCGGACCAGGACGGCCCCAGCACCCCGGATGCCGCGACAAAGCCATCCTGCGCCTGCAGCACGCCGGGGCCGAACAGCTGCAGCGCGGCATCCAGGTGCAGGCAGACCATGCCGCCACGGCCCGGCCCGCTGGCCCAGCTGGCCGTGGGCGCGGTCTGGCTGCCCGAGAGCATGACGGATGCCTCAAAGGGCTCGTAGCCCTGCACGCCCACCAGGCCTGCGGCCATGTCCTGGTACCAGGACAGGCAGACCATGGGGGTGGCGGGAAAATGCGACAGCCGCTGCGCATCGTCCAGGACCACGCCCCGCGTATCGCGGCAGACGACGGCCACCACCGCACCATGCAGCCCCGCTGGCGCGGGATACAGCATGGAGTGCGGCTGCCGCCCCTGGCCTGCCCAGCGCGCGGCCCTGGCATCCAGAGGGGGACAGGCAGCAAAGGCGCTGGGCGTACAGGCTTCGATTGCGGCTTCGGCTTCGGGCATCACGACGGCATCCATGGAGGCGCAGTGTAGGCCTTGCCGCCCGCCGATCCGGTGACGCTTTCGTTCAAGACCACGGGCGGCGTGACCAGCGAGCATGGGAACATGAACCGCCCGATTCCCACGCAAGATACCTGCACACCGGCGCCGTCGAATGCGGCCTCCTGCCCCTTTGCCACGCAAGCGCCGCAATCCGCGCAACCGGCGCAACCCGAGCAATCCGAGCAGACGGCCTCCAGGGCCTGGCCACCCGGCCCGGCACCGGGGCTCATGGGCTGGGGCCTGCTGCGCCGCATGTCGCGCGACCTGCTGGGTACGCTGGCGCAGTGGCGCGGCGAGCACGGCGATGCCATCCATCTGCGCATCTGGCCAGAGCACCAGGTCGTCGTCACGGATCCCGAACTGGTGCGCGAGCTGCTGGTCGGCCAGCACGATGCGCTGGTGCGCTGGGAGCACGGCATCTCGGTCTTTGCCCAATTGCACGGCCACAGCGTGCTGGTCAGCGAAGGCCAGCCCTGGCGCAGCAAGCGGCAGGCCCTGTTGCCGGCCTTCTCCCCCAAGGCCGTGCAGGCCCAGATACCGGCCCTGGCCGCAGCCGCGCAGGCCGCGCTCCAGGCCTGGCCGCAGCAGTCCGAGGACTTTCCGATGGAACAGGCGCTGACCGCCCTGGCCATGGATGTGATCATGCGGCTGATGTTCTCCGGCGCCATCGGCGAGGATGCGCGCTCCGCGGAGCAGGCCATCCGCGAAGTCAGCCATGCCGCCAACAGCGAGTTCTACTGGCCCCTGCGCTGGCCCGATGCCATGCCCTGGAAGCGCCGCAAGCGCCGGGCGCTTGCGTGGCTGCGCGGCTTCATCGACCGGCAGGTCCGGCTCCGGCTGGCGCAGGCCGATGCACACTGGCCCGAGGATCTGCTCAGCCGCCTGCTGCGCCTGCACCGGGGCGACGCCCAGGCCTGGACACTGCAGGCCGTGCGCGATGAGTGCATGACGGCCTTTCTGGCAGGTCACGAAACCGTGGCCAGCAGCCTGACCTGGTGGTCCTGGTGCATGGCCACCCATCCCGAGGCGCAGCAGCAGGTGGCCGACGAGATCCACGAACAGCTGCAGGGCCGCATGCCCACGGCGCAGGACCTGCCCGCGCTGCGCCAGTTGGGCTGGAGCCTTCAGGAAGCCATGCGCCTGTACCCGGCCGCGCCGGTGCTCATCAGCCGGCGTTGCACGCGGCCTGTGCAGCTGGGTCCGTGGCGCCTGCCCGCGCGAACCCTGTTCATGATTGCGCCCGGCCTCATGCAACGCGACGCGCGCTGGTTCCCGCAACCCGATGCCTTTCAGCCGCAGCGTTTCGCCGTTGCCGACAACGACGGAGCCCCTGCCGCGCCGCGCGGCAGCTGGATGCCCTTTGGCACCGGCCCGCGCGTATGCCTGGGCCAGCACCTGGCCAGCACGGAGATGACGGTGGTGGCAGCCATGGTGCTGCAGCGCCTTCGGCTGAGCGTGCCCGAAGGTGCCAGCGCGCCCCGCCCTGTGCTGCAGGTCACGCTGCGGCCATCCACGCCCTTGAGACTGCGGCTGCAATCGCGCAGCAGCGCACAGGCCGGGTAAACGTGGCGATATATTGCGCCAAATCATCTACAAAGCACGCCAATTACGCCAAATTGTCACCCATCCGCATTTATTCTGTCTTTTTGACTAGAACCACTGGACTGGAGACGATTTGAGTACCCTGGCAATCGTGATTTCATTGGCGGGACTGATGTTCCTGGCTTACCGAGGCATCTCCGTGCTGCTGCTGGCCCCCCTGATGGCCGCCGTGGCCGTGCTGCTGTCCGGCGACCTGGGCCACATGCTGCCGCTGTACACCAGCACCTTCATGGGCGCCCTGGGCAACTACATGCTGCAGTTCTTCCCCGTGTTCCTGCTGGGCGCGCTGTTCGGCCAGTTGATGGCGGACTCGGGCGCAGCCACCGCGATATCGCACTGGATCATGCGCGTGCTGGGCGAGAAGCACGCCATCCTCACGGTGGTGCTGGCCTGCGCCGTGCTCACCTATGGCGGCGTGTCGCTGTTCGTGGTGGCCTTTGCCATCTATCCGATTGCCAAGTCGCTGTTCCGCGCGGCCCATGTGCCCAAGCGGCTGATACCGCCCACCATCGCGCTGGGCTCGTTCACCTTCACCATGACGGCGCTGCCGGGCACGCCGTCCATCCAGAACGCCATTCCCATTCCCTACTACGGTACCAATGTGTTCGCAGCGCCGGGCCTGGGCATCATCGGCGGCATGACCATGCTGGCCCTGGGCCTGTGGTGGCTGCAGTCGCGCGCGGCCAAGGCGCGCGTGGCCGGCGAAGGCTACGGCGACCATGACGACGCCGTCGAGCAGGGCCTGCATGACGAAAGCGATCCCGCCCTGCACAGCCGCCGGGACCTGCCGCTGCTGCTGGCCCTGCTGCCGCTGGTGCTGGTGATCGCGGTCAATGCGCTGCTCACCTACGGCGTGTTCCCGCAGATGGATTTCGGCTTTCTGAAGGAGCGCTTTCCTGCCGTGGACCCTGCCAAGCAGACGGGCCTGTGGGCGCTGATCATGGCCCTGGCCGTGGCCTGCGCCGCACTGGTGCTGCTGGGCCTGGGCCGCTGGCGCAATCTCAAGGAGTCGGTGAACAAGGGCGTGCTGGGCTCCATGCTGCCCATCTTCAACACCGCCTCGGAAGTGGGCTACGGCGCGGTCATCGCGGGGCTGGCGGGCTTTGCCATCATCCGCGAGGCCGTGCTCAATGTCGCACCTCACAACCCGCTGATCTCCGAGGCCGTGGCCATGAACGTGCTGGCCGGCATCACGGGGTCGTCGTCCGGCGGCCTGTCGATTGCCCTGTCCACGCTGGGCAAGGACTACCTGGCCATGGCCGCGCAACTGGGCATCAGCCCCGAGCTGCTGCACCGCGTGGCCGTGATGGCGGCCGGCTGCTTCGACACCCTGCCGCACAGCGGCGCCATCATCACGCTGCTGTCCATCTGCGGCCTCACGCACCGCCAGTCGTACGGCAACATCGCCATCATGACCATTGGCGCGCCACTGCTGGCCCTGGTGCTGGTGATCACGCTCGGCACCATGTTCGGGTCCTTCTGAGGGACCAGGGCGCAGAGCGCGCGCGGGAAATACCACGGCATCGCGCCCGCCACAACCGGCATATGACGTATATGCGCGGGGCGGGTGCATGGCAACAATGCATGCACGGCGATAAGGCATCGCCCCGATTCATTCCCGCATTACCGACAAGACGACATCCGCTGCCAAAGCTGCCAGCGCAGATGTCGGGCAACAAGGCCCGAACCGCTCCCTGACCCGGAGCGGTTCGGGCCTTTTTTTGTTGGCCGGGAATCGAAGGGGCGGCGATGCGGAAAGCCGCCTCTCAACCCTTTCAGGAGCAGCAGCATGAGACACGGAGATATTTCCAGCAGCAACGATTGCGTCGGCGTGGCAGTGGTCAACTACAAGATGCCGCGCCTGCACAACAAGGCCGAGGTGCTGGACAACTGCCGCAAGATCGCGGACATGCTGGTGGGCATGAAGCGCGGCCTGCCGGGCATGGACCTGGTGATCTTCCCCGAGTACTCCACGCACGGCATCATGTACGACGCCAAGGAGATGTACGACACGGCCAGCGCCATCCCAGGCGAAGAGACCGAGATCTTTGCCGACGCCTGCCGCAGGGCCAACGTCTGGGGCGTGTTCTCGCTGACGGGCGAGCGCCATGAGGAGCACCCCAACAAGGCGCCCTACAACACCCTGATCCTCATGAACAACCAGGGCGAGATCGTGCAGAAGTACCGCAAGATCATGCCCTGGGTGCCCATCGAGGGCTGGTACCCGGGCGACTGCACCTATGTGAGCGAAGGCCCCAAGGGCCTGAAGATCAGCCTCATCATCTGCGACGACGGCAACTACCCCGAGATCTGGCGCGACTGCGCCATGCGCGGCGCCGAGCTCGTCGTGCGCTGCCAGGGCTACATGTACCCGGCCAAGGAGCAGCAGATCATGGTCTCCAAGGCCATGGCCTTCATGAACAACTGCTACGTGGCCGTGGCCAATGCGGCGGGCTTCGACGGCGTGTACTCGTACTTCGGGCACTCGGCCATCATCGGCTTCGACGGCCGCACCCTGGGCGAGACCGGCGAGGAGGAAATGGGCATCCAGTACGCCGAGTTGTCCAAGCACCTGATCCGCGATGCGCGCAAGAACGGCCAGTCGCAGAACCATCTGTTCAAGCTGGTGCACCGCGGCTACACCGGCACCATCAACTCCGGCGACGGGGACAAGGGCGTGGCCGCCTGCCCCTACAACTTCTACAGCCAGTGGGTCAACGATCCCGAGGGCACGCGCGAGATGGTGGAGTCCTTCACACGCACCACCGTGGGCACGCCCGAATGCCCCATCGAAGGCATTCCGCACGAGGCGCCCAAGCACCGCTGACAGCGTCCTGCCTCCGAGTCTGCAGGCCTGGGGGCAGGCCCGCCCATGAACACGGAAAGGTGAAGAGTGAAGATGAGCACGACAACAACCACAGGCCCGGTGCCCGCTCCCGCCAGCCAGGCCGCCGACCCGCTGGCGGCCTACCGCATCGAGGAAGAGCCCTTCTACCGCCCCTCGGGCCGCGAGGTCCAGCTCTACCGCCAGGCCTACCAGCACCGCATGCCGCTCATCCTCAAGGGCCCCACGGGCTGCGGCAAGACGCGCTTTGTGGAGTACATGGCCTGGGCGCTCAAGCGCCCCCTGGTCACGCTGGCCTGCAACGAGGACATGACGGCCTCCGACCTGGTGGGCCGCTACCTGCTGGATGCCGACGGCACGGCCTGGCACGACGGCCCGCTGACCCTGGCCGTGCGCCACGGCGGCATCTGCTACCTGGACGAAGTGGTGGAGGCCCGCCAGGACACCACCGTCGTCATCCACCCGCTGACCGACGCGCGCCGCGCCCTGCCGCTGGACAAGAAGGGCGAGGTGGTCCACGCGCACCCTGACTTCCAGCTGGTGGTTTCCTACAACCCCGGCTACCAGAGCAGCGCCAAGGACATGAAGCCATCGACCCGCCAGCGCTTCGCGGCGCTGGACTTCGACTACCCGGCGCCCGAGATCGAGGCGGACATCGTGGCCCACGAGACCGGCATTGCGCCGGCCACCGCTCGCAGCCTGGTCAGCCTGGCGCGCAGCACACGCGAACTGCGCCACCGGGGCCTGGACGAAGGCGCCTCCACCCGCATGCTGATTTACGCAGGCCTGCTGATGCGCGACGGCATGCCGGTGCATGACAGCTGCGACATGACCATCACCAGCGCCCTGACCGACGACCCCGACACGGCCGCCGCGCTGCGCCAGCTGGTCGAAGCAGAGTTCGGCGCCTGAGGGCCGCGCGCCATGGCCATCGTCTCCGCTGCCTTGCCCGAAGAGTCTCGCCTGCTGCACACGCTGGGCCTGCTGGCCAGCGGCCTGGCGCGCCAGCCTGTCGCCGTGCAGGCGCTGGCCAGGATGCCGGCCAGTGCCCCGGCGGCAGGCCAGGCCCACGCCCTGCCGCCGCGCGCCGTGCTGATCGGCCAGCCTGCCCGGCTGCTGGTTCCCGCCAACTTGTCCACTCAGGCACACCTGCACGCAGCAACGATGGCCCATGCCTCAGCCCATCTGCGCTTTTCGCCCGCCCGCCAGGACAGCAGCGCCCTCAAGCCCATGGGCCAGGCCGTGGCGGCTGCGCTGGAAGATGCGCGCGTGGAACGGCTGCTGTGCCTGCAGCACCCCGGCGTGCGCCGCTGGTTCGAGGCCTGCATCGCGCCCGAGCCCGACCCATCCGACCTGGGCTTTGCCGCCTTCATGGCCCGGCTGGACCGCATGCTGCTGTGGCCAGGCCGTATGGACGGCAACCACTGGATCCACAAGGCCCGTGACCTGTTCGAGAACACCGCCACGCGCCATGGCCTGGAGGACTACGCCGCATTCCGGGCCATTGCCTCCATCCTGGCCAACGACCTGGGACAGATGCGCGTGCGCATGGACCCCCAGCACCATGCCGTGCCCAGCATCTACCGTGATGACAACAGCTATCTCTGGCAGCATCCGGAGTCGCCCCAGGGCGAGGAAGACACACTCGCGCTGCAGCAGACCGCTGCGCGCGCGGCCCCTCCTCCATCGGCTGGCGCAGGACAGCAGTCGGATGCACAGGAAGGCCAGTCGCTGGACCTGGACCCAGGCCTGGAACTGTCGCGCCACAGCTATCCCGAATGGGACCGCAGGTCGGAGCGCCTGAAGACGGACTGGTGCACCGTCATCGACACCCTGCCTGCATGGCCCGAGGCTTTGGCCGGAAAAGGCACCCAGGCCGGCAGACAGACACTGCCGCCCCTGCCGCTGCCTCCCGCACGCCAGCTGGACCGGCGCCAGCGCCTGCGCCGCCAGTGGGAGGGCGATGACCTGGACTTCAATGCCGCCATCGAGGTCCAGGTGGACCGCCGCCTGAACCTGCGACCGGAACCTCGCCTTTTCATGCGGGCCGGCAAAGGCCCGCGCCCCACCAGCCTGCTGGTGCTGATGGACGCTTCCGAATCGGTCAACACGCCCGGCCCCCAAGGCGCCAGCCTGCTGGAGCTGGAGAAACAGGCGGCCCTCATGCTGGCCGAATCGCGCGCAGGCCACAGGACCGGCGTGGACCGCCTGGCCATCCACGCCTTCTCGTCCAACACGCGCGCCGAAGTCCGCTACCTGCGCCTGCTGGACTTCGGCCAACCCTTTGCCGCAGCAGCGGCCACCCGGTTGCAGGCACTGCAGGGCCGCCATTCCACCCGCCTGGGCGCCGCCCTGCGCCACGCCAGCAGCCTGCTGGCAGCGGAGCCTGCTGGCCAGCGCCATCTGCTGGTGATCACCGACGGCGCACCCGCCGACATCGACGTGCATGACGATCGCTACCTGATCGAAGACGCGCGCCATGCCGTGCAGCAGGCCCGCGCCGCAGGCATACGCATCAGTTGCCTGGCCGTGGACAGCCAGGCAGACGGCTATGTGCGCCATATCTTTGGCGGGCGCAACTACGGCATTGCCGACGACGCGCGTCATCTGCCAAGGCGGCTGTCCCAGATGGGCGCAAGGCTCGCAGCCGGCCGCTGACCACGGCAAGCGCCACGGAAATCTCGATTAACCTGAAGCCTGCAAAGAACGCACGCCAGCACCTGGCACAGAAGGAACCCATGAACGACCCCGTCAGAGTCGGCATTCTTTACTCGGCCACCGGCACCACATCGATCATCGGCCAGTCCCAGCTGCAGGGCGCGCAGCTGGCCATCGACGAAATCAACGAGGCGGGCGGCCTGCTGGGGCGTGAACTGGTGGCAGTGCGCTACGACCCGGCCTCCACGCCGGCCCGCTATGCGGCCCTGGCCGAGCAACTCATCGTGCGCGACGGCATCAACGTCATCTTCGGCTGCTACATGTCCAGCAGCCGCAAGGCCGTCATCCCCATCGTCGAGAAATGGAACAAGCTGCTGTTCTATCCCACGCTCTACGAAGGCTTCGAGTTCTCGGGCAATGTCATCTACACGGGCGCCGCGCCCAACCAGAACAGCGTGCAACTGGCCGACTACATGACCAGCAGCTTCGGCGCGCGGGTCTACCTCATCGGCTCGGACTACATCTACCCCTATGAGTCCAACCGCATCATGGGCGAGCTGGTCATGCAGCACCCGGGCAGCGACAAGCTGGGCGAACACTACCTGCCGCTGGACGCCACCGAGCGCGACTACGCGGCCATCATGCAGGACATCCGCGCCAGGCAGCCGGACTTCATCTTCTCCACCGTGGTCGGCGACTCCACGGCCAGCCTCTACCGCGCCTATGCCGATGCGGGCTTCAACCCGCAGACCATGCCGATTGCCAGCCTCACCACCTCCGAGGCCGAGATCGCCCAGATGGGCGCCGATGTGGCTGCCGGCCACTTCACGGCCGCGCCCTACTTCCAGTCCATCGATTCGCCGGCCAACGCGCGCTGCCTGGCCCGGCTGCGCCAGCGCCTGGGCAACGACTGCCGGCCCAACCTGTGCTGGGAGGCCGCCTACTTTCAGATGCACCTGTTCGCCAACGCCTTCCGCCAGGCCGGCAGTGACCGCATAGGCGAGCTGCTGTCCCATCTGCTGGGCAGCGAATTCGACGCGCCCCAGGGCCGCATCCGGCTGGATCCCGACAACCACCACACCTGGCTGCACCCGCGCGTGGGCCGCGCCAATGCACAGGGCGGCTTCACCATCGTGCGCCAGGCCACCCGGGCCGTCTCGCCCGACCCCTACCTGGTCACACACTCCCTGGGCGACTGGACCGCCAGCCTCGGTGCCCTGGAGAACTGAGCGTGGATGCCGCCCCCAACAAGGACACCGGCAGCGCTGCCACAGGCCGGCCACTGCTGGAAAGAAAGCCGCTGCTGCGTGCCACCTCGCCCCAACTGAAGGAACTGCGCCAGCTGCGCATTGCCGTCGTCCACCCCGACGACGCGGACGGCCGCCTGCTGGCCCAGCAGCTGCAGCGCATAGGCTGCCAGGTCCAGGCCATCTGGCCGCCCCAGCCCAGCCTGCCCGAGGGCACGGACGTGGTCTTCCTGGCCGTGCGCCCCGATCACCTGCAGTTGAACTACGCCTGGACCCAGGGCGAGGGAGAGAGCCCGCCCACCGCCATCGCCGTGGTCAACTACGAGAACCCCACCATCGTCTCCGCCGTGCTGGAGCTGCAGGTGCAAGCCATCCTGCCCTCGCCCATCCGCTCCTTCGGCTTGCTGTCCACCCTGGTACTGGCGCGCAGAAACCACAGGGAATCACGCCAGCAGCAGCAGCGCATCGCCAAGCTCCAGGCCAAGCTGCTGGGCCAGCGCCGCGTGGCCGAAGCCAAGGCCATCCTCATGCAGACCCACCAGATCAACGAAGACCAGGCCTACGACATGATCCGCGCCCAGGCCATGAGCCGGCGAAGCTCGGTGGAGGAGATTGCCCAGGCCATCGTCCATGCGAGCGAAATACTGTCGCTGGGCAAGGGCGTGGGCGGGTGAAGGGGCCGGGGCATCGCACGCCTGCAGATGCCCCTCTCGCGGATGCCCTCCAGGGAGCCGGGCAGGAGCAATGTGACGAATGAGGCGCTATTGGCACATCGCCGATGCTTCGGCTGCCAAGTCCTTATAGACCGTGTATTGGCAAGTCCACTTATCCGGAGCAGACGAATACCCCCCCTCGAAGTAGCTTCCGCCTCGTCCCGCCGTGACGCGGCATCCTCCGCTGACAACCGTCTTACCGGCCGAACAGGAGGCAGTTACTTCGACAGCGGCGTCAGTGAAGTCGGCAAACGCCCAGGATCCAGTGTTGATCACCTTGGTCAAGGTCACCGAACCTGCCCCAGACGGACCTTGCAAGCCTTGTGGTCCATCGGCGCCGGTCGGTCCCGTCGCCCCGGTTGGCCCGGTATTGCCTGTCGGACCCTGCGCTCCCTGCAGACCCGTGGAGCCCGCCGTACCGGCCGTGCCTGCCGTTCCCGTCGCCCCTGTTGCCCCCGTCGGCCCGGTGGCGCCGGTAGAGCCCGTCGCGCCAATGCCGGTGGCTCCCGTGGCCCCGGTCGTGCCCGTAGCACCTGTTGCACCTGTGGGCCCTGTCACGCCCGTGGCTCCCTGGACGCCAATTGCGCCTTGAACCCCTGTCAAACCCGTAGCACCTGTTGCGCCCGTCGGTCCGGTAGGACCCGTTGCACCTGTTGCACCCGTGCCATTGGTCCCCGTCACACCGGTAGCCCCCGTCGCCCCCGTGGTGCCAGTCGCACCTGTGGGCCCGGTGGCACCCGTGGCGCCGGTAGCTCCAGCGCCCACACCCGCCGCACAGTGCACCAGCTGCCCCGTAACACCGTCAACACACAGCAACTGAGAGCCTGTGGCTGTATCGGCGGGCAGGGCTGGCACCAGTACCTCGCCAGTACGCTGGACCCTCAGGCGCTCGGCACCCACGGAGTTCTTGATCACGAAATCGCCATTGGCAGGCAGCGTGATGGAGACATCGGCCGCGAGGGCGGCAGGCGCATGCAGTCCGGCGCACGAAAGCAGGGCCAGCAGCAGGGCGGGAACGGGGCGATGATTGTGGTTCATAGGTTTTTCAGGAGCGGGGGGCGAATTGCGCTGGCGACGCAGGGCCATGCCACCGAGCAGCAGACTCATCAGCATCAGTCCACAGGTGTTGAGCGTGGAAATGCTGGCGGGCGATGTCACCAGTACAGGCATTGCACGCCTGATGCAATTTGTGACTCCACGCACACCGAGCACAGGAGCTCGGCTTGCCGAAGCCGGGCAGATGATGAGTGAGAAAATGATTCTCACGTAAGAAAAATTAACAATTGATTAATGAGTATCACATCAAAACAACTATCAGCCACTCAAATCACATGAAATTCCAACCAATCCGTCTCGCAGCCGGTTCAAGCCTGGAGGAAAGCAACCCATGATGGCCTCTACCGCTCTGCAATCAGACTGGCTCGATGCCCCCAAGATTGACAGAGTCATGCAGCGGAATATCTGCCCGGCAAGTGCTTCATCACCAGAAAAAAGCATGGGTACAAGCTGGCGGGATGACACAATCGCCCGACCACATCTCAGAACGTGAGAGAGCAATGACAGATCTGAAGAAGTTGCAAGAAGACAGAGAATCGGAAAGCAACGCACCCAAAAATCATCTTGAGCAGAGCCCCGCAGCTCCTGTCGATATCACGCCACACACCATAGGCTTGAGTGGATCCGTCGCAGGACGTGACTATAAAGCTCTGGACCGGATGAGAGCGGCCTTGAATGCAAGCATCTCCGTCTTGTCGCCTGAAGAACTTCTCAGGGATGAGCCTGCTCAATTGCCACAGAGCATTCCGAAACCTGAACTCCAATCGACAACATCAGGCTCCCAAGACTCATCGCCATCGCCACCCAAAGAAGCAAACATATATCCACAACAGGCTTCAGGCCGTTCCAAATATGGTTCATTCAACCAGTCTTATCTACTTGGTGGAAAAACCCCTACTCAAATAGCTAATCATTCCGGCATCACATCGAAAAACTCAAACCCCGCCAGCTCCACAAACAATAAAAAAAGGGAAATTCATGCTTCGCCGGAAATTCCTCTCATCGAGTTCAACGGAAAAATAAGCAACCCCATCGCGACCAAATCAAACCCTGAGATTAATATCAAAAAAGCAGAAAAGCCGATCTCCAAAAATACACCAGATCATCAGATAAAAATTCAGAAAACACCAGACAGCCACGCCAAAAAAAGCACTCCAATTCAACCCATACCGCTCAAATTACTATCCAGAGGGGGAGACACCCAACCCCGTCAACAAATAACAGGATCGACGCCGTTCGGCCACATGCTGGAGGAGCGGCGAAGGGAACAGGAAGAGCGCGAAGACAAAAGAACCGAGTACGCTAGGCGCAGCGCGATAGCCTCGGAAGCAGCGTTGCGGGCAGAACGAAATCGCACGCTGGAAGCGCAAAAAGAAGCCGCCTTCTACCGTAATGAGGCCGCCCGTGCAATGGACGAGGCAATGCTCGCCCGCAAAGGCATGTGGCTGGGACTGATGGCGGCCTTGGCTTGTGTGTGCACTGCCATCCTTGCTTACCTAATAACCGCGCCGCACCCCTGTTGAGCGGCTTTGCCCATGACCCAGTCCAGCCAGCCCCGGACAGGCCACGGCTTTACCCTCCCTGACATAATTTGGGGTTACCTGCCTCCTGCGCCTTGACTGAACCTGCGGCCACCGTCCTCTACGGCGCAACTGCCGCCGTACGGCGACCATCCTGCCCAGGCTGGCGGCAGGTGGATTGACCGCCTTCTTAGGGATAGGAACCGCGCGATGCATGGCTGCAGTTCACCCGTCACTTGCAAGGAAAGACAGGCGGGCGGGCGGTGGTGCAGAGCACAAAAGCGCAGGCGCAGCAGAAATTTCAATCGAATCAATGACACACCGCGAATTCCAAGCACCTGCCAACGTGTGGCGCATGTCCGTTGCGCCCATGATGGACTGGATTGATTCTTGAAGAAAATCATTATCTGACAGTAACTTAGATGTATGCCCGTGACCCTCTGTAGCAACTATGCTGCATCGCTCAATCAGTTGAGCTTCTAATTGTGCGTAGATTCGGCTAAGGTACCGTTCGATGAGGAGCACACCTACCAAGCCCAGACGCCTTTGAGTCAAAAGGCGCATTGACCCGTCTGGGAGTCCAACCTGCTCATGGGGCCGCGACCAACGGATTAAAAGTCCGATCCACCGAAATAGGCATGAGAGAAAAGACATTCCACATCAACAACTTGCAGCGATAGGAACGCCTCTAGTGTTTTTGAAATCATGCCTTTTAGCCCAATTTCGGCCTACCTTGGGCAGGTTTTGGTCATAGCAAAAGGACCGTATGGCTCGTCAGCAGTTTGTGCCTGGCCTGGCCCCTGGAGTAGCCTAGTGGCGACGATCCACTGAGGCATCCAGCACGGCACCTCTCTACTGCCTCGCCACTTGTCGAGATTATCGTCGACCTGTGTGCAGCGCCGACGCGTTCCCGCAGTTTTCCCTCACCAAGACCACAACCCGGCAATATTGTTAAATCTTTCTAGGAAATTTAAAAAAAAACTCTCAGACACTTTTCAGCATCTGAGAGCACAGTCAATACTAAAGCAAGGCTTTTACTGCATTACAAGCGATGCCCCACCTACGACATTCACAGTATTTACCAAAGTAAGACCAATAGCATTTGCCGAAATTACAAAAACCCCTCTTGTACCAGCTGCAACAGGAATGCTCAACCCAGTAACAATACAGCTGGAAATAGTACCTATAGTAATAATCCCCGTATAACCAGGAGTCATTGTGCATACCGCTCCTGGCACAGCAGCAAATACATTATTCACAGATGTATAAAGTTGCGCCTGCAATGAGATAGTAGTTCCAACCAAACTCAATGCACTGGTATTCTGGATTTGCGCAGTCAATCCAGTTATCACACCATCAGCCGGAAATGATTGAGGTACTCCATCTGCTGCTTGCTGTGCTGTGAGGTCTAGGTTGCCACCAATAAGACTTTGCATTGCAGCAGCAGGAACGTAGCCATTCATCGGCAAGACCGCAACGTTTCCGGGCAAGCCGCCCAAAATAGTGGTCAATGCCATGCCTTTCGCACTGCTGCTCATGATGACTTTACCACCCGATGCGCCTGCAGGGCCAGTGGGGCCTGTGGGGCCAGGCAAGCCAATATCACCCTGCGCCCCCGTCGGACCTTGAAGGCCCGTGGCACCAATGGGGCCTTGAGCGCCTGTCTGGCCCGCTGAACCTTGAAGGCCAATCGGACCTGTGGGTCCCGCCGGGCCTGCCTGTCCGGTGACGCCAGTCGCCCCTGTAACGCCCGCTGGTCCCGTGGCTCCTGTTGCTCCTGTCGGACCAGGACTTCCCACAATCGCACCTGCTGCGCATTTGCCCAGTCGCCCCGTCACATCGTCATAGCAGGCCACGCTGCCAGCCTCCGTTGTATTGGGCAAGTTGGGCAAATACACATCGCCTGTTTCCATCACCCGGAGCCGCTCTGCATTGCCTGCATTGTTCTTGATGACGAATCCACCATTGGCCGGCGGTGTGATGGTGATGTCGGCGCCGCCAGGAGCAGCCATTGCAGCGCCGCTCAAGACGATGGCCGCGGCGAAAGAGACAGAGCGCAGCGTGAATTTCATGGTTGTCATGGTCTGTATGTGGAGTAATTAACGTTGTGAAGTGCGGCGCTGACGCCAGAGCGCCAGTCCCATCAGCAGAGAAAGAAGCACTAATCCGTATTCGCTCAATGTGGGGATGGCCGCAGCCGACGGGGCGGAACCTGCACCTATCTGGACGGTGGATGGAACCGTCGCATTGGTGCGCACCACCGTTGCGCCAGGACCCAGGTTGATGACCGCTGTGCCACTGGCAGCTTGGAGCACCACGGGCTGACCAGGCACACCCTCGACGGTCAGCGTACCGAGCACGGTGATATTTGCCCCGACAGGCAGCACAAAGGTACGGCCCGTGCTGCTCTTGATGGTCAGGTTCTGCACGACCAAGGTGCCGCTGAGCTGGCTGGTGTTGCCCGGATCGCAGCCGTCGCGCAGCTCGATCGTGTTGTTGCCGGCATTCAGTGATCCGTTGATCTGCAGGTCACCACCCACCGACAGCGTTCCACCACTGTTGGTGATGGCGGCGGTACTTGCGAACGTAGCCGAAGAATCGACGGTCAGCGCGCCGCCCAGATCCAATGTTCCCTGCATGTCCAGCGCAGAGCAGGACAGGTCTACGGCGCCCCCGGGCGGGACAACCAGAGAGCTGCCCGGTGGATAGGACCACTGGGCAGCGGCGTTGGAGGACAGCAGAAAAGCCAAGCCAACCCCGGCCAGCCATCGCGAAAGTGAAAAAGTCATCAAACAAGCTCCGCTGGGCATCAAGACCGCAGGGCACAGTCACAGTAATGCGCCAAAAGTGTCAAGCATTGTCAGCTGAAACAATATGCAACTAATTGAAATCTTCGATCAAGAACTCGTTCGCGTTTTTGTTGTCATGGGCGCTGGGTTTTTGCTTTTTCCAGCTTTAGGTGCACCTCCTCATTCAACAGATGCATGGAAACCTCAATCTCCTGATTGATCCCCTTGACCTGATCGCGCTTGTTCGGTGCGTCGCTAGCCTGCACGCTGCGGCGGAACTTGCGGAGGTCCAACGCCGCGATCTGGTCGGACAGCAGGCGGTGCACCGAGTCCCGCATGGACTTCTGGATCTCGCGCGCGCACAGGATGCGCAGGGGGCGGTTGCTGCCCATCACCAGCAGGGCCATGGCCACAGACCAGGACTCGGCCCCGCCGCGCCCGCCGTAAGTGACCTTGAAGTGCTTGGGCTGGAACAGGCCGCGCAGCTTCGCGGGGAACTCGACACGAACGCGCGAGCGGTCTACCTCGTAGTCCTCGGCGAAATCTGGTTCCGGGCCCTCGCCGGCCAGGTGCGCGGCCTGCATGCTGGCGGACAGCAAGTTCATGCGCCCTCCCCGTCGCGCGGATCGTGCTCACGCGCTGGCGCATCCATGAAGTGCAGCTCGAAGTGGCCCACGTTGCCGCCGCCGTTCGGCCCCTTGCCCGCGTCCTTGTCGTTCATGCCAAAGGCCTGGCGTTCCATGTCCACCACGATGCGCAGGCTCTCGGCCAGCACCTTCATGGTCTTGGAGCGCTCCGGCAGGCTGATGACCTTCTGGTAGAGGTCGTTCAGCTTGTCCATGCCGTTGTCGTCCGGCGAGCGCAGCATCTCGCCCAGCTCCTGCAGGTAGGCCACCGTGTCCGCGTCCGCCATCTGCTCCAGCTCATCCAGCAGCGCATTGGTGATCTTGCGCGCCCTCTGGATGTCCCGTCTGTGCGCCAGCCTGATGGTGGCCAAAGCCTGCGCATTCGCGTCCACCACTTCACGTTCGGACGCAGTACGCTCCGCGCGTACCTCGCTGCGTACCGCCTCCTTGCGTACCAGTTGCTCGGCCTTCTCCTGGATGCGCTCCGAGAGATCCCGGCTCCAGTCGTCACGCTTGGCTCGCTTGCGGATCGCCCCCTCGCTGATGCCCTGCTCTGCTGCGATCTGCCGAAGGCTTTTGATGCCGGCCCTGTAATCCAGCTCGATGCGCTCCCACTGCGGCGCCTGCTTGTGTTCCTTGCTCATCCTCCCGAAGCTGGCAGGCTTGGGACGAGGCCAGCAGGACACTGGCAACGGTCAATTGAGGTTCACGCCTTAAAAACTACAAAACAGCAGATCAAGAATCAAAGAAGAGGACAGACACAAGCCAGCTCGATACAGTTGTAATTTAATGTTCGCATAACAAAGCAACCGTGGAAAAAAAAGCATGCTGACGACACGCTGGCCCGCCTTGAGAGGGGCTCATAAATCTATCAGGGAACCTGCGAAAACCGCTGGAAGTCTGCTGCCCGGAATTCCGGATGACAGGACCATTAAGCAAAAGCATTGGTGGTTGCCCTTGCTCGTGGGCGCACTGGGATCCGTCGCATCCCATCACGCTATGGCACAGGTTTGCAGTTCCAGCGCAGGCCAATCGGCCACATGCATCGTGCCTCCAGGCGTGTATGCCCTGACCTACGAAGTTGTTGGTGGCAACGGCGGGAGGAGCGGAGTATGGGACGTCGGCATAAGCACAAGCCCTGGAGGGCGAGGTGCGCGCATCACGGGTACGCTTTCAGTCACGCCGGGCCAGATTCTCTACATGAGCTCGGGCAACAACGGCGCGGACGGCAATGACATCTCGCCTGAAGGCGGCGGCGGCGGGGGCTACTCGGCAATTTCTTCAATTAGCGCGACCCAGGGGCCTTTGGTCATTGCAGCCGGTGGAGGGGGCGGTGGCGGCCGTGGTAATGGCTTCACGCCCGGTGGCGACGCAGGCAGCCCAGGTATAGGGACGCCGAGCCAATATGGGGGCAACGCGGGATCCGGATCCATAGGCGGATCGGGAGGAGCCACCGGTGCTCCAGGAGCCTACGGCGCAGGGGGATCTGGCGGTGACATGGGCGCACCAGGCCTCACTGGAGAGAGTGTGAGTTATGGCGCAGGCGGAGGCGGAGGCGGAGGCTTCGGCCAAGCTGGCGGGAATGGCGGCACGGCCGGAGGAGTCACAAACAGCAACCTGCCACAGAACTTCGGCGGTGGCCAGGGCGGTGGCTCAATGTCAATACGTGCCCCAGCTGGCGGCGGTGGGGGCGGTGGATACGCCGGCGGCGGAGGCGGCGGCATGTTTGCTGGCGGCGGCGGCGGCTCCAATCTTGTGCCTTTGGATGGAACCCTAAGCCTGGGCGATGGTGTACCGCGCGTATTGCTCTACATCGCGCCACCCACTATCGCTAACCCTTCGGCCGATAACGTGACGACCACTGCGGCTACGTTGAACGCTGGCGTGAGCGCACAAGGGGCTGATGTGAGTGCAGCCTACTTCCGCTTTGGCACCGATCAACAATCTGTAAACAGCGATGGCGGCGTGCTGGCAACAGCTACGCCTGGCACGATTACAGTCGCGGCAGGTGCTACTCCCGTAAATGCGAGCCTAACGAACCTGACTCCAGGCGCAACTTACTACTTCCGCGCCTATGCCGTAAATTCAGGAGGCACCGCGCAAAGCAGCACGCAGTCGTTCAGCACTCCCAAGCTGACTCAGTCAATCGTTTGGGGTGCATCGCCCATCGTTTCTATTGGGACAAGCAGCACAATCAACGCTACTGGGGGTACCTCAGGCGCCCCCGTGGTGTTCGGTTCCAGTACGCCCAGTACATGCCTTGTCTCCGGCAATCAAGTCACTGGAGTGGCGCCGGGCACCAACAACTGCACACTGACAGCTAACCAAGCTGGCGACGCCTCACATCTACCCGCTCCACAGGCGACGCTGACTATTTCAGTGGTCGCAGGCGTACCAAGCGCACCCCAAAATGTCAGCGCCACGCCGGGCGACGGCAGTGTCCGTATCGTCTGGACTCCCCCATCTAGCGACGGCGGCAGCGCCATTACCAGGTACGAGGTAACGGCAAACGGCGCTCCCACCGCGTGCACCGCCTCACCCTGCAGTGTTTCGGGCTTGGCCAATGGCACGGCCGTCAGCTTCGAGGTGCGCGCGCGCAACGCCGTCAATGCGGGCGCCCCGGCAGTTGTCAGCGCCACGCCAAGGGCACTTGCAAATGCGCCAGTGTCGCTACCAGGCGGTAGCGGCTCGGTCATGGTCACCATCAGCGGCAATCCACCGGGCTGCGACTTGAATGGACCCATCACCATCGACGGCAGCGTTCCGCCCGGTGCGCCAGTACAGACTGCACCGCCACTTGGGGTACTGCGTTTCGCCGCCAGTGGCTGCACCGGCAGCACGCTGAAAGTGAAAGCGGTCTACCCGGCTGGCAGCCTGGGAAGCGTCAAACCATACAAGTTTGGACCACCTCAGCCAGGGGAAAGCGCTAAATGGTTTCCGTACGGCACAGTCACTGGCGATTCCGTGGTCTACGAGGTTACGGACAATGGAACGGGCGACAACAACATCACCACGCCAGGGGCGATTGAAGACCCATTTACTTTGTTCGCGCTGCCGGCGACCGGTCCAGTGGGCATTCCCACCCTGTCGCAGTGGGGCATCTTCATGATGTCGGTTCTCCTGGCGATGTTCGGACTGCGACGTATGCGCCGCCAGCGTTGATAAGCCACGCCAATGAAACAAGGCCCGCATGTGCGGGCCTTGTTTGCTTCTGAGTATCGTCAAAGGTCCATGGCTGCCAGACGATAACGAAGCACGGCTTGCGTGTCGGCAGCTCGGTGAGCCGGCTTTCCACCTGCCCCTCACGCACCCGGTACAGCAGTGCCCAATCGATCTCTCCATTGCTGCGGCCCAGGGCCAGGACCAGCTCGGAATGGAAGAACCAGCGCCCGGGGGCCTGGCGTAGAAACCGCAGCAGCACGTCGGTGCCACTGCGCGGGCGGATGGCGCCCGCAGGAGGCGGGTCGTTGTGCCGCACCCCTCCTCCTGCCGGCCCTCCAGCTGGCCAGCCATTCAGTCCCCGCAGTTCTAGCGGAGCCACCTTCTCGTTTCTCCAGGTTGCGCTCCGACCAGCCTCGGCTCCAGTCGTCACCCTTGGCACGCTTGCGGATCACCCGCTCGCTGATGCTCTCATCCGTCGCGATCTGCCTCAGGCATCTTGATGCCGGCCCGGTAATCCAGGCCGATGCGCTCCCACTGAGGGGCCTGCTTCTGTTCCTTGCTCTTCTCCCCGAAGCTGGCAGGCTTCGGACATCACCGGTCGCGCAGACAAGAAGAGCCCCCGCGCCGGACACACCGGACGTCATCAATTCCAGCGAAGGTATCCTTTGGCCCGCTTTTGACTCGTCCTGAAGCCCAAAAACAACGGCACCAGACATGACAAAAGCGCCACGCCCCAAGGCCCCAAACCAGGCACTGCTGCAGTCGTACCAACAGGAGGGACTGCAGCCAACGCAAGAGGCGCGAACGGATCCTCAATTACCCCTGCCACAACCGTATTGCTGTCGCCTATGCCGTCGTCTACTACGGTATAAGTCACGCTATCACCAGAAATACTGCCATACGGAAACCAAGTTGGTGCAGCGCCTGTGCTCTTCGGTCCAAACTTATAGGGCGTAAGGCCTGTCAGGCTGCCTGAGGGATAATCAATTTTTACGGACAAAGTGGCGCCCGGGCAGGCAGTGGTGGTGAAGCGCAGAGCATTCAGGGGCGCCGTGGATTGATTGGGAGCACCAGCAAGGTTGGCAGGCGACAACGTTGGAGCGGCGCTTAGGGCACAACCGGGCGGATTGCCGCTGATGATCACATTTGCGTTTCCACCGCCTGGTAAAGCCAAAGGGGTAGCCGTGGCCAGTAATTGAGGTTGCGTCGTGGTGGTGGCTGCCGGCCCTGTTCCTGATGCGTTGGTCGCAGTAACGCTAAAAGTGTAGGACGTGCCGTTGGTCAGACCGGAGATAACGCAGCTTGCTGTTTGATTGCCCGCAGGCAGCGCTGGCGTGGGTATGCAGCTGCCGGCTGTAGAATCGTCAGGGGCAATAGCAATCACGTCATAACGGGTGACAGCACTGATGCCGTTGAAGGTCGGCGGCGTAAAGTAAACTCGCGCGGAGCCATCACCACTCTCAGCCGATATACTTGCTGGAGATTCTGGAAAATTCAGGTTTTGGAAATTGACGTAATCTACCACATAGTTGGAATCTACGTTCGAATCATTTGACTGATCACCAAACGCAATCGCACCATTGTTTCCGCTTGCTCCCACGATCCCGCGGACCAAAACAGGGGTCGCCGCTCCCGAAATAATATCGGCATAGGATGCATCGATATAAACATTTGCCTGCCCATTAAGATAACGAATGGCGTACTCGTGAAAACCGCTCGTATTGAAGGCTACGCTTCCCGTGTCGTCCCCCCACCCTATAGCGTTAGCATCTATGTAAAGCATAGCGCTACGGTCAGCAGAGTTACCAAATGGAAATAAAAAACTGTTAGAAACGCTAAACATTAACCCCGCATCTAGCGTATTGTGCCGAGAAACGGAAATCGCATTTAATCGAATAGAGGCTATAAAATTAGAGGTATTCACGCCGTATCGATACAAGTTTTGCTCGCCGGATCGCCCGCCCGGGGCCGTCGTTGTCACAAACTGCGTGGTGCCCCCTCCAACTATGACCGAGCCACCGATGTTGCTTCGGTCCCAACCTTGCTCGTTGGGAACATCGCTACCGTCGTAGAGTGCTATGGGAGCAGCCCAAGCGGCCGACGTTGTGATGGCGCTCGCAAGAACTAATACCCAGCGTGGATCAAACATTGTCACTCCTGCGCCAATGAAACTGGAGAGCGGGGAAATTTGCCCCACACCATGCCCCAAGGCCATAGCTTGTCAAAATTGTTGCAAAAGGATGCAATGTTATCTGCTCGCGTTCTGGCCCCCGAAATAGCTCTCATTTTTCCAACATTCGGGACACTCTGAATTCACCTCGCGCGGTGAGTAAGACCGTCAGTGCTCGTGGTCGTTCTCAGCCGATACCGAAGTACCTGCTTGCGCACGGGCAACTCCGTAAGCCTGCTCTCGACCAAGCCATTACGAACCAAGTATCCCAGTGCCCAAACCGCAGCAGCACGTCCGTGCCACTACCCGGGCGGATCCTGCCCGCAGGACGCGGGTTGTTGTGCCGCGCCCCCTCCTCGTGCCAGCCCCCCAGTTGGCCAGCCATCCAGTCCATGCAGGTCAAGCGGTGCCACCTTCTTCTTTTTGCGTGTCGTCGCGGTTCGTGTGCGCGGCCTTGGTTTCCAAGATGGTCCTCTTTCAAAAATCCAGAATCGGCGTGGCGTTGAGCAGGCCCAGCGCCCACAGCACAGCGGCTCGGTCGCGGGCATCGATATTCGGGGCGTAGGCCAGCGCGCGCCATGCCAGGACCTGGCGCAGATGCGCGGCCATGAACGTGGCTTCCTTGCGTGCGGCGGGCGCAGGCCCTTGGTCCAGCCAGGAATGGCAGGCGGCGCAGCACCAGGCGCTGTAGTGGTCGTCGGCCTTCCTGCGCTCCCCCTTCCCGTGGATGACGCCCGGCCGTCGCGGCTGGCGAAGTGCTCCAGCAGCCTGGCCTCTTCTTCAGGCAGCAGCCGGCGCGAGCGCTGAGCCGGCTTGGCGATCACGCGCGTGCGCAGCAGTTCGGACTTGGCGCGGTCCAGCACCTGCAGCGGTGCATCGATGCCGCGCGCGGCCGAAGCATGCAGGAAGACCTGGCGCAGCCACACCATGTCATTGAGCACGGTGGCGGGGCCGGCCTCGTCTTCCGTGCGCCGCTTCTTGGCGTAGCCCATCAGGTCCTGCACCGTGAGCTTGGTGGCCTGAAGTTCGGCCAGGCCAGAGGCCTGCAGCCGCGCGATGTCGGCCTTTTTGCTACGGCCCCACTCAGTCACGTTTTCGGCCGCACTGACATAATCCCGCAGTGGCTCCCCCACTGAAATTTTCTTGTGCACAGCCTGGCCGGAAGCGCGCTCCTGGTCCATTTCGTACTCGCGCCTGCGCAGCCACTCGTTGGCCTGCACTTTCCGACGGTAGGTCTGGCTTTCGCGGTGGACAAACGTGCCGTTCTCCATCAGCCGGATCTGTGCGGTGCAGGCAAGCGAGCAAGCAAGCCGTGTGCACGCTTGCGTGAAGTGCTGCTCCCATCTGTTTTGCTACAGGTGAAGGATGTAGCAAAGCCAGCGAGAAAATCAGCAAAAACGGGGTTGAATGGCGAAGAATCAGGCAACGACGCCAGAGCAAAAAACCCAATCAGATCAATGACAAACGTAGAAAATCAAGCACCTGCCAGCATGTGGCGCATGTCCGTTGCGCCCATGATGGACTGGACCGACAAGCACTGCCGCTACCTGCACCGGCTTCTGAGCCGCCACACCTTGCTCTACACAGAGATGGTGACGACGGGCGCCTTGCTGCACGGTGATGTGCCGCGGCATCTGCGGTTCGAGGCCGAGGAGCATCCGGTGGCGCTGCAGCTCGGTGGCAGCGAGCCTTCCGATCTGGCGCAGGCCGCGCGGCTGGGGGCGCAGTGGGGGTATGACGAGATCAACCTCAATTGCGGCTGCCCCAGCGAGCGGGTGCAGCGCGGCGCGTTTGGCGCCTGCCTGATGAATGAGGCCCCGCTGGTGGCCGATTGCGTGAAGGCGATGGTGGATGTGGTGGATGTGCCCGTCACGGTGAAGCACCGCATTGGCATCGACAAGGATGAGAGCTACGAGTTCGTGCGCGATTTCGTGGGCACGGTGGCGGATGCGGGCTGCCGCGTGTTCATCGTTCACGCGCGTAATGCCTGGCTCAAGGGCCTGTCGCCCAAGGAAAACCGCGAGATCCCGCCGCTGCGCTACGAGATCGTGGCCCGGCTCAAGCAGGATTTTCCGGAACTGACCATTGCCATCAACGGCGGCATCAAGGCCGATGCCACGGTGCAGGAACTGCTGCAGCAGGTCGATGGCGTGATGGTGGGCCGCGAGGCCTATCACAACCCCTGGTGGCTGGCCTCGTGGGATGCGCTGTACTACGGCGATGCGAGCGTGGAGCACACACGCGAGTCCATCGAGGAGCAGATGGTGGCGTATATGGAGCGCGAGGCGCGCACGCATGGCACGCACTGGTACTCCATCGCGCGGCATATGTTGGGGTTGCGCAACGGGCTGGCGGGGGCGCGCCGCTGGCGCCAGGTGTGGAGCAATCACCAGCTCAAGCAATTGCCGCCTTCAGAGGTGATGCGGCTTGCGCGCACCAAACCGGCCGAGGCGGCGCTTGCCGCCTAGCGCGGGGGACTGCTTTGCACGATGGCCAGGGCTGAGGCGGCCGCTCGCGCAGGCCTATCGGTAAAAACTATCACTTACGCGACAGCATCAAAGGGGTTTTACTACCAATTTTCTTAGCTTGCTGCTGATATATTGCACTGCAACATATCCAAACAACCCCTTGTATCCATGCTCTATCAGCTCTACGAAATCCAGCGCGCCATGGTCGAGCCCTTTGCCGATTTCGCGCAAGCTGCAGCCAAGCTCTACAGCAACCCCCACTCGTTGCTGAGCCAAGGTCCGATGTCCCAGCGCATGGCCGCCGGGTTCGATCTGTTCTACCGCCTTGGCAAGGATTACGAGAAGCCCGAATTCAACCTGCACAGTGTGGATGTGGGCGGCGTTGACGTGACCATCCGCGAGCGCGTCGAAGTGGACAAGCCGTTTTGCGAGCTGCGCCGCTTCAAGCGCTTCTCCGACGACACCGATACGCTGCAGACCATGCTGAGCCAGCCCGTGGTGCTGATCGTGGCGCCGCTGTCGGGCCACTACGCCACGCTGCTGCGCGATACGGTGCAAAGCATGCTGGGAGGCCACAAGGTCTACATCACCGACTGGAAGAACGCCCGCCTGGTGCCCCTGGCCGATGGCGAGTTCCACCTCGACGACTACGTGAACTATGTGCAGGAGTTCATCCGCTACCTGCAGGGCAAGTACGGCCAGTGCCACGTGGTCAGCGTGTGCCAGCCCACGGTGCCGGTGCTGGCTGCCGTGTCGCTGATGGCCAGCCGTGGCGAGACGCCTCCGCTGTCCATGACCATGATGGGCGGCCCCATCGACGCACGCCGCTCGCCGACCTCGGTGAACAACCTGGCGCAGAACCGCAGCTTCGAGTGGTTCGAGAACAATGTGATCTACCGCGTGCCCGAAGGCTATCCGGGCGTAGGCCGCCGCGTGTACCCGGGCTTCCTGCAGTACTCGGGCTTCGTGGCCATGAATCCGGACCGCCACGCCAATAGCCACTACGACTACTTCAAGGATCTGATCAAGGGTGACGACGCCAGCGCCGAGCATCACCGCAAGTTCTATGACGAGTACAACGCCGTGCTCGACATGGATGCCGACTACTACCTCGAGACCATCGCCACGGTGTTCCAGGACTACAAGCTGGTCCATGGCACCTGGGAAGTGCGTTCGCCCGAAGGCCAGGCCGAGCTGGTGCGCCCGCAGGACATCAAGGGCAGCGCCCTGCTGACCGTCGAAGGCGAGCTGGACGACATCTCCGGCTCGGGCCAGACGCGCGCAGCGCACGATCTGTGCACGGGCATCGCGGCAGAGCAGCGCAAGCACCTTGAAGTGCCGGGCGCCGGACACTACGGAATTTTCAGCGGCAGGCGCTGGAGAGAGATCGTCTACCCGCAGGTGCGCGAATTCATCAGTGCCCACCAGCCCGAAAGCGCCACGGCCGCCAGCGCGGCAGGTCACACCAGCAGCCTGAGCGATGACGCGCCCTCGGCCACCGAGCAGCCGCGCAAGCGCGGTGCCAAGGTGCAGGCAGGCTGAGCACCGAGCAAGCCCGGCACGCCATGTCCGCCTTCGCAATCCTTGCCCGCGACGATCTGGCAGCACGCATAGACGCGGCGCTGCCGCAGACGCAGTGCACGCGTTGCGGCTACCCCGACTGCGCCAGCTATGCCCAGGCCGTGGCCTCGGGCGAGGCCGGCATCAACCAGTGCCCCCCCGGGGGCGCTGCGGGAGTGGAGAGGCTGGCTGCACTGACGGGCCGGCCCGCTGTCCCACTGAGCGCCGAGCACGGCACGGAAGCCCCGCGCACCGTGGCCGTGATCGACGAGGCCTGGTGCATCGGTTGCACCCTTTGCATCAAGGCCTGCCCCACGGATGCCATCCTGGGCGCCAACAAGTTCATGCATACGGTGATCGCCGCCCACTGCACGGGCTGCGAGCTGTGCATCCCCGTCTGTCCCGTGGACTGCATCGAGCTGCACAACGCCAGCGGCCCGGCCACAGGCTGGTCTGCCTGGAGCCCCCAGCAGGCCGAGCATGCGCGACAGCGCTATGTGCTGCGCCGAGAGCGTGAACAGGAGCGCGAGCGCCTGGGTGCCGCCCGGGCGCAGATGCCTCTTGCATTGGGTGAGCAGGAAATGGCCGACGACGCCAGCCCTTCCACGCCCTGCCCGGCGCCCCCGCTGGCGACCGACAGCAAGCAAGCCACCATCGCAGCCATCCTGGCCCGCGCACGCGCCCAGCGTGCGGGTGGCGCCTCAACGCCCAACGGGCATTGAGTGGATGTGGGCGGGCAGCGAGACCCGCCTACACCCGCCAGTACAGGCCTATGGATGCCCATAAATGGCCATAGACCGCACAGGCACCCACGCGGGCCGTGGCAGGCCTACGCAGCCAGCGCCAGGCTCTTGTAGACACCGCAACCCCAGTACAGCCCGCCATGCTTGCAGACGAAGGACATCTTGGTCTGTACCTGTTGCGTGGCAGGGTTTCTGAAGTCGTACTCCACCCAGCCTGGGCCGCGCTCGGCCTGGGCAATGATGTCGGCCAGCAGCTGCTCACCCCGCACGCCTGGCAGCTCCTGCACGCGCACGCCCACACGCGCAGGGTTGCCGCCGAAGGCGCGGTAGCTGCCGTCGGCGGCCAGGGCGAACACGTACATGTCACGGTCATGGAAGGGCTGGCCGGGGTCGCTCACGGCGGCCAGCAGTGCCTCGGTGGCCACGCCGCGCCGCGCCAGGCCCAGGGCCGACTCGACCAGGGCCACGGCTTCCTCCGCCGTGCCCTGCTGCAGCCGAAAGCGCGACACCGCCCCTGACAGCATCTGCGCGCGCTGCTGCAGCGCGCGTGCCTGGTCCAGCGCGTGGCCCACCATCTGCGCGTTGTGCTGGGTGATCTCGTCGATCTGGTGCACGGCGCGGCTGATCTCGGCCAGGCCCGTGCTCTGGCTGCCGGTCGATTGCGAGAGCTCGCCCATGTGCTCGGCCACCTGGCGGATGCCTTCGGTCACGCGCTCCATGCCGCGCCCGGCCGTGCGGATCAACTCGGTGCTGTGCTCCACCTGGGTCAGCGCATCGCCAATCAGGTGGCGAATCTCGCGCGCCGCCTCCGCCGAGCGGCCGGCCAGGGAGCGCACCTCGCTGGCCACCACGGCAAAGCCCCGGCCCTGCTCGCCAGCCCGTGCGGCCTCAACGGCGGCATTGAGCGCGAGGATATTGGTCTGGAAAGCAATGCCGTCGATCACGCCGATGATCTCCCGCATGCGCCCGGCACTGTTCTCAATGGTCTCCACCGACTCCACGGCGCGGCCCATGGCCACCACGCCTTCATCGGCGGCGCCGCGCACAGCGCTGGCCTGGTGATGGACCACGCCCACCACATCGGCGTTGTGCTGCACGGCGCTGCTCAACTGCTCCACGCTGACCACGGTCTGGGCCAGGTTGGTGGCCTGCAGCTCGGTGCGATCGGACAGCGCCTGGTGCTCGTTCACCAATTGCTGCCCGGCCTGCGCCACCAGGGCCGCGTTGCTGCGCACATCGGCCAC
This sequence comes from Delftia sp. DLF01, assembly GCF_014852125.1. Taxonomy (NCBI): domain Bacteria; kingdom Pseudomonadati; phylum Pseudomonadota; class Betaproteobacteria; order Burkholderiales; family Comamonadaceae; genus Delftia; species Delftia sp. DLF01. The sequence continues at coordinate 161,956 of NZ_JACVAZ010000003.1, forward strand.
CATGCCCGACAGCGAGGTGACCATGCCTCCCAGCAGCGCCTTGGGCGTCTGGAGAGCACCGGCGCCCTCCTGCGAGGCGGCAGCCTCCACGGTCACGCGCTGGCTCAGGTCGCCCTGGGCGATGCCCTGCATGGCCTGCTGCAGCAATTCGCGCTCGCCGATCACCCGCGACCAGAGCCTGTGCATGCCCCCCAGCAGCAGTCCGGCCCACAGCAGCATGCCTCCCCAAACCCAGGGCCCCAAGCCCGCCGAACCGGCCACCAGCGCCAGCGGCGGCCCCGCCAATGCCCACACGGCGCATACAAGGAAGCCGGCCCCGGGGCCGGATGTATGCTTACGATGCCTGTTTCCCACTTTTTCCATGCCAGCGCCTGCCTGCATAGCTGATTGCCTCTCTAGTCATTGGTATCTGGAATTCACCGTTCACGAGGCCCCGCCACACGAGATGGCATGGCCCCAGTCGAGACCATGCCAGAATAGGTAACAGAATGCAAAAAAGCCAGCGTGCAGACCCGCAGTCCCCTGTGACAACGGCATGCCGAAAGCGCATCAATCCATAATGCGAGCCCATGAATCCCCTGCTCTCCCGACTCCAGCCCTACCCGTTTGAGCGTCTTCGCAAACTGTTCGCCGGGGTCCAGCCACCGGCGGGCGTGCGCCCCATCAGCCTTGGCATCGGAGAGCCCCGCCATGCCACGCCGGCGTTCATCGAACAGGCGCTGAGCGCCGACCTCGGCGGCCTGGCCAAGTACCCCGCCACGGCGGGCGAGCCCGCGCTGCGCGAGGCCTGCGCCCAATGGGCTCGCCAGCGCTATGGCATTGCCCTGGACGCCGCCACCCAGGTGCTGCCCGTCAACGGCTCGCGCGAGGCACTGTTTGCCTTCACCCAGGTGGTGGTGGATGCCAGCCAGGACGGCGCGCGCGTGATCTGCCCCAACCCGTTCTATCAAATCTACGAAGGCGCCACCCTGCTGGCCGGCGCCCAGCCGTACTACGCGCCCAGCGACGCCGCACGCAACTTCGCGGTGGACTGGGACAGCGTGCCCGCCGACGTGTGGGAAAAGACCCAGCTGATCTTCGTGTGCTCGCCCGGCAACCCCACAGGCGCGGTGATGCCGCTGGCCGAGTGGGAAAAGCTGTTTGCCCTGTCCGACCGCTACGGCTTCGTGATTGCCAGCGACGAGTGCTACAGCGAGATCTATTTCGACGGCACCGCCCCCCTGGGCGGCCTGGAAGCCGCACAGCGCCTGGGCCGCACGAACTACAAAAACCTGCTGATGTTCACCAGCCTGTCCAAGCGCAGCAATGTGCCCGGCCTGCGCAGCGGTTTCGTGGCGGGCGATGCGGCCCTGATCAAGGCCTTCCTGCTGTACCGCACCTACCACGGCGGCGCCATGAGCCCCGTGGTGCAGACGGCCAGCATGGCGGCCTGGGCCGACGAGGCCCATGTCGAGGAAAACCGCCGCCTGTATCGCGAAAAATTCAACCAGGTCACGCCCGTGCTGGCGCGCGTGATGGATGTGCGCCTGCCCGATGCGAGCTTCTACCTCTGGGCCGGCATTCCCGAATCGCTGGGCCTGGACGACGCCGACTTTGCACGCGAGCTGTATGCCGCCACCGGCGTGACCGTGCTGCCCGGCAGCTACCTGGCGCGCGAAGCCAATGGCCGCAACCCCGGCGCCGGACGCGTGCGCATGGCCCTGGTGGCCGAGACCGCAGAATGCCTGGAAGCCGCCCAGCGCATTGCACAGTTCATAGAATCGCGCCAGCGCTGAGACAGCCCTGCGCTCCCCTTTCCTCACAAACCCTTTGATCACCAAAGCCATATGACGCAACAGCTGCAATCCATCATCGACACCGCCTGGGACAACCGTGCCAGCCTCTCCCCCGCTGCCGCCCCCAAGGAAGTGACCGAGGCCGTGGACCACGTGATCGAAGCCCTGAACAACGGCCAGCTGCGCGTGGCCACGCGCGAAGGCGTGGGCCAGTGGACCGTGCACCAGTGGATCAAGAAGGCCGTGCTGCTGTCCTTCCGCCTCAAGGACAACGTGCTGATGCAGTCCGGCGACCTGAACTTCTTCGACAAGGTGCCCACCAAGTTCGCCGGCATGACCGAGGCCGAGATCGCCGCCACCGGCGTGCGCGTCGTGCCTCCGGCCGTGGCCCGCCGTGGCAGCTTCGTCGCCAAGGGCGCCATCCTGATGCCCTCCTACGTGAACATCGGCGCCTACGTGGACGAAGGCACCATGGTCGACACTTGGGCCACCGTGGGCTCCTGCGCCCAGGTCGGCAAGAACGTGCACCTGTCCGGCGGCGTGGGCCTGGGCGGCGTGCTGGAGCCGCTGCAGGCCAACCCGACCATCATCGAGGACAACTGCTTCATCGGCGCGCGATCCGAGATCGTCGAAGGCGTGATCGTGGAAGAGAACTCCGTGATCTCCATGGGCGTGTACATCGGCCAGTCCACCCCCATCTATGACCGTGCGACCGGCGAGACCAGCTATGGCCGCGTGCCTGCCGGCTCGGTGGTGGTGTCGGGCAACCTGCCCAAGGACAACGGCCGCTACAGCATGTACGCCGCCATCATCGTCAAGAAGGTCGATGCCAAGACACGCTCCACCACGAGCCTGAACGACCTGCTGCGCGATTGATCCGCATCCGCACCGCGCCAAAGGCGTGGTTGCGGCGCCAAAACATCCCCTGTTCAGGGGATGGAGCAAGGCATACTCTCGAGGGCGTCCCCGGCCACCAGGCAGCGGACGCCCGTTTCACGTCACAAGAGCGTGCAGACGATCCAAGAACAGCGGCAGTACACGAATTTGGGGGAAAACATGGGCACGATGGAGAGGATTTTGCGCCTGATGGGCGAGAAGCAGGCGTCCGACGTCTACCTGGCGGTCAACGCGCCGGCGCTGATCAAGATCAACGGCGAATGCGTGCCCATCAACAACCAGCTGCTGCCGCCCGACGCGCCGCGCAGCCTGCTGGCCGAGATCGTGCCGGCCGAGCGCCTGCAGGAGCTGGACGAAACGGGCGAGCTCAACATGGGCGTGCCGCTGCGCGGCGTGGGGCGTTTTCGCGTCAGCGCCATGCACCAGCGCGGCAGCTGCGCCGTGGTGATCCGCTTCATCGCCCAGCACATTCCGGCCATGGACACGCTGAACCTGCCGCCGGTGCTGGGCGAGCTGATCATGCAAAAGCGCGGCCTGCTGCTGGTCGTGGGCTCCACGGGCTCGGGCAAGAGCACGACGCTGGCCTCGATGATCGATGCGCGCAACGAAAAGCTCACGGGCCACATCCTCACCATCGAGGACCCCATCGAATACCAGTTCCGCAACAAGCGCTCCATCGTCAACCAGCGCGAAGTGGGCTCGGACACGGCATCGCTGCAGATCGCGCTCAAGAATGCGCTGCGCCAGGCCCCCGACGTGATCCTGATCGGCGAAATCCGCGACCGCGAGACCATGTCCTCGGCCATGGGCTTTGCGCAGTCGGGCCATTTGTGCCTGGCCACGCTGCACGCCAACAACAGCTACCACGCGCTCAACCGCATCCTGTCCTTCTTCCCCGAGGAAATCCGCCCCACCATGCTGGGCGAGCTGTCGGCAGCACTCAAGGGCGTGATCTCCCAGCGCCTGGTGCGCACCGTGGACGGCGGCCGCATGCCGGCCGTCGAGGTCATGCTCAACACCAAGCTGATCGCCGACCTCATCGAGCGCGGCAACTTCTCGGGCGTCAAGGAGGCCATGGAAAAATCCATGGCCGAAGGCTCGCAGACCTTTGAAGAGGCGTTGGCGCAGCTGGTCCGCTCCGGCCGCATCGACCGCGCCGAAGCCCTGGCCTTCGCCGATTCGCCCACCAACCTGATGTGGCGCCTGGAAAACGACGTGGTCAAGGCCAGCCATGCCGCGCCGTCCAGTCAGTTCGCCGAACTGGCCACGCCCGGCGAGGACGACATGCCCTCGTTCACGGAAATCATGCTTGAAGTCAAGCCGAACTGATCGGCCAGCCCCGCAGCGTTCACAATGTCGGAGCACGCTGGCGGCAGCCGGCCCTCCGACTTTTTTGTTTTTTGATTCCACCCACCATGTCCCGCACCCTGCAACTGACCGAGCAGCTGATCAGCCTGCCCTCCGTCACTCCCGAAGACGCCGGCTGCCTCGAACTCCTGGCCGATGCCCTGCAGCCCATGGGCTTTGCCTGCGAGCGCATCGACAGCGGCCCCGACAGCTTTCGCGTGCGCAACCTCTGGGCCCGGCGCTCCGGGACAGGCGCCGACCGGCCCGTGCTGGTCTTTGCCGGCCATACCGACGTGGTGCCCACCGGCCCGCTGGAGCAGTGGAGCAGCCCGCCCTTCGTGCCCACGCACCGCGACGGCAAGCTGTACGGCCGCGGCGCCAGCGACATGAAGACCTCCATCGCCGCCTTCGTCGTGGCGCTGGAGGAATTCCTGGCCGAGACACCGGCTCCCTCCTTCGACATTGCCCTGCTGCTGACCAGCGACGAGGAAGGCCCCTCGGTGGACGGCACCAAGGTCGTGGTCGAGCTGCTGCGCGAGCGCGGCGAGCGCCTGGACTGGTGCATCGTCGGCGAGCCCACATCGGTGGACCGCACGGGCGACATGATCAAGAACGGCCGCCGGGGCACCATGAGCGGGCGCCTCACGGTCAAGGGCATCCAGGGCCACATCGCCTACCCGCAGCTGGCGCGCAACCCCATCCACCAGGCCCTGCCGGCCCTGGCCGAACTGGCCGCCACGCGCTGGGACGAGGGCAATGCCTTCTTCCCGCCCACCAGCTGGCAGATCAGCAACATGCATGGCGGCACGGGCGCGTCCAACGTCATTCCCGGCCATGTGACCATCGACTTCAACTTCCGCTTCTGCACCGAGTCCACGGCCGAATCGCTGCAGCAGCGCGTGCACGCCGTGCTGGACCGCCACGGGCTGGAGTACGAGCTGGCCTGGACCATTGGCGGCCAGCCCTTCCTGACCACGCCGGGCACGCTGGTGAACGCCGTGCAGGCGGCCATCCGCGCCGAGACCGGCCTGGAGACCGAGCTGTCCACCACGGGCGGCACCAGCGACGGCCGCTTCATCGCCCAGATCTGCAGCCAGGTCGTGGAGGTGGGCCCGCCCAACGCCAGCATCCACAAGATCGACGAGCACATCGTGGTGGCCGACATCGAGCCCATCAAGAACATTTACCGCTGCACGCTCCAGGAGCTGCAGCGACAGCAGGCCGTCTGAACGCGACCAAGGAGCCGACGATGACATCCGCCCCCACCCCTGCCAATATTCCCGCCATCTCGGGCAGTACCATCGCCGACCTCGTGGCCTCCGGGGCCGCAGCGCTCACGGCGGCCGGCGTGGCCTTTGGCCACGGCACGGCCACGGCCGAAGACGAAGCGGCCTGGCTCACGCTGTGGAAGCTGGGCCTGCCGCTGGACAGCGAACTGGCGCCTGGCGCGCCCGAATCCCTGGCCGACCAGGCCGTCAGCGCCCAGCAGCAGGCCGAAGTGGCCGAGCTGTTCGCAGAGCGCATCCGAACGCGCAAGCCCGCCGCCTACCTCACGCGCGAGGCCTGGCTGCAGGGCGTGCCCTTCTACGTGGACGAGCGCGCCATCGTGCCGCGCAGCTTCATTGCCGAGCTGCTGGCCGACGGCGGCATCGACGGCTGGCTGTCCGACCGCACGCGCCGCGTGCTGGACCTGTGCACGGGCAACGGCAGCCTGGCCTGCCTGGCGGCCATGGCCTGGCCCGAGGTGGAGGTCACGGGCGCCGACATCTCGGCAGACGCGCTGGCCGTGGCGCGCATCAACGTGGACCGCCATGAACTCGCCGAGCGCGTGCAGCTGCTGGAAAGCGACGGACTGGCCGCCCTTCCCGGCCCCTGGGACCTGGTGCTGTGCAACCCGCCCTATGTGAATGCCGACAGCATGTCGCGCCTGCCCGCCGAATACCAGGCCGAGCCCGAACTGGCGCTGGCCGGCGGCGCCGACGGCATGGACTTCATCCGCCGCCTGCTGCTGGACCTGCCGTCGCGCCTGGCCAAGGAAGGCGTGGTCGTGCTGGAAATCGGCAATGAAAAGGACTTCTTCGAAGCCGCCTTCCCCGACCTGCCCGTGTTCTGGCTGGACACCAGCTCGGGCGACGAGCAGGTGCTGCTGATCACCCAGGAGGCACTGCGCGCCTGGACCGAAGGCGACATCGAGGCCCTGCGCCCCACCTACCGCCCCCTGGGCTGAGATGGACCTGCGGGCGCTGCGCTACTTCATCGCGGTGCTGGAGGCGGGCAGCCTCTCGCGCGCCGCGCACTCGCTGTACGTGGCCCAGCCCGCGCTCACGGCGCAGATCAAAAAGCTGGAAGGCGAGCTGGGCGCCCAGTTGCTGGAGCGCAGCCACGCCGGCGTGACCCCCACGCCGGCCGGCGCCCAGCTGTACGAGGACGCACGCCGCCTGCTGTCCGACGCCGATGCCATGCGCGAGCGCATACAGCGCCTGCCGCAGGGCCCCGAAGGCTCGGTCACCATCGCCCTGCCCTTTTTGCTGACCAGCCTGCTGGCCGGCCCCGTGATCGCCAGCCTGCGCAACAGCCACCCGCGCATACGCATCTTTGTGCTCGACGACCTCAGCCTCATGGTGCAAAAGGCCATGCTGGACCGGCGCGCAGACCTGGCCATTCTTGTGGACACGACCAGCCTGCACGACATGCAGGTGCAGCCCATGGCCGAGGAATCCATCTACATCTGCGGCCAGGATGTCGATGGCAGCGTGGCCCCGCTGCTGCGCCCCGCGCCGGACGGCGGCCTGCCGCACATGGACTTTGCCCACGCCTGCCAGCTGCCGCTGGTGCTGCAATCACGCCGCTTTTCCATCCGCCAGACCGTGGAGGCCGCGGCCGATGCGCGCAACCTGCGGCTGAACATCGTCCACGAACACGATTCCGCCCGCGTCATCCGCTCGCTCTACCACTGCGGCGCGGGCTTCACCTTCACGCCCGCCTGCTCGCTGAGCGATGCGCCCGCCTGGCTGCGCGAGGAAGCCAAGGCTGCGCCCACGGCCATCCAGCACGGCTGGATCGTGGCCCAGGTCACGGCGCCCGAACTGCTGCGCCGCTACTTCCTGGCCGTGCAGGCCAACCGCAGCAGCGACCCGGCGCTGCAGGTGGTCCAGCAGGCGCTGATGGCACAGGCCCGGCAATTGATCACGGCCGGCATCTGGCAGGCACGCTGGCAGCAGGCATGACGGCATGACCTCAGGAGTCTGGGCACGGGCCATCAGCAAATACCGCAAGGGTTGATCTGGACATCAATTTTTCTGATGCGCCTGAATCACTAAACGGTATTTCCCCGCTCCAGGCCTCTTCTGGAACAGTGCATGGCACGTCGCGCAAAACGCGCGGCTTCAGCCAAGGAATGCCATGCACGAGACATCCCGGCCCACCGCAGGCCACCCCCATCCCCATTCCCATTCCCACTCCCTTCCCATCCTCAATGTCGGCGAACTGGTCGCGCGCAGTTGCAGGGCCCACGGCGCGCAGCCGGCCGTGACCAGCGCCGCGCGCAGCATCAGCTATGCCGAGCTGGAACAGCGCTCCAACCGGCTGGCCAATGCGCTGGCGGCGCTGGGCCTGTCCCGTGGCGACCGCGTGGGCATCTACCTGCCCAACTGCGTGGAAATCGTGGAGATCGAGATCGCCTGCTACAAGGCCGGGCTCATCAAGGCGCCCTTCAACGCACGCCTTTCGCCGCGCGAAGTGGGCGGTATCGCGGCCAACAGCGATGCCGCCGTCATCGTGACCACCGCAGCGCGCGCCGAGGCCTTCAAGCCGCACCTGCAGTCTGCCGACGTGCGTCTGCTGATGCTGGACGGCCCCGCCGGCGAAAGCTACGAGTCCCTGCTCGCCCGCGCCAGCGACCGCTTTCAGCCCGTGGCCGTGCACGAGCACGAGGTGGCCGTGCTGCACTACACCTCGGGCTCCTCGGGCGTGCTCAAGGCCGCCATGCAGACCTTCGGCAACCGCCTGGCCCAGCTGCGCAAATTCCTGATGCGCGGCGAGGGCATGCAGGCCGGCCACGTGCTGGGCCTGGTCGGTCCGGTCACGCACGCCTCGGGCATGCAGATGGTGCCGGCGCTGTGCACGGGCGCCACCATCCACCTGTTCTCGGGCTTCGAGCCGGGCGCCTTCATGGCCGAGATGCAGGCGCGGCGCGTGACCCATACCTTCATGGTGCCCACCATGATCAACATGCTGCTGGCCGAGATCGGCGGCCGCTACCGCCCCCTGCCCGACCTGCTGCGCCTGGGCTACGGCGCAGCGCCCATGGCGCCCGCGCGCATCCTGCAGGCCATGGACGTGTTCGGCCCCATCCTGTCCCAGGGCTACGGCGCAGGCGAGACCACCTCCGGTGTCTGCGGCCTGACGGTGCAGGACCACCTGCAGGCGCGCGCATCGCGCCCCGAGCGGCTGGCTTCCTGCGGACGGCCCTTCCTGGAATCCCTGGTCGAAGTGCTGGACGACGAGGGCCGCCCGGTGCCCGAGGGCGAGATCGGCGAAATCGTGGTCAGCGGCGCCGATGTCTTCGCGGGCTACTGGCGCGCGCCCGAGCTGACGGCCGAGGTGCTCAGGAACGGCCGCTACCACACGGGCGATCTGGCCCGCATGGACGAGCAGGGCTTTGTCTACATCGTGGACCGCAAGAAGGACATGGTCATCAGCGGCGGCTTCAACGTCTATCCGTCCGAGGTGGAGTCCGTGCTCTACGAACATGCCTCGGTGGCCGATGCCTGCGTGTTCGCCATCCCCGACGACAAATGGGGCGAGGCCGTGGCCGCCCACATCGTGCTCAAGCCCGGCCTGGCCGGCGACAGCGCCGCGCTGGACCGCTTTTGCGCCGAGCGCCTGGGCGGCTTCAAGCGCCCGCGCCACATCGAATTCGTGCAGCAGCTGCCCAAGAACCCCAACGGCAAGGTCATGCGCCGCGCCGTGCAGGCGCCCTACTGGGCCAACCACGCCCGCAAGGTGAACTGAGATGAACGCCAAAGACACACTCCCCGCCGCCAACGCTGCCCTGCTGGAAATGCCCTTTGAAGGCTCGGAACGCGCAGCCGGCCTGATCGACGCGCTCAACGCCTTCATCCACGGCGAACTGGCCGACCTCGCCCGCGCGCATGGCGTGGACCATGAAAACAGCGCTTCCACCGATTTGCTGCGCCAGGTGTGGAAGCTGTCGCATGCGCGCGGCTTCTACGGCATGAACCTGCCCGAGTCCATGGGCGGCGCCGGCCTGTCCGTGCTCGATCAGGTGCTGGTCAAGGAGGCCATCTACGCCACGGGCTCGCCCTTCGCGCCCCATGTACTGGGCGAACTCAGCGGCCCGCCGCGCATAGGTGCGCTGATCCGCAAGGCCACGCCGCTGCAGATGGAGCAGTTCATCCTGCCCGTGGCGCGCGCCGAGAAATCCATCTGCTTTGCGCTGACCGAGGCAGCGGCCGGCTCGGACGCGGGCGCGCTGGAGACGCGCGCCGTGCTGGAAGGCGACCATTACGTGCTCCACGGCCGCAAGCGCTTCATCTCGGGCTCGCCGTTCGCCGACTTGGCTGTGCTCATGGCCTCGACCGCGCCCGAGGGCAGCCCGCAGCGCGAGATCAGCGCCTTCTTCGTGGACCTGCATGCCCCGGGCGTGCAGGTGGTCAGCGGCTACAAGACCATGGCCGGGCAGTCCAGCACGGGGGACATCGTGCTCGACGGCTGCCGCGTGCCCGCTGCCCAGTTGATCGGCGAGTCGGGCCGGGGCCTGGCCCTGGCGCTGGGCCGCATCACCGTCAACCGCCTGCTGCACTGCCCGGCCATGCTGGGCCTGGCCCAGGTGGCGCTGCGCGATGCGCGCGACTATGCGCTGGGGCGCCAGCAATTCGGCCGCAGCATCGCCCAGTTCCAGTCCATACAGCACATGCTGGCCGACATGGCCACCGAATGGATGGCCGCGCGCGCACTGATGGTGCAGACGGCCCGCGCCATCGACGCCGGCATCGATGCGCGCGCCCAGGCCTCGATGAGCAAGCTGTTCTGCTCGGAGACGGCGTTCCGCATTGCCGACCGCGCCGTGCAGATCCATGGCGGCGAAGGCATCGTCCAGGGCCGGCGCGTGGAATTCCTGTTCCGCATGCTGCGCATGTACCGCGTGCTCACGGGCACCAGCGAGATACAGCGCAACACCATCGCCAAGGAACTGCTGGAGCGGGCCGGCGCCTGAAGCTGGCCGGCATAGAAGCGAAAAGACAAGGAGACAACGCCATGCAAGACAATCCATCCCAAAGGCCGGACCGACGCCGATTCCTGCGCGCTGCGGGCGCCGCATCGCTTGCCGCAGGCCTGCCCTGGGCCACCACAGCCGCCACAGCCACCACACACGACAGCGCCTGGCCCACGCGCCCCATCAAATGGGTGGTGCCCTACCTGGCCGGCACCAGCCCCGACACGGCCGCGCGCATCGTGGCCGAGGCGCTGTCCGCCCAGCTGGGCCAGCCCGTGGTGATAGACAACCGCGCCGGCGCAGGCGGCAACATCGGCGCACGCCAGGTGGCCAAGGCGCCAGCGGACGGCTACACCCTGCTGTACTCGGGCTCGCCCATGGCCGCCGCCATGCGCATGTACAAAAGCCCGGGCTACGACGTGTTCAAGGACTTCCGCCATGTGCTGGGCATGTCGCGCTCGGACATCCTGGTCGTCGTGCATGCCGACTCTGGCATGCGCACGTTGGACGACCTGGCCGCTCGCGCCAAGGCCAGGCCCGGCGCGCTGGACTATGCCTCGGGCGGCGTGGGCACGCCATCGCACCTGGGCGTGGAAATGCTGGCCTCCAGCATGGGCCTGCAGGTCAACCATGTGCCCTACAAGGGCGCGTCCGAGCTGGTCAATGCCGTGCTGGGCCAGCAGGTAGCGTTCGGCGCCCCGCTGTTTTCCGTGGCCTATCCCCAAGTGCTGGCTGGCAAGCTGGTGCCGCTGGCCATTGCCGGGCCGCAGCGCAACGCCAAGCTGCCCCAGGTGCAGACCCTGGCCGAGCTGGGTGTGCCCAATGTCAACCTCACGTCCTGGGGCGGCGTGTCCGTGCCGGCCGCCACGCCCGAGCCCATCGTCCAGCGGCTGCGTACGGCGCTGGAGGAGGTGCTCAGGCAGCCCAGGGTCATCGCCTTGCTGGAGCAGGAAGGCGGCAAGGTCGCCATCACTAGCGCCGACGCCTATGCCAAGGGCTTCGAGCGCGAGATCCAGTTCACCCAGTCCATGATGCAGCGCGTGGGCATACAGCCGATCTAGGGCCTGGTACCAGGGCTTTGCACCGTGGCCGGGCACGGGCATGGCGGGCGGCAATCCTGTCCTGACGCAATCGCTGGGATAATCCTGCCCATTCATGATCAGCCTTCGCAACATTACCCTGCGCCGCGGCACCCGCGTGCTGCTGGACAGCACCTCCGTCTCCATCAACCCCGGTGAAAAAGTCGGCCTTGTCGGACGCAATGGCGCCGGCAAGTCCAGCCTGTTCGCCCTGCTCAACGGCAGCCTGGCCGAGGACGGTGGAGAGTTCTCCATCCCTTCGCAATGGCGCCTGGGCCAGGTCGCACAGAACATGCCCGAGACCTCGGAGACGGCCACCCAGTTCGTGCTGGACGGCGACACCCGCCTGAGCGAGCTCAACGCCCAGCTCGCGGCCGCCGAGGCCAGCGAGGACGGCATGGCCATTGCCCACGCCCACGTGGACCTGGCCGACGCCGGTGCCCACGATGCCGTGCCGCGCGCCCAGGCCCTGATCCTGGGCCTGGGCTTCAAGGTCTCCGAGCTGGAGCACCCCGTCAACAGCTTCTCCGGCGGCTGGCGCATGCGCCTGCAGCTGGCGCGCGCGCTGATGTGCCCCTCCGACCTGCTGCTGCTGGACGAGCCCACCAACCACTTGGACCTGGACGCCCTGGTCTGGCTGGAAGCCTGGCTCAAGCGCTATCCCGGCACCCTGGTCGTGATCAGCCATGACCGCGAATTCCTGGACGCCATCACCAACACCACGCTGCACATAGAAAACGCGCAGGTCACGCGCTATGGCGGCAACTACAGCAAGTTCGAGGAACTGCGCGCCCAGCAGATCCTGCTGCAGCAGGCCTCGTTCGAGCGCCAGCAGGACAAGATCGCCCACCTGCAAAAATTCATCGACCGCTTCAAGGCCAAGGCCTCCAAGGCCAAGCAGGCGCAAAGCCGCGTCAAGCAGATCGAGCGCATGGAAAAGGTCGCACCCATGCTGGCCAGCGCCGATTTCACCTTCGAGTTCAAACCGCCGGCCAACCTGCCCAACCCCATGCTGGCGATCACGGACGCCGCATTCGGCTACCTGGACGACGAAGGCCAGGCGACCACCATCCTGCGCGGCGTCAACCGCTCGGTGCTGGCGGGCCAGCGCATCGGCATCCTGGGCGCCAACGGCCAGGGCAAGTCCACCCTGGTCAAGACCATTGCGCGCGAGATGAAGGCCCTGGCCGGCACCGTGACCGAAGGCAAGGGCCTGAACATCGGCTACTTCGCCCAGCAGGAACTGGACGTGCTGCGCCCCGGCGAGAACCCGATGGAGCACATGATCCGCCTGGCACGGGACACCGGCGCCACCGGCCCGCAGGCGCGCGAGCAGGACCTGCGCAGCTACCTGGGCACGTTCAATTTCAGCGGCGACATGGTCAAGCAGGCCGTGGGCAGCATGAGCGGCGGCGAAAAGGCCCGCCTGGTGCTGGCCATGATCGTCTGGCAGCGCCCCAACCTGCTGCTGCTGGACGAGCCCACCAACCACCTGGACCTGGCCACGCGCGAGGCCCTGGCCATGGCGATCAACGACTTCGACGGCACCGTCATGCTGGTCAGCCACGACCGCGCGCTGCTGCGCTCGGTCTGCGAGGACTTCTGGCTGGTCGGCCGTGGCGTGGTCGGCCCCTTCGACGGCGACCTGGACGACTACCAGCGCTACCTGCTGGAAGAATCCCGCCGCCTGCGCGAGGAAGCCCGCAAGGCAGAACAGGCGGCTGCGGCCACCAGCAAGGCGGCAGCGCAGGTGGAGCCCGCAGCACATGCAGCACCCGCAGTGCAGGCCCCCGTGGCTGCTGCGCTGGCCCCGGCCCCCGCTGCCCCGTCCACGCCACCGGCCGCCAGTGCCGGAGACCAGCGCGAGCAACGGCGCCTGGCCGCCCTGGCCCGCCAGCAGATGGCCGAGAAGACCCGGCCGTTCAAGAAGGAACTGGAGCAGCTGGACAAGCGCCTGCCCCAGCTGCAGGCCGAGCGCACGCGGCTCGAAGGCCTGCTGAGCCAGCCCATCTCGCCCGCCGACATGGCCGAGACGGGCCGCAGCCTCAAGGCCTGCAACGACGAGATCGACAGCCTGGAAGAGCGCTGGCTGGAACTGAGCGAGCAGATCGAGCAGCTGTCGGCCGCGATTTCCGACTGATTCCAGTCGTTCTCGAAAATCAGGCGGTCATCGGTGCGAGGCCCTTGCTCGCACCCATGACCGCCTGCCACAAGCGTCGTCCCGCGTGAAGACGGCGCGCCACTTCGGCTGCGCCGAAGTGCGCCCCTGAGGCCCCGCCCTCCCGCACCTCCCCGCACTTCCCCGCAGCCAGCGGAACGCATGGATCGTTTGATTCAGGGTTTCTCCTGAATGAAAGATTTCATTCTTAAAAAATAATGAATGAAAGAGACCATTCACTTTCATTCATTCATGGAACTCCACCCCCACCCCGCCGTACAGGAACTGCTGCGCGCCAGCGTCGATGGCTCGCCCGCCGTCGCCCGGGTCGGCCGCTGGATGGCCGCGCATCCGGTGCTGGCCGTCACGTTGAGCGCCGAGGAAGTGGCCAATGCCTGCGGCGGCTCCCTGGCCGCCGTCAATCGCTTCGCCAAGCATGCCGGCTACGAAGGCTTTGCCGATTTGCGCCTGCACCTGGGCCGCCAGCTGCAGCAGGCCCTGGAGCCCGTGAACAAGCTGCGCGTGGCGCATGGGCCCGAGGCCGCCACGGCTGGTGCCGTGGGCGAGCAGGCTTTCGGGCACACGCAGCGCAACCTGCAGGCGGCTGCGCAGGCCTGCGACCCCGGCCTGCTCGACCAACTGGCCCAGCGCATCTGCCGCGCCCGCCGTGTGCTCTTCATGGGGTTCGGCAGCTCCCACCATGTGGCGGCCTTTGGCGCCGACGTGCTGCAACCCTATCTGCCGCAGGTGGTGGAAGTGACCTCCGCAGGCGGATCGGAACAGGCGGTACGCCGCATGACAGGGCTGACGGAGCAGGACGTGCTGATCGCCATTTCCCTGCCGCGCTACTCGCGCGAAGCCGTCGCGCTGACGGCGCACGCACGCCAGCGGGGCGCCCTGACCATCGCCATCACCGACGAGGCCACGAGTCCGCTGGCCCGCGAGGCCGACTACACGCTGCTGGCGCCCGCCTCGCATCCCCTGCTGCCTTCATCGCCAATGGCGGGCATGGCCATGGTCGAGGCACTGGCCACCCAGGTCATCCGCGCCACGCCCCAGGCCGTGCGCAGCCTGGTCGAACTGTCCGAGTCGGTGCTTCCCTACCTGACTCCGGACGCCGATACCGCTTCGCCGGCGGCAAGCAAGCCGCAACCCCAGGCCCCTCATCCCACTGGAAAGGATTCACCATGAACGCCCCTGCCCGTCTGCGCCTTGCGCTTGCATCGATGGCCGCCCTCTTCACACTCGCTGCCGCGCCCGCCCACGCTGGCAAGACGCTGGACGGCATCAAGCAGCGCGGCGCCGTGGCCTGCGGCGTGCACACGGGGCGCGCAGGCTTTGCGCTCGCCGACGGCAGCGGCAACTGGTCCGGGCTGGACGTGGATCTGTGCCGTGCCGTGGCCGCCGCCACCCTGGGCGACGCCAGCAAGGTCAAGTTCATTCCCACCAGCGGCCAGACACGCATCACGGCGCTGCAGTCCGGCGAGATCGATCTGCTGGCACGCAACACCACCTGGACCTTCACGCGCGACAACGGCCTGGGCCTGATGTGGGCGGGCATCAATTTCCACGACGGCCAGGGCTTCATGGCCAGGAAGAAACCCGGCCTGAACAGCGTCAAGCAGCTCTCTGGCGCCACCATCTGCGTGATCAGCGGATCCACCACGGAAAAAACCCTGTCGGAGTACTTTCGCGCCCACAAGCTCAACTACAAGGCGGTGGTGTTCGACAACCCCGAAGCCGCCCTGCAGGCCTTCAGCAGCGGACGCTGCCAGGCCTATACAGGCGACCTCGGCGCCCTGGCCGTGCTGCGTGGCAAGGAGCTGGCCAACCCCGACGACTACCTGATCCTGCCCGAAGTCATCTCCAAGGAGCCGGCCGGCCCGGCCGTGCGCCGCGGTGACGACGAATGGTTCGCCGTCGTGCGCTGGACACTCAACGCCATGATCGAGGCCGAGGAACTGGGCATCACCCAGGCCAATGCCGACGAGCTCAAGACCCGCTCCGACAGCATCCAGGTCAAGCGTTTCCTGGGCCAGAGCGACGACCTGGGCAAGCAGCTGGGGCTGGACAAGGAATGGGCCCTGCGCATCGTCAAGGCCGTGGGCAACTATGGCGAGAGCTATGAGCGCAACCTGGGCGCCAGGTCGGGCCTGAACGTGCCGCGCGGCAAGAACGCGCTGTTCACCAAGGGCGGCCTGATGATGTCGCCGCCGATGAACTGACGCGCCGAGGGCACCCTGCCATGAATGCCGCGAACGCTGTGGATGCTGCGAAAGCCGTGAATGCCATCGACGCCGGGGCACGGCAGCCGCCGGCCCCCACCCGGCCACGCTGGGGCCGGCTGGCCTTGCAGCTCGCCATCGGCTGGCTGCTGATATTGCTGCTGGGCTGGCTGGCGCACAACGCCAGCCGCAACATGGCCGCGCGCGGCATTGCCGGGGGCTTCGGCTTTCTGGAGCAGACGGCCGGCTTTTCCATCTCCGAAGGGCTGCTGCCCTACGAGCCCGGCGACAGCTACCTGCGTGCGGTCGCGGCCGGCGTGGCCAACACGGTTCGCGCCGCCGTGCCCGCGCTCGTGCTGGCCACCGTGCTGGGCCTGCTGCTGGGCGTGGCCGCCGTGGCAAGGCATCCGCTGCTGCGCGGCGCCGTGCGCCTCTATGTCGATGTGGCGCGCAACATCCCGTTGCTGGTGCAGGTGCTGCTGTGGTATTTCGCGCTGACTTCGCTGCTGCCCGACGTGGACCGCCCTCTGGCCATCGGCCCCCTGGGCTTTCTGAGCAAGGCGGGGCTGGCCCTGCCCGGCCCGGTGTACGACAGCGCGGCGGGCTGGCACTGGAGTTCTCCGCAACCGGGCATGTTCGGCATCGACGGAGGACTGGCGCTGACGCCGGAATTACTGGCCCTGGTAGGAGCCCTGGGCCTGTATGCCGCCGCCTATTGCGCGGAAATCGTGCGCGCCGGTCTGCAGGCCGTGCCGCGCGGGCAATGGAATGCCGCCTCGGCCCTGGGCATGCGCCGCGGCCAGCAGTTGCGCCTGGTCGTGCTGCCGCAGGCCCTGCGGGTGATCATTCCGCCCTATACCAACCTGGCGCTCAGCACCATCAAGAACTCCTCGCTGGCCGTCGCCATCGGCTACCCCGACGTGGTGATGGTCGCCAACACCGCCATGAGCCAGACCGGCCAGGCCATCGAGTGCGTGACCATCATCGCGGTGGTCTACCTGGCCATCAACCTGCTGACCTCGCTGGCATTGAATGCCTTCAACCAGCGCAGTGCCTTCATCACACGCTAGCCGGGAAAGACCTGCCCATGAGTGCCATACTCCGCGCCCCGGCCCTGCCGGTGGCCCCGCCCCGGGTTCCGCTGGCGCAGCGCCTGCGCGCCAGCCTGTTTCCGGATGCGCTCTCCGGGCTCATCACCGCCACGCTGCTGCTGGCCGCGCTGTGGGCGGGCTGGAAGCTGCTGGCCTGGGGCCTGCTGGACGCCGAAACCGCAGCCAACCCCGACACATGCCGCGCTGCGGCCGGCGCCTGCTGGGGCGTGGTGCGCGACAAGTACCGTCTGGTGTTCCTGGGGCGCTACCCCATGGCCGAACAGTGGCGCCCCGTCGCCGCCAGCCTGCTGCTGCTGGGCAGCGTGGGGGTGGCGGCACTGCCGCGCTTCTTCGGCCGCGCCGGCATGGCAATGCTGCTGGCCGGGTTGACAGGCTTTGGCGTGCTGATGGCGGGCGGTGTGGCCGGCCTGGCACCCGTGCCCAGCGATCTGTGGGGCGGCCTGCCGCTGACCCTCTTCCTTGCCGTGATCGCCTGCCTGGCCGGCGTTCCGCTGGGCATTCTGCTGGCGCTGGGCCGGCGCTCCAGCTTGCCCTTGATCCGCATCCTGTGCACGGGCTTCATCGAGGCCGTGCGCGGCGTGCCCCTGATCACGCTGCTGTTCTTCGGGGCCTTCGTGCTGCCCATGCTGGTGCCCGCGCAATGGCGGGTGGACCCCATGGTCCGCATCGCCGTCTGCCTGGCGGCCTTCAGCGCCGCCTATCTTGCCGAGGTGTTTCGCGGCGGGCTGCAGGCCGTGCCCCAGGGCCAGGTCATGGCGGCCCAGGCCATGGGTTTCACCAGGGTGCAGGTGCTGCGCCACGTGGTCCTGCCGCAGGCGCTGCGCGTGACCATCGCGCCCACGGTGAGCAACTTCATCGGCGCGGTGAAGGACACCTCCCTGGTGGCGATCGTGAATATCTACGACATCACCGGCTCCCTGAAGATGGCCATGAGCGACCCCCACTGGATTGCGTACTTCGTGGAGATGTACATGGTGGTCTGCGCCGTCTACCTGCTCATCGGCCTGGGCATCGCCCGCTATGGCCGCTTCCTGGAATCGCGCTACGCGCTCCAATGAACATGCCCCAGAACTCCCGAAAATTTTCCATTGCCGTGCACGGCGGCGCAGGCACCGTCATCCAGGGCCAGGCCGACGAGGCCCCCTACCACACCGCGCTGGCCCAGGCGCTGGAGGCGGGCGCCGCCCTGCTGCGGCGCGGCGCCAGCGCGCTGGACGCCGTCCAGGCCGCGTGCCAGTCCCTGGAAGACTGCCCGCTGTTCAATGCCGGGCGCGGCTCCGTCTACACGCGCGACGCGCGCCACGAGATGGACGCCGGCCTGATGGACGGCAGCAACCTGCGGGCCGGCGCGGTCGCTTCCGTCAGCCAGGTGCGCAATCCGATTGCGCTGGCACGGCATGTTCTTGACGACGGCCAGTGCGTGCTCCTGGTCGGCGAAGGGGCGCAACGGTTTGCCGATGAACGCGGGCTGGCGCGGATGGATGCCGGCTACTTCGACTCTGCCGAGCGCCTGGCACAGCTGCGCCGGGTGCAGGCGCAATCCGGCCAGACCGCGCTGCTGGACCACGACGCCAGCGGACTGGCGGCGCACCCTGCTCCGCTGAACGAGAACGGCAAGATGGGCACGGTCGGCGCCGTGGCGCGCGATGTGCATGGCAACCTGGCCGCCGCGGCATCCACCGGCGGGCTGACCAACAAGCGCCCCGGGCGCGTGGGCGACACGCCCGTGGTGGGCGCAGGTTTCTACGCCGACAGCACCACCTGCGCCGTGGCGGCCACCGGAACCGGCGAGCATTTCCTTCGCGCAGCCATCGCGCACGACATCCATGCGCGCATGCGCTACCTGGGGCAGAGCCTGGAACTCGCAGCCGACGCCGCAGTGCGGGGCACGCTGACACACATCGGAGGCCAGGGCGGCGTGGTGGCCGTGGACAGCCACGGACGCGTGCACTGCCCCTTCAACAGCGCCGGCATGTACCGCGGCTACATCGTGGACGACGCGCCTGCCGTGACCCTGATTTTTGCCTGATGGACGTTTCCGCCCCGGGTTGACCTGTGCCCACGCATTGCGGGCAACGAGGCGTAACAGCATCGGCATTGGCCCGCTACGCCCGTAAGCCTCTGTCAGGAAACGGATTTTTTCTCACCACGCCAGAAATCTGTCTGCAAACTGACAGATCACCACCTCCGGGCTTGCAATTGCTTGCGTCCTGGGGCAATCCCTGGGTCAACCTGCAGCCACTTGCCCGCGTTGAACACGCAACAAAGGAGTGATTGCACATGACCGACATCTTTTCCCACACCGCCCTGCAGACCCGCTTTGCAGCCGCTGCGCTGGCCCAAGCTGTCTGGCCATGGGATGACCGTGACCGCAAGCGCGGCCCCCGCAACGCCTGAAAACCGGGTCACAAAAAAGTTTCGACTTCCTTCGAAAATTTTTTAAAAACCTGTCAACCAGCTGAATCTGGCCCGCGTTAAGAGAGCAATACAGGAGAAAGTTTCCATGCAAACGACTGCCATCATGTCCATCTGGCCCGAAGACGAACGCGATCGCAAGCGCTGAGGCGCTGGCTGGCGCACACGGTGCCCCAGTCTCTGACACCACCGGTCTGACGGCCTTCCGTGCAGACCCCCCTCTTCCACAGAACCCGCTTCAGCGGGTTTTGTCATTTCTGGGACATTTGCAGCGGGGCTGCCCAACAAAAAAGGAGCCCGGAGGCTCCTTTGCAGCGCGAACCCTTGCAGGTTCAATGCATGTGCAGGCCACCGTTGACCGAAAAATCGGCGCCGGTGGAGTAGCCGCCTTCCTCCGAAGCCAGCCAGGCGATGATCGATGCGATCTCGCTGGGCTCGCCCAGGCGCTTGACGGGGATGGTGCCCACGATCTTCTCCAGCACGTCGGGACGGATGGCCTTGACCATGTCGGTGCCGATGTAGCCGGGGCTCACGGTGTTCACGGTCACGCCCTTGGTGGCCATCTCCTGCGCCAGCGCCATGGTGAAGCCGTGCATGCCCGCCTTGGCGGCCGAGTAATTGGTCTGCCCGGCCTGGCCCTTGGCGCCATTGACCGAGCTGATGTTGATGATGCGGCCCCAGCCCTTTTCCACCATGTCGCCCACGACCTGCTTGGTCACGTTGAACATGGAGTTGAGGTTGGTCTCGATGACGGCCTGCCAGTCTTCCGGCGTCATCTTGATGAACATGCGGTCACGCGTGATGCCGGCATTGTTGACCAGCACATCGATGCTGCCGTGCTCGGCCTTGGTCTTGCTGAAGGCCTCGACGGTGGAAGCCCAGTCGCCCACATTGCCGACCGATGCATGGAAGTTGTATCCCAGCGCCTTTTGCTCGTCCAGCCACTTCTGGAAGTCGCGCGACGGACCGCAACCTGCGATGACCTTGAAGCCTTCCTTGTGCAGACGCTGGCAGATAGCCGTTCCGATGCCTCCCATTCCCCCTGTGACATACGCTACTTTTTGAGCCATTCTTCTCTCCTGTCAATCAATGGTTGCTTCAGATCAATCTATCCACGACAACCGGGGCATTGACTCCGGTTATCACCAAGGGTGCCTGAACCTCTGGGTCCGGCACCCCCGTATGGCTAGTATGCAGCGCGTGCGCTGCGCCTCTCTTCGGGCAGGCCCTAGGCAGGCCTAGGATCTACCCTGAAAGCTTGCTAACGTTTTCCCTGAGCCTTTCAGACGCGCTCCACCGCCATGGCCACGCCCATGCCGCCGCCGATGCACAGGCCGGCCAGGCCCTTCTTGGCGCCGCTGCGCTGCATCTCGTGCAGCAGGGTCACCAGGATGCGGGCGCCCGATGCGCCGATGGGGTGGCCGATGGCAATGGCGCCGCCGTTGACGTTGACCTTGGCCGGGTCGATGCCCAGCTCCTGGTTCACCGCACAGGCCTGGGCCGCAAAGGCTTCGTTCAGCTCGAACAGGTCCACGTCCTGCGCGGTCCAGCCCGCACGCTCCAGCGCCTTGCGCGAGGCGAACACCGGGCCCAGGCCCATGGTGGCAGGGTCCAGGCCGCTGGTGGCGTAGGAGACGATGCGTGCCAGCGGCTTCAGGCCCAGGGCCTTGGCCTTGGAGGCGCTCATCACCACCACGGCGGCCGCGCCGTCGTTCAGGCCCGAGGCGTTGCCGGCCGTCACCGAGCCGGCCTTGTCGAAGGCCGGGCGCAGGCCTGCCAGGGCGTCGGCATTGGTCTTGCGGTTGATGTACTCATCGGCCGCGAACACCACGGGATCGCCCTTGCGCTGGGGAATGCTGACGGGAACGATCTCGTCCACGAACTTGCCTGCGTCCTGTGCGGCCGTGGCCTTTTGCTGGCTGGCCAGGGCCAGGGCATCCTGCTGCTCGCGGCTGACGCTCTTTTCCTTGGCCACGTTCTCGGCCGTGATGCCCATGTGGTACTGGTTGTAGACGTCCCACAGGCCGTCCACGATCATGGTGTCGGCCATCTTCCAGTCACCCATGCGCTGGCCGTCGCGCGAGCCCGGCAGCACGTGGGGCGACAGGCTCATGTTCTCCTGGCCGCCGGCCACGACGATCTCGCTGTCGCCCGTGGCCACGGCCTGGGCTGCCAGCATCACGGCCTTCAGGCCGGAGCCGCAGACGGCGTTGATGGTGAGGGCCGGGGTTTCCTTGGCAACGCCGGCCTTCATCATGGCCTGGCGTGCGGGGTTCTGGCCTGCGCCAGCGGCCAGCACCTGGCCCATGATGACTTCACCGACCTGGTCGGTGCCGACCTTGGCGCGGTTCAGTGCCTCGCGGATCACGATGGAGCCCAGTTCGGTGGCGGGGATCTTGGCAAGGGTGCCGCCAAACTTGCCAACGGCAGTACGGACAGCGGAAACGATGACGATGTCTTCCATGATGACGGACCTTTCTTTGGACTCTTGAAGGGATGCCCGGGCGCACATTGCCGCAGTCGCGGCAGCGGCACCCTGCATTCAAGCCGCAGCGTTATTGCACTGCAGCATCGAAACGATTGTGCCTCAGGCCTTGACCAGTACGTAGCGGCCCGGGGCCGGCTCGATGGCCGTGTATTCCCTGCCTTTGCCGTACTGCTTGGGCGCTGCGACCAGCTTGCCGCCGTGCTCGGCCAGCCAGGGGCTCCAGTCGGCCCACCAGCTGCCCGGGTACTCGTCGGCGCCGGCCTGCCACTCCTTGAGCGTGGGCGGCAACTGGCCGTCCTCGCGCAGCCAGTAGCTGCGCTTTTTCTTGGCCGGCGGATTGATCACGCCTGCAATGTGGCCCGACGCGCCCATCACAAAACGCTTGTCGCCGCCCAGCACCTGGGTGGACGCATAGGAGCCGCCCACGGGCACGATGTGGTCCTCGCGCGAGCCATAGATATAGGCTGGCAGGCGCAGCTGGTGCATGTCGATGCGCTCGCCGCAGACGGTCAGCGCGCCGGGCTGGGCCAGCTTGTTTTCCAGGTAGAGGTTGCGCAGGTACCAGGCGTAGTAGGGGCCGGGCAGGTTGGTGGAGTCGCTGTTCCAGTACAGCAGGTCGAACGGCGGGGGAGTCTCGCCCTTGAGGTAGTTGCCCACCACGTAGTTCCAGACCAGGTCGTTGGGCCGCAGAAAGCTGAAGGTGGACGCCAGGTCCTGGCCCTTCATGAGACCGCCCTCGCCCATCTGCATCTCACGGAAGCGCACCACGGATTCGTCGATGAAGACATCGAGGATGCCGGTGTCGCTGAAGTCGATGAAGGTGGTCAGCAGCGTGACGCTGGCCACGGGAAACGGCACGCCGGCTGGCGCCGTGGCGCGGGCTGTGGATGTGCGGGCGGCGCTGCGGCCGCCAGCCGCGCGTTTGGCCGCAGGCGCCTTGGCCGCCGGAGCGGCAACTGCGCCATGCTCGCGGTCGTGGCGTGCCTGCAGCACCGCCAGCGCGGTGGACAGCATGGTGCCGCCCACGCAAAAGCCCAGCACATTGATCTGCTCGGCTCCTGCGATCTCGCGCGCCACGCGGATGCCGGTGAGCACGCCGTCCTCGATGTAGTTGTCCCAGGTCTTGCGCGCCAGGCTTTCGTCGGGGTTGCGCCAGCTCATCACGAAGGTGCGATGGCCCTGGCTGACGGCGTAGCGGATCAGCGAGTTGTCGGGCTGCAGGTCCAGGATGTAGAACTTGTTGATGCAGGGCGGCACCATGAGGAAGGGCCGTTCGTGCACCTTGTCCGTCAGCGGCTTGTATTCGATGAGCTGGAACAGCTCGTTCTCGAACACCACGGCGCCTTCGGTGGTGGCGACGTTCTTGCCCACGGTGAACAGGCTTTCGTCGGTCATGGACACATGGCCCTGGCGCATGTCGGCCAGCAGGTTGGCCACGCCCTGGGCCAGGCTCTCGCCCTGGGTTTCGATGGCTTTCTTCTGGGCCTCGGCATTGAGTGCCAGGAAGTTGCTGGGCGCCATGGCCGCCAGCCATTGCTCGATGGCGAAGCGCACGCGGTTGCGCGTCTTGTCATCGGCCTGCACGGCATCGGCCAGGCCCATGAGCATGCGGCTGTTGAGCAGATAGGTCGCAGCCGTGGCCGCCGTCAGCGGATTGCCGGCCCACGATTCGGTATTGAAGCGCTTGTCCTTGGCCAGCAGCGCCTGGGCGCCGCCCTGTTCGGCCATGGCCTTGGCACCATCCAGGTACTGGCGCTGCAGCTCCAGCAGCTTTTCGGGGTCCAGCGACAGCGCGTTCTCGGGCAGGGCGCCGGGTTCGGGGACGGCCGCTTTCCAGGCCTGAACCATGTCCGGCATGCCTGGCATGCCCTGGGTTCCCGGAAGGCCTGGTTGCCCCAGCTGCTGCAGTGTCTGCAGCGTGCGGCTCCATTGCTCGTTCCAGAATTGCTGGACGGATTGGCCTGACAGGCCAGCGAGTGGGTCAAAATTCATGCTGCATCCTTGTTCGTGGATGCCATGCAATAGCCTGGGGCTTGCGGGGCATCCGTTTTGATTGTGACCCAGGCGAGCCCCGCCTTGCCCGGCACAGACCTCCACGAAAACCCGTGCCTCGCTCGATTTTTTGGTTCGACCATGTATCTCGTTGTTATCGCCTGGCTGTATGTCACTCTGATGATGGCAGTGGCCGAGGCCGCCAGCCCCACGGGCAGCATACTCGGCGCCGTGATCACGTTCGCACTCTATGG
Organism: Delftia sp. DLF01; assembly: GCF_014852125.1. NCBI lineage: Bacteria > Pseudomonadati > Pseudomonadota > Betaproteobacteria > Burkholderiales > Comamonadaceae > Delftia > Delftia sp. DLF01. The sequence goes on from NZ_JACVAZ010000003.1 coordinate 185,936, forward strand.
ACTGCTGCCGCTGTCCATCGTGATCTACATCATGGGCACGCCCGCGCGCAAGCGAAAACGCCATGCACGCGAATTGGCCGAGCGCGAGGCCTGGCTGGCGCAGCAGCAGGCCTCGCAGAGCGGCCCCGGCACGCAGGCGCGCTCAGTCCTTCCAGATGCAGGCGGCGAACCGCCCGCTGCTGCCCAGGCGGGCAGCGTCGCGCCGGTGCGAAAAGAACCGTGAGCCGTTGAGCACCGTGCACCATGCGTCGCCGCCGTCATTGCCGTAGATGGCGGTGATGCCCAGCGCCGCCAGGCGCTGGCGCGCAAGCCCGGCCAGGTTGGCCAGGTACTTGGGTGCGCTCCCGCCCTCTTGCGGCACGGCGGTGAAATGCGCCCCGGCCGCCGCGTCATGCGCGATGAAGGCCGCGCGCACCTCGGCTCCCACTTCGAAGGAGCGCGGACCGATGCAGGGTCCGAGCCAGGCCAGGGTCTGCTGCGCCGCTTGCCCGGGCGGTGTCTGGATCTGGCCAGCAAAGCGCTCGAACAGCGTCTCCAGCACCCCGCCCGCCAGCCCGCGCCAGCCCGCATGGGCCGCGCCCACCACAGCCCCGCTGCGATGGGCCAGCAGCACGGGCAGGCAGTCGGCCACCATGATGGTGCAGACCACGCCCGAGGCGCTGGTCACGCAGGCATCGAAGGCCTGGCCCTGCGCGCTGCCTGCATCCAGCGCCACGACATCCACGCCATGCACCTGCTGCAGGAACACCGCGCAGGCGCCGGGCGTATGGGCACGCACGATCGCCTGCAGCCGCTGGCGGTTGGTGCGCACGGCCTGCGGGTCATCGCCCACATGGTCGCCCAGGTTCAGGCTGCCCCAGGGCGCCGTGCTGACGCCGCCTTCGCGCGAGGTGCACAGCGCGTGCACCCCGGGCGGCGCGGGCCACTCGGGCACGAGCCAGGATGCGGGGATGGTGCCGGGGAGGTTGCCGGGGATGGAGTCAGGCAGGGCCGCGCTCATTCCGCGTCGGGGCAGGCCGAGGGATGGGCCTTCTGGAAGGCCGGCAGCGCCTCGCAGCGATCGACGATGGCCGCCAGGCGTGGCAGGCCGTCCAGGCTCACGTTGAAGCGGCGGCCGTTGAAGATCTGCGGCACCAGGCAGCAGTCGGCCAGCGTGGGCGTGTCGCCCCAGCAAAACAGCGAAGACGCCAGGCCTGCGGCCTCGCGCTCGGCGGCCAGCAGGTCCAGCTGGCGTTCGAAGGCTTCCAGGCCGGAGCGCACCCAATGCACGTACCAGCCGCTCTTGGCCTCGTCGGAGACACCCAGGTTGCGCACCAGGTACTTGAGCACGCGCAGGTTGTTGAGCGGATGGATCTCGCAGGCCACCATCTGGGCCAGCGCGCGCACATGGGCACGGCCCAGGGCGTCGCGCGGCAGCAGCGGTATTTCGGCATGGGTCTCATCGAGATATTCGATGATGGCCATGGACTGGGTCAGCCAGTGGCCGTCCTCGGTTTCCAGCGCCGGCACCAGCGCATCGCCGACATGCTGGGCATAGGCCGGCGCCCTGTGGTCGCCGCGCAGCAGGTGCACGGGTACGGATTCATAGTCCAGGCCCTTGATCTGCAGCGCAATGCGCACGCGGTAGGAGGCCGACGAGCGGAAGTAGGTGTGGAGCTTCATAGACCGCAAAGCATACCGTGCGGCCCGGGGTCTGTTCCGGCTCATCCAGCCATCGCGTTGCCCCGCTGCGGGGCCACAGGCATGGCACACTTGCGACGGCGCCCACGAGACAAGGCGCCAGAGGAACACCGACATGAGCTACGTTTTCAACCCGCCCGCCGTGGCCAGCGTACCCGTCCTGGGCCGCCCCGAGCGTTTTCCCGTGCACCGCATCTACTGCGTGGGCCGCAACTACGAAGAGCACGCCAAGGAGATGGGCTTCACCGGCCGCGAGCCGCCCTTCTTCTTCCTCAAGCCTGCCGACGCCATCGTGCCCGTCGAGGCCGGCACCACGGGCACCATGCCCTACCCCACGCTGACCTCCAACCTGCACCACGAGATCGAGCTCGTCGTGGCCATCGGCAAGGCGGGCAAGAACATCCTGGCCGCCGACGCGCTGGACTACATCTGGGGCTACGCCGTGGGCCTGGACATGACGCGCCGCGACCTGCAGAACGACATGAAGAAACAGGGCCGCCCCTGGTGCATCGGCAAGGCCTTCGAACATGCCGCGCCCATCGGTCCCATCACCCCGGCAGCCGAGGCCGGCGACATCGCCAAGGCCACGATCTCGCTGCAGGTCAATGGCGCCGACCGCCAGCGCAGCGACATCGGCAAGCTGATCTGGAACATTGCCGAGACCATCGAGCACCTGTCGGCCGCCTGGGAACTGCAGCCCGGCGACCTGATCATGACGGGCACGCCCGAAGGCGTGGCCGCCGTGGTGCGCGGTGACGTGCTGGAAGGCCGCATCGATGGCCTGAGCCCCTTGAGCGTCAAGATCGCCTGAGACCCCTGTGCCTGGCGACAGGCCGGCAAGGCAGCGGGGAGCGCGCTCCCCGGCCTGCCGGCCTTCGTTTTTCTGAACCCACAGTCCGCCGCATGGAATGCCTTCCTGCCTTCCGTCTGGCGGCGCTTTCACTTCCATGGTGTCGGCATGATTTTTCGCAGCCCCATCAAGTTCTGCCGAGCCTGCGGCACGGCCGTGGTCTACCGCATTCCCGACGATGGCGACACGCGCGAACGCGCCGTGTGCCCGCACTGCCACACCATCCATTACGAGAATCCGCTGAACGTGGTCGGCACCATCCCCGTCACCGACGACGGCCGCGTGCTGCTGTGCAAGCGCAACATCGAGCCGCGCCGGGGCCTGTGGACCCTGCCTGCCGGCTTCATGGAACTGGCCGAGACCACGGCGCGCGGCGCCCAGCGCGAGACCGATGAGGAAGCCGGTGCCGACATCGAGATGGGGCCGCTGTTTTCCATCGTTGACGTGCCCAAGGTCAGCCAGGTCCACCTGTTCTACCGCGCCCGCCTGCGCAGCGAGCAGTTCTATCCAGGCCCGGAGACCATGGAGGCCCGCCTCTTTGCCGAGGCCGAGATTCCCTGGGAGGAACTGGCCTTTCGCACCGTGCGCGTGACGCTGGAGCGCTACTTCGAGGACCGTGCGACCGGCCTGCTTGACGCGCACCGCGTGCACTCCATCGACCTGAGCCTGTAGGCGCATGCACCGCCGTCCGGCACCACCGTGCTGCACGGCAGTGCCGGACGCACCCCGGTGACGCCAGGCCATGCCCCGGCGTGGCGCCGATGGGGCTACGGGTGGGGCTGTGGATGGGGGGCCGTCATCCCTGTGTCACCTTGCAGACACATTTAGTCACAAACTGGCCTCCTTCTTGCTCGTTGCATCAGGCTTTTCCCTGATCGGGGAAAGCGGGTTTCACCCAGCCTGAACCTGACTGCGGAGCGCTCCATGGCCACATCCCTGCCAACCGACCTGATTCTTCCCCACCTGCGGGAACTCAACCGCAACGCCGCCGACCTGCGCGAAATACGGCTCATGTGGCGGCTCATCGAAGCCTCGGCCCGCATGCAGGCCTCGCAGCAGGGGCAGGCCCTGGTGTCCATGCTCACCGACACGCGCCAGGGACTGGAGCAGCTGGAGCAAGGCCTGCTGCAGTCGCAGCTGGCGCAGTCCGCGCAGGAGGCCATGGCCCAGCTGGGCATGCAGTCCGCCCATGCCATCGACCTGCTGGTGCGAAGCCTGTACGAGCGCACGGCCGATGTCGGCTTTCTCGCCGCCGATACCGTGCTGTGCGAGGCCATGGCCCGGCTTGACGATGGCGATGGCGATGGCGATGGCGATGGCGATGGCGATGACTGTGGCCTGCCCGACATGGCGGCCGGCGGTCTGCGCGCATGGCAGGCACCGCTGCAGGCGCACCTGCAGACCCACCTCCAGAGCTACCGAGCCAAGTACACGGTGTATGACGACATCCTGCTGCTGGACACGCAGGGCCAGGTCTGCGCACGTGCCCAGGCGCAGGCAGGCCGCAAGCCGCCACCGCCCTGTGCCGAGGCCTGGTTCCAGCAGTCCCTGCAGCAGGCCGGCCATGTCAGCCATTTCGGCGCCAGCTGCGTGCTGCCGGGCGCTGACCGCCTGATCTACGCGCAGCGCCTGCTGCACCCACGCACCATGGCGGTGCTCGGCGTGCTGTGCCTGAGCTTCGACTTCGCCGCCGAGATGCAGGCCATCTTTGCCTCGGGCGGGCCGCGCGCCCAGGTGGGACTGCTGCTGGACGAGGGCGGACTGGTCATCGCCAGCAGCGACGCCCACTGGATAGCCCCCGGCAGCCGCGTGCCCATGCACCATGGTGATGCCGTGCAGCCGCTGATCCATGCAGGCCGCACCTACCTGGTGCGGACGGCGCGCGCCCTGCCCTACCAGGGCTACGCGGGGCCGCAGGGCTGGCAGACCCAGGTGATGGCACCGCTGGACCTGGCCTTCGCCGCGCAGCAAAGACCGCAGGTGCTGCAGGCGCTGGAGCCTGCCATTGCCGAGGGGCTGATGGCCCAGGCGCGCGGCTTTTGCCCGCCGCTGCACGCCATGGCCCGCGCGGCCGACGACATTCGCCGCGTGGTCTGGAATGGCCAGGTGCTGGCTGCCAGCCAGGCGCCGGAGTCCCTCGTGCAGGGCACGGCCCACCCAGACCCGCTGCAGGCCGTGCTGGAGCAGATGGGCGAGACCGGCGACCTGACCCATGCCGTGTTCACACGCGCCATTCACGGCCTGCACGAGACCGCGCTGTCCACCCGGCTGCAGGAGCACAGCACGCTGAACCGGCTGCTGATGGACCTGCTGGAGCGCAATCTCTATGAACGTGCCAACGACTGCCGCTGGTGGGCCCTGACGCCCGGCCTGCAAAAGGTGCTGGAGGACAACAGCGGCTGCCTGGCCCTGTCGGTACAGGCCCACGACAGCGCGCAGCGGCTGCTGGAGCAGCTCAATGCGCTGTACACCGTCTATGCGCGCATTGCGCTGTACGACGCCCAGGGACTGGTGCTGGCCTGCAGCCATGAGGACGAGGCCGGCCTGCCCCTGGCTCCCGGCACGCGCGTGCAGGCATCGGCCCTGCAAGCCACTGTGCTGCTGCGCGATGCCCAGGCCTACCACGTGCAGGAGATGGACGATGGAGGCCTGCCCGTCCATGTCTACCATGCCGCGCTGCGCGCGCCATCGCCTGGGAGTGAACAGGCGCACGGACATGCACACGGCGGCGATCAGGGCCCCGTCATCGGCGGCATCGCCCTGCTGTTCCACACGCGGCGGGAGCTGCAGGCCATGCTGCAGGCCGCAGCGCCAGAGCAGGCAGCAACGGCAGAGCAGGCCGCAGCCACCGATCCCGAAGACAGCGGCCTGCCGCGCCTGCCGATGGAAGCGTTCTACGTGGCGCGTGACGGGCGCATCGTCGCTGCCAGCCATGGCGGGCGCCCGCTGGGCAGCTGCATCGCAGGCGTGGCCGGCCTGGCGTCGCTGGCCGATGGCGAGGTGCGCAGCAGCATCGAGGAGATCGAAGGCCACTACTGCATCGTCGGCATGGCCGCCGGGCGCGGCTACCGCGAGTTCCGGCTGGACCAGGGCGCGGCACGCGATGCAAAAGAAAGCGCAACGGACGACACACTGGCCGGCCTGGTCAGCCTGAGCCTGCAGCGGTTGGGCCCCGTGCATGCCGATGCGCGCAACCGCGCGCTGCGCCTGGCGTCGGCCACCCGCCTGGATGGTGCCCGGCCCGCTACGCAAGGGCACGGGCACGGGCGCGCCGCGCATGGCAGCGGCGACGCGCCTGTGGAACTGGCCAGCTTCTACGTGGGCGCCAGCCTGCTGGCCCTGCGCGCGGGCGATGTCTGCGAGGCCCTGCCCGCCAGCGCCATCTCGCCCGTGGCGGCAGGACGGCTGCCGTTTTGCGTGGGCGCGCTGGCACGGCGCAGCCAGGGCAGCGTCAGCGGCTATGTCTGGGTATTCGACCTGGCCGCGCTGCTGCAGGGCCAGCCCGGCGTGGTCACCGAGCAGTCACAGGTCATCGTGGTCCAGCATGGCGGCCTGCGCGTGGGCCTGCTGGTCAGCGCGCTGCAGGGCGTGCACCGGCTGCCAGCCAGCGCGCTGGTGGATTCGCCCATGCTGAACGCGGCCGACACCGCGACGGCCCTGGTGCGCAAGCTGGTGCATGCCGATTCGGGCCTGCCGCTGATCCAGTGCCTGGACCCCGCCGCGCTGATGCGCAGGCTGCAGCCTTCGCGCGTTGCTGCGGCCAATGCCGACCGCAATGCGGTCAGCGTGGAAAGAGAGGCGGCGTAGCCCGGGCCTGTCGGGCCTATGGGCATGTCGGGCCTATGGGCATGTCGGGCGCGCCGGGCCTGTAACGCCTCAAAGGCCCCAGTGGCGCAGGCCCGGCAACGCGGCCTGCGCTGCCTCGTAGCCTTCGTCGATGGCCTCGCGGGCGCGGTGGAAGTCCAGCAGGCCCAGGTGGGACAGGCGCGGCGCGATCACCAGCTCGGGCGGGTCGCCCGCCATGCGGCTGCGCGTGATGCGCATCTGCATGATGTTGACGCTGGTCATCACCACGTCCAGCAGCGAGGGGGGCCGCGGCGGCGGCTCGGTCTCGCGGCCGGCCTCGTCGCGGTGGTGGCCGGGCATCCACCCCATCACGCCGCGCTGCAGCCTGCGCACCCAGGCCGTGCCGGCCACGGCACTGGCCTGGCCCGCCAGGTCCTCGGGCGCCACGCCCTGCTCCACGGCGGGCGGGGCTTCCTCCAGCGGCGGCGCGGCAGCCATGGCGGCGGAGGGAACCAGCGGCCGCATGTGGCGCCGCATGATGTCGGCATTGAGATCGACCGCGATCACGATGTCCGCGCCCATGGCGCGCGCCAGCGAGGCGGGCACGGGGTTGACGATGCCGCCGTCGACCAGCAGCCGCCCCTCGCGCTGCACGGGCGTGAACAGGCCGGGCAGCGCGATGGAGGCACGCACGGCATCGGCGATGGAGCCCTTGCGCAGCCAGACCTCGGCGCCCGAATGCAGGTCGGTGGCCACGGCGCCGAAGGGAATCTTCAGGTCCTCGATGGCCGAGTCCACGAAGTGCTCGCGCCAGAACGCGATCAGCTTCTCGCCCTTGAGCATGCCGCCCGTGATGTTGAAGTCCATGAAACCGAACACCTTGCGCATGCCCAGTCCCAGCACCCATTCCTCGAAGCGCTGCATCTCGCCAGCCGCATAGGAGGCACCGACCAGGGCGCCGATGGACGAGCCGCAGATGATGTCGGGCCTCAGGCCCGCATCCTCCAGCGCGCGCAGCACGCCGAAATGCGCCCAGCCACGCGCCGACCCGCTGCCCAACGCCAGGCCGACCACGGGTTTGCGCGGACTCAGCGCCATCAGCGGTCCCCGCCCGCCAGCAGCGCCAGCATGCCGGCCTCGTCCAGCACGGTCACGCCCAGTTCCTCGGCCTTGGCCAGCTTGCTGCCGGCCTCGGCGCCGGCCACCACATAGCTGGTCTTCTTGCTGACCGAGCCGGAGACCTTGGCGCCAGCGGCCTCCAGCATCTCCTTGGCCTGGTCGCGGCCCAGCGTGGGCAGCGTGCCGGTGAGCACCACGGTCATGCCGGCCAGCGGCTGGGCGGTCTGCTCGCGCGCCGCGCCCTCTTCCCAGTGCACGCCGCAGGCACGCAGTTGCTCGACCACCTCGCGGTTGTGGGGCTGGGCGAAGAAGGTGTGGATGCTTTCGGCCACGATGGGCCCCACGTCGCGCACCTGCAGCAGTTGCTCGACGCTGGCGTCCATGATGGCGTCCAGCTGGCCGAAGTGGCGGGCCAGGTCCTTGGCCGTGGACTCGCCCACCTGGCGGATGCCCAGGCCGAAGAGGAACCGCGCCAGCGTGGTCTTCTTGGATTTTTCCAGCGCGTCCAGCACGTTCTGGGCCGACTTCTCGGCCATGCGGTCCAGCGATGCCAGGGCCACCAGGCCCAGGCGGTAGAGGTCGGGCAGCGTGCGCACCACGTGACCGTCCACCAACTGGTCCACGAGCTTGTCGCCCAGGCCCTCGATGTCCATGGCGCGCCGCGCGGCAAAGTGCAGGATGGCCTCCTTGCGCTGCGCCGGGCAGAACAGGCCGCCCGTGCAGCGGTGGTTGGCCTCGCCCTTGGGCCGCGCCACGGCGCTGCCGCAGATGGGGCATGCAGCGGGCATGCGGAAGTTGGGCACATAGGCCGGCCGGTCGCCGGGCACGCGGCCCACGACCTCGGGGATCACGTCACCGGCGCGGCGCACGACCACGGTGTCGCCCGTGCGCACGCGCTTCTTGCGGATCTCGAACAGGTTGTGCAGCGTGGCATTCGTGACGATGACGCCGCCCACTGCCACGGGGGCCAGGCGCGCCACGGGCGTCAGCTTGCCCGTGCGGCCGACCTGTATGTCGATGCCTTCCATGCGCGTGGGCATTTCCTCGGCCGGGTACTTGTGGGCCACGGCCCAGCGCGGCTCGCGCGAGACAAAGCCCAGCTGGCGCTGCTGGGCCAGGCTGTTGACCTTGTAGACCACGCCGTCGATCTCGTAGGGCAGCGTGGCGCGCTCGGCGCCCATGCGCTGGTGGAAGGCCACCAGCTCGGCCGCGCCCTTGGCGATGCAGACCTGGGGCGCCACCGGAAAGCCCCAGTCGCGCAGCGTCTGCAGCATGGCGTAGTGGGTGACGAAGTCGGGGCCGCCCTGCGCGGCCTGCGTGATCTCGCCCAGGCCATAGGCGAAGAAGGACAGCGGGCGCTGCGCCGCAATGCCCGAGTCCAGCTGGCGCACCGAGCCTGCCGCAGCATTGCGCGGATTGGCAAAGCTCTTTCCGCCGGCGGCCTGCTGACGCTCATTGAGCTTGACGAAGTCGGCGCGGCCCATGTAGACCTCGCCGCGCACCTCGACCACGGGCGGCACGCCCTTGCCTTCGGGCAGGGACAGCGGAATCTTGCGGATGGTGCGGATGTTGTGGGTGACGTCCTCGCCCACCTCGCCGTCGCCGCGCGTGGTGGCCTGCACCAGGCGGCCGTTCTCGTAGCGCAGGTTCATGGCCAGGCCGTCGAACTTGGGCTCGGCCACATACTCCACGGGCGGCGCGCCTTCGGCCAGTTCCAGCTCCTTGCGGATGCGTGCGTCGAAGGCCTCGGCACCCGTGGCCTCGTTGTCGGTCTCGGTGCGGATACTGAGCATGGGCACGGCATGGCGCACGGGCATCAGGCCGTCGAGCACGGCGCCGATCACGCGCTGCGTGGGCGAATCCGGGGTGACCAGTTCGGGGTAGGCACCTTCCAGCGCCTGCAGTTGCTGGAAGACGCGGTCGTACTCGCCGTCGGGCACGGTGGGCGTGTCCAGCACGTAGTACTCATGCGCCCATTGGTTGAGCTGGGCGCGCAGCGCCTGCACCTTGGCCAGCACCTTGTCAGGGGCGGCCCCGGACTCCGGCGCCGCGGGGGCTGCGCCGGAGAAAAGATCCAGATTGTCATTCATGGGGTTGAGGCCAGGAGCCTGTTGTGCACCAGAGGCACCGCGCCGCGTCAGCTGAACAGTCGCCGCGCCAGCATGGAGCCCGCCGACAGCTCGCGGCTGTCGAGCTTGTCATAGAGATGTTCCAGGTCGTGCTGGATGGGGTCCAGCGCCATGGCCGGCAGCAGGTAGCCGTTCTGGTCGCAGAGCACGCCGTCCATGGTCTGGCACAGGCGCTCGGCCACCTGGCGCAACTGCACGAAGGCCTGCTCGCCGCGCGGCACCTGGGGCACGTCCAGGCTCAGCAGGAACTCGCGCACCACCGAGGTGTCCAGGTCGTCGGCCATCGCCGCCTGCGGGTCGTAGTTGAGCACCAGCACCGGCGGCATGCCGGGCGTGGGCGAAGGCAGGGCCATGCGCCCGGGCATGGAGCCCGGCAGAAAGCCCTGGCGCGATGCGTTCTGCTGCACGTAGCCCGCGCTCCAGGAGGCCTGGCGTGCGCGCAGCATGAAGGTGAGCTGGGCGTCGTGCTCGCTGGCGAACTGGTCGAGCTCGCGCGCTCGCGCCACTTCCTGCAGCATGTCGGGCACGTCGGGCGTGGCGCCCAGCGCGTCGGCAAAGCGCTGCACCTTGGCAACGAACTCGGAGAACTCGATCTCGTTGAGCGCACCTGTGCGGTTGGCCAGCTGCACGCCGGCCTGGAAGCCCAGGTAGCGCTGGCCGGGCTGCAGCGGCTCCCACTGGTGGGTGGACTGGTTCATGCCCTCGATCGCAAAGGGCTTGTTGCCCGCGCGCCGCGTGGCGGGCTGGGCCTGCAGCGCCAGTTCGCCAGGCACGGCCTGGCCGACCTGCACGGGGGCAATCGCGTCGATCAGCGCATCCAGACCCGGGCGGCTGGCGGCCGCGCTGGTCAGGGCCGCGTCGTTGAGGGAAGGCTCGATGGACTGCGGTGCCGACGGGGACGCCGCAGGCGCGGACACAGATTCAGATGCGGGTGCCGAAGCGCTGGCGTCTTCGCCCGCCTGCAGGGCATGGGCTGCCTGCGCGGACTGCACTGCCTGGGCGGCCTTGGCCGCCAGCGCAGCCTGGGCCGCGGCCTGGCGCTGCTGCTCTTCGAGCTGGACCAGATGGGCCAGCTCGGCGTCGGTTTCGGCAAAGCGGTCTGCGGAGGCAGGGCTCTGGCCCGGCGCGGCGGTGCCGAAGTCGCCCAGCACGGGCTCGCGCAGGCTGTGCGTCAGGTCCGGGCCGTGGCCCACGGTGTCCATGCCGGGCTCATGGCGCGAGGGATCGCGCTGCGCTTCATCGACGGGGTCGGCGCGCTTGGGTGCATTGCGGCGCGCGGACCAGCTGTTGTAGGCAAGGATCAGGGCCAGCACCACAAAGCCCAGGACGGCCAGACTGATTTGCAGGTTACTCATGGAATGAAGGAATGAAACGTCGTTCCAGCAAAGGGGTTTGAAAGGTTGCGGACATGCTCAGGATAGCTCAGCCATGGACAGCGCGGACTCCATGTCCACGGCCACGATGCGGGACACGCCCTGCTCCTGCATGGTCACGCCGATGAGCTGCTGGGCCATTTCCATGGCGATCTTGTTGTGGCTGATGAACAGGAACTGCGTGCTCTTGCTCATGCTGGCCACCAGCTTGGCATAGCGCTCGGTGTTGGCATCGTCCAGCGGCGCATCCACCTCGTCCAGCAGACAGAACGGGGCCGGGTTGAGCTGGAAGATGGCGAAGACCAGCGCAATCGCCGTCAGCGCCTTCTCGCCACCCGACAGCAGGTGAATCGTCTGGTTCTTCTTGCCGGGCGGCTGCGCGATCACCTGCACGCCCGAGTCCAGGATTTCATCGCCCGTGATGACCAGCTTGGCCTGCCCGCCGCCGAACAGCTCGGGGAACATGCGCCCGAAATGCCCGTTCACAGTCTCGAAAGTGCCCGACAGCAGTTCGCGCGTCTCGGCGTCGATCTTGCGAATGGCATCTTCCAGCGTGTTCATGGCCTGGGTCAGGTCCTCGGTCTGCGCGTCGAGGAAGGTCTTGCGCTCGCGCGCCAGCTTCAACTCGTCCAGCGCCGCCAGGTTGACCGCGCCCAGGGCCGCGATCTCGCGGTGCAGGCGGTCGATCTCGCCCTGCAGGCCGTGCATGCGCACATTGGCCTCGGCAATGGACTGGGAGACGGCGGCCAGGTCGGCGCCCGCCTCTTCCAGCAAGGTGGAGTACTGCTCCAGGCCCAGGCGCGCGGCCTGCTCCTTGAGCTGGAATTCGGTGATGCGCTGGCGCAGCGGGTCCAGCGCCTTTTCCAGTTGCTGGCGGCGTTCGTCGCTGGCGCGCAGCTTGTTGGTCAGGTCGTCATATTCGCTGCGGCGCGCGGCCACGGCCTGCTCGCGCTGCATCTTCAAATCCAGCGCATCCTGCAGGCCGCCCTGGGCCGCGGCATCGGTCAGGCGCGTGAACTCATCCTGCGCGCGCTGCTGCTCGTCGGCCAGGGAGCGGGCCTGCTGGCTGGCCGTTTCTATGGTGCGGCTCAGTTCGCCCCGGCGCGCTTCCAGGCTGCGGCGCGAGAACGTGGCCTCCTGGGCCTGGCGTTCCAGCGTGCGCAGCTGCTCGCGCGATTCGTTCAGGCGCCGCTCGGACTCCAGCACCTTGTCGCCGAGCTGGGCATGGCGCTCCTGGCTATCGGCCAGCTGCATGTCCAGTTCCTCGAAGCGGGCTTCGGCCGCCACGCGGCGCTCCTCGATGTCGGACAGCTGGGCCTCGACCTCGGCCAGGTCGGCGCTGATCTGGGCATTGCGCGCACGGGCCTGCTCGGCCAGCTGCGACAGGCGCAGGGTTTCGACCTGCAGCTCGTGGGCACGGCTTTGCGATTCGCTGGCCTCGCGCCGGGCGCTGACCAGGCGCTGCGAGGCCTCGGCATAGGCGCTTTCGGCACGCACCAGGGCCGTGCGCGACTCGTCGGAAATCAGCGCCTGGGCGCGCACTTCCTTTTCAAGGTGCTCGATTTCCTGGGCGCGTGCCAGCAGGCCGGATTGCTCCGAGTCCTGCGCATAAAAGCTCACGCTGTGGCTGCTGACGGCATGGCCCGTGGGCACGTAGACGGTTTCACCGGGCCGCAGTTCGCCGCGGCGCGACAGCGCCTCTTCCAGCGTGGGCGCTGTGTAGCAGTCCTGCAGCCAGTCGCCGAGCACGGCGCGCAGGCCGGCATCGTTCACGCGCAGCAGGTCCGACAGGTGCTGCCAGCGGCCGGCAGCCGGCGCGGGTGCGCCTTGCGGCGGGCTGAAGAAGGCCAGGCGCGCGGGCGGCGCATCGTGCCCGCCTGAGCCCAGAAAGCCACGCACCATGTCGAGCCGGCCCACTTCCAGCGCGCCCAGGCGCTCGCGCAGCGCGGCCTCCAGCGCGTTTTCCCAGCCGGGCTCGATGGCAATGCGGCTCCACAGGCCCTGCATGCCGTCCAGGCCGTGCTTGGCCAGCCAGGGCTGGAGCTTGCCGTCTGTCTTGACCTTTTCCTGCAGGGCCTTGAGCGCTTCCAGCCGCGCCGACAGGTCCGCGTGGCGCGCGGCCTCGGCATTGACGGCCTGCTGGCGCGTGCGGCGGTCCTCGTCGAGCTGGGGCACGGAGTCCTGCAGCTCGTTGAGCACGGCATCGGCCATTTCGGCCAGTTCGCGCGCCTCTTCCAGCTGGGACTGCAGATTGTTCAGGCGGGCCTCGTCGGGCGTCTCCAGCGCGTTGCGGTCGGCGCGCAGGCGCTCGAAGCGGGTCTCGAACTGGCGGCGCTGCTCATCCAGGCTGCGCTGCTCGGCGGCTAGCACCTGGATCTGCTGCTGCACCTGGACCACGCTGGCGCGCTGGTCGGTGTCGGCCTTCTGGGCATTGCGCAGGGCGTCCTCCAGGTCGGGCAGGCGCATGCTTTGCTCCTCGACCTGGGCGGCCAGCATCTCGGCCTGTTCCTCGGCGTCCATGCCGGCGCCTTCGAGGTTCTCGATCTCGGCTTCGGCTTCCTCGCGGCGGCTGTTCCACAGCAGCACCTGCTCGGACAGCTGCTGCAGCCGCTGCTGCACGCGCTGGCGGCCTTCGAGCACGTAGCGGATCTCGGCCTCCAGCTTGCCGACTTCGGCCGTGGATTCGTAGAGCTTGGCCTGGGCCTGGTTGACCTGGTCGCTGGCGTCGTAGTGCGCCTGGCGCAGGGTCTCGAGTCCGCTTTCGTTGTTGCGGATGTCGGCCATGCGCTCTTCGAGCTCGTTGACGGCCTGCAGGCCCTCCACGCGCACGCGGTCCTGCTCGGCCTCGGCCTCGGCGCGCTTGAGGAACCACAGCTGCTGCTGCTTGAGCGTGACCTGGGACTGCAGCGCGTTGTACTGGGCCGCCACCTCGGCCTGCTTTTCCAGCCGGTCGAGGTTGTTGTTTAGCTCGCGCAGGATGTCTTCCACGCGCGTGAGGTTCTCGGTGGTGGCCGAGAGCCGGTTCTCGGTCTCGCGCCGGCGCTCCTTGTACTTGGACACGCCTGCGGCCTCTTCCAGGAACAGGCGCAGTTCCTCGGGGCGCGACTCGATGATGCGGCTGATCGTGCCCTGGCCGATGATGGCGTAGGCGCGCGGGCCCAGGCCCGTGCCCAGGAACACGTCCTGCACATCGCGGCGGCGCACGGCCTGGTTGTTGATGAAGTAGCTGCTGTTGCCCTCGCGCGTGAGCACGCGCTTGACGGCGATTTCGCCGAACTGGCCCCACTGGCCGCCCGCGCGGTGGTCACTGTTGTCGAACACCAGCTCCACGCTGGAGCGGCTGGCCGGCTTGCGGTGCGTGGTGCCGTTGAAGATCACGTCCTGCATGGACTCGCCGCGCAGCTCGCTGGCCTTGCTCTCGCCCAGCACCCAGCGCACCGCATCCATGATGTTGGACTTGCCGCAGCCGTTGGGGCCCACCACGCCCACCAGTTGCCCCGGCAGCATGAAGTTGGTGGGCTCGGCGAAGGACTTGAAGCCGGACAGCTTGATGGAATTCAGGCGCACGATGCAGGCAGATGGCGGTCCGCGGCGAACGGACGAATGAGGACGTGGGGGAACAACAGGGAAGCTCGGAATGATACCGCGCGCCACCCCTGCTCAAGAATGGAAAGCGGCCCGCGCGGGGCCGTGTCGAATGTCAAGAATGGTTTGAGGGGGCGTCCGGCACCCCGCTGCCATCCGTGCACGCCACCACCTGGGGCCGGTCCTGCGCCTGCTGCGGCAGGTTCGCCGGGCTCAGGGCCGGAGGGCGCGACACGATGGCCTGGCGCACCAGTGCCTCGAAGCTGCGCACGGGCACGGGCGGGCTGAGCAGGTAGCCCTGCCAGGCATGGCAGTGCTGGTCTTCGAGGAACTGGCGCTGCGCCTCGGTCTCCACACCCTCGGCGATGACCTGCAGGCCCAGGCTGGTGCCCAGGGCGACGATGGTGCGCGCAATGGCCGCGTCGTTGGGGTCGCTGAGCACGTCGCGCACGAAGCTGCGGTCGATCTTGAGCTGGTCCAGCGGCAGGCGCTTGAGATAGGCCAGGGAGGAGTAGCCGGTGCCGAAGTCGTCCAGCGAGAACCCCACGCCGTGTGCCTTGAGCGTGGCCATCTTGGCCGCCGTGTCGTCCACGTCGGCCAGCAGCAGGCTTTCGGTCAGCTCCAGCTTGAGCAGGCGCGGATTGGCACCGTGCTCCTTGAGCGCCTGCAGCACCTGCTCCACGAAGCGCGCCTGGTGGAACTGGCGCGGGCTGACGTTGACGGCCAGCATCAGGCAGGCCATGTCCGGCTCCGCCGCCCATTGCGCCAGTTGCCGGCAGGCCTCGCCCAGCACCCATTCGCCCAGTTGCTGGATCAGGCCCGTTTCCTCGGCCAGCGAGACGAAGAGCGACGGAGGCACCAGCCCTTCGCGCGGGTGGTTCCAGCGCAGCAGGCCCTCGGCGCCGACGATGCGCCCGTTCGCCACCTGCGGCTGGTAGTACAGGACGAATTGCGAGCGCACCAGGCCCTCGCGCATTTCCTGCTCCATGGCCGTGCGCGATCTGAGCACGGCCTGCAGTTGCGGATCGAAGAACTGCAGCGTGTTGCGCCCCATGCCCTTGGCCTGGTACATGGCCATCTCGGCACGGCGCAGCACCTCGTCGGCACTGAGTTCCTGCTCGCCGAACAGGCTGGCGCCTATGCTCAGCGTGATGTGGCAGGACTGGCCACTCAGTTGCAGCGGTTGCAGCAGCAGCGAACGCATGCGCTGGACCTCGCCTTCGAGCTTGGAGGCGGCGTGCATGGAGTCCTTGCCCAGGTCCTCCAGCAGCACGACGAAGTCATCGCCGCTGTGGCGGGCCAGCGTGGCCTCGCGGCCCAGGGACTGGGCCAGTCGCTCGGCAATCATGCGCAGCAGCACGTCGCCCAGTTCCAGCCCCAGGCTGTCGTTGAAGGCCTTGAAGTTGTCCACGTCCAGCAGCATGACGGCGCCACAGCGTCCGCGACGGCGGCTGGAGGCCAGCGCCTGCTGCAGCCGGTCCACCAGCAGGCGGCGGTTGGGCAGGCCGGTGAGCGCATCGTAGAAGGCCAGGCGGCGAATTTCCTCTTCGGCGGTCTTGCGCTGGCTCTGGTCCTGCAGGATCAGCAGGCAGCCTTCGTCCAGCAGCATGCCGCCGATGGATACGGAGCGCGCGCAGCCGTCGCTGCCTATGAGCTGGTACTCCTCGGAGTTGAGGGTGCCGCAGCTGTCGGACTCGCTGCCATGGGGGCTTTGGGCAACGCGCGCCCGCGCCTGCGCAGCCTCGAAGCGGCGCTGCATGCGCTGGCGGCGCGCTTCATCCGGGCACATGTTGCGCCACCAGCCGTCGCCATCCATGCCGGCCGTGGCGCCATGGCCTGCCAGGCGCATGAATTCCTCGTTCCAGTAGGCGAAGCGGCCATCCTCCTGCAGCATGGCCAGGCCCAGGGGCAGGCGCTGGATGACCATGCGCAGGTGGCGCGATCCGTCGCGCTGCATTTGCTGCAAGTGGCGGCGCGCGCTGATGTCCTGCACCAGGGCCATCAGCCGCAGCGATGGGCCGTGGCCCAGCGCGGAGATGTGCAGCTCCACCCAGACCAGGCTGCCGTCGCTGCGCCGCAGCTGCCGCTCGATCTGCAGGGCGCGGCGCTGGCCCGCAGCCAGTTCCTGCAGCAGCAGCCTGTCGCCCTCCACCGTTTCGGCGGCCACCAGGGCCAGCAGGGGGCGCTGGCACAGCTGCTGTGCCTCGTGGCCGGTGATGTCGCAATACCTGCGGTTCACATGCAGGACATTGCCGTTGGCCGCGTCGATCTGCACCACGCCCACGGCGGCCTGCTCGAACAGTGCCTGAAAGCGGGCATCGCTCTCGCGCATGCTGCGGGAAGAGGCACGCAGCTGCGCCCAGCTGGACGGATGGCGCCGCCACCAGGCTGCCGCCAGCGAGGCCAGCAGGACTGACACCAGCATGCCCAGCGCAAACAGCACCAGGGGCTGGGCACGCTCGGTCCAGGACAGGGCCGTGCTCACGGGAATGAAGTTCAGCCGCCACAGCCGGTCCTGGGCCTGCAGCGTCTGCTCCAGCACCACCTGGCCGGTGTCGCCCAGGCCTACCGCTTCCTGCCCGCGCTCGGGCCAGGCAGCACCCAGATACAGCGGCAGCGGCGATACGCCGGCCGGCGGCAGGGGCGAGACCGGGCCTGCATCATGCATGGCCAGCGCTAGCCGACCCAGGAAACCGCGCTCATGCAGGTCCTGCACCAGGTCGTGCACACGAATGCTGACGTCGGCCGTTCCCAGGAACAGCGGATGCGCGGCCGTGCCATCCGGGGACTGGTGGTCCGCAAGCGCAAAGACGGGCGCGCGCACCAGCACGGCGGTGGCATGCTCGCCGGGCTGCTTCATGGCAAACGGCGCCGAGACCACGGCGGCCGCGCTGTCCCGGCTGCGCAGCATGCTGGCCATGAGACTGGGGCGGTCGTGCATGTCCAGGCCGGCGATGGATTCATTGCCTTCCACCGGCCAGAGATAGTCGATGAAGAAATAGTGGGGATCGGGCCTGAACGAGGCCGACGAATCCTGGCTGGCCTGACCGTGCTCCGTTGCGGCCCGCGTAAAGGTCAGCGCCTGCATGCCGGGCTGTATCTGTATGCGCAGCGCCTGCGCAATGCGCGCGAAGGCCTGCTGCCCCATCTCGGGAGAGGCGGCCAGCTGGTTGGCCACATGCTGGACCATGACGGCATAGGCATCCAGGCGCATCTCCAGCGCCTGGCGGGCAGACTGGGCCTGTTGCGTATGGCGCTGCAGGTCGATGCGCTCCAGCGCCCTCTGCTGCTGCAGGGCGAGCGCGGCGCTCAGGCACATGCCCACCGCCATGACGGTGGCGGCTGGCCAGGCGGTCCGGATGGCTACAAGCGTGCGCTGGGCAAAAGCTGACATGGAGCGGCTAAGGCTGAATAGGCAGTCACGGGGGAATCGGTCCAGGAGCACGGAACCACTCGTTGCCAGCCCCATGGCCAGCCACCCGAAAAGGCCGGGCAGGCCATGTGGAGCAGAGAGCGAGGATAAATGGATTTCGGCACCCGGCAGGCAAATCATATGTAAGACAAATCCTACAAACGCCTTTGCTCTATCGTCGGAATGCGCTCTTGCTGAAGACCTCCACGGGCAAACCCTAGACTGCAGGCAGCAAGGTGCTTGCACCCGGCCCCCTGTGCCCGAGCCCGCCGGGCCTGCCGGGCCTTGCCGGGCACCAGGGGTGAAGGGCGAGGCATTGCACAAGCCCTCATCCATGAAATCAGAGGCGGCAGTTTTGAAACATCAATGAAACGGATGGCGCGGCAGCAGGTGGCGCTGCAGCCCTTCAGCCTCTGGCAGCAGGCTGCGGGGCTTGCACGGGTTTCCCCTTGAGTCGGATGGCATGCTGCTTGCAACAAGCCTGGTGCACTGCCAACCATAACTCTGCAGGAGACACCAACCCATGAGCATCAACCGCCGCCGCTTTTGCGCCGCCCTGCCCGCCCCGCTGGCCGGCCTTGCGCTGCCGCACCAGGGCCTGGCCCAGGAGGCCTTTCCCAGCAAGTCGCTGAAGATCATCTGCCCCTTCGCACCCGGCGGCGGTTCGGACTTCATTGCGCGCGTGGCCTCCAACGTGCTCAACGACAGGCTGGGCCAGCCCGTGGTGGTGGAGAACCGGCCTGGCGCCGGTGGCACGCTGGGCACCGAGTACGCGCTGCGCTCGGCGGCCGATGGCTACACACTGCTGCTGGTGGCGGGCAGCTATACGGTCAACCCTTCGCTGTACAAGCTGCGCTTCGACCCCGTGGCCGACATGACGCCCGTGATCCAGCTGTCCAAAGGCGCCTACGTGGTCTGCGTGAGCCCCCGCGTGCCCGCCAGAAACCTGCAGGAACTGCTGACCTATGCGCGTGAGAACCCGGGCAAGCTGACCTTTGCCTCGGCCGGCAATGGCAGCCATCTTCACATCGTCACCGAGTACCTGTTCGGCATGGCCAAGGTCAAGGCCACGCATGTGCCCTATCGCGGCACGGGCCCGGCCGTGACCGATCTGCTTTCGGGCAACGTGGACATGCTGGTGGCCGGCACCGAGGCGCTGATGCAGCACGTCAAGAGCGGCAAGCTGCACGCCCTGGCCGTGACCACGGCCCAGCGCCTGCCCGCCTATCCCGAGATTCCGTCGGTGGCCGAAAGCGGCCTGCCGGACTATGACGTGGTGGCCTGGCACGGCCTGCTCGCGCCCAAGGGCCTGCCGCCCGCCGTGCTGTCGCGCATCAATGCGGCGTTGGACAACGGCCTCAAGGCGCCGGCACTGCTGGCCCAGCTGGAGCCCACGGGCGTGTCCCCGGCAGGCGGCACACCGGCCCAGTTCGGCGCCCTGATCCAGTCCGAGATTCCCCGCTACGCCAAGGTGGTGAAAGACAACGAAATCCGCGCACAGTAATCGGCGCACAGCAATCGGCCCACGCAGGCCCGAGAATCCATCCGCCCCCATGACGTCCCGCTACAAGAAACCCCTGCCCGGCACCACGCTGTACTACATCGACGCCCGCGCCGCCGTCGATGCCCTCTCGCCCGGCGCCTGGGCACGCCTGCCCTACACCGCCCGCGTCCACGCCGAGAACCTCGTGCGCCGTGCCGATCCCGCGCAACTCGACAGCTACCTGCTGCAGCTGATCGAGCGCCGGCGTGACATCGACTTTCCCTGGTACCCCGTGCGCGTGGTCTGCCACGACATCCTGGGCCAGACCGCCCTGGTGGACCTGGCCGGCCTGCGCGACGCCATCGCGGCCGAAGGCGGCGACCCTGCCCAGGTCAACCCCGTCGTTCCCGTGCAGCTCATCGTGGACCACTCGCTGGCCGTGGAGTGCGGCGGCTTCGATCCCGATGCCTTCGTGAAGAACCGCGCCATCGAGGACCGCCGCAACGAGGACCGCTTCCACTTCATTGAGTGGACGAAGAAGGCCTTTGCCAACGTGGATGTGATCCCTGCGGGGAACGGGATCATGCACCAGATCAATCTGGAAAAAATGTCCCCCGTGGTCACCGTGCAGGATGGCCTGGCCTTCCCCGATACCTGCGTGGGCACGGACAGTCACACGCCCCATGTGGACGCCCTGGGCGTGATCGCCGTGGGCGTGGGCGGGCTGGAGGCCGAGAACGTCATGCTGGGCCGCGCCTGCTGGATGCGCCTGCCCGAGATCGTGGGCGTGCGCCTCACGGGCCGGCGCCAGGCGGGCATCACCGCCACCGACATCGTGCTGGCCCTGACCGAATTCCTGCGCCAGCAAAAGGTGGTGGGCGCCTATGTGGAATTCTTTGGCGAGGGCGCCGACAGCCTGAGCATTGGCGACCGCGCCACCATCTCCAACATGTGCCCCGAATACGGCGCCACGGCGGCCATGTTCTCCATTGATGACCAGACGCTGGCCTACCTGCGCCTGACCGGCCGCGACGAGGCCCAGGTGCGCCTGGTCGAGGCCTATGCGCGCACCGCAGGTTTCTGGAGCGACAGCCTGGCCGATGCCCAGTACGAGCGCCTGCTGCAGTTCGACCTGTCCACCGTGGTGCGCAACATGGCCGGCCCCTCGAATCCGCACCGGCGCCTGCCCACCTCGGCCCTGGCCGAGCGCGGCATTGCCGATGCGGCCAAGCTGCAGGCCGCCCGTGCCCAGGAGAGTCAGGGCCTGATGCCCGATGGGGCCGTCATCATCGCCGCCATCACCAGCTGCACCAACACCAGCAACCCGCGCAATGTCATCGCCGCCGCCTTGCTGGCGCGCAATGCCAATCGCCTGGGTCTCACGCGCAAGCCCTGGGTCAAATCCTCGCTGGCGCCGGGCTCCAAGGCCGTGGAGCTGTACCTGAAAGAGGCCGGGCTGCTCACCGAGCTGGAGCAGTTGGGCTTTGGCATCGTCGCCTTTGCCTGCACCACCTGCAACGGCATGAGCGGCGCGCTGGACCCCAGGATCCAGCAGGAAATCATCGAGCGCGACCTCTACGCCACGGCCGTGCTCTCGGGCAACCGCAACTTCGACGGGCGCATCCATCCCCAGGCCAAACAAGCCTTCCTGGCCTCGCCGCCGCTGGTCGTGGCCTATGCGCTGGCGGGCACGGTGCGCTTTGACATCGAGCAGGATGTGCTGGCTGTGGTGGACGGCCGCGAGATCCGCCTCAAGGACCTGTGGCCCGCCGACGAGGAGATCGACGCCATCGTCGAGCAAGCGGTCAAACCTGCGCAATTCCGCGCCGTCTACGAACCCATGTTCGCCATCCGCAAGGACGACGGAAACAAGGCCCTGCCCCAGTACGACTGGCGCCCCCAGTCCACCTACATCCGCCGTCCGCCCTACTGGGACACCGAAGGCGTGGGCGCGCTGGCGGCCTTCCCGCGCACGCTGCGCAACATGCGGCCGCTGGCCCTGCTGCCCGACAACATCACCACCGACCACCTGTCGCCCTCCAACGCCATCCTGGCCGACAGCGCGGCGGGCGAATACCTGGCGCGCATGGGCCTGCCCGAGGAAGACTTCAACTCCTACGCCACCCACCGCGGCGACCACCTCACCGCCATGCGGGCCACCTTCGCCAACCCGCAGCTGGTCAACGAGATGGCCGTCATCGACGGCGTGCAGCACAAGGGATCGCTGGCGCGCATCGAGCCCGAAGGGCGCGTGGTGCGCATGTGGGAGGCCATGGAAACCTACCTGAACCGGCGCCAGCCGCTGATCATCATCGCGGGCGCCGACTACGGCCAGGGCAGCTCGCGCGACTGGGCGGCCAAGGGAGTGCGGCTGGCCGGAGTCGAGGCCGTGGTGGCCGAAGGCTTCGAGCGCATCCACCGCACCAACCTCATCGGCATGGGCGTGCTGCCGCTGCAGTTCCTGCCGGGCACCGACCGCAGGACCCTGGCGCTGGACGGCACGGAGATCTATGGCGTGGAAGGCGAGCGCACGCCGGGCACCCAACTCACGCTGGTGATTGAACGAAGAGACGGCCAGACGCTGCGCGTGCCCGTGACCTGCCGGCTGGACACGGCCGAGGAGGTATCGGTCTACGAGGCGGGCGGCGTGCTGCAGCGCTTCGCCCAGGACTTTCTTGCACAGACACAGGACGCTTGATGAACACCGCACCCCAGATCCGCATTCCCGCCACCTACCTGCGCGGAGGCACCAGCAAGGGCGTGTTCTTCCGCCTGCAAGACCTTCCGGAGGCTGCGCAACAGCCGGGCGCCGTGCGCGACGCCATCCTGCTGCGCGCCCTGGGCAGCCCCGACCCTTACGGCAAGCAGATCGACGGCATGGGCAATGCATCGTCGAGCACCAGCAAGGCCGTGATCCTCTCGGCCAGCACGCGCGAAGGCCATGACGTGGACTACCTGTTCGGCCAGGTCTCCATCGACCGGCCCTTCGTGGACTGGAGCGGCAACTGCGGCAATCTCTCGGCCGCCGTGGGGCCCTGCGCCATCCACATGGGATTGATAGCCCCTGCGCGCATTCCACGCAACGGCATGGTCACCCTCCGTATCTGGCAGGCCAATATCGGCAAGACCATCGTGGCCCATGTGCCCATCACGAACGGCCAGGTGCAGGAGACAGGCGACTTCGAGCTCGATGGCGTGACCTTTCCTGCGGCCGAGGTGGCGTTGGATTTCCTGGACCCTGCCGATGAGGGAGAGGACGGAGGAGCCATGTTCCCCACGGGCCATCTCGTGGATCGCCTGGATGTGCCTGGCGTGGGCAGCTTTGCAGCCACGCTGATCAATGCGGGCATTCCGACCATCTTCCTGAACGCAAAGGACCTGGGCTACACGGGCTGCGAGCTGCAGGACGCCATCAACGGCGATGCCGAGGCGCTGGCGCGCTTCGAGGCCATACGCGCCCACGGCGCCCTGCAGATGGGCCTGATCCAGGAACTGTCCGAAGCCGCCAGGCGCCAGCACACGCCAAAAATCGCCTTTGTGGCATCGCCGGCGCCCTACACGGCCTCCAGCGGCAAACGCATCGAGGCAGGCGATGTGGACCTGCTGGTGCGCGCCCTGTCCATGGGCAAGCTGCACCACGCAATGATGGGCACGGCGGCGGTGGCCATCGGCACGGCGGCAGCGGTGCCGGGCACGCTGGTGAATCTGGCGGCGGGGGGCGGCGAACGCGGCGCCGTTCGCTTCGGCCATCCCTCCGGCACGCTGCGCGTGGGCGCCGAGGCCCGGTTGGTGAATGGCCAGTGGCAGGTGACCAAGGCCTTGATGAGCCGCAGCGCGCGCATCCTGATGGAAGGCTGGATCAGGGTGCCTGGCGAGGTGTTGAACGCCGCGTGAATGCGCAGGGTCCGGCTTCAGGCCTGGGCCGTGCTTACGCCTGACCGGTCAGCGCCGCTGCGTGCCACGTCCGCAGTTGCTCCAGCGTGTTCGTCGTGCCGCCGCAGGCCACCACCAGCACGCGCTTGAAGCCTTGCAGCGCAGGTGCGCCTGCGTAGGCCAGGGCCAGCGCGGCACCGCAGGCGGGCTCCACATGCAGGCGATGGTCATCAATGAAGCGCAGGCAGGCGTCCAGCGCCTGCGCATCCGTCACCACGGCGCTGCGCACGGGGTGCACCTGCGCCAGATCGAAGGCCCGCTGGCAGACCTGGCGCGCGCCCAGCGAAGTGGCAACGCTGGTGATGCGGTCCAGCAGCACGCGGCGGCCCTGGGCCAGCGACTGCGCCAGGGAGTCCGCGCCGGCCGTCTCCGCGGCAATCACGGGCACATCGGTCCAGCCGTGGCGCTCCAGGCCCTGCACCACGCCGGCCAGCAGGCCGCCGCCGCCCACGGCCAGCACCACGGCGTCGGGCTTGAAGTCGGCAGCAGCCAGCTCATCGACCAGGGTGGAATGCCCTGCCCACAGCAGCGGGTCGTCAAAAGGATGGACAAAGGCATCTTCGGCGCCCAGCAGGGACTGGGCCAGGGCATTGGCCTCGTCCCAGACGGCGCCATGCACGATCAGCTCGGCGCCCTGGGCACGGATCAGTGCCCGCGCATGCTCGGTCGTGGTTTGGGGCACGACCACGGTGACGGGTATGGACAGCTGCCGCCCGGCATAGGCCACGGCAATGCCGGCATTGCCGCCCGACGAAGCCACAAAGCGCTTCTTGCCCTGGCGCGCCAGGGTCTCGCAGGCATGGCCTATGCCGCGCAGCTTGAACGATCCGCAGGGTTGCAGCGCATCCAGCTTGAGCCAGATTTCAGGCCCACCGGCGTGGCTCAGGGCATGGGACGGGATAAAGGGAGTGAAGGTGTGCAAAGGCATGGGGTGGCAGTGTAGGACTGGCGTTCAGCCGCGATAATCCCTTGGCTTTTCAAATATTCTTTGCGCTATGAGCACAAATCAAGCCCTACCCCTGTTCGGAGAAATGGCCATCTTCGTCAAGGTGGTGGACACGGGCAGCTTTTCCGAGGCCGCGCGCCAGCTGGGCAGCACGCCATCGGCCACCAGCCGGGGCGTGGCGCGGCTGGAAAGGGCTCTGGGCCTGCGCCTTCTGGAACGCACTACGCGCAAGCTGCGCCTGAGCGAGGCCGGCCGCGAGGTGCATGCGCGCTGCCTGGACATGGTGGGCGCCGCCCAGGCCGTCATGGCCGCGTCCCTGCTGCAGGACGCGCAGCCGCGCGGCCTGGTGCGCATCAGCGTGCCCAAGGCCGTGGGCCGTACCGTGGTCCATCCCCACATGCCCGACTTCCTGGCCCAGTATCCGGAGGTCGATGTGCAGATGCGGCTGGAAGACCGCTACATGGACCTGATCGACGACCCGGTGGACCTGGCCATACGCATCACCAACCACCCGCCGCCGGGCCTCATGGGCCGCCACCTGATGGACATCGACCATCTGCTGTGCGCCTCGCCCCAGTACCTGGCCCGGCACGGCACGCCCGTGCATCCGCTGGAGCTCAAGGCCCACAGCTGCATCTACCTGGGCGAGGAGCCCGGCGACGCACACTGGAAGCTGCGCAGCCATGGCAAGACCGTCACCGTGGCCGTGCGCGGGCGCTATGCCGCCAACCACACCGGTGTGCGGCTGGACGCCGTGCTGCAGCACATCGGCATCGCCAGCCTGCCCCGCTTCACGGCACGCGAGGCCCTGGCGGACGGGCGCATCGTGCAAGTGCTGCCGGACTGGAGCTTCCTGCCCAACTACAGCGGCCAGCTGTGGATTCTTCACCCGCCCACGCGCCACCTGCCGCTCAAGCTGCGCGTGCTGATGGATTTCCTGGCCGAGCGGCTGGGCGGGGTTGATGGGCTGCAGGTTTCATGATTCTTCCATGTGATTTTCAATAGCCAATGGCAATCACGACGACCATTTCATTCGAGCAGAAAACCAAATGACTCCGTCATCCCGGGCGATTCAGCATTCCGCAGTGGATCGCGGTTAAAGTCCGGCATCCATTCGATTCAATATCCCCAAAACCAACGGAGCAAGCATGTCAAAGCGACTGAATGGCCTCATGGCCGCGGCCCTTGCCGCCTTCATTTCCACACCCGCGCTGGCCATTCTGCCGGATTCGGGCATGTGGAGCATTGGCGCGGAACTCAATGGCAAGCCCGGGCGCGGCATTCAGATCGACAGGCAAGGCGGCTCCACGCTGATCCTGACCTATTTCGGTTATCGCGCGGATGGATCGTCACTGTTCCTGCAGGCCGCAGGCACGCTGAAGGACGGCAAGCAGTTTGACGGCGTGCTCACGGAATACCGCAATGGCCGCGCACTGGGTGGCCAGGCCCGCGATGGAGAACTTGCACAGGAGGCTGGCCCGGTCAGGATCGTCTTCGATTCCTCCACCACGGCGACGATCACCCTGCCCGGCGAGGCTCCGCAGCGCCTTCAGCGCTTCCAGTTCGAGGATCTGAAGCGCCGACTCAACTTCACATTCGTCCACACCGTCGCCTATGAGTTCTCCAATATCACACCGGGCACGATCACCATCAAGGCCGATGGCAATACGCTCACCATGTCCCAAAAAACGGGCGGCTCAGGTAGCTGTGAATACGTGGGCGATTTGAAGTATGCGGGCGATGGCTTCCACTCAAAGGGAACGGCCGAATGCGACTGGGGTACAAACATCAGTCACTTCATTTATGAGGCCAAGCACCTGAAAGTGGATGAATTCGGCACACTCAGTGCCCGCATCTATATGGGCCCTGTCGACAAGCCCGGAACCTATAGCCACAGACAGTTCATCAGCGGCATTTGCCAAAATGATCAACCCACGATGCTGGGCACGCCCCGTTGTAATCCCGAGGCCATGCAGGTGGACCCTGCCCTGCAGCGGGAATAGCCGCAGGACGCAAGCGCGCGATCAACGGCTGTCGCGCAACCTGCGCCACAGCGTGGCCCGGCTGATACCCAGGATCTCGCAGGCGCGGCGCTGGTCGCCCTGCACCTGCTCCAGTACTTCGCGCATGCGCTGGCGCTCGGCATCGCGCCGGGCCTCGCGCAACTGCAGTTGCCGCTGCTGTGCGGGCAGGGTCTGAACGGTACCCTGCCCAGCTCCGTCGCATTCAGGAAACAGCTCCCGCAGCCGGCCCATGTCCACGCGGCCCGCACTGTCACGCAGGTCGTGGCGGCAGGCCAGCAGGCGCTCCACCCAGTTGTCCAGCTCTCGCGCATTGCCGGGCCAGCGGTGAGCGGCGGCCAAATCCAGCAGGGCTTCCAGCAAGGGCTCCAGTGAAGAGGCCTCGGCCTGCAGCGACTGCGTGCGCAAACGTCGCGCAAGCATGGTGCGGGCCAGGGCCTGGACATCGCCCTGTCCGCGTTCGTGCAGTCCGGGCATGGCCAGGCGCAGCACGGCCAGGCGGTAGAACAGGTCGCGCCTGAATTCACCGCGCTCGACCAGGGTCGCCAGATCGGCATGCGTGGCGGCGATGACGCGCAGGTCCACGGGCACGGACGTGGTGGAGCCCACGCGCAGCACTTCGCGCTCCTGCAGCACGCGCAACAGGCGGGATTGCAGGGCCAGCGGCATGTCCCCGATCTCGTCCAAGAACAAGGTGCCCGTATGGGCCGCCTCGATCAGCCCGGTCTTGCCGCCGCGCCGCGCGCCGGTGAAAGCGCCTTCGTCGTAGCCGAAGAGTTCGCTCTCCAGCAGGCTTTCCCCCAGGGCCGCGCAGTTGACGGCCAGAAAGGGCTGGGCGGCGCGCCGGCTGGCGCGGTGCATGCCCTGGGCCAGCAACTCCTTGCCCGTGCCACTGTTGCCCTGGATGAGCACGGTGGCATCGCTGGCCGCGAACTGGCGCGCCAGGCGGCGCACGCGCTGGGCGGGTTCGCTGTCGCCCGCGTAGTCTTCGATGCGCCAGCGCACGCCCGCGCCGCGCAGGCTGCGGTTGGCGCGCAGGTGGCGGTCGGCGCGCTGGATGGTGGCGGGATCGCGGCAGACCAGCAAGGCGCCCGTGAGCTGGCCGTTTTCCACGATGGGCGCGCGCCGTACCACCAGGGTGCGCATGGCCAGTTGGACCACGTCTTCACTGCCCTCGGGCTCCAGGGACTGCGACTGCAGCGCCTGCGCCAGTGCCAGCGCGGGCGCCACCTCGTCCAGCAGCCGGCCATGCAGCGCCTTGGCAGGCGCTCCCAGCAGGGCCGCCATGGTGGGGTTCAGTGCCTGGATGCAGCCTTGGGTGTCCACGGCGACCACGCCGTCCTGCAACTGGCCGAGCACGGTTTCCAGCCGCTGGTGGCGGGCGCGCTCGGCATGGCGGTGGCGGGCCAGCAGCACCGCGTCGCGCAGCGCCTGCAGCACGGCGCCGTCGGAGTACAGCAGCACGCTGGGAATGCCGGCCTGCTCGGCCAGATCGGCAACCAGCCCAGGCGCGACCACGGCACCCACGCCTGCGGCCTGCAGCGCACGCACGCAGGCCTGGGCATCCTCGGGCCCGTGGTAGCTGAACTGGGCAATGCCGGCGCCGAACAGCGCGTCGAACTGGGCCAGGTGCGGCGAGGGATGGTCAAACGACACCAGCCCGATGCGCGGCGTGCCGCCCGCCTGCGCCAACTCCCGCGCGCTGGCCAGCGCCTGCAGCAGATCGAAGCCGCGCACCTCGATCATGACCACGGGAATGTCGACATGCTCGCGCACCCAGGCACCACTGGCGCCGGCGGCCACCAGGGCGTCTATGGGCTCGACCGCCTGCAGCGCGCGCACGGCCTGCACGGCGTCGTCAAAGGCCGCGCTGACATGCTCCACACGCACCTGGTCGCCCAACGCCAGGGACATGCGCTCCAGCACGCGGCCGATGCGGTGGCGGCCTATGGTGACGACACGGGGCCATGCCGCGCGGGGGGCGGACGGGGTTCCAGGGACATGGGCCACGACTGATTCATTCATGCAACCGATTATTTCATTCATGCAACATCGCGCTGCATGAATCCAGCAGCAGGTTCCACCCCATCCTCTTGCGAACTGAAAAATTCATTCAGATCAATGGCTTGCAATAACAAGGGTTTACCCTTTATTGCCATGGCATGCAGCTTGCAAACAAGGCCGGCGTTTCAATCATTTCAAGTATTTCCAGGAGACTCCCCATGCACCAGCCATCCCGCCTGCCCCGCCGCACCGCCCTGGCCGCCCTGCTT
The DNA here is from genome assembly GCF_014852125.1 of Delftia sp. DLF01. Taxonomy (NCBI): domain Bacteria; kingdom Pseudomonadati; phylum Pseudomonadota; class Betaproteobacteria; order Burkholderiales; family Comamonadaceae; genus Delftia; species Delftia sp. DLF01. Next base: position 214,526 of record NZ_JACVAZ010000003.1, read on the forward strand.
GCCACCGTGCTGCCGCTGGCCGGCGTGTCGTTTGCCGCGCCTGCCGCCGATGCCTGGCCCACCCGCCCCATCCGCCTGGTGGTGCCGTTCTCTGCAGGCGGCGCCAACGACCTGATGGCCCGCTCGGCCGCCGAAGGTGCGTCCAAAATCCTGGGCCAGCCCGTGGTCATCGACAACCGGCCCGGCGCAGGCGGCACCGTGGGCGCCGACATCGTGGCCAAGGCCCAGCCCGATGGCTACACCCTGCTGGTGAGCGCGGCCGGCGTGATCTCCAACAGCATGATCAAGAAGACCATGCCGTTCAAGGACGATGCGCTGGTGCCCGTGGCCATGATCGGACTGGCGCCTTCGGTGATCGTGGTTCCCAAGAACGCGCCCTACCAGAACCTGCGCGATTTCGTCGAGGCATCGAAGAAGGGCCAGGGCTTCAATTTCGCCACGGCCGGCACGGGCAGCACGCCGCATTTCGTGGCCGAGATGCTGAACGTGAAGTACGGCGCACAGCTGCAGCCCGTGCCCTACAAGAGCGGATCGGAAAGCACGACGGCCGTGCTGGGCGGCCAGGTGGAGGGCACGTCGGAGGCCAGCATCATCGCCCTGCCCCACATCCTCAATGAGGGCAAGTTCAAGGCCCTGGCCACCACCTGGACGCAGCGCATCTCCGCCTATCCGCAGCTGTCCACCGCCGTGGAGCAGGGCTTTGCCGAGCTGCAGATCGCGCACTGGGCCGGCATCCATGCACCCAAGGGCACGCCGCCCGCCATCCTGGACAAGCTGGCCGCCGCCGTGGACCAGGCCATGAAGGAGCCGGCCACCGTGGAGAAGCTCAAGGGCCTGGGCATCGAGCCCATCGGCGGCACGCGCGCCGAGTTCGTGAAATTCACCGATGCCGAGCGCAAGCGCCTGGGCGAGATCGTCAAGGCCGCGAAGATGCAGGAAAAGTGAGCCGCTCCCGCCACAACCACGGATCCCAACCGAGACAAGACACCATGAATACCCGCCGCAACACCCTCCGCCTGAGCTTGGGGCTGGCCCTGAGTGCCACCGCCGCCGCTGCGGCCCTGCTCGCCGCTCCCGCCACCGCCGTGGCCCAGGGCGCAGATGCCTGGCCCTCCCGCCCCATCAAGCTCATCGTGCCCTATGCGGCCGGCGGCTTTGCCGATACGCGGGCCCGAAAGATCGCCGACAAGATAGGCCAGAGCCTGGGCCAGCCCATCGTGATCGACAACCGCGGCGGCGCGGGCGGCGTGACGGGCACGGATGCCATTGCCAAAGCCGCGGACGGCCATACCTTCGGCTTCGGCTCGCCAGGTCCGCTGGTGACCAATCCCATGCTGATGAAAAAGCTGCCCTACAACGCCGCCCGCGACCTGCAGCCCATCATCCTGATCGAAGAGGCGCCGCTGATCCTGACCACGGCGCCCAACCAGCCGTTCAAGACCGTGGCCGAGCTGGTGGCTGCAGCCAAGGCCAAGCCGGGCACGCTGACCTATGGATCATCGGGCGTGGGCGGCGCCCACCACCTGTCGGGCGAGCTGCTGGCCTTCCAGACGCGCACGGACATGGTCCATGTGCCCTACAAGGGCGGCGCGCTGGCAGCCACCGACCTGATGGGCGGGCACCTGGCCTTCATGTTCGAGATGGGCTATGCGGCCTTGCCCGCCATCCAGGGCGACAAGGTCAAGGCGCTGGCCGTGTCCAGCAAGCAGCGACTGAAGGTGCTGCCCAGCGTGCCCACGCTGGATGAGGCGGGCATCAAGGGCTTCGAGTCATACAACTGGCTGGGCATGATTGCACCGGCCAGCACGCCGCCGGCCGTGATCGAGCGCCTGAACAAGGCCGTGAACGAGGCACTCAAGGACGCCGAGGTGCGCGCCATGATCGAGAACACGGGCGGCATGGTCATGGGCGGCACGCCCCAGGCCTACGGCAAGTTCATCGAGGCCGAGCGCGCCAAGTGGGGCCCGGTGATCAAGAACGCCAACATCACGCTGGACTGAGCGCCAGCCCGCGCATCGCTTTTTCCCATTCGACAGAACCATCCATGAACACCAAGCAACAACTCAAGGCCCTGGCCGAAGCGCGCCGCGGCGTGCTCGTGCCCGGCGCATTCAACGCGCTGTCCGCGCGCGTCGTGGCCGATCTCGGCTTCGAGGCCATCTATGTGACCGGAGCCGGCGTGACCAACATGTGGTTCGGCCTGCCCGACCAGGCCTTCATGGGCCTGACCGACATCGCCGACCACACGGCCCGCATCCGTGATGCGGTGGATCTGCCGCTGATCGTCGATGCCGACACCGGCTTCGGCAACGCGCTCAACACCTACCACGCCGTGCGCACGCTGGAGCGCGCAGGCGCCGACTGCATCCAGATCGAGGACCAGATCAGCCCCAAGCGCTGCGGCCATTTCAATGGCAAGGAAGTGATTTCCACCGACGAGATGCTGGGCAAGATCAAGGCCGCCGTGGACGCGCGCCGCGACCAGGGCACGCTGATCATGGCGCGCACCGATGCCTGCGCCACCCAAGGCTTCGAGGCCGCCGTGGAGCGCGCCCAGCGCTTTGCCGAGGCGGGAGCCGACATCCTTTTTGTCGAGGCCGTGACCCAGGCCGAAGAAATCCGCGCCCTGCCCCAGCGCCTGTCCACGCCGCAGCTGATGAACATGGTGATCGGAGGCAAGACGCCCATCACCGACGCGGGCGAGCTGGCAGACCTGGGCTATGGCCTGGTGCTGTATGCCAACGCGGCGCTGCAAGGCGCCGTGGCCGGCATGCAAAAGGCGCTGGGCCAACTGCGCAACGAGCGCAGGGTGGACGAGAACCCCGCTGTGGTCGCCCCCTTTGCCGAGCGCCAGCGCCTGGTCAACAAGCCGTTCTGGGATGCGCTGGAAAAGAAGTACGAGTGAAGCACGAGTGAAGTTCGAGCGAGGGCGGGCTGGCACAGCGCCGCTCAGCCGCTCAGCCCCTCGCAGGCGCCTTCCACCCCTTGAGCGTCAACTCCAGCGCCTGCAGCGCCTGCGGCAGGCGTTCGGGGGGCGCCCCTTCCTCGGCAATCCAGAACGCGGATTCCACCAGGCAGCCATTGAGCAGGCGCGACATGGCCAGAGGATTGGCACGCACGATCACGCCGCGGTCCATGAGCTGCTCCAGGTAGCCGGCCACGAAGGCGATGCAGGCGCGGTGCTGCTCGCCCTGGTCCGTGCCCGTGAGCACGGCGCGCGCATCCTGCAGCACGATGCGGCGTATCTCGCCCTCCTGCGCCATGGCCAGGTAGGCGCGGCAGTAGGCCAGGAACCCCTCCCAGGGGTCGGCATGGTCGGCCAGCACCTGCTCCAGGCGTGCGTCCATCTCGGCATCCATCTGCGCCACCACGGCGGCCAGCAGGCCCGGCTTGCCACCGAAATGGTGGTACAGCGCGCCGCGCGTCAGGCCGGCATTGGCCGTCAATTCGTCCATGGAGGCCTGGGAATAGCCCTGGCTGCCAAAGGCCTCGCGCGCAGCCTCGATGAGCTTGGCGCGTGTCTCCTCGATCATGCTGGCCCGGCTTTTGCGCATGGCGCACTCCATTCACATACAAAACGTATGCCAATGATACGGCGCGTCATGGGCAACCCGTAGAATCGCTGACATACGCCGCGTATGTGATTGCAGCGGCCTGTCCGTTTTCCGAGGTTTCCATGTTCCACGCCTACCGCCAGCTGTTCACCCGGCCCGGCACGGCCGCCTTTGTGCTGGCCGGTCTCCTGGCCCGCCTGCCCCTTTCCATGACGGGCATCGGCCTGATCACCATGCTGTCCCAGCAGCGCGGCGCCTACACGCTGGCCGGCGCGGTCGCGGCCTGCTTTGCGCTGTCCATTGCGGTGCTGGCGCCCCGCATCTCGGCCCTGGTGGACCGCCATGGCCAGCGCAAGGTGCTGCCCTGGGCAGCGGCCGTGAGTGCTGCCGCCATGTTTGCGCTGCTGGCCTGCGCGCATTGGCAGGGGCCGGATTGGCTGCTGCTGGTGCTGGCAGCGCTGGTGGGCGCCCTGCCCAGCATGCCGGCCATGGTGCGTGCGCGCTGGACCGTGCTGCTGCGCGGCACGCCCCAGCTGCAGACGGCCTATGCGCTGGAGGCCGTGCTGGACGATGTCTGCTTCATCGTCGGCCCGCCGCTGTCGGTGGGTTTGAGCATGGTGCTGTTCCCCGAGGCCGGGCCGCTGGCCGCCTCCTTGCTGCTGCTGGTGGGCGTGGCGCTGTTCGTGGCCCAGCGCCGCACAGAGCCGCCCGTGGACACATCGCAGCAGCGCACGCGCCAGCAGTCGCTGGCCCGCCATCCCGTGGTGCGCACGCTGGCGCTGTTCATGCTGGCCCAGGGCATCATCGTGGGCACCATCGACGTGGCCAGCGTGGCCTTTGCCACGCAGCAGGGCCAGCCGGCGGCGGCCAGCATCGTGCTGTCGTTCTATGCGCTGGGGTCCTGCGTGATGGGACTGGTGTTCGGCACGCTGCGCCTGAAGGCGCCGCTGCACCGCCAGATTGCCTGGGTGGGCGCCTCGGTCTGCATCACCGCCGTGCCCCTGCTGCTGGCCACCAATGTGTTCACGCTGACCCTGGCCGTGTTGCTGGCCGGCATTACCTTCGGGCCGACCATCACCGTGGCCATGGGCCTGGTGGAGCAGCAGGTGCCGCACCAGCGCCTGACCGAAGGCATGACCTGGCTGCTGACGGGCATTGCCATGGGCGTGGCCCTGGGCGCGGCCGCCGCAGGCTGGGCCACCGACCTGTGGGGCGCGCGCATTTCCTTCGTGGTGGCGCTGCTGGCCGGTGTCGCCATGTGGGCCCTGGGCGTGCTGGCCGCACGCCAGGCACGAGCGAAAGAGAGCCAGCCCGCCGAAGACGCAGCCGCCGCCTGCACCTGAACACGGCCGCAACGCCCGCGCCAGCCCAGACTGCTCAGGCCGCTCAGGCCGTGGCCATCAGGGCCAGCAGCTCGGCCAGGCGCTGGCGCATCCACAGCGCTTCGGCCCCGGGCGCCAGCCCTTCCAGCCACAGCATGCGCACGGTCAGCGGCGGCAGCGCCAGCCCCTCGCAGGCGCGTTGCCGCAGATGCGGGCGCAGGTCGCCGAACTCGGCAATATTGACCGGCAGGATGGCCCAGCCCAGGCCGTCGGCCACCATGTCGGCAATCACATAGAAGCTGTTGGAGCGCCAGACGGCGGGACTGAGCACGGTGTCCTCCACGCCCTCGATGTGCATCAGCAACTGGCGGTGCGCGGCCAGTTGCCTGCGCGTGAGGGCCGCCGTGCCATCGAGCACATGGCCCTTGGCCACGCAAATGGTCTGCGGCACGCTGCCGATATGGCGCTGGGCGCAGGTGGCCGGCGCAGGCGCTCGGTCGAACTGGAAGGCGACCTGGGCACGCTGCGCCGCCACATGCTCGGCCACTTCGGAGGCCGTGCCGTTCAGCACGGTCAGCTCCATGGCCGGAAAGCGCGCCGCCAGCTCCTTGAACAGCTGGGCCAGCGGCACATAGGGCAATGCCTCGTCCAGCGCAACGGCCAGGCGTGCCTGCCCGCCTGCGGCCAATGCGCGGGCGCGGTGGTCCATGGCCTGGGCCTGGTGCAGCAGGGACCGGGCCTCCAGCAGCATCACCTCCCCTGCCGCCGTCAGCTGCACGCGGCGCCCCACGCGGTCGAACAGCTCCAGCCCCAGGTCGGCTTCCAGCAGGCCGATGGCCGTGCTCACGGCCGACTGCGCACGCCCCAGGCGACGGGCGGCCTCGGTCATGGTGCCGGCTTCGGCCACCGCCACGAAATGCTTCAGCCTGTCGAGTGTCCATTCCATCCATCAATTTTATGGATGGAATCAAACTTTGATGAATCATTTCATTGATGGAAACTGTGGTTTTCATCAAGAAGGAAGTCCTGGCCCACAAGGCCCGGGGCAAACAGGTGCTTTATGGCGTTCACAACGCAAACCCAGAACCCCGTTGCGGGGCATCTTCCAAAATCCCAGGCGGCCGATCCGCGCCGCTGGCTGGTGCTGGCCATCGTCTCGGTAGCGCTGCTGCTCATCGTCATCGACATGACGGTGCTCTACACGGCACTGCCGCGCCTGACGCATGACTTGGCGGCCACGGCCTCGGCCAAGCTGTGGATCGTCAATATCTATGCCCTGGTGGTCTCCGGCCTGCTGCTGGGCATGGGCACGCTGGGCGACAGGCTCGGCCACAAGCGGCTGTTCATGGCCGGGCTGTGCGTGTTCGGCGTGGCATCGCTGTGCGCGGCCTTTGCGCCCTCGCCCGCCCTGCTGATTGCGGCGCGCGCGCTGCTGGGCGTGGGCGCGGCCATGATGATGCCGGCCACGCTGTCCCTGATCCGCCTGAGCTTTGCCGATGAGCGCGAGCGCGCGCTGGCCATCGGCATCTGGGCCTCGGTGGCCTCGGGCGGTGCGGCCTTCGGGCCGGTGGTGGGCGGGCTGCTGCTCGAATACTTCTGGTGGGGCTCGGTGTTCCTGATCAATGTGCCCATCGTGCTGCTCGCCCTGCCCCTGGCCGGCTGGCTGATTCCCGCAGGCACGGCCACCGCGCAGCGGCCCTGGGACTTCATCGGCTCACTGCAGGTCATGGCAGGCCTGGTGGGCAGCACCTATGCCATCAAGGAAGCCGGCAAACAGTCGCCCGACTGGGCCCTGGCCGCCGTGGCCCTGGTGCTGGGCCTGGGCTTTCTCGCGCTGTTCGTGCGGCGCCAGCGCCGCAGCAGCGACCCGCTGCTGGACTTTGCGCTGTTCCGCAACCCGGCGTTTGCCACGGCCGTGGCCTCGGCCCTGGTGGCAGCGGCCGCGCTGATCGGCATGGAGCTCGTGTTCAGCCAGCGCCTGCAACTGGTGCAGGGACTGTCGCCACTGCAGGCCGGCCTGGCCGTGCTGCCGCTTCCGCTGGCCGCCTTTGTCGCAGGCCCCGTGGCAGGCCACTGGCTGCCACGCCTGGGCGGCGCGCGCATGCTGCCGGCAGCGCTGCTGCTGTCGGGCCTGGGCATGGGCGGCTATCTGCTGGTCCACGAAATGGGCTGGTGGCCGCAGGCGGCAGCGCTGGCCGTGCTGGGCCTGGGCATAGGCGCGGCCATGACCACGGCGTCGAGCACCATCATGCAAAGCGCTCCCGCGGATCGTGCCGGCATGGCGGCCTCGGTCGAGGAGGTGTCATACGAGCTGGGCGGCGCCCTGGGCGTGACGCTGATGGGCAGCCTGCTGTCGGCCGTCTATGCAGGCTCACTGCACCTGCCGGAGGGCCTGGGCCTGGCCCTGCCCGACTCCGTGCGCGACAGCCTGGACGAAGCCCTGCTGGCCGCCGATCAGCTGATGCCCCAGGCCGCGCACCAGTTGACCGAGCTGGCACGCACGGCCTTCGGCCAGGGTTTCAGCGCCGTGATCGCCAGCGCCACGCTGCTGCTGGTCTGCACGGCACTGTGGACAGGCTGGCGGCTGCGCGCTCAGCGCCGCTGAGCCGTCGCCTTCCTCTCAAAAAGCAAAAAGCCCCGTCCGGGGCTTTTTGCGTTGCGTGCACATGGCGTGCACACGTCGTACCTGCGCTTCGATCAGGCGAAGTTCTGCTCGGCAAACTTCCAGTTCACCAGCTGGCCGAGGAAGGTCTCGACGAACTTGGGACGCAGGTTGCGGTAGTCGATGTAGTAGGCGTGTTCCCAGACGTCCACGGTCAGCAGGGCCTTGTCTTCCGTGGTCAGGGGCGTGCCGGCAGCACCGGTGTTGACGATGTCCACCGAACCGTCGGCCTTCTTGACCAGCCAGGTCCAGCCAGAGCCGAAGTTGCCCACGGCCGACTTCACGAAGGCTTCCTTGAAGGCGGCGTAGCTGCCCCACTTCTTGTTGATGGCGTCAGCCAGTGCGCCGGTGGGCTCGCCGCCACCGTTGGGGGCCATGCAGTTCCAGAAGAAGGTGTGGTTCCAGATCTGGGCTGCGTTGTTGTAGATGCCACCGGAAGACTTCTTGACGATCTCTTCCAGGGTCATGTTTTCGAATTCGGTGCCCTTTTGCAGGTTGTTCAGGTTCACCACATAGGCGTTGTGGTGCTTGCCATGGTGGTACTCCAGCGTTTCCTGGCTGTAGTGGGGTGCCAGCGCGTCAATCGCATAGGGCAGAGGGGGCAAGGTATGTTCCATGGTGTTTCCTTCGTGGTTGAAATCTTTTAGGACGGGCCAGCACCTGTTGCGCAGAGCGCCTGCAGCGCCTGCCGTGACCGTCGCGCGGGGCCTGCACTGCACGCATTGCTGCGAGCCCTGGCCCTCACGCACCCGAACGGGCATTGTAGGAACAACTTCGTGACCCTGCGGCGAAAGCGCGCGCCAAATGGCCCATCTTGGCCCGCTGCTGCGGGGGTGGATGTGAATTGACCTTGATCCGGCCAATCGGCCTACACGGATACTGCCTGCCGCCCGCCACTCCCTGCACGCCGAACGCTGCACCCAGGGCGCCGCAGTTCAGAGCAGGCGCGGCTGCGTCACCACCAGGTCCAGGCTGCCGTCGGCCAGCTGTGCCTGCAAGGCCGTGCCCGGTGGCGCGCTGCGCGCCTCGGTCACGGGATGGCCCTCGGCATCGGTCAGCAGGGCATAGCCGCGCTGCAGCACCAGGCGCGGGTCCAGCAGCTGCAGGCGAAGCTCCATGCGCGCCAGGTGATCCGCGCGCCTGTCCAGGCCGCGACGCATGCCGGCAGGCAACTGCGCCTGCAGGCCCTGCCCCGCATGGTCCATGCGCTGCAGCCGCAACTGCATGGCATGGCGCAGTCGCTGGGCCTGGCGGCTGAGCTGCAGCCGGCTGCGGGCCAGTTGCTCGCTGGGCCGGCCCAGGCGCTGCGCTGCCAGGTCCAGGCGCTGCTGCTGGCGGTCCAGCAGCCGCTGCACACCGTCCTCCAGGCGGCCCTGCATGAGCTGCAGCGCACCCATCCAGACCTCGCGCGGCTGGCTCACCAGTTCGGCCGCCGCCGTGGGCGTGGGCGCGCGCAGGTCGGCGCAGAAGTCGGCAATGGTGAAATCGGTCTCGTGCCCCACGCCGCTGATCAGCGGCACCGGGCTTTGCACGATGGTGCGGGCCAGGCGCTCGTCATTGAAGGCCCAAAGGTCTTCAATGGAGCCGCCCCCGCGCACCAGCAAGATGGTGTCGATGGGCGGCGCGCCATCAACCGAGCCCGCGCCTTCCTGCGCCAGGCCATAAAGCCTTTGCAGCGCATCGATCAGGGAGGCCGGCGCCTGCGCGCCCTGCACCAGGGCAGGCACCAGCACCACGGGGATATGGGGCACGCGGCGGCGCAGCGCCGTGATCACGTCGTGCAGCGCAGCAGCCCCCGGCGAAGTCACCACACCAATGCCGCGCGGCAGCGGCGGCAGGCTGCGCTTTCGGGCCGCGTCGAAAAGGCCTTCGGCCTCCAGCTGCGCCTTCAGCCGCAGGAACTGCTCGAACAGGGCGCCCTGGCCCGCACGCTGCATGCTCTCGACGACCAGTTGCAGGTCGCCACGCTGCTCGTAGACGCCCAGCCGGCCCCGCAACTCGACCAGTTCGCCGTCGCGCGGCGAAAAATCCATGAGCTGGGCCGCACGCCGGAACATGGCGCAGCGGATCTGCCCGCCCGCGTCCTTGATGCTGAAGTAGCAATGCCCGCTGGCAGCGCGCGAAAAGCCGCTGATCTCGCCGCGAACCGCCACCGGATTGAAGCGTGCCTGCAAGGCGTCGCTCACGGCGCGGCACAGCGCGCCGACTTCCCAGACCAGCGGCGCCGCTGCTGGGTTCATTGCGCCGAATGCACCACTCATGCGGCCTCCCGGTCTGCATGCAGTGCAACATTCTCCACAGGCAGGCGGATGCAGACCCGAGCAGGCACTTTGGCGGCAATTTGCAGAAGCACTCTCAAAAACACCTCGCAAGCAATTGATTCATAAAGATTTTTTTGCTGCAACAAAGAATTCACATTTGTCACAGTGTCCATTCGCCGCCGCAGCGGCGTTTGCGCAACCCGCTTGATAACAAAGTTATCCACAGAAATTTGTGCTATAGCGACCATCCAAAATCCCGAATATGGGGAGCCGCCCGTTGCCTGGATGCTGCGCCGGGTCACAGTTTTCAGGCGATCGCGGACACGAGACGCCTGGACCGGCCATATGGCTGGGCCATAATCGTCGGCTGCAGTTAAACGCGGGGGGAAAACAACTTGCTGTCGATCATACAAGCCGCAGGCTGGCCGATCTGGCCACTGATTGCCTGCTCCATCCTGGCTCTGGCCCTGGTCTTTGAACGTTTCGTGGCGCTGAAAACGGCCCGCGTAGCGCCGCCCGCCCTGCTGGGCGAGGCGATTTCCGTGTCCTCGCGCGGCCTGCCCAGCCAGGAAGTCGTGCAGCAGCTGTCCCAGAACTCCACGCTGGGCGAAGTCCTGGCAAGCGGACTGCGCGCCCTGCAGGCCCATCCGGACAGCAGCGAAGAAGAGCTTCGCGCCTCCATGGAAGGCGCCGGCCGCGCTGCTGCCCACACGCTGGAAAAGCACCTGAGCGCGCTGGCCACCATCGCCTCTGCCGCGCCTTTGCTGGGCCTGCTGGGCACGGTGATCGGCATGATCGAGATCTTCGGCTCGCAAGGCGGCGCATCGGCCACCGGCGGCGGCAACCCGGCACAGCTGGCGGCCGGCATCTCCATCGCCCTGTACAACACGGCCTTCGGCCTGATCGTCGCCATTCCGGCGCTGATCTTCTGGCGCTACTTCCGCGCCCGCGTCGATGGCTACCTGCTGGGCATGGAGCTGGCTTCCGAGCAGTTCGTGCGCCACCTGGTGCGCGTCGGCGGCAAGTGAACCCGCAGAACCCGCACGCGAGAGACCTGCCATGAACTTCCGTCCCCGCCGCCGTGACGAGCCCGAGATCAACCTGATCCCGTTCATCGATGTGCTGCTGGTGGTGCTGATCTTTCTGATGCTGTCCACCACCTACAGCAAGTTCACCGAGCTGCAGCTGACCCTTCCCGTGGCCGATGTCGAGCAGCAGCGCGACCGGCCCCGCGAAATCATCGTCGCCATCGCCGCCGACGGCCGCTACGCCATTAACAAGACCGCCGTGGAAGACCGCAGCGTCACCGGCCTGACCCAGGCACTGGCCGCAGCGGCCGTTGCCGGCAAGGACAGCGTGGTCATCATCAGCGCCGACGCCACCGCGCCGCACCAGTCCGTGGTGTCGGTGATGGAAGCCTCGCGCCGCGCCGGACTGTCCCAGATCACCTTTGCCACGCAGACCTCGGCCAGCGCCGGGCGCTGAGGGCAAGGCCTCCATGCCCGGGAATGGCCCCGCCCCCGCAGCCCGGGGGCTTCGCGCGGCCTGGCGCCACCGCGGCCCGCTGGCCTGCGCGCTCCTTCCCCTGTCCCTGCTATACCGCGCCCTGCTGGGCCTGCATCGGCTGCCTTACGCCCTGGGTTTAAGGCGTGCAGGCCAGGCCGGCATTCCGGTCATCGTCGTCGGCAATGTGATTGCGGGCGGCGCCGGAAAGACCCCCGTCACGCTCGCCCTGGCCCGCCATCTGCGGGACAGCGGCTGGAGCCCTGGCATCGTCTCGCGCGGCTATGGCCGCAGCACGGACGACTGCCGCGAAGCCACGCCCGACAGCGCCCCCGCCGATGTGGGCGACGAGCCCGCGCTGCTGGCGCGTGCCAGCGGCGTGCCGGTCTTTGTGGCCCGCAAGCGCATCGAGGCCGTCCAGGCCCTGCGCGCCCGCCATCCCCAGGTGGATGTGGTCATCAGCGACGACGGCCTGCAGCACCTGGCCCTGGCCCGCGACATCGAGCTGTGCGTCTTCAACGACGACGGCATCGGCAATGGCTGGCTGCTGCCGGCAGGCCCGCTGCGCGAACCCTGGCCGCGCCCCGTCACCGCCGTGCTGCACGCGGGCGCCTGCCCGCCAACGGATGCGCCCGCCTTTGCCATGCAGCGCCAACTGGCCGCTGAAGGCGTCAATGCGCACGGTGAGCGCATTCCCCTGGCGGCCCTGCGCGGACGGCCCGTGGAGGCCGTGGCCGCCGTGGCCCGGCCCGAGGGCTTTTTCTCCATGCTGGCCAGCGAACAGGGCCTGGCGCTGGAGCATGCCCAGGCGCTGCCGGATCACTATAATTTTGAGAGCTTCCAGCGTCTGGGACGCCATGACGACCCGCTGGTCTGCACCGAAAAAGATGCCGTCAAGCTGTGGCGCACCCATCCCCAGGCCTGGTCCGTTGCGCTGCAATTGCAGCTGCCGCCAGATTTCTGGGCGCTGCTGGATCAGCGGCTGCAGGCGCTGCGCAGGCCACGCGCCTGACTATCATCACCGTCTTGGCTGGCCGCCACGGCCCGCCCTCCCCCTCCAAAACACAGGATCCGCCATGGACGCCAAACTTCTCGAACTGCTGGTCTGCCCCGTCACCAAAGGCCCGCTGCGCTTTGACCGCGAGCACCAGGAACTGGTCTCGCGCAGCGCGCGCCTGGCCTACCCCGTGCGCGACGGCATTCCGGTGCTGCTGGAGGCCGAAGCCCGCACGCTGGACGACGACGAGCTCGAGGACTGATCGCGCCGCAAGGCCCGATTTCCGACGACGCCCGCGCCCGCACTTTCGACCATCTCCGCAACGCACCATGCCCACCGCGCCCTTCACGGTTCTGATTCCTGCCCGCCTTGCCTCCAGCCGCCTGCCAGGCAAGCCCCTTGCAGACATTGCAGGCCTTCCCATGGTCGTGCGCGTGGCACAGCGTGCCGGCCTCAGCGGCGCCACGCGCTGCGTGGTCGCGGCCGATGACGAGAGCATCGTCGCCGCCTGCGCCGCGCACGGCGTTGCGGCCGTGCTCACGCGCAACGACCACGCCAGCGGCAGCGACCGCCTGGCCGAGGCCTGCGAACTGCTGGGCCTGGATGGCGACGACATCGTCGTCAACGTCCAGGGCGACGAACCGTTGATCGCTCCCGACCTCATCGATGCCGTGGCCGCCCTGCTGCCGCAGCGGCCCTCGGCCAGCATGGGCACGGCGACACATGCCATCGACAGCCTGGCCGACTTCACCAACCCGAACGTGGTCAAGGTCGTCTGCGATGCCCAGGGCATGGCCCACTATTTCAGCCGCGCACCCATCCCCTTTGCGCGTGAACATGCAGGCCAGGCATGGTGGGAGACTGCATCTGCAGCGGCAGCGCCGGGTCACCCCGGCTTCGCGCCCCTGCGCCACATCGGCATCTACAGCTACCGTGCCGGTTTCCTGCGCAGCTTCCCACAGCTTTCTCCCGCCCCCACCGAGGTGCTGGAGGCGCTGGAACAGTTGCGTGCGCTGTGGCATGGCCACCGCATCGCCGTCCACCTCACGCCCCATGCACCAGGCCCCGGCGTTGACACCCCCGAAGACCTGGAACGGGTGCGCGCCCAGTTGTCCGCCTGAATCCGATCCCGCATACGCCAATACAGATGCGCCAATGGCGATGCCCGGCATCGCCATTCACATCACAACTGCACATGCGGTTTTGTCGGACAGCAAAACGCAGTTTTTGGAGATTGCACAGGCGACAGTTTTGCCCTCTGCGTGTAAGCCAGTGTTAGCCCTGTGCGTGCTATCCTTGCCCGCGACAAAAATATGACGCATGGACTGTCCGCCCCGGTGGGCCGATCCGGCAGACAAGAATTTCTACTCTCCTCAAGGACTTCCATGAAACTGATTTTGTTGGGCGCACCCGGCGCCGGCAAAGGCACGCAAGCCGCTTTCATCTGCCAGAAGTACGGCATCCCCCAGATTTCCACCGGTGACATGCTGCGTGCCGCCGTCAAGGCCGGAACGCCCCTGGGCCAACAGGCCAAGGCCGTGATGGACGCCGGCCAACTGGTCAGCGACGACCTGATCATCAATCTGGTCAAGGAACGCATCGCCCAGGCCGATTGCGCCAACGGCTTCCTGTTTGATGGATTTCCCCGCACCATTCCCCAGGCAGACGCCATGAAGGCCGCCGGCGTGAAGCTGGACTACGTGCTGGAGATCGACGTGCCCTTCGATGCCATCATCGAGCGCATGAGCGGCCGCCGCTCCCACCCCGCCTCGGGCCGCACCTACCACGTCAAGTTCAATCCACCCAAGGTCGAAGGCCAGGACGACGTGACCGGCGAGCCGCTGGTGCAGCGCGAAGACGACAAGGAAGAAACCGTCAAGAAGCGCCTGGACGTCTACAGCAGCCAGACCCGCCCCCTGGTGGACTACTACCGCGCATGGGCCGAAAAGGAAGCCGCAGCGGCGCCCAAGTACCGCGCCATCAGCGGCCTGGGCTCGGTCGAGGACATCACCCAACGCGCACTGGCTGCACTGGCTGAGTGATGCAGGCCATGTGCCGCAACGAAAAAAGCACCCGCCGGGTGCTTTTTTGTTGACCGCCAGCAACTGAAGAAATGCCGGCGTCGCCGCCCGGCTCAATCGCGCGGCTGTGCTGCCAGCGCCAGCATCATCGCAATCCGGGCCTTTGCCACAGGCAGCTGCGCCAGATCAGCCTCTGCCGGGTTGGTCCCAAGGCCCGAGGCCACGGGCAGGCCTTCAGCGCAGCGCGTGCCCCGCCAGATCCAGACACCCCTGTCGCGGGCACGCTGCAAGGCCGCTTCCATACCTTCGTGAACCGTCGCATTGCCCGTGCCAGCCACGACGATGCCACGCACGCCTGCCGCCACCAGCGCATCCACGCCGCTGGCACGCGCCAAGGCGCCGCTGAACACCACCTCGACCCAGGGCAGCTCATCCAGCGCCAGCAGATCAGATGACATGGTCACAGGCACCATGGCCCGCGTGGACGGTGCGGAGGGGGAGGACGGCGCATCGGGCACCAGCCAGCGCACACACCCTTCCTCCACCAACGCCTGCGGCCCGCCTTCCACGGAGCGCATTGCCTGCAGCCGGTAGGGATGGACCTTCTGCACTTGGGCTGCCGCATGCACCTCGCCGCCCGCCACCACCCATACGCCGCTGCGCCCGCCGCTGGCAGCCACGGTCACGGCATCGCGCAGATTCTGCGGCCCGTCGGCCAACAGGGCCGTGGCCGGGCGCATGGCGCAGGTCAGCACAATGGGCTTGGTGGCCGGCAGCAGGCTGTGCAGCAGCCAGGCCGTCTCTTCCAGCGTGTCCGTTCCATGCGTGATCACCACGGCGCGTGTGTCCGCATCCTCCAGTGCCTGCGTGCAGGCGCGCAGCAACGCGCGCCACACGGGCCAGTCCATATCCTTGCTGTCCACCTGCGCGATCTGCTGCGTCTGCACGGGTCCCAGCGCCTGCTGCTCCAGGTCCGGCACGGCCTCCAGCAGCGACTGCACCGTGATCTGCCCGGCCTTGTACCCCACGCCCTGCGACTGCGAATCCGCCCGGCCGGCGATGGTCCCGCCCGTGCCCAGAATCACCAACTTTGACTGCCCCACTTGCACCTCTTGGAAAACTGGTTAAAAATACAGATACTGTATAAATCATCAGATGGCCTCCCAGCCTGCCATCTGCCCTCAAGGACCGGACGCACGCCATGCTCGACCATCCCAAGCTCACCGCCCGCCAGCAACAGATCCTGGACCTGATCCAGGCCGCCATCTCCCGCACGGGCGCGCCTCCCACCCGCGCGGAAATCGCCAACACGCTGGGCTTCAAGTCCGCCAACGCTGCCGAGGAACACCTGCAGGCTCTGGCCCGCAAAGGTGTGATCGAACTGGTCAGCGGCACCTCGCGCGGCATTCGCCTGCGTACCGACACCGTGCGCAACATCAATGCCGCGCGCGGCACCAGCTTCGGACTGCCGCTGTCGGCCCTGGCACCGCTGATGTTGCCCCTGGTGGGCCGCGTTGCGGCGGGCTCGCCCATTCTCGCCCAGGAACATATCGACCAAACCTATTCCGTCGAGCCCAGCCTGTTCCAGACGCGCCCCGACTATCTGCTGCGCGTGCGCGGCATGTCCATGCGCGACGCGGGCATCATGGACGGCGACCTGCTGGCCGTGCAGTCCGCACACGAAGCCCGCAACGGCCAGATCGTCGTGGCGCGCCTGGGTGATGAAGTCACCGTCAAGCGCCTGCGCCGCACCACGCAGGGCGTGGAGCTTCTGCCGGAAAACCCCGATTACCCGGTGATTCGCGTCGCCCCCGAGGAGGCCTTTGCCATTGAAGGCCTGGCCGTGGGGCTGATCCGCAACAGCATGTCCATGTAAGCCGGACTGGCGGCCCTTCTCAGGCCGCCTCACCCCATTTCACGCACCGCCCAGGTGGTAGGCGCGAAGCCTTGGAGCTTCGCCCTGGGCGGAGCTTTGCCCGCAAACCGCAATCCTGCCTGTGTCCATGCCTCTTTGAAACACGCCAACAGGAGTCGTCACATGGGATTCGCTCTGCCAACACTGTCTTCTTTTTCCTTCCTGCGCCTGGCACATGGCATCCGCCTGACTGCGACCGCCATGGAGTCGGCCATGCCACTTGCACAAGCCCCTGCGTGCCAGCCATTACCTGCTGCAGCACCCGAGTCCGCCAACGTGATCTCTTTCAGCAAGGCACGCCGGCGCAGCCAGCAGCGCCGCAGCAAGGCCGCACGCGCTGCAGACCATGGAGATGCCCAGCTGATCCTGCCCTTGCTGCCAACGCAGCCCGCCCTGCAATCCGCACCTGAGCAGCCTTCAGGCCTGCGCATCATCCAGCGGTCGCCGCAGGAGCAGCCGGAATGCCTGTTCATCTCCGGGCGCATGGCCGATGTCTGCGCTGCGCTGGAGCGCATGGAGGCGCATGGCGGACCGGCAGCCAACTGAGGCCCGATGCAAGGTGTGCGACACACCTTGCACGACACAAACCTGGGCGGCGCGGACCGCGTGCCGCACGAGGAATCGGCCTGCGCAAAGCTGGTGCAGGCTGGCGGCCACCACTGCCCTGTAGCGCACATGCAACAAGTGGACGCCCTCTTTGCGGGAGGGGCGCCGGCCTGAAAGATAATTGATAAGCATTCTTATTATCTTTTGCAGCAGCGATTGCCACTGCGCCCGCCTCCTCCGCCCCAGCCTTCTCCGTGCACAGCCTCTACCAGAATCACCATCCCTGGCTGGAAAGCCTGCTGCGCAAACGCCTGGGAAACCGTGACGATGCCGCCGACCTAGCCCAGGACACCTTTGTGCGCCTGCTGCGCTCGCCCCTGCCGCAGCAGGACATCCGCGAACCCAGGCGCTACCTGGCCACCATCGCCCGGGGCCTGGTCGCCGACCTGTTTCGCCGCCGCACGCTGGAGCAGTCCTATCTGGACTATCTGGCCCAGTTGCCGCAATCGCTGGCGCCTTCGCCCGAAGAGCAGGCCATCGTCCAGCAGACCCTGCTGGATGTGGACCGCATGCTCCAGGGCCTTCCCCCCAAGGTTCGCGAAGCCTTCGTGCTGGCCCAGTTCGAGGAACTGAGCTACCCAGAGATCGCCCAGCGCCTGGGTGTATCGCTGCGCACCGTCAGCAACTACCTGACCCGGGCGATGGAGCATTGCTGCCTGGTCCTGGCATAGCCACATGGGCGAGAGACATCTGGAAGGCAACGACCGCCGCGCCTTGCATGAGGCCGCCGCCTGGCACGTGAAACTGCGCGGCGCCTCTGCCACAGCGGGCCTGCAACAGGACTGGCAGAAATGGCATGAGGCCGATCCCGCCCACCAGCGCGCCTGGCTGCGCGTGCAATCCGTCACCGCGCAGCTGTCGCATCTGCCCGCCCCCCTGGCGCGCCAGGCGCTGGGCCGTCGCGCCTCGCCCACCCGCCGCTCCGTGATGCGCGGCGTGGCTCTGGGCCTGGGCAGCGGCGCCACGGCCTGGATGGCCTGGAAAGGCGCACCACTGGAAAGCTGGCAGGCCGACCAGCGTACAGCCACGGGCGAGCGCCGGGATCTGACGCTACCCGACGGCTCCCTGGTGGCCCTGGATACGGCCACCGCCTTGGACACCGTTTTCGACGACCGCCAGCGCCTGCTGCGCCTGCACCGTGGCCGCATCCTCGTCGCCACCGAGCCCGACGCGCTGGGCCGCCCCTTCAGCGTGCAGACCCCGCAAGGCCACGTATTGGCCCTGGGCACGCGCTTCACGGTCCATCTTGCGGACGATGGCCTGTGCCATGTCACCGTGCAGGAAAAGGCCGTGCGCCTGCAGCCTCTGGACAGCGATGCACCCTCCGCGCAATTGCAGGCCGGACAGCAGGCCGCCTTCTCGTCCAGCGCCACCCAGCCGCCTACATCCGCAGACCCCTTTGCAGCCAGCTGGCATGAAGGCGGACTGGTCGCGCTGGACATGCCGTTGGGCCAGCTGATTGACGCCCTTGCCCGCTACCGGCCCGGCTACCTGGGCTGCTCGGCCGAGGTCGCCGGGATGCTTGTCTCGGGCGCCTTTCCCGTGGATGACACGGATCGCGCACTGGCCGCGCTCGTCAGCCGCTTTCCTCTGCAACTGCGCAGCCGCACCCGCTATTGGGTGGAGGTGCAAGCGCGATCAAGCTGAGATGATGGGATGAGGCCGTGGCGAAGTCTCTTGTCCAGGCCGGCACTTCAGACCGGCGCATACGGGTGATGCACCACGTCGAAGCCCTCCTCGTCGGAGGGCGCGACAAAGTAGCTCGTGATCAGGTCGAATTGCTCATCGCTGGCCTGAAACGGATGCTCGCCTGCCGCATTGCGCACACGCAAGCGCTGCTTGCAGACCTCGTCAGGCACATCCAGAAAATGCAGGCGGTGCGAGGCGTCCACTTTCTCGAACACGCTGCGCGCCCACCCCCTCCCCTCCAGGGTATTGGCCGGAAAATCCAGCACCACCGACACGCCAGCGTCCAGCAGCGCCTGTACATGCGCCCCCATCAACCCCTTGAGCCGCGTGCTGCAACGCACGTAATCGGCCACCGACTGCATCTCCCCGGGGTACAGGCCGGCCAGCCAGGAATCCTCGCTGACCAACACCGTTCCGGGCCCGGCCGCCAATTGCCGCGCCAGCGTTGACTTGCCCGAGCCGATCTTGCCGCAAACCATGTGCAGCGTGGCAAGCCGCGCGTTGGCGGCAGGGGCATCGGCATATTCTGCGCAACGGGGCCGGGACTGTTCGGAAACCTGCATATCCATCTCCTGAAAGGCTTGAGAAAACCCCGGAGACGGAATGAAAAAACCCGCCTCCTCTGGGCGGGTTGCATGGCGCTGAAGGCCGCTGGCTAACCCACCATCCAATGGATGGTGCGAATAATCTGCGTTGCGTTCAGGCGGGCCATGGCACACAGCATAGCGCAATCACGGTGTCTCAGTGGGCCACCATGCGCACCAGCCCCAACCCCGCAAACAGCGCAGCCACGCCCAACACCAGCGAGCCCAGCGCATACAGCACGGAGGCCAGCCAGTCGCCACGCTCATACAGCATGCCGACCTCCAGCGCGTACGTCGAAAACGTGGTGAAGCCACCCAGAATGCCCGTGGTGATGAACAACCGCGCACTCTGCGGCAGCGATGTCTTGAGCGCAAACCACTCCACCGCCACCCCCATCACGAAGGCACCCAGCACATTGATCGCCAACGTACCCAGTGGATACGCACTGCCCACCAGCCGCAGCGCGAGCAAGTTCGTGCCATGCCGGAGCGCAGACCCCAGGCCGCCTCCAACGAACACCAGAATGAAACCGTAGAACCCCATGACCGTCCTTTCATCGAATAACCGGGACGGGCGTGCCGGGCAGGATCAAGACATGGCCCCGCCACCGGCAGGACCCATCCCACCAAGGCAGGAGCCATCAGCCCTTCGCAGGGCGGTTTCGGGAAGCTCCATTCCCGTCGTGCAGCGAGTGCTGGCTGCGGCGGCGAGTTTACTCTGGACCTGGCAGGCTCAGGAGACCGCTGAAGCAGCCCGCCGCGCTGCCCTGCGGGACGCCGAGTGAAGCGGGCCATTCAAACCAAGACGAAAGTTGCCGGGCATGCGGGTCAAAGGACTATGCTTCGTCTGTAATTCGATTCCGATCAGGCCTATCAATTCATCGATATGCATATGCGACTCTTGACCACAGCAATCTTTACAGCACTTTTCGCATTGCCTGCCGCAGCCCAGGTCTTTCAATGCAAGGATGCTTCTGGAAAGTCGACTTTCTCAGACAGTCCCTGCAGCAGCACTGACACTGGAGCTCTGATACAGCGCAAAAAATCGGACGATGAGATTTCCCGTGAACGGGCTGATGCAGCACAGGCGAATGAACAAAAGTATCAGCGCCAGATGAACGAAATGCAGCAGCGCCAGATCGAGAGCCAGCAGCGTGTCATCGAGCAGCAAGCCCGCCAGACAACTGCTCCTGCGCCGGAGCAGCTCGGCGCGTCCCTTCAGTGCAAGCAGGCGCGCAAGGAGCTGGAATTCGTCTCCAGCATTCGCACCATTTCCCAAGACGAAAAACGGATGCGGACCAATGCCGCGATCACGGGTGTCAATGCTGCATGCGGCTCAAATACGCCCCTGATGCAGGAGCCGCCGAAGGTGATTGGGACACCGCGAGTACCTCACTCCATTCAGCAACCAGTTTCTCAATGAGAACCAGGCACGGAACTGCCAGATATCGAGCGCAATCATGACTTCTTTCCCGCCACTCACCAGCGGGGGAACATGTTCAGGCATTCTCCCAATGCCAAGCAGCCTCTTCAGACCGCCGCCAACCCGGTCTTCACCGACCTTGCCAACAGGCGGCCATCCACCAAGCCTTCTCGACATCGTTGTCGCCAAGACGTTCCAGTGTGTAAGCCACTGATACGGTTGCGCGGAGCCGACCTTGGCCTGCCTGCCTGCGCTCGTTGGATAAATCACGGTGCGAGCGGAGCAAGATGCAGCTTGCCATTCAGAAGCAGCCTGTGCGGCTGGCATGGTGGGCCAACGGCCGCACTTCGCCGGTTTGAGCCTTGACATCTGTGAGGCTTCTGTAACGACAGGTCCAAGATTTGGTACTGACCGAAGCCTCCAGCCTCAGGTAGGCACAAGCTTGAACGACAATGTGTTCGCCGGGCTTCAGGGCCTTGGCTGCGCGAGTCTCATAGAACCTTCAAGCAGCCCAGCTCAGGCAAGTGCCGACGATGCCGAAGACAGAGCGCAACGACAGATTAAAGTGTTTGCCGACAACATCTTGCGCGGCAAACCGGAGATAAATCAAAGGCTTATGACAGATTCACAGGCAATGAACATCATCATTCTTGAAGAAGCCTTCTCCCTCTGATTATCAGAATATTCTTCAAAAGCTACACAAGAACCTACACCGCATTCAGCGGGGAGCGGGTTCTGCTTCTGCTTATTCCCCAGCTTTTAGAGCGAGCAGCTGCTCGGCAGGAAGCAGGCCCTCTTCCTCAGGCTTCTCTGCTCCGCTCAGCAACGCTCCCAGCGGCGGCAGCTTGATCAGCGCGTCGGCCTGCGCGGCCGTGCCGTGCAGCCAGGCATCCCAGTCCTGCTGCTCCAGCATCACGACACCCCGCTTTTCCTTGCCAGGCCTGTGCATGAGCGACAACACCGGATGCCCATCTGCGGGCTGCGTGATCATCGTGTAGTTGGGCACGACCTCGCCAGTCCCCGGGTCCACCCACTCGCTGTGGAGCCCTGCTAAGGCTGCAGGCTCACCATCCGCTCGGCGGAAGGACCACCACACGTTGCGGCTCCCAAGCCCCCAATAGGGTTCCAGCCATGACTCCACGGGAATCAAGCAACGTTGGCCAGCACGCCACGCCGGGGCAAAGGTCCACGACCTAGCCAGAGTCTCGCGCCTTGCGTTGTTGGTCGACATCGGCCGGCCCTCGGCTGTCACGGGCCGGCGCGTCTTGGATGATCGCGGGATCATGCCCCATTGCCCGATGTCCAGCACGCCGCCTGCAGTGATGTACGGCCCCAGGGCCAGTGGTGTGACGTGCGGCTTCCACCATGGAAGTGGCACCTGCCGGCCGACCCGCCACATGCGCTCAACTTCGATCTCACGCGGGGTGTTATATCGATTGCACATAAGTGGATGCTAACTTTTCTCGCTCTGCCAGATAACTGTACATTTATACAGTCATGAAAGTCAAAGTCACCATCCTCCGCAAAGCAGGCGCACGCAGCTACCACCGTGGCCCGCTGCAGTACGTTAAGGGTGAGCTGGACCTGAAGCACTACGCAGTGCCTGATCAGCGCCGGACGATCCCTGTGCTGCGCATCCTTGGAGACAGCGCCAACAACCAGCTGTTCGAGCCCAAGCTGATCTATGCATGTGCGGGAAAGATGAAGTTCAGCGGACTGGAACGCTGCGACAGAGCATGGCACGCGCAGGAATGGTCCTGCGAGTTCGACTACTGACCACCCAGGAGGCCGCATGTTGCTCACATACGAGGAATTCCCCACGTTGCTCACGATGCCGCGCTGGTTCGGCACGCCCGAAGTCAAAGTCATGCCGGGCAAGCCGGAGGACTATTTCATCGAACAGCTGCATCCCGACTGGTTTCTTGTCTACGACTCGGACGGCGACATGGTCTACAGCGGTGTCGGACCCGTGTCCGTGCAGCAGTCAAACGCCCCCTTCTGAGAGCTACCATGCAAAACCCCATTGAGCGCGGCGTAATCGCCAAGGTGCGTGGTGAAGAGATGTCGGCAGCACAACGCCTGTTGCCTGGGGCTGGGCGGGGCCAGCCACAACACATCACCTGTGAGATTGAAACGCTGCTTGCCGGCCGAGTGCGCATCACGTTTGAGTTGCAGCGCTATTCGCATGGCCGCAATCAATTCTGGCATTGGGTCGGGCGCGGCGCCGAGCAACTGGAACAGCCTGCTGGCTGAGCGCCATGGCTGATGGCATGACCTGGGGCGGCGCGCCCACGGCGCCGGGCTGGTATGCGGTCGTGGTGGATTACGGCCGCCTGCCCTTCCCTGCTGCGCGGCGCTGGGACGGCGCCCTCTGGGATGACGAGCGCGGCATCAGGGCATTCGACGGACCGCACCACTCGGCCGACGCCGCCCTGGACTGGGCCATGGAGCGCTGCCCAGAGGATTGACAGGTTCGACTACTGCTTTTTCTGCACGCTAATGGATCCGTCGGCCTCCAGGAACATGCAGCGGATTTCTGATTCCTCGCAGTCTGCCTCGCGCAGCGCCTTCTCGATATCGTTGCGCGATACCCGGTGGCTTTTGCGCGCACCCTCGAAGATCGTTCCATCCCGCCCCAGCAGCACCGCCTCGCCCTCCAGCAGCTTTTCCGCCCCGCGCCAGCGCGCCGTCACGAAACCCACGGCCGTATTCAACGCAATGAGGATCACGCACACCAGCAGCCCTCCAGGCAGGGACTGATCAGACCCTGTCATTGAGGGCCCCGCCGCCTCGCTCACCAACATCACCACCAGCAGATCGAAAGGCGTGAACTGGCCCACGGTACGCCGCCCCGTCATGCGCATCATCAGCAGCAGCAGGACATAGACCGCCAGCGCACGTACGGACAACTCAAACGGATGGATGTCCAGGTTCCACATACCAACGCCCCTTCAATTCCGCCCCGCCCAGGGGCTACGCGCCGAAGCGCGCACTGAACACTTGAAGGCCTGCCTCAACTGCCGCAATGCCTGCTGCCGCCGCGCAGGCGTCTCGGCCGCCGTGCAATCGCTGGGCACCCAGACCTCGTAGCCCGACATGCGTGCATCCGTAGCCGTGAGCATGACGCACATGTCCGCAGCAAACCCCACGATGACCAGCCTGCGCGCATGCATTCTGCCCAGCAGATGCAGGAGCGGCGTGGAATGAAAGGCCGAATGCTGGGGCTTGAGAATCACCAGATCCTCCGCATCGGGCGCAAGCAGCCGAGCGATCTCGCCGCGCTCGCCGGCCAAACCCTGGCAGGCGACAAGAATGTCGCTGAACTCGCTGTGCCAAGTCCCGTAGTTGTCGTTGGCGTAGATCGTAGCCACGCCCTTTTCACGAAGCCTGGCCTTGAGCCGGACTATGCGCCGGGCAGCCCGTACCGCTTCCTGCAGCAAAGGCCCGGCATTGGGAAATTGAAACGGATTGATGACATCCACCAGCAACAGCACCTCCGCGCTGTGAGGCACTTGCGTGGGTTCTAACCACCTCGGCCTAGGCATCACAGCATGGATTCGCGTTGCTGCTCCGCTCGAGATGCGCCGATGGCAGTTTCAACCTGCTTGACCTCTTCAGGGGGAGGCAGGACTGCTGGCATACCCAAGCTCTGGATCCACAGCTCGCGGCACCACCCCTTGGTGTGATACAGGTGATGGTCTTCGTCCTTTTCCACACGAGCGTGGGCCTCCTTGAGGACCTTGCCCTTTTCACCTGTAGCCACCTCGGCGACCTTGCCCAGAAGCTCCCAGTTGGCGTGGTCCTTGGTCTCAGCGTGGACCACGCACTCGCACGCCACGAGTTGCGCAGCGGCCGCGCTACCACCCCTGAGAGCCAACTCCATCGCCTTCACCAGCGATGATCCTATGTGCTTCACAACATCACGGGAAGGCGAAGCTTCGTCCGGGTTGACTCCCAACAGTTCACATGTGGTGCGCACCACGTTCTGGTGGCTGAGCGTCTCTTCGAGATACTCTTCCCATTCCTTTTTAAGGTCATCGTTCAGGGCACAGGTCAGAGCAGTTCTATACACCTGCTCACCTCCGAGTTCCGTTTCCATCATCTGCAGCAACAGATCTCTGAGTTGAGAATCGTCATATCGTGGTTTAGCCATTTGCCCACTCCGGTTTTCAGTTGCGGTCCGGCGATGGTCGGCCAACCTTGGCACTTTGCGCGTAAGCAGCAACTGAAGGGTATGTAGTGCTTCTCGAAAGTTACGTGTACGTCCAAGACCGTCAAATAATGACGGGCGGACGGCACAATGGCTGCATGAGATTCATCGCGCTACTCATCATCGCTGCAGCCCTGTTCTACGGAGCGTCGCGGATTTCTCACATACAGTTCGGTGAGCGCGCTACAGGTGGCTATGACGGGGCATCAATGACGCCGCAGCAACGCGTTATCCAGGCCGAAAAGGAAGCTCGAGAAGCGGCAGAAGCAGCGCGAGCCGCGGCGATGAGGCAAGCCGAGTAACACCAGCTGACCCGGCGTCTACGGCGTGATCGGCCGCGTGCACGCAATCAGCGCGGCCAGCAGTCGCACCTCGTAGCCCTCGCCGCGGTCGATCTCGGCCAGCCCCACGACTGTCGCTGCCCGACCCTGAGCAGCCCTCCAGCTAGAAGCTCGAGACCCATCATTCATTGGCCAGCAGGGCCTGAAAACCCCGGATTTCCTACAGCCCCTTGTCTCGTGATGCCGCAAACCGTGCCATTTCACAAACAGGCGCGCCCATTGCACATAGGCCTGCTCCGTGCGTAGGCTATAGTACTTGCAGAAGATTCATTTGCGGACCTCATTCAGCGACCGCGTGGCGCGCAACACAAGAGAAGCGGCCGGTTTCATGGCCAATTTAGAACTGTGTTTTTACCCAGTAACTCAGCACTCAAACCGAGCCACCTTCGGCGGTCGGCTTAGCATACGTTAGACCTCACAATCACGCCATGGATATCTGGAACGTCGACAAGCTTGTTCTATTCATTGCTTTTGTGATTCCGGGGTTCTTACTCCTGAAGACCAGCGCAGTGCTGGGTCTGGATTCAGCAGCGGATTCGTCGAAGCAGGTGATTGATGCAGTGGCCTATAGCTGTATCAACTACGCCGTACTCGCGTGGCCGATACTGAAGGTCGAGAGTTCCGGACTTCGAATCTCGAACAAAGAGATGTACGTCGCCTTCTACGCCTTTGTCGTGCTTGTTGCTCCGATACTCTTGGCATTTGGTTGGAAATTCTTGCGCACCACGCAACAACTCCAGAAAATTGTTCCGCATCCGGTTGGCAAGCCATGGGACTTCTTCTTCCGTCAGCGCCAAAGATACTGGGTGCTTGTCACGTTCAAAGACGGCAAGCAGGTCGGGGGCCGCTACGACTCACGTTCCTTCGCGTCTGCAACACCCGCCGGCGAGCAGCTTTATTTGGAGGAAGCTTGGGCACTGAACGACACAGGCGGCTTTGAACGTCCCAGACAGGACTCAGCGGGAATCCTCATACTTGGAAACGAGCTTCGATCCATTGAATTCTTCAACATGCTCCAGGAGGAGTCAAATGTCAAGCAAGCAGAATCTACCGAATCAAGGTCAGAGGGGGTGGCAGCCCACTCCGGTCAAAGCGCCAGCGCCTCCTAGTCCGAATAGCGGTTATCAACCGCCGACGAGCGAGCAAAGGCCGGTACAACCACCCCCGAAGACGCCTTAAGGCAGTCGGGTCTAGCAGGTCAGTCGACTCGGACACGTTCGTCCTTTTATAATCCGATTCACGCAGGCCAACATTATTTAGGCGTTTCGCATTTCTCAAGCTTTTATCCGCTGGGGTTTTGGCTTAACGCAGGGCTTCGCCTGCTAGCGCCCGGCCAGCTTCAAGCCTTCTGGCTTCTGGAGCTTTCTCAGCAAGCGCAGCCTGCTTTCGTCTTGCAAGCATTGCGCTGCCTCGGCGCCGCAGTGCTTTCTTTTGGATGGCGCCTGTCTTCAATTTAAGGCGCACCTTTTTTAGCCATCGAGTCTAACCATTCGTCGCAACCGACCGCCTTCGGCGACGGTTGAACTCAGGCTGCAAGCGCTGTAAAGCACTTGCATGGCAACTCTCTCTGTACAAAGGAATGCAAATGACTAAACGCACGCTTGAGGACTATGC
Source organism: Delftia sp. DLF01 (assembly GCF_014852125.1). NCBI lineage: Bacteria > Pseudomonadati > Pseudomonadota > Betaproteobacteria > Burkholderiales > Comamonadaceae > Delftia > Delftia sp. DLF01. The sequence goes on from NZ_JACVAZ010000003.1 coordinate 241,228, forward strand.
CGCGGCCAAAGCCAAACTCGAAGCACTGGAACGAGAAGTGGGACAACTACACGGGGAACAACCCGAACAGGTACCGCGCCAATATCGAGGAAGCCAAAGCCCAAGTTCATTAAATCGAGACAGAACTTAAGGCAATTGGTCTGCTTGCACTCACGGCCACAGAAGAACGAGATGCCATTCTCGATGCAGCATTTCCAAATGCGCAGTCGAGAGAGGTTATTGAATGGCAGGGTAAGAAATATATCCGACGCTTCACTCCAGCAGCAAAAAGTCTCTCTGGACAGAGTGTCAAAGCTTGGGTCAAGTATTGGGAGGTAGCCGAGGTGACGCCTAAGCCTTCCATCGAGAGGACGCTGCCGGGCAAGCCGGTCAGCGCCTCTCATGTCAATCGTTAAACGTCCGCTTTTACTCGCAGCCACTGACAGCTCCTGGCCGTTAACGGTCCACTGCTGCACTTGCGGCAGTTACTCACGCCAGTCAGCGCACTTCCTTCGGCCAAGCATCCCGCATCAGCGCGGAGTCAGCGGCGTGGCCATCAGCCGCTCGCGCGATGTCTGCACCGCGCTCTGCCATTCGTCCACCTCGGTCTGCCAGCTCTTGGAGTACGGCTGTGCAGGTTGAGGCGTACCGAGCGAGGGCGGGCTGGGCAGCTCCAGCGATGCGCTCGGGGAGGCCGGCAAAGTCGCCCCGCATGCCTGCAACAGTGCTGCGCCAGTCACGCAAGCTGCGGTCCAAATCTTGCTGCGCGGCCGTGTTGCGCTGGCTCGTGGTCTGGAATGTGGCGAGTGCATCGGACAGTCCTTTCTGGAATCCGGCCATGTCCTTGACGGCCTGTTGCGTACTGACCAGTGCGGAGCTGGTCTGTTGGTGCTGCAGCTGCTCGATCTGCAGGCCGTAGCGCTGGCCCTGTACCCACCAGGCCCCTCCCGCTCCGATGGCCAGGGCCGCGCCGGCGGCGGCCAGGTGGGTGTAGAGCGCGGGGATCATGTGCATACCCTCCTGGCGTACTCGCGCATCAGTGCTTCAGAGATGCGCTCGATGGAATAGGCTTCGAACTCCCTCGAAGGCTTCTCCTCGCCAATGCTGTCGCACAGTCTCTGGAAGACGTGAACTGACTCGTGGACCAAAGCGCATGCGACGGCTATTGGGTCCGCCTCTGCGGCTGATTGGTTCAAACAAACCACACAGAACAAGCCGCTGTCGTTTTCCCATGTGTGTACAACCGCCAATTGGCGATCGACATCCATCCAGACCCCTGGATCTGGCACGTTGCAGCGAGTGGCGACCTTCAAGAATTCGGCCTGAGATAGGCACAGGGTCATGTACGGCAAGCGCACCGTGTCGCGGCTGAGCCATTTCATCGGCCGCCCCTCCACCAGTACCACCACATTGCGATCCAAATCGGGCTCATGACTGGGCCTCCATGCATGCAGCGTGCCGCGCCTGTTGACGGGTCCAGACGCCGCGGCAGATGCGATTGCCGGGCGTGCTGCAGTCGTAGCGCCAGCGCTTCGGCTGGCCGGCCGCGTCCCACTGGTAAGGCTCCCAGCCCGATCCCTCGCGCTTGAGGCTGGTCATGAAGCGATAGCCCAGCAGCGCCTGGCAGGCGGGGGCGAACTGCCCGGCCAGCAGCCGCGTGCGCATCGGGCTAGCGCGCCAGGCGCCGATCCCGTACTGGTAGGTGAAGTCCAGGTAGAGGTCGTATTCCGCTTGGTACAGGGCCACGCCCGGCAGGCTGGCTCGGAACATGGCCTCGTCCTTGGAGGTGTGGCTGCGCACCAGCTGCAGCGCGCGCTCGCGGGTGATCGGTGGGTCCGACAGCTGCACGGGCGTGCCGTCCTCGTAGACCGTGGAGCCGTGGCCGATGGTCGGGCGGTCACCCTGCGTCGGGATGTGCGGGTCAGACCGGAAGCCCTCAACGCCCAGCGTGGCCAGCAGCCCAGCCGCCGAGATGGTGAGCGCGGCGACGGCGGTGCGCGGGGCCTTGCTCACAACACCCCCATGTCGGTTGGAGAGGTATCTGGCTCGTCATGCACTGGCCGGAGCGGGATGCCAGTCTTGCGCATCAGTTCCATGCGAAGCGCGTGCTCTGCAGCTTCCTCTTGCCGGCTGGCAGTGGCACGCCTGCTGGCCTCCCGCCTGTAGTACCAGTTCACCAAGGTGCCCAGAAGCGCAATGCAGATGCCCAGCAAGCCTATGGCTTGGGAAGAAGCGAGCCAGCCGAGAAAGCCGACGACAGCCCCGCCGCCGGTGGTGCGACTGCCTGCCGTTGCGAGCGTGTCGAGGGTTTCAGTTTTCATGGCCCCGATGATTCCGGGGCTGGGCCGCGCTGGCGAACCCTACACGGGGGCCGCAGGCCAGCCGACCGCGACATCGATCTGGGACAGGGCTAGAGAGTCGTCGGCCACAGCGTCGATCTGGTCTTCGATGCGCTGTCGGGTGCCCGTCAGCAGGCCGTGCACTTGGCGGTATGCGTCATCCTTGGCCCGGATGCGCTCGGCCAGCACCAGGCGGTCCAGCCCGCGCGCCAGCGCTGCAGCGTCGATCCACGGCGTTGCGGCTGCGGGGTCAGCCCCGAGCGCCCTCGCCTCCTCCGTCTGCACAGGCCACGATTCCCGCTCGCTGAGCGGGTAGCCGGCCGCGATGACTTGCATGCGGCGCCGGTACTCTGCGGCCAGGGCCAGACGCAGGCCTGCCGCGATCTCGACTGCAGGCCGCAGCTCGGCAGGTAGCGGCACGCCGCCAGCCGCCAGCCATGCGCGGTATTCGATGACATCTGGATTCGGCGGCACTCCGAGTGGAGGGTCTGCAAGGGGGATTGACATGCGCACGCCGTCACGAAACCTGTAAACAAACCCTTCTCCAGTGAATTGATACTCTGTCATATATATTGACCGCCAGAATTTTTAACCCCAGCCGCATTGCCAGGGAAAAATGTTTCGCCTGCCCCGTTGGTATTGATCACAGAATTTCCGGATACGTTGTATCTACTGCCAGTTGCCGTCCCTGAGAATGTTGGGACAATCATGCGTGCATATGAGAGCGCCCCCGCACGAATAAACGCATCGGAGAACGCGAGGCTACCCGAAAGAGTAAATGCAACCGCAGTCGCATCCAGATTTGCTTGATCGAGATTGCCAAAAGCAGGAGCAGATCCGGCGATCTGACAACTATCAGTAATAATGATCTGTGCACGGGCTGCAGCAGCTATGTGCGCATAGCCGCATGCGCCGAATATGAGATTCGAGCCTGTTACCGTGGCCCCTGTGCTCGCCACGAGGCCTGACACCCCACTCGTCTGCAGCCGCATGTTGCTGACATTGATCTTTGCTGAATCAGTAGCGGTTATGCAGCTACCAGACGACAGGGATATCACCACATTTCCTGGACTCGCAGCATTGCCATTGATTACAAGAGACCCGTTTATATACCCAGACGCCACGGATGCTGCGGAATAAGTGCCATCGCCAAGCTGTATTGTCACTGTGAGGCGATTGAAATCAAAAAGCAGCGCAGTCGATACAGCCTTTTGCAGCGTTGCAAACGCCCCGCCCGCCGTATTGCTCAGCCCAGTATTGCTGTCGCTGCCATCGGTGCGGACGTAGTAGGTGCGCGCAGCGGTGAGCAGCTCGCGCACGCCGGGCAGCGTGTCGCCCGTGGGTAGCTCGCGGATGCTGCCGCTGACGTTGACCAGGGGACGCCGAGAAGCCATGTCAGGCCAGCACGATGGGGAGCTGCGACTGGAAGTTCACCGAGGTCGCGCTCGTGGCATAGCCGATGTTCTGGACCACGTTCCCAGTGGCAGAGGGAACCGTTGCGGCGCCCTTCCCTGCCGTCGTCTGCAGGAAGACAGGGCCCGGCGTCTGCGCGGTGACCTGGGTGTTGGTGCCCTCGAAATAGACCGTGGCTGCAGCAGCGCTGGCAACTGCGGCGAGCACGAATCCATGAGCCTCCTTGCCCGTGATGGTTGCGTCAGCCTTGCGCGCGGCAAAGGCGCCCGCGTTGCTCCAGATGTTGACGTAGTCGCCCGCGGCCAGGGCCTCGCTCGCGGTGATGGATGCTGTGTCTGCGCCGATACCCACGGGCATCAGGCTCATGTCCAGCCGGCCCGTGCTGTCCAGCGCGGGGATGTCGCCATCGTTGCTAGCCCCCGTGGAGACCACAACGCCGGAGACGCGGGTCAAGATGCCGTTGATGAGGCGGATGAAAGTCTTGGCAGCCATGGTGGCCTCCTATGCAAGGGTGATGGGTGGGTTGATGTCGATGAGGACGCGGGTGGCGGACAGGGCCTCCCCGATGACTTGGGAGAACAGCGCGCCGGGCGGCAATGCCTGGGCCAGTTGGCCGGCCAGCCCGACCAGCACCGGGCCGGGCGCCCAGGACCAGCCGCTGTGCTCCAGCACAAAGCCGGTCTGCACTACGGCGTCATCGCCGGGGCTGTATGCATCGGCCACCACACCCAGCACGGCGCCGCGGTGCGCGGGATTGGTCGCGTCAGCCGCGATGAGCTCGCCCTGGGCGTTGCAGGCCACCACGCTGTGGCCGCTGATCGGCAGCGGGCCAACTTTGACCGTAATGGCGTCGCCGGCTGGGCCTGCCGGGCCGCGCTTGCCCTCGGGACCGGGAATGCCCCGCGTCACGACGACCTGTGGCGGCGCCGGCTGCTGCACCACAACGGTCTTGCCGCCCTCCTGCTTCACCACGATAGAAGTCTGCCGCTCGATGACGGCGGACGAGGGTTCGGAAGAGACGACGGTGGTCACCGGGTGCCCTCCGGGTACAGGGCGAAACGCAACTCGTACTGCCGCTCCACGTCACCGCTGGGGCGCGTGACCTCGATCTGGCCGATGCAGGAGGTCCAGCCGGGCGCAATGGGTCCGTACACAAAGGCAGCGGTCTGCTCTGCCGTCATCAGCAGGCGCAGCCAGGCGTCGTCCAGCTCAATCCCGCCATTGGCCGTGCTCAGCTCCAGCAGCACCTCCGGGTCATCGATCTCGCGCCGCAGCTGCATGCGGGCCGTGCAGCCGGTGTAGTCCTCTGGCACCTTGTCGGCATCGGGCACCGGGTCGCCGCTGCAGGCCTTCACCACCCCATCGCATTCTTCGCGCACGGGATACGCCACGCTGTAGCGCTCCAGGGCCGTGCGGAAGGTCGCGCCCTGATAGATGGTGAAGTCGAGGCATGCCGGGGTTGTCATGCCCCGCAGTGTTCCCGGCAGGGCTGCTGGAGGCGAACCCTAGCCGGGGGCGGTCAGCCGTCGCTGCTCTTGATGGCCACGGAGTTCAAGCCGGCCATGGCCTGGCCCGCGACTTGGCTGTGCGTGTTGGCGTTGGCGGCGGCCAGTTGCGTGATGGCCGCCTGCATGCTCTGCATGCTGGACTGCTGCACGGTCTGGGCACGCATGCGCGCATCGGCGTAGCTCACGTTCACATCCGCCTTGGAGCGGTAGAAGGTGGCTGCCATCTGCGCGTAGCTGACGGCCGCGGACGTCTGGGCCTGGTAGGCCATGAGCTTCTGGCGGTCGCCTTCGAGCTGCGTGCGCGCCAGCTCGCCACGTGCGGCCACGATCTGCCCGTACTCGCGCAGCGCCATCTCGTGCACACGCGCCCGGGAATCGTTGGTGATCGCGGCGGCCCGCACCACCTCGACCTTGGCGTCGATGCCGGCACGATAGGTCTGGATGGCCTGGCCGTCTGCCCGAACCTGGGCATCGTACACGCGCACCTGCAGCTCCTGGCCCTCCAGCGCGGCGCGGTAGCCGGTCCACTCGGTAGCCTTGGACTGGACCTCGGTGGCCCGGGTCTGCACCTGGGCCTGGAACAGTTCCAGCTTGAGCTTCTCCAGCCCGGCCCTGCTGACGATGGCATCAATGCGCGCACGGTAGACGTTCGCCAGGGACTGCAGCGACTCCATGCGGGCACGGTAGACGTTGACCTTGGCCATGTCCACCTGGGTCAGCGCCTGCAGGGCATCGACTTCGGCCTTGTACAGATCGATGGCCGCCATCGCGCCCCTAAGCCGCACCTCGTACAGCGCGACCTGCGCACGCCAGGCCTCCAACTTGGCGCCAAAGGCCTTGACCGCGATGTTGTAGGCCTCCACGGCCATGCCCGCCACGGCCTTGGCGTGCTCCAGCGCCTGCCCGTTGATCTGCACCAAGTTACCGTGGTAGCTGAGCATGGCCGCGAGCACGGACTGGCGCAGGTTCAGCGAGGTGCTGATGGCGAACTGCAGGTTGGCCTGCTCCATCTCGGCCTGCTTCACTACCAATTCGATGTTGGCGCGGGCCACGTTGTCGGCAGCGGCCTGGCGGGCCTTGGCAGTCGCTGACAGCAGCGCGCCCGGTGGCAGCGTGTAACCCCTGTCTGCAGCGTCGGCCCAAGCGGCATCGCGCGCGCGCCGGTACTCGCCGAGGTTCCGATCCTTGGCCCGCTCCATCACCGCGCGCTCGACATCCCCGCTGAAACCGGAACCGCCGGCCATCAGCTGGGACAGGCGCAGCTCCATGGTCTCCATGCTGGAGCGGTAGCGCGGGCAGTACCTGGCCAGCATGGCGTCCAGCTGGCCGTCCAGCACAGACATCATCGCGGCGCTGGCCCCGCGCAGCGTGGTCTCCAGCTGCACCGCCAGATCCGTGGGCTCCTCGGCGTCGAACACGGGCGCAGCAGAATCAAACACCGGCAGCACGATGGTGGGCTTGTCAGGTGGGGCCCGGTCCTGGATCTGCGGCTCAGGGATCAGTGGGTTGATGAGCTGGTCAGGCGGGTCCGGGAACTCATAGCTCGTGTTGATCGAGGGCGCAGAGATGGAGAAGTCCGCCAGCGCCGCTGGTGTGGAGGGCATCGTGATGGTGGGCACCATCGCCGTAGCCGCCGGCAGTCCGCTGATGTCGATGGGGCCGATATCTTGGAACTGCGGCGCCGCGCCCGGCGCCTGGGGCAGTTGGAAATCCACCCCCGCAAACTCCGGTACCTGCTGCAGCACGGGTGGCTCCAGCGGCTGATCGATGGGATCCAACTGCGGGTCAGGCTGCAGGTAGCCGATGCCCGTGATCATGTTGCTCACGTCCTGCAGCGCCTGGCGCGAGTCCGCCAGCACTTCGGCCGCAAAGCCGCGCTGGTCGTCGATGATTTCTTCTACAGATGCCATGGTCAGATCCTCCGTGTCTTGTTCACGACCTCGGCCTCGAGGTCGTCAATGGTCAGCGCGCCCCGGCCCGATAGCTCCAGGGCGTAGTACCGGGCGTCCAGCCCCCTGCCGAACTTCTGGCGGTAGTTCTGGGCGCTGGAGCCGCGCGGGGTGTCGTAGGGGTAGCGCTCCTGGCACTTCTCGCCCACGGCCACGGTGAAGCGACTGCAGGGCGGCATGCGGCCGCCGACGTAGCAGCTGATCCACGCCTTGCGCTGCGCGCTGCCGAAGTCCGTTGTGCCGGTGTGCAGGTGCCACGCGATGGGCTGGCCGGCGTCCGTATCGCCACCGAGGAAGTACAGGCCATTGGCGGCCATGGCCACGTAGCGCCCGCGCCAGCGCACGACCCGGATGAACGGGAAAGCCGTGTAGCGCGTTACCTCGTTGCCGCCGGTCTCCAGGCTGGTGCGCAGGTTGATCGCATATGCCTCGTGCACCACTGGCACCTCGGCCGTGGCCACCAGGAAGGCGCGCGCGGCAGGCGCCACGAGCACGATGTCAGCCCAGCCGCCGGCAATCGCCGCAGGCGCAATCAGGTCAAAGCTGGCCGTGGCCTCGCCATGAGCCTCCAGCTTTGCCACGGGCATGGGGCACACGAGATGGATCTGCGCCAGCCCTTCGGTGGTGGCCTCCAGGCTCACAACGGCGGCCGGGGCCAGCAACTCGATGCGGGCGCCTCCCACGAAATCGACGCGCGCCGCCGGCGCCATGAGCGCGATCTGCGCCAGGCCCTCCACCGTCGCTTCGAGCAGGACCTGCGGCACGGGGCAAACCAGCTCAATACGCGCGAGTTCGCTGACCGTGGCCTGCAGGCTCACGACGGGGGAAGGCGCAACGAGAGCGATCTGAGTGCCACCAACCAACAGCGCTGTTGCCGCAGGGGCGACCAGCTCTAAGCGGTTCGCCGCGTCAGATCCTGTCAGCGCCACGCGCGCGGCAGGCGCCACCAGCTCGACACGAGCCCCAGCATGCAATTCGGCTCGGGCCACCGGTGCGATCAGGTCGAACCGCGCGAGCCCTTCGACTGTGGCCACCATCTCCAGCACCGGGGTGGGGCAAACGAGCTCGATCTCGTTCAGGATCTCTTCTGCGTAATCCGACGCAAAAGCGGCACGGTGCCAGTCCTCAGTGATGTCCATGCCCTGCCAGAGCCCAGGGACCAGCGGCAACAGGACTGCCACCCGCGCTGGCCGCGGAAAGTCACCCACTTCATCCGGTGCCTCCCAGTGGCACCAGACCATGTATTGGGTAGCAGGGTCCGGGATCAGTCCGCCAAGATCGTACCGGTCTGGGTCCGCCTGCAACGAAGCGCCCGTTTCGTTGATCTTGTAATAAAAGCGCCGCACGCGCTCGGGCGGCTGCTTGATATGCCGGAGCGCCAGTGGGTCCAGGTCGTAGTAGCCCTCGTATGCGGGATTATTGATGTCAGGCTCGGGGCGATATCCAAAGCGCAGACCCAGATAATCCTGCAGGGAGGCCTTGTAGAGAGCAACCCCCGAATAGACAGCGGTGCCATCGTCATACACCTCATAGACGTGCACCTGCGCCTGCCAGGTCTCTGGGTCGCCTGGTGGCGAGTAATAGTTCTCCTCGCGGCTGAGGTACGCGTATCCGGCAAGTTCGGCCATGGCTGTGCTCAGAGAAGGCGGACGGGATCGAGCCGGAAACCGGCCTCCTCGCCCAGCGTGAATTTGTCGGGACCGGGAGTGATGACCTTGCCCTTGCGCTGCATGGCAATCAGAGGTTCGCGGTCAGGCGCCCCGGTCAGGGCCAAGTCGTCATAGAACGTCGAAAGAGGCGGCTCACGGTGCACTGCGCCCGCGGGCGACGCGCAAATTACGAACTCACCCGGCCGGCGCACCGCGACGCTGCGGTAGTGCATCGTGTCCGTGCTCATGTTCGGTGGCGGTAGCCTCACGTGCCCTGTGAAAATGTCGCGTCCAAACAAATAACCCTGGCACCGCGCCTGCAGCCTCACCGAATAGGGCACGAGGTCGGTCCCGTTGAAGGGCTGCGTGTACTGCGCCGTCACCGCCGCCAGTGCACCCCAGCGCCCATCGATGTCTCGCAGGCTCAGCGTCTGCCGGCTGGAGTTCGAAGACTCAGTGGTGCTCACCGTTGCAGGTGGAGGATTCGGTGCAGGGTATGCCTGGGAATATGAATACGCCCATTGCCGAGTCCGAGTCACATCGTTGAAGTCGCTGGCGAGTTCAAGCGACATCAGCGCTTGCCCGTTGACCGTGATGGTCTCGGTGGTCTTGCTTGTGGAGCCTGCGCTGTAAACGTTGCTGAAAGATCCACTACCGGTGTAATGCTCCACCACCGGAAACACGCTGCCGTTGTAATAGTGCGTGTACTGGAATTGGCTCTTTCCCACTTCCTCGGCATAGCTCAGCGATTCGGAAAAGCGGACGCGTTCAACCAGCAGTTCCGTCCCATCAGGGGCCATATCCAGCCCCAGGATGTGAACGACACGCTCAGTGGTCCTGGTGCGCGAGTACCCCGAAGAACTGCTGTTGGACCGCGCGAAGGTGTTGTATTCGTCGATCGGGTAGTTCTCAGCATCGTGGAAGTCGTTGGCCAAGCTCCCTGGAAAATAGGATGAATCGGCAGGGTTGTGTCTTTGCTCGTTGACGCTGGTGAAGGGCTCATCGGGCGTGGAGACCAGCAGCCCCAATTCAAACTGGGCACCCAAATCACCATTGCTGTCACGGGCCAGCGTGCCACGCAGCGCATACCGAGGCTTCCCGAAACTGACCACCTCCACGCCGCCCACGACTTCGCGTGTCAGCGTCTCCAGCATCGTGATGCAGTGAGTGCCGATCCCGTCAAAGAAGAACGGCTGCGTGATCGCCAGCTCCATGTCGGCGGGCACTTCCCAGCGTGCGAACTCTTCGGTGTGCGCTAGGCCGTCGTCGTCCTTGATCTTGGGGTCCACACGATAGAGCACCACCTGCTGATCCCCGATGGTGCCGCTGGCCCCGGCCTCGTAGGCAGCGTGGACCAAATACTTCGCCGTGCTGCCCTGGGGCAGAGAGGCCTTGAAGATGGCGCAACCGCTCAGCTCACGGGCCACCTTGATGCGTGCACCGTTGCGGAAGATCTCCGCCTTGGCGCCGCTGCCTGCATGCTGGGCTCCCGTGATTGCATACCGGAAGCCGTTGCCGTGGTCATAGGTCAGCACATCCTTGTGGTCGTCGCTGATCCAGTCGTGAGGCCCCGCCTGCAGGTCCACGTTCTCCTTGCGGCGTAGCCCTTTGTCCGAGGCATTCAGAGTCATGGCACACAAGGGAGAAATCTCCTGACCATCCCTCTGGTGCACGCCCAGGCCATGGTCCAGGCTCGTCGGCCAAACCAGATAGTCCCAGCGCCCGCCCTGGATCTCGATCCATGCGTCATCGCCAGCGATGGTCACGCGCACCAGCATATCCAGCAGCTCGTAGCGCTGCGTGATGTGGCGAAACCCAGCTGCCCGCAGGGTGCTCACGCGCCCCCGCGCGAAGGGCAGCAGCTTGGCCTCTTCGGCGCCGCCCAGTAGCAGGTGTTCGCGCTCCGTCCCCATGGCCTGCCCGCCCTCGCCCTACTGCGCCGGAATCATGTACGAGAACGAATCGATGGTGATGGGCTGGCCAACCACCACAGTGAGCGTCGAGAACTTGCCTTCGCCTGAACCCACTGCCGCAGCACCGTCAACGCGGGGAAGCAGCACCGATGCGGAGCCATCGTCTGCTCCGTTGCCGACGAACCGGAACCAGCCGATGGTGCCGGCGGCCAGGCCGGTGAACTTCCAGACCGCCGATGCCGGCTTGAGCACGCCGCCATTGGCCGGCGTGTCCAGGACCAGGCCATTCGTGGGCGAACCCGCAACCCAGGGGTCACCGTTCAACGTGGCACGGCCAAGCAGCGTACCCGTGGGAGCTGCATCAGCGGTGACGGGCTGCGGTCCGCTGTAGACCAGGATGCAGCCGCCATTGAGCGCGCCGGCAAAGCCCGTGGTGCCAGCCTGCGCATTGCGCAGGGCCGTGGAGAGTTTGAGAGTCATGGCGATACCTCGCGTCGTTGGTTGAAAGGAGTGCCGCCCGCGTGCAGGCAGCTGATGAAACGGACCTGGCCTTCCAGCTCGAGCACGGCCGCGCCAGCCTGCAGGCCGGGCGCCACGCTCACGCGCGAGGCGGTCAGGTTGGTGAATTCGGGGAACTGGCACAGGCCGCGCTGAGACCAGATGAGCGTCCGCTTGCCGTCCAGCGCCCAGGGCAGGCCCGGGACCGTGCCGTAGTCGGCCAGCAGGGCCAGGCCCTCGGGCGTGTAGGCGTGCATGGCGCGATCGGTGGCCGCCACCAGGCCGGCGTCGTTCGGCGCCAGGGCGTGCACGCGACCGGGCACCATGAAGAAGCCTTCGGAGAGATTCCAGAGGTGCGCCGCCAGAGGTTCACTGCGCCACACGACTGTCTTGTCGTCCTCGGGCAGGTACTGGGCGGCGAAAATACGGCCGCGCCATTCGGCGATCACGTCCACGCCCAAAGGCAGCGGGTCCAGGCCATCGGTCAGCAGCTCCTGGCCCAGCGCCTCGGGCGGCTGCGCCCAGACAGCAGCAGGACCAGCAGCACCAAAGGCCAACTGAAATGCGGTGCTGTCGGCCGGTGCCACGTAGACGCGCGTCACGCAGCCGGGCAGCTGCTCAATGCCGCTGATCTGCAGTGCAGCGCCCTGCTCCACCACAACCTCGGCCGCCGTGCTGGCCGGCGTCTCCCGGCCGTCGGGCATGACGAACGTGGCGCAGACACGGTACTGGCCCGCCGGCAACTGGCCGCCCTCACCCACCAGCACCCGCGGCTCGGCCGGCACGGGCAGGCGCCAGGGCAGCACCTCGCTCTCGGCAGTCACGATGCCCGCAGCGTAGCCAGCCACGTACAGCACCTGGTCGTTGATCTCGGCCCACCACGCATCGCGGCCCAGGCCCTGCGCCATGGGGCGCACCGTAATGTCATCCAGCACCTGCCGCAGTTCGCCGCCGTCGATCACGTACAGGCGGGTCTCATCCTTGGTGGCGTAAATGCCAGTCGGTGCGCCAGCCTGGGCCAACGCATATCCGGCACGCCGCTGCACCCCGCCCGACTCCGTCACATCGACGTTGTCGGCACGGGTGAACCACGACAGACCGAGCCGGATGGGGTCGGAGACGTTGTTCAAGCCTCGGAAGGAGCGGATTGGGTCCATGCACCGCAGTTTCTCGGGTGCGAGTTATTTGGTCGAACCCTGCCGGGGGGGGGGGATGCCGTCGAAAAAAACCCGCTCATCAAGCGGGCTGGAGATATTGGGTTAGTTCCCTGACTGCAACCGTTGATCAACAGGTATAAGCAATCGAATAGCATTAGAAACTTGCGACAGTATGTATACAGCTATATCCAGAGGAGGCTCTATGACGGACTCTTCGCCCTGCCCATGACGATAATAGTGAACGCCGTTAACAAACTCCTTCAGTGATTTCATTATGGCAGAGGCCATATTCTTATGTGCATCATCAATACATCCTGACAAAACCAGAGGCTCCAACCTTGTCTCAATCATTCTGCCATTCAGATTTTGGGCCTCAGGAACCATCAGTTTTGCCAATATTTCAATTGCCTCAAAGGCAGACCTGGCAGCCGATTTTGTATCAACTACTGGCCCATCCAAAAACGCGTATGCCTTCTCCAGGGAGTGAGCAACATTTGTGTATCTTGGAGCACCTAGGCCGGACACAGCAGCAGCCCTGGCGCCCTCAAATTCCGAATCAACAAAATAATGGACGCCACATCTTTCATCTAACTGATAGCCCATCGATTCAGTTGAAAATGCGGCTGACACAAAGGAATGCCACTTTTCTGCAACCATTTCACCAGGGTAAGACCTTCTGCCAATATCTACATTCCGTCGTTTAACAAAAAATGTCCACGTACTCGTTATGCAGTCCAATACATCAGCAATGCTGGCCGTCAAGAACCAGCTTTTTATCTCATAAATTGTGGATCCGTTAATAGAAACGCCAACATCGAGCGCGAAATGCGCCTTGATCTCAAATGTATAGTCTTCGGCAATATCGCCAAAGGCTTGGGAGATTTTTACCCGAAATCTACTCGAATCATTTAGTGGCGCGCTGGGCCGAAGATAATTTAAGGAAAATGGCAAACCTACTGCCGCATCATTCATTGAATTCATGCACTCCTCCACAAACATATTAATCAACTAAGAAAAACCTCAATACTTGATAACCAGTTTTGCCAAATCCAATTCAAGGTTCATCATGGCAGGACACTTCGAAAGCTCCTTGCAGCGAGCGCAAGCGCAACACGATGTGGCAGCGCGACGGAATGTAACACTTCACCCGACAACACAAAAATATCGCTTTTGCTATACTGCGGCTGTCCCTGCAGTTACGGGGGCCTGGGTTTGGCGACCCGGCAGTCAAGGCGCAGAGCAACAGCCGCGCCACATAGGTAGCGGCTTTTTTTGTCTGCGCAGCATGGATCCGTTTACGGCGGGCCGTGCGGGGACACGCGCAAGCGTGTGCCGGATCCTTGACCCGGTTCGCCAACCTCGCACGGTCTGCCACCCTCATTTGGCGATGCGGGTGGCAGGTATCAACCTGTCGTCAAGGAGCCTCTCATGGCTGGCACTTCCACTCGCGCGCTCGCGCAGACCCTCTCCTTTCGCACCACCGCGCTCAACGTTGTTGACCGTGATGGCCAACGCTGGCTCCAGGCTGCGGACATTGCACGCGCCCTTGGCTACGCCCGCGAAGACTCGATCAGCCGCATCTTCGACCGCCGCGCAGACGAGTTCACGCCGGCTATGTCCCAGACCGTCAAATTGACGGTCTCGCAGAATGGCGGGCAGCTGCAACGCGAAACCCGCATCTTCTCCCTGCGCGGCGCTCACCTCATCGCCATGTTTGCGCGCACCGATGTGGCCAAGGAATTCAGGCGCTGGGTGCTGGACATCCTGGATACAGAGGTCGCCAGCAGGCATGTGCCTGCACGTGCGCAAGCAGCGCGCCTATCCCATGAGCAGGTCCAGGAGATCACCGTCCGCCTGGAAAGACTGAAGGCCATGTTCAACCCGCTGGGCGATCCATTTTCGGATGCACTCGGCGTGCACCGGGCATTGCGGGGCCTCCACCCCAAGCTCGGCATGAGGGAGCCGGGATACCTGCAGCTCCTGCCCCACTGATCAAGCCTCCCGACCTGTGCCACAGCCCGCGCTGCGGGCTTTTTCTTCGCCATGCATTCTCTGTCTCCCGCTTCCCGAACCCATCGCGCCGCCGCCATCGTCAACTGGCTGACCTCCCGCTGGAAATCAGGCCCTGTCGTCCGCATCGCTCCCACTGCCCGGCATCTGCCATTCCCTGCGCCCGACGATGCGCGCGGCCTGCATTGGAATGGGACTGTCCACCTGGTAGCGAATCAGGCGCCTGATTCCCTGGCGCAGACGCTGGCCCATGAGGCCGTTGGCCATTACGGCCTGCGCGCCATGCTCGGGAAAGAGTGGCCGCATTTCATGAGGCATATCCAACTGGGCCTGCAGGCGGGTGATCCTGGCCTGCGCACGCTGCAGCGCCACATCCGAGCGGCATATGTGGACGAAGCCGGCAGGTTTTGCCTCAGCCCCAGGCAGGAAGCCGATGAGATTGCGGCCTATGCGGCCGAGGAGCTGTTGTGCCTGCAGTCCGGGCGCATCCGGCCAGGGCGACCCCTGGCCCAGGCTATCGAAGCATGGAAGGGGCGTGCGCTCCGCGAGGGGTTGCTGCTGGAGCGCGGGGTGTCGCGGCAAGAGCTGGAGGGCGCCCTCCTCCTGGCGGCACAGCGCATGGAGGGCGGGCCGCTCGGCCCGGTGAGGAGATGGATTGGACGCCGGCAGATGCGTTCGGCTACCATCGCGCTCATGAGAGACCTAAACAAACCTCCAATGAGCCTTGAGGAATCCGAACGCCTACTCAAGGCCGAGGAGGATCGATTGCATAGGAAGGGAGAGACTAAAGGCTTTTTGGCAGGGATTGGATTGATAGTCTCATTCCCTCTGCTCCTTGCCTGCATTGGGATAATGATTTGGGGATTGATTAGCCTTTTTGCTCGATAAAAGATATTGGCGTTATTTGCAGGTCTGCAGCCGTTTCTTGTAAACCGAAGCCGCCAATTCTCCAACTCCCGTCCCGAACTTTTCAAGCGGATTTTGCTTGCAATAGTTTTCAACCCAAACCAGCATCTGATTCAGGCTAACGCCTGAAAAGATATCGCAAGTGTTTGGCGTCTGGTTATTAAATGCGGTTTGATACCCTGATATAAATGATGCATACCCCATCATTTCGTTTGCGTAAGTCAGAGACCCGTAACCACTAGCCTTTGCGACTCCCATTGACTTCACAAAGTCAGGGCATTCAACTGACCCGACTCCGCCGCCCCTCATATACATTCCATTGGTATCGGCAGCGTTGCTAGCAGGTGGCGCTACAAGTGCGAATACACCAATTGCAGCAAGCAAGATGGCTTTCGCAGACAAAACTGACGATGAAATTTCCAAATATTTCTTCATATAGACCCCCCCCTCAATTGCGGCAATGAAAGTGGCGCCAATGTTACCGCACAACCCATCCTCCATTGACTGGAAAAACTTGTTTCCCCTGTCTACGTGCCTCTGCGCCAGCTCTCACGCGATTGCTGTAGACCTCCGGATTCTGCTCTGCACCATTTGAGCGACCTACTGCGCCCAAGGCGACAGCAGGCACTGAGGTGCGCGCACGCGTTCTCCCGGCAGCAAAGTTCACCAGGCTCTTGCTTGTCACTCCTGCTGCGGAGCTTGCTGCCAGGGCCGGTGTGGCAAGAGCGCCCATCACAAGCAGCGGGTTGCCAGTAGCTATTCCGGAGATCAGGCTCGACAGCCCGCCGATCAAGGCCGTCTGCCGTGCCGTCCCACTCGGATTGGCGAACACCTGAGCCCCTTCCCTACGCAGCGAGGCCATGCGGCCCATCTGCTCCACCTTCTGGCGCAAGCCCGGGAAGCCGGAATTGGCGAACAGCGCAGTGCGCGCCGGCCCGGACATTGCGGCCAGATTGGTCAGGAAGCTCTCTGCGCTGAATGCCTCGCCCATTTCGTTCTGGGCTGAATTGCGGGCACGCCCCAGGCGCTGCAGCACGGCCGCCGTGACCTCGCGGCGGTTTTCCACTGGCATGGACTTCATCAGGCGGCCAATCTGCGTGCCGCCGTCAGCCAGCCCGCTGGTGGCGGCCTTGAACACCTTCTCGGGTGCGTCTCGGTTCACGATGGATTCGAGCTGCTCCAGGCGCTGCATGCTGCCCCGGGTGTACTGGTTGGCCCGGCCCCAAGCCTGTTCCGCCTGGGGGCCGGCAGACTTCGCGGCCTCGCCCAGGTCTTCGCTCAGGGCCGCGTACAGGGCGCGCCACTTCGAGCGCGGCACATCGGCCACCAGGCCGCCGTCGCTGATCTCGTTGCCCACCAGGGTGCGCAGCTTCTTGATCGACTCGTAGGGCAGTTTGCCGTCCACCTCCCCGCGCAGCATGTCGCTCACCTCCTGCTCGATCTGCTGAGGCGTGCGCACAGCGTTGGGCGGCCGGATGCTGGTCATGTCCTTGTCCGACATGACGTGGAACTGGTCCGGCATGTCCCGGATCTGCTGAGGCGTCATCACGGGCTCGAAGTTGTTCATGCCCAGGGTGCGGCGCTCCGCATTGCGCTGTGCTGCGGCGTCGGCCTCCTGCTGCAACGAGATGCGCCAGGCCTTGTTTGCTTCGATGGCCTCGTCCGCCTGCAGCCGCAGATTGCCGAAATGCCGCTGGTTGGCCGCTTCGGCGTTCTGTGCTTCCGCTGTGAGCTGGGCGCGCAGTTGGTCGGCCTTCTCGCGCATGCCAGGGCGCGACAGGATTGCCTCGATGCCCGTGGTGTCGCTCTTCAGTCCACCCTCGATGCCCTGGATGCGGGCATTCTTGAACCACTCCGACAGCGCTGGCGCGCCGGCAATGTCGGCATTGAGGTCTGCCAGCGCGGCCTGCGTGCGCGTGGATGTGATCTGCGTGTTGGCCGGGATGAACTGGTCCAGCTTCTGGTACAGCTCTGCCTGGGTGGCCTTGGTGCCGGCCTTGAAGGCGTTCACGCCCTTGGTGATGGCCTCGCCCGCGCCCCATCCCGTGGCGTCCGGGGCCAGCTCCTTGGTGATCTGATTCACGCTGTCTTCCAGGGCCTGCGCCTGGGCAACGCCGCGGCGTGCCAGGATGCCGGAGCCGCCGGGCACGTTGGACAGCATGGTCTCAGCAGCCTGGATGCCCCGGGACTGCGTGGCCTGGCCCAGCGTGGGCGTGATGCCCGCTGCCTTCTCGAAGGTGTCGATGTTTTCGACCATCTGCTGCCGGCCGGCCTCGCCGCCCCGAAGAGCGCCGCGCACCGCAGCCTTGGCGGCAAACGGCGCTACGGTGGGCGCCAGGGCGCCGGCAATGCCTGCTGCCATCTGGGCGCCTTCACCGCCGCCGGCCTCGCGCGTCAGCCCGGAGGCGCCGCCACCCGCTGCAGCGCTTCCCAACTGGACAGCAGGCTCTGCAGCCAGGATGCCGCCCACGGCGCGCGTCACGCCAGAAGTCGCCGTCTCAGCCAGCTTCTTGCCCAGCGCCACCGTGCCGCCTGCGCCGGCCACGGCCGAGGCGACATCACCCACCACGCGCTCGGTCGCTGTTTCGGGCTTCGGCAGCCCGGCCTGGGTCATCACGTTGTCCAGGGCCTGGGCCTGCTTCGGGAAGCGGAAGCCATTTCCCTCGCCGCGAACCAGGTCCAGGCCGGCATTGGCCACGCTCCCCACTGCATCAGCAGCCATGGCAGGCAGGGAGGCCAGACCCGTGACCGCTGCGCGGGCAGTCAGGCCAGCCTGGCGGCCCAGCTCCTGGCCAACGCTACGCGGTTGCGCCGCAGGCGTCGCAGGCGCGATGGGTGCAGCAGCAGGCGGCGCGGCCGGCGCCGAGGCAGTGCCAGGCTCATCCAGCGCTCCATCGAAAGGGACAAGGTCAGGCGGTGCGCTGGGCGCTGCTGGAGTTGTTGGTGCATCGAGTTCGCCAGTGAAAGGGATGAGATCCATATCAGCCTCCACGAGCCAGGAAGCGCCGCCCCTGCTCATCTTCGTAAACAGGCCGTCCGCCGGAGGTGCCGACCTGTCGCGTAGCGCCGGTAGGCTGGCCGACAGGGGTGGAGGCTGGCGCGGGAGCTGCTGCAGGGGCTGGCGCGCTGGCAGGTGCTGCAGCAGCGCGCTTGGCCTGCGCAGCCTGCACGCGCTGCGCCAGAGGGCTGGTTTGGGTGCTGGCCAAGGCCTCGGGAGAGGCGTACTTGGCATTCAGGGCATAGATCTGCTCCAGCGCGGCCTGGCGCGTGCTGGTCGGCAGCGTGGCGTCGCCGATCTGGCCCGCCATTTCCCGGTAGAGCTGCACGTCCTTGTCGGACTGCGGTCCGCTCATCTTGGGCATCTTGCTGATCAGGCTGCCCTGCAACACCTTGAGCTGCGCGGCGGCGTCGGCACCCGGCGTGCTCAGTCCCATGCCGCGCGCCAGCCCGTCGAAGGCCGCGCCGCCATAGCTGCCGGTGGCGGACTTGAGCAGATCGTCTGCCTGCGTAGCCAAGCCCACCACATCGGAAGCGTCCTTCGTCTGCTGTTGCAACTCCTTGCCCAGGCCCTGCTGCGCCTTGATTTGGGCGGCCTGCACCGTGCCGGCGGACTGCAGGGCCTGGCGGTTCAGTGCCCCCTGGTTTTCCAGTGCCTGGCGTTGGAAGGAGCCGGTGTCAGCCAGCTGCGCCCGTGCATTGGCACCGGTCTGTTCCATCCCCGTGCGCCGCGTGTTGCCGAGATCGGACAGTAGGGCTCGGGCGTTTGCACCCTGCTGCTCCAGCTGAGCCTGCTGGAGAACGGCAGCGCGCTGGAGAGATGCGGGGTCACGGCCCACGCTGCGGTCAAATGCCCGCTGCGCGCCCAGCTCCGAAGCCACGATGCTGGGGGCGCGACGGATGCCGAGGGTGCTACCGGAAAGGCTCATGGATGGCCCTGCCGCAGGCGCAGCGATCTGGCCGCTGGCGCGCAGACGCGACAGGGACTCCAGTTGCGAGCGGGCATCAAGCCCATCGGCAGCACCCATGCTCTGCGCAGAGATGCCGTTCGTGGTTGCGGATGGCATGTCCCCCAGCAACTGCTGGGCCGCCCCGACACCGATGCCGACAGGCGCGGCGCCAGCAGGCAGCGTGGTCACCGAGCCGCGAGGTGCTGCGCCATTGATGGAGATGTCGCCGCCGATGTTCATGCCGGAATAGCTGTTGCCTTCGCGCGACACATTCGACAGCTGCGCAGCAGCGGACGTGGGCACGGCGTTTTCGGGCTGGTTCAGCGCTGACAGATTGGGAGGCCCCATTGTCTGCCCGGCGTTGTAGCGCCCGTACTCACTGGAGGCCTGTGGCGGACTGGAAAGCGCAGCGGCTGCAGATCCTGCGGGCGGCGTAGCGGGCGGCGAGGCAGCGCTGGAGTCGCCAGAATTGGCCATCCCCAGCAGGATTCCGCCGCCAGCGGCTGCTGGCGCGTATGGAGCGGCGACCTTTGCCGCGCTGCCAAGACTGGAAAGAGCAGAGGTCACCGGCGCGGACTGCGCAGCTGTGGCCGCCGCGCGAGAGAGTGTTCCTGCAGCCACGCCGCCACCGTACATGGCCCCGCCACCGCCACCGGGCAGCGCCGACAGCGTGTTCATGGCGTTGCGGCCAAATTCGGTGTTCAGGGGGTTGCTCTGGGAGCCGTCTGGCATGGGCGCGGCGCGCTGGCCATCGGTCGGAATCTGGCTCAGGAGGTCGGCGGCGCCTCGCCGCTGGCGGTCGTCGGTTGTTGCCATGGAAGGGCCTTTCGTCTGTACTGCCACCAGTCTCTGCGCCAGCCCTTCCAAGGCCAAACCCTACAGGGGGTAGATTTGCCCGGTCTCTACCAGCGAAAGCGCACCACGGGCGGCCGACGGTCGCGCTGCTTGCGCTGCACATTGGCGTCCGGCCTGGCGCCGAAGGAGCGCTCGAACAGGGCCAGCGATACAGCGGCCTTGTCGGGGTTGAACACCTCGGAATCCTGCTTGAGATAGGCCCGGTGGTAGACCCAGTCCAGTAGCCGCGTGTGGAAGCGCTCGTGGATCTCGGGCTGGCCCCGGCAATCGTCTGCACTGAGCGGCTTCAGGGCGCCACGGACGACCGTCAGCGCGATGGCTTCAGCCTCCACGGGGGTGGGCACCAGGCGCAGTTGCGGCATGCCCCGGCCGTTGGCCTGCTCCAGCAGGAACTGGCGCGGCACACCCTGGCGCGCCTCCCACGCGGGATGGGTGCAGTCCAGTTCTTCGACGCTGGTCTCATGCAGGGGGCGGCCTCGCAGGGTCAGCCGCTTGATCTCCAGCACGCTGGGGTGCAGGAGATAGGTGGATTTGCCGGGCTCCAGGGTGATGGAGCACACGGCGGGGGTGGTGCGGTCTTCCAGGAGTTTGGCGCGCTCGCAGGCCTCCTGCACGGCCTCGTTGAGATGAAAAACCACCTCCTCGTCCGTCCAGAACTGCTTTTTGACAGTGTCGTCAACGGTTTCCCGGAACCGCTGGATGAACTCCTGGACCCGCATGGCGTGCCTTTTCAGTCCGTGCCGGCCGCGGACACGATGGCCCAGGCAGCATCCACTTCCTCGCGGGTCACAGCGAACCCCAAGCGGCCCTTCAGCTTGACCAGGTTGGGCTTGCCTTCGCCGGTGAAGTCGCCTTCCTCGCCGCCGTCCAGCATCGCCTGCAGGGCGGCCTGAATGGCCTGGGGACGGTCGGCGACCGGCGCGCCAACGGTGCCATTCAGCGCCGCGAGCGTCTCTTCGGCGCCAGGGATGCCCACGGGGACAGCGCCACGGGCAATGGCTTCGCGGCGGAACATGGCTGCGACGTCATTGCCCTCGGGCGTGATCACCACGGTGTGGCCGGAAGTGAGGCCGATCTGCAGAGGTTGATCGGTAGGAGAGCGGAATTTCATGGTTCAATCCTTCAAAAGGCCCGGCAGCACGCGGCCGCCGGGTAAAGGGCCCTTACAAGCCCTGGCCACCGAGAAAGAATCAGCGCTGCGTGAAGGCCGAGCGGCCTTGGACGTAGTACTGGATGGAGATGCGTGCCTGGCCGGCCGTGGCCGCCGCACCAGCCTGGGCCAGCAGCGCCTTCAGGCTTTCGGCCACCGTGTGGCGGAAGCCAGTGATGGTCAGTGCGGTGCGGCCCGCAGTCTTCAGGTCGATGGGCGCGGCGGTGTAGCGGTCGTCGTCAGCCGTGTCGCCCAGCTTCAGCGTGGCGCTCGTTGCCGAGTTCCAGGCGGTCAGCACGGTGACGTCGCCGCCGACCAGGATGGCGCCACCAGGCAGGTCAATGGCGCTTTCCGCCGTGCCGTAGGTCGTGGGGTCGCCGAAGTTGATCAGCAGGCTGGCAGAAATCAGTTCCTGCCGGCCGGCGTTCTTCTTGATAGGCATGGGATGCTCCTTTTCAACATCAGGGAGAGGGAAGGAGCGGGGCACACAGGCCCCGCCCGGGGGCCTGCTTACTGCAGGTAGTGGTCAACCGCGATGACGCCGAAGTCCTCGACGCTGCCGTCAGCGATGCTGAAGAACTTGGGCTTGAGCAGGCCCATCATCTTGTCGACGTTGATGCCCTGCTGGTTCTCGTAGTCGAACAGCTTCTCGACCCAGCCAGGCGCACCCAGGTCGCACATGCCCAGGGCCTGCGCACCGCACAGCAGGGTGCGGGTGCCGTTGACCGTGCCGCCAGAGCCCCACTTCGAGCCGGATGCCGCGCCCTTGGTGTTGTAGACCTTGTTGTGCTCGTGAATCACGGCACCATCCACCGTCACCGAGGCGCCCGTGAACCAGGGTGAATCCGTGCCGGCCTTGGTGGCCACGGCCACGACCGCGCGCTGGTAGTCGGGGTCCTTCTTCAGGGCCGCCAGCGTGCCAGGGGCCACCAGCAGCACGAAGTACTGCTTGCCGCCGTCCATCAGAGGGCGCACATAGTGCTCCTTGGCGTAGGCGATCAGGTCCACGATCATCGTGTACTTGGGCACGAACGAGGTGGTGATGGAGCCCGTGTTGGACGCCTGCAGGCTGGTGCCATCCCACATCAGCGAGCGCTTGGAGGTCGGCGCGGACACGTCCGCAGCAAAGTCCAGCGTGGGGAAAGGAGAGCCGACACGGGGCGCGCCATTGGGCTTGAAGGCGTAGCTGATGCCCGAGAGGGTCAGGAAAGCCAGCTGGTCGCAGCGATCCGCCAGCCAGTACGCCAGCTTGTCGCGGCCCTGTTCCCGGAAGTTGATCACCGAACCCTGATCAGCCAGCTTGCCTTCGTTGCGCACAGAGTGCGACAGCTGATCAATGGTGATGATCTGGCTGTACGACTGCATGGCTTCTTCATTGCCCTCGCGCTCGTTGTCGCCCGTGACGCCGTCTTCCACCAGGTCGGCGACCAGTTGGATGATGGCCTGAGTGCCCTTTTCGGTCTTGGTCAGCTCCTTGATGACCTGGATCATCGCGTTCTGGTTCGAGCCCATGAAGCGCTTGATGAACATCTGGTCGCGGGCTGCGGACCAGACGTCGCGCGACCAGACCAGCTTTTGCTGGGGGGTGAGTGCCGCAAAATTCGTCTGCATAACATGCTCCAAAGAAGTGTTGAACTGCTCGGGACATGCGCCGCCCTATTGCGAATGCATGGCTGTTGGCCGCCAAGGCGCCAGGTCGTTTACCGTCCGACCATGCAGACGAGAGCACCCTGGAGAGACGCCGGCAGGTGGGTGAGGCCTGCCGGCCCTGGTTTGGCGATCAGTCGCCGCGCAGCCTGCGCTTCTCGGCCTCGGGCAGCTTGTTGAACTGCTCGTCGGTGAGCTGCGCCACGTTGATGCGGCCGGCTTCCGCCCGCTCACCAACGCCGCCGGACAGAGGCGCGGGCTGGGCCAGTGAGGCCTTGGCGCCGCGCTCTACCGCTGCTGCTGTACGCAAGTCTGTCTTGGGCTCGCCCTGCGGCAAATCCTTGGACGGGGGTTCGCCCTGGCCGGCCGGCGCGAACTTGGGCGCAATGGACTTCACGGCGGCCCGCAGGGCATCGAGCGGGGCCATGCCGCGCGCGATCTTCCCGTCGCGGGCTTCGACAATCAGCAGCAGCGCCTCTTTGCCTTCTTCAGTGTTCAGGTAGGGGAAGGCCTGCAGCGTGGCCTGGGACTCTGCTGCCAGCGCATCCGCAGTGGCGCGGGCCTGGTCCTGCTGACGCTGCTGCTCAACCTCGTGGCGCGCGTCCGCGGCGGCCTGCTCGCGGACATGGGCATTGATGGCGCGACGGATGCCTGCCGCCTTCTTGGAGTCGCCTTCCATCAGCGCGGCCACGTAGGCCTCTTCCTGGGCGTCCTCGTCGAATTCGGCGGCGGGCGCCGGTGCTGCAGCGGGCGACGGGGCGGGTGCTGCAGGCGACTGGCCAGCGCGCAGGCGCTCCAGCTCTGCCTCCGCAGCCTCAGCCCGGGCCAGCGCAGCCTTGCGCCCCTCGTTGACCTCGTTGAAGCGGGCCTTTGGGATGCGCTCGCTCTGGCCGGCGCCGTCGTCGTCAGGATTGGGTGCGGCCGGGGCAGCAGCAGGCGCGCCAGCACCACCCTCCCCTTCGCCCTTGTCGCTGGCCACCAGGGCCTGCAGCGCTTCGGTGCTCACGCCCGGGTCCACGACATCGCCGCGATCCTCGGGGGTGATGTTCTCGGGTTCGGCGACGGCCGTGCCGCCAGTGTCGGTGCCGTCATCGCCAGCGGGGGCCATGTAGCGGGCCAGGAGCTTCTTCAGCATCGGATTCATGGTGTTTTCCTTCTCGGTGGTGGTGCGTGGTGGTTACTTCTTGTCGGAGTCCAGCAGAGACTCGATCTCGGCCAGCTTCTCGCGCGCCTTTTCCATGGCCGCCTTGAAGCGCTTGGAGTCCTTACGGATCTCCTCGGCTTCGGCCAGGGTGCGCATGTCGCTCTTGGCTTGCCAGTCGTCCTCGCTGGCGTCCATGGAAATGCTCTTGCCCATGTCGTGCTCCTTCAGGGTTGCAGGCCGTCTGGGCCCGGGGTTTCGATCCCATGCATCAGGCCTACGGCCGGATTCGCTGGGGTCAGGGGGTTGGTGTTGGCCTGCGGCTCCGGCGCTGGGCCGGCGTCAGGACCTGGCAGCGCGGCCTGGCCATCTGGCGAGGCCACGATGGGCGCCGCGTTGTGGTCGATGGAGCCAGCGGACAGCAGGAGCTGGTCGGCCGATTCGGCAGCGCCGGGGTACTGCAGCAGCGACAGGGCGGTCTGCGTGGAGCTGAAGTAGCCCTCGACGTTGGTGTTGACCGTCTCGGCGCCCAGCTTCGTGGTCTGGGCCTCCGTGCGTCCAACTTCTGCCTCGGTGCGGCGGGCCTGAGCGTCATACAGCCTTGCCTGTGCCTCGGCGCGCGGGTCCACGGGTTGCTGCTGGCCCTCCATGCCGGCCAGGATCTCGTGCTTGTCGGCCAGGCTGCTGTAGCGCAGCACCGTGGCGTCCGGGATACGGATGCCGGCCTGGCGCATCTCTAGCGCCTGCTGGAACTGGCTGTTCTCGAAGGTGACCTGAATCGGCTGCTCGCTGATCACCACGTCGTACTCGCCCACGGTGACGTCGTTCAGGTAGGCGCCAGTCATCGGGTCGAACTTGTTGATCTCCAGCACCTCTTCTTCCGGCTTGCCCGTCAGCGGGTCCGTCTCAGTGATGCGGAAGATGCGGTGGCTGTCGTAGTAGCGCTGGATCAGCTTGGTGATGCGGCCGGCCAGCAGGTGGCGGGTGTAGGCGAGGTTGTCCAGCGGCACGGCCAGCTGCTGCTGGGAGGCGAACTGCTTGGACTGGATGGCGATGCCGGAGGTCTCCGGTCCCTGGCTGCCGCGCATAGCCTCGGGGACCGTGACATCCTTGAGGGCGCGGTCGGCGCGGTCGATGATGCGGTCCACGCCCGTGGGCACGGTGTTGGGCTGGATCTTCTGGGGAGCCTTCTTGTTTTCGGCGTACTCGATGACCAGGCCCGTGGTGGCCCCCATGGTCTCCAGTTCCTCGGTGTCCATGTTGGTCAGCGAGTTCTGCTCCACCATCCAGCCACCATTGGCCGAGCTGTTGAGAATGTGCACGAACTGAGAAACGGCCTTGTTGATGACCTCCTGCGGGCCGATGGCGTTGTCCACCATGCCGCGCGTCTTGCCGCGCCGGAAATAGCCGAAATACGGCACCACGGTGAAGTGGTCATAGGGGCTGTAGTCGTCGTGCAGCACCTTGCTCCACGTGCTTGCCGTCCACTTGATCCGGCGGCGCATACGCTTGGCCTGCACGGCGCCCTGGCGCAGGGCGTCTGCAATGGAGTCCTCGGCCAGCGAATCGACCATCACGACGTCACCGGACATCGGATAGACCAGGCACTGCGTCAGCTCATAGACCCACTGCTGGCGGTCGATGATGCGGTAGCGCCGGAAGCCGTGGCCGTCCTCCTTGAAGGCGTCGTAGATGCTGCCCCGGCTGAACATGCCGAACTTGCTGCGCTCCGTCTCGTCGTCGAAGTCGCCGAAATCGGGGCTGCTGTCCTGGCTCTCCTCGACCTTGGTGCGCGCGGCCTTTCCATAGCGCTGCTCGATCTCGTCCAGGGTCAGCCAGCGCGTGATGATGACGTCGCCCCACTGGTCGGGGTCGTAGGCCTTGGCGTCCGGATCGGGGATCACGTCTCGCGGATCGAGGGCCGCGATGGCGATCTCGCCCTTGAAGTTGCGCTCGAAGTCCATGCGCAGCTCGTAGTAGCCGCGCTGCTCGACCAGGCCATCCCCGAAGACCTGCGTTTCCACCCAGTGCAGCTTGGTCATGTCGGCCACCTGCTTGACCACCTTCGACAGGATGGTGGCCACCTCCAGGTCGCCCATGGCGCCCCGCGGCTTGTATGCGATGTCCATGCGGTTGTGGATCTGGTAGCCGATGGCGCTGTTCACGCTGGCCATGATCTCGTTGAACTCGTAGTGGGGCCGGCCCTCGCTGTCCAGCAGGGCCTTGTCAGCAGCGCTCCACTGCTCACCGCCGCCCAGGTACATACCCTCGCAGCGCGCGGCGTTCTCCGTGTATTCCTTGTGCCCCCGGTCCTTGCCGCAGAGGTAGCGCGCCCAGTTCTCGCGGGCGACTTCGTCGTTCTGTGCTGGTGCTGTTGCCATGGCTTCTTACGCGGCTTGCGCCGATCCTCGGTTGCGCCGGGAAATGCCCAGGCGGTCGCGCCAGCTCTTCGCGGGCGTTGCGGTGGTGCTGGCGATGGGGCTGGCGAAGGTCAGGAGCAGGGAGTCGGCACAGTCCGGGCTCGGCAGGCCCCGGCCCTTCATGTCGTCCTTGCTCTCGATCGAAATGCGCATGCGCTTGTCGTAGCCGTACTCGGGAGATGTGAGGTCGGTTTCCAGCTCGGGATCGCTGGGCAGGCATCCGCCCTCTTCCAGCCATTCCTTACCGGCCGCCCAGAGTTCTGAGCGCTTGTTGCAGTAACGGGCCTCGGTCAGTGCCCGCTCGGCAACCTGGACGGCATGGATCAGCCGGCCGAATCCCATCTGGCGCAGCCGGTCGATAACACCCCACCCCATGCCTGTGGCGTCGATGAACACGGCATCAGGCTTGAATTCGTGGATCTCGAGGGCAACCAGGTCGGCAAGCCGCATGAGGTCGGGCTCGCGCAGCTTGCGCTGGGGCCAGACGTGGTTTCCCTGGCGCCGCGTGAACACCGACTGGTCATCGCCATGCCGGGCCACGTCCACGCCCAGCACCTTGGCGAAGTCCTGGTAGCCCTCGGCCTTGCGGCGCTGGGCCGCAGCCACAGTGTCCAGCCCGATGAACTGCAGGCTGCCAGCGCGAGGGAAGACTCCACGGACGCGCACGCGCACGAAGTCGTGGTCCTCGCCGTAGTCGTCGATCCACTTCTGGATCTGGGCCTTGTTGGCCATCTTGGCCGTGCGGCTGTCCACCTGGCGCGTGATCCAGCGATGCTTGAACTTGCCGAAGCACTGTGCGAACCGGCCTGTGGTCTGGGTGGGGTTGCCGAAGGCCAGCCACATGGCGCCGGGCGTGGTCATGGCGCCCTCGGTCACTTCCCAGATCTTGTCCGCGATGGCCGAGGCCTCATCGAAGATCACCAGGACGTGCCTTTCATGGGTGCCGGCGAAGGCCTCGCTGTTGTGCTCGGTCCAGGGGATGGCCGCCGCAAACCAGACCTCGGGATAGAGGACGTGGTTGAACTTCGTCGCCGACCAGTCGAACCAGTGGGCGTTGATGCTGAGCTTGTGCCACTTCGACAGCTCGCGCCATGTCTTCGTGGTGAGCTGCGTCTTGGTGTTGGCGGTGACCACCACCTGCGGAAAGTCCCGCGTGCTCATGAACCACAGAATGATCCAGGCCACCAGGCCGGTCTTTCCGATGCCGTGGCCGCTGGAGACAGCGATCTGGATGGCGGTCTGCACGTCGGCGCCGTCCAGCAGTGCGGCGCGGATCTCGCCCATGACGTCGCACTGCCAGCTGTCGGGCCCGGACTGGTCAGCCAGCGGCGTGCCGGCCTGGCCCCAGGGGAAGGCGTAGCGCACGAAGCCCTCGGGGTCGTCGAAGAACGCCCCGATGTCGTCCACCAGCTGCGCCTCCAGCTCCGCCGGGCGCGCCAGCCGCGATTTAGCGGTTTGCAGCTCGGGCGCGGGCATTCAGCAGCCTCTCCAGGAACTCTTGATCGCCACCCTCGCCGCCCCCGCCTTCGTCGCGGATGCCGTAGGCCTGGCGCTCCATGTCCACCAGCTTCTGAAGGCTCTCGACCATCATCTTCATGGTCTTGGAGCGCTCCGGCAGGCTGATCACGGCCTCGAGCAACTCGGCAAAACGGTCGCGCCCAGGCTTCTCGTTGGGGGCCACCACGGCCGCAGCCAGCTCCTGCAGCTTTGCCAAGGTGGCCGGGTCGGTCTGCTGCTCCAACTCGTCCATGAGCCTGTTCATGAGCCGCCGGGCGCGGTGCACGTCCTTGCGGTGGCCCAGCCGAACGTCAGCCACGGCCTGGGCGTTGGCGTCGATGACTGCCCGTTCACGGACTTTGGTATCCGTGGATACCTCGCTGGATACCGCTGCCTTGGATACCAACGCATCGGCCTTGGCCTGGATCTTCACTTCCAGGTCCCGCTCCCATCCATCACGCTTGGCGCGCTTGTTGATTGCGCCGTGGGTGATGCCGTTCTCGTCGGCGATCTGGCGGAGGGTCTTGATGCCGGCCCGGTAGTCCAGCTCTATGCGCTCCCAGTCAGGGGAGCGGGGGCCGGGGGCTTGATCGGGAACTGCGGGAGTGGAAGGCATGCCCGGAGTCTCCCGGGCGCGCGTCTTTTAGGCGAACCCTACTGGGGGGACTTTGATGTCGCGTGGATGTACTCCGTTTTCAGTCGAAGCAATTCCGCCATGGCCTCCATGATGATGAGCGTGACCCAGTCATCCCCGGAGGAATCCCGATATTTCGTCCCATCTGGCCTCATCCATTCGAGTTCATTGATGCGCACAGTAAGAAGTCTGCAAGATTCTGTGGCGTCATCGGGCGATTGTCCATAAAAGACTATCCATCCCGCCAGACCTCCACGTGTGTCCAGAGCGTGAAAGCTCCTCATCTCCAACAGCCCGACCTCTGTAGAAATTTTCACCGAGTCAATTGGCGCATCACCAAGGGCCCCACTTCGAATCAATGTATATACCTTACTCTGCTGCTGCTGCTGCTGCTCCTCCTCCTCGTCAACAAGGGCTTTGTAGAACCTAGCTTTCGCAGCGTCGATTCTCTTTAGCTTTGATGGGAAAGTACCATCAGTGATTACATTCATGAAGTTCTCGATTTTTGTCATTACTTATTTCCTGTTAAATAAAGAATCGACATGCTAACCCAGCAGGCGTACTGGCAATCAAATTGTTGCACCACTCATCACTCATGTCAGTCATCGCACTAGGCCATCGTAGCAATAGGTTGTGCAGCATTTAGTAATCGTCAACCGACTGCAACGTGACGCATCCAATGCGACCAGGCATTTTGATCTACTGGATCATCGCCCCCGCCAGTAGGTCCATCTGCGGGCTGGGCTCCAGCCTGCGCCCCTTCAGCGCTTTCACCTCGCCTTCCAGTTCCTTGATGCGCGCGGCCATCTCGCGTCGCTGGGCGGCCACCTGGAGCTGGAGGTCTTGGGCCAGCAGGCCGACGTCGTGCTGCAGTTGCAGGTTGCTGTGCTGCATTGCGTTGCCTTGGAGTCGGATAGCGATGTTGCGCAGTTCGCGGGGCCAGAGCCGCAGTTCTTGGTCGCCGATCTCGATCAGGGTCATGCCGTCTTCCAGATCGGTGATGGACACCGGGCGCGGCGCCCCGGGGCCCTTGACCAGCTCATAGACGCCATCGGTGGTCCGGCGCAGGATGCCGTCCTCGCTGATCATCCGGGAGACGTGGTCGTCGATGATGTGATAGCTCTTGCCGGTCAGCTCCATGAGCCGCTGGCGTGTGATGTTCTGGCCCAAATGCGCCATCTCCTGGATGTGATCCCAGATGATTTCGCGTGTGGTGCGTTCGTCGTGCTGTGGCGTGGTGGTGGTCATGGCGTTCTCCCGGTAAACTGCGATTGCTCAGGTCACAGGACCGGGATCGCCCGCCTCGCGCGGGCTTTCCTTTATCCAGGCCGGATCTGCCGGAACTTCAGCATCTCCTTCATCGACCAGTGCGCGGCCTCCACGGCGATGCCGTTGCGGTCGATCTCCAGCAGCTGGTCGAACACCTGGGCAGCTTGCCGCGCGATTTCCAGCTCTGGCTGCGTCAGTTGGACCTTCCCCCAGCGTGCCCAGCGGGCGCACACCGGCTCGTACAGCTCCAGCTGCGCGTTGACGGCCTGGGCAGCCTCCTCGGTCAGCGGCTCGCCATCCTGCTGGAGCAGCCACATCATTCGGCTGTAGGTCGTGCCGGTCTCCATCCAATCGAGAAGAACCGCAAAGGTGGCACCGCCCTGGGCGATGGTCTGCAGCAGGTCGTGGTGCACGAGCTTGGCTTCGAGCTTTGTGGATTCGGCCAGCTTCGGGCGCCTGAACTTGGGCAGCTGCGCTGGCGCGCGGTGTTGGTGGTGGCGCTTCATGGCCGGTCCTCCCAGGGCTTGAAGGAGACACCAGCCTCGGCGCCGAAGGCATAGAGCCATTCCACGAAGCCCTTGGCCAGCTTGTCGGTGAAGTTCTTCGTCTGCGTGCCCAGCACCACGACCTCGCCGCGCAGGCCGCGTCCCATGCGTGCCTCGCCGAAGCGGGCCCACTCGTCGCAGAACTGGGCATCGCGCAGGGTATCCAGGCGGAAGGCGCTGATCAGGATGCGCTTGGCGTCGTCGGTGTCGGCCAGGTCGCCGCCCACCTGGGCGCTGATCTGGTTGATGAGGCTGTGGAAATGGCGGCTGTGGCGCTCCTGCCGGCGCTCCGGGCGGATCTCCAGCACCAGGCGCTTGCCGTCGGCCAGCCAGCCCTTGGCGCGCCGCCACGCGCTGGTCACGGCCACATGGGCCTGCTCGGTGTCCTTCAGCAGGATGGTGAGGTGTTCGCTCATTGGTCTTCCTTCCAGAGGGGCAGGCGCGCTGGCCAGAGGCCGCGCTGTTGGATCGTGTGGCGAGTGATGCGGCCCCATTCGAGGCCGTAGGCGCGGTGCCCTTCCCTGCCGCCTTCCACCAGGCGGTAGTTGTCATAGGCCACGTGGCATCCCTCGATGTCGGGGCGCGTGCAGCACAGGGGGAAACCTGTGCGGTCGTCCGTCTTGAGCGCGAAGCCCTTGCCCAGGTTCAGGTGGGCGTGCTGGCTGAAACCGTGGATGCCGCAGGAGATGCACGGCAGGCTGGCCACGGCGCGGCGGTAGGCTTCGCAGGTCAGGATCTCGGCCTTGGGCTGGGCCTGGCCGGTGGCGGAGCCCATGGTCACGGTGCTGGAGCAGGCCATGCCGACCGTGGCGCGGGCGCTGGCCAGGGCGCGGGCGGCACGCTGGGCCAGGCGCTCTTCGCGGTCCTGTGCTGGCGCTGCAGCTGGCCGGCGGCCGAAGGGGCGACTGGTCAGCGCGGGCATAAGGCATCCTTCGCGCCGGCGGCTTCCAGCTGTTCAATGCGCAGCTCCAGCGCGGCGATCTTCTTGCGAGCCTCGCCCAGCAGGCCCATCTGCTCACGGTCCCAGCGGAGCATCGCGCGCAACGCTTCAGCCGCCTTCTTGGCGGTGTCCTTGTGGATCTCGCAGTGGTTGGCCCACATGGGATCGGCGGCAGCCATCTCCAGGGCCTGGGCGGAGATGAGCGCGGAGGGTTTTCCGTACCTGCTCATGCCAGCGCTCCCAGCAGGTCGCCCTGCTCCGGCACGGGCGTGGCCACGGCCAGCGATGTGATGGTCACGACCAGCTTGCCGCCCTCGACGGGCTCGCCGCGCTGGGCGTTGATGCTGCGCACCCAGCGGTCGTCCTCGATGGCCACGCCCTTGAGCGCGTCCAGCAGCACCTTCTGGGCGTTGTCCAGGTCGATGCACTGCACGGTGTCATCCCAGGCTATGGGATCGCGCTTCGCCCGCTGCGCCCAGTCCTGGGGCCGGTGCGGGTGCAGGGTGTAGGCGATGGCCACACGGCCTGCGATGGGGCTGCGCACGCCAGCGGCCTTGGCCAGCCAGCCCACGCGCTCCTTGAAGGCCTTGGCCTCGGTGCTCACGTAGGTCATGGCCATGCTGGTCGTTCCCTTGCGGATCACGCGGGTCTGCCAGTAGCGGTTCGCGCTGATGGGGTATGGGAGAGTGAGGGTGATCATGGGTGGGGCTTTCACTCGAAGTCGGCCGAACGGCCAGGGGTGGTGCTCGGCCGGGCGCCGTACCAGTTGGAGAAGGTCAGGAGCGGGCCCGTGTACTTGACGTCGATGTCGCCGGTGGCGCCGCCGCGCTGCTTGGCCACACGGATGACGCCGTAGTAGCGCCAGGCGTCGCCCAGGCTGGGCTTGTGCTGGATGGGTCGATGAGCAAACAGCACGATGTCGGCGTCCTGCTCGATCTCGCCGCAGTCGCGCAGGTCGGACAGGATCGGCATGCCGTCCACGCGCTTCTCCACCTCACGGTTGAGCTGGGCCAGCAGCAGGATCGTGATGTCCAGCTCCTTCGCCAGCTTCTTGAGGTTGCGCGTGATCTCGCCGAGCTGGGTGGTGCGGTTGTCCTTCGGGTTCGCGCCTTCCAGCAGGCCCAGGTAGTCGATGATCAGCAGGCGCAGGCCGTGCCGGCGCTTGAGCGCGCGGGCCTTCGTGCGCACGGTGTTGATGTTGTGGCCGGTCTTGTCCGTCACGTAGAACGGCCGGGCCTTCACGCGCTCGGCTGCCGCCACGACGGCGGCGCCCTCTTCGTCGGTCAGGCGCTTGGGCAGCCGGATCTTGCTGTACGAGACCTCTGCCTCTGAGGCGATCTGGCGCTCGTAGAGCTGGATGCGCGGCATCTCCAGCGAGAACATGGCGCAGGTCTGCTTGAGCTTGGAGCCGTGGCTGCCGATGCCCAGGGCCAGCGCTGTTTTGCCCATGCCAGGCCGGCCGGCGATGATGACCAACTCCCCGGGCCGCAGGCCGCCGTCGAGCCGGTTGTCCAGGTCGGCCAGGCCTGTGGGCATGAACGGCTCCTCCACGCCGCTGGCGCGCCGGTCCAGCTCCTGCAGGAACTCGTCCATGCCTGCGGAGGCATCGACCCACTCGTCGCCCGGGCCATCGGACACCAGGCCGGCCAGCTGCGCCGAAACCTGCTCGATGCGGTCCCCAATCGGCAGCGCGTGGTCGCGCGCCAGCTCGCGGGCCTTGTCCACCACGCCCAGCAGCTGGCGGCTTTGGGCACGCTCCCGGACGATTTCGGCGTAGCGCCGGGCAGACGAGCCGGAGACGGAGCCGGCCTGCGCCAAGTCGTTCAGGTAGGTCAGCTCCACCGCGCAGCGCAGCTGCTCGTACACGGTCAGCGGGTCCACAGCCTTGGCGGCCACGGCCAGCGCGGAGATGGCGCCGTAGATCGCGCCGTGGGTCTCGTCGGCGAAATCCGCAGGCTGCAGGATGTCGCCCACCACGTCGTACAGGCCGCTGCTCAGCAGCAGGGAGCCCAGCACGGCGTGCTCAGCCTCGAAGCTGGCCAGCGGCATCGCGGTGGCGCCGTCGAAATCTTCGTCCAGAGGGGGCATGGAGCGGGCGTTCATGCTGCGACCTCCTGCGTCTCCTCGATGACCTTTTTCCGGCCACGGCTCGACACGAGGTATTCGATCGTGCAGCGCCAGTTCTGGTGCTCAGCAGAGCGGAAACCGCGACCCATGATGAAGTCGTTGCTGCGGGCACGGAGGAAGTAGCCGCGCAGCCAGGCCAATGCACCTGCAGCGTCGGTGGCACGGGGCTGGCCGTCCTTCTTCGGCACGGTCAGCACCCACTGCCAGATCTCGGCCAGGGCCTTCTCCCGGTCCTTGTCCATAACCCGCACGCCGGGCAGCTCGGGCAGCACCTCGTGGTACAGGTCGACAATGGCCTGCTTCGGGCAGGTCGGAAGCCTCGCTTTCGACAGAGGAGCGTTAGCTCCTTCTTTAAACCCCGAAGGTGAAGAAGAAGATGAAGAAGAAGGGGGGGGTTCTTCGAAGCCTAGAAGGGGGGTAGTTTCGTTTCCAGCAAGGGGGGTTTCAGAACCCCCCTTCGGTTGAGCAGGACGCCCCCCTTTCTTTCCATGAGAAGCCCCCTTCGCGCCGTGTTCTGCGCCAGTCTTTCCACCAGCAGCACGGGCGTTTCGGGTGATCTCGTCCTGCACCATGCGCTTGGAGAACAACGCCCCTTCCTCCGTGCGGCGGGCCACGCCAGCGTCCAGCAGTTCGGAGACCAGGCCCTCGCATTCCTTCACGGAAAGGCCGACCTGGCGACCCAGCTGCGCGGTGTTCATGGGGCGGCCGTTGACCATCAGGTGGCCGTAGGGCTCACATTCGTGTGCGATGCAC
This sequence comes from Delftia sp. DLF01, assembly GCF_014852125.1. Lineage (NCBI taxonomy): Bacteria > Pseudomonadati > Pseudomonadota > Betaproteobacteria > Burkholderiales > Comamonadaceae > Delftia > Delftia sp. DLF01. The sequence continues at coordinate 275,474 of NZ_JACVAZ010000003.1, forward strand.
ATGGCGTTGATCCACAGGCCTTGAGCGGCCATGGAGCACGACTGCAGCTCGACATCCTTGCGCCAGTCAGCAGGGTAGAACTGGAACGCTGGGCGCTTGGTTTTCTCGGCGGTGTCGGTCACTGTGCGCGCCCTTCTTGTTGTTGTGTTTCGGTGGCCAGCGCACACGCCATATCAGCCTGGCGCTCAGGCGAGCGGCGGCCGATCAGCGCATACATGGCCTTCTTGCCCTGATCGGCACAGCGGCGGTACATCAGGTTCTTGGTGCGCTCGAACGCCAGCATGTCGGCGCTCATCAGCAAGGCCTGGGCCTGGATGCGCAGCTCCAGCTCCTGGTCTGCGAGTGGCATGGAAACCGGCGTGGGCGCGAAGTCCACCACCAGCATGGGCTGGGGCGGCTGGCCATCGACACCGGCAAAACGGATCTGGATGTTCATGCCGGCTCCTGGCCCTGCTCCGATTCCTGCAGCAACGGATTGATAGGCGCCAGGGCTACGGTCATAGTTGCCCTATGCCATTGCTCAGACGCCCACGCCTCCAGGATCTCGTTGATGACCATGTTCCGGCTCGCGCCCGCGTCGGTGTGGCGGATGCGGTGGTTCACCTCGGCGTCGATGACGTCCATGGTGAATTTGCGGACCGTCGCGCGCAGGTCAGTGCGGTCCAGTTCAGGGTTGCGACTGCGCGCGAAGGCAGGCTGCTGTTGGTTCATTTCTCGGTCCTGGCTGTGGTGGTGGAGGACTGCGAAGCGGACGAATGGGACGTCAGCCGCAGGGAGCTGGATGCGTTGCTGTACGGGCTGGCGCAGCGGCGGGCTGGGGGTGTGGGTTGAGACATGGGCAGCACCTCAGGGCTTGGCCAGCGGGCGGTATGCCCAGGCATGGGCGATCAGGGAGGCGGGCAGCGCAGTCAGTACGATCAGCGCTTCGTCAACTGCTCCCAATGCGCCCAACATGAAGGCAATCACCAGGTGGCCAACCAACAAGATGTCAGCCGCGTACCGGCGCAAGCGCTTCGTGCGCGCCGCCTTCATTCGGGCTTGGAGCCGGATACTTTCCCTGGCTTCGGCATTGGTGGTGCTGTTGTTCTTCATGAAGCCCACCGCGTCAGGAATTGCCATTCAGGCGTGCTACGTGCTGGTCGCCGTTGGCTACCTGTGGACGGACGTGCACTACGGATCAGAGGGGCTGCGCTTCCGCTACGAGAGCCGGAAGTCGCCACGGGGAGAGCGCGGCCCATACCTGGAGCTGTAGGCATCAGGCACCTCCGTTCTGCTGGGGGGCGCCGAAGTCGCGGCCCATGGCGAATAGGCGTGCGGCCTCTTCAGGGGTCAGGCGCAGCTCGGAGAAGCCCACCTTGATGACGACGCGGTCGTCGAGGTCGGTGATGGAGATGGCGCGCGGCGGCAGAGATGCCGGAGCTGTGTAGCTCGCGCTCTGCATTGCCGCATAAGCCGTTTCGTGTGCAGCAACCGCAGCAGAGGCTGCTGCCTTTTCCGCTGCCATACGAACCTCAGCTGCGCGCCACTCGGCCATCCGGGCATCCCAGATGCGGTCCATTCGCTTCATCCTCAGCTTGGCCTGCCACGGCAGACGCCCGAAACGGCGCGGCATGTGCGGCTCAGGCATGGCCGGGCTCCTGGGCTGGGGCCGGGGCTGCAGATGGCAGTTCGGGAAGTTTCCGTTCGCCGAGGTCAACGAGGCGGAAGTAGTCCAGAAGAGGCTGGATGGTCTGCACGCCGGGGTTGTCTCGGTCGTTGCAAGCGATCTTCCGGGGCAGCGTTTTCGCTACGCCGGCATCCGCCGCAATCAACTCCCAGCGCGCGGCGCCCGCCTCGCGAAGACGACGCTTGAGGAAAGAGATGATGGGTTCCATGGCTGCCGAGCATAATCCCAAATTTGGGACAGAGTCAATCCCATTCCTGGGATACAGCCTTCGGCACACTCGGAGGATGAGTTCGGAACCACGACACATCCTTGCCAAAAATGTGCGCGCGCTGATGCAGGCCAATCCACGTCTCGGAACGATCGTGCGACTGTCGGAAGCCTCTGGTGTATCTAAGGGGGTGGTCGAGCGGATGACCAAGGCCGAAACCAACACTGGCGTTGATCACTTGGCTGGAATTGCGCGCGCCTTTCAAATACCCACATGGGCCTTGCTCTCGGAGGAGTTCGATCCATTGAGCGGAGTGGGCACGTCGCCCTGGCCATTCGAGGACATCTCTCCACAGCAATTTGCCGCGCTGCCAGACCGGCGAAAAGGGATGATCGAGGCCAAAGCTATGGACGTCTATCAGGAGTGGGAAGCTTCGAAAAAGGATGGGGCTCCATAGATTCGCTGACGCTCGCCCCAAGAAGTTCAAAACCGAATGCCCGCACCAGCGGGCTTTTTTGTGCCCCCGCAACACCCGAGAACACCCTGCAACACCCAATTGCGGGAAAAAATTTGCACCTAATTCCCAAATTTGGGTTGACTTGCATCCCACATTTGGGAAAGAATTCACCCCAACGACCCAGCCACCTGCTCCCGAGCAGGCCAAAGCTGCAAGTCGCCAGGGACTCAGTCCCGGGGCGCCCGGATGCAAGCCAATCCTCCGGTGAGGGTGGAACCCAAGAGCAAGAAAAACCAGCGGCGTGGGTGCGTCGCGATTGGGCCCGCAAGGGTCCAAACCTCAGCGTCTTCCGAGAGGGTGCTGAGGTTTGATCAAGGAGCAAAAGATGAAGGAACCACTGTCCGCCCAGATCGCGCAACTGACCATGAAGCGCGAGCAAAACAAGCTGGAGCTGTTCGAGAAGGAGGCGCTGCGATTGCGCAATAAGGAGCTGTTCTTCGTGCACGGCGAATCCACACCAGCGCCGGAGCGCATTGCGCTGGACAGCGAGATCGCGCACCTCGAAGCCGACCGGCAGCGCACGAAGGCGGAGTTGCTGAAGCTGAAAAGACAGGCGCAGGAGATGCGCGAAACGAAGTTGGTGGCCCTGCTGATTGAAGCACTCAATGCCAACGGTCTGCAGGCGGAAATCGAAAAGGCGCGGGCCGCCGCAGATGACGCCCTGCGGCACGCCCATTTGTTCGAGGCCTACACCGCGCAGATCTGACCACCGCCCGCCCCGAGCGTCATCGGGGCAAACAAAAGAGGCTTCTCGATGAGGGAGGCCTTTTCTGTTTCCGCCACCACCACAGGAGAAACCACCGTGAACCACACCCTGGACAAGATCGCCATTGCCTCGGGCACCGCGCCGCAGAGCGGGCAGCAGGACAGCCTGCCGCAAGGAGCAGGCGCTGTAATGGCGATGCGAGAAGAAGGCATCACCCAATTCGTCGCCCGGCTGCCGACGCCAATGCACCAGGAACTCAAGAGGCTGGCCAAAGCAGCAGATCGCAGCCTCAACACAGAGATCGTCAGGCGCCTGGCCCAGACCCTGGGCGAGGACTTCGCCGCAGAGCAGCCAGCTGCGCAGCCGGTGCTGGCCGAGATGCTGTCCCAGATGCGCGTGCAGACCGACTACATGTGCGAGCTCTTGGAGCTGGCGCGCGACGCTGCCAATCCCGATTGAGCGGATTGACAGCGGGATCGAAACGTCCCGGCCAAGTGCCGGGGCCATCACAGATAGGGAATGCGCAGGCTGATGCGACAGAAGGAACCTCGGGCGGATAGGACAAACGGGTCGCAACCGTACCTTGTAACGCCGCCAAGCCGGAGATCAGCACCGGCCCCTATCTGTGATGGCAAATCGTGACGGGTAGTTGCCCACCCGCAAGCGGTGAGAGTCCGCCAAACCGTCAATAGAAGGGAAGCCGGGGCGAATACGGCATGCCATCATCCATACCCTGGCCACGGGGTCGCAGAGGCCTCGCAAGCCGCAGCAGGTGGAAGCCCTGCATCTTTTACTTTCCGTTCACATTTGCTCGGCCGAGTGCAGGGTATCGTGGACGCAATCAGTTTCACGCCGAGCCTGGGTTCCTCCTCCCTCCCTCTCTAATTCCCAGGCACGCCTTCAAGGCATCGGCACTTTGTACCAAGGCCCGCAGCTTCAACGCTCGCGGGCCTTTTTCATTCCCGGCCCGCAGCGGCCACCACCACAGGAGATTCAGCCATGCTGATGACCGCCAACCCCAGCGCGGATGCGGAGCGCTGGGAGAACGAGATGGACCGCCGCGCCGCTGCGGCCGATGAAGACAGGGCCCGCGCCATGCAGAAGCTGCAGCGCGCGGCGGCGTTCATGACGCCCACGGACTGGTTCCACGAGCGCATGCCCGGACCGTTCGGCTTGCCCATGTCGTTCGACGAGATGCTGGCCGAGGCCATCGCCGACGGTGACCATGACAGCATCACGGCACTCGGCGCGCTGATGGTCAGCCAGCCGGCCCTGCAGCTGCGCACCGCCGTCATGGCCCACATCGCCAACCGCTATCCGGAGGGCATCAATGCTGCCTGATACCCGCCCTCCCATTCAGCTCCAGCAGCTGCCACGCCGCAAGAAGCCCGCCCGCCAGCGGGCTTCGCTGCTTCTGGGCCTTGTCCTGGGGCTGGCTGCCCTGGTGCTGGCCCTGTCCGGCTGCAGCGCCGCGGACGCGGCGCAGGACAGTGCTAGCCCCGCCGAGCTGAAGCGCGCTGCCGCTGGAGCTTGGCTCTGCCCGGGTATGCATGCGCAGTGGCTCAGCGACACCCAAGTTCAATGTTTGAAGGAGCGGCCATGAGCCAGACCCTGACCTACCAACAGTTGCAGGAGCAGCGCGACGAGCTGGCCCAAATGGTGCGCGAAGCCTGCCAAAAGCTGGACTGCTGCCTGCCAGCCGGCGGCCAGTTCTGGCTGAAGCGCGTGAACGAGATGCTGCCGCAGGAGGACGCTGAAGCATGAACGCCCTCCTCCACCTGTTCCTCTGGCTAGGCCTGAGCGCCATCTGCGCTGGCCTGGCCGGCATCGCGGCGGGGCTGGCATGACCACGCTGGCCGACGCCCCCCAGTTCATCGTCCACTACAGCGCCCAGGGCACGGACGAATGGAAGCGCGACCGCTCCGGCGTCATCACGGCCAGCATGTTCGCCACGGCGCGCGAGCGCGTGGGCGGCCTGACGGAGCAGCAGGCCGCCCTGGTGGCAGGCATCCGCGCCGGCATGGCCATGGATGCTGCGGCGGCCCAGGCCGGCTACAAGACGCGCCCCAAGCTCACCGAGACCGTGCAGCGCGCGATCGACGGGCTGCCCATCGGCGACTTCAGCGAGGCCGCCAAGAGCTACGCCCTGCGCCTGGCAATCGAGCGCGGTAGCCGCGAGCCGCTGGACGAAGGCTTCGAAACCTACGCCATGCGGCGCGGGCACGAGCTGGAGCCCATGGCGCGCGCCGCGCACGAAGTGCATGCCGGCGTCGAGGTGCTGCCCTGCGGCTTCATCACCACGCCCGACCGCTTCTTCGGGGCCAGCGCAGACGGCCTGATCGAGCCGGACGGCGGCGCCGAATACAAGTGCCTCATCGACCCGCTGCGCCTGCGCGCCAGCCTGCTGGACAACGACATCAGCGAGTTCATGGACCAGGTGCAAGGCGGGATGTGGATCACCGGCAGGCGCTGGTGGGACTTCTGCATCTACTGCCCGGCCCTGGCTGCCGTGGGCCGCGACTTTACGCGCTGGCGCGTGCCACGCGACGACGACTACATCGAAACCATGGAAGCCGAGCTGCTGCAGTTCAAGCAGCTGGTGGACCAGTACGAAACCGCCCTGCGCGGCAACACCCAGGAGCATGCATGACCACGAACATTCCCCAGGCGCCCGCCGCCGCCCGCCCCCTGGCGCAGATGAAGCCCAAGGAGCAGATCGCGCACCTGCTGCAGAGCAAGCGCGGCGAGATCGCCAAGATGCTGCCCAAGCACCTCAACGCCGAGCGGCTGCTGAAGGTGGCTCAGATCGCGGCCACCACCACACCGGCCCTGGCCAAGTGCGACGTGGCCAGCCTCGTCGGCGCCATCGGGCAATGCGCCCAGATGGGCCTGGAGCCCAACACGGTGCTGGGCCACGCCTACCTCGTGCCCTTCAACACGAAGCGCAAGGATGCACAGGGTGTTGAGCGCTGGGTCAACAGCGTGCAGGTGATCATCGGCTACAAGGGCCTGATCGACCTGGCCCGGCGCAGCGGTCAGATCGTGAGCATCGCGGCGCACGAGGTCTGCGAGCAGGACACCTTCGATCTGGTCTACGGCCTGGACGAGAAGCTGGAGCACCGCCCGGCCATGGGCGAGCGCGGCGAGGTGATCGGCTTTTACGCCGTGGCCAAGCTCAAGGATGGCGGCCACTGCTTCGAGTTCATGAGCCGCCTGCAGGTCGAGCAGATCATGGCCGGCACCCAGAGCAAGGGCAAATACGGCCCCTGGAAGGACAACTTCACGGAGATGGGCCGCAAGACCGTCATCCGCCGCCTGGCCAAGTACCTGCCGCTGTCCATCGAATTCCAGACAGCCGCCGCGCTGGACGGCATGGCCGAGGCCGGCAAGGACCAGAACCTGGACAACAGCAACATCATCGACGGCGAGTTCACCATGATGCCGGACGACATGCCGCACGGCGACGACCAGCAGCAGGACGGCGCGATCGATTCCGCTGCAGCGCCGGCCGCGTCCGCCCAGGCTCCAGCACAGCCGCCCGCCATCGGCTACAGCGCACCCGAGCTGCTCGCCCAGATGCTCAAGGCCAAGAGCCCGGAGAAGCTGGACGAGGTGGCCAGCTTCATCGGCGACCTGCCTGTCGAGGAAGACCGCAGGAACCTCAACGCCAAGTACGAGGCCCTGCGCGCGGAGATGCCTGGGGCATGACCGCCGCCACCGTCCCGGCCGCCAAGTTCGCTGCGCAGCTGGCAGGCTTGATCACGGGCCTGCCCATCGGCGCGGAAAACCTCTCGCATGAGCAGGTCGCCCGCGCATTCCTGCGCGTCTCCCTGGAGGCCGAAAAGCTCGGCCGCGAGTACGCCGCCCAGGCCCTGGGCCAGCCCATCCCTGTTTCCACCACCACCACCGAGGACCACCATGGCCTTTGAACTTGCCGAATCCACGGCCGTCACCATCACCAACGCCAACCCGCGGCGCGAGCTGCACGGCGAAGAGAAGGTGCGCGCCATCGACATCTCCTTCACGCTCACGGGCGAGAACACCCTGCTGGACCTTCTGGAGCCCGGACTGCGCGAGCACCACTACTGCAACAAGGCGGCCACGGCCGGCCAGGAGGCGCTCCCCGGCGTGCTGATCCCGCTGCCGAACCTGCGGCACCCACAGCTGCCCCTGCTCTACCACTACGGCAAGGGCCAGAAGTGGCGCGGCTACCGCTTCATCTGGGACTGGGGCATCGAAGACGCGCACGTGGACTTCATGGACGCCGTGCTGACCGGCCTGCACTACGAGCTGAGCGAAGGCGGCAGCGTCACCATCAAGGGCACCATCCAATACAACGGCGACGAGCTGCAGGACAACGATGTCTTCGGCGAGCTGTCCGGCCTGGCAGCCGAGGGCGAGATCTACATCAAGCTGCTGGCCCCGGCCGAACTGCTGCAGGCCAAGAAGGGCTACCGCGCCGGCAAGCCGGACACGCCCGCCAGCCAGCCGGACAACGAGGACCAGCAGGAGCTGCGCGAGGAAGGCGAGGACGAGCCGCCCACCGACCCGAACCACCCTGTGAACCAGACGCCCGAAGACGCATTTGCGGCGGCCGTGACCGGCGAACCGGCCTGAACCATCCACTGAACCAACCCACGGCGCCCGCGCGGCGCCACGAAAGGAAATCCATGACCTCCTACACCGAACTGCTGGCCCGCAAGGCCGAACTGGACGCCCAGATCGCCCAGGCCCAGGCCGAAGCCAAGGCGAAGGCTGTGACCGAAGCCCGCGCGCTGATCCAGGAGCATGGCTTGACCGCTGCCGATGTGTTCCCGCCCCAGGGCAAGAAGCCCAAGGGCACCGTGGGCGCCCCGAAGTACCGCGACCCCGCCACCGGGGCCACCTGGACCGGCCGGGGCAAGCCGCCGAACTGGATTCTCGGCAAGGAGCGGGAGCAGTTCCAGATCTGACTGCCAGCAATCTAGCGCTTTTTTAGCGGCAAGGCACATTCTCAACTATTTGCTGAATAGCTCAGTCAATGCCTGTGCTCTGCTTTCTTCGGCTTTTCGTCTTATGGCAATTTCTTCTGCAGTTGAAATATCATCCGCCTGTCTATTGCAGAAGTCCTTATCAACCGAAGCTATTTTCCTAAGACGATTCGCCCGAAATTTAACAGTATGACGAGCGGCGGTTGCTGCATCACCTTCAAGTGCCTTTACGATTTTTAGTCCAGCGACTACAGCCTCAGTGCTGAGAACTGCCATATTAATTCTTCTTATCGAATCGACTGCAGGCAATTGTTCATTTGATACAGACCTTAGCGAATCAATAACAGATTGCCCTATGTAGATGGAGCTATCAATATTGTACGTATCTGGGTCGACTATAGTTCGGGCCATTTCATTACCCCAAGCTTCAGTGGCTTCGAACAAGTCAGCCAAAACACAGTACTGCATCCTGTCTTTAACTCGCTTAGCCTCAATATCTCTCTGAAGCTGCTGCTGATTTTGAACGTGTAGAGTTTTTCTAGTTAAGTAAAAACCTGAGAATATAGCAACAACTGATCCACCAGCCTGCACCCAGCTAGCCCACTCCGATTTAGTCATGCACCAAAAAACACAGATATTCTGTGATTGCGCAGAAGCTACCGCAGATCCGATACCAGAGATTAATTGATCAACGTCCATCGCCCTCTCCTTTCATGAGCGGCGAATCCTAACCTCCCATAGCCCGTTTGGCAGTCGCCTCTCGGGCTTTTTGCATTTCCACCACAGGAACTCGCACATGAAGCGTGATGCTTTCACATTGCCACTCGCATTCCCGGGCGAGTTGATCATCGACAATTTTGCCGGCGGCGGCGGCACCTCCACCGGGCTGGAAGCCGCATTCGGCCGGCCCGTGGACATCGCCATCAACCACGACCCCGAGGCGCTGGCCATGCACGCTGCCAACCATCCGCACACGCTGCACCTGTGCGAATCGGTCTGGGACGTGAACCCCATCCAAGTCACCGGCAACCAGCCCGTGGCGCTCGTCTGGCTGTCGCCGGACTGCAAGCATTTCAGCAAGGCCAAGGGCGGCACGCCGGTCAGCAAGCACATCCGGGGCTTGGCCTGGGTGGGCATGCGCTGGGTTGCCATGTGCAAGCCCCGCGTGCTCATGTTGGAGAACGTGGAGGAGTTCCAGACCTGGGGCCCGATCCTCGTCGGACCTGACGGCCAGGCCCGGCCGGACCCCGCGCGCCGCGGTAAGACCTTCCAGTCGTTCGTGCGCCAGCTCAAGGCCCACGGCTATCAGGTGGACTGGCGCGAGCTGCGCGCCAGCGACCACGGCACGCCCACGATCCGCAAGCGCCTGTTCCTCGTAGCACGCCGCGATGGCCTGCCCATCGTCTGGCCCGAGCAGACGCATGCCGAGCCCACAGACCGCCGCGTGATCGCCGGCAAGCTGGCCGCGCACCGCACGGCCGCCGAGTGCATCGACTTCGACCTGCATGCCGAGAGCGTGTTCGGCCGCAAGCGCCCGCTGGTGGACAACACCATGCGCCGTGTCGCAAAGGGCCTTTGGAAGCATGTCCTCACCAGTGCCAGCCCGTACCTCGTCGGCGCCGGCGGCCCGGTCTATGCAGGCCGGCCCGCCGCGACAGACCGCCCCATCGGCACCGTGACCACGCAGAACCACCGCGCTGTGGCCCAGCCGGTGATGGCGCCCTACCTGAACGAGCACGCCAACGCCAGCAACCAGCGCACCATGCCGGCTGATGCGCCGCTGCGCACCATCTGCGCGCAGGTGAAGGGCGGGCACTTCAGCGTCGTGGCGCCCACGCTGGCCCCACTGCGCGGCACGTCCGAGCAGCACCTGGTCGGCCATGCCGTGGAGGCCCCGTTGTCCACCGTGGCGGCCAGCGGCACGCACCACGCCTTGGTGGGCGCCAACCTGGTCACCATCGGCTACGGCGAGCGCGAGGGCCAGCAGCCACGCACCCAGGACATCGAGGCGCCGCTGGGCACGGTGGTGGCCGGAGGCATCAAGAGTGCCTTGGTTGCAGCGCATCTGGTGGACATGGGCCACGGCGAAGGGCCTGCCGGTGGCAAGCGTTTCAGCCACGGCATCCGCAGCCTGGAAGTGCCGCTCAACACCGTCACGGCCAGCGGCGGCACCAGTGCGCTGGCTGCCGTGCACCTGACCCACCTCACGCACCACGGCGAGCGCACCGGCAACGACCCGCGCGAGCCGCTCCGCACCGTCACCGGCGCCAACCGGGGCGAGCAGGCCATGGTGGCCGCGTGCTTGGAGCAGGCCAACGGCGGGTTCTACGACGGCGACGGCCGCAGCGCGGCGGACCCCATGTCCACGGTGACCTCCAGCGGCACGCAGCAGCGGCTGATCACGGCCTACCTCGTGAAGTACTACAGCGAGGGCGGCCAGGACAGCGCCTGCAGCGAGCCCATGCACACCGTGCCCACCAAGGCCCGCATGGGCCTCGTCCAGACGTGCCAGGTGCCGGCCGCAACGCTGGCGCCCGAGCATGCCGAGCGGGCCCGGCTGTGCGCCGAGCTGCTGCACAAGCACCTGCCCGAGCACTTTCCCGATCCGGCCGAACTCGTGCTCATGTGGCACGCAGGCCAGTGGTGGGTGCTAGTGGACATCACGCTGCGCATGCTCAAGCCGCGCGAGCTGTTCCGCGCCCAGGGCTTCCCGCGCGACTACCACTTCGAGCGCGTGCCCGACCCGGCCCTGCTGTTCCGAGGTGGCAAGCAAGCCGCCGACCCGCGCGATGTTCCCCTCATCGACCTGAGCACCACCGCGCAGGTCCGCATGTGCGGCAACAGCGTCTGCCCACCGCTGGCCGAGGCCCTGGCCCGCGCCAACTTCGCGCACGAAGCCCTGATCTACGGAGTCGCAGCTTGACCCCGACCCCACCCCAGGCCGCGTGCCCGCTGCTACTGCAGCGCGCAGGCCACGTCATTTCCAAAACTGCCAGCGCATGGCAAATCGAACGGAGCAACCCATGACCCACATCCTGATCCCGCGCACGCCCACCCTGGATCTGCTGCGCCCATTCTTCGAGTGCCCCACATCCGAACTCGACCAGGCCTGGGTTGCAATGGTTCGCATTGCCGAGGTCCAGCGTACGCGCGCTGGCCGCCAGTGCCCGGCCCATATCGAGCAGCTACGCGCTGGCGGCGCCCCGGTGTTCGATGGCTGCTGGAAGGCGCGCATGCTCGACGGCCGCGCCATCGAGCGCGATGCACAGGGCCTCGGCGAGCACCCTGACTTGCCCTGGTTGGACGAGGGAATGAACCCGCCCAAGTTCTTCGAGGCACTGGGCCTGCAACTGGCGGGCGTGTCGGCGCAGGAACAGCTGGACGTGGATGCCTATGACGTGATGGCTGGCAACTACGATTCCAAGGAATTCAACTTCGCCGCCTGGGCGCCCGCATCGCCGGAGGGGGCCGGCTGGTGCCTCGTGTCGATCCATGACACCGAGGACGGCCCCGTGGCATGGTGGCTGCGCGAACAGCCATATGTGGCGGCAACACGTCCCGTGCGTCGTGCACGGGAGCGAGACGATCTGACCGTCGAGGAATGCCGCGAGTACCTGCGCAACGGATGGACCCGCGTGCGTGGGCGGACCGAGCAGGCACTGATGCTGCAACTCTGTGAGGCCCTGGAAGCCGGGGCAGCTCCTGCCGCTGTGTCGCCCCAGGGCGTGACGGCATGGATGCATCCCGAGACGCTGGAAGTAATCAGCGATGCCAAAAAGCATGAAATGTCCACGCAGTACGGTACAGAAACGCGCAGGAAAGCAGAGGGCTACTCCGTCGCTATGGCACCTGTCGAGCAGTCTGCAGCAGCGCCCGCCCTGGAAGCGCCTGCAGTGGATGCCCCCATCGTCTGGCCCAAGGCCCGGGACGTTGGCCGCATCGGCGACATGAGCCCGAGCGCACACCTTCGCATCGGCCTCGACAGCGACAACGACGTGTACGCCAGCATCTGGGACGAGCGCGGCGGCGCAAGCATCGAGTTCTGCACGCCGGGTCAGGGTGGCGGCAAGTCCAGCCGCACCCGCATGGCACTGCTGGCCGTAATGATCGCCATGGAAGCCGACAACGCAGCAGACCCGGGCCGGGACTGGTGGGCCGAGCGCAACCACTCAGCCCAGGCAGCAGCCAAGGGGGCGGCATGACCAGGATCGTTTGCCAGTTCAGCTGCGGCGCGGCCTCAGCCGTGGCCACAAAGCTGGCATTGGCCCAGTACGGCGCGACCCACGACGTGCAGATCGTCAACGCCTTCATCAAGCAAGAGCACGACGACAACCGGCGTTTCCTCGTGGACTGCGAACGCTGGTTCGGGCGGCATATCGTCCAACTACGAGATGAGAAGTACGACGCAGACATCATTCGGGTCTTCCGGCGCGAGCGCTTCATCAAGGGCCCGCGTGGCGCCCCGTGCACAAGGGTTCTCAAGCGCAAGCTGCTTGACCAGTGGAGCGAGCACGGCGACGTGATCGTCTTCGGGTTCACGGCAGAAGAAGAAGGCCGCTGGGAAGATTGGCAAGAGAACAACCCGGGGCTTCAGGCCTTGGCGCCACTGGTCACTGCCGGCCTCGGGAAAGACGATTGCAAGGCGATGGTGCAGCGGGCCGGAATAGCACTCCCCGTGATGTACGAGATGGGCTACGAGAACGCGAACTGCAAAGGATGTGTCAAGGGCGGCGAGGCCTACTGGCGCGCGATCCGTTGCGACTTCCCTGACGAGTTCGAGGAGATGTGCCTGGTTCAAGACGAGTTGGGCCCTGGATCTTGGTTCCTACGCTATCGCTCAGGGCCACGCATAGGGGAGCGCTTCCCTCTGCGCGACCTGCCGGACGGCCCAATCAAGCGCAACGAAGCCCTGCCAGCATGCAGCTTCTTCTGCGAGCTGGCCGAGCAGGAATACACAGCATGAGCGCACCACTGGGCACAAGGAGAGCTGACATGCAGGAACCAATCGAAGTGACCGTGCGCAACGAGACCGAGCGCGGCTGGTGGGTCCCCCAGGATCAATGGTTCGCCCAGAAGATCTGGCCACTCACCGGCGTCTGGCAGGTCGTGCGCCTCAAGAACGGCGACATCACCAGTGGCGTGGTGCTCGCTGGCTACAACGGCTGGCGCGACGGCAACTACAGGCCGATCAATGTGGAGCAGTGGCTGAAGCCAGAACGCTGGTTCGCCTCACTGGACGACGCGGAAGGCAAGACTGCCGAGTACGCAGCCTATCGCCATGCCGTGCTCTACGAGCGCAAATCGCCGTTGCGCGCCCAGGCGCAGCAGAAAGGACCACATGAAAGTTGAGCGCTCAAACGCGGTCGTGCACATCACGATCAGCGACATCATGCAATCCCACCGCCTGGACCCCATCCGGGTCACGCTGGATGACATCGAGCCAGGGCGCGGCCGAATCACCATCGGGTGCTACGGCAGGGCCTGGGAGTCGTACTGGGGCGCCATGGGCGACCAGGGCATCGCGCAATTTTTCGCCAGCTGCGACAACCACTACCTGATCAGCAACCTCGCTCCGGACCTGCACGCCAGCCGCTACAGCGCCGATGCGCTGGTTTCCCTGGCGCGGAAGACCATCAGGGGGCGCCGCAAGGGCACAGCCGCGTGCCGGTTCGAGTACGACCCATTGACCAAGGCCCAGGCCGAGGAGCTGATGGGGCGCGTCGATGAGCTTGCCAACTGCGAAACCGAAAGCCAGTGCTGGTCCAAGGCCGAGCTGTTGGAGGAAATCTTCGGGCCCGACGGCACCATGATGGCTGTGCAGGCCACGGAGACGAACCCGGAGTACGGCCACCTGGAGCGCATATGCAATGCCGTGCGCGAGGCTCTGAAGCAGATCGCGCCGGCCGCCGAGGAGACCTGACCATGGCCAGCAAGAAGCCCGAGCACTGGCGCGACAAGCGCGCGCCACACCCTGACGACGAACCAATCACCTGGCCCGCACCCGCGGGCCTTTTTCATTGAGGACGCCCATGTCCAAGATCATCACTCTGAACTTTGCACCTGCCGTGCTCGGCCGCGAGCATGCCGCAGCCTACGTGGCGCTGAGCGTCAGTTCCTTCGAACAACTGGTGCGGGAGCGCCAGATTCCCCAGCCACGCCAGTTGTCTGCCAGGCGCGTGGGCTGGCTGCGCGCGGAACTCGATGACTGGTCCGCCCGTCGGCCAGCGTCCGAGCTGCTGCCACCTGAGAACACCGGTGCCCCTAAGCCCCGATGAACTCCTCCAACTTCGCATCGAGCGCTGCCAGCCATTGGCCGCGCTCGGCGTCGTACCGGTAGAGGTTGTAATCGCCCGCCACGCCAGGGAGGACGTGGCCAAGGATCGCCTCCCCAACCTCATGCGGACAGCCCATCGACGCAAGGATGGTGCGTCCCGTCCGCCGAAGATCATGCGGTGACCAATGCGTCACGGTCAACCGCGCCCGCTTGTGCTCGGGCTTCGTCTTGCTGTAGGGCTGCAGATAATGCACCTTGGTCTGCATGTAGGCCTGGGTCTGCCCTTTAAGCACACCATCGCGCCCGATGCTCGGGAACAGCCATTGCCCCTCATTCGCCAGCAGACGTCGCACGATCTGCTCGGCCCGACCGAACAAAGGCACACGCAGGTCATGTGCGACCTCAACGTGCCGAATCTTCATTGCCTCCTTGGGCACGGTCCACCAGAGCACACCCCCCTCCTCCGACAACTGCTTCTTCTGCATCTGGCAGATCTCCCCGCCACGCGTGCATGTCCACAGCTGCAGCGTCAGGAAATCCTGAACCTGCTGGCTGAACATCGACAGCTCGCTGCCGATCAGCGTCTTGATCTCCGCGCCGCTCAGCACGCGCTTGCTGGTGCCCTTGTGTTTGCCCTCACGCACTGCCCCTTTGCTGCGAAGCTTGTGGGACGTGCGTTCCGCCCACCAGTTGGGCATGCCGTCCGGAATTCGCCCTGACTCCAGCCCCACGCGCCATGCAGCTGCCATCTCCGTCTTCACGGACTTGGCCAAGACGGGGCGGTCGGCCAGACCTTCAATGACGTCGTAGACAAAAGAGCGGCCCACCTCGGTCACGGATGTCGACTCCCGTCCCGAGATCGCATTGCGCAGACGCTGCTCGATGTTGCGGGCGCCCTTGGCCTCCCGGTTGACCATGAGATACCGGGCGGCATAGTCGTCCACCAGCCTGGCCAATGTGTAAACCTGTGCAACCGGTTGCGCCAAAGCCTTGCGCGCCAGCTTTCGCTCATCCGCCGGATCTCTTCCCTGCTCACGCAGGTCCCGTGCTGTCTGCCATTCAGCTGCAGCCTGGGCTGGCGACATGGATGGCCATTGGCCGAGTTTGACCTGCTTGAGCTTTGCCGAATCCGCCAAGCTTCTGTAACGATAGGTCCAAGATTTCGTGCTGGCCGTCGCTTCGAGCCTCAAGCCTGGGCAACCTTGTACGACAATGTGTTCGCCCTGCTTTAGGGTCTTGGCTGAACGTGCGTCAAAGAACATCTGAAGCTACACCTTGAATGCCGGAAAAACCTACACAAAACCTATACCGAGCGGTGAAGTGTAGACGAGTCCAGGCAAGCGCAGATGAAGCACGAAGGTAAGCGCAGGAATGGAATAAATCATTTGCCGACACCATCTTACGCGGCAAACCAGAGATAAATCAAAGGCTTATGACAGATTCACAGGCAATGAACATCATCATTCTTGACGACTACCAGGACGCCGTGCGCAAGCTGGACTGTGCTCGTCTGCTGGAGCCCTTCAACGCCAAGGTCTTCACCAATACCGTCAAGGGCGTTGGCCAGCTGTCGGTGCGGTTGCGCGATGCGGACATCATCGTGCTGACCCGCGAGCGCACGCAGATCAGCCGGCAGCTGCTGGAAAAGCTTCCGCGCCTGAAGCTGATCGCGCAGACCGGCAAGGCCGGCGCCCATATCGATGTGCAGGCCTGTACCGACCAGGGCGTTGCGATTGCCGAGGGCGTGGGCTCGCCCATTGCGCCGGCAGAGCTGACCTGGTCGCTGATCATGGCGGCCACGCGGCGGCTGCCGCAGTACATCGCCAACCTCAAGCACGGCGCATGGCAGCAATCGGGCTTCAAGGCTGCGTCCATGCCTGCGAATTTCGGACTGGGCAGCGTGTTGCACGGGCGCACGCTGGGCATCTGGGGCTACGGCCGCATTGGACGGCTGGTAGCGCACTACGGCCATGCCTTCGGCATGCAGGTTCTGGTCTGGGGCAGCGAAAGCTCGCGCCAGAAGGCGCAGGCCGATGGCTTTGCGGCGGCGGACTCGCGCGAGGCTTTCTTTACCGAATCCGACGTGCTGTCCATGCATCTGCGACTGCATGAGGCCACACGCGGCATCGTCACGGCGCAGGATCTGGCACGCATGAAGCCGACCGCCCTGTTCGTGAACACCTCGCGCGCGGAGCTGGTGGAGGCCGATGCCCTGCTGGGTGCGCTCAACCGAGGCCGGCCGGGCCTGGCGGCCGTGGACGTGTTCGAGAGCGAGCCCATCCTCCAGGGCCATGCGCTGCTGCGACTGGAGAACTGCATCTGCACGCCGCACATCGGCTACGTGGAGCAGGACAGCTATGAGCTGTACTTTCGCGCCGCCTTCGACAATGTGGTGAACTTCGTTGCGGGGCAGCCCAGCAACATCCTCAATCCCGAGGTGTTCTCAGGCCCGGCCCGCGCAGGCTGACGACCGGATCAGGCGGGGGCTTGCGCCACCCGCCCTTGCCCAGCACTCAACGGCCGCCCTGGCCGGACTCGCCACGTGCGGCCGTGGCACGAAAGGCCAGTTCATCGGCCACCGCCTCATAGACGGCCTGGCGCACGACGGATTCCACCTCCTCGCGCAGACGCACGACGATGGACCGAGTCTGCTGCTGAACCACGGTGGCAATGGCGTCGCGCAGGCGCTGGTCCAGCACCAGGTCCACACGCTGCATGAGGCGATGGACCAGATATTCCTCGGTGACCTGCTGCGCATGGCTGTCCCAGATGGACTCCATGGTGGGAGCTGCCGGCATGGCGGGGGAAGCCGGCGTCGGCGCGGCAGCCGCCTCTGCCACGACAGTCTGCACCACCGGGACCACCGAGACCACCGGGACCACCAAGTCGGCAGGGACCACTTCCCCGACCGGTGCCACGTCGCCCGCTGCAGCCACATCTGCCGCACCTGCCACATCCGCCGCATCCGCCACGTCAGCCATTTCGGCCATTTCGGCCAGACGGCTTTCCTGGGCCAATTGCATTTCCACGGACGGGGCGCTGGGCGGCTGATAGTCCGAGAGCACGGGCTGCATTGCAGGTGTCGGGATTTCCTCGGGTGCAGCCTGCTCGGTGACCATGGGCCGCTGGGGTTCCAGGTCCTGCGGCAGTGGCGGCAGGGACGCAGGCAGGGTGACCACGCCACGCCGAGGCGCCAGCATGCCTTCGCTGGCCCAGGGCGTCGCTTCGTCAGTCAGCGGCAGTTCGGACACGGGGTGTGCCAGGGGTGCCGGGGGCTCGACCGCCTGAACCGGTGCCTGCACCGCATCCACCGCAACAACATCGGTGAGCGTGGGAACAAAGCGCGGTGGGGTTTTGGAGGGAGGAGCGCTCATGGCTTACTCCTTGAGGACCAGGTCATGGCGCTTGATGGAAATACCCTGGGCCGCATAGTGCTTCCAGCGCTGCCGGGCCAGGTGGCGGTCTTCCTCGTCGGTGGCGGAAACCACTTCGACGACACGCGCAAAGCGCTCGAACCCTTCGGGCACTTCGCCGCCCAGGTTGACCAGCATGTCGTGGTGCGGCGCGCCGTCCAGCCGCTCCAGCAAAACGATGGGCGAGAAGGCCATGATGTCTGCCCCATCGCCTTCGCCGGCATGGGCCAGGAAGTCGGTGGGCGAGACACTCCACAGCCTGGGCGACAAGGCCTTGAGCAGCGGCGGCGACCCCAGCACCACCAGTTGCGTGCGGTGCCTGAGCGCCTTACGCGCCAGACGGCAGACATAGGCCAGCTTGTCGGGCGCGTTGAAATGGAAGGCCACTTCAGTCAAGCGATGCCCCCTTCAAACAGGTCCGGGCCGACGGGGACGATGCGCTCATGCCTGCTCCGGCTGAGCGGCAACTGCAGCCTTGCGGCGGCTGGCAGATCCTGCCTTGGGTGGCACAGGTTTCTTGGGTGCAGCAGCCTTGGCCTGCACCTTGCCAGCATCGATGCAGGCCAGCAGATAGTGCAGCAGCAGGCCCACGGGGCGGCCTGTACCGCCCTTGGCGGCGCCGCTCTTCCAGGCCGTGCCGGCGATGTCCAGGTGCGCCCAGGGAATGTCGCCCACAAAGCGCTGCAGGAACTTGGCTGCCGTGACTGCGCCACCCGCGCGGCCAGCCACATTGCCCATGTCGGCAAAATTGCTCTTGAGGCCTTCGCCGTACTCCTCGTCCAGCGGCATGCGCCAGCAGGGGTCCAGTGCCGCATCGCCGGCCTGCTCCAGCGCGCGGGCCAGTTCGTCGCTGGGCGAGAACATGCCGCTGCGCAGCCCGCCCAGGGCGATGACGCAGGCGCCGGTCAGCGTGGCGATGTCCACCATGGCGCGGGGCTTGAAGCGGGCGGCGTAGGTCAGCGCATCGCAGAGCACGAGACGGCCTTCGGCATCGGTGTTGAGGATTTCTATGGTCTGGCCGCTCATGCTGGTGACCACATCGCCCGGCTTGACGGCAGCGCCGCCGGGCATGTTCTCGGACGCCGGAATGAGGCCGACGACATTGACGGCCGGCTGCAGCCGGGCCAGCGCATGGAACACGCCCAGCACGCTGGCGGCGCCGCCCATGTCGAACTTCATCTCGTCCATTTCAGCGGCAGGCTTGAGCGAGATGCCGCCGGTATCGAAAGTGATGCCCTTGCCGACCAGCACCACGGGCGCGGCGCCCTTGGTGCCGCCGTTGTAGTGCAGTTCGATGAAGCGCAGCGGCTGCTCCGATCCCTGGGCCACGGCCATGAAGGCGCCCATGCCGAGCTTGGCGACTTCGGCGGGGCCGTGGATCTTGCAGCTGATGCCGGGCAGCTTGGCCAGGGCGCGGGCCGCGTCAGCCAGCAAGGTGGGCGTGGCGTGGTTGGCGGGGCGATTGGCCCATTCGCGTGCCAGGGTCATGCCTTCGGCCTGGGCCACGGCGGTCTTGAAAGCGTCGGCAACGCCATTCTTGTCGCCCGCCTTGACGGCTGTGGCAATCACCAGCTTCTTGAGCGCCACGGGCTTGGCCTGCGGCTTAGTGTGGGTATAGCTGTAGCAGGCATCGGCCGCCGCCAGAACGGCGGCAGCAACGGCAGGACCTGCCGCATCGAAGCCAAAGCACAGCAAGGCCTTGCCAACACCGGTCGCCTTGAGCGCGGCACCTGCGCCGGCCACGGCCTGGCGCACTTCCCGTGCCGAGCCGTTGCCCGCGCCCAGCAGCACGACGCGGCGTGCAGCGACGGCTGGCAGGCCGTACAGTGCCAGCTGTTTGCCGGCTGCCGTTTCGAAATCTCCGGCCTTGACCGCGTGTGCGACCAGGGTGGACAGCGCGTCGCTGCCCGTGACCGTGGCTTCGGTCACCAGCACCAACAACAGGTCACACTTTTCACGTACTGCTGCGGCAGTCGTCAACGGCTTCAGTTCAAAGTTCATAATCGGCGTTTTCCTTTCAGCCAATGTTATTCGATTCATCCATACGCAAAGAGCTGGCCCGCAGCTTCGGTGCCACGGTCGTGGTGCTGATCACGGTCGTCATGACCATGATGCTGATCCGCACGCTGGGCCAGGCTTACAAGGGCAATGTCAGCCCTTCCGACGTTCTGCTGGTCATGGGCTATACGGTGCTTGGCCAGTTGCCCACGATTTTGGGCCTGGGGCTTTTCGTGGCCGTGGTCGGCTCGCTGTCGCGCATGTACCGCGACAGCGAGATGGTGATCTGGTTCGCCGCAGGCCAGGGGTTGGCCAGCCTGCTGCGCCCGCTGCTGCGCTTTGCCTGGCCGGTGCTGGCCGTGATCGCCGTGCTGGGCCTGGGCATCCTGCCCTGGGCCAACCAGCAGATCGAGCAGATCAAGACCCAGTTCGAGCAGCGCAGCGACATCGACCGCATCGCCCCCGGCGAGTTCCAGGAGTCTGCGGGCGGATCGCGCGTGTTCTTCATCGACAAGGACGTGCCCAGCGCCACCGCTGCCAACAATGTGTTCATCGTGGCCAATGAGCGGGGGCGCGAGTCCGTGACCTCGGCGCGCGGGGCGCGGCTGGAAGTGATCAAGGGCGAACGCATGGCCGTGCTCACCGATGGCCAGCGCATGGAAACGCAGACCAGCGACGGCTCGGTGAAGATCAGCGAGTTCAAGGAATACGGCACGCAGCTCGGCGGCGGCAACAATCTGGCCGCTGCCGAGGAAATGGCCGCTCGCAGCACCTACACGCATGAGCTGCTGCCGCGCACCGAACCCATCTACCGCGCCGAGCTGGGCTGGCGCATAGGCCTGCCGCTGGCGGCGCTGAACTTCGTGATCCTGGGCCTGGCCGTGGCCAGCGTGAACCCGCGCGCGGGCGGCAGCGGCAGCCTCATGCTCGCGCTGTTCGCCTTCATCGTGTACTACAACCTGATGACGCTGGGCGAGAACTGGGTGGCCTCGGGCAAGCTGAGCATGCCCGCCATGACGGCCCTGCTGCACGGAGGAACATTGCTGCTGGCACTGCTGGTGCTGCTGGCACGGCACAAGCGCTGGTCGCCGCGCGACCTGTGGCGCAGGCCCTGCAAGCCGGCTGCCCTGGACGACGCAAAGGCGGTGCCCTGATGAGAGTTCTGAGAAACCTGCTGTACCGCGACATCATCGCGGCCGTCAGCTATGTGACGCTGGCCTTCCTGGCGCTGTTCTTCTTCTTCGATCTGGTCGATGAGCTGCGCTGGGTCGGGCGCGGCGGCGACAACGGCTACCAGATCACGCACGCCCTGCTCTTCGTGGTGCTGCGCATCCCCAGCCACCTGTACGAGCTGATGCCCATCACCGTGCTGATCGGCACCATCTACGTGATGGCGCGCTTTGCCCAAAGCTCGGAATTCACCATCATGCGCACCAGCGGCATGGGCCCCTGGCTGGCGCTGCGCACGCTGATGGTGCTGGGCCTGGGTTTTGTGCTGGCCACCTTCGGCACGGGCGACTACCTGGCGCCGGCGGCCGAGAACGCGGGCCAGAACATCCGCGCCATCCACCTGGCCCAGCTGTCGCGCGGCGCCACGGGTGCCTGGCTCAAGGAACGCCAGGGCGATCACTCCATCGCCATCAACGTGCGCGCCATCCGCGGGCCCGGCGATTTCTCCAATGTGCGCATCTTCGACTTTGACGGCCAGGGCCGCATCTCGGCCCAGATCCATGCGCAGGCGGCGCAGGTCAGCGAGGATGGCGAATCCTGGACGCTCCAGGGCGTTGAGGCCAGCCGCCTGAAGGCCAAGGCCGACGGAGGCATGGTGCTGCTGCGCGAGAAGGAGGACAGCCTGGTCTGGAAGACCGGCATCAGCGCCGAAATGGTCTCGGCCGCGCTGCTCAAGCCCGACCGCATGTCCACCATTTCACTGTTCCAGTACGTGCGCCACCTGGAGGCCAACGGCCAGGCCGCGCAGAAGTACGAGATCGAGTTCTGGCGCAAGGTCTTCTACCCCATGAGCTGCCTGGTGATGGTGGTGCTGGCCCTGCCCTTTGCCTATCTGCACTTCCGTTCGGGCGGCATCGCGGCCTATGTGTTCGGCGGCGTCATGGCCGGCATCAGCTTCTTTCTGCTGAACAACGTGTTCGGCTACATCGGCACGCTGCAGACCTGGTCGCCCTGGCTGACCGCTGCGGCGCCGGGCCTGCTCTACAGCCTTCTTTCATTGACCGCCTTCACCTGGCTGGTGCTGCGCCGCTAGGTCCGTTGCCATGCAAAACGACACAACAGCGGCCGGCATTGCCGGCCTGATCCTGCTGGCCCACGGCTCCCGCGACGCCCTGTGGCGCCAGCCCATCGAGGCCGTGCTCGGCGCCGTCCGGCAAACGCGGCCCCACGGCCTGGCTGCATGCGCCTACCTGGAAGCCTGTGCGCCCGACCTGCCCACCGCCGCGCTCGGGCTGGTCGAGGCGGGCGCCACGCGCATCACCGTGCTGCCCCTGTTCCTTGGCACGGGCAAGCATGCGCGTGAGGACATCCCGAAGCTGGTGCAGGAGATCCGCGACACCCATCCACAGGTGGCCGTGGAACTGGAGCCGGCCGTGGGCGAGCATCCGCGTGTCACGGCCCTGCTGGCAGAGCTGGCGTTGGCGGCCATGGAGCCTTCCGGCAGTTCAGGAAGCTGAAATAACGAATCGCTTCTTTATATAAATGCAGCATAATGGTGCGCTGCACCCAGCTGTCACCGCCATGAACCTGCACCAATTCCGATTCGTCCAAGAAGCGGCGCGCCGCAACCTCAACCTCACCGAGGCGGCCAAGGCCCTGCACACCTCGCAGCCCGGCGTCTCCAAGGCCATCATCGAGCTGGAGGAGGAGCTGGGCATCGACATCTTCGCGCGCCACGGCAAGCGCCTCAAGCGCATCACCGAGCCCGGCCTGGAGGTGCTCAAGAGCATTGAACTCATCATGCGCGAGATCGGCAACCTCAAGCGCATCGGCGAGCAGTACAGCGCCCAGGACAGCGGCACGCTGTCGATTGCCACCACCCACACCCAGGCCCGCTACGTGCTGCCGCCCGCCGTGGCACGGCTGCGCGACCTGTATCCCAAGGTCACCATCAGCCTGCACCAGGCCACGCCGGCCGAGGTGGCGCGCATGGTCATCGACGAAATCGCCGACATCGGCATGGCCACCGAGTCCCTGGCCGACTACCCCGATCTCGTCACCCTGCCCTGCTACGAATGGCAGCACGTGCTGGTCATGCCCACGGGCCATCCGCTGGCGCAGAAAGAGCGCATCACGCTGGACGACATCGCCCATGAGTCGCTGATCACCTACCACCCCTCGTTCACCGGGCGCGGCAAGATCGACCAGGCCTTCGCCACGCGCCGGCTGCGTCCGCGCATCGTGCTGGAGGCCATTGACTCCGACGTGATCAAGACTTATGTGCGCCTGGGCCTGGGCATCGGCATCGTGGCCGAGATGGCCATGCGCGACGATCCGGTCAACGACCTCGTGGTCCGCCCCATGGGCCATCTGTTCGGCCAGAGCGTGGCGCGCGTGGCCATCAAGCGCGGCGCCTATCTGCGCAACTTCGTCTACCGCTTCGCCGAACTGCTCAGCGACCGCCTGACGCGCGACCTGATCATGCGCGCCATGAGCGGCCACGTGCACGACTACGAACTCTGATCCTCCGCCCCACCGGGCCCGCAGTGCGGGCCCGTTCCCGTTTTCCGCTGCCTCCGCCATGACCTCTGCCACGCCCCGCACGCCCGCCTTCCCCAGCCGCCTGCCCCATGTGGGCACGACCATCTTCACCACCATGTCGGCGCTGGCCGCCGAGCACCAGGCGGTGAACCTGGGCCAGGGCTTCCCCGACTTCGGCTGCGCCCCCAGGCTGGTCGATGCCGTCACGGCCGCCATGCAGGCCGGCCACAACCAGTACCCGCCCATGCCCGGCCTGCCGCAGCTGCGCCAGGCCATGGCCGACAAGATGCAGGTGCTGTACGGCCGCCGCTACGACGCGGCCACCGAGATCACGGTCACGGCCGGCGCCACGCAGGCCATCCTCACCGCCATCCTGGCCACCGTGCATGCGGGCGATGAGGTCATCGTGCTCGACCCCTGCTACGACAGCTACGTGCCCAATATCGAGCTCGCCGGCGGCGTGCCCGTGCGCGTGCCGCTGACGCCGGGCAGCTTCAAGCCCGACTTCGCCAAAATTGCCGCCGCCATCACGCCGCGCACACGGCTGCTGATCATCAACAGCCCGCACAACCCCAGCGCCACCATCTGGAGCGATGCCGAGATGCTGCAATTGCAGGAGCTGCTGGCGCCCACCGACGTGCTGCTGATCAGCGACGAGGTCTACGAGCACATGGTCTACGACGGCCGCCAGCACCAGAGCGCCGCGCGCTTTGCCGGCCTGGCGGCGCGCGCCTTCATCGTCTCCAGCTTCGGCAAGACCTACCATGTCACGGGCTGGAAGGTGGGCACCGTCGCCGCGCCGGCCGCGCTCACGGCCGAGTTCCGCAAGGTCCACCAGTTCAACGTCTTCACCGTCAACACGCCCATGCAGGCGGGCCTGGCCAGCTACATGGCCGACCCTGCGCCCTACCTGCAGCTGCCCGCCTTCTACCAGGCCAAGCGCGACCTGTTCTGCCAGGGCCTGGAAGGCTCGCGCCTGCGCCTGCTGCCCACGGCGGGGACCTACTTCGTCTGCGCCGACATCTCGGCCGTCTCGGACCTGGACGAAGCCGCGTTCTGCCAGTGGCTGGTCCGAGAGCATGGCGTGGCGGCCATCCCGCTGTCGGCCTTCTATGGCGACGGCTTCGACCAGCGCGTGGTGCGCTTTTGCTTTGCCAAGCAAGACAGCACGCTGCGCGCGGCGTTGGAGCGGCTACGCAAACTCTGAAGCCGGGCGCGGGGCAGCGCGCGCCCACGCCGGGTTGTCCCGTCATCCTCTGAGATGACATGGCCCCTCCGTCCCTGGTCTTACGCTCGGGCGACAGGAGACACAAGCCATGCGAACCGACCACGCCCCACGCGCCTTGCGGCGCGTTTTTCCATCCACGGCCGCCTTTGCCGCATCCCTTCTCAT
Source organism: Delftia sp. DLF01 (assembly GCF_014852125.1). NCBI lineage: Bacteria > Pseudomonadati > Pseudomonadota > Betaproteobacteria > Burkholderiales > Comamonadaceae > Delftia > Delftia sp. DLF01. Next base: position 300,330 of record NZ_JACVAZ010000003.1, read on the forward strand.
GGCGGGCTGCGGCGGTGGCAGCAGCCCCACTTTGGCCGATGCCACAACGCAGGCGGCCGCCTGCGCCGACCTGCCTGACAGGGCAGGCCTTGCGGCCACCCGGCTGTCCACCAGCTATGTGCCGCCCGACACCCGCAGGCCGGGCGGCGCCAGCACCGGCGCGCTGCTGCCGGGGCACTGCGTAGTCACCGGCGCCATCAACCCGCGCGTGGGCGTGGACGGCAAGAACTACGCCATCGGGTTCCAGCTCAGCCTGCCGGACCAATGGAACGGCCGGTTTCTCTTCATCGGCGGCGGTGGCAACGACGGCATCCTGCGCGACACCTCGCTGAGCTCCAGCATCTCAGGCGCAACGCCTTCGCCGCTGGGCCAGGGCTTTGCGGTGGTCTCCACCGACGCGGGCCACACCGGCACGACAGCCAGCTTCGGTGCCGACCCTCAGGCCAGGCTGGACCACGCCTACAACGCCTACGACAAGACCGCCGTGGCGGCCAAATCGCTGATCTCCACGCGCTACGGGCGCAAGCCTGAGCACTCCTATTTTTCAGGCTGCTCGGGTGGCGGGCGGCAGGGCATGGTGTTCTCGCAGCGCTTTCCCGACTACTTCGACGCCATCACGGCCGGTGCCCCTGCCATGCGGGTATCGAGCGGCGCCACGGTGGCCGCGATGTGGAACACCATCGAGTTCGATGCCATCGCGCCGGCCGACAGCAGCGGCCGGCGCATCCTCTCCCGGGCCTTCAGCAACGAGGACCTGAACCTGGTGGCCAAGGCCGTGACCGCCTCCTGCGATGCGGCCGACGGCGTGGCCGATGGCATGGTGAACCACGTCAAGGCCTGCCATTTCGACCCCGGCGTGCTGCAGTGCGGCGGCGCCAAGGCCGGCAGCTGCCTGAGCAGCGGACAGGTGAACGCGCTCAGAAACGTGTTTGCCGGGCCGCGCAACTCGGCAGGCCAGGCCCTGTATGCGGGCCAGCCGTGGGATCCGGGCCTGGCAGCGCCGGGCTGGCGCACCTGGACACTGGGCAGCTCCACCACCGCCACGCCGGATTCGCGCTACATCACGCTGATCGTGGATGCGCTGGTCAACGAATTCCTCACCCCGCCAGACCTGGGCTTCAACCCGCTGGCCTTCAACTTCGACACCGACCCGGCGCGCATGCAGGCCTACTCGGCCATCTATGACACCTACCGGGATGACCGGCTCACGGCCTTCCGGCAGCACGGCGGCAAGATGCTCTTCATCCACGGCATGTCCGACCCCATCTTCTCGGCGCTGGACACGCTGGACTACTACGAGCGCCTGGCCGCCAACAACGGAGGCATGCAGGCCACGCAGGACTTTGCGCGCACCTTCCTCGTGCCGGGCATGAACCATTGCTCGGGGGGCCCGGCCACGGACAGCTTCGACTCCATACAGGCCATGGTCGACTGGGTGGAGAAAGGCATCGCCCCGGACACCATCGCTGCCAGGGCCCTGCCGTCCAGCGCGGACTTTCCGCAGCGCACGCGCCCGCTGTGCCCGTATCCGAAGATTGCCAGGTACAGGTTCGAGGGCGCAGCCGCCGGCACGGGCAATGTGGAGGATGCGGCCAGCTTTGTCTGCGCCCTGCCCTGAGCCTGCGCATCTGCGGGCTGGGCGCCACAGGCCGGGGCCGCCGCAGGGCCGGAGCAAGCCTGCAGCGATAATGAGAAGCGTTCACCGCAGCGAGCGCTTCCCGCCACCGCCTTTCCGCCTCCGCCCATGCCCGCCCCTTCCCAGCGCTACACCACGGCGCAGCTCGACGCCATGCGCCAGCGCCACGGTTTCAGTGTGCGCTTTCTCTCCACCGTCTCCGAAAACGATTGCATCTTCGAAGGCCAGGTACAGGAGCACCAACTGCCTTCGGGCCTGCAGCTGGTCAGCTCCGACATCCGCATCAACCATGGCTATGAATCCACGTCCGAGCATCCGCGGCGCTTTACCGCCGTGGTCCTGCTGGACGGCCAGGCCGAGCTGCAGCTGCCCGGCGCCCGCAAGGCCCTGAGCGTGACGCGCCATGCCGCAGCGGCATTCTCCTGCGGCGACACCGAGGTGCTCAAGGCCACCCATGTGGCGGGCCAGACGGTGCGCGGCTTCAACCTGTCCATCGAGGCACCCGAGGCCTGCGCCGATGCCGAACTGGCCGAGCTGCTGCACCATGCCCTGCGGCAGTCCGGCCCGCCGCTGCATGCTTGGTCGCTGCCCGAGCATCTGGCGGTGTCGCTGCGCCAGCTGCTCGATGGCGTCTGGAGCGGCAGCCTGGCCCGGCTGCACCGCGAAGGCATTGCGCTGCAGGTGCTGGCCTGCGCGCTGCAGGCACATGCGCAGCCGCGGCCTGCGCCCTCGCCGCGCATCCATCCCCGGGACAGGCGCGGCCTGGAGCGCGTGCGCGAGTGCATGGATGCAGCGCCGGGCCAGGCGCACAGCCTGGACGACCTGGCGCGCCTGGCCTGCATGAGCCCGACCACGCTGCGCGAGAAATTCCAGGCTGCCTACGGCCAGACCGTGTTCGGCTGGCTGCGCGAGCGCCGCATGCAATTGGCGCGCGAACGGCTGGCACAGGGCTGGAGCGTGCAGGAAGCGGCCGACTGCGTGGGCTTTCAGCACGCCAGCAATTTCGCCACGGCCTTTCGCCAGCGCTTCGGCCACGCGCCCAGCCAAGGCAGCCTGCGTCGCAAACCATAGGACTGGCGTCGCCGGGAACAGGCGGCGGCGGCGCACATTTCCCACAATCCGGGCTCACGCCCAGGACCATGGAAATGATGAGCATTCGCATTCAAAACCCCGCCCCGCGACACCCCCAAGGCGCGCGGACCCCGCTGTCCCTGCTGATCTGCGCCCTTTGTGCCGCCCCTGCGCCAGCAGTCTGGGCCGCCGACGAGGACAGGCCCCCTGCCAGGAAAGGCGACACCGAACTGGGCACCGTCACCGTGCGCGCCACCGCCGATGCGGGCATCACCGAAGGCACGGCGCGCTACACCAGCGGCGCCACAGGCACGGCCACGGGCCTGCAACTGTCGGCGCGTGAAACTCCGCAGTCGGTCAGCGTGATCACGCGCCAGCTCATGGACGATGCAGGCCAGCTCACGGTCTCGCAGACGCTGGAGGCCTCCGCGCCCGGCCTGTCGGTGAGCCGCAGCGACAGCAACCGCTACCAGTTTTCCTCGCGCGGCTTTGGCGTCAGCAACTTCCAGTTCGACGGCCTGGCCTCGCCCATCAACAGCCTGTGGAACTTCGGCGCCACCGACATGGACACCGCCTTCTACGACCGCGTGGAAATCGTGCGCGGCGCCACGGGCCTGCTCAATGGCTCGGGCGATCCGTCGGCCACGGTGAACTTCGTGCGCAAGCAGCCGCTCGAGACGGCGGGCGGCCATGCCTCGCTGACGCTGGGCCGCTGGAACCTGCGCCGCGCCGAGGCCGATCTGTCCCTGCCGCTGGACCGCGAAGGCCGCGTGCATGGCCGTGTCGTGGCCGTGCAATCGGACAGCGACAGCTACGTCAGCCACTTCGGCCAGCGCAGGCAGGGCCTGTACGCCGTGGTCAGCGCGGCCCTGACGCCCGCCACGCGGCTCGTGACCAGCCTCGAATACAAGAAGAACACCAGCCCCGGCATGGGCGCCGGCTTTCCGCTGTTCTATGCGGACGGCAGCCGCACGGACTTCGACCGCTCGGTGTCCAACAACACGCGCTGGTCGCATTTCGGCACCGAGAACACCACGGCCACGCTGGACCTGACGCACCGGCTGGACAACCGCTGGCTGCTGCGCGCCGCCTACAGCCGCAACGACGGCAACTACGACATGCGCTACGTCTACCGGGGCGGCGCGCCGGACGCCAGCACCGGCCTGGGCATGGCCAACTCCTTCATCAAATACCGGGGCGACCGCTCGCGCGACAGCCTGCACCTCACGGCCAGCGGCCCGGTCGCGCTGTTCGGGCGCCAGCACGAGATTGCCGTGGGCTGGAACCATGTGCGCGACGACATCGACATCCGCCGCTACGCACCGCTGGGCACGCCGCCTGCCACGGACAACTTCCTCGACTGGCGCAACGGCAGCCTGGCCGAGCCGGGCTGGTCCGACGTCTCCAACGGCGGCGACGACAGCCGCATGCGCCAAAGCGGCGGCTATGCCGTGGGGCGCTTCTCGCTGGCCGATGGCTGGACGGCCATGGCCGGCGCCCGCCTGAGCCGCTGGTCCACGCGCCAGAACTACTTCGGCAGCCTGCGCGACTACCGCTACAGCAACGAAATCACGCCCTACGCCGGCCTGCTGTGGGACATCGATGCCCGGCACACGGCCTACCTGAGCTACACGGAAATCTTCACGCCCCAGAACTACCGCGACAAGCAAGGCGGCATCCTGGACCCCGTCACCGGCCAGGCCTTCGAGCTGGGCCTCAAGGGCTCCTGGCTGCAGGACCGGCTGCAGGGTTCTGCCGCGCTGTTCCAGACCCGCCAGGACAACCTGGCGCAGGACACGGGCGAATTCATCGACGGCACCACGGACCAGAAGGCCTATCGCGGCGTCAAGGGCGCCCAGGTGCGCGGCATTGATCTGGAACTCAGCGGCGAGCCGGCCCGGGGCTGGCGCATGGGCGCCAGCTACACGCACTACACGGCACGCAGCGCCAGCGGCGCCGCGTTCAACACCACGCACCCGCGCAGCCTGGTCAAGCTCACGGCCATGCGCAGCTTCGAGGGTGCGCTTCAGGGCCTGAGCCTGGGCGGCAACCTGCGCTGGCAAAGCCGCATCTGGCAGAACGTGACCAACCCGCTGCGCCAGAGCGTGCAGGTCGGCCAGGGCAGCTACCTGGTGGTCAACCTCTCGGCCCACTACCGCATCGACCCCACCTGGTCGGCCAGCGTGCAGCTCAACAACGTGCTGGACCGTCAGTACTACAGCCAGATCGGCTTCTACAACCAGGGCTGGTGGGGCGAGCCACGCAATCTGACGGTGAGCCTGAAGGCGGATTTCTGAGCTGTATCGGCATTGGCATGGACAGCGGCAATTCCCGCTCCACCCCGGCGCGCCGGCAGGCGCCAGCCCACGTCATGGGGCGCATCGTGCAGGTGCAGGCAGGAGCAGCAAAGCCGCATGGATGCGGGCAGTTGGCAGCGTCGGGGGCGGATGCAGGAGAGGGGGCGGACCTTGTTCATGGGCGGGTCCAGGAGGCTTGCGCCGTGGTTGCAGGAGCCATGACGGGCGCACGCCGGTGCAGTCCATTCTCATTTGCCGAGCAAGGCCGAACAGGTCATTCGCCCGCCGCATGACGTCCTGCCAAAACATTGATTGACGTCAAGACAGCCACCACCCAGCATTGGCCCGCCTGAAAAATCCGCCGCCGGCCCCAGCCGCTGCGCCACCAAAAACACCGACAAGGAGACATCCCCCATGCCCCGCACCCTTTCACGCAAGCAATTCCTGCGCGCTGCCGCGCTGCTCGGCGCCGCGCTGCTGCCCCTGCCCCAGGCCTGGGCGGATGCCTATCCCACCCGGCCCGTCAAGCTGGTCGTGCCCTTCGCCCCTGGCGGCAATACCGATGTGCTGGCGCGCATGGTGGCGCAGGGCCTGTCCGAGTCGCTGGGCCAGCCCGTGATCGTGGAAAACATCTCCGGCGCCAACGGCTCCATCGGCGCCAGCCGCGTGGCTTCGGCGGCCAATGATGGCTATACGCTGCTGTTCGGCACGGCCGGCACCCAGGCCATCAACCAGAGCCTGTACAAGAACCTGAGCGAGAAGAGCCTGGGCGATTTCGAGTACGTGGCCCTGGTGACCACCATTCCCAATGTGCTGGTCGTCAACGAGACGCGCACGCCCGCCAGGACGGTGAAGGACCTGGTGGCACGCGCCGCCGCGCAAAAGACCGGCATGAGCTATGGCTCGCCGGGCAGCGGCTCCACGGTCCACCTGTCGGGCGAGCTGTTCAAGAGCGCCACCCAGCTGGACATGGTGCATGTGCCCTACAAGGGCAGCGCGCCGGCCCTGACCGACCTGCTGGGCGGCCAGATCGATTTCATCTTCGAGAACGTGACGCCCGCCCTGCCCTTCGTGCAGTCGGGCAAGCTCAAGGCCCTGGCCGTGACCTCCGAGCAGCGCCTGCCCGCCCTGCCCGATGTGCCGACCATGAAGGAAAGCGGCTACCCCACCTTCGTGACCGGCACCTGGAACGGCGTGCTGGCACCCAAGGGCACGCCGGCCGCCATCGTCAAGCGCCTGGAAGAGGCCACGCTCAAGGTGGCGGGCCATGCCGACTTCAAGTCCAAGGTGACGGCACTGGGCGGCGAAGTGCGCCTGCTGGACTCCAAGGCCTTCCGCGAATTCACGCGGGCCGAGTACCAGCGCTGGAATGCGATCGTGCAGACGGCGAAGCTGGAACGGCAATAACGTCGGCTCCGGTCCCCGCCTCCGGCGCCCGCTGGCGGCGGGTCCAGAACGGCTCGGCCGCCCAGCGCTGCTCCAGCGCGTAGTAGTGCTGGTGGTGGGTGCGGTACGCGGCGCGTATCGTGCCGATCCACGCACTCCAGGACGGCAGCGCATCGGCATCGCCCGCCAGGCTGCGGCGCACGGCCTGGGCGGCCTCGCTGCCCGTGACCAGGCTGTTGAGCAGGCCCTGCGATGCCAGGGGATCGAAGGACAGGCCTGCATCGCCCACGGCCAGCCAGTCCGGCCCGCTGGCTGCATCAAGCCATTGTTCGTGGGCGGCGGCCACGCGCAGCGGCTCCAGCAGCCGGCTGCCCCTGCTGCGCGCGCCCACCAGGGCCGTGTGATGCGCCATTTCCAACAGATCGGCCGTGCTGCGCAGGCGCCGGGCTTCAGGCAGGTCGATATCGGTCTGCCAGGCAATCACGCAACTGCCATCGGGCAGGTCGGCGCTGTACCACCAGCCTTCGGCATCCGACTCGATCATGGTGGTGCCTGCATGCTCATGCGATGGCGGCTCCACCCAGGCGTGAAAGCAGACCAGGCGGCCACCACGGTGGACCTGGGCGCCCGCCTGCCGGGCCACGCGGGCCGCGCGGCCCGTGGCATCGACCACGATGCGGCAGGACAGCTCCAGCGGGCCGTGCGCCGGGTCGCCCTGCGCCCTATCGATCAGGCAGCGCCAGCGCATGGGTGCGCCCGGTGGCTGGCGCTGCAGGCTGCGCAGCGTGGCGGGCACCAGGCAGGGCACGCCACGGCTGCGCGCAGCCTCCAGCAGCATGGCGTCGAAGCGCTTTCGGTCCAGGTGCCAGCCCGCGCCATGCGGGTCGAACAGCGCGTCCTGAAAGATGACCTCGGAGCTTCCCCACAATGACCGCCGCGACCAGGCAGGACGGTGGCCCTGTGCCGCGAACGCATCCCACACGCCCAGGTCGCACAGAATCACCCGGGCCGCAGCGGGCAGGGTTTCGCCAATGGCCCGCCCAGCCTGCACGGCGCGTCCTACCAGCGCCACGCGGCAGTGCCCTGCCAGTTGCGCGGCAACGGCCGCGCCCGCCGGCCCTGCGCCCACGACGAGCACATCCAGTTCATCCGGCAGCGGCGCGGCGGCCATGGCGTGCGACGGCATGGCCGGCACTCAGCGCGGCAGCACCGGGCCGCGCTGCGTCATGGCGCGCAACTGCTGCTCGTTGTCTGCATCGAAGGGCTCGATGCGGGGAGGCGCCTCCTGCCCGTCCGGTTGCACCGCAGTCTTGAGCATGTGCGACGGCGCCGGGGCGATGCGGTTTTCCACCTGCATCACCGGCGGGAAGTCCTTGTCGCCCCGCACGCCGGGCCGACTCTCGATGACGCCCATGTCACCGAAGTGGCTGATCATGCGGTTGATCTCGCTCTCATAGCCTTCCTCGCCCAGTGTGCGGAACCACGACTCGCGGCGGTTGAAGGCGGCAACGCGCTGCTCGCGCGGCAGTTCGGTGTCGATGACTCTTTCATAGGCCTCCTGCGTCAGCACCTGGTTGGGCACGCGGGCCGGCCAGAACGTGGGCAGGTAGGGGTCGTAGCGTGGGCCATAGCCGGCGTAATAGCCGCTGCGGCAGCTGGCGGTGTCGGTCTGCCAGGGGACCGCCATCCAGCGCGTGAGGTCGCCGGCCACCTGCGCATACAGCGGCCCGCTCTCGGACAGGGCCACCGCAGGCGTGAGCCGGGAGCCGTAGAGTTGCAGCTCGGGCGGGTTCACTGCCGCCTCGCGGATGCGGAACGGCGCCCGGTACATGCTGGCGTGCCGCATGGGCCAGGTGATCTCGCAGCCCGGATGGAAGGCGTCGGCCAGGCAGTCGTCCATGGCGGCATGGTCGAGCATGGTCGGCTGCTCCTGCAGCGGCACGTCGGCGAGCTGGGCAGGGTACTGCTGGCCGGGCTTCCAGTCGGACAGGAAATGGCCACCGGCCCACAGGTCCAGCATTCTCAGCTGCGTGGGGGTCAGCGCCGCATGCTGGCGCGGTGTGTCGGCGGGCGGCACGGCCATGGCGTCGCCATACAGCCAGGGCCAGGGCTGGGGGGATGCGCCATCACGGTCAAAACGGCGGAAGGCATTGGCCACCTGCTGGCGCAGCTCGGCCCAGGTCGTGCCCGGGCTGTTGAGCCTGGCGATCCACGCCTCGTCATCCGCACTGGCCGCCCCGCCCCAGCCGAACTGGGATGCAAAGCCCTTGTTCGCCCACTGCAGGCTGCTCTGGCGCTGGAGTATGGGCAGGATGTGCCGGCTGAAGGAGACGTGCAGCGGGAAGGCGGCCATGCCCGAGTGGATGTACACATCCTCCATCAGGTCCTTCATGGTGCGCACCGACTTCATCTGCGGGCCGTAGTTGGGCGGCGCAACCGTGACCCATGCCGCATCCACCGGCACGGAAACGCCGGCCACGACGACCTTGGCGCGCACGGGGCCGTCGGCCACATCGTCATGCCAGCCCTCGTTGTTCGCAAACGTGGTGGCCTTGGAGCCATCCACGGAGGCAGAAACGCCACGGCCTCCCAGCACGAGAAGCTGGCCCGTCTTTTCAATGCGCAATTCGCCCAGATAAACCGGCTTGCCGCAGAAACTGCCGCTGTCGAATGCCACCGGGGCCGAGCCTTTGGCAATTCGGCGGGCTCCGGGTCGAATGGCCAGGCTTTTCCGGTCCTTCACCGTGGCATTGCGCAAAATCGTGGGATCGGCCGTTGCGGCTTCAGGCACGTCCAGCGCCAATTGGAATTGATACCAGGCGGCCTTGGTATTGGCCAGTTCGACTTCCCATTCGATCTGGTCCTGGTCGGCCGTGAGTTCACGCACCACCTCGCCCGCGGCGTTGTAGCCGTAGATGCGAAAGCGCGCAGCCTGGCGCTTGAGCGCGCCCTGCGCATCACGCAGGCTGCCCGGCGCCATGGGCGGCACATGCATCAGCTCGGGGCCGACATAGTACTCATCCGGACTATTGCCAATACGCGCCACACCAATTCCCGGGTGTATGGCTGCACGCACAATGGTGGAGTCGATTCCCATTCGTCGCCCTTTCAGTTGCTGAGGCACTGATTGCAACAAACAGTATCAAAAAAGCCGAGACAAAGTTAATTATCGGGAATCAACAATCCATAGCAACGAAAGAATGAGTTCAATTGAACCCATTCATTCTCCAATAGATGAACTGCTATTGATAATGAATTAGCAGGATAAATACCGATTCACAGCAGCACGATGTCGTATTGCTCCTGTGCCATGGCCGTCTCGGCCTGCAGGGAGATGGGCTTCTTGATGAAGTCGGACAGGCCGGCCAGGTGCTGGCTTTCCTCGTCCAGGAACATCTCCACCACCTTGGGCGAGGCCACGATGCGGAACTCGCGCGGGTTGAACTGGCGCGCCTCGCGCAGGATTTCGCGCAGCACCTCGTAGCAGACGCTGCGCACGGTCTTCACATGGCCCTTGCCCTGGCAGACCGGGCAGGATTCGCACAGCATGTGGGCCAGCGATTCGCGCGTGCGCTTGCGCGTCATCTCCACCAGGCCCAACTGCGAGAAACCGCCCGCCATGGTCTTGACGCGGTCGCGCCCGAGCTGGCGCTTGAATTCGGACAGCACCTCGGCCTGGTGGTCGTCGCGCACCATGTCGATGAAGTCCACGATGATGATGCCGCCCAGGTTGCGCAGGCGCAGCTGGCGCGCGATCTGCTGGGCCGCTTCCAGGTTGGTCTTGAAGATGGTGTCGTCGAAGTTGCGCGCGCCCACGTAGCCGCCGGTGTTGACGTCCACCGTGGTCAGCGCCTCGGTCTGGTCCACGATCAGGTAGCCGCCGGACTTGAGGTCCACGCGGCGGCCCAGCGCGCGGGCGATTTCCTCGTCGATGGCGAACAGGTCGAAGATGGGCCGCTCGCCGCGGTAGTGCTGCAGCTTGGGCACGGCCGCCGGCATGTATTCCTGCCCGAAGGTCATGAGCAGGGCGAACTGCTCCTTGGAGTCGATGCGGATGCTCTGCGTGCCCTCGCCCACCAGATCGCGCAGCACGCGCTGCAGCAGGTTCAGGTCCTGGTGCAGCAGCGACATGGGCGGCAGGCGCACCGAGGCGTCCTTGATGCGGCTCCAGGTCTTGCGCAGGTAGCGGATGTCGTCGGCCAGCTCGGCGTCGCTGGAGTCCTCGCCATTGGTGCGCAGGATGAAGCCGCCGCCCCCGCCGGTTTCCTTGGTGCCCACCAGGCCTTGCAGGCGGGCGCGCAGCGCGTCGCGCTCGCCCTGCGGGATTTTCTGCGAGATGCCGATATGGTCATCCTGGGGCAGCAGCACCAGCAATCGCCCCGCGATGCTGATCTGCGTGGACAGGCGCGCACCCTTGGTGCCGATCGGGTCCTTGATGACCTGCACCATGATGGTCTGGCCTTCGAAAACCTGCTTTTCGATGGGCACGACAGGCATGTCCTTGCGCGCGAACATGGGGGCCTCGCCCCCTTCCTGCCGCTGCCAGACATCGGCCACGTGCAGGAAGGCCGCGCGCTCCAGGCCGATGTCGATGAAGGCCGACTGCATGCCCGGCAGCACGCGCGAGACCTTGCCCAGATAGACGTTGCCGACCAGGCCGCGCTCCAGCGGGCGCTCCATGTGCAGCTCCTGGACGGCGCCGTTCTCGATGATGGCCACGCGCGTTTCCTGTGGCGACCAATTGATCAGAATGTCTTGCTGCATGCTGTGCCTGTGGTGTGCTTTGTCGTTTGTATTTCTCGGCCATGGCGGCCCGGCAATCATTGCGCCGGTGGCCGCTTGCCACTATCTTGCCGCGCCATCCGCTGCCATCGGCGGTCTGCGCATGCCTGCACGCCCCTGCGGGCCCAGGTCGGGGAGCCGGCCTACAGTGCCCAGCCCAGCTCGCGCAGCAGCGCCGCCGTCTCGAACAGCGGCAGGCCCATGATGCCCGAGTAGCTGCCGTGCAGCCACTGCACATGGGCCGCCGCGCGGCCCTGTATGCCATAGGCGCCGGCCTTGCCCATGGGCTCGCCCGAGGCCACATACGCGTCGATCTGCTGCGCGCTCATGGCCGAGAAGCAGACCTGGGAAACCGACAGCGCAGCCAGGCGCCGCGCGCCGTGCTGTATGGCGACGGCGGTCAGCACCTCGTGCTCGCGGCCCGCAAGCGCGGTCAGCATGCGGCGGGCATCGTCGGCATCGGCAGGCTTGCCAAGAATGCGGCCATCCAGCGCCACCGTGGTGTCCGAGCACAGCACGGGCGCCACAGCCAGGGCGCGGCGCGCATGGCGGGCCATGGCGGCATCGAGCTTGAGCGCGGTGACGCGCTGCACATAGTCGCGCGCTGCCTCATCGGCCAGTTCGGCCTCTATGGCCTCGGCATCTTCGGCAATGTCGCCCTCGGCGTTGGGCAGCAAAAGCTCATGGGCCACACCCAGCTGCTCCAGCAGCTGGCGGCGGCGAGGGCTCTGGGAGGCAAGGTAGATGAATGGCGGCATGATAAGAATGAGAAATGCCTTCAGCCCTTTGTTGCAAAGCGCTGAAGGCTATCAAAATCATAGTATCACGAGATCCTCGGATCCGCGTGACAGGGCCGCTGGCAGAGCCTGGGAGCCGGGACAGGCCCTATTCCCGGTGGTAGGGATGGCCGGCGTTGACCGACCAGGCACGGTACAGCTGCTCGATGAGCAGCACCCGCACCATGGCATGCGGCAGGGTCAGGTCCGACAGGCGGATGCGCTCGTGCGCAGCCTGCCTGAAGGCGGGGTCCAGTCCGTCCGGGCCGCCGATGATCAGGGCCACGTCGTCGCCCTCCAGCTGCCAGCCCTGCAGGCGCTGGGCCAGTGCCTTGGTCGTCAGATTGGTGCCACGCTCATCGAGCACGACGATGCGCGTGCCACGCGGAATGGCGGCCTCGATGCGCTTGCGCTCGGCCGCGTACAGGGTCTCTACCGTCTTGGAGCCGCGCGGCTCGGTCTTGACGGCCTTGAGCTCCACCTTGAGCTCCGGGGGAAAGCGCTTGGCATAGTCGTCGTAGGCCGTCTGCGCCCAGTCGGGCACATGCTGGCCCACGGCCACGATCAACAGCTTCATGCAGCGTCAGTCCCGAACCGTTCAGGCCTTCGCGCGGGGAGCGCGCTTGGCGGCCGGCTTGGCAGCGGCACCTGCCTTGGGCTTGGCGGGAGCCCGGTTGACCACCACGGTCTTGATGGCCTTGGGCGCTGCCGTCTTGCGAGCCGGCGCCTTGGCGGCGGCCGACTTCACGGCGGCGGACTTGGGAGCGGCCGACTTTGCAGCAGCCGGCTTGGCGGCTGCCGTACGGGATGCTGCCGGCTTGGCAGCTGCGGAACGGGGTGCAGCGGCCTTTGCAGGAGCTGCCTTCTTGGCAGCGGGCTTCTTGCCTGCAGCAGGTGCGGCGGCAGAAGCGGCCTTCTTGGCAGCAGGCTTGGCGGCCGTTGCAGCGGCCTTCTTGGAAGCGGCCTTCTTGGCCTTTTCCTCGGCCTTGTCGGTGGCGGCCGAGCGCGTGGGCTTGGGAGCACCCAGCTTCAGGCGCACAGGCGTCTCGCCCCAGATCTCTTCCAGGCGGTAGTACTGGCGGATGGCTGGCTGCATGACATGGACCACGGCCTGGCCGCAGTCGACGATGATCCACTCGCCGTTTTCTTCGCCTTCCTGGCGTGGCACGGGAAAACCGGCTTGCTTGACGGCGTCGCGCACGCTGGAGGCCAGCGCCTTGGTCTGGCGGTTGGAGGTGCCAGCAGCCACGATCACGCGCTCGAACAGCGGCGAGAGCTTTTCGGTATTGAAGACCTGGATGTCTTGGGCCTTGACGTTTTCGAGGCCGTCAACAATGGCGCGTTGCAGCTTGGTCACGTCGCGCTTGGCTGCGGAATCCGATTTGGTGGAAGTGGTCATCAGGCGGTGATCAGTGGAATAGAAATGGGATCAATATAGCGCGAGCGCCGTGCGGCCCGTAGAGGGCTTGGCTGTAGCGGCGCTCCAAAATGCATGGAGTTCGCCCACAGATCGCCGGAAGATTTCGCGCCGAAGAAAGTGGAGAACGCAGCCAACGCTGCGCCTCAAGCTATTGAAATTATAGTTTTGCCGCCTATTCCCTTGCACGCGCGGATTTCGCCACGCGGTCGGGGATGGCGGCAATGGAACTCAAAGCCAGTCGCGGCGCACCAGGAATTGCTCCAGCAGCGCGCGTTCGGGCGTGCCGGGCGCGTCCTCGCGCTGGTAGCTCCAGCTCGCATGCGGGGGCATGGACAGCAAGATGGATTCCGTGCGCCCGCCGGACTGCAGGCCGAAGTGCGTGCCCCGGTCCCAGACCAGGTTGAACTCCACGTAGCGGCCGCGGCGGTAGCGCTGGAAATCGACCTGCTGCTGCCCGTAGTCCATGGCCTGGCGGCGCTCGACGATGGGCAGGTAGGACTCCAGAAAGGAATCTCCCACCGAACGCAGCATGTCGAAGCTGCGCGCCTGGCCCAGCTCAGAGAAGTCGTCGAAGAAGATGCCGCCGATGCCGCGCTGCTCGTTGCGGTGCTTCAGGCAGAAGTACTCGTCGCACCAGGTCTTGAAGCGCGGGTAGAGCGTGTCGCCAAAAGGCGCCAGCGCATCGCGGCAGACGCGGTGAAAGTGCTGTGCATCTTCCTCGAAGCCGTAGACCGGTGTCAGGTCCATGCCGCCGCCGAACCAGCAGGTGGGCTCGTTGCCCGGATGCCCTTCCGCACCTGAGCCGGCCGCGCCTGAGCCGGCCGCAATCATTCGCACATTCATGTGTACCGTAGGCACAAAAGGATTGCGCGGATGGAAGACCAGGGACACGCCCATGGCCTCGAACGGCGCACCCGCCAGTTCAGGCCGGTGCTGCGTGGCCGAGGGCGGCAGCTGCGGCCCGCGCACATGCGAGAAGCCGCAGCCCGCGCGCTCGAACACGCGGCCGCCCTCCATGATGCGGGTGATGCCATCGCCCTGCAGGCGCTCGCCGGGGCCCTTGCTCCAGGCGTCGGACAGAAAGCGTGCACCGCCCTCGCCTTCCACCTGCTCCAGCGCCTGCGTGATGCGGGCCTGCAGGCCCGTCAGGTACTCGCGCACCTGGGCCACGGGCAGCGCCTGCCCGGTCGATTGCTCTGCCATGGACTCAGTTCTTCACAGCACGGAAGCCGATGTCGCGGCGGTACTGGGCACCATCGAAATGGATGCCGCGCGCCACGTCATAGACTTTTTGCTGGGCCTGCTTGACGCTGTCGGCCAGCACGGTGACGCACAGCACGCGGCCACCGCTGGTGACGGGCACGCCGTCCTTGAGCTGGGTGCCGGCATGGAAGACCATGGCATCGGCGGCGTCCTGCGGCAGCCCGCTGATGGCATCGCCCTTGCGCGGGTCCTCGGGATAGCCGGCCGCAGCCATGACCACGCCCAGCGCCGTGCGGCGGTCCCATTGCAGCTCGACCTGGTCGAGCTTGGCATCGGTGGCCGCCAGCATGACGTCCACCAGATCGCTCTTGAGGCGCATCATGATGGGCTGGGTCTCGGGGTCGCCCATGCGGCAGTTGAACTCCAGCGTCTTGGGATGGCCGGACGCGTCGATCATCAGGCCCGCATAGAGGAAGCCGGTGTAGGGAATGCCGTCCTTTTCCATGCCGCGGATGGTCGGCAGGATGATCTCGCGCATGGCGCGGGCATGCACGTCGGCCGTGACCACGGGCGCGGGCGAGTAGGCGCCCATGCCGCCCGTGTTCGGGCCCTGGTCGCCGTCCTTCAGGCGCTTGTGGTCCTGGCTGGTTGCCAGGGCCAGGACGTTCTTGCCGTCGCACAGCACGATGAAGCTGGCTTCCTCGCCGGCGAGGAATTCCTCGATCACCACGCGGGCGCCGCCGTCGTTGTGGGCCACGCCGTACTTGTTGTCCACGAGCATGAAGTCCACGGCGTCGTGGGCTTCCTGCAGCGTTGTCGCAACGACCACGCCCTTGCCTGCGGCCAGGCCGTCGGCCTTGACCACGATGGGCGCACCCAGGCGGTCCACGTAGGCATGGGCCGCCACCGGGTCGGTGAAGGTTTCATAGAGCGCCGTGGGGATGCCGTGGCGCGCCATGAAGTCCTTGGAGAAGGCCTTGGAGCTTTCCAGCTGGGCGGCCGCCTTGGAGGGGCCGAAGATGCGCAGGCCGTGGGCGCGGAACTCATCGACCACGCCGGCAGCCAGCGGAGCCTCGGGGCCCACCACGGTCAGCGCGACCTTCTCGGCCTGCGCCCACTCGCGCAGCGCCTGCGGGTCGGTGATGTTGAGGTTTTCCACCTTGCCGCCGGCCAGGCCCGTGCCACCGTTGCCGGGGGCCACATAGACCTTGGTCGATTTCGGCGATTCAGCCAGTTTCCACGCCAGGGCGTGCTCGCGGCCTCCGCCACCAATCACAAGAATTTTCATAGTTCAGCGTTGTGGTAGACGTCCTGTACGTCATCCAGGTCTTCGATCATGTCCAGCAGCTTTTGCATGCGGGCTGCGTCATCGCCTTGCAGGGCGATGGTGTTTTCCGGGCGCATGGTGACTTCAGCCACCTCCGGCGTCAGGCCCTTGGCCTGCAGCGCGTCGCGCACGGTTTCGAACTCTGCGGGTGCGGTCAGCACCTCGATGGCTCCCTCGTCATCGGTGATCACGTCCTCGGCGCCGGCCTCCAGAGCCACTTCCATGATCTGGTCCTCGTCGCTTCCGGGAGCGAAGATCAGTTGTCCGACATGCTTGAACTGGAAGGACACGGAACCCTCCGTGCCCATGTTGCCACCGTACTTGCTGAAGGCGTGACGCACATCCGCCACAGTGCGCACGCGATTGTCGGTCATGGTGTCCACGATGATGGCCGCGCCGCCAATGCCGTAGCCTTCGTAGCGGATTTCCTCGTAGGTCACGCCTTCGAGGTTGCCCGTGGCCTTGTCGATGTTGCGCTTGATGTTGTCGGCCGGCATGTTGGCCGCCTTGGCCTTTTCCACCGCCAGGCGCAGGCGCGGGTTGGCGCTGAGATCGCCCCCTCCCGTGCGTGCCGCCACCATGATTTCACGGATGATGCGAGTCCAGACCTTGCCGCGCTTTTCGTCCTGGCGGCCTTTGCGGTGCTGGATATTGGCCCATTTACTGTGTCCTGCCACAGGCTGTCCTTTGATATTGATTTAACCTTGCGGCTGGGATTTTACTTTTGACCGCATGCTCCCCCGAGGAAACCCGAAATGGCCGCTCCACTTCTGATCGCCCGCCACTCTGCCACAGAATGCCTGCTGCTGCCCGCACTGGCCAATCGACATGGCCTGATCACGGGCGCCACGGGCACCGGCAAGACCGTGACGCTGCAGAAAATGGCCGAGGGATTCTCCGAGATCGGCGTGCCGGTGTTCATGGCCGACATCAAGGGAGACCTGTCCGGCATCAGCCAGGCTGGCAGCACGGGCGCCAAGATGGCGGCCTCCCTGCAGGAGCGCGGCATCGAGATTCCCCAGCCCCTGGCCTGCCCCACCACGCTGTGGGACGTGTTCGGCGAGCTGGGCCACCCGGTGCGCGCCACGGTCTCGGACATGGGTCCGCTGCTGATCGGCCGCATGCTGGCCCTGAACGACACGCAGATGGGCGTGCTCAACCTGGTCTTCAAGATTGCCGACGACAACGGCCTGCTGCTGCTGGACCTCAAGGACCTGCGCGCCATGCTCCAGCATGTGGGCGACAACGCCAAGCAGTTCACCACCGAGTACGGCAACATCAGCGCGGCCAGCGTGGGCGCCATACAGCGCGGGCTGGTGGCCATCGAGTCGCAGGGCGGTGACAAATTCTTTGGCGAGCCCATGCTCGACATTAGCGACCTGATGCAGACCGATGCCGGCGGCAAGGGCGTGGTCAACATCCTGGCCGCCGAGAAGCTGATGAATTCGCCGCGCCTGTACTCCACCTTCCTGCTGTGGATGCTGTCCGAGCTGTTCGAGCGCCTGCCCGAGATCGGCGACCCCGACAAGCCCAAGCTGGTCTTCTTCTTCGACGAAGCCCACCTGCTGTTCAACGACGCGCCCAAGGTGCTGCTCGAACGCATCGAACTGGTGGTGCGCCTGGTGCGCTCCAAGGGCGTGGGCGTGTATTTCGTCACGCAAAACCCCATGGACGTGCCCGACACCGTGCTGGCCCAGCTGGGCAACCGCGTGCAGCATGCGCTGCGCGCCTTCACCCCGCGCGACCAGAAGGCCGTCAAGGCCACGGCCACTACCATGCGGCCCAAGCCCGGCCTGGATATCGAGGCCGCCATCACCGAACTGGCCGTGGGCGAGGCCCTGGTGAGCTTCCTCGACGACAAGGGCCGCCCCGGCATCACCGAGCGTGCCTACGTGATCCCGCCCGGCAGCCAGATCGGCCCCATCAACGAGGAGCAGCGCAAGACCCTGCTGGCACAGTCGCTGGTGGCCGGCGTCTATGAAAAGGCGGTGGACCGCGAGTCGGCCTACGAGGTGCTGCGCGGCCGCACGGCAGCGGCCGGCGACGGCGCAGCGCCAACCGGCACGGGCCCGGCCGGTGCTGCGCCCGCGGCAAGCGAAGGTGGTGCCATGATGGACGGGCTCAAGGACCTGCTGTTCGGCACCACCGGCCCGCGCGGCGGCAAGCACGACGGCCTGGTGCAGACCATGGCCAAGTCCACCATGCGCACCATGGGCAATTCGCTGGGCAAGGAGATCCTGCGCGGCGTGCTCGGCGGCATCCTGGGCAACAAGAAGCGCTGAAGCACTGGCACACCGGCACTGCGCCGCATCAAACACCATAGCACCCAGCCGTTGCCATGCAACGGCTGGCGCATTTCAGGGCTCTGAAAGCCCGCGCATGCGGCTATGATCGAAAGCGCCTCCATCCACTTTGCGGAACCGCACGCCATGACGACGAACAGCCCTCCCTCGCTGCCCACCTATGACGATGTCGCCGCCGCCGCTCGCCGGCTGGAAGGCGTGGCCCACCGCACACCCATACTGCGCAGCCGCACCGCCGACGAGCTGCTGGGCGCCCAGCTGTTCTTCAAGTGCGAGAACCTGCAGCGCACGGGCGCCTTCAAGATACGCGGCGCCTACAACGCGCTGTCGCAGTTCACGCCCGAGCAGCGCAAGCGTGGCGCACTGGCCTTTTCTTCGGGCAACCATGCCCAGGCCGTGGCACTGGCCGCGCAGATGCTGGACATGCCCGCGCTCATCGTCATGCCCGAGGATGCACCCGCCTCCAAGATGGCGGCCACGCGCTCCTACGGCGCCCAGGTGGTGACCTATGACCGCTTCACCGAAGACCGCGAGGCCATCTCCCGCCGCCTGGCCGACGAGCGCGGCATGACGCTGATCCCGCCGTTCAACCACCGCGACGTGATCGCCGGCCAGGGCACGGCAGCCAAGGAACTGTTCGAAGAGGTGCCCGACCTGGACTACCTCTTTGTCTGCCTGGGCGGCGGCGGCCTGCTGTCGGGCAGCCTGCTGGCGGCCAGGCAACTGGCGCCGCGCTGCAAGGTCTACGGCGTCGAGCCCCAGGCCGGCGACGATGCCCGCCAGTCGCTGCGGGCAGGCCAGATCGTGCAGATCCCCACGCCCCACACCATTGCCGACGGTGCCCAGACCCAGTCCATCGGCGATATCACATTCGCCATCATCCGCGAGCATGTGGAAGATATCCTGGCCGTGGCGGACGAGCATCTGGTGCAGGCCATGCGCTTTTACGCGGAACGCAAGAAAATCGTGGTCGAACCCACGGGAGCGCTCTCGCTGGCGGGCGCCCTGCATGGCGGGGTTGCGCTGTCGGGCGCGCGCGTGGGCATTCTGATCAGCGGCGGCAATGTGGACCTGGCGCGCTACGCACGCTTTCTGCACGACTGAACCGCCCCCTGGCGCCGGCCGCAAATGCCGGCGCCCCTTTTTTCCAGAAGAAAACCATGAGTACTCTGCACCTGATCGACCACCCGCTGGTCCAACACAAGCTCACGCTGATGCGCCGCAAGGAAGCCAGCACCAACAGCTTTCGCCGCATGCTGGGCGAGCTGTCCACGCTGATGGCCTACGAGATCACGCGCGACATGCCGCTGCAGGACATCGAGATCGAGACCCCGCTGGAGACCATGACCGGCAAGGTCATCGACGGCAAGAAGCTGGTGCTGGTGTCCATCCTGCGCGCCGGCAACGGTTTCCTCGACGGCATGCTCAACGTCGTGCCCGGTGCGCGCATCGGCCACATCGGCCTGTACCGCGACCCCGAGACGCTGCAGCCCGTCGAGTACTACTTCAAGATGCCCTCCGAGATGGAAGAGCGCGACGTGCTGGTCGTCGATCCCATGCTGGCCACGGGCAACTCGGCAGCCGCCGCCGTGGCGCGCCTGAAGCAGCTGAACCCGAAGTCCATCAAGTTCATGTGCCTGCTGGCCGCGCCCGAAGGCGTGGCCACCATGCAAAAGGCCCATCCCGACGTGGACATCTACACGGCCGCCGTGGACCGCCAGCTCGACGCGCACGGCTACATCCTGCCGGGCCTGGGCGACGCGGGCGACCGCATCTTCGGCACCAAGTAGGCCTGGTGCACGCACCCACAAAAAAGCCGCACATCGTGCGGCTTTTTTGCTGGGGAGCGGGGGGCAGCGGGATCAATCCACCAGCCCCGCATAGACGTGCTGCACGTCGTCATCGTTCTCGATGCCGGCCAGGAAGTCCTGCACTTCCTCCTGCTGCTCGGCCGACAGGCTGGCCATGCTGACCGGCGTCTTGGCCTTGTAGCCCAGCTTGGCCGACAGCACCTTGAAGCCCTGGGCCGGCAGCGCCTTGCTCACGGTATCGAGGTCCGTCGGGTCGGTGATGAACAGCGTCGTGCCCTCTTCCTCGCCGGGCTCGAAGTCCTGTGCGCCGGCCTCGATGGCGGCCAGCTCGGCATCGGCACCGCCTTCGGGCTCGCCCTCGATCATGCCCACATGGTCGAAGTCCCAGGCCACGGCCGTCATCTGGCCCTTGCGGAAGCACACGCGCATGTTGGGCGCCGTGCGGTTCACGTTGTCGGTCAGGCACTCGATCATCACGGGCACGCGGTTGGGGCCGTAGCCTTCATAGACCACGCGTTCGTAATTGACGGCGTCGGCACCCACGCCCGAGCCCTTCTTGATCGCACGCTCGAGCGTGTCCTTGGGCATGGAGGCCTTGCGGGCGGCTTCCACGGCCATGCGCAGGCGCGAGTTGCCTGCCGGATCGGCACCGGCGCGCGCCGCGACGATGATTTCCTTGGCCAGCTTGCCAAACAGCTTTCCCTTGGCATCGGCGACCAGCGCCTTGCCCTTTGCTTTCCATTGCGCGCCCATGGCTGCTTTTCCCTTGCGGATTCTCTGGTGGGTAGGAGGCGCCGCCGACCGCCCCACGCAGGGACCCGGCCCGGCGCCGAAAGAGCGCTGTTTATACACCCGCGCAAGTGGCTGCGCGGGCTTTTTGCACAGTGGTTGACAGGGCGCCGCTGGCTCTGGCCGCGTCGTGCATGATGTTTGCCAGATCAAAGCCGCCCGACTGCGCATCGTGCACGGTGACGGGCGCCTCGCGTCGGCAATGGCTGGTCTGCCCCCTGTGGACCGGCAAGGTAACGGCCAGCGAGCAGGCGCTGCCGCGCCTGGGCCAGCGCGTCCGTGATGTCCGTCAAGGACCGGACGGCTGGCTTTACCTGCTGACGGACGCCCAGGACGGGCAGTTGCTGCGCGTCACCGCCACGCCCTGAGCCCCGTCACGCGCGGCGGCTCACTGCACGGTGATGCCGTTGGCCTTGACCACGGCATCCCAGCGCTTGCGCTCGGCCGCCACGAAGCCCGTGAAGGCGGCGGAGGAACTGCCCACGGGCGTCAGGCCCAGCTTTTCCAGGCTGGCGCGCGTGGCCGGCAAGGCCAGTGCCTTTTGCACCAGGTCCTGCAGCTTCTGCACGGTGTCGGGCGCCGTGCCCGCAGGCAGGAAGAAGCCGTTCCACTCCGTTACCTCGAAGCCCTTGATGCCGCTTTCCGCCACCGTGGGCACGTCGGGCAGGTCGGGCATGCGCTTGGCCGAGGACACGGCCAGCGCCTTGAGCTTGCCGCCCTTGACGTAATTGATGCTGGAGGCCGCGTTGGCAAAGTACACATCGACCTGGCCGCCCATGACATCGACAATGGCGGGCGCCCCGCCCTTGTAGGGAACGTGGACGGCATCGAACCTGGCGTCTGCCTTGAGCAGTTCCGTCGCCATCTGGGCCAGGCTGCCCGGACCGTAGGAGGCATAGGTGAGCCTGCCGGGCTTTTGCCGCGCGGCATTCATGAAGTCGGCCAGGCTGTTGTAGGGAGAGGACGGCGCGGCCACGAGGATGTTGGGCACGCTGATGGCCTGGGACACGGCAATGAAATCCTTGGCCGGGTCATAGGGCAGCTTGCGCAATGCGGGGTTGATGGCGAAGGACGATGCGTCATACAGCACCGTATAGCCATCGGCCTTGGCGCGCGCCACGAGGGCGGCACCAATGGCGCCGCTGGCGCCGGCCTTGTTGTCCACCACCACGGTCTGGCCCGAGACCTCGCCCAGCGCCTTGGCGATGATGCGCGCCGCATTGTCCGCGCCGCCGCCGGCCGAGAACGGCACGACGACCGTGATGGCCTGTGCGGCCGGATAGTCGGCCGCATGCAGCGTGCCCTGGAAAAGTCCCAGTCCCAGGCCCAGCCCCAAGGCCAGCACCGTCATGGCGGGCCGCAGTGTCTTGATCTTCTTCACGTTTCTGTCTCCTGTTGCTCAATGGTGAAAACCTGGGCTGCGAGGCTTGCGTGCCCCGCGCCCTCAATCGAATCCGTACAGCTCGGCGGCGTTGTCCACCAGCACGCGGGCGCGCAGCGCCGCATCGGGAATCCAGCGCGACAGCAGCGCCAGCAGCATGGGGGTCTGCGGCGGATGGGCAACTTCGGTGACATGGGGCCAGTCGCTGCCCCAGACCAAGCGCTGCGGGGCCTCGGCCACCCAGGCCTGCGCCAGTGCGTCGCAGTCGGCATAGCCTGCGGCCAGGCCCGCCCGGCTGTTCAGATACGGGCCCGAGAGCTTGACCCAGGCCCTGCCCTGCTGCACCAGCCCACGGACCACGCCGAAGGCGGGCTGGTGCACGCCAGCGCCGTCAGCACTGTCAGCGAGCCGCGCCATGTGGTCGAACACCAGGGTGCATGGCAGCCGCTGCAGCAGCGCCGCATGGGCCTCGATCTGGCTGGCCAGCCAGTGCAGCTGCACATGCCAGCCCAGCGCGGCAATGCGCTCGGCCAACGGCTCCAGCATGTCCAGCCGCACGGCTGCATCGTGCTCGGTGTGCAGCGAAAAGCGGATGCCGCGAATGCCGCCGTCATGCAGCGCCTGCAACTGTGCGTCGGTGATCTCGGGGTGCACCACGGCAATGCCGCGCGTGCTTGCAGCGCCCAGCGACTGGATGGCGTTCAGCGTGGCCCGGTTGTCCGTGCCATGCGCACGCGGCTGGACGATGACGGCCCGCTCCAGCCCCATGGCGCCGCGCAGCTGCGCATAGTCGGCAGCCGTGGCATGGGCGCCAAAACGCGTACCAAAGTGCGTATCAGAACGCGTACCAAAGCGCGGATCGAAGACGTGCAGATGGGCGTCGCAGGCGCCTGCGGGCAGTGCGTGCATCAGCGGCTCTCTTGCGCAGCGGCCTTCAGCGCCTCGGTATGCTGGCCCAGCGTGGGGGCGGCAAAGGCCGGTGGGCCGGGCGTGCGGTCGAATTCGACGGCGCCGGCAAAGCCCCGGTAGCTGCCCAGGGTCGGGTGCTCGAAGCGGGTGACCATGCCCTCGGCCTGCACCTGCGGGTCGTCGAACATGTCTTCCACCGTTCGGGCCGCCGCGCAGGGCACTTCCTCGCCAAACAAGGCTTCCCATTCCAGTGCGCTGCGCCCCGCCAGCGCCTGGCGCAGCAGGGGCACCAGCACGTCGCGGTGCTGGGCGCGCTTGCGCACGGAGTCGTAGCGCTCGTCGCTGGCCACCTCGGGCAGATCCAGCTTGCGGCACAGCGCGGCCCAGAAATGCACGGTGTTGGCCGAAATGTAGAGATAACCTTCGCGCGTCGGGTGGATGCCCGTGATGCCGCCGGAGCGCATGTCGCGCCCCACCTCGCGCGGCTCGCCCTCGGCCCAGACCATGCGTGCGGACTGCATGGTCAGCGCCGCGCGCAGCAGGGACACGCCCACATGCTGGCCCAGCCCGCTTTTCTCGCGCTCGTACAGCGCCGACGACACGCCGCCCGCCACCAGGGCCGAGGCGTAGTAGTCCACCACGGAGCCATAGAGAATCTCGGGCGGCCCGCCTGCCTTGCCCTGCATGGCGCACATGCCGGTCATGGTCTGCAGCACCTGGTCGTAGCCCGCCTTGGCCTTGAGCGGCCCGCGGCTGCCATAGCCGGTGACGCTGCAATAGATGAGGCGTGGGTTGATGGCGGCCAGTTGCGCAAAACCGATGCCCAGCCGCTCGGGCACGCCGGGCCGGAAGTTGTGGACCAGCACATCGGCCTCGCGCACCAGGCGCAGCAGCACGGCATGGTCGGCCTCGTCCTTCAGGTCCAGCACCATGCCCCACTTGCTGCGGTTCACGCCCAGGAAGGCGCGGCTTTCCGCTTCCAGCGTGGAGGGGTACTTGCGCAGGTTGTCGCCCACGGGCGGCTCGACCTTGATCACCTCGGCGCCCTGGTCCGCCAGCAGCGAGCAGCCGTAAGGCCCCGCGATATAGGCGCTCAGATCCAGCACGCGCACACCGCTGAGCGGGCCTTTCGGTCCCTGGCGTTCACCGGGCACAAAACTCATTCGTTTCTCCTGATAGGGAAGCGGGAAGGCCTGGGGCGCCTCCCGCCAAAGGCCGGGTTCAATCGGCCTGGATATTGCGGTCCTTGGCGAGCTGCTTCCAGCGCGCCACGTCGCTGCGGATCACTTGTGCGAACTGCTGCGGCGTCACGGGGTTGGCAATGGCGCCTTCGCGCAGGAAGCTGGCCTGGATGGTCGGCTTGGCCAGCACCTGGTTCACGGCCTGGTTGAGGCGGTCCACGATGTCGGCGGGCGTGCCCGCAGGCGCCAGCAGCCCCCACCACAGATCGAATTCGTAGCCCGGAATGGCCGTTGCCATGGGCGTCAGGTCCGGCGCAATGGGGCTGGGCTTGAGGCTGGTGATGCCGATGGCGCGCAGCTTGCCGTTGCGCACCATGGGCAGGATGGACGGGCCGCTGGAGACCAGCATCTGCACCTGGTTGCCGATCACGTCGGTCACGGCCGGACCCTGGCCCTTGTAGGGCACATGCATGATGTCCATGCCCGGCACCATGGAGCGCATCATCTCGGTCGCGAAGTGGTTGATGCTGCCGGTGCCCGAGGTGGCGTAGTTGAACTGGCCCGGGCTGGCCTTGATGGCGCGCACCAGATCCTGCGGCGTCCTGGCCGGGAATTCATTGTTCACGGCCACCACCAGCGGGCCCTTGGCAAACATGGCCACGGGCGCCAGGTCCTTGACGGGGTCGAAGGGCATCTTGGCCTGTACCGCGGCATTCGTGGTCATGCTGGACGAGACCGCCACCAGCGTGTAGCCGTCTGCCGTCGCCTTGGCTACCGAGGCCGTGCCGGTGTTGCCGCTGGCGCCGGGCCGGTTGTCCACGATCACGGTCTGCTTGAGCAGATCACCCATTTCCTTGGCCACCTGGCGTGCGAACACGTCGTTGGAGCCACCCGGCGGATAGGGAACCACCATGGTGATGGCCTTGGACGGGAAGGCGCCCTGCGCCATCAATCCCGGCGAAGCCAGCCCGGCCAGCGTGGCCACCGTTGTGGTGGCGGCCAGCGCCACCAGCCTGCGCCGCGCGCGGCAATGGGAAATGCTCATGTCTTTGTCTCCTGTACTGTTTCTTGTCATGGGGATGCCCGGCATGCGGGATGCCGGGGCACCGGATTGCCGGCCGCCCGTTCAGGCCGCCAGCAGCCCCTGTGCATGCGCCGCAGCCACGATGGCCTGAGCACGCAGCACAAAGGGCTTGTCCACCATCTTTCCGTCCACCACATAGGCGCCCAGGGCGTTGGCATCTGCCTGGCGGGCCGCCTCCACCACCTTCAGGGCGTGCCCGATTTCCTGCTCGGTGGGCTGGTAGACCGCATTGGCCAGGGCGATCTGGCTGGGATGTATGCAGGTCTTGCCCAGAAAGCCCAGGCCGCGCGACAGGCGGGCCTCGGCGCTGAAGCCCTCGCTGTCGCGGATGTCGGCAAAGGCGCCGTCGTAGGCGTAGACGCCGGCCTCGGCGGCGGCCATGCGCACGGCAAACAGCGCCTGGGCAATGGCGGCGGGCTCGCGCCGGTTCACGCCAAAGGGCTCGAACAGATCGCCCAGCCCCATCTGCAGGCCGGCCACGCTGGCATGGGCGCTGGCCAGTTCGGCAGCGCAGCGCAGGGCGCGGGGTGTTTCTATGTTGAGCAGCAGGCCAGGCGCCTGGGCCACGCCGTTGGCATCTGCCGCCTCGGCAATGCGCTGTGCGGCCTCGCGCACCTGCTGCACGGTCTCGGGCTTGGGCAGGTTGATGAGGTGCACGCCGTCGCGCACCATCTCGGCGATGTCGGCGCCGAAATGCGGCGTATCCATGGCGTTGACGCGCACGATCAGCGTCTTGCCATGGCCCCGGCTTTCAGGGCTGAGCAGGAAGCTGCGCAGCAGGCCGCGCGCCTCGTCCTTGCGGGCCTCGGCCACCGCGTCCTCCAGGTCGAAGGACAGTGCGTCGGCCTCGCCAGCCAGGGCCTTGGCGAACAGCTCGGGACGCGATGCGGGAACAAACAGTTTGCTTCTCATGCACCGCATTGTGGGCGGCAGAAAGCCAAGAGAAACACAGGTAATATTTGTTCAAACCACACAAATTCTTTGTTTATGGAAACCAGCTACCTGCACAGCTTCCTGCTCGTGGTCGAGACGGGCTCCATGGCCGAGGCTGCGCGGCGCCTGAACATCACGGCCGCCGCCGTGGCCCAGCAGATCCGCATCCTGGAGCGCGAGTTCGACGCCCCCCTGCTGGCCCGCGCAGGCCGCACCGTGCTGCCCACGCCAGCCGGCCACCGACTGTCGCAATCGGCCCCGCTGCTGCTGCGCGAGCTGGCCAACGCCAAGACCCATGTCAACCATGAGGGCGCCGACGGCGAGCTGGTGATAGGCACCATCAACACGGCCCTGCACAGCCTGCTGCCCGACATCCTGGCGGGCTTTGTGAAGAAGTGCCCGCAGACCAAGGTGTTCCTGCGCTCGGCCACCACGCGCGAGCTGTACCAGGCCGTGCAGCAAGGCGAGCTGGATGCCGCTGTATGCCTGCACCCCTCCTTCGCCCTGGCCAAGACCTTCGACTGGACACTGCTGCGCGAGGAGCCGCTGGTGCTTCTGGTGCCGCACCAGCTGGCGCACCTGGACCCGCACACGCTGCTGCGCACCCAGCCGCTGATCCGCTATGACCGCAGCCTGGGCGGCGGGCAAATGGTGGAGCGCTACCTGCGCGCCGCGCAGATTGCGCCGCAGGAGCGCTTTGAACTGAGCTCGCTGGTGGCCATTGCCATGATGGTGGAGCGCGGCCTGGGCGTCTCCCTGGTGCCCGACACGGCACTGAACCTGCCCGATGGCCAGGGCGTGGTGCGCCTGGCCCTGCCCGAGGAATCGCAGTCGCGGCGCTTTGGCGTGATGTGGCTGCGCTCGTCGGCACGGCTGCCGTTGATCCACAGGCTGGTGGACTGCGCACGCACCGTGGTCAAGCAGCGCGGCGGCCCGCGCGCTGCCGCGCGCTCAGCAACTAGGACACCGTAGCCCGCGCCGTCAGGACTCCGCCACGGCCGCCGTGGCAACCAGGTCCTGGAACCTGCGCAGCACGGCCGACGCATCGCCCACGCGCGTGGCCAGATGCAGGGGAGCGGCCAACCCGGGGCACTGGGACAGCGCACGGTAGACAATGCCGTCGCTGCGCAGGCGCTGCATGGAGGCCGGCACGATGGACAGCCCCAGCCCTGCCGAGACCAGGCTCAGCGTGGCCGTCATGCGCGGCGCCTCCTGCACCACGCGCGGGCTGAAGCCCGCCTCCAGGCAGGCCTTGAGAATGGCGTCGTACAGGCCCTGCCCTACCCTGCGCCGGTACAGCACGAAATCCTCCGAGGCGAGCTGCGGCAAAGGCACGGGCCGGCGCAATGGGCGTGCCAGCGCATGCCCTGCCGGCAGGGCCAGCAGCATGGGCTCCTCCAGAATCGGCACGGCCTGCAGCCCCTGGCTGCCATGCAGGGGCGAGCGCACAAAGGCCGCGTCCAGCCGCTCGTGCAGCAATGCGTCCATGAGTTCACCCGTGCCCGACTCCTCCAGTGCCACGGCCACGCCGGGCACCTGCTGGCGGAACATGCGCAGCACGCCGGGCACGAAGGGATGCAGCGCGGCAGAGCTGGTGAAGCCCACGGCCAGCCGGCCCGTCTCGCCCCGGGCGGCACGGCGCACCACCTCGGCCAGCACGTCACAGCGCTCCAGCAGCGCCTTGGACTCTTCCAGCAGCGCCAGCCCCGCCGCCGTGGGCCGCACGCCGCGCGGCAGGCGCTGCACCAGCTCCACGCCCAATTCGTGTTCCAGGCCCTGCAGCAATCGCGTCAGCGGCGGCTGCTGCATGCCCAGGCGCTCGGCCGCGCGGGTGATGTGGCCTTCCTCGGCGATGGCGACAAAGGCGCGCAGTTGGCGAAGCTCGGGCACATCAATACTTTCAAGGTATGGGAAGACATCAATTGTGGCATTTGCAATCATGGATGGACGGATTTACGCTCGCGCCCCACAAACACACCTACCTGAAAGGCAACACGATGACCTGGTCCGCAAAGCAGTACACAACGTTCGAGCAGGAACGCACGCGCCCCGTGCGCGACCTGGTGGCCGCCATTCCCGATCTGCCTGGCCGCGCCGTGCGGCTGGCCGTGGACCTGGGCTGCGGCCCCGGCAACTCCACCGAGGTCCTGGCCCAGCGCTTCCCCGAGGCCACCGTGACGGGACTGGACAATTCCGAGGACATGCTGGATGCCGCACGCAAGCGGCTGCCGGGCACGGCCTTCTCACTGGCCGACATCGCCACCTGGCAGCCCGACCAGCCGCAGGACGTGATCCTGGCCAATGCCTCGCTGCAGTGGCTGCCCGACCACCAGCAGCTTTACCCGCGCCTTGTCAGCCACCTGGCACCCGGTGGCAGCCTGGCCGTGCAGACGCCGGACAACCTGGAAGAACCGGCCCACCGGCTGGCACGCGAAGTGGCCGCCAGCGGCCCATGGGCCGCCACGATTGGCGATGTGCGCCACCCCGCACGGCACAGCGCGGACTTCTACTACGCCCTGCTTCGCCCGCACTGCAGCAACGTCGATGTCTGGCGCACCACCTACTTCCACCCGCTGGCGGGCGGCCATGCCGCGGTGGTTGAGTGGTTCAAGGGTTCGGCGCTGCGTCCCTTCGTCGCGCCGCTGGACGAGGAGCAAAAGGCCGGCTTCTACGCAGCGTATCTGCAGGCCATCTCCCAGGCCTACCCCGCGCTGGACGATGGCACGGTGCTGCTGCCCTTCCCCAGGCTGTTCATCGTGGCCAGCCGCTGAAGCAGCGCGCCTTCGGCCCTCAACGCGCCGGATGCGGCTCGATGAGATCCCACAGATTGCCGTAGAGGTCTTCGAACACGGCCACGGTGCCGTGGGGCTTGCGCTGGGGGTCCTGCACAAAGCGCACGCCGCGCGAGCGGTAGGCCTCGAAGTCGCGCAGGCAGTCGTCGGTCTGCAGGAACAGGAACACGCGCCCGCCGGTCTGGTTGCCCACGCGCGCGGCCTGCTCCTCATTCGTGGCGCGGGCCAGCAGCAGGCGCACACCGCCGCCACCGGGGGCCACGGTGACCCAGCGCTTGCCCTCGGACAGGGCGGTGTCCTCGATCAGCACGAAGCCCAGCGCGCCCACATAAAAGCGCAGCGCCTCGTCATAGTCGCGCACGGCGACGCTCACCTGTCCTATCACCTGGGGCATGGAATCCTTTGCAGCAATGGTGCGGTCCTCGGACCGCGGGGCCGCGAGGATAACGGAGCCCTGTCAATGCCCTGCCGCCCTGGCCCGTAAGCCCTGCGGCTGGCCCCACAATGGCGGCTTGCAATTGCCTCGTGAGGGATGGGAATCCATGCTGAATGCCTTGTGGCTGGGCTTTTTTCTGGTGGCGGCCGTGGCTGCGCTGGCGCAATGGCTGGTCGGCGGCCAGGCCGGGATTTTCTCGGCCATGGTGCAGGCGCTGTTTGCCATGGCCAGGCTGTCGGTCGAGGTCATGGTGCTGCTGTTCGGCACGCTGACGCTGTGGCTGGGCTTTCTGCGCATCGCAGAGAAGGCCGGCGTGGTGGAGTGGCTGGCGCGCGTGCTGGGCCCGTTGTTCGCCAGGCTCATGCCCGAGGTGCCGCGCGGCCATCCGGCCCTGGGCCTGATCACGCTGAACTTCGCGGCCAACGGGCTGGGACTGGACAACGCGGCCACGCCCATGGGACTGAAGGCCATGCGCTCGCTGCAGGAGCTCAATCCCCGGCCCGACACCGCCACCAATGCGCAGATCCTGTTCCTGGTGCTCAATGCGTCGTCGCTGACCTTGCTGCCCGTGACCATCTTCATGTACCGCATGCAGCAGGGTGCGCCCGATCCCACCCTGGTCTTTCTGCCGATCTTGCTGGCCACCTCGGCCTCGACCCTGGTCGGCCTGCTGGCCGTGGCCGCCGTGCAGCGACTGCCGCTGTGGAGCCCCGTGGTGCTGGGCTATCTGCTGCCGCTGGGCCTGGCGCTGGCGGGCTTCATGGCCTTTCTGGCCACGCTGTCGGCGGCCGCGCTGGCGCAGCTGTCATCGCTGCTGGGCAACCTGACGCTGTTTGCCCTGATCGTGCTGTTCGTCACCCTGGGCGCCTGGCGCAAGGTCGCGGTCTACGACAGCTTCATCGAAGGCGCCAAGGAAGGCTTTGACGTGGCCAAGGGCCTGCTGCCCTACCTGGTAGCCATGCTCTGCGCCGTGGGCGTGTTCCGCGCATCGGGTGCGCTGGAGTACGCGCTGTCGGGCATACGCTGGGTGGTCGATGCCCTGGGCATGGACGCCCGCTTCGTGGACGCCCTGCCCACGGCCCTGGTCAAACCCTTCTCGGGCAGCGCGGCGCGCGCCATGCTGATCGAGACCATGCAGACCCAGGGCGTGGACAGCTTCGCCGCCCTGGTGGCCGCCACCATCCAGGGCAGCACCGAAACCACTTTCTACGTCCTGGCCGTCTACTTCGGCGCCGTGGGCATACAGCGCGCCCGCCACGCCGTGCCCTGCGCCCTCATCGCCGAACTGGCCGGCGTGGTGGCGGCCATCGTGGTCTGCTACAAGTTCTTTGGCTAAAGGCACAAATGGGCGCTGCGCCTAAAGCCGACGCGGCCCAAGGCGAGGAACACCGAGCAAGGGCCTACGCCACCCGCCCCGCCTCGCCCCGCCGCGAGGGTGTCGCACCTCTCGGGAGAAGCCGCGCAGCGGCTCAGGGGGGACTAAAGTTCCGGCATGATCGCCTCGGCATAGTCATACAGCGCCCCCAGGATTTCCTCTCCGCGCTCGTCGGCAGTTTCCGATAACTGATCGACCATGGCAAACATCTGCTCGGCCGTGCGTGCGCCGCCCTTGCCGTCGATCAGGCAGGCAGCGCAGTGCTGCAGCCAGCGCTGGCGCTCGGCCGGGTTCAGGCTGGCGGGGAAGTTGCGGGCGCGGTATCGGAACAGCAGTTCGGTCAAGCGCGCATCGTCAAAGCCCGTGCGGTCCAGCGCCAGCTCCTGCGCAGACAGGCTGCGCAGGTGGTTCAGGCGGCGCCGGTCCTCGTTGCCCACAAAGCCGCCGTACAGGTCCTGGTCGGCATCCAGCCCTTCCTGCGTAGGGCGCTGGTGAACGGCACGCCACAGCGCGCTCATGTCGGGCAGGTCACGTGCAATGGCCGCATGGCCCATGCACTGCTCCACATCGATGCCCCATTGCGCGGCCATGGCAGGGCTCAGCGTCTTGAGGCTGCCGACCACCATGGGCGACTTGTTGACGTGAATGCTCTTGATGGGCAGGCGCTGCACGCCCTCGGGCAGGTCGGCCGCGCGCGAGAACAGGCGCAGGCGCAGCGTTTCCACGTCGATGGAGGCCAGCTCGGACGGGTCCTGCGCCAGATCCCAGCAGATGATCTCGTTCTTGTTGGTGGGGTGCGTGGCCAGCGGCCACATGACGGCGATGCAGCCGCGCTCGGGCCGGATCATGCCGCTGACGTGCAGGAAGGGCCGTGCATGCGCCGGCTCGGCCGGCAGGCCCATTTCCTGCAGCACGCGGTCCTTCTTGTGCAGCGAGAAGGCGAAGTCGAACAATCTGGGCTGGACCTTGCGGATCAGCCGCGCCAACCCGATGGTGGCGCGCACATCGGACAGCGCGTCGTGCGCCTTCTCGTGCAGGAGGCCATTAGCGCGGGCCAGGTCCTCGAGCTTGAAGCTCGGAGATCCATCCTCCTTTTTCGGCCAGACAATGCCCTCGGGGCGCAGCGCATAGACCATGCGCACCACGTCGAGCAGGTCCCAGCGCCCGCAGCCGTTTTGCCATTCGCGCGCATAGGGGTCGATGAGGTTGCGCCAGAACATGAAGCGCGTGATCTCGTCGTCAAAACGGATGGTGTTGTAGCCCACGCCCACGGTGCCTGCCTGGGCCAGTTCTGCCTCGATGCGGGCGGCGAACTGGGCCTCGGGCATGCCCTGCTCCAGGCATTGCTGGGGGGTGATGCCGGTGATCAGGCAGGACTGCGGATCGGGCAGGTAGTCGCCTGCCGGCTGGCAGTACCACATGACGGGCTCGCCGATTTCATTGAGTTCCGCATCGGTGCGGATGCCCGCGAATTGCGCGGGCCGGTCATAGCGCGGCTGGGCGCCGAAGGTCTCGTAGTCGTGCCAGAAGAAGGTATGGGCCATCGGGCGAGTATGCCTGCGAAAAACGGGCCACCGGCCCTCACAGCAGGGGCGAACACAGCCGCGCGCCCGAGTCGAACAGGCGCAGCGCAAAGCCCAGGTCGCGCTTGAAATGCACGCGCTGGGCCTGCTCCAGATCGGCCTCGAACTGCTTGGCCAGATCGCCGTTGAGCGCAGGCCCGTAGGCGATGGCGCAGACCTCGTAGTTCAGGAAGAAGCTGCGGTAGTCGAAGTTGGCCGTGCCGATGATGGCGATGTTGTCGTCCACCACCAGGGTCTTGGAGTGCAGCATGCGCGCCTTGTACTCGTAGACGCGCACGCCGCAGCGGATCAGCTCGTCGTAGTAGGAGCGCGCAGCCGCCGTGACCAGGGCCGAATCGGAGCGACGCGGCACCAGCAGCTGCACATCGACACCGCGCAGCGAGGCATTGGTGAGCGCTGCCAACGCGGCCTCCGTCGGCACGAAATACGGCGTGGTCAGCCAGACACGTTCCTCGGCCGCGTTGATGGCCGCAAGATGGGCGCGGTAGATGGCCTGCAGGCCGTTGTCGGGGCCCGAGGTGATGATCTGCACGGGCAGCGGGCCCTCGGGCGCGTCCGGCAGCAGCAGGTCGATGTCGGCGGGCTCGTTCTTGGGGTCCTTTTCCAGCGCATAGGCCCAGTCTTCGAGGAACACGGTCTGCAGCCAGTTGACGATGGCGCCCTCCAGGCGCAGGTGCACGTCGTGGTAGGCATCGGGCATGACACGCGCGTTCTCTTCGTCAGTCACGTTGACGCCGCCCGTGAAGCCCACCTTGCCGTCGCACACCAGGATCTTGCGGTGGGTACGGAAGTTGATGACCGGGCGCAGCCGTCGGCCGATCTTGGTGCCATGGAACAGCGCGACCTCGGCGCCCGCATCCTCCAGCGGCTGCAGAAAGCGCCGTCCCAGCTTCTTGGAACCCAGGGCATCCACCAGCAGGCGCACCTGTATGCCTGCGCGGGCCCGCTGTATCAGCAGGTCGCGCAAGGCCGTGCCGGTCTGGTCCGGCTCGAAGATGTAGTACTCCAGGTGGATGTGGTGGCGCGCCGCATTCACCGCCTCGATGATGGCGTCGAAGGTGGCAGCGCCGCCCACCAGCAGCCGCAGGTCGGCGGCCGTGCTGACGGGAAAGTCGCTGGTGGCCGCCACCAGCCGCGCGACCTGGTGCAGTCGCTCCGAGCTGCCCGGCATGCGCTCGCGCAGGCGCTGCACGCCTGTTCGCACACGAGATGTCTTTCGCGCACGCAGCCGCTTGATGCGCTGGCGCTTGAGCCGCTGCGGGCCGAAGAAGTAGTAAATGGCCAACCCGCCCACGGGAATCGCCGCCATGGACAGAAGCCAGCTCAGCGTGGCCACGGGTGCGCTGCGCTGCAGAAGGATCCACACCGCGACGATCACCACATAGACCGACCAGGTCACCGACAGCAGCAGCAGCGCATTCTCATGGGTCAGGTACTGACGAAGCCACTCCACAAAGACTCCTTCGGGCGGATCAAAGAAAAAGCCGGCAGCCCGGGGGGCTGTCGGCTTGCGCGATGGGCATCAGGCGATGCACATCAGTCGGCGGTGGCCTCTTTGGGCTCGGCCGGCTCGGACGCCGGGTCCTGCTTGGGCTGGGGCGTGATGTCGAGCTTGACTTCGCCCTTGTCGGCATCGTCGGCATCGGCCACCCAGTCCACTTCCAGGCGGCCACCGTCGACCAGTTGCCCGAAAAGCAGCTCGTCGGCCAGCGAGCGCCGGATGGTGTCCTGGATCAGGCGCTGCATGGGGCGAGCGCCCATGAGCGGATCGAAGCCCTTCCTGGCCAGGTGCTTGCGCAGCGCATCGGTGAAGGTGACCTCCACGCGCTTTTCGGCCAGTTGCTGCTCCAGTTGCAGCAGGAACTTGTCGACCACGCGCAGGATGACCTGCTCGTCCAGCGGCTTGAAGCTGACGATGGCGTCCAGACGGTTGCGGAACTCCGGCGTGAACAGGCGCTTGATGTCGCCCATTTCGTCGCCGGCCTGGCGCGGGTTGGTGAAGCCGATCGAGGCCTTGTTGATGGTCTCGGCGCCCGCGTTCGTGGTCATGATGAGGATCACGTTGCGGAAATCGGCCTTGCGCCCGTTGTTGTCCGTCAGCGTGCCGTGGTCCATGACCTGCAGCAGCACGTTGAAGATGTCCGGATGCGCCTTCTCGATTTCGTCGAGCAACAGCACCGAATGCGGCTTCTTGGTCACGGCCTCGGTCAGCAGACCGCCCTGGTCAAAGCCCACATAGCCCGGAGGCGCGCCGATCAGGCGGCTGACGGCATGGCGCTCCATGTACTCCGACATGTCGAAGCGGATCAGGTCCACGCCCAGGATGTAGGCCAGCTGCTTGGCCGCTTCCGTCTTGCCCACGCCCGTGGGGCCGGAGAACAGGAAGGAGCCGATCGGCTTGTCCGGCTTGCCCAGGCCCGAGCGCGCCATCTTGACCGAGGAGGCCAGCGCTTCCAGCGCCTTGTCCTGGCCGAAGACCACGCTCTTGAGGTCGCGCTCCAGCGTCTGCAGCTTGCTGCGGTCGTCGTTGGACACGTTGGCAGGCGGAATGCGCGCGATCTTGGCCACGATGGCCTCGATCTCGGCCTTGTCGATGGTCTGCTTGCGCTGCTCCACCGGAATGATGCGCTGCGCGGCACCGGCCTCATCGATCACGTCGATGGCCTTGTCGGGCAGGTGGCGGTCATTGATGTACTTGGCCGACAGCTCGGCCGCAGCCTGCAGGGCGGCGGCGGCGTACTGCACGCTGTGGTGTTCCTCGAAGCGCGACTTCAGGCCCTTGAGGATGTCCACGGTCTCGGCCACGGTGGGCTCGACCACATCGACCTTCTGGAAACGCCGCGACAGCGCCGCATCCTTTTCGAAGATGCCGCGGTACTCGGTGAAGGTGGTCGCGCCGATGCACTTGAGCTGGCCGCTGGACAGCGCCGGCTTGAGCAGATTGGACGCGTCCAGCGTGCCGCCCGAAGCGGCGCCCGCGCCGATCAGCGTGTGGATTTCGTCGATGAACAGGATGGCGTTGGGCCGGTCCTTGAGCGACTTGAGCACGCCCTTGAGGCGCTGCTCGAAATCACCACGGTACTTGGTGCCCGCCAGCAGAGCGCCCATGTCCAGCGAATAGACCACGGCCTCGGTCAGCACCTCGGGCACCTTGCCCTCGGTGATGCGCCAGGCCAGGCCTTCGGCGATCGCCGTCTTGCCCACGCCGGCCTCGCCGACCAGCAGCGGGTTGTTCTTTCGGCGGCGGCACAGGATCTGGATGGTGCGCTCGACCTCGTAGTCGCGCCCGATCAGCGGATCGATCTTGCCGTCCTTGGCCGCCTGGTTGAGGTTCAGCGTGAACTGCTCCAGGGGCGAAGCCTTTTCGTTGCGCTCGCCACCGGCGCCCTCTTCGGACTCCGCAGGGTTTTCGGCCTTGGCGGGCTCGGGCGGTTCGCCCTTCTTGATGCCGTGGGCAATGAAATTGACCACGTCCAGGCGCGTCACACCCTGCTGGTGCAGGTAGTAGACGGCGTGCGAATCCTTCTCACCGAAGATGGCCACGAGCACGTTGGCGCCCGTGACTTCCTTCTTGCCGTTGCCGGTGGATTGCACATGCATGATGGCGCGCTGAATCACACGCTGGAAACCCAGCGTGGGCTGTGTGTCCACCTCATCGGAGCCCGCCACCTGGGGCGTGTTGTCCTTGATGAAGTTGGACAGGGCCGAGCGCAGGTCATCGATGTTGGCTGAGCAGGCGCGCAGCACTTCCGCTGCACTGGGGTTGTCCAGCAGGGCCAGCAGCAGGTGTTCCACGGTGATGAACTCGTGGCGCTGCTGGCGCGCTTCGACAAAGGCCATGTGCAAGCTGACTTCCAGTTCCTGGGCGATCATTGATGACTCCTTTTCGCTTGCTGGGGATTATTGACTGCAACCATAAATCAGGGCGGCCCGGGTTTATTCAACAGGCTCGAACATCGCCTGCAACGGATGGCCTGCCTTCTGGGCCGCCTGCAGCACCTGTTCGACCTTGGTGGCCGCCACGTCGCGCGAGTACACGCCGCAGACGCCGCGGCCATCCAGATGGATCTTGAGCATGATCTGGGTGGCCGTTTCGCGGTCCTTACCGAAGAGTTCCTGCAGGACGATGATGACGAATTCCATGGGCGTGAAGTCATCGTTGAGCATCACGACCTGGTACATCTGCGGCGGCTGGACGCGCTGGCGTCGCCGCTCCAGCACCACGGCACCGTCATCGTCGGACACGGGCCGCACTGTAGGGATGGCAGGAGGGATCGAAGGGGGTTGGGTTGCCATGAAAATCATTCTAGCCATCGGAGCCACTGTTTTCCGGAAGGGATATGCGAGGCATGCCTGAAGAATTCAAGCGCGGTGCCCGCCCGGGCCGGCAAGCACGCACCAAAGCAGTGCCTGCTCGCCGCCATCGGGCGCTGCGCCACCTTGCGGGTTATTCGTAGACCACCTTGACCTGGGCACTGCCGGCCTGGGCGTACCAGGCCGCCAGGGCCGCATCGCTGGGATAGAAGCGGCTGGCATCGCCCAG
The DNA here is from genome assembly GCF_014852125.1 of Delftia sp. DLF01. Lineage (NCBI taxonomy): Bacteria > Pseudomonadati > Pseudomonadota > Betaproteobacteria > Burkholderiales > Comamonadaceae > Delftia > Delftia sp. DLF01. Next base: position 337,348 of record NZ_JACVAZ010000003.1, read on the forward strand.
CGCCAGCTCGCAGCTGGCCGAGCCGCGCTCGTCCTCGCAGACCAGCCCCAGGCGCACTTTCATGCCGCGCTGCAGCTCGCCGTGCTCGCCCTGCTCCACCACGGCGGGGAACTGGCGCAGCAGGCCAAGCACGTCAGGCATCTTCTCGCCCACGCTGACCTGCAGGTAGCGCGCAAAGCGGCAGCGCGCGTCTGCCAGATTCCACAGCTGCTGGGCCTTCATGCGCAGGCCGCCGCTGAAATGGTCGAGCTGCAGGCGCCCGGTGATGACGACGAATTCATCGTCCTTGAGCAGTTCGCGGTAGGTATTGAGCGTGTTCTCGTCCACCGAGGCCTCGATCACGCCCGAGCCGTCATCGATCTTGAACAGGCCCAGCCGCCCGCGCTGGCCATTGATGGCGCGGAAGTCGCTGATGATGCCGGCCAGCGTCTGGGGCTCGCGGCTGTCGCGCAGCTCGGCCAGGGGCGTGCGCACGAAGCGGCGCACCTCTTTCTCGACCTCGTCGAACAGGTGGCCCGAGAGGTAGAAGCCCACCGCCGTCTTTTCCTGGGTCAGCCGCTCCTTCACGCCCCAGGGCAGTGCCTCGACCAGCGGCGGCTCCTGGGTGCTGGAGCCCACGGCGTCATCGCCCATCATGTCGAACAGGCCGCCCTGGTTGGCGTTGGCCAGCGTCTTGTTGCCGAACTCGAAGGCATGGTCGATGGAGGCCACCAGCGACGCCCGGTTGAGCTCGATGGCGTCGAAGGCGCCGCCCTTGATCAGGGCTTCCAGCGTGCGCTTGTTCAGGCGCGTGCGGTCCACGCGCACGCAGAAGTCGGCCAGGCTCTTGAAAGGACCCTTGTCGGCACCGCGCGGCCCCACGCCGCGGCCTTCGCGCGCCGCAACGATGGCCTCGATGGCCTGCTGGCCCGTGCCCTTGATGGCGCCCAGGCCGTAGCGGATGACCTTGTCGGTGACGGGCTCGAAACGGTACATGCCGCGGTTGACATCCGGCGGCTCGAAGCTGATGCCCATCTTGAGCGCGTCTTCGTACAACACCTTGAGCTTGTCGGTGTTGTCCATTTCCACGGTCATGTTCCCGCAGTAGAACTCGGCCGTGTAGTGCACCTTGAGCCAGGCCGTGTGGTAGGCCAGCAGCGAGTAGGCGGCGGCGTGCGACTTGTTGAAGCCGTAGCCCGCGAACTTCTCCATCAGGTCGAAGACCTCGTCGGCCTTTTCCTCGCTGATGCCCTGCTTGGCCGCGCCCTCGCGGAATATCCCGCGGTGCATGACCATTTCCTCGACCTTCTTCTTGCCCATGGCCCGGCGCAAGAGGTCGGCGCCGCCCAGCGAGTAGCCGCCCAGCACCTGGGCGGTCTGCATCACCTGCTCCTGGTAGACCATGATGCCGTAGGTCTCGGCCAGCACCTGCTCGACCAGCGGGTGCGGGTACTCCACCACTTCCTTGCCGTGCTTGCGCGCGACGAAGCTGGGGATCAGGTCCATGGGACCCGGACGGTACAGCGCGTTCAGTGCGATCAGGTCTTCCAGGCGGCTGGGCTTGGCGTCGCGCAGCATGCCCTGCATGCCGCGCGATTCAAACTGGAACACGGCTTCAGTCTTGCCCTCGGAGAACAGGTGGTAGGTGCGCGCATCGTCCAGCGGGATGTTCTCGAAGGCGAAGTTCTCCTGGCCCTTGTGGCGCTTGATGATGAACTCGCGCGCGATCTCCAGGATGGTCAGCGTGGCCAGGCCCAGAAAGTCGAACTTCACCAGGCCCACGGCCTCCACATCGTCCTTGTCGTACATGGCCACGGCCGAGTCGCTGCCCGGCTGCTGGTACAGCGGGCAGAAGTCGGCGAGCTTGCCCGGAGCGATCACCACGCCGCCCGCGTGCATGCCGATGTTGCGAGTCATGCCTTCGAGCTTCTGGGCCATTTCGATCAGGGTCTTGACGTCTTCTTCTTTTTCGATGCGCTCGGCCAGCATGGGCTCGGCCTCGATGGCGTAGGTGTACTTGTCGCCCTCCTTCTTCGGATTGGGCGGGTATTTGAGCGTGACGTGCAGGCCCGGCTTGTTGGGAATGAGCTTGGAGATGCCGTCGCAGAAGGTGTAGCTCATGTCCAGCACGCGGCCCACGTCGCGGATGGCCGCGCGCGCGGCCATGGTGCCGAAGGTGGCGATCTGGCTGACGGCGTCGCGGCCGTAGAGCTGCTTCACATAGTCGATGACGCGGTCGCGGTTGGCCTGGCAGAAGTCCACGTCGAAGTCGGGCATGGACACGCGCTCGGGGTTCAGGAAGCGCTCGAACAGCAGGTTGTACTCCAGCGGGTCCAGGTCCGTGATCTTGAGCACGTAGGCCACCAGCGAGCCCGCGCCCGATCCGCGGCCCGGGCCCACGGGGCAGCCGTTGAGCTTGGCCCACTTGATGAAGTCGCCCACGATGAGGAAGTAGCCCGGAAAGCCCATCTTGAGGATGGTGCCGATCTCGAATTCCAGCCGTTCCACGTAGCGCGGGCGCTGCGCCTCGCGCTTGGCGGGATCGGGATACAGGTGGGTCAGGCGGTCTTCAAGGCCGTTGAAGGATTCGCTGCGGAAGAACTCGTCCATGGTCATGCCGTCAGGCACGGGGAAATTGGGCAGCTGCGGCTTGCCCAGCACCAGGGTCAGGCTGCAGCGGCGCGCGATTTCCACGGTGTTGGCAATGGCGCTGGGAATGTCGGCGAACAGCGCCTGCATCTGCGCGGCGGTCTTGAAATGCTGGTCGCGCGTGAAGCGGCGCACGCGCTTCGGGTTGGCCAGGATCTCACCCTCGGCGATGCACACGCGCGCTTCGTGGGACTCGTAGTCGTCGGGGCCGAAGAACTGGATGGGGTGCGTGGCCACCACGGGCAGGTTCAGCCGCTCGGCCAGTTGTACGGCCGCCAGCACGTGCGCCTCATCGTCCTGGCGGCCGGCGCGCTGCAGTTCGATGAAGAAGCGGTGCGGGAACATGCCTGCCAGCCGCTGGGCCACGGCGGCTGCGCCTGCCTCGTCGCCGCGCATCAGCGCCTGGCCCACGGGGCCGGCCTGGGCACCGGCCAGGACGATCAGCCCCTCGCCCAGCTCCTGCAGCCAGGCCCAGGTGTGCACGGCCTGGCCCTTGACCACGTTGCGGGTCCAGCCACGGGCCAGCAGTTCGGACAGGTTGTGATAGCCCAGCGGGCTTTGCACCAGCACGATGATGCGCGAGACGGCGGCGCCGTTCTCGCCTTCGATCTGGATTTCCGCGCCCAGCACGGGCTTGACGCCCTTGGCCCGCCCTTCGCGGTAGAACTTGACGCCGCCAAACAGGTTGTTGAAGTCTGTGACGGCCAGTGCGACCTGCCCATCCTCGGCGGCGGCCTTGACGATGGCATTGATGCGGTTGGTTCCGTCCACGACGGAGAATTCGGTGTGCAGGCGCAAATGGACAAACATATGGGCGCCATTGTAGAAAGCTCCGCAAGGCCGGGGCCCGTTCACGGCCATGCCTTTGCCGCCGCCCCCGCCTGCGGGGCGGGCATCGCAGGCCGTTACAATGCTTCGGCCCGGTTGCGGGAAAATCAGGCTTTGTGCGGCCCCTCAGCGCGGCCCGCCTCCCTGCCCGCCAACCCTCTCACCGCCCTTCGATTGCCCGAGAAACGTCCACCATGCAGCGTATTCCCCTGTCCATCGTTCCCGCCATGCTGGTCGCAGGCGTTCTGACAGCCTGCTCCAGTACGCAGCAAGACCCTACTGCCAAGTGGACCCCGGACCGCATCTATACCGAGGCCCGCGACGAAGCCGCCTCCGGCGCGTTCGACAAGGCCGTTCCGCTGTTCGAGAAGCTCGAAGGCCGTGCCGCCGGCACGCCCCTGGCCCAGCAGGCCCAGCTCGACAAGGCTTATGCCCAGTACAAGAGCGGCGACAAGATCCAGGCCACCGCCACGCTGGACCGCTTCCTGAAGCTGCATCCGGCCAGCCCCGCCACCGACTACGCCCTCTACCTGAAGGGCCTGGTCAACTTCAATGACAACCTGGGCATGTTCTCCTGGCTGTCGCGCCAGGATCTGTCCGAGCGTGACCAGAAGGCCGCCAAAGACTCGTTCGAGTCCTTCCGCGAACTGGTGACGCGCTTCCCCGAGTCGCGCTACGCCGAGGATTCGCGGCTGCGCATGCAGTACATCGTCAACTCTCTGGCGCAGTACGAAGTGCATGTGGCCCGCTACTACTACGGACGCGGCGCCTACGTGGCCGCCATCGCGCGCGCGCAGACGGCCGTCAAGGACTACCAGGGCGTGCCCGCCGTGCGCGAGGCCATGCAGATCCTGGTGAATTCATACGACGCCCTGGGCATGACGCAGTTGCGCGACGACGCGCAACGCGTACTGACCGCCTCCTACGGCCAGGAGTCCGACCAGGACCTCACGGCAAAGCAGAAGTCGTGGTGGAAGCTGTGGTGATCTGCGGCGCAGGCTGCGCCAGCGCCTGCAGGGCCTGAACAAAGGCCGCCTCGTCCACCAGGGTCCGCATGGGCGGCAGCGCGGCACGCAGCCGCCGCCCGTAACCCATGGTGGCCAACCGGGAATCACAGACCACGAGCACGCCGCGATCCGTCTCACGCCGGATCAGGCGGCCAGCGCCCTGCTTGAGCGCCATGGCGGCCTCGGGCAGCATGTAGTCGGCAAAGGCCTGACGCCCCACGGATTCCAGACTGCGCGAACGCGCCTCGACCAGCGGATCGTCGGGCGGCGGAAACGGCAGCTTGTCGATGACCACCAGCTGCAGCGCATCGCCCGGCAGGTCCACCCCCTCCCAGAAAGTGGCAGAGGCCACGAGAATGCAGCCCCGCCCCGGGCGCGCCCCCGTGCCTTCCTCGCCTTGCGTGCCTTCCCTGCCTTCTCCGGCCGCAATAAAGCGCTCGATCAAGGCCAGCTTGGGCGCCTGCCCCTGGACCAGCACATCAAGTTCACCAAACAGCCCCAGCGACTGCTGCAGCGCATCGCCTATGGCGTGCAGCGCCCGCAGCGTGGTCGTCAGCACCAGCGTGCGCCCGCCCAGGCGCTGGGCAGCATCCAGCGCCAGGCGCGCCACCTCGGTGCTGTGCGTGGCACTGCCGGCCTGGGCAAAGGGCCGGGGCACGTAAAGCGCTGCCTGCCGCGCATAGTCAAAGGGACTGTCCACGCGCAGCACCTGGGCCTCGCGCAGGCCGCAGGGCTCGGTGAACCAGCTCAGGCGCTCGTCGTCACCCAGCGTGGCCGAGGTGAAGATCCACGCGGTGCCCGATGGCTGCCGAGGCAGGCCTGCAGCTTCGGGAACGGGCACGGGCGCGCCTTCTTCCTGTGCTTGTGTCTCGGGCTCGGGCTCGGGCTCGGGCTGTGCATCCTCTCGCTCCTGATCTGCCGATCCCTCCTGCTCCTGCGTCAACCCCAGCAGCCGCGTGCGCATGATGTGCGCAATGGTCAGCGGAGACTCCAGCATGCGCATCTGCTGGCTGCCCAGCTCCAGCCAGCGCACCGTGTCCTGCACGGCGGCTGCGGCAAAGGTGGCCAGGCGCCGCAGCAGCTCGTTGCCGCGCTCGAACAGCCTGCGCAGTTCGGGGTCGCTGACCTGCAGTTGCACCAGCGGTTCCAGCAATGCCCGCAGGCTGCGCCCCAGTGTGACCAGGGCGGTGCGCCAGCGCTGCGCGTCCAGCCCCTGCGGCGTCACGCCCTGCCAGGGCAGGCGCCCGCCCACCGGGGGCTTGCCTGCCGCCAGTCGCAGCTCGCGCAAGGCCTGCTCCACACGTGCCGAAAGCTGCATCCAGTCGGCCATGCCGCGCGCCAGTTCCTGGCCGGCGCGCAGCACATCGCGGGCATAGCCCGTCAGTTGCTGGCCCGACAGACTCTGGCCCGCGAACTGCACGCCGGTGTCGTTGAGCTGGTGGGCCTCGTCCACCACGACCACGCCCACGCTGGGCAGCAACTGGGCCACGCCCGACTCGCGCACATCCAGGTCGGCAAACATCAGGTGGTGGTTGATGACCACCACATCGGCCTCCAGCGCAGCGCGGCGGGCCACGTTGACATGGCAGTCCTGCCAATGCGGGCAGTCGGAACCCAGGCAGTTGTCGCGTGTGGAAGTGACCAGGGGCAGCGCGGGCGAGCGCTCGTCCAGCGCGGGCAACTCGCCCAGGTCGCCCGTGCGCGTGGTGCGTGCCCATCGCTCGACCAGGGCCACGCTGCGCAGCACCTGCGGGTCCTGCGGCGCCGTGCGGCCCTGGCGCACACGCTCCAGCCGCTCCATGCACAGGTAGGCGCTGCGGCCCTTGAGGCGCGCCATACGCAGCGGCATGCCCAGCGCGGCAACGAGGCGCGGCAGATCGCGGGCATACAGCTGATCCTGCAGCGCGCGCGTGGCCGTGGACACCAGCACGCGCTGGCCGCTGAGCAGGGCCGGCACCAGGTAGGCATAGGTCTTGCCCACGCCCGTGCCGGCCTCGACCACCAGGGTCTGGCGCTGCTCGATGGCCTGGGCCACGGCCAGGGCCATGCGGGTCTGCCCCTCACGCGGCAGGAACAGCGCCTCGGCGCGCGACAGCAGGCCTTGCGGCGCGAAGGCCGCCTGCACGGCAGCGGTCAGGGAATGCAAAGGGCGGGTCCGTTTGTTGAAAAAGAGAGCGCCGCCGGGGTGCGGCGGGCCAGCGCCGGGGACGGTGCTCCGATAATATGCGCCATGACATTGGTGTGCCCATCCACCGCCCCAAGAGCCCACCAAACCAGAGACCATGCAGCCAGCGTACCGACTCCAAGCCGCCACAGGCATCCATCGCGGTGACAGGCAATACCAGCAAGACCAGGTGATGCTCATGGCCCACCCCTATGTACACGGCTGCCTGCTGGGCGTGCTGGCCGACGGCATGGGCGGGCGCAGTGGCGGGCGCAAGGCCTCCGACCAGGTCATGCTCACGGCGCGCCAGCTGTTCGAGCGCTTCGAGCCAGGCAAGGAGGACTGCACGGCGCTGCTGGAGAGCATCGTCCACGAGTCGCACATGGTGATCCGGCTGACGGCCATTTCGGCCGAGCAGGAGCCGCACAGCACCATTGCCGCCTTCGTGCTGCTGCCCCAGGGCCGCTGCCACTGGGTGCATTCGGGCGATTCGCGCATCTACCACTACCAGGGCGCGACCATGGTCCACCGCACCAAGGACCACTCCTACGTCCAGTCCCTGGTGGACAGGGGAGAACTCACCGAATTCGAGGCCCATGTGCACCCCAAGTCCAACATCCTGCTGGGCTGCCTGGGCACCGAGGCCGAGCCGCCCATGAGCCACCACGTGATCGAGCACGTGCACCCGGGCACCACGCTCATGGCCTGCAGCGACGGCGTCTGGCACTACTACACGGCGGAGGAACTGGGCACCGTGCTCAACGCGCTCACGCCGCGCGAGGCCACGGAATTCCTGATCGACAAGGCACGCGTGCGCGCCCAGGGCGGTGGTGACAACCTGTCGCTGGTGGTGCTCAAGCTCGAGGCACTGGAGCAGCCGGTGACGGCGTGACCACCGAACTCAGGGCGCCGCAGGCGCGGGAGGCGCAGGCGCGGGAGGCGCAGGCAGTGGCGCTGCCTGCGGGCCGCGCTCGCGGGCGGCATCGGCGGCACGGGCCTTGCGCTCGGCAGCCTCTTTTTGCTTGGCCTCGAACTGGGCGCGGGCGGCAGTTCGCCGCTCCTGCTCCTGCGCAGACTGGCGCTGCTCGATCTGCGCCTGGCGATCACGCTGGTGGCTGGCCTGCTGGGCTGCGCGCTGCTGTGCGTCCTGGGCACGCTGGGCCCTGATGGCCTGGGTGTCGCGCTGGGCGGCCGGTGGCCGCTCCTTGGCTTGCATGGACGAGGCGGCCTTCTGGGCCTTCTTGGCCTCGATATCCTCAAGGCGCTGGGCGGCGCGCTCCTTGCGCTCCTCGTCGTTGATCTGCAGCTCGCGTTCGCGCAGCGGCTTGTCCTGCTCACGGGCCTCCTCGCGCGCCTGCCTGAGGCAGTCTTCCACGGCAAAGCGCTGGTAGCACTCGGACTCCAGGGCCGTGCGCCGCCTGTCGATGACGGCACGCTGGGCCGCGATCTCGGCGCGTGCGGCCTTGCGCTCGGCCTGGACCTGCTTTGCAGCCTGGGCGCGTTCCTGCCGCGCATCGGCATCGCTATCCGCGCCAGCCTCCGCAGCCATGGCCGGGCCGGCCAGCACAAGGCAGGCCAGCGCAGCGCCCAGGGGAGCGGGCAGTTTCTTCAAAAGGGCGAAAGCAGAGGTAGGCAGTTTCAGCATGTACAGGTCCGGCAAACGACGCCAGCGGTCGGGACCGGCCTCAGGTCAGGCTGGTGTCCACCACACGGCGCTCCAGCGCCAGGAATTCCTTGGACTGCATCTCGTTCAGGCGCGAGACGGTACGGGGGAACTCATGGGCCAGCGGGCCCTCAGTGTAAAGCTGCTCGGGCGGCACGGCGGCCGAGATGACCAGCTTGACCCTGCGGTCGTACAGCACGTCCACCAGCCAGGTGAAGCGCCGCGCGGGCGATGCCATGTTGACCGGCATATAGGGCACGTCGGACAGCAGCACGGTGTGGAACTGGCTTGCGATCTCCAGGTAGTCGTTCTGCGAGCGCGGGCCGCCGCACAGCTCGCGGAAGTCGAACCAGACCACGCCACCGGCGCGGCGGCGCGCACGGATCTCGCGCGCCTCGATGTGCAGCACTGGGTCTTCGTCCTTGACTTCGGCCAGCTTGTCGAAGGTTTCGGTCATGGCCGCATCGGCCTGTGCACCCAGGGGCGTGTGATAGAGCCGGGCGTTTTCCAGCGTGCGGCGGCGGTAGTCCGTGCCGTTGTCCACGTTGACGACTTCCATGCGCTCGTTGAGCAGGTCGATGGCCGGCAGGATGCGGTCGCGGTGCAGCCCGCCCGGATACAGCTCGTCGGGCTTGAAGTTGGAGGTGGTGACAAAGCCCACGCCGTTGGCGAACAGCGAGACCAGCAGCCGGTGCAGGATCATCGCGTCCGTGATGTCGGCGACGTGGAATTCGTCGAAGCAGATCAGCTTGTACTTCTTGGAGATGCGCGCACCCAGCACGTCCAGCGGGTTCTGCGTGCCCTGCAGCACGGCGAGCTCGCGGTGGACCTCGCGCATGAATTCGTGGAAATGCAGGCGCACCTTGCGCCTGAGCGGCACGGCATTGAAGAAGCAGTCCATGAGAAAGCTCTTGCCGCGCCCCACCCCGCCGTACATGTAGACGCCGCGGGGAATCTCGGGATGGTTGATGAGCTTCTTGAAGGCGTTGGAGCGGCGCTGGCGGTAGACCGCCCAGTCGTCGGCACAGCGCTGCAGCGCCTCGACGGCGCGCAACTGCGCAGGATCACTGTGAAAGCCCTTGGCTACCAGTTCGGCCTCGTAGGCCTCTCGCACTGAAACGCTCATGCAGCATCAACCATTCGCTATGTATTCAGAAGCTGAAAACGCTTGCAGGGCAAGCGCTTTCAGGTCTTTGGCTTGGGCTAGATGGCTAGCCTGGCACTCAGAAATTCAGAGTGCGCTTGTCGACGGCCAGTGCCGCTTCCTTGGTGGCCTCGGACAGCGAGGGGTGGGCGTGGCAGATGCGGGCAATGTCTTCGCTCGATGCCTTGAACTCCATGGCGACCACGGCTTCGGAGATCAGCTCCGAGACCATGGGGCCGACCATGTGCACGCCCAGGATTTCGTCGGTCTCGGCATCGGCCAGGAACTTGACCATGCCCGTGGTATCGCCCAGGGCGCGCGCACGGCCGTTGGCCAGGAAGGGGAAGGTGCCAGCCTTGTACTTGACGCCCTGCTCCTTCAGTTGCTGCTCGGTGCGGCCCACCCATGCGATTTCGGGGCTGGTGTAGATCACCCAGGGAATGGTGCCGAAGTTCACATGGCCATGCTGGCCGGCAATGCGCTCGGCCACGGCCACGGCCTCTTCCTCGGCCTTGTGCGCCAGCATCGGGCCGCGCACCACGTCGCCCACGGCCCAAACGCCGGGCAGGCTGGTCTTGCAGTCGTCATCGACCACGACGCAGCCGCGCTCGTCCAGAGCCAGGCCCACGGCCTCGGCATTGAGGCCGGCCGTGTTGGCGGTGCGGCCGATGGAGATGATCAGCTTGTCGGCCTCCAGCGCCTGGGCTTCACCCTTGGCGTTGGTGTAGGCGATGGACACGCCCTTCTTGCCGCTCTTGATTTCGCCGATCTTCACGCCCAGCTCGATCTTCAAGCCCTGCTTGTCGAACGCCTTCTTGGCTTCCTTGGCGATCTGCTCGTCCACGGCGGACAGGAACTTGTCCATGCCTTCGAGCACGATCACTTCCGTGCCCAGGCGGCGCCAGACCGAGCCCATTTCCAGGCCGATCACGCCAGCGCCGATCAGGGCCAGCTTCTTGGGGGCCTTGCCCAGGCGCAGAGCGCCGTCGTTGGACAGGATGTTCTCTTCATCGAAGGGCACGCCGGGCAGCGCGCGGGCGCTGGAGCCCGTGGCGACCACGATCTGCTTGCCCGTCAGCACTTCCTCTTCCTTGCCGGCAACCTTGATCTCGTAGCCGCCCTCGACCGCCTTGACGAACGAGCCACGGCCGTGGAAGAAGGTGACCTTGTTCTTCTTGAACAGGTACAGGATGCCGTCGTTGTTCTGCTTCACGACCGCATCCTTGCGGGCGATCATCTTGGCCACGTCCATCTCGACCTTGCCGGTGGAGATGCCATGGTCGGCAAAGTGCAGATTGGCGTGCTCGAAGTGCTCGGACGACTGCAGCAGGGCCTTGGAGGGAATGCAGCCCACGTTGGTGCAGGTGCCGCCCGGAGCGGCGCCGCCCGCGGCGTTCTTCCACTCGTCGATACAGGCCACGTTGAAGCCCAGTTGTGCGGCACGGATGGCGGCGATGTAGCCGCCAGGGCCCGCGCCGATGACGATGACGTCGAATTGCTTGCTCATTTCAGGAATCTCTTGTCTGTGATGCATGAAAAAACCCACCGCAGGGCACGCGGCCAAGGGTGGGTTTTCGTCGTGTCGAACCCTGTGGAATTACAGGTCGAACAGCAGGCGCGAAGGATCTTCCAGCGCGTCCTTCATGGCCACCAGGCCCAGCACGGCTTCGCGGCCGTCGATGATGCGGTGGTCATAGGACATGGCCAGATAGTTCATCGGGCGGACCACGACCTGGCCGTTCTCGACCATGGCGCGGTCCTTGGTGGCGTGCACGCCCAGGATGGCCGACTGGGGCGGGTTGATGATGGGGGTGGACATCATCGAGCCGAAGGTGCCGCCGTTGGAGATGGAGAAGGTGCCGCCGGTCATGTCTTCAATGCCCAGCTTGCCGTCTGCCGCCTTCTTGCCGAATTCGGCAATCTTCTTTTCGATGTCGGCGAAGCTCATCTGGTCTGCATTGCGCAGGATGGGCACCACCAGGCCACGGGGCGAACCCACGGCGATACCGATGTCGAAGTAGCCGTGGTAGACGATGTCGTTGCCGTCCACGGAAGCATTGAGCACGGGGTACTTCTTCAGGGCGTGCACTGCCGCCTTGACGAAGAAGGACATGAAGCCCAGCTTGGTGCCGTGTTCCTTGGTGAAGGCGTCCTGGAACTTCTTGCGCAGATCCATCACCGGGGCCATGTTCACTTCGTTGAACGTGGTCAGGATGGCGTTGGTGGACTGCGACTGCAGCAGGCGCTCGGCCACGCGGGCACGCAGGCGGCTCATGGGCACGCGCTGCTCGGGACGGCCGCTGAGGTCTTCCTTGGCAGCGGGAGCCGACACCTGGGGCAGCGCCTTGGTGGGCACGCCGGTGGGGATGACGGCAGCCGTGGACTGCACGCCGCCCTTGACGGCGGCCAGGGCGTCGCCCTTGGTCACGCGGCCATCCTTGCCGGAGCCAGCCACGTTGGCGGCCGACAGGTTGTTCTCGGCCAGCAGCTTGGCAGCGGCGGGCATGGCGACATCGCCCTTGCTGCCGCCAGTGGCAGCAGCAGCGGCGGGAGCAGCAGCAGGCGCTGCGGCAGCGGGAGCGGCGGCTGCGGCAGGAGTGGCAGCGGCCACGCCGGCCACGCCTTCGGTATCGATCTTGGCGATCAGCTGCTCGGCCACCACGGTGGCGCCGTCACCTTGCACGATCTCGGCCAGCACGCCAGCGGCGGGTGCGGGCACTTCGAGCACGACCTTGTCGGTTTCGATTTCGATGAGGATCTCATCGATTGCAACCGCTTCGCCGGCCTTCTTCTTCCAGGTCAGCATGGTGGCCTCAGCGATGGACTCGGACAGCTGGGGAACTTTGACTTCAACGATAGCCATTTGTGATTCTTTCCAAAAGTGTTCTGTACTGATACGTAGCGGGTGGGGGCTGCCTTACTTGTTCAGGACAAAACCCTTGAGCTTGGAGAACGCGCCTTCCACCAGGGCCTTTTGCTGCTCCTGGTGCAGGTGTGCGTAACCCACGGCGGGCGATGCCGAGGCAGCGCGACCGGAGTAGCCCAGCTTCTGGCCATCGAGCATGTTCTCGTGGATGTAGTGCTGCACGAAGAACCAGGCGCCCTGGTTCTGCGGCTCGTCCTGGCACCAGACGATCTCGGTGGCGTTGCCGAACTTCTTGAGTTCAGCGGCGAAGGCCTTGTGAGGGAAGGGGTACAGCTGTTCGACGCGGATGATGGCGACGTCCTTGCTTTCCTTCTCGGCGCGCTTCTTGACCAGGTCGTAGTAGACCTTGCCCGAGCATGCGATCACGCGCTTGACCTTGGCCGCGTTCTTCACGACGGCTTCGTCCTGCTCGGGGATCACGGTCTGGAAACCACCGCTGGTGAACTCGGACAGCGGCGAGGTCGCGTCCTTGTTACGCAGCAGCGACTTGGGGGTCATGATGACCAGCGGCTTGCGCAGCGGGCGCACCATCTGGCGACGCAGCACGTGGAAGATCTGGCTGGCCGTGGTGGGCTGCACGATCTGCATGTTGGCGTCGGCGGCCAGCTGCATGAAGCGCTCCAGGCGTGCCGAGCTGTGCTCGGGGCCCTGGCCTTCATAGCCGTGCGGCAGCATCAGCGTCAGGCCGTTGATGCGGCCCCACTTGACTTCACCGGAGGCGATGAACTGGTCGATCACCACCTGGGCGCCGTTGGCGAAGTCGCCGAACTGGGCTTCCCAGATCACCAGGGTGTTGGGATCGTTCGACGCATAGCCGTACTCGAAGCCCAGCACGGCCTCTTCGGACAGGATGGAGTCGATGACGGTGAACGGAGCCTGGCTGTCGGCCACGTTCTGCAGCGGGATGTAGGTGCCTTCGCTCCACTTTTCACGCTTTTGGTCATGGATGACCGAGTGGCGGTGGGTGAAGGTGCCGCGGCCGCAGTCCTCGCCCGACAGGCGCACGGGGTAGCCCGATGCGACCAGCGATGCGAAGGCCATGTGCTCGCCCATGCCCCAGTCCACGTTGACATCGCCGCGGCCCATGGCTGCGCGGTCGTCATAGACCTTCTTGACCAGCGCGTGCGGGGTCACGGTCTCGGGAATGGTGGTGATGCGTTCGGCCAGGCGCTTCCATTCGGTCAGCGGGATGGCGGTGTCGCCGGCGTCGGTCCAGGTCTTGCCCAGGAACGGGCTCCAGTCCACGGCGTACTTGCTCTTGAAGTTCGTCAGCACCGGGTCCACGGTGTGGCGGCCTTCGTCCATGGCGGCGCGGTAGGCCTTGGCCATGTCGTCGCCCAGCGATTCGCCCAGGCCTTGCGTGGCCAGCTTGTCGGCGTACAGCTTGCGGGTGCCGGGGTGGGCGCCGATCTTCTTGTACATCAGCGGCTGGGTCAGGGCAGGCGTGTCCTGCTCGTTGTGGCCCAGCTTGCGGAAGCAGACGATGTCCACGACCACGTCCTTGGAGAATTCCATGCGGAATTCCAGCGCCAGCTGCACGGCCAGTGCCACGGCTTCCGGATCATCGCCGTTCACGTGCAGCACGGGCGACTCGATCATCTTGACGATGTCGGTGCAGTACAGCGTGGAGCGGGTGTCGCGCGGATCGGAGGTGGTGAAGCCGATCTGGTTGTTGATGATGATGTGCACCGTACCGCCCGTGGTGTAGCCACGGGTCTGGGCCAGCGCCAGGGTTTCCTGGTTCACGCCCTGGCCGGCAAAGGCGGCATCGCCGTGCACCAGCACGGGCAGCACTTGCTTGCCGTGCGGGTCGTCGCGGCGGTCCATGCGCGAGCGCACCGAGCCTTCGACCACGGGGTTGACGATTTCCAGGTGCGAGGGATTGAAGGCCAGCGACAGGTGGACAGGGCCGCCAGCGGTGGACACATCGGAGCTGAAGCCCTGGTGGTACTTCACGTCGCCCGAGGGCAGATCTTCGGGAGCGGTGTGATCGAACTCGGCAAACAGGTCCTTGGGCATCTTGCCCAGGGTGTTGACCAGCACGTTCAGGCGGCCGCGGTGGGCCATGCCGATCACGACTTCCTGCACGCCCTTCTGGCCGGCAGCGTTGATCAGCTCGTCCATGGCGACGATGAAGCTTTCGCCACCTTCCAGCGAGAAGCGCTTTTGGCCGACGTACTTGGTGTGCAGGTAGCGTTCCAGGCCTTCGGCAGCCGTCAGGCGGTCGAGGATGCGCTTTTTCTGGCTGGCGTCAAAGCTGGGCTTGGTACGGCTGGTTTCCAGCTTTTGCTGCCACCAGCGCTTTTGCGTCTGGTCGGTGGCATACATGTACTCGGTGCCCAGGGTGCCGCAGTAGGTCTCGCGCAGCGCGTTCATCAGCTCGCGCAGCGACATGCTTTCCTTGCCGAAGAAGGTGTTGCTCGTGTTGAACACCGTTTCCTGGTCGGCATCGGTGAAGCCGTAGAACGACGGCTCCAGCTCGGGAATTTCGGGGCGCTCGGTGCGCTTGAGGGGATCGAGATCGGCCCAGCGTGCGCCGACATTGCGGTAGGCGGCGATCAGCTGCTGGACGGCGGTGCGCTTGCGGCCCAGTTCGGAGTCGGCGCCGGAGGCCACGACCACCTTGGTGCCGCCTTGCTTGGCGCGCTCGGCGAAAGCGTTGATGACGGGCTGGTGCGGGACGTCCTTGGAGTCCGTGCCGTCGACTGCGGGCACATGTTGCAGTGCATCAAAGTACTCGCGCCAGGAATCCGGCACGCTACCGGGGTTGGCCAGGTAGTTCTCGTACATTTCTTCGACGTAGGGGGCATTGCCGCCGAAGAGGTAAGTATTGCCTTGATAGGCTTGGTAGACCGACGTCTGATCGCTCATATTGCGCTGACCTCCGCCTCCCTGAAGGAGGCATTAGCTGGTTTGTAGAACCTTCCGCGACACGGCTGTACCGATTGGCGGATGCGACTGTGGCTGGGGAAGGGCCTGGTTGCGACCGCCATTGTGCCACCGTTCAAACATCGCAGCAGGGCAGTTACCAAGCGATTACCTGGACCCTCCGGGAGTTCCCGCAGTCGCGTACATTGGCGCATCTTCCGAACGGACCGACAGATGAACCTGCTGCCCTTACACAAACGCACTTTCATGCTGCTGCTGATCGCGGCGACCATAGGCTTCGGTGCCGTGCTCTGGGAATTCATGGGGGCCATCTTCTGGGGCGTCGCCCTGGCCATCCTGTTCTCGCCGCTGCACCGGCGCCTGCTGGCGCGCATGCCCCGGCGCACCAATCTCGCCGCCCTGTCCACCCTGCTGCTGTGCCTGGTCGTTGCCATCCTGCCGCTGGCGCTGATCGGCGCCTCCCTGGTGCGCGAGGCCTCGTTGATCTATGAGCGCGTCAACAGCGGCAACCTGGACGCGGGCACCTATCTGCAACAGATCATGGACGCCCTGCCCTCCTGGGTCACACCCTGGCTGGAGCGGTTGCACCTGGGCTCGCTGGCCGAGCTGCAGGACAAGCTGTCCAGCATCGCCATGCAGGCATCCAAGCTGGCCGCCACCAAGGCGCTGGGCATAGGCCAGAACACGTTCGGCTTCCTGGTGGGCTTTTGCGTGATGCTGTACCTGCTGTTCTTCCTGCTGCGCGACGGCCGTGACCTGACCCAGCGCATCCGCATGGCGATTCCGCTGCAGGCCGACCACAAGGCCGAGCTGTCGAGCAAGTTCACCACCGTGATCCGCGCCACCGTCAAGGGGAACCTGGCCGTGGCGGCCGCCCAGGGCGCGCTGGGCGGGCTGATCTTCTGGATCCTGGGCATCCAGGGGCCCGTGCTGTGGGGCGTGGTGATGGCCTTCCTGTCGCTGCTGCCCGCCGTGGGCGCCGGCCTGATCTGGGCCCCTGTGGCCATCTACTTCCTGGCCACCGGCGCCATGGGTAAGGGCCTGATCCTGATCGCCTACGGTGTGCTGGTGATCGGCCTGGTGGACAACGTGCTGCGCCCCTTGCTGGTGGGCAAGGACACGAAGATGCCCGACTACATCGTGCTGATCTCGACGCTGGGCGGCATGGCTCTCTTCGGACTGACGGGTTTTGTGATAGGCCCCGTGATCGCGGCCCTGTTCATGGCGATCTGGGACATGTTCTCGCGCATGCAAGTGCAGGATGAGGAAAAGCGCCGCCAACTTGCCCAGGCAGGTTTGGCGCATGCTGAATATCAGACATCGAATGATATGGACCTCAAGCAAGCACCGCAGGATCCGCGCCCGCCGGCACGCTGAGCCTGCTCCGGCCCCTCCCTCTGGACGGGGGCCGGAAATCCATTTTCAGGCATTCAATGGGTGCAAATGGATCGCATTCGCGCAATAGCCTGGATCCATCGACCCCATTCATCCATTCAATGAATGGCGGATTGATATAAAACAAAATGTCCGAAGCCCTGAATCCAGATAATCATTTCAACTGATGATCCCGCCGGGCGGCGCCCCGGCAAGCCCCGCGCAGCAAGGCCTGGCGTGGAGCTTGCGCGCGAATGCCGCACAGGACGACTCAGGATTAAGGGTTATTTCCCGGATTGATTCCGGGGTGCACTCGTAGAATTTGCTTACAAGCGTCAATTTCTATTAGAAGGTACCCCACATGGTCCAATTCTCCAGACGCCAGTTCATGAAAGTGACTGGTTCGACTCTGGCCGGATCCAGCCTGGCGTTGATGGGCTTCTCGCCCACTGCCGCCCTGGCTGAAGTGCGCCAGTTCAAGCTGGCCGCCACCACGGTCACCCGCCAGACCTGTACCTACTGCTCGGTAGGCTGCGGCATCCTGATGTATTCGCTGAGCGACGGCGCCAAGAACGCCAAGCTGTCGGTGATCCATGTCGAGGGCGATCCGGACCACCCCGTCAACCGCGGCACGCTGTGCCCCAAGGGCGCCTCGCTGCTGGACTTCGTCCACAGCCCGCACCGCCTGAAGTACCCCGAGTACCGCGCCCCCGGCTCCAACGAGTGGAAGCGCATGTCCTGGGACGAGGCACTGACGCGCATCACCAAGCTGCTCAAGGACGACCGCGACGCGAACTTCGTCGAGCAAAACGACAAGGGCCAGACGGTGAACCGCTGGCTGACCACCGGCATGCTGGCCGCCTCGGCCTCCAGCAACGAAGCCGGTTACGTCACACACAAGGTTGCCCGTTCCTGGGGCCTGCTCGCACTCGATAACCAAGCACGTGTCTGACACGGCCCGACGGTGGCAGGTCTTGCCCCGACGTTTGGCCGTGGAGCGATGACGAACCATTGGGTCGACATCAAGAACGCGGACGTTATCCTGATCATGGGCGGCAATGCCGCTGAAGCACATCCCTGCGGTTTCAAGTGGGTGACCGAAGCGAAGGAGCACAACGGTGCGCACTTCATGGTGGTCGATCCGCGCTTCAACCGCTCCGCCTCCGTGGCCGATTTCTATGCCCCCATCCGGTCAGGCTCGGACATCGTGTTCCTGGGTGGCGTGATCAACTATCTGCTCACGAACGACAAGATCCATCACGAATACGTGAGGAACTACACCGACTTCTCGTACATCGTGAAGGAGGAGTTTGCGTTCGACGAAGGCATCTTCTCGGGCTACGACCCGCAGACACGCAAATACGACAAGTCCAGCTGGGACTATGAGCTCGACGCCGACGGCTACGTGAAGGTGGACGCCAGCCTGCAGCATCCGCGCTGCGTGTACCAATGGCTCAAGCGCCACTACGCCAGCTACACGCCCGAGAAGGTGGAGAGCGCCTGCGGCACGCCCAAGGAAAAATTCCTGCACGTGTGCGAGAAGCTGGCATCGACCGCCGTGCCGGGCCGCGTCGCGACCATCCTGTACGCACTGGGCTGGACACAGCACACCACGGGCGCGCAGATCCTGCGCACGGGCGCAATGGTCCAGCTGCTGCTGGGCAATATCGGCGTGGCCGGTGGCGGCATGAACGCGCTGCGCGGGCACTCCAACATCCAGGGCCTGACGGACCTGGGCATCCTGTCGGCCTCGCTGCCCGGCTACCTGACGCTGCCCAACGAAGGCGAGCAGGACTACCAGAAGTACATCGACGCGCGCACGCCCAAGGCCATGCGCCCGGGCCAGATGAACTACTGGTCGAACACGCCCAAGTTCCACGTGAGCCTGATGAAGGCCTGGTGGGGACCGGCGGCCACGGCCGAGAACAACTGGGCCTTCAACTACCTGCCCAAGCTGGACAGGCAGTACGACATGCTGCAGGTGTTCGACCTGATGGCGCAGGGCAAGATCAACGGCTACATCGCCCAGGGCTTCAACCCGCTGGCGGCCCTTGCGAACAGCAACAATGTGCGCGAAGGCCTCAAGAAGCTGAAGTTCCTGGTGATCATGGACCCGCTGGTCACCGAGACATCGGAGTTCTGGCAGAACCACGGCGAGTTCAACGACGTGGATCCGGCATCGATCCAGACCGAGGTGTTCCGCCTGCCCACGACCTGCTTTGCCGAGGAAGACGGCGCCGTCGTCAGCTCCTCGCGCGTGCTGCAGTGGCACTGGAAGGCGGCCGAGCCTCCGGGCGAGGCCAAGACCGACATCGCCATCATGTCGGCCCTGCACCTGCGCCTGAAGCAGGCCTATGAGAAGGACGGCGGCAAGTTCCCCGAGCCGATCACCAAGCTGTGGTGGCCCTACGCCCATGCCGATCATCCGACCTCGGAAGAGATCGCCAAGGAGTACAACGGCCGCGCCCTGGTGGACCTGTTCGACCCCAAGGACCCGACCAAGCTCATCCGCAAGGCCGGCGAGCAGCTGGCCGGCTTCGGCGAGATGCGCGACGACGGCACGACGATGGGCGGCTGCTGGATCTGGGCAGGATGCTGGACCTCGTCCGGCAACCAGATGGCCCGGCGCGACAACAGCGACCCCACGGGCATAGGCAACACGCTGAACTGGGCCTGGGCCTGGCCGGCCAATCGCCGCGTGCTCTACAACCGCGCCTCCTGCGACCGCAACGGCCAGCCGTTCGATCCCAAGCGCACGCTGATCCGCTGGAACGGCAAGGCCTGGGGCGGTGCCGACGTGCCCGACATGGGCCCGACCATGCCGCCGGAGACCACCGATCCGTTCATCATGAACCCCGAGGGCGTGGCGCGTTTCTTCGCCCGCAAGGGCATGAACGAGGGACCGTTCCCCACCCACTACGAGGCCTTTGACAACCCGCTGGGATACAACCCCATGTATCCCGACAACAAGCTGGCTGTCATCAACCCGGCCACGCGCATCTTCGACTCCGTCAAGGATTCGGCGGGCTCGCCCAGCGAGTTCCCGCACGTGGGCACAACGTACCGCCTGACCGAGCACTTCCACTACTGGACCAAGCACGTTCAGCTGAACAACATCGTTCAGCCCGAGCAGTTCGTGGAAATCGGCGAGGCGCTGGCCAAGGAACTGGGCATCGAGACCGGCCAGCATGTGAAGGTCAGCTCCAAGCGCGGCTTCGTCAAGGCCGCCGCCGTGGTGACCAAGCGCATCAAGCCCATGAAGATCGATGGCAAGACCATCCACCACGTGGGCGTGCCCATTCACTGGGGCTTCTCGTCGACGGGCCGCAAGGGCTACATGGCCAACAACCTGACGGCATCGGTGGGCGATGGCAACAGCCTTACCCCGGAATCCAAGACCTTCCTCGTGAAGGTGGAAAAGGTTTAAGGAGCAGCTGATGTCATCAACCATGTCTCTCGATATCAAGCGTCGCTCGGCCACGACGACGCCTGCTCCCAGTGCGCGCGAAACGCACAGCGGCGAGGTGGCCAAGCTCATCGATGTCTCCAAGTGCATCGGGTGCAAGGCCTGCCAGACCGCCTGCATGGAGTGGAACGACCTGCGCGACGAAATCGGAACCTGCGCGGCCGGCGTCTATGACAACCCGACCGATCTGACCGATCAGTCGTGGACCGTCATGCGCTTTACCGAGTACGAGAACGAAGCAACCGGCAACCTGGAGTGGCTGATCCGCAAGGACGGCTGCATGCACTGCGAGGACCCGGGCTGCCTGAAGGCCTGCCCCTCGCCGGGCGCCATCGTGCAGTACAGCAACGGCATCGTGGACTTCCAGCAGGACCAGTGCGTGGGCTGCGGCTACTGCGTCACGGGCTGCCCGTTCAACATCCCGCGCATCTCCAAGAAGGACCACAAGGCCTACAAGTGCACGCTGTGCTCGGACCGCGTGGCCGTCGGCCGGGAGCCGGCCTGTGTCAAGACCTGCCCCACCGGCGCCATCATGTTTGGCACCAAGGAGGCGATGAAGGACCAGGCCGAGCACCGCATCGGCGACCTCAAGCGGCGCGGCTATGCCGAGGCCGGCCTCTATGACCCGCAAGGCGTGGGCGGCACCCATGTGATGTACGTGCTGCATCACGCGGACAAGCCTTCGCTGTACAAGGGCCTGCCCGACGACCCGAAGATCAGCCCCATGGTGTCCCTGTGGAAGGGCGTTGCCAAGCCGCTGGCCATGGCCGCGCTGGGCGCAGCTGCCGTCGGCAGCCTGTTCCACTACATCACCAAGGGCCCGAACGACGTGTCCAAGGAACTGGAAGACGAAATGGACCGCAAGGACCAGGAAGCCACTGAAAAGGAGGCCCGCCGATGAAACGCAATCCACGTGACCTGGTGCGCTACAACGCATCGGAGCGTGCCAACCACTGGGTGGTCGGCATCTGCTTCATCCTGCTGGCGCTGTCGGGCCTGGCATTCTTCCACCCGGCCTTCTTCCCGCTCACTCAGCTGTTCGGCGGCGGGCCGTGGACGCGCATCCTGCACCCCTACATCGGGGTGGTGATGGCGCTGTTCTTCATCATCATGGCGCTGCGCTTCTGGCGCCTGAACGTGGTCGAGCCTCGCGACATCGAGTGGCTCAAGAACGTCAACAAGATGATCGACGGCGACGACCACGACATGCCCGAGCAGGGCAAGTACAACGGCGGCCAGAAGCTGCTGTTCTGGGGCCTGGTCATCGGAATGCTGGCGATCACCGTGACCGGAGCGCTCATGTGGCGCGCCTGGTGGACGCTGCCCGTCAACGTGGTGCGCGCCGCCTCGGTGGTGCATGCCATTGCGGGCGTGTGGATGATCGGCCTGATCATCATGCACGTGTACGCGGCCATCTGGACCCGGGGCACCATCCGCGCCATGCTGTACGGCACGGTGACGCGGGCCTGGGCCAAGCAGCACCACCGGGGGTGGTATCGCAAGATGACCGGGGACAACGACTGAGCCCCCTGAGCGGCTGCGCCGCTTCCCCCTCTCGCTTCGCGGGGGGGACGGCACCCTCGGTGCGGGGCGGCCCTTCCTCGGTGCCCCTGCTCTGGGGCACGCCGGTTTCATAGGCCAAGGACAATGCGGAACCCCGTGTTAGCCTTTCGCCTGAAGCCACCAGCCGCCCGGCGTCCATGGACGCTGGGCGATTGTCTTTTTGGAACATTCCAATGCAACGCATTCTTCAACCTGGCGATATCGAGTCGCTGGACCACACCAGTTTTCCGCGCGTGCTGCTGCCGCAGTTGCCGGGGCTGTTCGTCGAGCGGGCGGCGCGGCTGCGGCAGCTGGCCGAGGGCAATCCGATTGCCGACTATCTGCGGTTCGTGGCGCAGATCGTGGACGCGCAGGGCAAGGCGGCCGGGCAGTTGACGCTGGCCGCGCCCGATGCGGCGCTGATTGCGCGGGCGCAGGAGCATTCGATGCCGCTGCTGCCTGCCGCCGACCATATCGATGCCGCTTGGCACGGTGTGCTGGACCGCATGCTCGATACCCTGTCGGGCGCCGATGGCCTGCCTGCGCCGCTGCAGCCGCTGCTGCAGGAGCTGCGCGCGCTGGACACGGCCGGGCGTGACGAGATCGCGCAGCGGCTGCTGCAAAAGGAAGTGGCGGCCCGCCACGTGGGCATGGCGCCTTTTGTGATGGCTGCGCTGCAGGTGGTGTTTGCCACGCGCGCCAGCGGCCTGAGCGCACGCGACGTGCCCTATACCGATCCCGCCTCGATCTGCCCCGTCTGCGCCAGCGAGCCCGTGGCCAGTGTGCTGCGCATTGGCGGCAAGGCGGCGGGCCACCGCTACCTGCACTGCGGCACCTGCTGCACGGAGTGGCACATGGTGCGCGTCAAGTGCTCGCACTGCGAGTCGACCAAGGGCGTCGAGTACCAGGGCATCGATGGCGCAGGCGATACCGTGCTGGCCGAGACCTGCGAGGAATGCGGCAGCTACCGCAAGGTGGTCAACCAGGAAAAGGACCCGATGGCCGAGCCCCTGGCCGACGACCTGGCCTCGCTGATGCTGGACCTGCTGATGGGCGAGGAGACGCGCTTTCAGCGCGCCAGCGCCAATCCCCTGCTCTACGTGGCCTTTGCCGAGGAGCAGGATGAGGCCGGCGACGCGCTGATCGACCCCGCCACGCCTGCTGCCTGACCCTTTCGCACGCCATGACCGATACCGCCGCCCCCTCTGCCGCATCCTCTGCCGCCTCCCCTGCCCCGTCCGCGCTGCGCCTGCCTGCCGTGGACAAGGTGCTGCTGAGCGCCGACATGCTCGCGCTGCGCGAGCGCCACGGCCTCGATGCCTGCACCCAGGCCGTGCGCGAGACACTGGCACAGATGCGGGCCGATGCGCAGGAGCGGCTGCGGTCCGGCGAGCCCGATGCAGGCGCGCCCGGCATCACCGAGGTGATCCAGGCGGCCGGCCTGCGCCTGGCGCGGCGCTTTGCGCCCCGCCTGCGCACGGTCTTCAACCTCACGGGCACGGTGCTGCACACCAACCTGGGCCGCGCCCTGCTGCCGCAGGAGGCCGTGGACGCCGTGGTGGCAGCCATGACGGCGCCGGCCAACCTGGAGTACGACCTGGAGGACGGCGGCCGTGGCGACCGCGACGACCTGATCGAATCCCTGGTCTGCGAACTCACGGGTGCCGAGGCCTGCACCGTCGTCAACAACAACGCCGCCGCCGTGCTGCTGACCCTGGCCACGCTGGCGACCGGGCGCGAAGTCATCGTCTCGCGCGGCGAGCTGGTGGAGATCGGTGGAGCCTTCCGCATTCCCGACGTGATGACGCGCGCAGGCGCCACCCTGGTCGAGGTGGGCACCACCAACCGAACCCATGCGCGCGACTATGAAGGCGCTGTCGGCGAACACACCGGCCTGCTCATGAAGGTGCATTGCAGCAACTACGCCATCACCGGCTTCACCAAGGCCGTGAGCGACGCGGAGGTGGCATCCATTGCCCATGCGCACGGCCTGCAGATGGTGGTGGACCTGGGCAGCGGCACCCTGGTCGATCTGCGCGAATGGGGCCTGCCCTACGAGGTCACGGTGCGCGAGACCATCGAGTCGGGCGCCGACATCGTCACCTTCAGCGGCGACAAGCTGCTGGGCGGCCCGCAGGCCGGCCTGATCGTGGGCCGCAAGGACCTGATCGCCCGCATCAAGAAACACCCGCTCAAGCGCGCACTGCGCGTGAGCAAGCTCACCCTGGCCGCGCTGGAGCCCACGCTGCGCCTGTACCTGCATCCTGAAAAGCTGGCCGAACGCCTGACCACGCTGCGCCTGTTCACACGCCCCCAGGCCGACATGCAGGCCCGCGCGCAGGCGCTGCAGCCGCTGGTGCAGCAGGCGCTGGGCAGCCGCTACGTGGTGGAAACCGCCGAGATGAACAGCCAGATCGGCAGCGGCGCCCTGCCCGTGGAAAACCTGCCCAGCTGGGGCCTGCGCCTGCATCCGGCCGACGGTCGCCAGGCCGGCCGCCAGCTCACCCGGCTGGAGGCCGGCCTGCGCAGCCTGCCCCGCCCCGTCATCGGCCGGCTGCATGACGACGCGCTGTGGCTGGACCTGCGCTGCCTGGAAGCGGCCGACGAGCCTGCCTTCACCGAACAGCTGCCGCTGCTGCACATCGCCTGAGGACGAACGCATGATCATCGGCACCGCCGGCCACATCGACCACGGCAAGACCACCCTGGTGCGCGCGCTCACGGGCGTGGACACCGACCGCCTCAAGGAAGAGAAGGCACGCGGCATCTCCATCGAGCTGGGCTATGCCTACACGCCGCTGCCCAATGGCGAGGTGCTGGGCATCATCGACGTGCCCGGCCACGAAAAGTTCGTGCACACCATGGCCGCAGGCGCCGTGGGCATAGACCATGCCCTGCTGGTGGTGGCGGCCGACGACGGCGTCATGCCGCAGACGCGCGAGCACCTGGACATCCTGCAGCTGCTGGGCGTGCGCGAAGCCACCGTGGCCCTGACCAAGGCCGACCGCGCCACGCCCGAGCGGCTGCAGCAGGTGCGTGCCGAGATCGAGTCCCTGCTGGCGCCCACGCCGCTGGCAGGCGCCCCGGTCTTTCCCACCGCCGCCGCCCAGCCCGGTGACGCTGGCGTAGCGCAGCTGCGCGAGCATCTCATGGCGCGCGCCCAGTCCATTCCCGCGCGGGCCAGCGACGGGCTGTTCCGCCTGGCCGTGGACCGCAGCTTCACGCTGCCGGGCCAGGGCACCGTGGTCACGGGCACCGTGTTCGGCGGGCAGGTGAAGGTGGGCGACACGCTGGTGCACTCGGCCTCGGGCACCGAGGTGCGCGTGCGCAGCCTGCATGCCCAGAACCAGGCCAGCGAACAGGGCCTGGCCGGACAGCGCTGCGCGCTCAACCTGTCGGGCATTGCCAAGGAAGCCATCACGCGCGGCGACTGGATCGCCGACGCCCGGCTGCTGCAGGCCAGCGACCGGATCGACGTGCGCCTGCAACTGCTGGCCGATGCGCCATCACTGGCCCAATGGACGCCTGTGCATGTGCACATCGGTACGGCGCGCTGCACGGCCCACGTGGCCCTGCTGCAGGACCAGCCGCTGGGCCCGGGCGAACAGGCCATAGTCCAACTGGTGCTGGACATGCCCGTACATGCCCAACCCGGCGACCGGCTCATCGTGCGCAATGCCCAGGCCAGCCGCACCATTGCCGGCGGCAGCGTCATCGACCCCTTTGCACCCGCACGCAAGCGCCGCAGCCCCGAGCGCACGGCCTATCTGCAGGCGCTGGAATCGCTGATTGCCACCGGGGACGCCAGCGCGCTGGTGCAAGGCGCGGCGCACGGCATTGCCACGTCGCAGCTCATGCGCCTGACGGGCCGCGCATCGGTGGCCACGGATGCCCGCCTGCATCGCCTCCCCTTGGCGGAGGGCGATACGCTGCTGCTGGGCGAGGCACGCTTGCAGCAGCTGCGCAACCAGGTGCTGGACAGCATGGCGCGCTTCCACGACAAAAGCCCCGACGAGCCCGGCGTGAACGCCGCACGCCTGCGCCGCATGGCACTGTCGGGCCTGGTGCATGCAGGGCATGACGCGCTGTGGAAAGGCCTGCTGCAAGCCCTGCTGCAGGACGGCAGCCTGGCCGCCAGCGGCGCCTGGCTGCACCTGCCCGGCCACAGCGTGCAGCTGTCGGACAGTGAAAAGCAGATCGCCCAGAAACTGCTGCCCGCCATCGAGGCCGGCCGCTACGACCCGCCCTGGGTGCGCGACCTGGCCCGCGACAGCGCCACCGGCGAGGAAACCGTGCGCCAGCTGCTGCGCAAGCTCGCACGCCAGGGCCAATTGTTCCAAGTCACCAAGGACCTGTTCTACACGGCAGCCCGCATGGACGAACTCGCGGCCCTGGTCCGCGAGCTGGCCTCCTCCACCCCCAACGCCGAAATCCAGGCCCACGCCTTCCGTGACGCCACCGGCCTGGGCCGCAAACGCGCCATCCAGATCCTCGAATTCTTCGACCGCATCGGCTACACCCGCCGCCTGCGCGACGCCCACCTGCTGCGCCCCGATGTGCAGTGGACCACTGGCGCCACAGCAAGAATCTGAGGCAAGGGGCCGCTACAATGGCGAGCTTTGTTTCGCCACGGCGCCAGCAACCGGCGCGGCCCAAGGCGAGGGACACCGAGCAAGGGCCGCCCCGCCGCAAGAGTGTCGTCCCCCTCCCCCGCGAAGCGGGTAGAGAGGCGCCGTGCAACGGGGGGAAGCGGCGTAAGCCGCTCAGGGGGAGCTTCAAGCCAGAAGGAAAGCATACGCACCCGGTGGTGCGCCCGGGCTTCAAACCCGGTCAGGGGCGTCAGCCGCTCCTGGGTAGGTTCGACTCCTGCTGCTTTCCGCCAATCCCCCGACTCTGATTCCAGCCAGGTTACGGCTATTGCAAGGGCACGACGATGGCCACGCGGCGGTTCTCCGCCGCATCGCTGGGCACCACGGGCATGGCGCGGCCCAGGCCCTTGACCTCGATATCCTGGCGCGCCAGGCCAGCTTCGGCCAGCACATCGGCCACCGCCTCTGCGCGGCGCAGCGACAGGCGCATGTTGTAGGCATCGCTGCCGCGATCGTCCGTATGGCCTTCCACGCGCAGCCGCTCGATGCCCACGCCCTTGAGGGCACGGCCCAGCTCCAGCACCTTGGTGCGCGCCTGGGCGCCGACTTCGGCCGAATCAAAGCCGAACAGCAGCTTGCCCGACATCTGCAGCTCCCAGCCCTGGTCTGCCTGCGCAAAACCCTGGCTGCGCAGCAACTGCTGCTGTTCTTCGGTCAGCCCCGGCGCCTTGGCCGGCGCCTGCGGCACCGTCTGGCAACCGACCAGCGCAAGGGCCAGCACTGCGGCCGCACCTGCGCCGCACATCCGGATCCAGCTCCGTCGTTTCAACATGTCATCCTCCTGTGATTCGTTCGGCCTGGCGCATGGCCTTGGCCTGGTACATGGCCTGGTCTGCATGGCGCATCAGCGTCTCCATGCTCTGGCCATGCTTGGGAAAAAGGGCGACGCCCGCGCTGACCGAAGGCTGCAGCACCACGCCGTCGCCAACGACCAGGGGCTCGCGCATGGCGGCCTCTATCTTGTCCTGCACCATCTGCGCATCGCCACCGCCGCCGATGGGATAGAGCAGGATGGCGAATTCGTCGCCACCCAGGCGGGCGACCAGATCGGTCTCGCGCACCTGCGAGCGCAGCCGGGCACCCACCGCCTTGAGCAGCACATCGCCCACGGCATGGCCGTAGGCATCGTTGACCTGCTTGAAGCGGTCGTTGTCCAGAAACAGCACGGCCAGCTTCTGCCCGCTCTCCGCTGCACTGTCCAGCGCCTGCTGCAGTCGCTGCTCGAAATGCAGGCGGTTGGCCAGCCCGGTGAGGCTGTCACGTGAAGCCTGTCGCTCCAGGGCCGAATTTTGCTGCTGCAGCCGCTCATGGCGCGTCTGCAGCTCGGCCAGCAGTGCGTTGAAGTTGTCGCCCAACTCGCGCAGCTCGGCAATGCGCGCCAGCGGCACGCGCTGGTCCATGGATCGGTCATGGCGCACGGCCCGGGCCACGCGCGCCAGCTGCTGCAGCGGCTCGGCAATGTCGCGCAGCATGCGGCGCGACTGGCGCAGGCCCACATAGCCGCTGACACCCACGCACAGCACCAGCACGATGAAACCTGCGCCCAGGAAGCGGACCAGGCCCACGCCATCGCTGGCCAGCTGCACACTGCCGACCAGCCTGCCGTCCTGGCGCACATCGGCCTCGGCGCGCGGCAGGCCAATGCCCACGGCCAGCAGCTCCCCGATGCTGGACAGCGCCGAGCCACCATGGCCCGACCACCGCACGAACGGGCGGCCCTCGGCATCGAAGACCTCGGCATGGGCCACGCCTTCTCCGCGCAGCAGCTGGTCCAGCACGCGGGCGGCCTCGTCACGGTCACCGAAGACCAGCGATGCCTCGACCGTATAGGCCAGCGAACGGGCCACCAGATGCAGGTTGTTGGACAGGTACAGGCGCAGGGTGGCCACGCCGACGATGAGCAGCAGCGCCCCCGCCAGCGCGATGGCCACCGCCGCCATGCGCAGGTGCGCGCGGCGGATCACGTTGCGCAGGGAGGCATTGCCGGACAGGGACAACTTCATGGCAAGGTCCTGTGGCGCGCCAGTTGCAGCACCTTGGGATTGACACGCAGGCCGCTGCGGGCCACGGAGTCGAGGCTGACCTCGAAGCCCGCGCCTTCGCCACGGCGGCGCAGGCAGAACATGGCGCCGATGCGGCACAGCTCGCCCCGCTCGCTGATGGTCAGCAGCGGCCGCCCGGCCAGCTGCTCCATGAGCTTGCGCCACGCAGCCTCATCGAGCTGGCCGGCATAAATGCCCTCGCATTCGACCAGGGCGCGCGCATCGACGGGCACCACGCGCCGCACTTCCAGCCGCTGGCTGCCCACGGTCTGCGGGGCGCCATTGAGCAGGTCGTCGGCATATTCGGTGGAGCCCACCACGCACAGCCGCAGCACGGGGCTTTCCGTGGGCCAGCGCGTGTAGCCCAGGATGCCTACGACGGTGCGGGTCACCCCCAGCTCATGCTCATCGGCCGCCGGCTCCGCATGTGCCTGCCCCACCAGCCCGGCCTGCAAGGCCAGCAAGCCCACGACCAGCCAGGCCCGGGCAGACAGGCCTTTGATCCTGCAATCCATGCCCCACCTGCGGTGTGTGTGATGTATGCGATGTGTGCGAGCTGCCAACCAAGGCTCCTTGAACGGAATATCCATGCATTGCGCCACGCTGGCGCACTGAAGCATTTTTTCACATATCGACCCCATCGCGCCGCCCGGCCTGTCACGCCGGGGCGCCCGTGATGGGCCAATGCGGCAACACATCAAAGCGCAGAGGCAGGCAGACGGTAGTGATAGCCGTAGAGCGCCTGAAAGCCCAGGCTTTCATACAGCCCGCGCGCCACCATGTTGGGCGCACGCACCTGCAGTTCGGCCCATTGCGCTCCCTGCGTCTGCCCCCAGTGCATCAGGCCATGCACCAGCGCCCGGCCCAGTCCCTGGCCGCGCAGCGCAGGCGTGATGACGATGTCATACAGGCCCACGCAGCCGCGCTCCACGACGGCCAGGCCAAACCCGGCCACCTCGCCGCCCGCTCCACCGCCCACTTGCAGCGAAGCAAATGCGGCGGGCCAGGCAATGGACTGCAGCATATGGTGGTGCGCCTGCCTGTGCTGCTCCGGCACGGCGCCTGCCTCGGCAAAGCCCTGCAGCCAGACCGTGCCAGGCTGGGCTTGAATGGCAAGGGTCCAGCCCTGGTCGTTCGCTGGCGGCGCCATGTCCGTCAATGCGGCACGCATCACCAGGGAAGGGTCGGCCAGCAGGTAACCGGCCTGCGCCAGCTGCGCATCCGCCTCGGGACTTGCCAGGGGCGAGAGGCGAAAGATGGCAGGCAGGCCCTGGCGCTCGTAGAAGGCCTCGATCTGCGGCAGCAAGGCGCCAAGACGGGCGCCGGGCTGCTGGGCATTGGCCGAGTTGGCGCGCTTGGTATGGCCCTGCGCGGCGCGCAGCAGCCAGTCGCCGCAGAGCACGGTGCGCTGGGCCGGCCAGGCGTTGAAGCCGCGCTGCTCCACGCCCACCACCGTCTCGGGATCGCATTCCACGGATGCGCGGTCATGAGTGAAAGACTTGGACATGCCCGCTTGTACCATGGCCGCCCGCCGTGCCCGCCCATAATATGGCGCGCCGCCGCGCTGGCGGCAGGCACTCTTTCCCACTACTGCGATCGCCGCCGATCGCCGGATTGCTCCATGACCACAGACACCTCCCAAGCCCCCCGACTCACCTCGCTGTCCCATGGCGGCGGCTGCGGCTGCAAGATCGCGCCGGGCCTGCTGGCGGAGCTGATCGGCAAGAGCGCGCTGCCCAAGCAGTTCTTCCCGGACCTGCTGGTGGGCACGGAGACCGCTGACGACGCCGCCGTCTACCGCATCAACGACGAGCAGGCCATCGTGGCGACCACGGACTTCTTCATGCCCATCGTGGACGACCCGTATGACTTCGGCCGCATCGCCGCGACGAATGCGCTGTCCGACATCTACGCCATGGGCGGCCAGCCCCTGATGGCCCTGGCCATCGTGGGCATGCCCATCAATGTGCTGCCGCACGACACCATTGCCAAGATCCTGGAAGGCGGCGAATCGGTCTGCCGCGATGCCGGCATTCCGCTGGCCGGGGGCCACTCCATCGACTCGGTCGAGCCCATCTACGGCCTGGTCGGCATCGGCATCGTCAACCCCCGCCAGATGAAGCGCAATGCCGACGCCAGGGCCGGCGACGTGCTGATCCTGGGCAAGCCGCTGGGCGTGGGCATTCTGTCGGCCGCACTCAAGAAGAACCTGCTGGACGAGGCCGGCTACCGCGCCATGGTGGAAGCAACCACCCTGCTCAACCGCCCCGGCACGGCGCTGGGCAAGATGGACGGCGTGCACGCGCTGACCGATGTGACGGGCTTCGGCCTGCTGGGCCACGGCCTGGAACTGGCACGCGGCGCGGGCCTGACGGCACGCATCGACAGCCGCAGCCTGCCCGTGCTGCCCACGGTGCAGGGCTTTGCCGAGCAGGGCGTCATCACGGGCGCCTCCGGCCGCAACTGGGCCTCTTATGGCGCGCAGATTGCGCTGGGCGCCGGCATCACCGATGCGCAGCGCGCGCTGCTGACCGATCCGCAGACCTCGGGCGGCCTGCTCGTGTCCTGCACGCCGGATGTTGCCGATCAGGTGCTTGCGCTGTTTGCCGAGCAGGGCTTTGGCAGTGCCGCCATCGTCGGCCGCATGGAGGCGGGCGAGCCGCGCGTCATCGTGGACTGACGGCCAGCGCATTCCAAAAGCAACGGGGGCCTCGGCCCCCGTTGCTTTTTGCACTCCCGGCGAGCCGCCAGCGAACCGGCGGCCCGTCACCGGGTCACAGGTTGCTTCACTCGCTCACGGTCTGCGTCTTGTAGGCCGGGCTGGCCTGGATGGCGCTGTCGGTGAACGGCAGCTTGAGCCATTGGCGGGCGCCGTAGGCCTTGGTGTAGTCCACGTAGTGGGCCGAGGCCGGGTCGTCCGACAGCGAGAAGGTCAGGAAGGTATGCGCCTCCACACCGGCCGACGGGAAGCTCACCACCTGCATGTAGCTGTTGCCGTGCGGCTGCCCGTCCATGCTGTAGCCGCCCTGCTCTATCTTGTTTTCCGAGCAGGTGATGGTGAAGTAGCCCACCTCGCCGCAGCCGCCATACAGCGCGATCTTCTCGCCGCCGCGCTGCGAGAACAGCACGGTGCCGCGCGCCGCATCCATGGCAAAGCCGCTGGCCTGCACGGCCTTCACGCCTTCTGCAAATGCCTTTTGCAGCGCCGCCTTGGCAGTGGGCTTGATGCCACGCGGCGTGTTGACGGGGTCGGCCGCATCGAAGGGCACGGCATACAGGTCGGCCGATTTGATCTGGCTGGCCACGCGCTTCCAGAACTCATCCCAGACATGGGAGCCCCTGGATGCCGCCGTGCCCGTGCCGTCCCAGGCCTGCAGCGCCGTGCAGGCAGCCGATACGTCCACCGTTTCACCCGCCGAGGACACGGGGCCTGGACAGACCTGGGCCAATGCCTCGTCCTTGAAGCGCGCGCTGTAGACACGGCTGTCCAGCACCATCTGGCGAACGATGTCGCTGGTGGCCAGCTTGCCCGGATAGCCGTCCGTGCCCGCCAGCCGCTGCAGCGCCATGGTGTGGCCCAAGCGCGTGCGCAGGCTCTGGGCCGACGAAGTGGAGCCGAAGATGGCCGGATAGCCGGTCAGCGGCGCCGAGGCATTGGACAGCCAGTAGCTGTCGTTCATGTTGCCCACGTAGTCGCTGCGCAGCAAATTGGGCATACGTGCGGGGCCGATGGCGCCCGCCTGCACCGAATCCGCATCCGAACTCCAGTCGCACTGGCTGCTGCCGCCGGCCAGCACCGGCACCTGGGGCAGCGCCGCGTTGATGGCGGCCGAGGCCGGCGTGGCACAGGCCTGCAGCTGCGCGGGCGGCACGTTGGGCACGGCGCCTATGTCGGCATACCAGACCTGGGCGTTGCCGCGCCCTGCGGCCACGGTGTTGACCCAGGGAATGGCCGACTCCTCCTTCTGGATGCGGATGAACTCGTCCAGCGACTTGGCCTGGTTCCAGCGCAGCCAGTTGCGGAAGGTGCGGTAGTTGTAGGCGTTGATGTCGCGGATGGCGAACACGCTCTGCGTGGTCCAGCCCAGCGCCGGGTCCATGGCGCCCAGGTTGACCACCGGGCCGTGCACGGTCTTGTACAGCGTGCGCGTGACCTGGTCCTGCCCGCCGGAGGCATTGCGCACGCTCACGGTGATCTTGCTGGCCTGCATGGCCTCGGTCTTGCCGTCGCGCACATAGCGGGTCGGGTCATTGGGCGCCAGCTGGTACATGAACAGGCCGAAGCGCCGCGCCGTGGACACGGTGTGGCTCCAGGCCACGTCGTTGTTGAAGCCGATCAGCACCATCGGGATGCCCAGAAAGCTTGCGCCACTGACATCGATCTCGCCCGGAATCGTGAGCTGCGATTGATAGAAGCGGTCCGGCCCCTTCCAGTACCAGTGCGGATTGCCGAACAGCACGCTGCTGCCGCCGCCCGTGGCCTGCTGGCCAAAGCCGTACATGTTGCTGCCGATGCCCGTGGTGCCGCCCACCTGCAATGATGGCGCCACCACCTGCCCCGGCTTGAGCGCGGCCAGCTGTGTCGCGGCCGGCCGGGCCTTCGCCGGCCTGGCCGAGGCCGTTGCTGCCGCAGCCGCTGCAGGCGGCACGGCATTGGCGATCTGGGCCACGAAGTTGCTGTAGCCACCGGCCAGATTGGCCGTGTACATGCGCCGCCAGATGTCCTGCGCGGTGATGGCCTGCACCCAAGGCTGGCCCGCGCAGGCCGCATTGGTCTTGGCCCCGGCCGGGGTCTCGCGCACCACGCGGTTGTAGCCGGCCACGAAGCCATCGACCAGTTGCTTGAGCTTGTCCGGCTGGGCCTGGATCATGGCGGCCACGGCGTCATCGGAGACGACATGGCGGAAGAAGAAGTCCGAGTCGAGATTGCGCGGCCGGTCGATGGTGCTGTCGTAGACGGCCTGGGCATCGCCGCCAAGGTAGCGCGAGCGCTCCCCACGGTACGTCAGGAAGGAGTCGGCCATGGTGCACAGGTTGTCCTGCGCCTGGGCATAGCCGGCGCCATAGCCCAGGCCCGTCCAGTCCTTGGCCTTGATGTGCGGAATGCCCATTTCCGTGCGGCGGATCTCCGCGCTGTACTTGCTGCTGGAGCCGTCGCCCGAACCGCCGCAGGCCGCCAAGGCGGCCAGGCAAATCAATGACAGGGGCTTCCATCCACTGCGAACCGCTGGGTACATGCTTTGTCTCCTGGTGTTATGCGTACACAAAGAAAGGCCCCTGTTGGTACGGGGGCCCACAACAGCATAGGAGGGCCGCAAGGGACTGCCTACCCGGCAGTTTCACTAGCAGATGTCAGAGACCCGACAGTGGTTGCAAGGGCTGCAGCGCGCTCGTCAAGCAGCGGATTCGCCCGGCTGGCTCAGGGCCGCCGTCGTGCGCCGGTCGATCTTGCGGCTGAGCACCACCGAGGTGTAGGTCTGCTGAATGCCGTCGATCAGGCCGATGCGGTCCAGCAGCGCATCGAGCTTTTCATTGCTCTCGCAGCGCACGAACACCATGTAGTCGTACTGGCCGCTGACGGCAGAGACCTCCTCGACCTCGGTGAAGCGGTTGAGCGCCTGCATGACCAGCGTGGCCGTCTTGGGCTGCACGCGGATGCCGCAATACGCCCGCACGGCAGACTGCTCCACGCGTGCGCCCAGGCGCACGCCGTAGCCGGCGATCACGCCCTCTTGCTCCAGCCTGGCAATGCGCGCCACCACCGTGGTGCGCGCCAGATTCATCTGCCGAGCCAGATGTGCGGTGGAAGCACGTGCATTGGTCTGCAGCAGACGCAGCAGCTGGCGGTCGGTTTCATCAAGACGGTATTCCATGCGGTTCCCTGGATTTCAACGGCAAGCACCCATGGAGGCTGCCCGGATGTGGTTCAACATTTCGGCAGAGATCTCCCCCAATCCGGCGATTTTATGCGTTGTGCATCGTCGTTCTATCGATAGGAGCTGCACTTTTCCTGGTGCCGCGGTGGCTGGAATGCCTCTCCAACCGTCGCCGAACGGCAGCCGCCCCAACTGGCACCACCAGCTCTTGGGATATTCATCAGAAACAAAAGTAACTAATTACAAATTCCTGGCGCGACAGAAAACAGGGACCATGCAGGGACCTGACTACGGAACCGCATGAATCCTTAGCATGCATCCCATCTTTCCTTCACAAAAGCTGCTCCAGGCGCACCGCTGACACTTGCGGCAGTGCTGATCGGGCTTACCGGCGCCTGCGAAACGCTTTCAAAGCGTGCTGTATGCAAGATGGATCAGTACTTGCAAATACATGCATTTCCGCTAGATTGGCCCCGCAGGCGTAAATTTTGTGTACTCAAGTTACCCCGCGCGTCTTGTTTTATCTGCCCCGAGGAGGATTTCCTGTTCCCGCTGCCCGCCGGGCCGCTCGTTCACCACCATGACAAGGGCATGGCCGCCATGCCCGACGAACGCGCGCAGAGTCCGGTGCCTCCATTCGGTCTCCACAGGGGAGACATATGTCACATCGCGCCGCATCCGGAGATCCGTGGAGCCTTCCACAAGCTGCAACGCCCTGGCGGGACAGCTTTGTGCTGGGCGGGGTGCTGTTCCTGTGCTCGGCCGTGGCGCTGGGCCTGCGCTCTCCGGAGCATCTGTCGTCCCTGTGGCTGTCCAACGCCCTGCTCCTGGGCTGGATGCTTCGCAGCCCTGCCTACAGCCATAGACACGGCTGGACGGCTGCCGCCATTGCCATGGCGCTGGCCGAATGGCTTTCTGGCAGTCCGCTGGACCAGACCCTGTGGCTGACCTTTGCCGACCTGGCCGCCGTGGCCTGCGGCTGGGTGATGATGCGGCGCCTGCCGCAGCGGGTGCAGCAGATGCGCTCTCCTTCCTCGGTGCTGCATCTGGTGATGTGCAGCCTGCTGGTGAGCGTGGTCGGAGCCGTGCTGGGCTCGGCGGGCATGCACCATCTCATGCATTGGCCCTGGCA
The DNA here is from genome assembly GCF_014852125.1 of Delftia sp. DLF01. Taxonomy (NCBI): domain Bacteria; kingdom Pseudomonadati; phylum Pseudomonadota; class Betaproteobacteria; order Burkholderiales; family Comamonadaceae; genus Delftia; species Delftia sp. DLF01. The sequence goes on from NZ_JACVAZ010000003.1 coordinate 372,678, forward strand.
GCCCATGATGGCCATGTGGTTCAGCAGCGAGTTGATGCACATGACCCTGTTGCTGCCTGTGCTGCTGAGCCTTCCGGCAAAGCTGGAGCCGCTGTCCTGGCGCAGCCAGCCATTCAAACAAACGGCGCAGGCCTTGCTGCCGCTGCTTGCCCTGGCGATTTCCGAATCCATTGCCATCTACCTGGGCGGACCAGGCGCGCTGTCGCTCACCATGCCGGCCATGCTGCTGTGCGCCATGCGCTATCGGCTGTTCGTGGTCGCCCTGCTCAACCTGGTCAGCTGTGCCATCAAGCTGGCCACGTTTTCCCATGTGTTGTTCAGCTCGCCCAACACCGAGCTGGAGACCACGTTCTCCTTCCGCCTGGGTCTGGCCATGCTGTCGATCGGACCGCTGGCCGTAGCCTGCACGCTCATGGCTTTCAAGGACATGCTCAGCAAGCTGCGCCATGCAGTGAACCACGATGCGCTGACCGGACTGCTGGCACGCACCAGCTTTCTGGAGCGCGCACAGCGCACGCTGGAGCGCCTGCAGCGCGAGCGCCAGTCAGGCGCCATGCTGATGCTTGACCTGGACCACTTCAAGCACATCAACGACCGCCATGGCCATGCCGCCGGCGACCGGGTGCTGCAGGAAGTCTCGGCCCGCCTGTCGCAGGCGCTGCGCCCGCATGAACTCATAGGCCGCCTGGGCGGCGAGGAGTTTGCGGTGCTGCTGCCCGGTGCCGACTGCGTCACGGCAATCGCCGTGGCCCAGCGGCTGTGCGAGGCCACGCGCGAAATTCGCATCGACATGAACGATGGCGCAGCCATCTGCCCCACGCTGAGCATTGGCATAGGCTGCACGAACATGGCCTACCCACCGCTGGGTTTGAGTGCCTTGCTGCGCATGGCCGATACGGCGCTGTACCAGGCCAAGGCCAGCGGCCGCGACCGCTACTTCGTGGCCGGCGAGCGGCCGGGCGAGGCCGACACACCGGCCTTTGCCTGCGAGCATCCGGGCGGCGCCAAGGCGGCCTGACCGCCCGGCCCGCCTTGGCTTTGCCCGCGCTCAGCGCAGGCGGCGCGCGCCGTTTCCTTCGTCGAGCTTGAAGCCCGCCACGGCCTGCGCCAGCTGCACCGCCTGCTGCTGCAGCGACTGCGCTGCAGCCGTGACCTCTTCCACCAGGGCAGCGTTCTGCTGCGTGACCTGGTCCATCTGGCCGATGGCGCTGCCCACCTCGGCAATGCCACGGCTTTGCTCCTGGCTGGCGTTGCTGATCTCGGCCACCAGCGTGCTGAGCTTGCGCACGCCGTCCACGGCCTGGTCGATGGTGGTGCCCGCATTGCGAACAAGGCGGCTGCCCGTGTCGATCTGGCCCACGGAATCATCGATCAGCGCCTTGATCTCCCTGGCCGCCGTGGCGCTGCGTTGCGCCAGCGTGCGCACCTCGCTGGCGACCACGGCAAAGCCCCGACCCTGCTCGCCGGCGCGCGCCGCTTCCACCGCCGCGTTCAGCGCGAGGATGTTGGTCTGGAAGGCAATGGAATCGATCACGCCGATGATGCTTTCGATCTTGCGGGCCGAGGCCTCGATGCCGCCCATGGTCTGCACCACCTGGCCGACGGCCTCTCCGCCCTGGGTGGCGATCTGCGAGGCGCTGGTGGCCAGCTCGCTGGCCTGGCGGGCATTGGCCGCGTTCTGCTGCACGGTTGCCGTGATCTGCTCCATGGCGGCTGCCGTCTGCTCCAGCGAGCTGGCCTGCTGCTCGGTGCGTGACGACAGGTCCTGGTTGCCACCCGCAATCTCTGCCGACGCCATGCGCACCGATTCCGACGACTCGCGAATGCGCAGCAGCACCGTGGCGATCTTGTCCACGAACTGGTTGAAGGACTGGCCGATCTGCGCCAGCTCATCGCGGCCGGCAGAGGTGAGGCGGCGGGTCAGATCGCCTTCGCCCGAGGCGATGTCCTGCAGCGCATCGCGTGCCACGGCCAGGCGGTTGAGCATGCGGCGCAGCGCCACGGTCAGCAGCACCGCCGCGCCCAGCACGGACAGCACGGTGATGAGGGCGGCCACCTGCAGCAGCGCCCGCACCGAATCCGTGGCCTGTGCGCGGTCGATCACCACGGCCAGCGTCCAGGGCGTGCCCTCGACCTTGGCGGCGTAGAGCATCTGCGGCTCGCCATCGAGCACCAGATCGGCGCGGCCGCCCTGCTCGGCCAGGCGCTTGATCAGCGCGGCATCGAGTTCAGGGGCAATCGCGGAAGCGGGCTTGAGCGCCAGCTCGGGCTTGGCGTAGGCCAGCAGGCGGCCTTCGCCATCAATCAGAAAGGCAAAGCTTTTTTCCTGGGGACGGATGGCGGCCACTTTCCTGGACATGGCGGCCAACCGCACATCAGTGCCGACAACGGCCGTGATGGCGCCCGAGCTGCCGACCGGATCGACAAAGCTGATGGTCAGCTCGCCGGTGCTGGCATCGACATAGGCTGGCGTCACGCCCGGCCGGCCTTCGCGCACGGCCTGCTTGAACCAGTCGCGCTGGGTTCCGTCGTAGTTCTCCGGCATGGGATGGGTGAACACGGCGCGCTTGTCGGCATGGACGAAATAGGCGTCATCGAAGCCGCCAGCCTGCTGGCCGGCCAGCAGGAAGGGGATGGGGTCCGGCTGGTCCACCGCCTTCTTCAATGAGCCGGTGATGCGCTGCTTGTCCTGAACCCAGTCGGTCAGTGTGGATGCATGGGCCCGCGTGAGCTGGCCGATGTTTTCGTCGATATCGGACAGCGTGCTGCTGCGCGCCGTCCAGAAGGTGGCCATGGACAGCGCGAACAGTGCGGCCACGGTGATTGCTACGCAGATGAGGATCAGGCGGGCACGAAGTGTTTGAAACATGATGCGTAGTGAAGGCAAAACGAGGGCTGTGAATGCCCACCGAGCCTATCCGAGACGCATCGGCCGCCAGAGCTCGAAGAGTGCGTACTTGCCCTTGTAATTGCCTGCTTCTTGCGTGCGAAGAAGCCCGCTGGCTAGCCCCTTCGTGCAGGCACTGCATTGCTGGCAGCGCCGCCCAAGCCGCAGTCGTCAGCCTTTTGCAAGAACCAGTCACAAGCTTGAAGGATGCGTGCTATAGTGTCAATTTGTAACACAGACACTTGCCGCCCTGGCTGCGGGATTTTTCTGTCGCAAACGCCAGAGCCTTGATTCCAGGACCCTGCCGTTTGCGCCGCGCACCCTGTGTTTTTCCCTCCCTCATATTTTTGGGGTGCACCACGCGGCCTTTTCTTCCCTTGCATGGACTGCCATTGATCGAGAGTGGCTTCCCATCGGGGGCCGGCAGGGAGCCGGGCAAGAAAGTGTTTCACCTTGATACAAAAATGCCGATAAGAAGGCAGATCTGTCATTCAAGGGAAGAGAAACATGAAGCGATGCATCATCAAAGTGGCCGGCGCCTGCTACACAGCCCTGTTCCCCAGCACCTGCGCCGCTGTGGCAGACGCGATGGCACGGTTTCCATACGCTACAAAAATCAGCGTCCGACTCGCCTAGACTCGGGCAAGATGGGAATCCGTTCTCAGACAGGTTCCAGGCAATACGCCTGTCGTCGTCCGGGTGTTGCGCGGCAGTGTAGGCTCACTTTGCCAAAAGTCTCCTAAGATTCCTTTATATTGGCAGATCAACATCCATTGATATACATGACTACCGACTACAAGACACTGCTGCAGCAGAAAGCCCATCTCGAAGCCCAGATCGCCGAAGTGCTCAAGACCGAGAAGTCCGGAGCCATTGCCCAGGTGCGCACCATCATCGACCAATACGGATTGACCGAGGCCGACGTCTTCCCTTCGTCCAAAGCCAAGGCTGGTGGCGGTTTCCGCGTGGTCGGCGTCCCCAAGTACCGCGACCCGGCCACGGGCGCGACCTGGACCGGCCGCGGCAAGCAGCCCCGCTGGATCGAAGGCAAGGACCGCACTCCCTTCGCCATATGAGGTCCGGCGCAACCCGCCCCCTGGCAGCCACCAAGCTGCGACAGAGCCCGCCAAGTGCGGGCTTTTTGCTGCCAGAAGCAACGGGTTAACCCTATTGCTCAGAAGTTACAAATTCTTCAATGTAGTGCAGATGCGTGAACCGATGGGTGCCGGCATGTTTCGGTACCCAAGCAATCACAACAAGGGAAACAGCAGGTATCACACAGGGAACTGTCCTACAGCCCTGCTCTCCAAAATCATGTTGGCCACGCCTTTGCAGCAAGCGCAAGCCATGTGGATGCAACCACGCAGCGGCAAAGTCCAGGCGGCCACTGAATCGATCGGCAGCCACCACGAACCATTTTCCAGCCGGGCCAGGGAGACTATCTCCTCCCTCCCCTCTCACTGACTTACCCTGGCAGGCCCGCAAGGGCACCGGCTTTTCTCTTCAAGGACCGCCCTCGGGCGGTCCTTTTTTCTGCGTGTGTTACTGCGCATTGGTGCTGGTCAACGCAAGGCTGGCACGGCATGGCCCACCTTGAACACGGCCACCATGCCCGACAGGCGCTGCGCCTGGTCGCTGAGGGCGGCGGCCGCCGCTGCGGACTCCTCCACGAGAGCCGCATTTTGCTGCGTCATCTGGTCCAGCTGGCTGACTGCCTGGTTGACCTGGCCAATGCCGTCGCGCTGCTCGGTGGAAGATGCCGTGATCTCGCCGATCATGTCCGAGACCTTGCGCACGCTGCCCACGATATCGTCCATCACCTGGCCGGCCTGGGCCACCTGGGCCGAGCCTTCCTGCGCGGCATCGACCGAGGTGCTGATCAGCACCTTGATCTCCTTGGCGGCCTCGGCGCTGCGATGGGCCAGGGCCCGCACTTCACCGGCCACCACGGCAAAGCCGCGGCCCTGCTCGCCTGCGCGGGCCGCTTCCACGGCAGCGTTCAGCGCCAGGATGTTGGTCTGGAAGGCAATGGAGTCGATGACACCGATGATGTCGGAGATGCGGCGCGCGCTGTCGCCGATGCGATCCATGCTGGCCACCACATGGCCCACCACGGCGCCGCCGCGCTCGGCAGCCTGGGCGGCGCTGCCGGCCAGATGATTGGCCTGGCGCGCGGTGTCGGCCGCCTGGCCCACGGTGGCGGTCAGTTGCTCCATGCTGGCGGCCGTTTCCTCCAGATTGGACGCCGTCTGCTCAGTGCGCGAAGACAGGTTGTGGTTGCCCGCGGCAATCTCGGTGGATGCGGTGGAGATGGAGTGCACGCTGTCACGCACCTCCGTCACCAGGCCGCGCAGCCGCGCAGCCATGCCCGAGACCGAGCGCAGCAGGTGGCCGAACTCGTCCTTGCGACTGTCATCGGCCGACACCGTGAGGTCGCCCTGGGCGATGGCGTCCGTCAGCTGCACGGCGCGTTCCAGGGGGCGGGTGATGGCCCGCGTCAGCGCCAAGGCCAGGGCCAGGCCCGCCAGAAGGACCACGCCCTGGACGATCCAGGCCAGCACGCTGGCCTGCTGCCGGGCGGCCTGGGCCTGCTCGCGGGCTGCATCGCGCTGGCTGCGCTGCAGTTGCACGAAGACTTCCAGCGAGTCCACGTAGCGGCCAATGGCGCCCAGGTACTGCTGCTGGACGAACTCGCGGAATGCCGCTGCATCGCCGGTCAACTTGATCTCGCGCGCCCGCTTGTTCAGTGCCAGCACCTCGGTGCGGATGGCGGCAATGCGCTCCAGCGCCGCCTTGTCGGCCTCGCTGGCGCCCTTGACGATCTCGGCCTGCAGCTTGGTGATCAGTGCCGAGCCTTCCTTGACCCGGCCGTCTAGCAGGCGGGTCAGTTCCTCATCGGTGGAGGCATTGCTGGCCAGAACCCGCTCGCCCGTGGTCTCCGTTGCGCCCTTCCATTGAATGGCCAGGCTGATGCGACTCTCGTACTCGGACAGCGTCTGCATGCCGTGGTCCATGGCGCGAGCCGCCGCAAACTGTGCCCAAAGCGATACCGCAAGCATCATCGCCAGCAAGCCGCCCAGCGTGCCCCAAAGCTTGGCGGACACGCTCCATTGATCAAATTTCATTCGTAGCACTCTCGTCGGAAAAACCGAATACAGGAAAGGTGAAACAACAGGCCGCGCACATCAGCGGCGACCGTTTTCCGGCGCAACGCCTTGCCATATCGGCATAGGCCACCAATCCGGAAAAGATGACCTGCTTTTTCGTCACAAATGCCCGGGACTTGAGGCCGCCGCACGGGTAGGCCCGATATTGCCAGCCGTGCACAACGCAGAACATGCGCCCATGCGGCCGCAAGCGCCGTGGCAACGGATGCAAAATGGACCGGCGCTTCGGAATGCAGCACCATTCAATGCCGCAATCGCGAAGCTGTCGCCACCCGCACCTGCAAGTGCATAACACGCTGTGGATGTGTCACTCGATACCGATCGCCTCTATGTATTGATTGCGCCGCTGAGCATTTTGCTGCTCAGTTGCACGCTGGCCGTGTGCTGGCTGGTGCAGCGGCGCCAGCGCTACCTGCTGTGGATTGCGGGCGGATACGCCCTGGTTTCTCTGGCGCTGGCCTGGCAAAGCCTTGCACCCCGGGAAGAACTGCACCACTGGGCCGTGTTCACGGGCGCTATGTATCTGTTCGGCACCTGGTGCTTCGCGCGCTGCATGGCGGGGCGCTATGGCGTCTCGGCCCATCCCTTGCTGGGGCTGCTCATAGGCGCCGTCGTCCTGGCTGCGCTGTACTACTACAGCCGGGTCCAGGTCGATCTGTGGGTGCGCGTGCACTGGCTCAACACCGGCCTGGGCCTGCTGCAGATGCTGCCGGCGCCCGCCATGCTGCGGCGCCGGCCGCCTCAGGATTGGCTGGAGAGAATGCTCTACTGGTCCTACGTGGTGTTTGCCGGCTACACCGCTGCCCGGCCGCTGCTGGTGCTGGCCCTGGGCAGCACCGATCTCAATGAGATTGCACGCTCCACCTACTGGCTGGTGACCCTGGTCAGCACGCTGTCGTTTGCGCTGCTGTTCACCCTCATGCTGCTGGCCTGCACGGTGCGCGATGTCTTCACCGCGCTGCGCGAGGAGCGCAACCACGACTCGCTGACCAACCTGCTCAACCGCCGCGCCTTCCAGGAGGCTGCCGAGCTGCGCCTGGCCGATCCGCACATGGCCCCGATCTCCGTGCTGATAGGCGACATAGACCACTTCAAGCGCATCAATGACAGCTGGGGACATGACAGCGGAGACCGTGTATTGCAGGCCGTGGCCCAGACCCTGCAGCAACACGTGCGCAACGACGATCTGGTGTCACGCTTTGGCGGCGAGGAATTCGTGCTGCTGCTGATGCGCACCACGCCCCAGGAGGCCGAGCGCGTGGCCCAGCGCATACGCGCCCAGCTCAGCGCGGATGGCTATGTGCTGGCGGCCGGCCAGCGGGTGACCATCAGCTTCGGCATCGCACCCGTGGCCGCCAACACCGCCTTGACCGATGCGCTGACGCGCGCCGACGGCCTGCTGTATGCCGCCAAGCAGGCGGGCCGCGACCGCGTGCATGTGGCCACGGACCCTGGCCGCAGGGTGCCGCAGGCCGTCTGAAACAGGAAGCGCGGAGCGCCTTGTTCCCACGCCCATTCATCGAAATCCGTGGAAAAGAAAAAGCCCGCCAGGGTGTGGCGGGCTTGTTCGCAAAGGCAGGGTGAATGCCTTATTTTTTCGCGTCCTTCAAGACTTCCTTCACATCACCCAGCTTCTTCTGGGCCGTGCCTTCGACCTGCTTGGCAATGCCCTTGGCCTGTTGCTCGGGGCTGTCGATCAACTCGCCAGCCTTTTGCTGCACCTTGCCTGCGGCATCCTTGAGCGTGCCCTTGATCTGATCCGTGTTCATAGTTGCGTCCTTTGCTGCAAGAGCCTTCAAAAAGGGATAGTTGTTTAACACCCAACGCAACGATACGCGTGGCAAACCGGGGCGCGCGACAGCGCGCTGCAACGATACGCGTGGTCTGAGGCCTACAGCCTCAGGTCTTCTTGCTGGGGCGACGGGCCTGCATGCCATCCCCCGTGGCCTTGGACAAAGACGCGGCCTCACCCGCTTCGGAGCGCAGGCGCTTGAGGGCTTCGGTCACCACGGCCTCCTTGTGCGCCTCGAACAGGCCTGCAGCGGCGTCCTTGTGTTCTTGCAGCAAGCGGCACAGGCGCGCGATTTCCTTTTTCAACTCCGCCACATCCAGGTCCGGGCCAGCCTGGGCCGTGTCGCCGGCTTCATCCAATTCGAAGCTGCGCCGTATGCGGGCAACGATTTCGGCATTCATGGAACGGTGGCCTGCCTTTGCCACTTCCGAGATGCGATCGCGCATTCCATCCGGGAAACGGACGATGAAGCGCTCCTGGGTTTCGCTGGGAAAGGGTTTTCGTTGCATTGGGCGATGGTACCTGTCAGATGCAAATTCAGATTCATGCCTAGTTGACATGATTCCAAGTTGGCATAACATTTGAATCGGCCCGACCGAGGACCGGGCAAACCAGACCCCATGCCATGCACACGCCGATGCCCGTGCGTACGAGCACTGAACCCCAGACCTATTGCGCAAGAACAGAACCATGCCGGACACAGACATGCACGCCTGCGCGCGCCTTGCGCAGGCCCTCGCCAGAGCGCCCGATCCGGAGAGCCTGGCGACCGATGCGCTATGCCACATCAGCGCGGCGCTGAGCGTGCTGGAAATGCATGTGGAAAGATCCAACCGCGCCATGGTGGTCGGTGTCCACGACCTGCTGCGCAGCTACCACCTCAAGGCAGACCGTGCCGCTGCAGAGCAGCCGGTCGAGGCGCTGGCCAGCAGCGTGCTGCCGCAGATGTCGACCGACCTTCAAGGCCTGCTGGAAATCATTGACCGCGTGAACGACGACGAGATGGACGACCCCATCCTCTATGCCGTGAGCTACCTGCTCAGGGCGGCCAAGAGATTCTCGGATGCGGCGCCGCAGGCATAGCGGCCTGCGCATCGCCGCCTGGCCTCACTCCTCGTTGGTCCACTCCACCCGCGCGCCCAGGCTGCGCAGGTTCTCGACAAAGTGCGGATGCGCACGGCGAATCGGCGTGGCGTTGCGGATCTCCGAGCGACCCTCGATGCTGCTGGCGACCATGAACAGCGCAATCGCCACGCGGATGATGTAGGGGCTCTCCACCACGGCCGGCGTCAGCGGATTGCCGCCAAAGGTGACCACGCGGTGCGGGTCCGAAGAAAACACATGGGCACCGAACTTGGACAGCTCGCCCGTCCAGCCCAGCGCGCCGTCGTAGATCTTGTTCCAGAACAGCGCATTGCCCTGCGCATGCACACCCAGCGCAATGAAGATGGGCAGCAGATCCACCGGAAAGTACGGCCAGGGAGCGGCTTCCACCTTGGTGAGCACATTGCTGGTGAACGGCGTCTGCACCTTCAGCGGCCCGGAGCGCAGCGCGCGCGACCAGCCGTTCTTGTGCTCCACCTGTACGCCAAACTTGGCGAAGGTGCGGTCGATCAGCGGAAAGTTGTCTGGCGTGCTGTTGCGTACCTCCACATCGCCGCCCGTGATCGCGCCCAGCGCGAGAAAGGTGGTGATCTCGTGGAAGTCTTCCTCGAAGGTGAAATCGCCGCCGCTCAGCGGCGCACCGCCGCGCACCGTCAGCCGCGAGGTGCCGATGCCGTCAATATCGGCACCCATCATCACCATGAAGCGGCAGAACTCCTGCACATGCGGCTCGCAGGCCGCATTGGTCAGCATGGACTCGCCCTGCGCAGCCACGGCGCACAGCACGAAGTTCTCCGTGGCCGTGACCGATGCATAGTCCAGCCAGTGGCGCACAGCCTTGAGCGGCGCGGCACTGTGAATCAGCAGGGAGCCGCTGGCGCGCTCAACCTCTCCGCCAAAGGAGCGAAAGATGTCCACGTGCGGATCGATCTCGCGCACGCCCAACGTGCAGCCCTTGACGTTGTCCTCCAGCCGCGCCACGCCAAAGCGCGCCAGCAGCGGCGGCACCAGCATGATGGAAGAGCGCATTTCCTCGGGCAGGCGGTGCGAGGACGCGTCAAAGCGCGTGTCGCGGTGGTGCAGCTGCAGCGTGCGCGTGGCCTCGTCCAGTTGCACCTCGCTGCCCAGCGTGCGGAAGATGTCGAGGATCTTGCGCACATCCGTGATGTCCGGCACGCCATGCAGCCGCAGCGGCTGATCGGTCAGCAGCGTGGCGCACAGAATCGGCAGCACGGCATTCTTGTTGGCGGAGGGAACGACGCGGCCGCGCAAAGGCGTGCCGCCGTGGACGATGAGATTGGACATGGGGTGCAGCGCTAGCAGCGATAGGACAACGCGTGATTCTAGGGTTGCCGGGCTGCCCGCAGGCCTTGCAGCGGCAGCACACGCCCGCTGTTTCAACAGGTTTCGTATCCAGGCCGCCTACCCGACAACAAAGCGTCAGCCTCAGTCCTGCACTTCGTGCCCGTAGACGATGAAGCCTCGGTGCTCGGCCACCTGGTCATACAGCGCGCGGCCCGCCTCGTTGGAGGACTGCGTCTGCCAGTACACGCGGCGCGCTCCTGCCTGCGCAGCCTGCGCATAGACCGCACGGATAAGCGACTTGCCAATGCCCTGCTTGCGCCGCCGCGCATCGGCAAACAGATCCTGCAGATAGCACACCGGCTCCAGCCGCGTGGTGCTGCGATGAAAAAGGTAGTGCGCCAGGCCGACCAGCTCACCCTCGCTCTCCGCCACGAGCGCAAACACCGGCTCCAGCGGATTGAGGAAGCGCTCCCAGGTGGCCTGTGTGATGCCTTCGGGCAGCGCCGTCTCGCCAGCGCGCCCATAGAACGCGTTGTAGCCCTGCCAGAGAGGAAGCCATTGGTGGTGGTCCGCCTGTGTGACAGGCCGGATCTGGAGCGGAGGAACAAGGGACGACATGGAACTCCTGGCAAACAAATGAAATGGGGACCAGGAATTCTAGGCATGGCAAGCCGCCGCAAAGAGGCTTGCAGGCCACTCCTTGCACCCCTGCGAGGCCTGAGGACGCAGCGCACAGCGCGTCCGCAAAACACATACACGGCGTACAGGCGCGGCCTACATGCGACCTCAGCCTTGGCCCGCACAGAAACACCGCGCAACCAATTGAAATAGAGCCCATAGGAGAGCACGTACCCAGAAACCTCTCCAAATCATGTGACGGAGATACAAGATGAGTCGAGTCGTTCCGACAGAAAGCTTCAACCCGGACCCGGATGCCCGCTACCACCGCAGCCTGCTGGAAGCCTTTCCCCTTCGCGGCAGCCAGCCTTTGCTGCTGCGCATGGAGTCGCGCTCGCCCCTGTGGCGCCTGTACGCGCGGGGCTTGCGCGCCTTGCGGGCCGCATTCGCCACCGAACTGCCGAGAGCTTTCTGATGCGACACCTCTTCCTCGTCTTTCTGTGGTCTGCCATCTGCGCCATTTCCTTTGCCGTGGCGATGCTGGCCAGCCCCATGCTCAGCCACGCCATCTGACCGTGCTGCCAGCGCGCGTGCCGTTGCCTGCACCACGCCCATAAAACCATCGGCCATCTCCTTGGCCGTCTCCAATGCGGCTTTATCCGACTCTGGATGCAAATGCCTGCCGCCTACACTGCGCCAGTCCATTTGCTTACAAAGGAATTGCCCGTGAAGAAAAGCACATTGCAGATTCGTCCCTTTGTGGGCGCATTGCTGGTGGGATTTGCCGGGCTTGCAGCCCTTTCCAGCGCCTGGGCCTGTACTCGCCTTGTCTATTTGGGTGCGAATGGCCAGGTCGTGACGGCACGCTCCATGGACTGGAAAAGCGACATCGTCAGCAATCTCTGGGTACTGCCGCGCGGCATGGAGCGCAGCGGCAAGGCCGGCCCCAATTCCCTGCGCTGGACTTCCAGGTACGGCAGCGTTGTCACCTCGGGCTATGACGTTTCCACCACCGATGGAGTCAATGAGGCCGGCCTGAATGCCAACCTGCTATGGCTCGTGGAATCCCAATACCCCGCTTTCGGCGCAGGCAGCAAACCCGGCCTGACCATTGCGGCTTGGGCGCAGTATGTGCTGGACAACTTCGCCACCGTGAAGGAAGCCGTCGCGGCTTTGGAGAAAGAGCCCTTCACCATCGTCTCGGACAACGTGCCCGGAGAGAACCGCCTGACGACGCTGCACCTTTCGATGTCCGACGCCAGCGGCGACAGCGCGATCGTCGAATACATCAACGGCCGACAGGTGATACACCACGGCCGTGAATACCAGGTCATGACCAACTCGCCGACCTTTGATCAGCAACTGGCCCTGAACGCCTATTGGAAGCAAGTGGGCGGCACCACCATGCTGCCCGGCACCAACCGGGCCGCCGACCGCTTTGCCCGCGCATCGTTCTACGTCAACGCGATCCCCAAAAGCCCGGACCCTAACAAGGCGCTTGCCAGCGTCTTCAGCGTGATCCGCAACGCCTCCGTGCCATATGGCCTGAACACTCCCGAAGAGCCCAACATTTCATCTACCCGCTGGAGAACCGTGTTCGACCACCAGCGCAAGCTCTATTTCTTCGAGTCGGCCCTGACACCGAATACCTTCTGGGTGGACCTCAAGGCACTGGACTTCAGCAAGCAAACAGGCAAGGTGCTCAAGCTCGACCTGGGACCGGATCAGGACCACACATTCTCGGGCGATGCCACGCGGAATTTTCAGGAATCGGCACCGTTTGAGTTTCTTGGATTGTGAGAATCAACTTCAGGCACAGGCCATGGGCTCGCGCACTGATGCCTCAATGTTGATTTCGCGTTGTTCTTGCATAGGAAAACCAAAAACAGCAGAGCTAATTGCCGTTGATTCATACCATGACGGTTTATTGGCATTCAGCTGGAAAATAAATCTAAACAAATAAAATCCAATAATCTCAAACTCGATACATTTGAATTTTCTATTGATTGATTTATATCAATATATAAACAACATCAACTTGACTCCACAAGCCGAAATCAAGTAATTCCTCAATAGACAATATTCAGACCATCACATAGCATCGCGCTCGCAAAATATATTCACCAAGGGATGAGGAAAAATGCGAGCAACAACACCGAATCAACAAAGATGGATCACGCCTTGGCCTGAACTGCGCAAGGGCATATTGAATGCGCGTCTTCTGGCAGCTTGCGCTGCGTGCCTGGCCCCTGCGGTCTGGGCAGCGCCCTGCGTCAGTGGAACGGTGTACACCGCCGCTGGCGGACCCCAGGTTTGCACCGTACCTGCAGGCATCACGACCATGACCGTCACCCTCATCGGCGGTGGCGGCGGGGGCGTTCTCAGCTCATCCATGGTGACAGGAGGAAACGCCGCCGTTGGCACAGGCAGCTTGGCGGTGACTCCTGCCAACAACCTCCTGATCAGCGTCGGTGGCGGAGGCACCACAGGAGGGCCTGTCGGCGCAGGGGGCGGTGGAAGCAGCAGCATCATCGACACATCCGCCTTCACCGTTCTGGCCGTGGCGGGCGGCGGAGGCGGCGCCGGCCGCAACGACACCGTTGGAGTTTCCGGTGGCAATGCGGGAGTGGGCTTCGGAGGTGGCAACGGCAGCAACGGAACGATGGGCAACCCGGCACACCCCGGTGGCGCAGGCGGTACGGTGGCTGGCACGGGCGGGGCCGGTGGCATTGGCACCGACGGCACGGGAGGCGCTGGCGGCAGCACCAGCAGCAGGGACGGCAGCACGGCCACAGGCAATGACGGAGGCGGCAGCGGCAGCGGCGTGGGTCCTGCAGGACCAGGAGCCAGTGGCGCCAGCGTCGGCAGCATGGGCCCCGGTTTGGGCGGTGGCGGCGCAGGCGGCGGAGGAGCCGGCGGCTACAACGCCGGTGGTGGTGGCGGCGGCTACGGGGGGGGTGGCGGCGGCGGCGGCGGGAACACTGACGACATAGGCGGCGCTGGTGGTGGTGGCAGCAGCTACGGCACCGGAATCACATTCGCAGCAGCCACCAGCGGAGCGGGGATGGGTGGCGTCGGAGATTCGAATGGTGCGGACGGGTCCGTTCTGATCACCTTCGCGCCCCCAATCGCATCAGCCCAGGCCATCCCCACGCTTGGCGAATGGAGCCTGCTGCTGCTGTCGGGCCTGCTGGCCTTGGTCGGCGTAGCCAGGACGCGGCGCCAGTACTGAGCACAGGAGCGGGACGGATTTTTGAGGACCCGCCCCAAAAGGAATGATCACAGCGCGCGTGCGCTGTGATTCCTTCAATGCCTTTCAGCCTGGTAGTAGTTTTTTCCGCCGCCCAAGCACGGCATGGGCGTCAGCATTACGGCTGCACTGCTATGGCAAAAGCCCAGTACCGTTCTGGCCGGTTGGACGAGTTGGCCGGCTGCATCCACCCCGCTCCAATGGATCCGTCCCGTCAGGACGCCGTATTCGTCCACGTGCAGCCTCTCAATCCTGTACATGTTCAAGCCGGATCGAGACGGAGCGCCTTTGCAGCTCAAAAGCCCCTCAGAGTAGATGCCACCTCCCGAATACCTCAGAGGTCCCTCGTAAAAGCAAGTCCCTCCGGCTGCAAACTCCTCCTCCATGCGGAACACATCTCCCTTAGCGTAGATATGAAGCTGCCCACCCCTCGAACCACTCATCACCAGTTCCTCACCCGATGAGTAGCTGAAGCTCTTGCCATGCATGCGGGCCAAATTGTCCTCAAAGCCGAACCGCTTCATTGGCTGTGGCGCCTCCCCGGGCAAAGTGACCGTAGCAGAAGTCTCTGTATCAAAAACAATGCGGACAGGTCCTACGACTCGCACGGGCTCTCCATCCTGTGCGGGCCCTCCCAGAACGCGGCCGCCACGGTATTCCGTCAGTTCACCTTCGAAGGTTTTTTCATCCTTCAGCTGACCCGCAGCCTGCAGGAAAAGTGCAGAGCCATCCGTTCTGTATCCGAAGTAGGTAACGATCACGTTCAGCCCGCCTTGCCTGTCTATCTGAATCCCACGCCCAGGCTTGCCATTCAGCTCACCATCCATTGCCCACATACCGGAATCAGGCAAGGCCGCCATTGCGTAAGCAGACAGGCAAGAGGCAACGGCAGAAATCACAACACTGCGGACCCATCGATTCATAACGTCTCCATTGACATGAAAATTAAGCGAAGCCGCCTGACTATAGCCTGCAACCGGTTCATCAAGATAATTCACATCAAACGCTTCAACAAATTTAATTTAGTTAATTTATTTGCTTGCTAAGGAAAATCTGCCCAAAACACGCGTGAACGAGCGGATGCGCTGGCCTCATTGATCTGCTTCTCCACGACCTGCGACACAGCACCGCCAGCGAGAAGGTCAACGCTCACGTGGACCTTCTCGTAATGAGGGCAGGGAGCATAACCGCTCTGATGGGCCCTCTGGTGAAGTGGTGTTAACCACTCTTAGAGGAGCTGCAGAAAAAAATCACCTCCCTAGCCGCAAGCAGTCTAATTACAATCTGAAAATATGAATCATTTAATCCTGCGACACTTTCAGGAATTGACGAGCTTGGGATAAACCATAAATCACACTCTGACCTAAAAATTCATTAGTTGATTTCCTATAATCAAGCATCTAACCAAGAAATTAAACGCGATTTAAATCCTTGGATATTCCAGGCCATGCAGCACCTAATGATTGGACATCGGCTGCGTGTCCTGCAGCCTTTGCTGCCATGTCCCCATACGCTGCGCGGCAGTCTTCATATACGGCATTGACGGCAGTGGCGTATTCAAGGACGGATGCGGGGGGAGCGCTGGCAAGTCTGCGGGCGGCATCTGCAGATTGCTCGCGCAGGCCGTCAGAGACAGCGCGCGTCCAGCTCGACGCGCTCCCACTGCGGCGCCTGTTTCTGTTGCTTGCTCATCCGCCCGAAGCTGGCAGGCTTGGGACGACCGCCACAGCACCAGGCCACCCACTCCAAGTAACTACCAAGTTTCAGTGATATACACAAAATACACAAATTTCTACAATTTGCAACGAATTCGGCCATCGAACATGGGTTCGGTATAGAGCGCTGCAGGGAGCGAGCCGTTCGCTAAAAAGGAACCAACATGTCATCCGGGAATTTCCGCACATGGGCACTGGGCAGCGCCGTGGCTCTTGTGGCCTTTGCTGGCTCCGCCAGCGCACAGTTGCTCAACGTATCCACATCACATACCAATGTCTCGTGTTACGGAGGAAACAATGGCACAGCCACGGCCCACAGCATCCAGAACGGTGTTGCGCCCTTCTCCTACTCATGGGCACCCACTGGAGGCACAAACGCTACCGCCTCAGGGCTCATGGCTGGCACTTACACCGTCGAAGTTACTGACTCGAACAACTTGCAGGGAACTGCGTCTGTCACAGTTGGACAACCTGTAGCAGCCCTATCAGGCACAAAGTCGCAGATCAATCCCACTGGAGGCAACAACGGTAGCGCAGCAGTTGTCGCGAGCGGGGGGACTCCTGGCTACACCTACGCCTGGATCCCCTCCGGGGGCACAGCGGCAACCGCGACAGGACTAGCTCCCGGTCAATATTGGGTGACCATCACAGACGCCAACGCCTGCCAAACCGCGCTGAGCTACATGCTTGCGGCCGCTGCCCCCTCAGTGCAATCAGTAAGCGTTCCTCCCAACGGAACCTATAGTGCTGGACAGAACCTGCAGTTCAATGTGACCTACAGCGCTCCCGTCGCCGTCACAGCTGGCGGCCCACCGTCAATTCCTTTGACGATTGGTTCAACTATCCGGCAAGCGAACTTCGTCGGTGGCAGCAACACCTCCACCCTGACTTTCATATACACCGTGCAGCCAGGTGACTTTGATGCAAATGGAGTGACGTTAGGGACAGCCATCAATCTCAATGGGAGCACGATGACGAGCGGAGGCACCAACGTTGTACTGAATTTGGCAAACGTAGGCGCCACGACCGGCGTACTGGTGAATGGACAGCAAACCCAGAGCATCACGTTCACAAACCCCGGCGACCAAAGTTTCGGCACAACGCCAACACTGACCGCGACGGCCAGTTCCAGCCTGCCCGTGGCCTTCAGTGCAACCACAACTGCCGTGTGCACGGTCACGTCGGGCGGCATGCTGACTTTTGTGAACACAGGCTCTTGCACCGTCGATGCGAACCAAAGTGGTAACGCAAGCTATCTGCCTGCATCACAGGTGTCTCAAACCTTCATGGTGAATGCAGCGGCACCCGGAGCCCCCACCATTGGCAACGTCACTGCAGCCGACGGGCAGGCTACGGTGACCTTTACTGCACCTGCATCTGACGGCGGCACCCCCATCACAGGCTATACCGTGACCGCGACCCCCGTGGCCGTGCCCGGTGCGCCTGGTGTGATCACTCAGCAGGGAACGACATCCCCCATCGTCGTGGCTGGCCTGAGCAATGGCTTCACCTACAACTTCACGGTCGTGGCATCCAACGGGACCACCGGCGCAGCCTCTGCAAGCACACAAGCCACGCCGCGCAAGCTGCAGTTGGTGAGCGCGCCCGGCAGTGTGCCTGGCATGACAGGCATACCGTCTGCCACGATGTCCGGCGGCGGCACCACCTGCACGCTGCAACCTGGCGGCGGCTTCGGACCTGTGACCTCCACCCCTCCGAACCTCCAAGCGCCCAGCGGTCAATTCGCTTTCAGCGCTGAAAACTGCACCGGATCTGTGACGATGACTCTCACCTATCCCAGCGCTCTCCCCGAAGGCGTGCAGTTCCGCAAGCCCGATGGAGCCGGCGGATGGTTCGACCCTGCGACCGCGCTGAACGTGATCGTGAACGGTGCGCGCACCACGGTGACCTACACCATCACCGACAACGGCCCGGGTGATACCAACCCTGCCGTGGGCGTAATCGCAGACCCACTCGTGCCCGTGCTGGCAGCAGCTCCAGCCGGCGGCGCCGCAGCCATTCCTACGCTCAGCGAGTGGGGTGTCATTCTGATGTCTGCCCTGATGGCGATGTTCGGCCTGCGTCGCATACGCCGCCAGCGTTGATGCAGCCCTGACCTAAAAACAAGGCCCGCAACTGCGGGCCTTTTCTTCGTCTGCGTATCTACAGGCGGCGCGCGGCGATCTGCAGGCGCTCGGCCAGCGTGGGCTTTGCAGCCAAGCGCTCTGCCGTTCCCAGAACACCATCGCGGCCCGTTACCGCCCGCGCTATCAGTGCTGTGCCCAGCGCACCACTCACAACACGGCCCATGCCACTTTCCGTCCGCCGGGCGTGGCGCAGAGCCAATAGGCCAGCACCGAGCACCAGCCAGTGCTCTCCCGTGAATCCCTTGCGAGAGTCATCCCACTTGCGCAGGTCCTGGATCTTTTCTGAAATCGCCATTCATTGCTCCTGTTTCTTCAGAGCTTGCATGGTGCCCCGCCAGCGGGCTGCAGGCTGTCGGTCCCTGAGCAAGATTCCGGTGGCGAGAGTCCTACGGGTGCGTTGTGGGGGGCCAGCCCTGTAGTCCAGCTCAATGCGCTCCCACTGGGGGGCTTGCTTCTGTTCCTTGCTCATCCTGCCGAACGTGGCAGGCTTGGGACGGCACCGTCATCTCTGCGAGGCGGCTCGTCGGAGGCTGTCGCACAATGCGCCCGATCGTCTGGTAGCCTGTACGTGAACGGGGCGATATGCGCCTCCTAGAAAGGACCTGCATGCTTTCCAGAATTTGCACAGCTGCATTTGTCGCCTGCCTCACGGTCGTGCAAGTGCCAGCGATGGCTCAGGCGGATGTTCCCTCTACTGCGGTGAACTTCAAGAAAGGCACGTCGAGCGCCACCGTCCAGGGCAAGCTCCAAGGCAACAAGGTGGAGACGCGCGACTACGTGGTCCGCGCGGGCGCCGGGCAGACGATGACCGTGCAGATGGAGACAAAATCCACCTCGACCTACTTCAACGTGCTCCCACCTGGCAGCGATGAAGCGCTGTTCCGCGGCGAAATGGCAGACGGGCCCACTTGGACCGGCGCCTTGCCCGCCAGCGGTGACTACCGTGTGCGAGTCTTCCTCAATCGTGCGGCCGCCCGGCAGGGCAAGTCGTCCGCGTACACGCTCAAAATTTCAGTCGTGAATTGAAGTGGCGCCGCGCCCGCAGACAGCGCGGGCGCAGCACTATCTGCGTATGAAAAACCTTCCTCGCATTGCACTGGCGGCTCTGCTCGCTCTGCCGATCGCCTCCTTTGCCCAGTCGAGCGTGCAGGTAGGGTTCTCACCCGAAGGTTCCGCCCGCAAGTTGGTGCTGGACACAATCGCCAGCGCCAAGACAAGCATTCAGGTGCTGGCCTATGCCTTCCAGGCTCCTGACATTGCGCAGGCACTTGTGGCTGCTTATCAGCGCGGCGTGGACGTGCGCGCAAAGCGTTCAAGGCTGGCGCGCGAGCGGCCGGCTACAGCCATGCCCGGCTGCATGACCTGCGGCACAGCACAGCCAGCGAGATGATCAACGCCGGCGTGGATCTGTACAACATGGGCGGCGTACTGGGGCACAAGTCTGCCGTGAGCACGAAGCGGTACGGCCATCTGGCGACGAAGACGCTGAAAAGTGCCGTTGCGTTGATTGGCAAAAAAGCCTGCACAACGGCCAAGAAAAAAGCGGCCTGAACGCCACTCTTGCTACTTCTTCGATAGCAAAGAAAAAAGGCCCCGTATTGGTACGGGGCCTTGTGTTCTTTGGTGGGTCCTGAGAGATTCGAACTCGCGACCAACGGATTAAAAGTCAGATCTATCGAAATAGGCATAAGAGAAAATACCTTTCGTATCAATCACTTGCAACGATAGCCACTCATCTGGTGTTTTCGAAATCATGCCTTTTTCACCCTATTTCAGCCTACTTTGGGCAGGTTTTGGTCATAGCACACCGCCTGCCTGAACCCTCCACTATCAGCGCATCGCCGGTGTCAGAAATCTCCACTTTGGTCTAACCCAGCAGGGCATAGATCATGGCTTGCGGCGGGGGACCAGTTGAATGGGCTCCGTGCCATGCTCACGCCGCGGCGAGATCCAGTAGACCCACAGCTCCCGGGCCCACGCGCCAGCATAGATGATCGACACGGCGAAGATGCCCCACTGCTCGGCCTGCCAGCTGGCATAAAACCAGAACGGCTGCCCCAGCATTCCGAACACCGGCGCCCATTTGCGCCAGCTCTTTCCCCGGGCTTGGGAGAGCCAAGCTGCCAGGGACCCCAGCAGGGCAATTGCGATCTGATCGAACGTCATTTCTACATATTATATAAAACCAGAAACCTATTAAGGTCCAGTTTTACCCTAAAAAATAAAAGCCTTTCGGCACGCTGCTTACACATTAAATAATCATTGGCCTATTTGACTACAGCAGAAAATCAGGAAAAGGAACATCGTTAGACCTCAGGAGCCGATCTTGGCTTTTGATAACCAAGGAGCTCTTCATGGCCGTTTTTCAAAATACCCCTGGCAACAACCAGCAACAAGGCAACAAGCCGCAACCCTCGCAGCAGGAGCAAAGCCGACCTCTGAAAGAGGGATCGCACGCGCCCGAGCAGCAAAAAAAGCGGACTGAGCAAGAACAGGCTCAGCAATAAATCTGCTGGATAAAAATCCAAAGGGCCAACAGGCCCTTTTTTCTTCAGCGAGCAGGCAAGCCGCATTGAAAGTCACCGCATGAACACCGGAGACAAGGCACGTATATGAAATTCGATGACTGGGCAAAAGCTCTACCAGATGAGATACGCACAACCCTAACCGTTTCGGAAGCATGGAATGCAGGGGCCTTATCTATGCTGGAGACATTAATAAAGCTGGGCCATATCGGCGAAGGATACGCGGAGAAAGCTAGAAACGACGTGAAGGATCTTCTAGGAGGTCTGACCTGCAGGGCCGAGTGGGTAGATGAAGCATGGCTCCAGTGTTCACCCGTATCGCGCTCTGGACAAGCCCTGGGCATGGACCGGACGGCTGAACATTAAACCGGCCGCTGCCGCACCTCTGCGCGCCAAGGAGTCAGCCCCTTGGGTTGCAATGACTTGCCCTCAGCTGCAGCGATATGAAGATAGTTGCTCCCCGTTAACGCCCGAGCCTCCTGTGACAGCCGCTCACGAACATCAACAGATTCAGCACGCAACATGTTAATGACCAGCTTGTTCACTTTGAACTCACGACAACAGGGACACACAAAATGCGTCCACTTGGCATAGTTTTCCAAGTAGGCTGTACTGGTCAGGCTGCACAGAGGACAGGGAGCTTGGATGGAATTTTTCATGTTTTCTACTCCAAAAAAGTGCTGGACATGTGGTTGACGTTGTGAGCTGCTGCCGGTTTTGATGACCTCTTGTTAAGGTGGAAGATGAAACCGGCAGCAGCCCAGACCTCTATTCCTCAATTGGGGACAAAACGAAGCCGCGCTACTTTTACAATAGCGCGGCTTCCGAGTTTTTGTTGTTGGGTCCTTCGAGATTTGAACTTGCGACCAACAGATTAGAAATCCGTTCCACTGAAATAGACAAAAAGAAAACACATTCTCAATCATCCACGCCTCTGGTGTTTTCGAAATCATGCCTCTTTCACCCTATTTCTGCATACTTTGGACAGGTTTCGGTCATGGCTCAGATCCTTTCTGATTCATCAGACATCCGCTTCAGGTAGGCACGACGACAATGGCTATGAATTGGCGACAACGATTCAAGCCTACGGCCTTCGCCAAAATTGTCAGATGATGGTCATCCTGTCAAATACCTGGCGGACACCCGGGCTTCCCCAGGCAGAATGAACTACGAGATCACGCTCCGTCCAACTACCGACGGTCCCTGTTAACGTCACATCGCCACCCGTGACATCAACAACAATCGTTTTCGTATCAGAAGTCGCACGACGCTTGATGGCATCCTCGATTTCTGACTTTACGACGATGGCTGAAGCCCTGGGTTTGATGGAAATTTGGTTGCTCACACCGCGCACTCCCGGCAAGAGGCGCACTCTGTCGGCAGCATCGCTACGCTGATAGTTCCAAACCACTTCCCCAGACAAGGTAATCCAACCATCTTCTACAAGGACCTGAACGGTGTCGATAGGAACCGAATTCGTCCAGCTAAGCACGTTTCGCGCGGATGCCGCGATATCGGTATCAGTCCTCTTTCCCATTTGCGACAACTTGACAGTCATGTCGATCGCCAAGGCTCTAACACCTACCACACGTTGCACGGCCCTTTCAGCTCCCCATTTTTCCAAATAGCTACTGACCTCTCCAGCCAAAGTGACAGCTCCATCCTTGACCTCTACCCCAATCTGGGATGCGTGCACAGAAGGCTCCCACTTCAACTCCGCCATTACATCTTGCTGTAATTGTGTGTCAGTTTTCATGGTAAATCCTAGATGATTCAACAATCAGAATAATATGTCCAACATAAAATCATGTCTGTGCGCCAGCACACACTTGAAATATTTCCAGAGAAATTTCTGCATCAAGGGTGTTAGGGTTAAAAAACCACTGTACGTTCGCGTACAGACAGAGCTACTTGATAAGTATAAAAGCGATAAAACGTACACCAAACATCCAACACCCGATGTGGTACGTTTTGGAGAACCTCATCATGAAAAATCAACATTCACACCATTTTCTTGCCGTTCTGGCATTAGCCGCTGTCCTAGCTTCTGCTGCAACAGCAAGGGCACAAATTGCAGGATCAACTACCACAATGGATGTTAAGACCTCCCAAGCCACCAGCGCCGCCGTGGGATGGAGCGCAAAGAAATCACTGATAGGGAAATTTATATTTAACGACACTGGGGGAAAAGTTGGCAGAGTAGATGATCTTATTATTTCACCTGACAAGAACGTGACTTATGCCATCGTGAGTGCAGGAGGGTTTGTCGGAATAGGACAACATGATGTGGCCATTCCAATCCGTGAGATTAATGAAATATCAGGAAAACTGATTATCATGGGGGCTACAAGACAAAGTGTGAAGGACATGCCAGCATTCACCTACACCAACGAGGCAATGGTTCGCGAGCAGTTCTTAGCAAATGCCGGAAAGGAGATATCCAAAGGGAAGGCAGCGGTATCAGAGCTTGAGAAGAAATATGACTTGGCAAGCTCCGATGCCAAAGTAAATATTCAGATGCACATTAATAGAATGCACACCGAGATTAAATCCGCAGATGAGAAGATGAATGAAATGCGTCACTCTGGCGTAAAAAACTGGAGAGACTTTGAGGCGGGCGTAGTTGCGGCGATCGATCGAATAAAAAAATCCATGGCATTATCCGAAGGCTGATAAAGCTTAATGGAAATTTATTCCACATTAGAGAAGCCATGAAAATAATCACTACATACCACACGACAACACGCTGCTGCATACTGCTTGGCGCTCCTCGCGTTGACGAAAAGATGCCTATGAAGTCATTCCACTATCGAACGTATCCTGAGCGCCATGAACCGCTCACGTAGGTTGGCTGCGCGCTGCAGTGCTGGGCACCAACGACGGCATCATCTCGACGGCGAGCCTTGTCGTGTTCTGGCAGGTCGCCTCTACGGGAACACGCGCGGCGCCAACGGCCAGAGCAACGCCTACCACGAGAACCTCAAGCGGATCCACATCAGCGAGAACGAGTTCAAAGCCCGGGTTTCAGCGCGGAGAGGATGCTGATGGAGTGTTGGCAGATGTGCCGCTGGCCAGGGCTCATGGCGCAGCGAAGGCTCTGGACAAGAAGATCTCGGACCTTCGAAAGTTCCGACAAACGCTACAGACTGCATATGTCCCAGACAAACGCGAACAGGTAAACACCGTGAGAGTTTCCTGATAATTTACTGATAGCCAGAAGCACAGGGAGTGCCTTGCGCCCTCTTCTAATGTCCTTCGACGCCATGAAACGCTACTACATATAGGTAATTATTGTTACGCAAACGGTTTTACCGCGCAAATCAGAGTAGTGTGAAAAGTTAGTCATCTTTGACCAACGATCCAAACCGGAGGTTCACATGAAATTAAGAAAAAAATCTGATTCAACCATCCACATCGAAAGTTTTTCGCTACCTGATGTTGATAGCCATTCCGTATCAAGAGATGATTACTCCCACACGCCTGATCCACCGCACAAAATAATGCGCAGCTGGTGGAATACAGCATCTCTGGTCGCTCTTAAATCTGCCGTATTGCGCGAACGACAGATATGCCCGCCCGCTCTAAATGGTTTGCGCACTGGAGAGCAATATGTTCTTACTCCCTCGTACCCCTTTTGAAAAATTCTGGGATTCTATAAAAACCGTATTTACTCCCAAAGCTCACCTAGATCCCATGGAAACCACTGAGCAAGATTACCCCTTGTCTAAAGAAGATATATTAATATACGAAGAAGAGCTTCAAGACAATCTCAACGCCCCGTCGTACAGCCAAGCATCTTCTCAGCATGAACACATCAATAGGCACAATGCACATATAGAGGGACGCGAGGATAAATATCACAGACCGATATAATGACAATTGTAGAAAAGCCCGCTGAATGCGGGCTCTTTTTCAGCCATCTGAACCACTCTGTTTTTATAATCGCTCCCCTAAACCTCTTCATAGAGGCCTTTTTGGGATCGCACTTCCCCGCAAGGCTGTTACGTACAGCTCGCAAAAGCAGCCGTGATCATCTACCAGGGAACAAGCGTAACCAGAAGAGCAACAACTACCACAGCGATGCCGATGTAGAGTGTCCTGCGCGTGGAAAACCTGTTACGAGAAGAGGATGTGGGCACTTGGCCAGGGGATTTTTTACTAGGTGTGGTCATTAACACAGCATGAGCTTCTGTACTGGTGAGCGCTGTAAGAAAAATGCAATTCAACATCTAGGCCCATTAGCCATTTCACATCTATCACAAGCATTGTGGTTATTGCATGCACCAGAAAAGGGAATTTTTTGGCAACATGTCATTTATACGACAAAACGGCGAGAGTCTGAGTGTTTTAAACGCAGACGAGCCTATGCCGTAAACCTGCTAAGGCTCGCGCGAATGCGATTTTGGGTGGACACATCCCAAGGATCGTCTACCGCTATCACTAGCATGTGATATGGGGACTCACAGCGTGCGGCTAGACTTGCGATCGCAGGCGCTTCATATACAGAAATTCCAAGCATCTCGCCACGGCGTGCCAGCAGCACCATGCTTGCATGCCAAACGTGCAATGCCCCTAGCTCGGGCTCACTTATTCTTTGATCCATAACATTTTCTCCCGAATTTCAAATTAAGGAACGCCTCTGGAGGAAACGAAATTGCCAATGAGCAGTTTCATTCGGCGCCTATCTTTGTTCCTTTGGAAGCTGTATTACATCCGCGTACACATATCGAGAAGCATGAGCGCAGCGCGTGCAGCACGCTGTCTTGGTACCTTCTCGCGCAGCCAAGCCTGCCTGCGGCCTGGAGATACCGCAAGGTCCGGAAGCAGCTTCTTATAAGAACGGCCAACAGTTAAGCAACGACCGGCCCATACACCACTCAAAGGGGTGCGCGCCAAGTCTAGGGCTCCCCAAGCCCCTGGATGCGAGACTGCCAGGGGTCTTTTTCCTTCATAACAGCCCCCGAGATGGATCGTTTGCAAAGACCGCGAGCAGTTCCTGACATTTCCTGAGGGCATGGATGCGGGGCGCGAGACGCGCCCTCTCGCGACGGGCTTCGCTGCCCTGATCCGCTTCTACATATAGGTAATTGTTGTTACCCAAACGGTTTTCCGCTGGAAATCAGAGTAGTGTGAAAAAAGTTGGTCATTTTCGGTCAACACACAGGACCGGAGGTCCACATGAAAGTCAAAGACACAAAAGGTTCATTTAGCCGATCAAATAAATATTCTTTTCCAGATGTTGATAGTCATGCTGTATCTAACGATGACTATTTCCGCACGCCTACCCCACCACGCAAGAAAAAAATCAGCGATTGGGACACAGAATTTACTATAAATTTGGATTCTGCTGAACTGCGGGACACACCTCCTCCCTACCTCAACGGAAGATAATTGGAGTTTAATATGCTTTCACAACCTCGCACCCCATGGGAAGTCTTTTGGGATTCCGTCAAGAGTATCTTTTCTCCAGGAGTTCAGATAGAAGCACTTGATAGCAAAAGAAAGAATGACCCTTTATCCAGAGAGGAACGAAGGATCTATGAAGAAGAAAAGCAAATAAATCGAGATGCTTAGCTAGGCAAACCTTCGTTAACCAGATCAAAGCCACTCAACAGTGGCTTTTTTTCCGTGCGTGAGCACAGCGCGTGAAGTGCGCTGTCCTGATCTCTCCTTCTTCAAAAAGCCAGCCACAGAGCTGGCTTTCTGTGTTCTGGACCAGCATGAGCCAAGTTACTCCCCCGCATTGCGCCCTTAGGCAAGTTGGACTACCGGCTCAGACGATTCGGGATTCCATCGGCCAGGTGCGCGCCAATCGGGAGAAGTCCCTGTTCTC
Source organism: Delftia sp. DLF01 (assembly GCF_014852125.1). Classification (NCBI taxonomy): domain Bacteria; kingdom Pseudomonadati; phylum Pseudomonadota; class Betaproteobacteria; order Burkholderiales; family Comamonadaceae; genus Delftia; species Delftia sp. DLF01. The sequence goes on from NZ_JACVAZ010000003.1 coordinate 399,021, forward strand.
GCACATGTGGAACTTTGCTCGGGAACAGGGCCTCACGAAGGCCTCCAACCCCTGCGCAGGCATGCGAGGCTTCCGGGAGGATGGGCGGGATGTCGTAGTCGGCGACGACCTGATGGCTCGGCTGTTGGAGAAGGCCGCAGTATCCCTGCGGTTCGCTGTCCACTTGGCGCTCCTCACTGGCCAGCGCCCGGCCGACGTGCTTCGCATGAGCACCGACCACATCGCCGGCGGCATGCTCCACGTCCGCCAGGGCAAGACAGCCAAGCTGCGCATCGAGGTAACAGGCGCACTTCAGGAGCTGCTGGCCAAGATCCAGGCGTACAAAGCCCAGGTCAAAGCAGACACCGCGCAGCTGCTTGTGAACGAGGCGGGTCAGCCGCTGACAAAGAACATGCTCCGCGACCGCTTCGACGCCGCTCGGGATGCCGCAGGCATTCCCAAGGCGCAATTCCAGTTTCGGGACCTGCGCGCCACGGCCGCCACCACTGTGGATGACGACGGCGGGATACGCCATGCCCAGGCGCTGCTGGGGCATACAACGGAGGGCATGACAGCGCAGTACATCCGCCACAAGGTGGGCAAGAAGGTGAAGCCCGTGCGGTGAATTGTGGAACACGCCCAGAATTGCGGAACACGGGCCGCAAATCTCTGTTCCGTTTTGCTACTTCTTCGATAGCAAAGAAAAAAGGCCCCGTATTGCTACGGAGCCTTGTGTTCTTTGGTGGGTCCTGCGAGATTCGAACTCGCGACCAACGGATTAAAAGTCCGCTGCTCTACCGACTGAGCTAAAGACCCGAACCACGCTTTGCATGCATCAGATGCTGCTTAGCGAAGACATAGATTCTAGCACCAAAATTTACGCTTCAATTCTTGGTGCGGCTCAGTTGATCGATGACCCAGCCTGCGGCGCACTGACCGAAGGTGGCGGTGACGGCCACTACCGAGCCGTAGCCGTGGCAGTTGAGCGTGCCGTCGCCTTCGATGGCGCAAGAGGCATCGGGCGGGGCGACGGCCTCGCGGCTGAAGACGCAGGCGATGCCGATGCGCTTGCCTTCCTTGGGTGCGCCGTGCTCGCGGCGCAGGCGGTAGCGCAGTTGGGCCAGCAGCGGGTCGTGCGTGGTGGCGCTGAGGTCATCGATATCGACCTTGTGAGCCAGGCGCTTGCCGCCCGCTGCACCCACGGAGATGAAGCATTGCCGCGTGGCGCGCGCATGGGCTGCCATGGCGGTCTTGGCCTTGACCTGGTCGCAGGCGTCGATGACGGCGTCGGCGCCCGGGGGCAGCAGGCGCAGCCAGTTGTCCGGGTCAACGAAGTCGTCGATGCAGTGCACGCGGCAGGCGGGGTTGATCTGGGCGATGCGCTCGCGCATGGCTTCGATCTTGGCCTGGCCCACCGTGGTGGAGAGCGCGTGGATCTGGCGGTTGATGTTGGACTCGGCGACATGGTCCATGTCGATCAGGGTGAGCTCGCCCACACCGCTGCGCGCCAGCGCCTCGGCAGTCCAGGAGCCCACGCCGCCGATGCCCACCACGACGACGTGCGCGGCGCGAATGCGAGCGGCGCCCGGCACGCCATACAGGCGCTCCAGGCCGCCGAAGCGGCGCTGCAGGTCGGCATCAGAAAAAACAGCGCCTGCTTCAGGCGCTGTCTTGTCTTCTTCCGGAAGGGATGAAGAAGCCGTGTCGTTCATCACTTGAGGCTGGCGAGACGGTTCTTGGCCGCAGCCGTGGCTTCGGCGTTGGGATAGGCCTTGATCAGGTCTTCCAGCGTCTTGCGCGCGCCCTTGGTGTCCTTCATCTCGATCTGGCAGTTGGCGATGGACAGTGCCGCCTCCGGCGCCCGGCCGTGCATAGGGGCTGCTGCCAGCAGCGCGCGGAAGTTGGTGATCGCGTCCTTGTAGTTGCGATTGGCGTACTGCGCATTGCCCAGCCAAAAGCGTGCCGAGGGCACATAGCCGCTCTTGGGCCACTGGTTCAGGAAGGACGAGAACGCCGTGCCGGCTTCAGCAAAGCTGCCTGCGCGGAACTGCGCCAGGGCGGCTTCGAAGTCGCGCTTCTCTGCCGGGTCGGCTGCGAATTCCTGGCCGTCCACCGTCACCGTGACGGGCTCGAACTGGCGCAGGCGCTCGTCCACGCCCTTGGCGATGTCGCGCTGGCCGCGCTGCAGCTCGGCCACATCGCGCAGCAGCTGCTCGTTCTGGCCGCGCAGCTTGGCTTGCTCGGACTTGAGCTGCTCGATCTGCGACTGCAGTTCGAGCAGGCCACGGCGCGTTTGCGAGCTTTCCTCGGTCATGCGCTGCTGCGACTGCTGCATGCTGTCGACGCGCTGGCGCATTTCCAGGATGGCGCGGCGCGCCTCGTCATCGCCGAACAGTGCGGCATGGCCGCTGGCGGCGTAGCCGGCCATCAGGCCGGCCGCCAGCAGCGTGCGCAGCGCGGTGCGATGCAGGATCGGGGAGCGCTGCATGTTCATCAACGGTAGGACAGTTCAGCGCGGCGGTTTTGCGCGTAGGCGTCTTCGGAATGGCCTTCGGAGGCAGGCTTTTCCTTGCCGTAGCTCACGGCTTCCATTTGCGCATCGCTGACGCCCAGCAGGCCCAGCGAGCGGCGCACGGCTTCGGCACGCTTTTGGCCCAGGGCCAGGTTGTATTCGCGGCCGCCGCGCTCGTCGGTGTGGCCTTCGATCTGGACCTTGCGAGCGGAAGATGCCTTCAGGAAGCGTGCGTGGGCTTCGATCTGAGGCTGGGCGTCGGCCTTGACGACGTAGCTGTCGAAGTCGAAGTAGACGACGCGGCTGACGCCCTGGGGACCTGCCTTGTCGGCGGCCGAGCCGGTCAGGTCCACGCCCGAGATGCCGCTTTGCGAGGTGCTGCCGGTGCCGGCGCCGCTGCCCTGGCCCGTGCTGGTGGCGCCCGCGTCGGTGACCGGGGTTTCGTCAAGTTTGACGCCTGAGCTGCAACCTGCCATGAGTGCGGTGACTGCAAGTGCCAGGGAAAGTCGTTTGATGGTGATCATGAAAAATCTCCGTATGTCCGGGTGGACTTCGTGCTGAGTTGACTGGTTGACTGAAAAGAAATCGAGGAAGCCGGCTGTCACTGGCGCTGGAACGGACCCCAGTCGGGCTCGCGGATGTCACCGCCCTGCCCTGCCAGCCGCGCCTTGATCTTGCCGTCGAGCGTGGTGGTCATCAGGGATTCGCGTCCCTGCTGCAGGGTGGCGTAGACGATCAGGCGGCTGTTCGGAGCGAAGCTGGGGCTTTCGTCGGCCGTGGTGTCGGTGATGGCATTCACGGTGCCGGTGCCCAGGTCCATGACGTGGAGCTTGAAGCCGCCGCCCACGCGCGAGACGTAGGCAAGCCACTTTCCATCGGGGCTGACGCTGGGCGAGATGTTGTAGTTGCCGGTGAAGGTGACGCGTTCCGCGCTACCGCCCGAGGCCGGCACCTTGTAGATCTGCGGGGCGCCGCCACGGTCGCTGACGAAGTAGATGGAGCGGCCATCGCTGGAGAAGTTCGGCTCGGTGTCGATGCCGCTGCTTTGCATCAGTCGGCGCGGCTCGCCGCCCTGGGCGCTGATCAGGTACAGCTGGGAGCCGCCGTCGCGGCTGAGCGTGACGGCCAGGGAGTTGCCGTCAGGCGACCAGGCCGGTGCGCTGTTGGAGCCCCGGAAGTTGGCAACCAGGCGGCGGCGGCCACTGGCCACATCGTGCACATAGACCACGGGCTTGCGCGACTCGAAGGACACGTAGGCCAGTTGGGTGCCGGTGGGCGACCAGGCAGGCGAGATGATGGGTTCCGGGCTGGACAGGGCCGACTGGGCGTTCTCGCCATCGGCATCGGCCACCCACAGGCGGTAGTTGCTGCCCGCCTTGGTCACATAGGCGATGCGCGTGGAGAACACGCCCTTCTCGCCCGTGAGTTTTTCGTAGATGTAGTCGGAGATGCGGTGGGCCACCAGGCGCAGGTCGCCGGTGGTGACGGCAAAGCCCTGGCCCCCCAGGTCCTGGCCCTTGACCACGTCCCAGAGGCGAAAGCGCACATCGTAGCGGCCATCGGCCAGGCGCGTGATGCTGCCCACGGCCAGCGAGTCAGCGCTCTTTTGGCGCCACATGGCAACGTCGGGCCGCGAGGTCTCGTCCAGCTGGACGCCGGCCGTGTCCACTGCGCGGAATTGACCGCTGCGCTCCAGGTCAGCCTGGATGATGGCCGAGATCTTCTGGGGCGCCTGCCCTTCTCCCTTGAATGCTGCAATGGCGATGGGCAACTGGGTCAGGCCCACGCCCGTCACTTCGACGCGGAACTGGGCCAGCGCGGGAATTGCGGGGGTTGAGGCGAGAGCGGCCAGCAGGGTTCGGCGCGAAGTGCGCGGCACGGCCGCCAGGGAGGAGGGAGAAAGGAGTCGGTCAATAGTCATTGGCATTCATCAATATCTACGGGAAGACCCCGGTACTTGCACAGGTGCGAATGTTACACACACTGGATGCGTCACGATGTAAGAACGTGCACTGTAGGGTCTGTCGGCCCAGGCTTTCTCGATCCCCGGCAGCCGCATCAGTTCCCCATGAGGCAGCCACAGGCAAGCCCGCCGTAAAATCCGCGCTTCATGCAAGCACCATCCTCACCGCCGCCGGCCCCTGCGCCGTCCGCCGCACCGGCGGCCCTTGATCTCGCCAGCACCCTGACCCTGTCGCAGCGCCTCAAGCGCCTGTCACCCTACTTTGGTGGCCAGCGCCTGGCCTGGACGCTGGCCGTGGCTGCCACGCTGGTGGGCGCGGTCACCGAGCCATTGATCCCTGCCCTGCTGCAGCCGCTGCTGGACAGCGGCTTCACCGACGGCACGCTGCCACTGTGGTCGGTGCCGCTGGCCATCATCGGCGTGTTCCTGGTGCGGGGCCTGTCGCAGTTCGTGGGCCAGTACGCGCTGGCGCGCATTGCCAACGAGGGCATGCTAGCGCTGCGCAAGCGCCTGTTCGAGCGGCTGCTGGCCGCCGATATGGCGCTGTTCTCGCGCCAGTCGGCCTCATCGCTGTCCAACACCGTGGTCTATGAGGTGCAGACCGGCTCCACGCTGCTGGTGCAGGCCATGCTGGGCATCTCGCGCGACGGTTTCACGCTGGTGGCGCTGCTGGGCTACCTGCTGTATCTGAACTGGCAGCTGACGCTGGTGGTGGCGGCCGTGGTGCCGGGCGTGGCCTGGATCATGAAGACGCTGTCGCGCCGCCTGTACCGCATCACCAAGATCAGCCAGGAGGCCACCGATTCCCTGGCCTATGTGGTGGAAGAGAACGTTCTGGCCCACCGCATGGTGCGCTTGCATGGCGCGCAACAGGGCCAGCAAAAGCGCTTTGGCGGCCTGAGCGGGCAGCTGCGCAAGCTGGCCATCAAGGCCACCATCGCCTCGGCGGCCATGACGCCGCTGACCCAGTTGCTGGCCGCCGCCGCCCTGTCGGCCGTGATCTGCATTGCGCTGTGGCAAAGCCGGGGCACGGGCGCTGCTGCGGCCAATGTGCAGGATGTGACGGTGGGCAGCTTTGCGGCCTTCATCACGGCCATGCTGATGCTGATTGCCCCTATCCGCCGCCTGGCCGATGTGGCCAACCCCATCACGCGTGGCGTGGCGGCGCTGGAGCGGGGCCTGCATCTGCTGGAGGGCTCGGGCGACGAGACCGGCGGCACGCAGGTGCCCGGCAAGGCGCGCGGCGAGATCGAGTTGCGCGACGTGTCCGTGCAGTTTGGTGAGGACAAGGCACCCGCCCTGAGCCATGTGGACCTGCGCGTGCGCCCGGGCGAGGTGGTGGCCCTGGTCGGCCCCTCCGGCGCGGGCAAGACCACGCTGGTGAACCTGCTGCCACGCTTTTTGCAGCCCACCGGCGGCCAGTTGCTACTGGACGGAACGCCCTTGCCCGAATGGGATCTGGCCGCGCTGCGCCAGCAGTTCGCCATGGTCAGCCAGGACGTGGTGATGTTCAACGACACCATTGCCGCCAACGTGGCGCTGGGCGGGGTGGAAGACGAGGCCCAGCTATGGGCCGCGCTGGATGCAGCCAATCTGGGCACCCACGTGCGCGGCCTGTCCAATGGTCTGCAGACGGTGGTGGGCCACAACGCCAGCCAGCTGTCGGGGGGCCAGCGCCAGCGGCTGGCGATTGCACGGGCGCTGTACAAGGATGCGCCCATCCTGATCCTGGACGAGGCCACCTCGGCCCTGGACAACGAATCCGAGCGCCTGGTGCAGGAGGCGCTGACGCGGCTGATGCAGGGCCGCACGACCCTGGTCATCGCCCACCGGCTCTCGACCATCGAGCATGCCGACCGCGTGGTGGTGATGGAGCGCGGCCGCATTGCCGAGCAGGGAACGCATGCCGAGCTGCTGGCGCGGGACGGCCTGTACGCCCGATTGAGCAGGAATCACACAACCTGAGCTGGACAGCGGCGGCACCGGCAGTGCCACTCGCCTGGCTTTCTGCTACCAGCTTCCGCGCGAAGGCTGGGTCTTGCGCTCGGCCTTGATGGCCTTGGTGAGCTTGTCCACCATGTATTGGCGGTCCACCTGCCGGGCAAAGTCGGCTGCGGTGAAGCCGCGCTGGTTGCGAAGGACGACGTCGGCGCCCTCCTTGATCAGCAGGTCCACCACGGCTTCGCTGCTGTATTGGGCGGCCAGCATCAGCGGGGTGGTGCCGTTGGGCGAGTCGGCGTCGATGTAGGCGCTGTTGTCCAGCAGCAGCTTGACGATGTCCAGCGTCTTGGGCAGGTCGGCCGAGGTGGCGTAGTGCAGCGGCGTCCAGCCGGGGCGGTTGACATCGGCGCCCCGGCGTATGAGTTCCTTGGCCAGGTCCAGGTGGCCTTTGATGCAGGCCATCATCAGCGGCGTTTCGCCCTGCTGGGAGGCTTCGTTGACCTTGATGCCCGGGGATTTGAGCAGCACATCGAACACGCCCAGCGAGCCCTGGTGCAGGGCCGCTACCAGGCCCGGGCGGCCGCGCGTGTCGCGGGTATTGGGGTCGAAGCCGCGAAAGATCAGGTTGACCATGGCGCGCTCGTTGTCGCTGATGATGGCGCGCACGTAATCGTCGTACTGGCTGGCATGCGCCAGCCCGCCGCTGGCTGCGGCCAGGGCCACCACGGCCTGGCCGGCCTGGGCCAGCCAGTGGCGCCGGTGCACGTCCACGCCCATGCCCACGCGGCCACCGGCCGCAGCATTCAGTCGCATGCGACAACCCCCTTGAACAGCTGGTCGAAGTTGGCACTGGTCAGGGCCGCCACGTCCTCCACGGCCATGCCGCGCACCTGCGCAATCTGCTGGGCCACGTACGGCACATACGACGGATTGTTGGTCTTGCCGCGATAGGGAACGGGCGCCAGGTAGGGGCTGTCGGTCTCGATCAGCAGGCGGTCGGCCGGCACGAAGGCGGCCACGTCGCGCAGGTGCTGGGCGTTCTTGAAAGTGACGATGCCTGACATGGAGATGTAGTAGCCCAGGTCCAGCGCCGCACGCGCGACCTCCATGGTTTCGGTGAAGCAGTGGAACACGCCGCCAGCCTGGCCTGCCGAGCCGTCCTCGCCTTCTTCGCGCAGGATGGCCAGCGTGTCATCAGAGGCGCTGCGCGTGTGGATGATCAAGGGCTTTTGTGTCTGGCGCGCCGCGCGGATGTGCACGCGAAAGCGCTCGCGCTGCCATTCCAGGTCGGCAATGGTGCGCCCGCCCTTGCGGTCTTCCATGCCGTAGTAGTCCAGTCCCGTTTCGCCGATGGCCACCACGCGTGCCAGGGCGGCGCGCTCGACCAGGTCGGCCACGCTGGGCTCGGTCATGTGTTCCGTATCGGGGTGCACGCCCACCGTGGCCCAGAAATTGTCGTGGTCCAGCGCCAGCTGGTGCACATCGCCGAATTCCTCCATCGTGGTGCAGATGCACAGCGCACGCGTGACGCGCGCGGCCGCCATGGCCTCGCGGATCTCGGGCAGGCGGCTTTGCAGCTCGGGAAAATTCAGATGGCAGTGGGAATCGGTAAACATGGAATCTCGTGGTTCAGAAACAGGCATGCCGACCGGAGAGCATTTCCTCCATGTCGGCATGCGGGCAGAGGCAGGCGCAGGACTCAGACCGTCTGCGTGGCCTTGTCCGATGCCAAGGCCGAGCCCAGGATGTTCTCGATCTTGGCCTTGAGCTCGGCGGACTTCTCGTCCTTGGGGAACTGTATGCCTATGCCCTGCGTGCGGTTGCCCGAGGCGCGCGCGGGCGTGATCCACGCCACGCGGCCGGCCACGGGATAGCGCTGCGGCTCGTCGGGCAGGGTCAGCAGCACGTAGACATCATCGCCAAGACGGTACTCACGCTGCGTGGGCACGAAAACGCCCCCTTCGGCGAACATGGGAATGTAGGCGGCGTACAGCGCGGCCTTTTCCTTGATCGCCAGTTGCATCACGCTGGGACGGGGTGTGGTGGGTGCGGTGCTCATGGATGGTTTGCAGACATTGGTTCGGTGAGCGGCCGGCGCGATCGGCACCGGGCCCAGGGCCGTAGGTTAACAGGACGGGCTTTCATGTGGCGAAAAGCACCCAGCCGCGCTGCTGCACTGCCGCCACGCCCCGCTCCCCGCGCCTCATCCCCGGCGTTGGCGGGCGGGCTGGCCGGACATGAGAACGCGCCGGGCCTCGGCGGCCAGGGCCTCGGTCATGAGTCCGGCGTTGAAGGGATGGTCCGCCGTGCGCGCAGCCTGGGCCAGGGCGCGTGACCACTCGGCCAGCAGGCCCATGTCCAGCGGCCGCGAAGGCAGGTCGGCCGGCGTGAAGTAGCGCGGCGCGGCGCCTGCGGCCAGGGCCATCAGGTCGTGGCAGATCTTCTGCAAGGCCTCCACGGCATGGGGCGGAGCATAGGCGGCCAGGGCCGCCACATCGCCCTTGGCCAGCGCGCGCGGCAACTGGGACCATGCGGCCATGTCCTTGCCGCCACCGCTGTGCGCCAATGCCAGCGCGTCGCCGGGCCGCCCGCCTGCGGCGCGCAGCGCCACGTCGGCCGCTTCCGGGGCCACGCCCTGCCCCTGCAGCCAGTCCAGGGCCTCTCGCTGATCGGGCCAGGCCATGGTGTGGGTCAGGCAACGGCTGCGGATGGTGGGCAGCAGCTGGTGGGCCGCCTCGCTGGCCAGCACGAAGCGGGCATCGCCCGGCGGCTCCTCCAGCGTCTTGAGCAGCGCATTGGCCGTGATGGCGTTCATCTGCTCGGCCGGGTAGACCAGCACGGCCTTGCCGCGCCCGCGCGCGCTGGTGCGCTGGCAGAACTCCACGGCGTCGCGCATGGCCTCGACACGGATTTCCTTGCTGGGCTTGCGTTTCTTGTCGTCGATATCGGCCTGGGCCTTCTCGGGCAGTGGCCAGCCCAGCGCCATCATCTGCACCTCGGGCATGAGCACGCACAGGTCGGCATGGGCGCGCACGTCGATGGCGTGGCAGCTGCCGCAGTGGCCGCAGGCCCCCTGGGGCGACGGCGATTCGCACAGCCAGGCGCGCACCAGCGACAGCGACAGCGCGTACTGGCCCAGGCCGGAAGGCCCCTGCAGCAGCCAGGCGTGGCCGCGCTGGGCCAGCAGGCGCGTGCGTTGCCCGGCGATCCAGGCGGTGTCGGTCTCGGCCGGTTGTGGCAGGGCCTCGCTCATGCCGCACCTGCCTGTCCGCCGACCATGATGGCCAGCCAGCCCCGGCGCACCATGACCTGGGTGATCTGCTGCCAGACCGCATGCCGGCTGGCGTTGGAGTCGATGCGCGCAAAGCGCTGGGGCGCGGCGGCAGCGCGCGCCGCATAGCCCTGGGCCACGCGTGCGAAAAAGCTGCCGGGCTCGGACTCGAAGCGGTCCGGGACACGGGCCGAGGCCAGGCGCTCGGCGGCCACCTCGGCGGGCAGGTCGAACCAGAGCGTCAGGTGGGGCTCGCGCAGCAGATCGGGCTGGGGGGCGGTGCCCGTCTGCACCATGCGCTCCAGCGTGGCCAGCGGCTGCAGGTCGAAGCCCCGGCCCGCACCCTGGTAGGCAAAGGTGGCGTCGGTGAAGCGGTCGCAGAGCACGACTTCGCCGCGCGCCAGCGCGGGCTCGATCACCTGCACCAGGTGGTCGCGTCGCGCGGCAAAGGCGATCAGGGCCTCGGTCAGCGGGTCCATGGCGTCGTGCAGCATCAGCGCGCGCAGCTTTTCGGCCAGCGGCGTGCCGCCGGGCTCGCGGGTGAGCGTCACCGTGCGGCCCTGGTCACGGAAAGCCTGGGCCAGCGACGCGATGTGCGAGGACTTGCCGGCGCCATCGATGCCTTCGAAGCTGATGAACAGGCCGGCGGGAGTTGCAGTGGTCATATGGAAAGAGAGGATACGCAAGCGCTGCGCAAAGAGCAGCAGCCCTGGGGGAATATCTCAGGGCTTTTGCCCAGGGCTTTGCTGGCCGCGCTGGTAGCGGTTCACGGCGCGGTTGTGCTCGTCCAGCGATGCGCTGAAATGGCTGGTGCCGTCGCCACGCGCCACAAAGTACAGCGCCTTGGTCTGTCCGGGCTGCACGGCGGCCATGAGGGCGGCCTTGCCGGGCATGGCGATGGGCGTGGGCGGCAGGCCCGCGCGGGTGTAGGTGTTCCAGGGAGTATCGGTCTGCAGGTCGCGGCGGCGCAGGTTGCCGTCGAATTTCTCGCCCAGGCCGTAGATCACGGTGGGATCGGTCTGCAGCAGCATGCCGATGCGCAGGCGGTTGCTGAAGACACCGGCAATCTGTGCGCGGTCGGCCGCGCGGCCGGTTTCCTTCTCGACGATGCTGGCCAGGATCAGCGCTTCGTCGGGCGTCTTGAGCGGCGTGTCGGCCGAGCGCAGCGCCCAGACATCGGCCAGGCGCCGGTCCATGGCGTGCAGGGCGCGGCGCAGCACGGCCAGGTCGGAGCTGCCCTTGGCATAGGTATAGGTATCGGGGAAGAAGCGGCCCTCGGGTGCCACGCCCGCGCGGCCCAGGGCCTGCATGAGGGCAGCGTCGTCCATGCCTGCGCTTTCCTGGCGCAGGAATTCCTCGCGGGCCAGGGCAGCGCGCACTTGGCGCCAGTTCCAGCCTTCCACCAGGGTCAGGGCCTTGAGCGATTCCTCGCCGCGCGCGAGTTTTTGCAGCAGCACATAGGGAGTCAGGCCCGTGGTCAGCTCATAGTTGCCGGCCTTGATCTGCCGGTCCTGCCCCGAGACGCGGAACCAGGCGTACAGCAGCCGCGCATCGGTCTGCACGCCGGCCTTGACCACTTCGCGGGCCACGCCACGCGGCGTGGTGCCGGGCTCGACCTCCAGCTCCAGCGTGGGCTGGGCCAGCGGCAGCGGCTGGTTCAGCCACCACCAGCCGGCACCGGCCAGCACGGCGGCCAGCACCAGCAACATCATCAAAGCGCGAAAGATAAAGCGCACAACCTCGGTCCAAGCAAGCAATAGAGCGGCTGATCATAATTCAGCCATGACCCAGCCTTTACTGAACGGCATTGCTTCCGTTTCCCATCTCGGCGTGATACGCGCCCTCGGCGAAGACGCCGCCCAGTTCCTGCATGGACAGCTGACCAACGACTTCGCGCTGCTGGATCTGCAGCATGCGCGTCTGGCAGCGTTCTGCACGGCCAAGGGCCGCATGCTGGCCAGCTTCATCGGCTTCAAGCGCAGCAAGGACGAGATCCTGCTGCTGTGCGACCGCAGCCTGCTGGCGCCCACGCTCAAGCGCCTGTCCATGTTCGTGCTGCGCGCCAAGTGCAAGCTCAGCGACGCCACGGACGAATTCACGCTGCACGGGCTGGCTGGCGATGCCGCCGCGCAGGCCCTGGGCCCGGCAGCCGTGCCGTGGACCAAGACCGATGACGGCGACGCCAGCCTGATCGCCCTGTACCCGGCCGCCGGCCAGCCGCGCGCCCTGCGCGTGGCGCCCGTGGGCGCGCCCCTGCCCGAAGGCCCTGCACTCAGCGAGGCCGACTGGCTCTGGAGCGAAGTCGCCAGCGGCATTGCCACGCTGTCGGCGCCTGTGGTGGATGCCTTTGTGCCGCAGATGCTCAACTACGAATCGGTGGAAGGCGTGAACTTCAAGAAGGGCTGCTACCCAGGCCAGGAGGTGGTGGCCCGCAGCCAGTTCCGGGGCACGCTCAAGCGCCGTGCCTACATCGCCCATGCGCAGCAGCCGCTGGCCACCGGCATGGAGGTCTTCACGCCCGAGGACCTGGAGCAGGCCACCGGCACCGTGGTCCAGGCCGCCCCGGCGCCCGGCGGCGGCTGGGACGCCATCGTCTCCATGCAGACCAGCTCGGCCGACCAGCCCTTGCTGGCCCACGCCGCACTGGGCGAAGGCCAGCGCGCCGATGCCGCACAGGCCGTGGCGCTGCAGCTCAAGCCCCTGCCCTACGCGTTGCGCGAGGACATCTGAGATTTGAGCCTTGCACCGCCTGAGCTGCCTGCAGCTCAGGCGGTGAGCGCTTTCCTCATGGTGATGTGGGGAATGCCAGCCTCTTCATAGGGCTCGCCCTCGGGCGTGAAGCCCGCGCGCAGGTAGAACGACTCGGCATGGCGCTGCGCATGCAGCACGACTTCGCGGTCGCCGCGCTGGCGCGAGGCTTCGACCAGGCTGTCCAGCACGATGCGGCCCCAGCGGCCGCCGCGCACGCTGCGGTCCACGGCCATGCGGCCGATCCTGCCCGCGCCGGGGCTGTCGCTGACCAGGCGGCCGGTGGCGATCGGCTGGCCCAGGCCGTTGTAGACCACGGCGTGGCGGGCCACGGGGTCGAACTCGTCGATCTCGATCTCGCGCGGCACGCCCTGCTCGTGCACGAACACGGCCAGGCGCAGGCGCTCGGCGTCGCGGCCCAGGTCGTTCCAGCTGCCCGATGCCACGCGCACCACGCTCTGGCCGGCCTCATAGGCCGTGAGCACGTCGCGCAGCTGCTGCGGCACGGGCAGCGGCTGGCGCGTGGTGGCATCGGCGAACACATAGACCAGTTCCACGGTATTGAGCAGTTCCATGCCCCGGAAGATGCCGGCCTCGAACAGCAGCGAGGTATTGCCCTGCCTGGCACAGCGTATGCCCACATGCAGCACGTCGCCCAGCGTGGCCGATGCGTGGTAGGTGGTGGTGGCCTTCTTGACGAACAGCTCGCCGCCCAGGGCCGCGAAGGACGATTCATAGGGCAGGCCCAGCTGGCGCCAGTAGTCGGTGACGGCCACGTCGGCATACATCAGGTAGTGGGCGTTGAAGACGATCTTCTGGGCGTCCACTTCGGACCAGCGCACTTCGATGCGTTGCAGCGTGCGGAAATCTTGGCGTTGCATGGGGGTGTTTCTCTCCTGTTGTCTTGGGGTGTCTTGGTGTGTTTTGGTGCGTCTTGGCCTTCAGGCCGCGAAGGCGTCGGCCAAGGCGCGCGCCATGTCGGCATGTGCACGGCGCGCTTCTGCAATGGCGCGGCCCATCTTGACGAATTCATGGGTCACGCCCCGGTAGATCTCCAGGTCCACGGGCACGCCGGACATGCGCAGCTTGTCGGCGTATTCCACGCCCTCGTCCACCAGCGGGTCGCATTCGGCCAGGCCTATCCAGGCCGGGGCCACGCCGTCCACATCGGGGGCCAGCAGCGGGGCAAAGCGCCAGTCCTCGCGGTCGGCGGGGCTGTTGAGGTACTGGGCGAAGAACCAGGTGATGGCCGGCTCGTCGATCACCAGCCCGTGGGCGAAGCGGCGGTGCGAGTCGGTGTCCTGGTTCGCCGTCGTGCCCGGGTAGATCAGCAGTTGCAGGGCAAGCTTGAGGCCGGTGTCGCGCGCATGGATGGCGCAGGCTGCGGCCAGCGTGCCGCCCGCGCTGTCGCCGCCCACGGCCAGGCGCGCAGGGTCGGCGCCCAGCGAGGCCGCCTGCGCGGCCAGCCACTGCAGCGCGTCCCAGGCGTCGTTGTGGGCGGTCGGAAACTTGTGCTCTGGCGCGCGCCGATAGTCCAGCGAGACGACCATGGCGCCCGACAGATGGGCCAGCTGGCGGCACAGCACGTCGTGCGTGGCCACGCTGCCCACGGTGAAGCCGCCGCCGTGCAGGTACAGCAGCACGGGCAGGCCCATGGCCGGCGCCTGGCTGCGTTCCACGGGCGCATAGAGCCGAGCGGGCAGCAAGGCGCCATCGCGCGCGGGAATCTGCAGATCCTCCACACGCGGCAGAGCCGGCTTGGGAATTTCTAGCACGCCGGCCCCCGCCTCGTAGGCGGCACGTGCGCCTTCGGCGCCCAGCTGGTGCAGAGGCGTGCGCGCGGCGCGCTCCATGCGGCGCAGCACATCGCGCATCTGGTGGGTCAGGGACGCCGGCAGCGGCGTGGCGTGGGAGGAGGATTCAGACTGGGGCACGTTCAGGAGCACGTTCAGGGACAGGTTCGGTAGCGACTATCTGGCAAGGCAATTCGGTGCGGCCGGCCAGGTGCGGCCGGCGAGGTGCGGCCGACCAGGCACGGCCAGCACGGCGCAGCAGGCATTGTGCCGCGAGCACAAGGCCCTGGCAGCCATGCGATGGCAGTGCATGCCCGTGCTGTCGCCCCCGTGACCGCGCAGGTGCCCTCTCAGGGTTTGTTTTGTTTGCAGTGCAGCACGCGCGGTCTAGATTCGGCGCACTCCCCCTGATCCCCACCATGGGCCGCAACGGCCCGCAACGAGTCACCGACCATGGCCTTCATCAACTACGTCACCCAGATCCAGTTTGACTTCGGCGCCGTGCGCCTGTTGCGCCAGGAGTGCGAGCGCGTGGGCATCACGCGGCCGCTGATCGTCACCGACCAGGGCGTCAAGGCCGCTGGCGTGCTGCAAAAGGCGCTGGATGCGCTGGGCGGCATGCCGCATGCAGTGTTCGACCAGACGCCCTCCAACCCCACCGAGGCCGCCGTGCGCGCGGCCGCCGCGATCTACCAGGAGCAGCGCTGCGACGGCCTGATCGCCGTGGGCGGCGGCAGCGCCATCGACTGCGCCAAGGGCGTGGCGATTGCAGCCACGCACGAAGGGCCGCTGTCGCACTACGCCACCATCGAGGGCGGCTCGCCGCGCATCAGCGAGCGCGTGGCCCCGCTGATCGCCGTGCCCACCACCAGCGGCACGGGCAGCGAGGTGGCGCGCGGCGCCATCATCATCGTGGACGACCACCGCAAGCTGGGCTTTCACAGCTGGCACCTGGTGCCCCGTGCCGCCATCTGCGACCCGGAACTGACCTACGGCCTGCCCGCCATGCTGACGGCCGCCACGGGCATGGACGCCATTGCCCATTGCATGGAGACCTTCATGGCGGCCGCCTTCAACCCGCCTGCCGACGGCATTGCGCTCGATGGCCTCACGCGCGGCTGGGCCCACATCGAACGCGCCACGCGCAACGGCCAGGATGCCGAGGCGCGCCGCCAGCTGATGAGCGCCAGCATGCAGGGCGCCATGGCCTTCCAGAAGGGCCTGGGCTGCGTGCACAGCCTCAGCCACAGCCTGGGCGGCGTGAACCCGCGCCTGCACCATGGCACGCTGAACGCCATGTTCCTGCCCGCCGTGGTGCGCTTCAATGCCGAGGCAGAGAGCGTGCGCGCCGAACAGCGCCTGCAGCGCATGGCCCACGCCATGGGCCTGGACTCGGGCAGCGACATTCCCGAAGCCATACGCGACATGAACGCCCGCCTGGGCCTGCCCACGGGCCTGGCGGCCATGGGCGTGGAGCGCGCGCAGTTTGCAGCCGTGATCGGCGGCGCGCTCAAGGACCATTGCCACGGCACGAACCCGCGCCTGGCCAGCGCCGACGACTACGAGCAGATGCTGGCCACCTCGCTGTAAGCGGGACTCAGCCGCCAGCACTCGGTTGGGGTGTTGTCGATGGTGACGACGATGGTGGCTGGGGTGTCGTTTGGGATGCCACTTGCGCCGGAGTTTGTGCCGAAGTCTGCACCGGAGCCGGTGCAGCGCCAGCTTCCATCATCCGGCGCACCTCCACGTTCTGCATCAACTGCTCGGCCATGACGCCCAGCAGTTCCAGATCGGCCGCCGAGACCTCGCGCGGCGCGTCGTCCATGATGCAAAAGCTGCCCAGCACCGTGCCGTGGCGGTTCTTGAGCGGCACGCCCGCATAAAAGCGCAGCCGCATCGCCTGCAACGCGGGGTTGCCGGCAAATCGGGGGTCGCGCGCGGCGTCATGCACCACCAGGGCGTCACCGCCATGGACCACGTAGGAGCAGATGGACTGCGCACGCGGCATGCCGGCGGAAGCCGGGTCGCCCTGGTCCGCCACCAGCAGGCTGCCGGGCGTGTGCACGCGGTCGGCATCGACCCATGAGACCTGGGCCCATTTCACATCGAAGGCATTCGCGGCCTGCTGGGCTGCCTCGTGGTACAGCTGCGGCAGGCCGGGCCCGAGCACGCCGCTGTCGTGCAGCTGGCGCACGCGCTGCTCATCGTCATCGGGAATGGGCGCGGCCAGGCCCTGGCCTGCCGCGTCAGGCAGGCGCAAGGCGTCCACCCACAACTGCAGCTCGCGCAGGCCGGACACGCAGGCGGCGGCGCCGCAGCGGCGCGCGAACTCGGGGTCGGACACCACGGCCGGCGCATTCCACAGCGCCAGCACCACGCGCAGGTGCGGCCAATGGCGGCGCACGCGGCGCATCAGTTGGCGCACCACGGTCTGGGGCTGGGTGCTGAAGACGGACAGCACCAGCAACTGCGCCTCGGCCAGGGCCTGGGCTCCTGCGTGGCCTTGCGGCAGGCCGCCCTGCCCCGGTCCCAACTGGCGCCATTGCGGGTCGGCGGCCAGGGCCCAGTCCGAGCAGCTGACCACGTGGCCGCGCAGCGCCTCGCTGTGCGCCACCATGGCGGCGGCCAGGGCATCGACCTCCCAGCGCGCGCCCACGCAATGGATGCGCAGGGCGCGCGTGGCCAGGGCCGCAGCGGGCGCCGGATGGCTTTCGCGCAGTTCCTCGATCAGGGCATCCATGCCGCTGGACAGGCGCAGCCGGTGTTCGGCCGTGGCCGATTCCAGGTGCTGCTGCGTGGCCAGGCGCAGTGCGGGGATGGCCACCTCGTCATAGAAACCGGCCACTGCGGCCGAGCGTTCGTCCGGCGAGGCGCGCGCCGGCAGCCTTGCGTCCACCAGTTCATGCGCCAGCGTGACCGCGTCTTCCACGTCGTCGGCCAGCAGGCGCTGGTACAGGCGCTGGGCCGGCCCCAGCACGGGCGAGCTGCCCAGCAGCACTTCCATGAATTGCAGCGCCGGGATGTAGCGCCCCAGCACCAATAGGCAGACCGTCAGCGGGGTGGACAGGATCAGCCCTATCGGCCCCCACAGCGCCGTCCAGAAGGTGGCCGACACGATGATGGAAAGCGTGGACAGGCCCGTGCTGCTGCCATACAGCCAGGGCTCGATCAGATTGTTGCTGATCAGCTCCAGCGCCATGATCAGGCCCAGCGTCATCAGCAGCATCTGCCAGCCCGGGTCCACGGCAAAGGCCAGCGCCAGCGGGAAGGCGGCCGAGATCATGGCCCCCACATAGGGCACGAAACGCATGATGGCCGCCAGCACGCCCCAGAGAATGGCGCCCGGCACGCCAATGAACCACAGCCCCGCCGCCATGGGCAGTCCGTAGGTGATGTTGACGACGAACTGCATGCGCAGGTACTTGCCTATGCGCTGCGAGGCCTCGTCCAGCGCGTCGGTGGCCACGTGCAGGTTGCCGCCCATCAGGCGCAGCAGCCGGTCGCGCAGGTCATCGCGGTCCAGCAGGATGAGGATCACGAACAGCAGCACGATGCCGGCCATGGTCACGGGCTCGGCCACGCGGCCCAGCCACTGCAGCATGCGCGCCGTGGGCTTTTGCTCGGGCGACTGGATCTCCACCTTCTGCACGCGGGGCGTGGTGGCGCCGCGCGATATCTCGCGCTCCACGGTGTCATAGGTGCGCAGCGCGCCGTCCCAGGCACTGGGCATGTTGGCGTTCCTGCGCAGGCTGCGCAGCTTGTCGCGGATGGTGTTCTGGTAGGTCGGCAGATCGGCGCTGAGCTGCTGCACCTGGCTGCCCAGATAGGTACCCATTCCCGCCAGCGTCGCCAGCGCCATGACCACCACCAGCAGCGTGGCCGCCATGCGCGGCATGCCCCAGCGCTTGAGCCGGGAGACGGCCGGATCCAGCAAAAAACCGAACAACAGCGCCAGCGCCAGCGGAATCAGCAGGCCCTGGCCGAAATACAGGCCGGCGATGACGATGCTGGCCACCAGCAGCCCGGTGAGCAGGCGCAGCGCAGGCACCATGTCGGCCAGCTGTGCCAGGCCCGGTAGGGCCGAACGCACGCTGCGCGCGAAATCTGCATGGGTAGCGGAATTCGCAGCTGCATTGGCAGCATTGGCGCCTTCGGTGGCTGCAGGAAGGGCCGGCCGTGAAGGCGACGGCGCAGGGTCGGGATGTGGGTTCATGGAAACGGGATGTCAGGGCTTGGATGCAGGTATGGATACTGCCTCACATCCGCATATCGGGGGATTGCACAGCGCGCCGCAGGCCTGCCCTGTCAGCGGGCACCGCAATTGCCGGAACGCCGTTGCCGCCGGCGCATCGGCCGGATCACCAGCGCACACGCACCACGGTACCCCCACCGGCCCGCGGCAGGATGTCCAGCACAGCCCCGATGGCATGGGCGCGGCGATGCATGCCTGCCAGGCCCATGCCCTGCAGGCCAGGCGGGATGGCACCCTGCGCAGGGCCAGGGTCAGCGCCAGGGTCGGACGGCAGGCCGCAGCCGTCATCTTCCACGCGCAGTTCCCAGTGCAATGCACGCCGGGCATCGCGGCCAGGGCTTGCAGCATCTGCACGATCCACCGGCTCCAGCACCAGCCACAGCGTGGTGGCGCGCGCATGCTGCAGCGCATTGCTCACGGCCTCCTGGGCGATGGCCAGCAACTGCTGGGACGGCTGGCCACGCGGCAAGTCTGGCAGGTCGGGCAGGTCGGGCAGGTCTGGCACCCCGCGCAGCCCGGCGGCGGCATGCGGATCGGCCACGCTCCAGCAGATGCGCATGCCGCGCCGGTCCAGCACGGGCTGCAGCCGGTGGCGCAGGCGCGCCAGCCGCACGGGCAAGGCGTCTTCCATGGCGTCCATGGCATCCACCATGAGCCGCAGGTCCAGCAAGCCCTGCTCCAGCAATTCCTGCGCCTGGCGCTGGCGGGTCTCGCGCGGGTCCAGCAAGGCCATGGCATGCACCAGCAGCCCGCCCACGCCGTCGTGCAGGTCGGCGGCAATGCGCCGGCGCTCGGCCTGCACTTCGCGCGAGGGCCGGGGACTGCGCCGGCGCCGCCACAGCAGCAGCCTGTGCAGTCGCCGGGCGCCCATGGCGCACAGCAGCGCCGTGGATACCAGCAGCGCCAGGCTGGCCAGGCTCAGCCACGGCGGGGCCTGGGCGCCCGCCTGCCAGAGCCAGGCGCACAGGACCAGCATCTGCAGCAGGCCCAGGGCCAGGCAGATGGCCAGCGTGCGAAGGGGATCTTTCATGGCCAAGCCGTGCCAGGCGCGGCCGCCATGGCCCGGGCGGCGGCAGGCCGCTGCGGGCAGGACGCCGCCCCAGGATCAGAACAGGCCGCGCAGCGATGCAAAGCGTACCGCCTGGGCGCGTGTGCGCACCTGCAGCTTGCGGTAGATGTTCTTGATGTGCGTGTTGACCGTCATGGCGCTGATCATCAGGCGCGAGCCGATCTCGGCGCTGGTATAGCCGCTGGCGACCATGCGCAGCACCTCGCGCTCGCGGGTGGACAGGCGGTCTGCCTCGTCGGGCGTGCGGCGCTTGGGCTCGGCTCCCTGGGTCTTGTCGAAGCGCTGCAGCAACCTGCGCGCCAGGCTGGGGGTGACGGATGCGCCGCCATTGGCCACCTGCAGCACGGCCTGCGGATAGTTGCCGAACCAGGAGTTCTTGACGAGGTAGCCCGTGGCGCCCAGCTCGAAGGCGCGCAGCACCTGTTCGTCGTTTTCCATCACGGAGATGATGACGGCCTCGGCCGTGGGCCGCACGGTCTTCATCATGTCCAGCAGCTCGAAGCCCTCGCCGTCACCCAGGTTCAGGTCCACCAGCATCACGTCGAATTCATGCTGGCGGATGGCCTTGCGCCCGTCGCGCACGCTGCCGGCCTGGGCCACGACCAGGGTGCGCGGGTCGTTCATGATTTCCTGCGCAATGACCATGCGGATATGGGCATCGTCGTCCACCAGCAGCACCCGCACGGGCTTGTCGGGCTGGCCCGCCAGGTAGTCGGGCCACATGGCAGAGCTCAGACCTGTGCCCAGCATGCCCTGGGCGCGAGGGGACTCGGCGATCAGGGGACGGGCATCGGCGGGAACGTCGGATGGATTCATGCTGCTCTCCTCAAATGTCACGCCATGTGTATGACGCAACCGATCACAGACTTGCCTTTCCACATTAAGAGAAATCGCAACCGATATCCACAATCTTTGACGAAGTTTGTGAAAGATTGCGTAGATTACAAATTAACACCTTTGTGTGAGGAATCGACTACGGAGTTTCCTGAGCGCCGGTCCGGCAGATCTTGCCGATCCAGACACCGCGCACCGCGCCTTCAATCCCGCCTTGTGACAAAGGTCCATCCTGCCTTTTTGCCGCCGCCGGCCTCAGTTGCGTGCACTTCGATACACCAGGTTGCCCAAAATCCCCCGCACCCGCCGAAACGGCGACCCCAAGCAAAGCTGCAACCGTGAATTTTCTGTCGTTACACCTTGAAACTACCCAGATCCATTCATCGCGCACGGCTGCCGTTTTAACGCGATGCAGCCTGCCTGCAAACGGCTTGGGTGGGTAAGTACCCGGCAAGTGGATCAGCGCTCATGGCTACCCCGGACAAGAGATGGAATGGACGGATCTCCCCGAGCACATTGGAGTCCAGACAACGAGCAGGGGTCCAGGGAGACAAAGCCGGAAACCTCCGCAAAGTGTCTGCAAAACGGGTGCTTACACACCTCTTCCTGATAGTCCGATTCTTCATCAAGGAGCCATCATGAAATCGCTTGCAATTCTTTCCCTGAGCTTGATCGCAACAGCTGCCATGGCAGGCCCCATGGGTGGTGGCGGCGGTGGCGGCAGCGGCGGCGGCAGCAGCAGCTCCCAGATCGAAATCAATGGCCCCAGCGTTCAGGTCACCCTGCTGAACAGGAGCGGCGTGCTGAACGTGGCAACGGGTGGTGGCAAGGCCTCCCAGAACCTGGCCAGCAATGCAGGCAACGTGACCATCGATCGCAGTGGCAGCTCGCTGCAGGTCGTCGCAGCCACCGGCAGCGGCATCCTGAACAAGGCCGATGGCTATAGCGCAGTGGCCGTCAACAACCTGGCCTCCAACTATGGCGAAGTGGACGTGAAGAGCACTTCGATCCAGGTGGTGGCTGCCAAGAACTCCGGCATCATCAACTACGCCGGCAACGGTTCCATGGCAGTGCAGAACATCTCCAGCAACAACGGCTGCGTGACCTGCTACAACAACCACTGAGCCTGGCTGCCGGACGAAGGAAACTGCCGGGCGGCCCAAGGCCACCCGGCGGCACCTTCCCGGCGAAGACCCAGCTCACCGCACCAGGAGAGCCCACCATGCACACCGCCGCCCATCTCTGTTCGGCTGCCCTATTGGCCTGGCTCGCCCTCGGAGCGAACCCCCTTCATGCAGCGGCCCCCGGCGAAGACCCGGTGGTGCTGAACAAGCCCGTCGACTACCTCAGGCTGCCCACGGCCAAGCAGCCGACATCGTCGGGGCTGGACACCGTCACCGACATCCCCATCAATGTCAAGGCCAAGATCGCGCGCTACGAAGCCATGTCCATGACCAATGCGCCCGGTATCTCCACCGAGGCGAACGTGGTGACCACGACCACGACGAGCAGCACGGGCATGCAGCGCACCTGCACCCAGGACCTGGCCAGCAACACCAACGCCAGCGCATTCAACCGCTATGGGCCCCAGACCAAGGACCAGATCGTGGTCCTCAAGGGCGACCTGGTCAACGTCTGCCGCTAGCGCGACACCGGGCGGCCAGCCTTCGGGCCGCCCACCATTTCTCGATCCCCCATTTCCGGCGCCGACGCCCGTGCGCGCCTGTGCCCTGGCTCGCCGTTTTCCAGCAGAGGTCCATCATGCGCAACCGCCTTCCATCGCCAGGACTTCCCCGCCCCGATGCCGCGCTGCAGCCGGCACTCGGCGGCCATGCGGACGACCGTGGGACTTTCCGCCAGCGATGGTCCGGCAGACAGGGTTGCATGCGGGCCATTGCCTGCGCCGTCTCGGCGTCCATCGTGCTGCTGTCGGGCTGCGCGCCGCTGGATGCGCGCAAGGACGCCAAGTACCTGGACAAGGTCTATGCGGCCGACCGCCCCGTGGTGCGGCCGGTGCGCTCGATATCGAGCTTTTCCGACTCGCTGATGTGCATGGACAGGATGTTCCGCAACAGCCACATGCCCACGGTGCTGATCACCAGCAAGCAGCTGCCCGACTACTCGGGCCGCGTGGCCGTGGCCGCCAAGGAGATGGTGGTCACCGCCCTGTCCCAGATGTCGCGCGTCAGCAGCGCCTTCCGCTACGTGGACTATGAGGTGGACATCGCCCGCCAGGATACGGTGCAGAACCTCACCACCATCTTGCTCAACAACAACCAGATCCAGCTGCAGCGCCCTGCCCTGTACGTGTCGGGCGCCGTGTCCTTCATGGACCAGAACGTGCTGCGCAACAACGTGGACATAGGCACCAGCGCCTCGCGCCTGGAAACCGGCTACAGCGCCAACCGCAGCGGCGCCGTGCTGGGCATGGAGCTGCACCTGGGCGACTTCCGCACGCGAACCATCATCCCGGGCCTGGATTCGGCCAACGAGGTCGTCATCGGCAACGGCAGCCAGGGGCTGGACCTGTCCGGCCGCATCGGCACCTACGGCGTGCAGTTCAGCGTGGGCCGCGACTATGCCCAGGGCTCGGGCCCGGCCGTGCGCACCCTGGTCGAGCTGGGCATGATCGAGCTGCTGGGCAAATGGTCGCGCCTGCCCTACTGGCAGTGCCTGACGCTGGACCAGACCCATCCCGACTTCCAGCGCCAGCTGCGCGACTGGTACGAGGAAGGCGAAGCCGGCATCCACCAGGAACTGGTGCGCCAGTCGCTGATCAGCAAGGGCTATCTGCCGCCGGACGCCCCGGCCTTCACCGCAGGCAACCCGCAGTGGCGCGAGGCCATAGGGCGCTTCCAGGCCGACAGCGGCATGGTGGTCAGCGGCGTGGTGGACTTCAACACCTACGAACGCGCACTGCGCGACTTCGTGGCCGTGGGCGCCGATGGCCACATCACGCGCATTGGCTGGAACACCAAGAGCGCAGCGCCGGTCACCACCGCCTCCGAGAACGTGGCCGTGGGCACGGGCGACTACCGCTACGGCGCCCCCGCGCCCGACCGCAAGCTGGACCTGTGGGTGGAGAACATCACGCCCACCCGTACCTCCTTCGAGACGGGTGAGCAGCTCTTCCTGTCCACCACCGTGTCGCGTGCCTCCTACCTGTCGTGCTTCATGGCGGGCGCCGATGGCGAGGTCACCCGGCTGGTGCCCAACGACGTGAACCGCTCGGGCTGGATCACCGCCGCCCAGTCCGTGCGCCTGCCCGACTGGATGAGCCCCAACCCCGGCTATGTGATCAACGCCGGCCCTCCCGGCAAGGAAGGCGTGGCCTGCTTCGCCACCGAGCAGAACATGACCGACAAGCTGCCCACGCTGCTGCAGGGCAAGGCCTTCATCGCCATCCCGGGCATGCGCTCCCTGGAGGATGTCAACCAGTACATGGCCAGCTCGCTGGGCGCAGACGGGTACACCGGCTCGGCCCGCTTCTGGCAGGTGGTGCCGGCCCAGGCCAAGCGCTGATGCACGGTGCGGAACACAAGCCAACCAGAGGCACCTGCCATGCCCTCCAGCGCTCATGAAACCTCGCCGCGGCGGCGCCGCGGGCTGCGCCTGACCGCCAGGCTTGTGCTGCCCGGGCTGCTGGTGGTGCTGCCCGGTCTGGCTCCCGCCGTGCTGCCGCATGTGCAGGCGGCAGCCCGCTTCACGCCGGTCATGCCCATCCGGGTGGCGACGGCCAGCGTGTACGGCTCCCAGCCGGGCACCAGCAACATCAATTCGACTTCGGATACCGCCCAGCAACGGGCCCTGTCCCAACTGCGCAGCCGCGCCGAAGGCAAGGGCGTGAGCCCGGCCACGCAGCGCGAGGCGCAATGGGTCATGGGCCTGCTGGCACTGCATGGCATTGCCATGGCCCAGGACGGGCCACAGGCCAGGACCTGGTTCGAGCGTGCCCAGCGCGCCGGCCATCCGCTGGCCAGCGCGGGACTGGCCTGGTGCGCCATGGACGGCTGCGGCCAGCCCCCCGATCCACCGGCCGCAAGGCCCTGGATCGCCCAGCTGGCCAAGACCGACCCGGCCCGTGCGCAATACCTGGAATGGCTGCTGGCCCGGCGCCTGGCGCCGCTGTCCACGGCCGAGCCCGTGGGCGAGGCCTTGACCGTGGCAGGCACACCCGACCAGGAACTGCTGCAGCGCGCGGCGCGTTCGGGCAGCCCCGGCGCCCAGCTGGAATGGGGCCTGGCCCTGCTCGCGCAGGACGAGCCCGAGGCCGCCCTGCGCCAGTTCCGCGCGGCGGCGCCACGCTCATCCAGCGCGGCGACCAATGCACAGATGCTGGGCGACCGCATGCGGCCCGCGGGCCAGCTCGTGTCGGCCCAGGGCACGTCTGCCCCGCCTGCGGCGCAGGGGCCGCAACGGCTGCAGCGCACGCCGGAGTTGCGGGGCTCGCCCAGCGAGCAGGACATCCAGGTGCGCCAGCCCGTCACGGCCCAGCAGCAGTGGGAGCAGGCCCAGCGCTATCACCGTGGCGAAGGCGTGCCGGCCAACTACACCGAGGCCCTGCGCCTGTACCAGCAGGCGGCGTCCCACGGCCATGTGGCATCGCGGCGCATGCTGGAGTTGATCTATTCGCGCCCCGCACAGGGCGGCGGTGTGGACATTGGCTGGATGCAGCAGCTGGCACGCATCGACCCCATGACCATGCAGCCCATGGCCCCCATCAGCCCCGCGCCCTACCGGCGCGACCCCACGCCGCTTTTCGACATGGTGCCGGCGCCCTGGCACCGGAACTGACGCTGGCCCTGGGTCCTGCCCTAAAGCAGCACATCCAGGCCCGTGTCGGCCATCCAGTCCACCGGGTCCTGGCGCAGCACCATGTCGATGTCCAGGCCCAGGGCCACCCCCACTTCGCCGGGAAAGCTCACGGCAAGCGCGCGCTCGCCCCATTGCGCCTCGCGCGATCGGGCGCGCCAGGCGGCGATGTGCAGCACGCAGGCCAGGGGATCGAAGCCGGGCTGGGCCAGCGGCGCGTGCAGGTGCTGCAGCGCGTCGGCCAGCAGCGGCGGAAGATTCCAGCGCCGGGCCAGGCCTGCGCTGACATGGCTGTATGCGTAGCCGCACAGCCGCATCTCCAGTTCGGCACGGCGCGGGTCCAGCGGGCCGACCAGCTCGGAGATGGTGGCCGCGCGGCCGGGATCGATCATGTGCATGGCCAGCTCGCCCAGCCCGTGCAGCAGGCCTGCCGCATAGGCCGCCGTGGGGCTGGCCTGCACCGTGCCGGCCAGCGCGCGGGCCACGCGTGCGGCATCCACGCTGTAGCGCCAGAAGGCCGGCATGGCCACGCCCGGCACGGCATGCGTGCCCACGCCCAGCGGCATGCCCCGCACGATCTGGCGCAACTGCGCGGGCGCCAGCAGGGCCAGCGCCTCGGGAATGCCGGTGACACGGCCCGCCATGCCGAAGACCGGGCCGTTGGCCTGCGCCAGCAGCCCGGCAGCCAGCGCGGGATCGGCCGCGAACAGCTGGCTCAGCCGGCGCAGGCTGGGCTGCTCGGGCACCAGCTCGCGCAGCAGCAGGGCCACAATGCGCGGCTGCGCCGGCAGGGCCAGCGTCTGGGTCAACAGCGTCTGCAGATCCAGTGCGTGCGCAGCCATCGCGTTTCCTGCCTTGCCCTGCCCGGCCTTACTTGCGGGTCTGCAGCTTGGCGAAGGCCGAGGCCATGGCCGACTGCTGCGCCGGCTCGGGCG
Source organism: Delftia sp. DLF01 (assembly GCF_014852125.1). Lineage (NCBI taxonomy): Bacteria > Pseudomonadati > Pseudomonadota > Betaproteobacteria > Burkholderiales > Comamonadaceae > Delftia > Delftia sp. DLF01. Next base: position 425,130 of record NZ_JACVAZ010000003.1, read on the forward strand.
CGCGGCGCTGGCCGCCCTGATGGCCCTGGCTGCCCCGGCCTGCGCTCTCGAAGCGGTTGTCCCGGGGGCCGTCGCGCCGCGCGGGCGCCGCATCCAGCTTCATGGTCAGGCTGATGCGCTTGCGCGCCACATCGACCTCCAGCACCTTGACCTTGACGATCTGGCCGGTCTTGACGACCTCGCGCGCGTCCTCGATGAACTTGTGGCTCATCTGGCTGACGTGGACCAGGCCATCCTGGTGCACGCCCAGGTCCACGAAGGCGCCGAACTGGGCCACGTTGCTGACCGTGCCCTCCAGCGTCATGCCTTCCTTGAGGTCCTTGATGTCTTCCACGCCGTCATTGAAGCGGGCGACGACGAAGTCCGGGCGCGGATCGCGGCCGGGCTTTTCCAGCTCGCCCAGGATGTCCTTGATGGTGATAGCACCGAACTGCTCGTTCACGAACTGCTCGGCCTTCAGGCCCTTGAGCACCTCGGAGCGGCCCATGAGCTGGTCCACGCTCTTGCCCGTGGTGGCAATGATGCGTTCGACCACGGGATAGGTTTCCGGGTGCACGCCCGTCATGTCCAGCGGGTTGTCGCCGCCGCGGATGCGCAGAAAGCCTGCGGCCTGCTCGAAGGTCTTGGCGCCCAGGCCAGCCACGTCCATCAGCTGCTTGCGGCTCTTGAAGGAGCCATTGGCATCGCGCCAGCGCACCACCGACTTGGCCACGCTGCCCGACAGGCCCGAGACGCGCGACAGCAGCGGCGCTGAGGCCGTGTTCAGGTCCACGCCCACGGAGTTGACGCAGTCCTCGACCACGGCGTCAAGCTGGCGCGCCAGCTCGCTTTGGTTCACGTCGTGCTGGTACTGGCCCACGCCGATGCTCTTGGGGTCGATCTTGACCAGCTCGGCCAGCGGATCCTGCAGGCGGCGCGCAATGCTGGCGGCGCCGCGCAGGCTCACGTCCACATCGGGCATTTCCTGCGAGGCGAACTCGCTAGCGGAATACACCGAGGCGCCGGCCTCGCTGACCACGACCTTCTCGATCTGGCGGTCGGCCTTGCTGGCGATCTTGATCAGGTCGGCCGCCAGCTTGTCCGTTTCGCGGCTGGCCGTGCCGTTACCGATGGCAATCAGGTTGATCTGGTGCTTTTCGACCAGGCGGGCCAGCACGGCCAGAGAGCCGTCCCAGTCGCGGCGCGGCTCATGCGGGTAGATGGTGGTGGTGTCCACCAGCTTGCCCGTGCTGTCCACCACGGCCACCTTGACACCCGTGCGGATGCCCGGGTCCAGGCCGATGACGGCGCGCTGGCCCGCGGGCGCGGCCAGCAGCAGGTCGCGCAGGTTGTCGCCAAAGACCTTGATGGCCACCTTCTCGGCGTCTTCGCGCAGGCGCGAGAACAGGTCGCGCTCGGTGGACAGGCTCAGCTTGACGCGCCAGGTCCAGGCCACGCACTTGCGGATCAGGTCGTCGCTGGCGCGCTTGGCGTGGCTCCAGCCCAGGTGCAGGGCGATCTTGCCTTCGGCCAGGCTGGGCTGGCCGGGCTCGGGCTCCACGGGAAGAACCAGCTTGGCTTCGAGGATCTCCAGCGCGCGGCCGCGGAACACGGCCAGGGCGCGGTGCGAGGGCACGCGGCCAATCGGTTCGTCGTACTCGAAATAGTCGCGGAACTTGGCGACCTCGGGGTCGTTCTCGTTCTTGGCCTCGATCTTCTTGGAGCGCAGCAGGCCGTCTTCCCACAGCCATTCGCGCAGCTTCTGCACCAGCGCCGGGTCTTCGGCCCAGCGCTCGGACAGGATGTCGCGCACGCCATCGAGCACGGCGAAGGTGGTGGAGAAATCGGGACCCGGCTTGCCGTCGTCCAGGGTGGTGGCGGGCTTGCAGAAGGCCTCGGCCTCCTTGTGCGGGTCCAGCGTGGGGTCGGCAAACAGCTTGTCGGCCAGCGGCTCGATGCCGAATTCCTTGGCAATCTGGCCCTTGGTGCGGCGCTTTTGCTTGAAGGGCAGGTAGATGTCCTCCAGCTCCTGCTTGGTCGGCGCATTGGCAATGGCCAGGCGCAGCGCATCGGTCAGCTTGCCCTGCTCGTCGATGGCCTTGAGCACCGTGCCCCGGCGGTCTTCCAGCTCGCGCAGATAGCCCAGGCGTTCGTCGAGCTGGCGCAATTGCGCGTCGTCCAGGCCGCCGGTCACTTCCTTGCGGTAGCGGGCGACGAACGGAACCGTGGCTCCGCCATCAAGCAATTCGACCGCAGCACCCACTTGCTGCGGCTTGACATTCAGTTCTGCGGCGATTTGGCCAATGATTTTTTGCATTCGAGAGGCGCCCCGTGGCGTGGAATCCGGAAAGCGGCCAAGTGTGCCACACGCGATTCGGGCCGGGCCGCTCACGGCCCGCCCGCAAATGCAAGCATTTCTTGCAGGCCAATGAATTCAATGGCTTGCAGCATGAAGCCGGAAGGGCGCGGGAATGGCCGATCGGACAAGCCCGGCTTTCAGGGCCGCACATCCACGATCTGCATCATTCCCAGGTCCTCATGGTCCAGCGCATGGCAATGCCAGACGAACTTGCCGTGGAAATCCGCGAACCGCATGCGAAAGGTGATGCTGCCCTTGGTGACCCCCGCCGCCCCGCTGCTGCCCGTGCCCGGCGGCACGGGCAGGGTGTCGGCCCAGAACGGCGTCACCGGCGTGCCGTTGACCCTGACCACATAGCAATCGTTGACGTGGATATGAAAGGGATGCGGGTAGCCGTTGTAGTTGTAGACCGTCCACTCCTCCACCGCATTGAAGGGCACGGTCTGCACAGGCGTGAGGCTGGAATGGATGGGCGACATGCCCAGCGGCATGGCCTCGGTGCCCACCGCAAACACCGATCGGTTGCCGCCCACCTTCAGCACCCAGCTCTCGCCGGCCGGCATGGGCGCCAGGGCCGGGTCGCGCACGCCCTTGCCCTCGTCGTCGGCCAGCACGGCCAGGCGCAGGACGCGCTGCACGCCTCCATGGCTGGCCAGTTCGGCATCGGTGATGGGCGTGTAGTCGCCGGGCCGGCGCAGCAGTGCCGGGTCGGGCACGCGGGCCTGCACGGGCTCGCCCTGCACCACCACCCGGGCCAGCACCTCCTCGAAGGGCTCGTTGCCGCTTGGCCGGTGAAAGGACGGGCACGCGGCCGCGCGCAGGAAATACTCCCCCGGCGCCATCGATGCCTGCACCACCATGGACAGGCGCCCGCCCGGGTAGATGTAGTTGCCGGGCCAGTCGCGCATGTCCAGCGGCTGCCCGGCCGTCTGCCGGCTCAGCGGCCGGTAGATACCGCCGTAATGGTTGCCGTCGCGGCCATAGACATTCATCACATGCCCGTCGAGCACGGGATGCAGCGGGTAGAACGACGAAGGATTGACGATGTGCCAGTGCTGCACCTCGCCGGGCCGCATCACGATGGTGGGCTGGTAGGCGCCGTTGAGCAAAAAGGCGCCAGCCGGATTCTGCATCGAGTCTTCCAGCGTATCGGTGCGGCCCTTGGCGTTGACGGTGAGCTTGTGGGCGAACAGCACGCGCTCGCGCATGTTCACGCTGGCACGGAACGGGTCCTGCGCATCGGCCACGATGATGGCGCCGAACATGCCGCTGGAGACCTGGGCATTGGTGGCGCCGTGCAGATGCGGGTGGTACCAGTAGATGCCGCAACTGTGGTCGTCGGGCAGATGGATCTCGTGGTAGCGCGTGGCGCCGGGCGCGATGCCGGCATCCGGCCCGTCCACCACGTAGTCGCCAAACACGCCGGGCCGTATCTCGCGCGGGTCCACGTGCAGGCCGTGGAAATGCATGTTGGTGCTGTTCTGGTGGTTGAGCAGCGCCCAGTCCGAGCCCTGGGGCGAGGCCGGCAGCTGGTTGTGCACCCACATCTTCAGCGTGTCGCCGGGGCGCAGCCACAGCGTGGGCGCCGTGTATCGCCCATTGAAGCTGCGCAGCTCCAGACGCCGCCCGGGCTGCCGATCGGCCGGATAGCGGGCCCAGCGCGCAATGTCGCTGTCCGGCAGGTCCATGTCCATGGACGCATAGCCCACGTTCAGGTGCAGCTCCAGCACGCCGTTGACGGAGCGCAGCGCCTGCGGCTCGGGCAGATCGTCGCGCGGCCCGCCTCCACCGCCGCAGCCGGGCAGCACGGCGCCCGCCGTCAGCAGGGCGCCCCATTGCAGCAGCGCCCTGCGGTTCAGGCCCGGGGCAGGCATTGAATGCTCCTGGTGCAGATGCTTCACAGGGCCTCCTTTGCCGTGCCGGCGAATGCGTTGGTTTCGGTCAGGTCATTGAGGGCGTGCAAGGCCAGCGCATGGGGGCGGGACTGGGCCTGGGCCCCGTCCTCGCCCTGGCAGGCGCCATGGCGGTTGTCGCCCCAGGCCCAGCAGCGCCCGCCGTGCTCCAGCGCCAGCACATGCGTGCCGCCCACGCTGATCTGCTGCACCGCCGCCAGGCCGGGCACGGCGTGAAAGCCCGCGCGGGGTACCGCATCGCCCTGGCCCAGCTGGCCCAGGCCATTCCAGCCCCAGGCCAGCACCTGCCCGCCCTGCGTGGTCGCCGCCGAAAAATGCAGGCCCGCCGCCAGACTGCTGAGGCGCCCAGGCACGGCAATGCGCACGGGGCCGGGGCTGTAGGCCGCCTGCAGCCCCTGGTCCAGTTGGCCCTGGTGGTTGGAGCCCCAGCCCCACAGCCGCCCCTTCTCATCCAGCGCCAGGCTGTGCGTGGCGCCCGCCGCCACCGCCACCACGGCCGCAGCGCCCTGCGGCAGCACCACGCGCTGCGCACGGCTGCGCTGCACCAGATCGCCCTGCCCCAGTTGGCCGGCCGCATTGGCGCCCCAGGACCAGACCTGCCCCCTGGCGTCCAGCGCCAGCGCATGGCCCATGCCCACGGACACGCTGCGCACGGAGGGCAGGCCCTGCACGCGCTGCGCACCGGGCATGGCATCCGACCATCCCCAGAGTGCGCCTTCGCGGTCCTGCACATAGGCCTGCTGCTCACCCGCCCAGATGCGCCGCACCCCGGCATCCTGCCGGCCCAAGGCCAAAGGCCTGGGCACGGCGCCCGCGGCATCGCGGACCTGGGGCGCAACGGCATAGGCCTGGCCATCCGCCCAGGCCAGCAGCGAATGGCCCGCGTCCACCAGCCCCTCCCAACGCGTGCCACGGGGGCTCAGGCGCTGGGGCACGGGCTGGGAAAAGCTGCGGTGGCCGATGCGCGTGGCATCGGGCGCACAGACCTCGGCAGCATCCACGCCTTCGGGCAGGGTGCGCAACACCTCCAGATTGCCCCAGGCGAATACGCCCTCCGATGTGATGAGCACGGACCGCTGCGGGCCCGCCACTACCTGTTGTATGGTCAGCATCACCCTCTCCTTTGCGTGTTTCGCGTGTCTTGGGGCACCTCGACACGGCGGTACAGCTGCCCGTGAGGTGTCAGTGCGGATTGTTCAAAGGAAGCGGGTGGGTGGCAATCACTGAAAACTGTGATTCCTCAAGAGCGCCTTAGGCTCCGTCAATCGATCCCGCCCCAGGCCTGCGACGCGGCATTGGCCTGCAGGCACATCGCCAGTGCGGCCGGGGCTTGCGTGGCCTGAGTGCCTACGCGGGCTGCGCTGGCGCAGCGGCATCATGGACAATCCATGCTCCAGCCCATGCAAGACGATCTGTTTGGCGCGCCGCCATCACCGCCGCCCTCCCCACCCTCTTCAGCCCCGGTCCCGCCCGCCGCCAGCACGGCGCCTGGCGGCCGCAAGCCGGCATCCCGCAAGGCCGTCGGCGCCGTGCAGCTGGCGCCCCAGGCCCTGCAATGGCAGGCGCTGGCGGACCAGCTTCCGCAGGGCTTGCGCATGGGGGTCTCCACCTGGTCCTACCCGGGATGGGAAGGTTTGATCTGGGATGGCGCCTATGACAAAAGCGTGCTCGCCAAGAAGGGACTGGAGGCCTATGGCCGGCATCCGCTGATGCGAACGGTCTGCGTGGACCGCAGCTTCTGGAGGCCGTTGACGGCCAGCCAGTACCTGGCCTTCGCGGGCCAGGTGCCGGCCGATTTCCGCTTCGTGGTCAAGTGCCCTTCGGTGGTCACCGATGCGCAGGTCCGCGACGAGGATGGCAAGGGCATGTCGCTGAACCCCGTGTTCCTTCAACCCGATCTGGCCGTGACCAGCTTCGTCGAGCCCACGCTCGAAGGGCTGGGCGAGCAGCTCGGCGTGCTGGTGTTCCAGCTCAGTCCCATGACCTGGGGCCTGCTGAGCCGTCCCACCGAACTGCTGGCGCGGCTGCAGGCCATGCTGGACGCGGTGCGAGCGGCGCTGGCCGCCCATCCGCTGGGCGCACAGATCATCGTGGCGGTGGAGGTGCGCGACCCGGAGCTTTTGACGCCCCAGCTGGCGGACACGCTGCTCGCTGCAGGCGCCACCTTCTGCCTGGGGCTGCACGGCAAGATGCCGCCCATCGAGGAGCAATTGGTTTTTCTGCGCGGGCTGTGGCCCACCCCGCTGGTCTGCCGCTGGAACCTGAACCGCGAGTTCGGGGCCTACGGCTACCCCGATGCGCAAACCAAGCACGATCCCTTCGACGAGATCCGCACGCCCGATGTGCACACGCGCTCCATCCTCGCCAAGACCATCGATGGCATCACCAGCCGCGGGCTGCCCGCCTTTGTGACGGTGAGCAACGATGCCGAAGGCTGCGCGCCGCGCTCCATCGCGCTGCTGGCCGAGGCCGTGGTGCAAGCGCAGGCGGCCCGGATTCAGCGCTTGCCGTAGGCACGCTCCACGCGGGCCACGCGCAACTCATAGTGCTCGTACCAGGCATCCTTGCCCAGTTGCTGGGCGACCAGGTGCTCGGCATCCTGCTTCCAGCGCGCAATGGATTCGGCCGTGGACCAGTACGACACGGTGATGCCGAAACCGTCCTCGCCACGCGTGCTTTCCGCGCCCAGGAAGCCTTGCTGCTGCGAGGCCAGGTCCACCATGCGCTGGGCCATGAGGCCGTAGCCATCATCGTCGTCCGGCGTCCTGCGCGACGAGAAGATGACGGCGTAGTAAGGCGGCTCGGGGGTGTTGGCAAAGGGGCTCATCGTGGTCGGGGCGGCATGTTCTGCGGGACCGCGCAATACACCGCCCACGCTCAGGAATTCGCCGGTGCCGAGGCGGACGACGCCTGCACCTGCTCGCCGCCCAGCACCTTCCACAGCGTGACGCGGTTGAGCTGCTCGGACAGGCGCAGGCCGATCAGGGTCTGCTGGGCCGTGTAGAGGCTGCGCTGCGCATCCAGCACGGTCAGGTAGTTGTCCACGCCGGCCTTGAAGCGGGCCTCGGACAGGTCGAAGGCCTTTTGCGTGGCGGCGACCATGCTGGTCTGGGCGGCCAGGCGCTCATCCCACTGCGCGCGGTCGGCCAGCACGTCGGCGGTTTCGCGGAAGGCCGTCTGCACGGCCTTCTCGTACTGGGCGACGGCGATGCGCTGGTTGGCCTCGGCCACCTGCACGCCCGCACGGTTGCGGCCACCGTCGAAGATGGGCAGGCGCACCAGGGGGATGAAGCTCCAGGTGCTGCTGCTGCCGCCAAAGAGGCCGTCGAGCTCGCGGCTGCCCGAGCCCACGCTGGCCGTGAGGCTGATGGTGGGGAACATGGCAGCGCGTGCGGCGCCGATGTTGGCTTCCATGGCGCGCAGGTTGTTCTCGGCGGCCTGGATGTCGGGGCGCACCAGCAGTACGCTGGAGGGCAGCGGTGCAGGCACGGGCTGCAGCGCGGCCGCGGGCCGGGCATCGGCGCGCAGCGTGGCGGCGCCGGGCAGCAGGGCCTCGGGCAGCGGGCCGCCCACCAGCAATTGCAGGGCGTTGCGGTCACGCTCCACCTGGGAGGTGAAGCTGGCCACGTCGCCGCGCGCCGTGTCCACCGTGGTCTGGTTCTGTGCCAGCACCAGGCCCGATGTGGAGCCAATCTCGTGCATGCGCCGCGTCAGCTCGTAGGCCTTCTCGCGGCTGGCCAGGGTCTCGCGCGCCAGTTGCAGGCGGGCCTGGTCGGCCGCCAGCGTGAGCCAGCCGTTGGCCACGTCGGCCACCAGGCCGATCTGCACATTGCGCCGGTTCTGCTCGCTTTGCAGGAACTGCTGCAGCGCGGCCTCGCTGAGGTTGCGCACGCGGCCCCACAGGTCGATCTCATAGCTGGCAAAGCCCAGCTGGGCCGTGTACTGGGTGCTGACCGAGGCCGCCTGGGTGGCGCTGGTCATGCCGGCGGCCGTGCGCGCACGGCTGGCCTGTGCCTGGGCGGTGACGCTGGGCAGCAGGTCGGCGCGCGTGATGCCGTACTGGGCGCGCGCGCGTTCGATGCTTTCCACGGCCACGCGCAGGTCGCGGTTGTTGGCCAGGGCCAGCGCAATGACCTCGCGCAGCTGCTGGGACTGCACCCAGCCCAGCGCGGCGGCAGCCTGCAGGCTGGCCTCGTCGGCCTGGGCCGGCGTTGCGGCCGTGCTGCCGACAGTGTCGGGCACGGGCAATTCGGGCGTGCGGTGCTGCGGCGCGAGGTTGCAGCCGGTCAGCAGCGCCGCCAGCGCCGCCGCTGCGGCCAGTGCGGAGACATTCGTTGGGCGCCTCATGCTGCGCTCTCCTTTGCGGTATGCGGTGAATCAGGTGATCCGGCAGTGGGCTGGGGCGCGTCGTCCTCGGTGCGCGAATGGCTCTTGAACCAGCTGCGGATCAGCAGGAAGAACACGGGCACCAGGAAGATGCCCAGCACCGTGGAGGCCAGCATGCCGCCGAGCACGGCCGTGCCGATGGCATTGCGCCCGCCCGCGCCGGCCCCCGTGCCGATGGCCAGCGGAATGACGCCGAAGCCGAAGGCCAGCGAGGTCATCAAGATGGGACGCAGGCGCAGGCGCACGGCCGAGACCACGGCGTCGAAGATGCTCTTGCCCTGCTCCTGCAGCTGCACCGCAAATTCCACGATCAGGATGGCGTTCTTGGACGCCAGGCCCACCGTGGTCAGCAGGCCCACCTGGAAGTACACGTCGTTGGTCAGTCCGCGCGTATAGGTGGCGGCCAGCGCGCCCACCACGCCCAGCGGCACGGCCAGCATCACCGACAGCGGCACGGTCCAGCTTTCGTACAGCGCCGCCAGGCACAGGAACACGAAGAGGATGGAGATGGCGTACAGCAGCGGCGCCTGGGCGCCGGACTGGCGCTCCTGCAGCGAGGCGCCGGTCCACTCGTAGCCTATGCCGGCCGGCAGGGTGCGCAGGATGTCCTCCACGATCTGCATGGCCGTTCCGGAACTGACGCCGGAGGCGGCGCGGCCTTCCATTTCGTAGGCCGGGTTGCCGTTGTAGCGCATGAGCTGGGGCGAGCCGTAGGCCCAGTAGCTGCTGGAGAACGAACTGAACGGCACCATCTCGCCCTTGGCGTTGCGCACCGTCCATTTGGCGATGTCCTGGGGCAGCATGCGGTGCGGCGCATCGCCCTGGATGTAGACGCGCTTGACGCGCTCGTTGTTCAGGAAGTCGTTGACATAGGTGCCGCCCATGGCGCTGGACAGCACGCTGTTGATGTCGGTGTACGACAGGCCGAGTGCGGCGGCCTTGCGGTCGTCAATGTCCAGGCGCAGCTCGCTGGCGTCTTCCAGGTTGGTCATGCGCAGATTGGTGAGCTCGGGGCGCTTGCGGGCCTCGGTCAGGAATTTCTCCTTGGCCTCCAGCAGCGCCTGGTGGCCCAGGCCGTTCATGTCCTTGATCATGAAGTTGAAGCCCGAGCTGGAGCCCAGGCCGCGCACGGCCGGCGGCAGCACGACCAGCACGCGCGCATCGCGGATGGCGGACAGGTCTTTGGTCGCGCGGTGCGCGATCTCGGAGGCCGACTGGCCGGGCAGCGGCCGTTCCTCCCAGGTCTTCAGCCGCACGAAGGCGCGTGCCGAGGCCTGGTCGCCGTTCAGGCCCGAGACCTGGTAGAAGCTCACCACGTCGGGCTGCTTGGCAAAGTAGTCGTGCACCTCGTCGAGCACACCCTGCAGCCGCGTATCGGCCGCGCCCGAAGGCAGGTTGATGTTGACGAAGACGAAGCCCTGGTCCTCGTCCGGCAGGAAGGAAGTGGGCAGGCGCGCCATCAGCAGCCAGACCACGCCGCAGACGGCCAGGAAGATCAGCATCATGCGCTTGGCGCGGCGCAGCGAGTAGGCCACCGTGCCCTGGTAGCGCGCAGCCGTGGCGTCGAAATGGTGGTTGAACCAGCGAAAGAACCGGTCATTCACCCCCAGGATGCCGCTGCGGATGGGCCGGTCATGCCCTGCCCCGCCCGCTGCGGGCGGCTTGAGCAGCGTGGCGCACAGCGCAGGCGTCAGCGTCAGCGCCACGAACACCGACAGCGCCATGGCCGCGACGATGGTGATGGAGAACTGCCGGTAGATCACGCCCGTGGAGCCGCCGAAGAAGGCCATGGGCACGAACACGGCCGACAGCGTCACGCCGATGCCCACCAGGGCCGGCGTGATCTCGCGCATGGACTGGCGCGTGGCCTGCTTGGGCGACATGCCCGTCTCGTGCATCACGCGCTCGACGTTCTCCACCACGACGATGGCATCGTCCACCAGAAGGCCGATGGCCAGCACCATGGCGAACATGGTCAGCGTATTGATCGAGTACCCGGCCAGCGACAGCACGCCGAAGGTGCCCAGCAGCACCACGGGCACGGCGATGGCGGGGATCATCGTGGCGCGGAAGTTCTGCAGGAAGATGAACATCACGATGACCACGAGGATCATGGCCTCGCCCAGCGCGCTGACCACTTCCTTGATGGAGGCGCGCACGAAGGGCGTGGAGTCCGAGCTGACGAAGTAGTCGATCTCGTTGGGGAAGAACGGCTTGAGCTCGGCCAGCTTGGCGGCGATGGTGTCGGCCACCTGCATGGCATTGGCTCCATCGGCCAGCACGATGCCCATGCCCGCGCCGGGCAGGCCGTTGAGCTTGGCCTTGATGGTCAGGTTGTCGGCTCCCAGCTCCACGCGGGCCACGTCCTTCATGAGCACCACCGAGCCGTCCAGCGAGGACTTGAGCACGATATCTTCGAACTGCTCCACCGTCTTGAGCTTGGTGCGCGCCGTGATGGTGGCGTTGAGCTGCTGGTCGGAGACGGCGGGCAGCGCGCCCAGCTGGCCGGCCGAGACCTGGGCGTTCTGCGAGTTCAGCGCATTGACCAGGTCCGACGGCATCAGCGCGTACTTCTCCATCTTGGCCGGGTCCATCCAGATGCGCATCGCATAGTTGGTGCCGAAGACGTTGACATCGCCCACGCCGTCGAGGCGGCCGATCACATCGACCAGGTTGCTGGTCAGGTAGTCGCCGATATCGACCGCGGTCATGGCCGGGTCCTTGGAGAAGAAGCTGTAGGTGACCAGGAAGTCCTGGCCGCCCTTGTTCACGAACACACCCCGGCTCTTGACCGCATCAGGCAGGCGGTTCACGGCGGACTGCAGCTTGTTTTGCACCTGCACCTGGGCCACGTCGATGTTGGTGCCCGGCGCAAAGGTCAGCGTGGTGCGCGCGCGGCCCGAGGCGTCGGACGTGGAGCTCATGTAGAGCATGTTGTCGATGCCCTTGAGCTGCTGCTCGATGATCTGGGTCACCGAGTTCTCGACCGTCTCGGCCGAGGCGCCCGTGTACTGCGCACCGATGGTCACGCGCGGCGGCGCGATGTCGGGGTATTGCTCCAGCGGCAGTGTGAAGATGGACAGCGCGCCGCCCAGCATGATGACGATGGCGATGACCCACGCGAAGATGGGCCGGTTGATGAAGAACTGAGCCATGTGACGGGTTCCTGCGGCTTAGCCGGCGGCGGGAGCAGGAGCCGCTGCCGGTGCAGGAGCTGGAGCTGGAGCAGGCGCCTTGTCCGCAGCGCCAGGTGCTGCCGGCCCGTCGGCGGGCTTGCCCTTGCGGGCCTGGGCTTTGGCGCGCAGGTCCACCTCCACGGCGCGCACCTTGTCGCCGGGCTTGATGCGCTGGAAGCCATCGACCACCACGCGTTCGCCGGCCGACAGGCCGTCCTGCAGCAGCCACATATTGCCCACGGCGCGGTCGATGTTCACGGGCCTGCGCTCGATCACGTCGTCGGCCTTGGCCACCAGCACGCTGGCCTTGCCGGTCAGGTCGCGCGTCACCGACTGCTGGGGCACCAGCAGCGCCTCGGGCGCCAGGCCCGTGGGCAGCAGCGCCTGCACATACATGCCGGGCATGAGAACGCCCTGCGGGTTGGGCACCACGGCGCGCAGCGTCACGCTGCCCGTGGTGGCATTGACGATCACGCCGGCAAACTGCAGCTTGCCCTGGTGGCTGTAGTCCGTGCCATCGTCCAGGCGGATGCGCACGGCCACCTTGTCGCCCTCCACCTTCTGGAAGCGCCCGGCATCCCAGTCGCGCTTGAGCTGCAGCAGCTCGCTGGTGGACTGGGTGAAGTCCACATACATGGGGTCCAGCTGCACGATGGAGGTCAGCGCCTCGGTCTGGTTGGCCGTCACCAGCGCGCCCGGCGTCACGGTGGACAGGCTGATGCGCCCGCTGATGGGCGCCTCGATGCGGCTGTACTTGAGGTTGATGCGCGCGGTCTCCAGATTGGCCTTGGCCACGGCCACGTCAGAGCGCGACTGGGCGGCGGCGGCCTGGCTTTCTTCAAACGCCTGCTGGCTGATGGCATCGATCTTGACCAGCTCGGCGTTGCGCCGCGCCGTGGCCTCCAGCGTGCGGGCGCTGGCCTCGGACTTGGCCACGGCCGCCTGGGCGCTGGCCTCGGTGGCGCGCAGCGAGGCCGCGTCGATCTGGTAGAGCTGCTGGCCCTGGCGCACCAGCGCGCCCTCGGTGAACAAGCGCTTTTGCACGATGCCCGATACCTGGGGCCGCACTTCGGCGGTCAGCGAGGCGCGCGTGCGGCCCGGCAGCGTGGCGTCCAGCTGCTGGCTTTGCTTTTGCAGCGTGACCACGCCCACCTCGGTCGCGGCCTTGGCCGTGGCGGCAGGTGCGGCATCCTTCTTGGAGCAGGCCGCAAGGCTTGCGGCCAGCGCCAGTGCGCACAGCACGGCGGTGCCGATGCGCCGGCCGCCGGCCGGCGAGGCGGAAGCTTGTACGTGCCCTGCGCCGGGCTGGGAATCGGAAGGCGCAGCAAGGCGCGGGCTCGGCGAAAAGGGCACGTCAGAAATCATGGGAGCAGCGAAGTCGTTGGGGGCATCGCACGATTGTGCAGTGCCCATATTTCTTGTTTGTAAAGCGGATGGCATGCCACCGAAATCTCCTGGCAAGTCCATCCAGGATGATGCATGTGTCGGAGCGCGCCGACACATGCAAGTTCAATGCCATTTACGGGCCTGTTCAGTGCTTAGGCACGGGTGCCGTGCGCACGCGCAGCAGGCTGAACACGCCCGCCATGGCCGCAAAGCAGCCCGCCACGGCCAGGGCCACGATTTCGGCATGGCCGCCATGCCCGCCCGCGAAGGTGAAGATGGTGGCCAGCACCACGGCGCCCAGGGTCTGCCCCGTGAGCCGCGCCGAACTCAGCATGCCGCCGGCCGCGCCGCTGCGCGCCAGGGGCGCCGTGGTCACGATGGTGTGGTTGTTGGGCGACTGGTACAGCGCAAAGCCGCTGCCCGCCAGCAGCATGCGCCAGACCATGTCCACGGTCGAAGGCGCGTCGGGCATGGCCGCCAGCGCCCACAGCCCGCAGGCGAACATGGCCATGCCGATGCCGCCCAGCAGCCCGTCCGCATAGCGGCCGATGAGCCGGCCCGCGATGGGCGCCGTCAGCACCGTGGCCAGCGGCCAGGCCGTGATCAGCAGCCCGGCCTCGATGGGCGACATGCCGTGCGACTCCAGCAGCAGGAACGGCAGCGCCAGGTAGGCCAGCATCTGCGCGCAAAAGGCGCTGACCGATCCGCACATGGACAGCGCAAACACCGGAATGCGCAGCAGGTCCACCGGCAGCAGCGGCGCGGGCAGGCGCCACTGGCGGCGCACATACCAGGCGCCCACCAGCAGGCCCGCGCCCAGCAGCCACCAACCCGAAGGCAGGGAAGAATCGGCACCGCCGGCGCGCACGCCCAGCTGCTCGCCGCCCAGGAAGATCAGGCTGAACATGAGGATGTTGAGCAGCACATCCAGCGGCGACAGCCGCGCCCCTGCATGGCCGGCCACGGCATTGGCAGGCAGCGCGCGGCGCCCCAGCCACAGCGTAAACAGGCCCAGCGGCAGATTGGCCGCAAACAGCCAGGGCCAGCTGGCCACCGACAGAATCGCCGCCGCCACCGAGGGCCCGGCCATGGATGCCGTGGCCACCACCAGCGAATTCACGGCCATGCCCCGCCCCAGCAGGGCACGCGGATAGATCAGCCGCACCAGGGCGGCGTTGACGCTCATCACACCCGCAGCACCCAGGCCCTGCAGCGCCCGCGCCGCCACCAGCGTGGGCAGCGACGTGGCCAGCATGGCCGCCAGCGAGGCCACGGAAAACACCAGCATGCCCACCAGATACACACGGCGGTAGCCCAGGCGTTCGCCCAGGGCCGCCAGCGGCAGCAGCAGCACCAGGCTGGCAAGCTGGTAGGAATTGACCACCCACAGCGTATGGGCCGAGCTGGCCTGCAGCTCGCGCGCCATGGCAGGCAGTGCCAGATTGACCAGGGTGCTGTCCAGCACCGACAGCGTCAGCCCCAGGATGATGACCAGCATCGCCTGGCCACGAGGGCCTGACGGAAGTCCATCGTGGACAGGCGCAGCCTCTGCCGCGGGTGCCAGGCTCATGAATGGCCCTTTGCGCCCACGCGATGGGCACGCGCACCGCCCAGCGTGATCCAGGCCAGGGCCACACCGATCAGCGCGCCCGTGGCCATGCCCACCACCATGGGCAGGGGCTTGCCCGTGGAGAACAGGCCCACGATCTGCATGGCCGCGGCGCCCGACAGCATCTGCAGCGTGCCCAGCAGCGCCGAGGCCGTGCCGGCAATGGCGCCGTGCTCCTCCAGCGCCAGCACCGAGGTCGTCGGAATCACCAGCCCCATCAGCGCGCTGGCCACGAAGTACAGGCCGATCAGCACGGCCAGCCGCTCACCGCCCAGCAGGTAGTACGACAGCAGCGACAGCATCACCAGGCCCGAGCCGGTGGCCGCCACCTTGACCACGCGCACCAGGCCGAAGCGCTGGCCCAGCCAGCCCGTGAACTGCGCCGCGCCGATGAAGGCGATGGCGTTCAGCCCGAAGGCCAGGCTGTACTGGGTGGAGCTCAGTCCGTAGTAATTGATCAGCACAAAGGGGGAACCAGCCAGGTAGACGAAAAAGCCCGCCATGGCGCAGCCGCCGATGAAGACCAGGCCCAGGTAATGCCAGTCGCGCAGCAGCACGCCGTAGGCGCGCAGTGCGCCGGCCACGCTGCTGTCCAGCCGCGCGGCGGCCCCGCGCGTTTCCTTCAGGCCCATGAACACGGCCACCAGGCCGATCACGGCCGCCACGGCCACGGCCCAGAACACGCCGCGCCAGCTGCTGACGGCGATCACGCCGCTGCCGGCCAGCGGCGCCAGGATGGGAGAGACGCTGAACACCAGCATCAGCAGCGACATCATGCGGGCCGCCGCGTGGCCGGTGTGCAGGTCGCGCACCACGGCGCGCGGCACGGCCATGCCGGCGGCCGCGCCCAGGCCCTGGATGAAGCGCAGCACCACCAGGGTCTCGATGCTGGTGGCCATGGCGCAGCCCACGCTGGCCAGCGCGAACACGGTCAGGCCGAAGTACAGCGGCGGCTTGCGCCCCACCATGTCCGAGACCGGCCCGTACAGCAGCTGGCCCACGCCCAGCGAGAGGAAGAAGGCCGTCAGGCTGGCCTGCACCGCGCCCACCTGGGCACCCAGGCTGCTGCCGATCTGGGGCAGCGCGGGCAGGTACATGTCGATGGCAAACGGACCGATGGCCGAGAGCAGGCCCAGGATCAGCACCAGGCGCAGTGTGTGGGAATCAGGGGAAGCGGGAGAAGAGGAAGGCATAGACGCAGACATAGACGCGCCATTGTGGCGGCAAGCGCGCGGGGCTGCAGGAGGCTGCTCACATTTCCTGGGCATGCAGCCCCGCGCACCTGGCGGTGGCGGCTTGCCGTGACACAAATTCAGAAGCCCGCAATCCTGTTACGCTCTGAAACGAGATTGCCACCCAAGAGGCCAACCCACCTTTTCATCGCTGCAACTGCCATCGCCACTGCAACACACCATGCGCCCATCCCTGCCTTCCCTTCCACCGGCCCTGAATGCATTGCCAGGGCCCCTGCTCGCCGCCCTGCTGCTGGGTGCCTGCACGCTGGGTTCTGCCCAGGCAGCGCAGCGAGAGACACAGCAGGAGGCACAGCGCGGCCCCAGGCCCGGCGCCGCTCCTGTGCTGGAAGTATCCGAAGACGGCCGCGACGTGATCGACCGGCGCGCCCGCCTGCTGTGGCCGCGCTGCGTGGAAGGCATGCAGTGGAATGGCAAGACCTGCACGGGCCTGCCGGAGCTGTTCACGCACAAGCAGGCGCAGGCCCTGGCCGCCGAACGGGCCAAGCAGGACGGCGTGCGCTGGCGCCTGCCGCGCGTCAACGAGATGCGCCGGCTGATCTCGCGCGATATACGGCCGCAAGGCCTGTCGCCCGAGCTGTTTCCGGGCGCGCCGCGCGGCTGGCACTGGACGGGCACGGCAGCCGTGAACGCGCGGCCCGTCAATCCCTACAACTACAGCAATATCTCGGGCAGCGCCGGTACGCAGCTGTCGGCCCAGCAGGCCTGGGCAATTGACCTCGACAGCCTGGAGACGCGGCCCGACATGGGGCGCGGCAACCAGCTCATGGTGCGGCTGGTGCGGCCCCTGCCCTCCGCGCCGCCCGATGAAAAGGCCGAGGCTCCCGCCAGGCCGGCCGCCCACAGGCCGGACCCGGACGAGGAAGACTGACGCTCAGGCCGCGCGCAGCGAGGCCTTCAAGCTGGCGCCCAGTTCGGGCTTGTGCGCGAACGGATCGGTGGGGTTGCGGCCCTGCACCACATCTTCCATGCGGGTCTGGACCGAGCCCAGCGCCTGCGGATGGCTGTAGATGTAGAACTGGTTGGCCGCAATGGCGTCGAAGACCTTCTGCGCCACATCGGGGGCCGTGACCTTGCCCGAGCCCACGGCCTTCTCGCTCATGGCCTGGCCGATCTTCTGGCTGGCCGTCAGCGGCTGGGCGGCCAGATGGCTGGGCCGGTTGCGCTCGCTGTGGCTGATGCCCGTGGGCACGAAGAAGGGGCACAGCACGCTGGCGCTGATCTGGTCGGAGACCAGGGCCAGGTCCTGGTAGAGCGTCTCGGTCAGGCTCACCACGGCATGCTTGCTGACGTTGTAGATGCCCATGTTGGGCGGCGCCAGCAGGCCGGCCATGCTGGCCGTGTTGACGATGTGGCCCTCGAAGGACGGGTCGGCCTTGGCCGCCTCCAGCATCATGGGCGTGAACAGCCGCACGCCGTGGATCACGCCCCAGAGGTTGACGCCCAGCACCCACTGCCAATCTTCCAGCGTGTTCTCCCAGACCAGCCCGCCCGCACCCACGCCTGCGTTGTTGAACACGAAGTGCGGCGCGCCGAACTGCTGGCGCACCTCATCGGCCAGGGCCTGCATCTGGGCTGCGTCGGACACATCCACGCGGCGCGCCAGCACGCGCACGCCCTGCCCTTCGAACTCGGCGGCGGCCCTGTCCAGCGCTTCCTGCTGCACATCGACCAGCACCAGGTTCATGCCCAGCTTCGCGCCGATGCGCGCGCACTCCAGGCCGAAGCCCGAGCCCGCGCCCGTCAGCACCGCCGTCTTGCCCTTGAAGTTCTTGATCATTCCCTTGTCTCCTGGTTTTTGTGGTGGTTCAGATCAATTTGACGAGTTGCTTTCCAAAGTTCTTGCCCTTGAGCAAGCCCAGGAAGGCCGAGGGCGCGGAGGCAATGCCTTCGGCAATGCTCTCGCGCGGGCGCAGCTTGCCGGTGCCCACCAGGCGGCCCAGTTCCTGCAGCGCCTCGGGCCAGACTTCCATGTGCTCGCTGACGATGAAGCCTTCGATGCGGATGCGGTTGATCAGGATGAGCGCGGGATTGGTCATGGGCAGCGGCGTGCCGTCGTAGCCGGCGATCATTCCGCACAGCGCGATGCGCGCAAAGGCGTTGGTGCGCAGCAGCACGGCGTCGAGGATGTAGCCGCCCACGTTCTCGAAATAGCCGTCGATGCCCTGCGGGCAGGCGTCCTTGAGCGCCTTGGCCATGGTCTTGGTGTCGGGGTGCTCGCGGTAGTCGATGCAGGCGTCGAAGCCCAGCTCCTCGGTGGCGTAGCGGCACTTCTCGGGGCCGCCCGCAATGCCCACCACGCGGCAGCCGCGCGCCTTGGCCAGCGCCGCGAAGGCGCTGCCCACGGCGCCCGTGGCGGCGCTGACCACCACGGTCTCGCCGGCCTTGGGGGCAATGATTTTCACCAGGCCGTACCAGGCCGTCACGCCGGGCATGCCCACGGCGCCCAGGTAGTGCGACAGCGGCACGTGGGTGGTGTCCACCTTGCGCAGCATGCCGGGCGCATCGCCATCGACCACGCTGTATTCCTGCCAGCCACCCATGCCCACGACCTTGTCGCCAACGGCAAACTTGGGATGACGGCTTTCCACCACCTCGCCCACGGTACCGCCGATCATCACTTCGCCCAGCGGCTGCGGCTGGGCGTAGCTCTTGCTGTCATTCATGCGGCCGCGCATGTAGGGGTCCAGGCTCAGGTAGTGGTGGCGCACCAGCACCTGGCCTTCGGCCAGCGCGGGGGTCTCGGTCTTGGCGAGGCGGAAATTGCTTTCCACGGCTTCGCCCTCGGGGCGGTTGTCGAGCAGGATCTGCTGGTTCACGGGCATGGGAAAACCTCCGGTGGCATCACAAACAATGGAACCAGTTCCCGGTGCTGCTGGGGCTGGCGTGTGGCATTGGGTATCTGGCAGATTCGCCGTGCGGATCAGTCCGTGGCGAGGGTTGTCTCGGCGGCGGCCGGCTTGGCCACGCGCGGCATGTACTTGAACGTTCCGGTCGCATGGCTGCACAGCCGGCCCGAGGCATCGAACACGCGCGCCTCGGTATAGGCCATGGAACGCGTGCGGTGCAGCACCACGCCCTTGGCCACCAGGGGGCCGCGTGCGGGCTGCATGAAGCTGGTCTTCATCTCGATGGTCACGCAGCCCATGTCGCGCTGCAGGCTGCGCGCGGCAACGGCCATGGTCACGTCCAGCAGGGTCATGGTGGCGCCGCCGTGGGTCACGTCAAAGGTGTTCAGGTGCTCGGGACGCGCCTCGAAGCGCAGTTCGGACTCCCCGTCCTCCATGCGGTGCAGGGTGAAACCCAGGTGGTCGACGAAGGGGATGGGGTGGCCAAAATCCAGCACGAAATTCTCCAGTTCAGATCGCAATGCAGGCGAGCATAAGGGCGCCCGAAGGCACCATGGCGCGCGGCGGCCCGATCTGCGGGAAAAACTGTCACCTCGGCAGCAGCGCCGCGGCGGCTCAACCGCCCACCAGGGCGCTGACGCCGCCGTCCACGGCCACCCACTGGCCCGTGATGTGCTTGCCCGCGTCGCTGGCGTACAGCAGGGTCAGGCCCTTGAGGTCCTCGTCGTCGCCCAGGCGGCGCAGCGGGGCGTGGGATTTCATTTCATCCTCGCCCAGGGTTTCGATCAGCACGCTGGCCATCTTGGTCTTGAAGAAGCCCGGGCAGATGGCGTTGACGTTGATGCCGTGCACGCCCCACTCGCCGGCCAGCGCGCGCGTGAAGTTGATGACCGCGCCCTTGGAGGTGTTGTAGGCAATGGTCTTCATGCCCAGCGGGTTGCCGCCCAGCCCTGCGATGGAGGCCAGGTTGATGATGCGCCCGGTCTTGCGCGGGATCATGCTGCGCCGCGCGATCTGCTGGCTCAGCAGGAAGTAGCCGCGCACGTTGAGATTCATCACCTTGTCCCAGGCAGCCACCGGGTGCTCCTCGGCCGGCGCGCCCCAGCTGGCGCCTGCGTTGTTGATGAGGATGTCCACCTGGCCCAGGCGCTCCAGGGTCTCGGCGGCCAGGCGCTCGATGTCGGCCTCGTTGGCGCAGTCGGCGGCGATCCAGCGGGCGTCGATGCCTGCGGCCTGCAGCTCGGCAGCGGCTTCCTCCAGGTCGGCGGCCTTGCGCGAACTCAGCATGATCCTGGCGCCCGCCTCGCCCAGCGCATGGGCCATCTGCAGGCCCAGGCCGCGCGAGCCGCCGGTCACCAGAGCCGTCTTGCCGGTGAGGTCGAAAAGTTGCTGCACATTGCGAGTCATTCGTCTGTCTCCTGCGCCGGGTCTTGTGTTCCGGTCATGGTTGGAATGGAGGGCGGCCATCCCCAAGCGGAACAGCCTGCAGCGGCGATTGTGCAAGCCGCCCCGCCGTGCCGCATGTCACATGCGTGTCCGGCCCGTCAATCCCCGAACAGCGAGCGCGTGCCGCCCCAGGCCGCACCCTCGATCTCCAGCATGCGCAGCTTGGTCAGCGCGCCGCCGCCGCCCGAAAAACCGCCCGGCTGGGCGCCGGCAGCCAGCACGCGGTGGCAGGGAATCACGGGCGCAAAAGGGTTGAGGCCCAGCGCCTGCCCCACGGCGCGCGACAGGCCCACCTCGCCCAACTCGCGTGCGATCTCGCCATAGGTGCGCGTATGGCCGGGCGCAATGGCGCGCGTCAGGTCATAGACGCGGCGGTGAAAGTCCGACACGCCGTGCCAGTCCAGCGCCAGCCCGGCCAGGTCCGGCAGTGCCTCGCCTGCGGGCAGCATGCGCCGTGATCGCAGATCGGGCAGCACCGGGCCGTCACGCAACTGCTGTGCGCTGGGCGCGGAAGGCTCCAAGGTCCATTCGCCATGGCCCGCCATGAGCACCTGCACGCCGGCGATGGCCTGTGCCACGCTGGCCGGCAGGTCCTCGGCCCTCTCCGCTGCGGCATAGCTGCCCGGTCTGCGCAATTGCACGCCGCGCAGCATGCGCGTGCGCGTGGCGGCCGGGCCGTCCACCTCGGGCAACTGAAAGGCCACCAGGCCGCAGGCGCCCCAGGCCACGCCGCAGGGCCCCACGCGCGTGGCAAACAGCGCGTGGCCCGTGGCTTCGGGGTCCCAGGCCGGGCAGCCCGTGGTCGATTCGTTCGTCATGGCGATGGTTTTCTCCTTGCAGGCGATTGTGGCCGGATGGCTGCAGCCGCTGCCCGGCAGCGACCCCACCGGGATAACACTGTAAAAAAACACCGGGAAAATACTGGATGTGCAGCCAGTTAATACTGTATATTTCGCCAGTCATCATCTTCATCTCGTGAACCATGGACATGCAAGAAGCCGCCTTCACCGTCACCTTGTGTGACTACCCCAACCTGCCCGAGCAGGAACGCAACAAGGCCGAGGCACGCTATGCCCGCGTGCTCGAACGCCAGCTCGGCAGCGCCGAGCAGGTCAGTGAAACCCTGTACCTGGTAGAGGGCCTGGAAGACACGCCCCCTGAAGAAATCAGCGACGACGCCAAGCTCGCCTTCGCCCGCTGGATGAAGGCTGCGCGCGCCGCCACCGAGGCCGGCATGCAGGGCCTGGGCGACGGCGAATGCAGTTTCTTCGAGGTGCGGCGCGGCTGGCGGCATTGAGCCTGCCCGCAGCACGGCTGAATGGGGCCTGAAACCAGGTTTGCCCGGGTTTGCCTGGGCTGGGCCCCAAACTGCATACACTGGCAGACCTTTTCGTCGACCCCTGCCTGGAACCATACGGTCCCATACGGTTCCACCCGGCACACCCGGCGCCCCTGCCAGATCCAGCCTCTCCCATGCAAGCCCTGCTCGACGCCATCGCCCGGATGGCCCTGCCCTCCGACGCTCAACGCATCTTCCACGGCCGCGGCGGCCTGTACCCGGGCTGCGAGCATCTGGTGCTCGACGCCTTCCCGCCCGTGCTGGTGCTCACCAGCTTCCAGCCGCTGGACGATGACGCCCTGGCCGCCATCGGCACAGCGCTGTCGCTGCGCTGGAGCGAACTGGCACCGGACCAGCCCCTGAACTGGGTCTACCAGCTGCGCCAGCCCGCCGCGCCCGCCGAAACGCGGCTCATGGCCGGTGAGGTGCCGGACCCCCACATCGTCACCGAGGCCGACACGCGCTACCGCGTGCAGGTGCTGCGCGGCCAGAACCACGGCCTGTTCCTGGACATGGCCGAAGGCCGGCGCTGGGTGCACGCGCATGTCGCCAACCATCCCGAGCACCGCCACGGCATCAAGGTGCTCAACCTGTTCGCCTATACCTGCGCATTTTCGGTGGTGGCCCTGCAGGCCGGCGCGCGCCATGTGATGAACATGGACATGGCCCAGGGCGCGCTGGCCACGGGCCAGCAGAACCACCGGCTCAACGATCTGTCGGGCGCCAGCTTCCTGGCCCACGACATCTTCAGCAGCTGGGGCAAGATCACGCGCGGCGGGCCGTACCACCTGATCGTGGTGGACCCGCCCAGCTACCAGAAGGGCAGCTTCGTCGCCACCAAGGACTATGCCCGCCTGATGCGCCGCCTGCCCGACCTGCTGCGCCCAGGCGGCCATGTGCTGCTGTGCCTGAACGCGCCGGAGATGGGCACGCAGTTCCTGACATCGCAGATGCAGGAAGTGGCGCCCGAGCTGGAATTCGTCGAGCGCCTGGCCAACCCGGCCACCTTCGCCGACATCGACGCCGAGCGCAGTCTCAAGGTGCTGGTCTACAGGGCACCCGCAACATCCGCAGCGGCCGACACGGCTTCCTGACCCGCCCGGCCCTTGAGCGCACGGCGCCCCGCATAGACGGCGGCCGGGCCCAGTTCGCGCTCGATGCGCAGCAGCCGGTTGTACTTGGCCGTGCGATCGGCGCGCGACAGCGAGCCGGTCTTGATCATGGCACACTGGGCCGCCACGGCCAGGTCGGCAATGCTGGTGTCCTCGGTCTCGCCCGAGCGGTGCGACATCACCACGCCGTAGCCCGCGCCATGCGCCAGGCGCAGCACGTCCCAGGTCTCGGTCAGCGTGCCGATCTGGTTGATCTTAACCAGGATGGCGTTGCCCACGCCCCGGGCAATGCCGCCCTCGAACAGGCCGGGGTTCGTGCAGAACACATCGTCGCCCACCAGCTGGCAGCGTCCGCCCAGGCGCCGACCCAGGGCCTGCCAGCCCTCGATATCGTCCTCGGCCATGCCGTCCTCGATGGAGACGATGGGGTAGTGCTCCACCAGTTGCGCCAGGTAGTCCACCTGCTGCTGGCGGCTGCGCACCAGGCCCTCGCCCGCGTAGCGGTAGCCATCCTCGCCATGGAATTCACTGGCGGCAGGGTCCAGGGCCAGGGCGATGTCCCTGCCGGGGCGCAGGCCGGCGCGCTCGATGGCGGCCATCAGGTGGTCCAGCGCCTCGGGCGCGCTGCGCAGGGCGGGCGCAAAGCCGCCCTCGTCGCCCACGTTGACGCTGTGGCCTGCGGCCTTGAGCGCATGGCGCAGCGTGTGAAAGACCTCGGCGCCCATGCGCAGCGCCTCACCGAAGCTGTCCGCCCCCACCGGCAGCAGCATGAACTCCTGGAAGTCCAGCGGATTGTCGGCATGGGCGCCGCCGTTGATGACATTGATCATGGGCACGGGCAGCACGCGCGCCTGGGCGCCGCCCATGTGCCGCCACAGCGGCATGCGCTGGCTGGCCGCCGCCGCGCGCGCCACGGCCAGCGACACGCCCAGCAGCGCGTTGGCGCCCAGCCGGCTT
Organism: Delftia sp. DLF01; assembly: GCF_014852125.1. Classification (NCBI taxonomy): domain Bacteria; kingdom Pseudomonadati; phylum Pseudomonadota; class Betaproteobacteria; order Burkholderiales; family Comamonadaceae; genus Delftia; species Delftia sp. DLF01. The sequence goes on from NZ_JACVAZ010000003.1 coordinate 448,894, forward strand.
TTGCCGGGCGTGCCGTCCAGCGCCATCATGGCCGTGTCGATGCGGCCCTGGGCGTCGGCCCGCATGCCGCGCAGCAGATCGCGCAGCTCGGTGTTGACGGCCTGCACCGCCCCCAGCACGCCCTTGCCCAGATGGCGCGAGGCATCGCCGTCGCGCCGCTCCAGCGCCTCGTGCCGCCCCGTGGAGGCGCCCGAGGGCACCAGGGCCAGGCCGCGCGCGCCGTCCTCCAGCTCGACCTCGACCTCCACGGTGGGATGACCCCGGCTGTCCAGCGCCTCATGGGCCGCGATATCGGTGATCTGCATGGAAACTCCTTTTCGTCAAGAAATTGAACTGTGCAAAGGAGTTGGCAAGCCTGCACAACTCCAATGAACAGGCCTCCATGCTAGAAATCACGGCGATGCGGGACAATGCAGTTTTTCTGCCCATGCGTCAGCTTTTCTGACGAATTGATTGCCATGAGACAACTGCCACCGCTGGCCGCCCTGCGCGCCTTCGAGGCCATTGCCCGCACCGGCTCGGTGACACGCGCGGCCGAGGAACTGTGCCGCAGCCACGGCGCCATCAGCCGCCACCTGCGCCTGCTGCAGGAGCATGCGGGCGCGGCGCTGTTCGAGAAAGAAGGCACGGGCCTGCGCCTGACCGAGGCCGGCGTCGCCTTCCATGCCTCGGTGCGCACGGCCTTCGACCAGCTGGAGGCCGCCTATGCCCAGCTGGCGCGCGACGCCCAGGCACCGGGGCTACATGTGGCCTGCAGCGCCACCTTTGCCATGCGCTGGCTGGTGCCGCAGCTGGCGGTGTTCTACCGCAGCCACCCGCATATCCGCATCCGCCTGTCCATGACCTCGGCGCGCGAGATGCGCCACGAGGGCGCCGACCTGATCATTGCCTGGGACCTGTCCACCTACGGCGAGGCAGACCGCCGCCGCGCCATCGAACTGGCGCCCGTGCACTTCGGCGCCGTCTGCACGCCGGCCTATGCCCGGCGCCGGCCCGCCAACCGCGCGCGCATTGCACATGAGTACACGGCCAGCGCCTGGAACCAGTGGGAAGCCCTCACGGGCCAGCCCGTGGCCCTGGGCGAGACGCTGGCGTTCCCCCACACCCACCTGTGCATAGAGGCGGCACTGTCGGGCCTGGGCGTTGCCCTGGTGGAGCAGCGGCTGATCGCACGCGAGCTCAAGGAGGGGCTGCTGGTGGCGCCCCATGGCTTCGTACCCTTCGAGGGCGGCCTGCGCGCCGTGCCCGCCGCAGGGCGCACGCTGCCGGCCCAGGCGGGAGTCTTCATCGAATGGATGCGCAGCGCGCTGGCCGTCGTGCCGGCATAGGCCAGACGGCCTAAGCCCTGCCCCATTCGCGCAGCCGCCGGTACAGCAGCCCGCGCGAGACGCCCAGCATGCGGGCGGCCTGCGAGATATTGCCCTGGCAGCGGGCCAGGGCCTGCTCGATCAGCTCGCGGCTGGCCTCGCCCAGGGAAGACGGTGCCTCGGACGGCGCCTCGGCGGGCGGTGGCAGGGCCTCGATGGCCGGCAGCACCTCCTCGACCTGGGAAGATGCCTCATCCAGCCTCGCCTCCATCCACAGCGTCAGCCCCGTGGGCAGCATCTGCGGGCGCGCCTGGCCGTGGTGGGCCAGCTCCAGCAACTGGTTGAGGCCCAGGCCGAAGACTTCCTCTGCCGCCAGCCCCTCGGCGGGCCGGCGCGGGCTGTCGAACAACTGGGCACCCACGCCGTTGAACCAGCGCACCATGCCGCCGCCATCCACGGCGGCCAGCCCTTCCAGCGGCGTGCCGAACATGCTGCGGCTGGACTGGAAGCGCAGCAGCAGGTGCATGCGGGCGGCGCCCACCAGCAGCCGGTTCTCGATGCAGGTGGCGTACATGTGGGCCATGGCGCCCGCATCAAAGCGAAAGGGGCCCGCCTCGCTGCTCAGGTCCAGCATGGCCACGGTGCGCCCGCTGGCGTCGCGCACGGGCGCGGCCGCGCAGTGCAGCGAGGCCAGGCAGCGAAAGAAATGCTCGCCGCCACGCACATGGCAGACCTCGCCCGTGCGTACGGCCACGCCAGGTGCGCCCGTGCCCACGGCATCCTCGGCGATGTTCACGCCCACGCGTGCGGCCGTCAGCAGCAGCGGGCCGTCGCCCGGCGTGGGGCGCGAGGCGATCAGCACCACGCCCTCGCTGCAGGTGAGCATGGCGCGCGCCTGGCTGCCCGCGATCACGGTCTCGAGTTCGGCGATGGGGTCGCGCGCCGCCTCGATCAGCGCGCGGTTGTGGGTCAGCAAGGTGGCCGTGCGGATCTTGCTGACCGGGTCGAAGCTGATCTTCTCGTCGGGGCTGCGGCTGGCGCCCAGGCAGCGCGTCCAGGACTGCAGCACGGGCTCGGACACCAGGCCCGAGGGGCGCTCGCCACGCTCGAAATAGCGCTCGCGCGCCAGCGCCACCCGGTCCTGGCGCGTGGCATAGAAGGGGTTGGAGGGCAGTGGGGCGGGAGGCGGCTGTTGCATGACGGACATCAAAACTGCCGCGATTGTTGTTCCGCCACGGCACAGGACAGCACTAGGGAAATCACCCGTGTTGGAACAGCTTCCCGGGCTCGGTAACCTCGGGCATCGCCACAGGCCCGCCCGCAATGACACGCTCCCCACACAGCACAAGACACACCCGGCCCGCCCTGTCCACCCTGGGCGCCGCACTGGCCTGTACGCTGCACGCCCTGCCCGCCCGCGCGGCGGACGCTGCGCAGGACTCCAGCGAGGCCCTGCTCGCCCCCGTGGTCATCACGGCCAGCCAGCCCGGTGCCGGCCCCGATCTGTGGCGCGCCACCGCCGCCATCGACAGCGTGGAAGGCGCCGTGCTGCGAGACGGGCAGATGCAGATTAACCTGTCCGAGAGCCTGGCGCGCGTGCCGGGCCTGGTGGTGCTGAACCGCCAGAACTTCGCCCAGGACCTGCAGATCTCGGTGCGCGGCTTCGGTGCGCGCTCCACCTTTGGCGTGCGCGGGCTGCGCCTGTACGTGGACGGCATTCCGGCAGGCGCGCCCGACGGCCAGGGCCAGGCCGCCAATTTCACGCTGGGCAACGCCGCGCGCCTGGACGTGGTGCGCGGCCCGGCCGCCGTGCTCTACGGCAACAGCGCAGGCGGTGCACTGCTGCTGTACACCGAAGACGGCGAGGAACCGGGCCTGTGGCGCAGCGGCATGGCCGTGGGGCCGGACGGGCTGTGGCGCCTGTCCACCCAGCTGCGCGGCACAATCGGTGGCGGAAAGCCGGACCAGGCGGATGGCGGCTCCGCCCCCTGGCGCTATGCCATCCACATCGAGCGCTTCGCCACCGACGGCATGCGCCCCCAATCGGCCGCCGACCGCAGCACGGCCCACATGAAGCTGTCACGCAAACAGGGCGACGACCAGTGGCTGCTGCAGTACCAGGAGCAGCGCGCCAGCGCCCAGGACCCGCTGGGCCTGACACGCGCCGAGTTCGAGGCCGACCCCGGCCAGACCACGGCCAGCGCGCTGCGCTTCAATACGCGCAAAAGCGTGCGCCAGCGCCAGCTGGGCGCCGCCTGGCAGCACCAGTTCGGCGCGGGCCAGCGCCTGGAGCTCATGGCCTATGCGGGTACGCGCTCCGTGCTGCAGTACCAGTCCATTCCCGTGGCCACGCAGGCACCGCCCTCGCATTCAGGCGGCGTGATCGACCTGGACCGCGACTACGCGGGCATGAACCTGCGCTGGCGCAGCACCTACGAGGATGTGGCTGGCGGCCGGCTGGACTGGTCGGCGGGCCTGGCCTACGACTGGCAGGGCGAGACCCGGCGCGGCTACGAGAACTTCATCGGCAGCCAGCTCGGCGTGCAGGGCCGGCTGCGCCGCGACGAACGCAACCAGGCGCGCTCCGCCGACCCCTACCTGCAGGCCGAGTGGAGCACGCAGAGCCTGGCCCTGAGCGCCGGCCTGCGCCAGGCGCGCGTGCGCTACCGCTCCGAGGACCACTACATAGTCGCCGGCAATGGCGACGACAGCGGCAGCATGGCCTGGCGCGGCTGGCTGCCCTCGCTGGGCCTGCGCGTGAACCTGCTGCCGGACCTGGTGGCGCACGCATCGGTGGGCCGGGGCATGGAGACGCCCACGCTCAACGAAGTGGCCTACCGGCCCGGCAGCCAAAATGGCATGAACAGCGGCCTGAACACCGACCTGGCCGCCAGCGCCCACAACACCGTCGAGGTCGGCCTGCGCGGGCGCCACGGCAACGCGGGCTGGAACCTCACGCTGTTCGAAACCCATACCCAGCGCGAACTCACCGTGCTGTCCAACACGGGCGGGCGCGCCACCTACCAGAACGCAGGCCGCACGCTGCGCCGGGGGCTGGAATTCTCGGGCAACGCCCAATGGGGACGGCTCACGGCCAGCACCGCCCTGACCTTGCTGCAAGCCCGCTACCGCGACAGCTTCCTGACCTGCGAGGCCACGCCCTGCACCACGCCCACCGCCCCGGTGGATGCCGGCGCGCGCCTGGCCGGCACCGCGCCGCGCCGCCTGTGGAGCGAGCTGGCTTGGCAGCTGTCGCCGCAATGGACCTGGACCGTGGACATGCTGCACAGCGGCCCCGTGGCCGTGAACGACCGCAACACCGACCGCGCGGCCGGCTACACCGTCTGGGGCTCCAGCCTGCGCTGGTCGCGGCAATGGCAGCAGTGGAGCGCCCAGACCTTTGTGCGGCTGGACAACCTGTTCGACCGGCGCTTTGCAGGGTCGGTCATCGTCAACGAGGGCAACCAGCGGTTCTTCGAACCGGGTGCGGGACGCGGGCTGTCGGCCGGGGTGACGGTCAGCCGGACGTTCTAGGTTTTCATGTATGGGTCGTTGATGCGTTGATTTGCTGATTTATTGAGCTTTCGGGCGATTTTTTGATTCCGCTGCGCGGCGGCTTTCAGAGGCCGGCCGCGCCCGGTATTGGATGTCCCGGCACTGCCCCTCTGACTGCGCCTGCGTTGAACGGGATGCGGGGTGGCAGCCCTGCCGAAGGACAGGGCTGCTTCGTCATCTGACTCGCCGTGATGTTTGAGTGAAGCGCGCAGCGCGTAACGAGTTTCACGGCGCACCCCGCATCCCGTTCAACGCAGGTTGCCCCGCAGCGCAGCGAAGGGGTCGCAGGCAGTGGGGTCGCCTTTTCTTGGCCTACGTTCTTTTGGCGAAGCAAAAGAAGGTAGGTCGGCTGCCGGGCCGAGACCCGGCCTCGAAAAACAACCACCCGGCAGGGCCAAAACCCAGCCCACAAAAAACCGACACAAACCTGTTCCATCGCGGTACAGATCCGCCCCCGGGTAAATCCGAATGTTGTGGCGCCGGGGCGCTTTTTTTATCGTCTCCCACATGGTGCCCTTGCCCCCAGCGCCATGCACGCAAAAACAAACCACACAGGAGACGAGACAACATGAAGACCCACGTGCTTTCCTCCACGCTGCTGGCCGCCGGCCTGGTGCTGGCCCTGCCGGGCGCCGCGCTGGCGCAGGCAGGCCTGCCAAGCAAAGGCTCGCCCGAGCACATACGCGCCGTCACCTCGCGCATCGACTCGCAGAGCATCCGCGACAACGCACGCAGCTCCAAGGACTGGCCCAGCTACGGCATGGACTACAGCGAGACGCGCTTTTCCAAACTCAGGCAGTTGGACACGGCCAATGTGAAGCGGCTGGGCCTGGTCTGGTCGTATGACCTGGAATCCACGCGCGGCGTGGAGTCCACGCCCGTGGTGGTCGATGGAATCATGTACGTCACGGCCAGCTGGAGCGTGGTGCATGCGGTGGACGTGCGCACCGGCAAGCGCCTGTGGAGCTACGACCCCGGCGTGGACCGCGCCAACGGCTTCAAGGGCTGCTGCGACGTGGTCAACCGGGGCGTGGCGGTCTACAAGGGCAAGGTGTATGTGGGCGCCTTCGATGGCCGCCTGGTGGCGCTGGACGCAGCCACGGGCCAGAAGGTCTGGGAGCAGGACACCATCATCGACCGCGCCTTCTCATACACCATCACGGGTGCGCCGCGCGTCATCAAGGGCAAGGTGCTGATCGGCAACGGTGGCGCCGAGTACGGCGTGCGCGGCTATGTCACGGCCTATGACGCCGAGACCGGCGCGCAGCAATGGCGCTGGTTCACCGTGCCAGGCGATCCGTCCAAGCCGTTCGAGAACGAGGCCATGGCCCGCGCCGCCAAGACCTGGGACCCGGCCGGCAAGTGGTGGGAGGCCGGTGGCGGCGGCACGGCCTGGGACACCATGGCCTATGACCCCGAGCTCAACCTCATGTACATCGGCACGGGCAACGGCTCGCCCTGGGCGCAAGCCAAGCGCAGCCCGGCCGGTGGCGACAACCTGTACCTGGCCAGCATCGTGGCGCTGAACCCCGATACGGGCGAGTACGTCTGGCACTACCAGGAAACGCCGGGCGACAGCTGGGACTTCACCTCCACCCAGCCCATGGTGCTGGCCGACATCAAGGTGGGCGGCAAGCCGCGCAAGGTCATCCTGCATGCGCCCAAGAACGGCTTCTTCTTCGTGATCGACCGCACCAACGGCCAGTTCATCTCGGCCAAGAACTTCGTCGATGTGAACTGGGCCAGCGGCTACGACGCCAAGGGCCGGCCCATCGAGACGCCGATTGCGCGCAGCGGCGACCGCGCCCGCGACGTGATTCCCAGCCCCTTCGGCGCGCACAACTGGCATTCCATGTCCTACAGCCCCGACACGGGCCTGGCCTACCTGCCGGCCCAGCATGTGCCTCTGACCCTGCAGGACAACAAGAACTGGAAGTTCAACGGCGGCTCCCTGCCCGAGCCGCACAGCAACATCGGCTGGAACACGGCCACGCTGGTCAACATGGAGCCGCCCAAGAGCACGCCCTTCGGCCGCCTGATCGCCTGGGACCCGGTGGCACAGAAGGAGCGCTGGCGCGTGGAGCATGCCTCGCCCTGGAACGGCGGCACCCTGGCCACGGCAGGCAACCTGGTGTTCCAGGGCACGGCCGACGGCCGCTTCGTGGCCTATGACGCGCGCAACGGCAAGAAGCTTTGGGAAAAGCCCACGGGCACGGGCGTGGTGGCCGCACCCATCACCTATGAGGTCGATGGCCGGCAGTACGTCTCCATCGCCGTGGGCTGGGGCGGCGTCTACGGCCTGGCCGCGCGCCACACCGAGCGCAAGGGCCCGGGCACGGTCTACACCTTCGCGCTGGACGGCAAGGCCGAGGCGCCTGCCTTCGTCGCCTACCAGCAGGGCAAGCTGCTGCAGGGCGTGCCCTACGACAAGAGCCTGGTGGCCGAAGGCACGGCCCTGTACGTCAGCAACTGCGCCTTCTGCCACGGCGTGCCCGGCGTGGACCGCGGCGGCAACCTGCCCAACCTGGGCTACCTGGACCCGGCCTACATCGAGCACCTGGACAAGTTCATCTTCAAGGGCCCGGCCATGTCGCGCGGCATGCCGGACTTCACGGGCAAGCTGAGCATGGAAGACGTGGAAAAGATCAAGGCCTTCATCCAGGGCACGGCCGACGCGGTGCGGCCCAAGTAGCCAGCGCGAGCCGCCCTCCTCCCCTCCCCCAACCTCCCATTCCCCTCCCCGGCCCTGCTGTCCTGCAGCAGGCCTGGGCAGGGCTTTGCCTGAAAACACCGGACCGGACTCTTCGCCATGCCATCCAAGCCCTTCACCCGCGCATCCCTGGCCCTGGCGGCCATGGCCGCATGCGCCACCTTCAACGCCCACGCCGTCGATATCGACGCGGGCGACTACACCGCCCTGCCTCCGGGCACCACGCTGGGCATGGTCTATTACCAGCACGCCACGCGGGACAGCCTCTATGCCAATGGCGACCAGGCGCCCATACGGCCGAGGCTGACCTCGGACATCGGCATAGCGCGCGGCGTGCACTTCATGAAGCTGGGCGACTATGTGATCGACCCGCAGTTCCTGCTGCCCTTCGGGCGCCTGTCGGCCTCGCGCGATATCGCGGCCATGGGCAGCAATACCGGCGTGGGCGACCTGATGCTGGCCGCCACCCTTTGGCTGACGAAGCCCGGCGACAAGGAGCACTTCGGCATCACCCCCTTTGTCTGGCTGCCCACGGGCCAGTACAGCCGCAACGATCCGCTGAGCCTGGGCGAGAACCGCTGGAAGGCCGCCCTGCAGGCCGGCTGGATCAAGCCGCTGGGCAAGAGCGTGACCATGGACCTGGCGGCCGATGTCACCGTCTTCGGCAAGAACGACGACTTCGGCGCCCACAGCGCCACGCTCAAGCAAAAGGCGCAGTTCCAGTTCCAGGGCCTGCTGCGCTACCACCTGTCGGACACATCGGACCTGCGCCTGGGCCTGTCGCACCTGACGGGCGGCGAGACCCAGGTCAACGGCGTGTCGCAAAGCGACCGCCAGTCCTCCACCAAGGTCTCTTTCGGCGGCGCGGTCTTTGTCGCACCCAAGACGCAGTTGCTGGCCACCGTGGGCCGCGACCTGCATGTGCGCCAGGGCTTCAAGGAGAACGCCCGCATCAACCTGCGCCTGCTGCAGGTTTTCTGAATCCACACCCCCTGTCCCCTGTCCACCACCAAGGAGCACACCATGAACCTCAGCGACATCCAGCACCAGATCACCGAACGCGCCAGCGCCTTCCTCAACCGGGGCACGCATGACCTCTTCATCGACGGCCAATGGGTGGCGGCCCAGACCGGCCAGCGCCTGTCCACCGTCAACCCGGCCACCGAGGCCGTGATCGCCGAAGTCGCCAGCGCCGGCCCGGCCGACGTGGACCTGGCCGTGCGCGCCGCGCACCGCGCGCTGCACCTGGGCCCCTGGGGCCGCATGCGCCCCGTGGAGCGCGAGCGCCTGATGCTGCGCCTGGCCGACCTCATGGAGACCCATGCCCAGGCACTGGCCGAGGTCGAATCGCTGGACAACGGAAAGTCCGCCGCCATTGCGCGCGCCGTGGACATCGCCATGGCCATCGACTCCATCCGCTACATGGCCGGCTGGGCCACCAAGATCGAGGGCATGACGCACGAGCACTCCGTGCCCTTCGCGCCCGAGGCCCAGATGTTCACCTACACCCGGCGCGAGCCCGTGGGCGTGGTAGCCGCCGTCGTGCCCTGGAACTTCCCCCTGCTCATGGCCACCTGGAAGCTGGCGCCCGCGCTGGCCGCAGGCTGCACCCTGGTGCTCAAGCCCGCCGAGCAGACGCCGCTGACCGCGCTGATGCTGGCCGAGCTGATCCAGGAAGCGGGCTTTCCGCCCGGCGTGTTCAACGTGGTCACGGGCGACGGCCCCGGCACGGGTGCGCCCCTGGTCTCGCACCCGCTGGTCAACAAGGTCAGCTTCACGGGCTCGACCGAGGTGGGCAAGCTCATCGGCCATGCCTGCATGGACAACATGACGCGCATCACGCTGGAGCTGGGCGGCAAGTCCCCCGTCATCGTGCTGGACGACTGCGATCCCGCCACGGCTGCGGCGGGTGCGGCCAATGCCATCTTCTTCAACCACGGCCAGGTCTGCTGCGCGGGCTCGCGCCTGTACGTGCACAAGAGCATGTTCGACCGCGTGGTGGCCGACGTGGCCGACCAGGCCGCCCAGCTCACCCTGGGCCATGGCCTGGACCCCAGCGCGCAGATGGGCCCGCTGGTCTCGCAGGAGCAGATGGAGCGCGTCTGCAGCTACATCGACATAGGCCGCAGCCAGGGCGCCGAGGTGGTGACGGGCGGCGCCCGCTCAGGCCAGCGCGGCTACTTCGTGCAGCCCACGGTGATGACCGGCGTGCAGCACGACCACCGCGTGGCCCGCGAGGAAATCTTCGGCCCCGTGCTCGTGGCCATGCCCTATGACGACCTCGACGAAGTCGCCGCCTGGGCCAACGACACGCCCTACGGCCTGGGCGCCAGCATCTGGTCCAACAACCTGTCCAAGGTCCACCGGCTGATCCCCAAGATCCAGTCCGGCACGGTCTGGGTCAACTGCCACAGCACCCTGGACCCGGGCATGCCCTTCGGCGGCTACAAGCAGTCCGGCATGGGCCGCGACATGGGCCGCACCGCGCTGGATGCCTATCTGGAGACCAAGTCGGTGTTCATCAATCTGTGAGTCGGATACGGCGGGCCGCTCCCTGGCCCGCCTGCACCTGGCTTCAGGAGGCCTCCGAATACCCCTTGGGCCATCCCCCCGGCCGGTCGCAGCATTCCTCCCAGCCCAGCTTGCGCGAGGTGTGGCCTATGCCGGGGTTGAAGGTGTTGGTCGGGTCCAGTTCGCGGTAAAAGCCCGCCAGCGCGGGCTTGGCCACGTAGAGGTGGCCCACGTTGTGCTCGGCCGGGTACTCGGCGCGGCGCGCGTCCAGCAGTTCCCACATGCGGTGCTCCATGGCCAGCGGGTCCACGCCCTTCTTGACGATGTAGTCCTGGTGGAAGACATGGCAGAAGAAGTGGCCGTAGTAGAGCTTGTGGACCATGTCGCGCTCGACGTCGGCAGGCAGTTGCTCCACCCATTCGCGGTCGTTGCGGCGCAGGGCCACGTCCAGGGCCACGATGTCCTCCACCTGGGCGCGGTGCACCTCGCGGTAGCGGATGGCCGCGCCCGCGATGGCGAAGCGGTGCAGGAAGGCCTTGCGCCCCTCGTCGGCATCGCACTCGAACCAGCCGCCCGTGGTGCTGCCGCTGAAGTGCCGCGTGAGGAAGTTGCGCGTGGCCTCGGCCGTGTCGTTGGACACGCGCACCAGGAGGTGGTGCTCGTAGCGGTCACGCCACTGGCGCATGCGCGCGGGCAGGTGGCTGGGCAGCAGGTTGGTCAGCGCCTGGATCACGCGGTCGGTGACGCCGCGCAGGCCGAAGCGCTCGAAGAAGCCGTCCACGCGGCTCTTGAGGGCGAAGGCGGCAGGCACCCTGGCCGTGCCGAAGCGGTCGATCAGCAGGAAGGTGTCCTTGCCGTATTTCTCGCCGATGTCGTAGGCCGTGCGGTGGATGTACTCGCCCGCGATCGGCAGGCGCGGCAGCGCGGTCAGCAGCTCGCGGCGCACGGCCGTGAGGTCGTCGGGCGCATTGCTGCCTATATAGAAGACGGTGCTGGGCTCCTTGGGAAAGGTGTCCAGCCGCACGGCGAACAGGCACAGCTTGCCGGCCGAGCCCGAGGCCTCGAACAGGCGCGAAGGGTCGGCATTGAAGCGCGCGGGCGTGTCCTCGTCCACGGCGCGCACGGCCTCGGCGTAGCGCGGGTCGGAGGCGGCGCGCTGCGCATCGTGGGCGATGTCGGACTCGGTGTAGTCGCCGTTTTGCAGCCGCGTGAGGATTTCCTCGGGCGTGCGGCCCAGGGCGATGCCCAGGTGGTTGACGAGTTCCAGCGAGCCGTCGTCGCAGACACGCGCGTACAGCGCCAGCTCGGTGTAGGCCGGGCCGCGCCGCACCAGGGCGCCGCCCGAGTTGTTGCAGATGCCGCCCAGCACCGAGGCGCCGATGCACGACGAGCCGATCACCGAATGCGGCTCGCGCCCCAGCGGCGCCAGCGCCTGCTCCAGCCGGTCCAGCGTGGCGCCGGGCAGGCAGACCACCTGGGCGCCGCCGCCAATGACCTGCACGCCGGTGATGCGCAAGGTGTTGATGAGCACGATCTCGCGGTCGTAGTCCGCGCCGTCGGGCGTGGAACCGCCCGTCAGGCCCGTGTTGGCGGCCTGCATGATGACGATGCGCCCGGCCGCCACGGCGGCCTGCACCACCTTCCACTGCTCCAGCAGCGTCGCGGGCCGCACTACGGCCAGCACCGGGCCCTCGCCCGTGCGGTGGCCCTTGCGAAAGCGGCGCGTGGCCTGGTCGTCGGTGAGCACATGGGCGGCACCCACGGCTTCGCGCAACTGCAGCAGCAGGGCCTCGCGGGAGACGACCGGAGTCTGCAGCGCGCTCATGGCTGGCGCACCAGCAGGTCGCCGGTGATGTCGGATACCTTGCTCACGCTGGTCAGAGTCATGGCCACGCGCATTTCCTTTTCCAATAGTTCCAGCAGGTGCTTGACGCCCGCCTCGCCGGAGGTGGCCAGGGCGTAGATGAAGGCGCGGCCGATCATGGCGCAGTCGGCGCCCAGGGCGATGGCGCGCACCACATCCAGGCCGTTGCGGATGCCGGAGTCGGCCAGGATCTTGATCTGGCCCTTGACCGCATCGGCAATGGCCGGCAGCGCGCGGGCCGAGGACAGCACGCCGTCGAGCTGGCGGCCGCCATGGTTGGAGACGATGATGCCGTCGGCGCCAAAGCGCACGGCGTCCTTGGCGTCCTCGGGGTCCAGGATGCCCTTGATGACCATGGGGCCCTTCCAGAAGGCGCGTATCCATTCGAGATCCTTCCAGGAGATGGAGGGATCGAAGTTGGCGCCCAGCCAGCCGATGTAGTCGGCCAGGCCCGTGGGGCTGCCCCGGTAGGCCGAGATGTTGCCCAGGTCATGCGGGCGGCCCAGCAGGCCCACGTCCATGGACCAGGCCGGGTGCGTGACCGACTGCCAGTAGCGGCGCATGGCGGCATTCGGGCCGCTCATGCCCGAATGCGCATCGCGGTAGCGCGCGCCGGGCACGGGCATGTCCACGGTGAAGACCAGGGTGGAGCAGCCGGCCGCCTGGGCACGCTCCAGCGCGTTCTGCATGAAGCCCCGGTCCTTGAGCACATAGAGCTGGAACCACATGGGGCGCTTGATCTTGGGCGCCACCTCTTCGATGGGGCAGACCGAAACCGTGGACATGGTGAAAGGAATGCCATGGGCGTCAGCCGCGCGCGCGGCCTGAACCTCGCCACGGCGGCGGTACATGCCCGTCAGGCCCACGGGCGACAGCGCCACGGGGATGGACAGCTTCTCGCCGAACAGCTCGATGCTGGTGTCCAGCCGGCTCATGTCCTTGAGCACGCGCTGGCGCAGCGCCACGGCGGCCAGGTCTTCCACATTGCGGCGCAGCGTCTGCTCGGCATAGGCGCCACCGTCGATGTAGTGGAACAGGAAAGGCGGCAGGCGCTTTTGCGCAGCCGCACGGTAGTCGGAGGTGGAGGAGATGATCATGATGGTGGTCTCATGTCTTTCGTATCAGGTCTGAAGTGGGCAGCAGCGCGGGCGCGGAGTCCAGAGGCAGCCGCATGGAGCGCTCGCGCCGCGCGCGGTCCTCGTCCAGGCGCTGGATGGTGGTGCGCACATGCTCCAGGTGCTCACCGATGCATTCGCGGGCGCGCTGCGGGTCGCCGTCCAGGATGGCCTGCATCAGGCTCTGGTGCTGCACGGTCAGCTCCTGCAGGGTCTGGGGCGCGCTCAGGCGAAACATGTCATGGCGGTTGCGCTCCACCGTGGACAGCACCACGGTGAACAGGCTGTGCATGACCTGCACCAGCACCAGGTTGTGCGAGGCCTCGGCAATGGCCAGGTGGAACTGCGCATCGGCGCGCGCCGCCAGCTCGGCGTGACCGCTTTGCTGGTGCTGGATCATCACATCGAAGCAGCGCTGGATATGGTCCTTGTCGCGCTCCGTGGCGCGCTGGGCGGCCAGCCAGGCCGTGCTGGTCTCCAGCGCATGGCGGGTTTCCAGCACGTCATAGCGGTAGTGGGAGTCGGACTCCATCAGGCCGGCCAGCGGCCGCATGGCGTCCTTGAGCCAGTCCGCAGGCTCGGCAGCCGGCTCCGGCTCCTGCAGGTAGGTGCCATCGCCGCGCCGCGCCACCAGCATGCCCTGGCTGGTGAGTTTCTGTATGGCCTCGCGCACCGAGGTGCGCGAGACACCCAGCTCGGCCGCAAGTTGCCGTTCCGCGGGCAGCCGCTGTCCGGGCTGCACTCCGCTGGCCTGCACCAGGGCAAGCAATTTCTCGACAACTTGATCGGCAACGCGCATGGGGATTCTCAGAATTGGTTTTCAGTGATTCACGGCGCTATGCGCCAGCCTCATCGCATGAAACCCGCACTGCCCAAGCCAGGGACACCGAGCAAGGGCCGCCCCGCCGCGAGGGTGTCGTCCCCCTCCCCCGCGAAGCGGGTAGAGAGGGGGAAGGCGCGCAGCGACTCAGGGGGTGTTTCATGTCAATACCCAGGAATCATCCACGTAAACACATAGGCTTGCAGCGTCGTGATCACCCCGATGATCACGGCGAACATCAGGCTGTGCTTGACCGTGAAGCGGAACAGGTCCGACTCGCGGCCTGCCAGGCCCACGGCCGCGCAGGCAATGGCGATGGACTGGGGCGAGATCATCTTGCCCGTCACGCCGCCCGTGGTGTTGGCCGCCACCGTGAGCACCTGGGGCAGGCCCAGCTGCTGCGCCGTGGTGGCCTGCAGCGCGGCGAACAGCGCGTTGGCCGAGGTGTCCGAGCCCGTCAGGAACACGCCGATCCAGCCCAGGAAGGGCGAGAAGAACGTGAACGCCTGGCCCGTGTGCGCCAGCGCCAGGGCCAGCGTGGCCGACAGGCCCGAGTAGTTGGCCACGAAGGCGAAGGCCAGCACCATGCCGATGGAGTAGATCGGCACGGCCAGTTCCCTGAAGGTCTCGCCCAGCGTGGCCACGGCCTTGGCGGGCGACAGGCGCGTGAAGGTGATGGTGATCAGCGCCGCGATCAGGATGGCCGTGCCGGTGGCCAGCAGCCAGTTGAAGGTGTAGACCGCGCCGTAGGGCGCAGCGGCGGCCACGACGGGGGGCGTCTTCTCCACCAGGTTGTGCAGGAAGGGCACGGGGATGTTGATGACGGTGGAGGCCAGCGGGCCACCTGCGGCGAACAGCGCCTTGAAGGGCTTGATGCTCCAGATCGTCACCATGGCCGTGAGGATGATGAAGGGCGACCAGGCCTTGATGACGGCGCCTGCTGTCAGCGGCGCACCGGAGGTGATGGCCGGTGCTGCAACTGCCGCAGCCTTGCCGCCCTCGCCTTCCGTGTCGAAACGGAAGATGCGCTTGGGCTGCCAGACCTTGAGGAACAGCGTCAGCGCCACCAGCGAGACGATGGCCGAGGTGATGTCCGGCAGCTCGGGGCCGATGTAGTTGGCCGTGAGGAACTGCACCACGGCGAAGGAGCCGCCGCCCACCAGCACGGCAGGCCAGGTTTCCTTGACGCCGCGCCAGCCGTCCATGATGGCCATCAGCCAGAACAGCACGAGCACGGTCATGAAGGGCAGCTGGCGCCCGGCCATCTGGCCGATGGCGAATGCATCCACGCCCGAGACCTGCCCCGCCACGATGATGGGAATGCCCATGGCGCCGAAGGCCACGGGCGCCGTGTTGGCGATCAGGCACAGCCCGGCCGCGTACAGCGGCTTGAAGCCCAGGCCCACCAGCAGCGCGGCCGTGATGGCCACGGGCGCGCCGAAACCGGCCGCGCCCTCCAGGAAGGCGCCGAAGCAAAAGCCCACCAGGATGAGCTGCAGCCGCTGGTCGGGCGTGACCGACAGGATGGACGAGCGGATCACGTCGAACTGCCCCGTCTTGACCGAAATCTTGTAGAGGAACACGGCCGCCACGATGATCCAGGCGATGGGCCACAGGCCGTAGAAGAAGCCGTACACGGCCGAGGCCAGTGCCGCGCTCACGGGCATCTTGTAGAACAGCAGCGCCACGCCCAGCGCCAGCGCCACGGTGACGGTGCCGGCCTGGTAGCCCTTGAGACGGAACCTGGTCAGCGCCAGGAAGAAAAAGATGATGGGAATCAGCGCGATCAGCGCCGAGATCCAGATGTTCCCGGCGGGATCGTAGTTCTGCTGCCAGATGGTTTGCATGACCGTGTCTCTAGATGATGGGGAGGGCGCGGTAAGCGCCCCTTGTCGGCCACTCCCTCTCGTTGCAGCGTTGGCATGCGGTGCGATCCGCACAGGATGTCTGCTGGCTGGCCGCAACGGTGACCGGGAGTGTTCCCCGCGCTGGCACCTTGTGGGCCATTGGCAAATTGGTCCAACCAATTAAACCAAAATTCAGACCATTGCGCGAAGTGGTGCGATTCTCAGAGCTTTCAAGTGGGCAGATGAACAGGGTAAACACCTAAAAGAGTGCAGATAATGCACCACGATGTTTATTGGTCAGACCAATTATGAATGTTTCGGTGCAACGCATGCTCAAGTCCCCGGCCAGGCAAGGCCCCCGGGCGGTGCACAAACGCAGCGCACGCGGGGAAAAGATCGGCGGCAGCGCTGTGCCCGCAGGTCCGGCGCTCATGCCTGACGTCCCCAACGGAAAAGCCCGCTCCCTACAATGCAGCCTCAGCGGTCGGTGTACCGCCCTTGTACCTTCGGCGCCCGGTCATCCCGGGCGCCCATTAAATCGCCGTGTATCCGGACGGCGGTGGCTGATTGAACGGAGCCCATCCATGAACCACATTCCTGCGCGCCGCTCGGCGCTGCGCCAGGCGGCTGCCTGCGTGCTGGCCGCCTCCACCTTGTCCAGCCTGCCTGCGCTGGCCGCCGAACCCGCCGTGCTGCGCGTCTCGGCCATCCCGGATGAAGCTCCCACCGAGCTGCAGCGCAAGTTCGAGCCGCTGGGCAAGTACCTCTCGGCCCAGACCGGCATGAAGGTGGTGTTCACGCCCGTGACCGACTACGCCGCCGTGGTCGAGTCGCTGGCCACGCGCAAGCTGGATCTGGCCTGGCTGGGCGGCTTCACCTTCGTGCAGGCCAAGATCCGCACCAACGGCACGGCCATCCCCATCGTGCAGCGCGAGGAAGACGCCAAGTTCACCTCCAAGTTCATCACGGCCAACCCCGCCATCAAGACCCTGGCCGACCTCAAGGGCAAGAGCTTTGCCTTTGGCGCGCCCTCGTCCACCTCGGGCAGCCTGATGCCGCGCTTTTTCCTGCAGCAGGACGGCATCAACCCCGAGAAGGACTTCAAGACCGTGGCCTTCTCCGGCGCGCATGACGCCACCGTGGCCTTCGTGGCCGCAGGCAAGGCCGAGGCCGGCGTGCTCAATGCATCGGTCTGGGACAAGCTGGTGGAGAGCAAGAAGGTCGATACCAGCAAGGTGCGCGTGTTCGCCACCACGCCGCCCTACTTCGACTACAACTGGACCGTGCGCGGCGACCTGGACCCGGCCCTGGTCAAGAAGCTGACCGACGCCTTCCTGGCGCTGGACCCGGCCAAGCCCGAGCACAAGGCCATCCTGGAGCTGCAGCGCGCCGCGCGCTTCGTGCCCACCCAGGCCTCGAACTACGAAGGCATCGAGGCTGCCGCCAAGTCGGCCGGCCTGCTCAAGTAAGCCGCAGCAGGCGCAATCCATGAGCTTTGAACTGCAAGGCGTGGGCCTGACCCACGCCGGCGGCGGCATTGCGCTGCGTGGCGTGACGCTGGCCGCACGCCAGGGCGAAGCCATTGCGCTGATCGGCCCCTCGGGCGCGGGCAAGACCACGCTGCTGTCCGTCATCGGCACGGCGCTGGCGCCCAGCCAGGGCCGGCGCAGCGTGCTGGGCGACGAGGTGCCTGCGTCCAGCGCGGGGGCTCCCCGGCTGCTGCGCGCGCGCATCGGCACGGTGCACCAGGCGCCGCCCATACCGCCGCGCCAGCGCGTGGTCACGGCCGTGCTGGCCGGGCGGCTGGGCCGGTGGCCGGCCTGGAAGGCGCTGGCCTCGCTGCTGTACCCACAGGACACCGCCGGCGCGCGCGAGGCCCTGGCCCGCGTGCAGCTGGCAGACAAGCTGTTCGCGCGCTGCGACCAGCTCTCTGGCGGGCAGCTGCAGCGCGTGGGCATTGCCCGCGTGCTCTACCAGCAGGCCGAGCTCATCCTGGCCGACGAGCCCGTGGCCGCGCTGGACCCGGCCCTGGCCCTGTCCACCGTGCAACTGCTGGTGCACGAAGCGGCCGCGCGCGGCGCCACCCTGGTCGCCAGCCTGCATGCCGTGGACCTGGCGCTGGCCTGCTTTGCGCGCATCGTGGGCATACGCGATGGCGCCATCGCCTTCGACCTGCCGGTGGCTGAAGTCACGCAAGAACATCTGCGTGCGCTGTATGGGTCCGAGCATCCTGGCGATGATCCCTCCCGCCCTGCGTGGACACCCGCGCCCGCCGCCTTTGCCGCACCGCTGTCCGCATCCGCATGCCGTTGAGTTCCGATCTGCACGCGCTGCGTGACCCCGCCGCACCCCGCCGCCTCGGCGCACTGGTGCTGGCCGCCGTCGTGCTGTGGCCGCTGTTCCAGGGCGCGGGCTTCAGCCTGGGCGCGCTGTTCGATCCCGGCAACCTGCAGGTCATAGGCCGCTTTCTGGCCACCTTCCTGCCGCCCGAGACCGGGCGCGACTTCCTCGGCTACCTGGGCCGCGCCACGCTGGAGACCCTGGCCATTGCCACGGCCGGCATGGCCCTGGCCTTTGTGCTGGCCGTGCCGCTGGCCTACCTCGTCACGGGCGCCGCGAGCGAGCGGCGGGCGCTCAATCCCGTCACGCGCGGCCTGCTCACCATCCTGCGCGGCGTGCCCGAGCTGGTCTGGGCCCTGGTCTTCGTGCGCGTCTTCGGCCTGGGGCCGGCCGCTGGCGTGCTGGCCCTGGGCCTGACCTATGGCGGCATGCTGGCCAAGGTCTATGCGGAAATCCTGGAATCGGCCGACCCCGCGCCCGCACGTGCCCTGGCGCAGGCCGGCGCGCGCCGGCCGCTGGCCATGCTCTACGGCCTGCTGCCCCAGGCCGCGCGCGAACTGACCTCGTACACCGTCTACCGCTGGGAGTGCGCCATACGCGCCTCGGTGGTCATGGGCTTTGTGGGCGCGGGCGGCCTGGGCCAGCTCATGGACCAGGCCATGAAGATGCTCAACGGCGGCGAGGCCTCCACCATCTTGCTGACCTTCATGCTGCTCGTCTGGGGCGCCGACCTGCTCTCGCGCGGCCTGCGCCGCGCGCTGGACACGCCACCCGCCGCACGCGCCAGCGCCTGGGGCTGGCGCAGCGCCCTCACCTGCGCCGCCCTGGCGCTGGGCGTGGCCGCCAGCTTTGCCATGCTGGAGATGGACCTGCCCTCGCTGTTCACCGGCGCGGCGGGCCGGTCCATGCTGGAATTCGTCATCAGCTTCTTCCCGCCCGACACCAGCGCCGAATGGCTGCGCAAGGTGGCCGTGGGCGTGTGGGAGACGCTGGCCATCTCCGTGGTCGGCACCCTGCTGGCGGCCGTGCTGGGCCTGCTGCTGGCGCTGCCGCGCTGGCGCGCTCCCTGGAGCCTGGTGCTCAACGTGCTGCGCTCCGTGCCCGAGCTGGTCTGGGCCACCATCACCGCCCTGGCCGTGGGCCTGGGCCCGTTCGCAGGCGCGCTGGCGTTGGCGCTGCACACGGCCGGCGTGCTGGGGCGCCTCTATGCCGAGGCCCTGCAGAACCAGCCCGCCGCCCCCACCCAAGCGCTGCGCCTGTCCGGCAGCGGCCGCGCCATGGCCTTCCTCTACGCGACGCTGCCCGGCGCCGCGCCGCAGTTGCTGGCCTACACGCTGTACCGCTGGGAGATGAACATCCGCATGGCCGCCATCCTGGGCTTCGTGGGCGCGGGCGGGCTGGGGCAGCTGCTGTACTTCGAGCTGTCGCTGTTCCACTACGCCCAGGCCAGCACCGTCATCATCGCCATGCTGGCGCTGTCCGTGGCCGTGGACTGGGCCAGCGCGGCGCTGCGAAGGCGCATGGGTTAGGTGGTGGAGGCCGCGGCGCCCTCGCCTTCCACCTCGACCAGGTAGTCGATCAGCGCCCGCAGCTTCAGCGGCACATGGCGCGTGGGCGCATAGACCGCATGCACCACGCGCGGCGCGTACTTGCCGCACAGCGCCCAGCCCGGCAGCACGTGCGCCAGCTGCCCGGCCTGCAGCGCCGCCTGCGCGGCAAAGTCGGCCACCACGCCTATGCCCGGCCCCTGCTGCAACGCGTGGATGATGCCCAGGCTGCTGGCAATGGTGATGGGCGTATTCACCAGCAGCCGTGTGGCGGGCGCGGCCGCAGGGTGGAGCGGGCGCAATTCCACCTCGTTCTGGAACTGCCCGTAGCCCAGGCTGATGAAGGGATGCGCCAGCAACTGCTCAGGCGCACCGATGGCCTCATGTCGCGCCAAGTAGCCGGGTGTGGAGACCAGCACATAGCGGATGGTCTTGAGCGGCCGCGCCACCAGCCCCGGCGCGATCTGGCCCGGCACGCTGATGCGCAGGCCCAGGTCCAGCCCCTCGGCCACCAGGTCCACCATGCGGTCCGTCATGTCCACCTGCACCTGCACCTCGGGCCAGCGCGCGCAAAAGCCCGGCAGCAGCGGCGACAGCCAGATATCGCCCAGCACGGCCGGCGCGCTGATCTTCAGCAGCCCGCGCGGCTGCTGGCGCAGCTGGCCGGCCAGCGCCTGCACGGCCTGTGCATCCGCCACCAGCCGCAGGCAGGCCTGGTGGATCTCGGCCCCCGCCTCGGTCAGCGAAAGCGAGCGCGTGGTGCGCTGCAGCAGCCGCAGCCCGAAATGCGCCTCCAGCCGCCCCACGCTGCGGCTCACGGCCGAGGTCGTCAGCCCCAATTGCCGGGCCGCGCCCGCAAAGCTCTGGTGCTCCACCACGCGGGCGAAGACCAGCATTTCATCCAGGGGCATGGCGGTATCGGGCAAGGCGCTACTCCGGTCTTTGTTGCACGGCAGGCAATATTAATTTGAATGAATGGCAGATTGTTGATTGATTGCAGGGTCCGCAAGATACGGCCATGCGCTCCATACCGAAGCGCGCCCAGGAATCGACACCATGTCCCACAGCCCCAGCCTCACCTCTGCAACCTCACCTACACGGCCCCGAACCAGCCAGGGCGGCACCTGGCGCATGCTGCTGGCCATGGCGCTGTCGGGCACCATCGGCCTGCTCGTCGTGGAAAGCGCGCTGCCGCCGCTGCTGGTCGTATTCGCCCGCTGCGTGCTGGGCGCACTGGGCCTGGGCCTGTGGCTGGCCTGGCGGCGCGAATGGGTCGCCCCTCAAGGCCGTGAATGGCTGTGGCTGGCCGGCGGCGGCATCGCCCTGGTATTGAACTGGGTCGCCCTCTTCAGTGCCTACCACTACAGCTCCATCGCCGTGGCCACCGTGGTCTACCACGTGCAGCCCTTCATGCTGCTGGCTCTGTCGGCCCTGCAGGGCGAGCCCGTCGAACGCCGCAAGCTGCCCTGGCTGCTGCTGGCCCTGTTGGGGGTGGCGCTGAGCAGCGGCCTGGTCGGGCTGGATGGCATGGATGCATCGCATGCTGGAACAGGCGCCTGGATAGGCGTGGCCCTGGCCCTGCTGGCCGCCGCTCTCTACGCAGGCACCACGGTGGCCACGCGCCGTCTGGGCCACATGCCCTCGGCCCAGATCGCCATGCTGCAGATGCTGGCGGGCGGACTGGTGCTGAGCCTGTGGGCCCTGCCCCTGCTCACCCATATCGCCGCAGCCAGCCCTCAATTGCTGTCAGCGCGCGCCGCTTCCATGGTGCTGACCCTGGGGCTGGTCCATACGGCCTTCATGTACACAGTGATGTATGCCGCATTCCAGCGGCTGCCGGCGCCCGCCATTGCGGCACTGTCTTTCGTCTACCCCGCCATGGCCTTGCTGGTGGACCTGGTCTGGTTTGGCGCTGTTCCGTCGGCGGCGCAGTGGGCGGGAATGGGCTTCATCCTCGTCGCAGTCGTGGGCCATCGCGCAGGCATTGCATTGCGCCGCCATTGAGCCCCTGTGAATTCCGGAGATTTCTGGAATTCATACATCCTTCATGAACTCCATCCAATTGTTTCAAGATATTTCCAATAAAGAGGCGCACAGTACATTTCGAATTATTTTTCCCCTTTCCGCCCGTATGCTCTCCCGGCTTTCCGCCATTCGCATTCATTCAGCCGGAATACAGAGGGAGAAATAATTGGCCACTATCGAAAAAGGATTGATGGTAGACAAAAGCGTCGAAGTCAAGACCTATCCGTCCATAGAGCACGGCGCCTTGCTGTCCGTCACATCCATCGTGCTACACCGCACTGACTCGTCCACGGCCGCCAGCGTGCTCAATGCCTACAAGAGCGGCCAGAAGACGGGGGCGCACTTTCTGATCGAGAAGGACGGGAAGATCTACCAGACGGCCAGTCTGGAAAAGATCTGCTGGCATGTGGGAATTCTTCAGCCGCGCTGCGTCAACGAGAGCACCTGCGATCCCACGGAACTCAAGAACATCAATGCCCTGCTGCACCAAAAGGGCCTGAGCTTCAGCAAGCGGGCCAAGAATGTGTCATCGCACGAGAACACAAAGGCCTATCCGTTGCGCTATCCGGCCAACAGCGACTCCGTGGGCATCGAGGTGGTGGGCCGTTTCCTGCCATCGACCAAGGATTACGAGGCGCCCACCCAATCGCAGCTGTTCCAGACCAAATGGCTGACCCAGCAATTGGTGGACCACTACAAGCTCAAGCTTCTGTCCGATGTCTACTCCCACGGTGCCATTGCCCGCAAGGAAGCGACCGAAGGCGCCCAATTGCTGCGCTACATCTTCACGGGAGCCTGAGCCATGTCATCCAGCCAGCTTTTCAACAATCCCTCTCGCAGCCTGCGCATTGCGGCCTGGGCTGCCGTGATGCTGTGCCTGCATGCGCCGCTGCAAGCCTCATCTACTTCCACATCCACATCCACGCCCACGCCCAAACACGCGGCCAAGGCGGCACCCATTTCCGTCATCGGCCCGGTCACCCGTTCCGTGGGCACGGGCGAGACCATGGGATGCGAGAAAGTCAGTCTGGACGCCGCCGACGTGGCCCGCTATTTCGCGACGGCAAAGCAAGTCTCGGCTGGCAGCTTCCACGAGGAATCCATCATCCTGCCCTGCAGTTTCAGCGGACGGCTGCTGCGCTCGGGCAAGGTCTATGAATGGAACATCAACGCCGCCGGTGCCGGCTACCTGCGCAGTGAAGATGGCGATCACGACCTGCGCTACCTGTGCCGCAAGGCCTGCGAGAAGGCATTGCCGCAGTTGACGGGGCTTTGACCTGTTGTTCAGACATTTTCTACAAAGGCGTCTAATCACTCCGATTGAGTGATGCCCCATCCTCCTGTCAAACACAGCGGATACGATGGCGCCTCCCACAATATTCCCAACAGACCATGGAACGACTGATTTCCCAAGGAATGCATGCCTTCAGCCAGGGCGACCACGCGCGCATGCATGCGCTATGGGCCGGCACCACGGTTTTCAGCCATCTGGACAACGAAGCGATTGCCAGCCTCTTGACCAGCATTCAGGCCACTGCCGAATCAGGCCAGGGTAGCGAATGGTCATGGCTGATGCTGTGCCTGGTATATCTCGATTCCAGTGACCAATTCACCGAGGACCGCAGTGCGGCATTGCGCCAAGTCGGCGAATGGGCGCAGCGCGCACTGGCAATGTCACCAGGCAATGCCTATGGACACCGCTATTTGGGCAGTGCCCACTATTGGCTGGACGAACCCGAGCCCGCGCTGGCGGCCTACCGCAAGTCTCATGCCTTGCAGCCCCAGGTGGACTTGCAAGCCCGCATTTTCGAGATGGAGCATGCCGTGCCCTGGCGCAGCATCTTTTCCTATCCCGAGTTGGCTGATAGCCCGGCGGCACCCGACTACTACACGGCCGGCGTGACCGTGAGCAAGTGGAAGCGCCCCGACACGGATGCAGCGGCCCTGCAGGAAATCGAGCGCCTGCAGACCACACTCTACGAACGCTGTCTGGAGCGCTTCGCCAGCACCGGCACGCCGGCAAACGGCCAGGAGGCCGCGCCCACCGCGCTGGACATCCACACCTATGCCATGTGCTGCAACAACCTGGGCGTGCTGTACAACGCACATGAACAGTACGAGCAGGCGGCCGCCGTCCTCGAAGCCGGGCTGCAGCAGACCTGTTTCCAGGCCCTGCTGGAAAACCTGCGCCATGCCTATCGGCAACTGGGTAACCGCAAGCAAGCCACCGACCTGTCACTGCTACTGATGGAGGACTACGCGCTTGACACCGGCCTGTATCTGGACTGCGCGCAGACTGCATGCGCCTATCTCAACGAGACCAGCCACCACCAGGACGTCCTCGACATCGTGGCCGAAGCCGAGCGCCGCTATGCGCAGCTTTCGCCGCAGCAACAGCAAGCGCAATGGGAAGTTCGCAGCATGAGCTTCGTTCATGCGCACAAGGTCACCGCCCTCAGGGCCCTGGGCCAGCTCAAGGCCTCGCACCTTCAGCCTGAACTGGTCGAGATCGCCCTGCGCCACGATCCGGGCGATGCCCAATTGCTCGGCATACGCGCCCACATGCAGGGAGCCCGGCAGCAGGTGGGTGGAAAAGGCGGATTCTGGTCGCGCCTGTTCGGCTGAGCCACACCGGGCGACCGGGCCACCAAGAAATGTAGGCCGCCCAAGATGCTGGCAACCCTCAAAAGACTCCCAACGCCAGCCCGGCCCCCATCGCCTCCCCCAACGCCCGGCACTGCTCCAGCTCAGCTGCGGCAATCCGCTTGGGCGCCAGGATGGCTTCGGTGGTCTGGGCGTGGGTGCAGATGATCAGGGGCTCGGCCACGGGCTTAAGGCGCCAGCCGGTGGCGATGCGGGCGATCTGGCGGGCGGCGTTCTGGCCGTCGCTGCCCGCGCAGATGAGGCTGGCATAGGGCCGGCCATTGAGGTGGTCCAGCGCCGCGTAGTAGCTGCGGTCGAAGAAGTCCTTGAGCTGGCCGCTGATGGCGGCCAGGTTTTCCGGGGTGGCGAAGAGGTAGCCGTCGGCGGACAGCACATCGTCGGGGCCGGCCTCGGAGGCATGCAGCAGGCGCACCTGCACGCCCTGGCCTTCGGCCGCTGCGCCGTCGCGCGCGGCCTCGGCCATCTGGCGAGTGCCGCCGGTCATGGAGTGGTAGACGATCAGCAGGGTCTTGCTTGCGTTCATGCCGCGAGCATAGACCGATGGTGGGAGAACCGGGCCGCTCCCGCCACGGTGCGGCTCAGGTAACCCCTCTGCCGGCCCCATCCGTCAGCGACGCCACGGAAGGCCTGATCCATTGCGGATCATCGAGCTGCCGTTGAATGCAGTCGCGCAACCATTGATGCGCGGGATCCGCCTGATGGCGCGGATGCCAGGCCATGCGCATGGGCTGCACCTGCACGTCGATGGGCAAGGCAAACACCACCAGCCCCAGCGATGCAGCCATGCCATGCGCCGTGCGTGTCGGCACGCAGGCCACCAGGTCGGTGCGGGAAGCCGCAATCAGGGCCGAGAACGAACTGGGCACCAGCAGCGCCAGTTGCCGCTGCAGGCCCAGCGCCTCCAGGGCAGCGTCCACGGGCGAGCTTTCACCCGGGCGCTGGGTGATGCCGACGTGGCGCGCGGCGGCGAACTGCGCGGCGCTCGGCCGTTGCGACTTTCTGGCGGACTTCAACAGGGGATGGCCGGCGCGCACGACGCCCACCAAGGTCTGCTCCGATATCACCAGGCTCTCGGTTTCCGGGTCCATGCTGCGAAAGCTGCCCACATCCAGGTCGATGCGGCCTTCGCGCAGGGCCCCCGGGTCAGCATGGGTTTCGGGCAGGAACTGCAGGCTGGCCAGCGGCATTTCCGCCTCCAGCGCACGCGAGAGGCTGGCACCGAAGACGACGGCAATGCCTTCGGGCGCCCGCACCACGAAGCGGCGGCGCAGGCCCGCCAGTCCTCCCGCATCGACAGGGTCCTGCAGCGCCCGCGCCTGTGCCAGCAGCGCGCGCACCGGCTCCGCCAGGGCCAGCGCGCGCGGCGTGGGCACCAGGCTGCGGCCCGCACGCACCAGGATGGGATCGCCAAACGCCTCCCTGATGCGTGCCAGCGTATGGCTCATGGCGGGAGTGCTCAGGTGCATGCGCCCGGCCGCCTGCGTCACGCTGCCGGTGCTGAGCAAGGCATCCAGTGCAATCAGCAGGTTGAGGTCGTATATGTTCGCCATGCGAAATCATACGTTCAATACATTGCACTGTACAAAACCCACACCTCTTCCGACACTGGCGGCCGTTGCCTCAACCCAAGCCCTCGCCGCTGCACGCCCATGACGCCCATGCCCACAACCTCGCTGACTTCCCCGCCCGGTCGGCGGAACCTGCCCCGGCTTTGCTTCGCCATGCTCGTGCTGACGCTCGTCCTCGCGGCCCTGGACCAGACCATTCTTTCGACCGCCCTGCCCGTGATGGCCCGCGAACTGCCGGGCCATTGGCCGCTGGCCTGGGTGTTCTCGGCCTATCTGCTGGCGGCCACCGTGGTGATTGCGCTGTACGGGCGGCTGGCCGATGTGTTGGGCAGAAAGCCCATGCTGCTGCTGGCCATCGGCCTGTTCCTGGCCGGCTCCCTGGCCTGTGGTGCCAGCCATGACCTGCAGCAGCTGGTGTTGGCGCGTGCCCTGCAGGGCGCGGGCGGCGGCGGACTCATGACGCTGACGATGCTGACCCTTGCCGACCTGTTTGCGCCTGAACAACGGGCCCGCTACCAGGGCCTGCTGGGCGCCGCCTATGGTGTATCGACCATGATCGGACCCCTGCTGGGCGGGGCACTGGTGGAGCATCTGTCCTGGCACTGGGCGTTCTGGTTGAACGTGCCGCTCGCAGGGCTGGCCTGGGGGGTGCTGGCATGGGCGCTGCCCGCCAGGGCGGCTGCGCCGCAGGCTGCCGCCGAGCCCCGGCCCCGCCAGCGCATCGACTGGCTGGGTGCCGTGTTGCTGACCGCAGCCCTGGTCAGCCTGCTGCTGGCCACCCAGCACAGCCATCTGAATCTGCCCGAGCAGCTGTCGCTGTGGGTGTTGCTGGCCCTGGGCGCCAAGTTCGCCCTTGCATTCTTCGTGCGCCAGCGCCGCGCCACCCATCCGCTGTTGCCCCTGTCGCTGTTTGCCCACCCGGCCTACGCGGCGGTCAGTTTCCTGGCCCTGTCCACGGGCGTTGCGCTGTATGCGGCCGTTGTCTTCCTTCCGCAGTATCTGCAGATCGGCCTGCACCTGTCGCCTACCGGTTCCGCCTGGCACCTGGCGCCACTGATGGCCGGCATCACCGCAGGGGCCATTGGCAGCGGCCGGCGCCTGCGCGCCCAGACGCCAGCCGCGTCGCTCGCCCGGGTGGCCTGCGTGCTGATGCTGCTGTCGTTCGGGCTGATCACCGCGGCCTTGCACTGGCTGCCGCAGGCGCCGCTGGCCCTGTCCGCAGGACTGCTGCCGTTGGGCCTGGGACTGGGGCTGATGTTTCCCATCATCACCGTGGTGGCGCAGCGTGTGTCGCCGGCCCGGCACCTGGGCATTGCCACGGCGGCACCCGTCATGCTGCGCAGCCTGGGCGGCGCCGCCGGCGTGGCCTTGCTGGCAGCCCTGCTCAGCCATTTGATGAAACAGGAGCTGGCTGCGGCCAGCCCCCTGGCAGCACAGGCCGATGCCGTCACCGCCGCGCTGGGCCACGGGCTGCAGGCCATCTTCGGCTGCGCGGCGCTGGCGGTTCTGGCGGCGTTGGCTGCCTGCCGATGGCTGCCGGCGCGCAAAGCCGCAGTGCGTGACGGCCAGACAGCCCCTGCGGCGCAGAGCGCCGCCATTCGCCGAGGTGCGGAAGGCGCCTAGGCCGCCCCATGCCTCAGAAATCCACCGAAGCCGACACCACGAAGGTGCGCGGAATCATCGGCGAGACGGCGCCCCAGGACGTGACACCGGCCCAGGCCTTGCGGTCGGCCACGTTCTGCACCGTGGCGCGCAGCGTGGTCTTGCGGCCTGCGATGCGGGTGGCATAGCGCAGGCCCAGGTCGGTGCGTGTCCAGCCCGGGATGCGCAGGCGGTTGGCCTGGTCCACGAACTGGGCGCCGGTGTAGGCCAGGTCGCCGACCAGGGTCAGGCCCTCAAGGGCGGGCACATCCCATTCCACGCCCAGGTTGGCCAGCAGGCGCGAGGTGCCGATGGGCCGGTTGCCCACCAGCGCAGGCGTGGCCGAGCGCGTGATCTCGGGCTTGAGCCAGGTCACGCCACCGAGCAAGCGCAGGCCGCGCGCGGCCTCGCCGTAGGCATACAGCTCCATGCCCAGGTTGCGCTGCTCGCCGTTGGTCTTGTAGACGCCCTGGTCCAGGCCGCCGCTGGGTTTTTCAATGCTGAACAGGGCGGCTGTGGCCATGAAGCTGCCGAAGTCGTACTTGCTGCCCACTTCGTACTGGCGGCTCTTGTAGGGGCGCAGCACCTCGCCGTAGTTGCTGGCCGCGGGCGGCGCGATGTCGCCCTTGCTCAGGCCTTCGATGTAGTTGGCGTAGAGGCTCCAGTTGGGCGCCTGGCGCCAGACCACGCCCACGGCGGGCGTGGTCACGCTCTCGTCGTAGACATTGGCGGTGCCGCCCGTGAGCACGTTGTAGTTGGTGGACTTGATGGCCTGGTGGCGCAGGCCCAGCGACAGTTGCAGCCTGTCCTGCAGCAGCGAGAGCGTGTCCACCAGGGCCAGGCTGGTGTTGCGGTTGTCATGGATGCGCGGAATGGCCGAAGGCCGCGCAATGCTTTGCGGCGCGTGGGCAATGGGCGCATAGATGTTGGACACCACGGTGGAGCCCGCCTGCAGCGCGCGGTGAAAATCCTCGCGGTAGCTGGCCAGCTGCAGCGTGACCGAATGCTTGACACCGGCCAGCGCAAAGCGCGAGCGCAGGCCCGCGTCGATGGTGCTGCGGTCCACGTCGAACACCGCGTAGGTGGGCGTGATGCTGGTGGCGCCCGCCGCACTGGTCAGGCGCGGGGCCGAGTCGTAGATGCGGTCCACATCGGCGCGCGACTGGCCGATGTTGGCGAACAGCGTGAGCTGCTGCGTGAGGTCCAGTTCGGTGCGCAGCAGCACGGCGCGCTCGCGGTTCTTGGACCATTCCCAGGGCTGGGTCACGTTGCGCCGGCCATCCGGCGCAGCAGGCATGGAGGTGAGCCCCGTGGGCATGATGGGCCGGCCCACGCCGTCGATGCGCTCGTCCTGCGAGAGCAGGTCCAGCGTGGCACGGAAGCGCTCCACCTCGTAGTCCAGCGCCACGGCCAGCACATGGCCATCGGTGCTTTGATGGTCCATGGACGTATCGCCGCCGTACTTGCTGGCGTTCACACGGATGCCGTACTGGGCCTCGTCGCCAAAGCGCCGGCCCACGTCGGCGTGGGCACGCCAGAGGCTGTCCGAAGTCCAGCCCGTGGTAAGCCGCGCCACATCTTCATTGGCGCGCTTGGGCGCGATGTTGATCACCCCGCCCACGGAGCCGTTGGGCGACATGCCGAACAGCAGCGCGCCGGGCCCCTTGACCACCTCGATGCGGTCCACGTACTCGGTGCGCACGCGGTAGTTGGGGGCAATGCCGTAGATGCCGTCAAAGGCGATCTCGCCCGAGTTGCCCTCCCAGATCGGAAAGCCCCGGATATAGAGGTTGTCCACGTTGCCGCCCGGCAGCACGGTGTAGCGCACGGAAGGGTCGCGGTTCACCGCCTCGGCAATGGTGCCGGCCTGCTGGTTGCGCACGGCCTCGGACGTGTAGCTGGTGGTGCTGAACGGCGCCTGCATGTTGCCGGTATTGCCCAGCACGCCCAGGCGCACGCCCTTGGCCACCTGCCCGCCGGCGTAGGGCGCGGGCAGCAGGCTCACATACTGGTCGCCGGCCGTGACGGTGATCTCGGACAGGCGGTGCGCGTTCTCCGGCGCGTTGGCGGCAGTGGGAAGCAGGGTCAGCGTACCGCCCTCGATGCGCCCCTGCAGGCCGCTGCCCTGCAGCAATGCCGCCAGGCCCTGGCGCACATCGTGGCTGCCGTTGAGCGCCGGGGCCTGCCGGCCCTGCACCAGTTCGGAGGAGTAGGTGAGCTGCAGCCCCGCCTGGCGCGCAAACTGGCTCAGCGCCTGGGCCAGCGGCTGGGCCGGCACGTCGAAGGACACCGATTGCGCGGCGGCCAACTGCAGCTGCAGGCCCAGCACCAGGCCTGCACATGCATGAAAAACCGCTGTGCGGCGGAGGCGGAGGCGGAATCGGGAGGACTTGGGAGCGGACATAAGGACTTTCTGGAAGACAGGCTCATTGCGAATCGCCGGCACAGGCAGGGCGCCCGGCCTTTCATATGCAAATACGAGTCACTCCCAAAAACCCTGAAAAAAACTTCACGGCTCCGCGCGCCCGCCGCGCCGCGCAATCCGCAGGCCGCCGTCGTCCAGCACGCTGACCTGCACCGGGGCGAACTGCGGCAGCCCGCGCAGCCAGCGCTCGGTCTGGGCAATGCGCACATGGCCGCTGATGGCCAGTTGCGCCGCGCCCTCCTCCACCACCAGGCGGCGCCGCGTGTAGCGGCCCAGACGGTGGACGACGCGGCCCAGCGGTTCCTGCTCGAAGACCAGCTCGCCCTCGCGCCAGGCCGCGGGCCGTTGCTGGAGCTGCGGCTGCCAGGCAGCGCCGTCGGCATCTCCTGCCCCGCCGTCCAGGGGAATGCGCAGCGACTGGCTGTCCTGCAGCAACTGGCTGCGCCCGGTGGCTGCATGCTCCACCCGCACCTGGCCCGACTCCACCTGCACCCGCACCGCATCGGGCTCCAGTTCCACACCAAAGCGCGTGCCCAGCACGGTCACGCGCAGGGGGCCGGCCTCCACCACAAAGGGCCGTGCCGCATCGCGGGCCACGGCAAAGAAGGCGGCGCCTTCCAGCAGCCGTGCCTGTCGCAGGTCGGCACGGTAGGTCAGCGCCACGCGGCTGGCGGCGTCCACGCGCAGCACGCTGCCATCGGGCAGCTCCAGGCTGCGCTGCACGCCCGTGGCGCTGGCCAGTTCACCTTGCCACAGCACGCGGCGGCTCCACATCTGCCAGGCGGGCCAGGCCGCGCAGGCCATGCCGGCCACGCCCAGCAGTGCGCCCAGGGCACGCCGCCGCCGCTTTCTGGAAGAGGCCTGCAAGCCCGCCTCCACCCCGCCGCGCCAGCGCAGCAAGGCGGCTTCCAGGCAGGCATCGGCCTGCATCAGGTCGCGCTCCACGGTGTTCAGGGAGACCTGCAGGCGCTGGGCGATGTCGGCCTGCCGCTCGCCATGCAGGCGGTGGGCCAGCAAGGCGGCCTGCATGCGCTCGGGCAGATCTGCAATCGTGCGCTCCACCACGGCCAGTGCCTGCCGGTACATGGCGCGGTCGGCCACATCGCCTTCGGCCTCGGGCTGCAATTGCGCCCAGTCGTCCATGCAGCGCTGCTGCGCACCGCGCTGGCGCAGCCTGTCTATCGCCAGATGCTTGGCCGTGGCAAACAGGTAGGCCCGCGCGGCTTCGAGCGTGGGCGAGCTGCCATCGGGCAGTTGCGGCGGCGCATCGGCCAGGCGCAGCCAGGTTTCCTGGGCCAGTTCCTGCGCCTCATCACGGCTGCCGGTCTTGCCGGCCAGATAGGACACCAGTTGCTGCTGGCAGGCACAGAAAAGCTGGTGCCAGCGCGCAGCGGTCCAGGAGGCGGAAGGGGTGGGCATGGCCGGGGGGAGGTGAGAAATCGACAACGAGAATGACTATCATTCTAGTTTTGTTTGATCCAGGCAGGCCCGGCCGCCGGGCCATCGCAGGCAAACTGTCCACCCATCAACATCCGGACCACATGCCCATGATCTTCCTGGCGATCACATCTACCGGCTTGGCACAGGCACTTCGCGCCGCCACCGAAAACGACGCCGTCTGGTGCGGCAGCGACGCGATTTCCGAGGCCGACTACGCCGCCCGACAATGGCCCAACCTCAGCCGCTTTGCCTACTCGCTGGAGGACCGCGTTTTGATCGACGATGCCGTGTCCACCATTGAGGAACACCACCCAGGGCATACGATCTGGGTAGAGGCATCTTCCCTGCGATAGCGGGTTCTCTGGTCACCACCTTGAGGGCTTCAATTGAAAGCTTTTCTTCAATTCCTGGCAGCCATACTTTTGTCCACTGCAAGCCACGGCATGGAACACATTGCCAGCCAAAGTGCGCTACCGCATCAAAACAAAGACGCGGAGTATTTATCTGCCTACGAGTGGAACCTGCAGCAGGCTTTCGATGCCGTAGGCAAAGAGAAAACGAATTGGAAAACACCAGACAGCCCCTCAATAAAGCTCTGGTTCTCCAAAGATGGAGATTTCGGCACACGGATATGCAATTTCATGAAGTGGAAATATGAGATGGATGCCGATGGAAGCCTCCAGATCAAGCCCGGCATCTACACGATGGCCGGTTGTCCCGAGCCATTGATGGAGCTGCAAAAATGGGCAAGTGACTTGCTGTCAAGGAAATTTCACTACACGTTGACAACGGCAATCACCAACGTACCACCCCATCTGCAACTGCGCTTTGCCGATGGTAGTCGCTGGGAACTGAAAGGCGAACCCACTTCAAAAACCAAGTAAGGAAGTGGTGGCTAGGCGATTCTTCTCAGTTGGGTGAGCGAATAAATCGCCAGCCATTTGGCGTTGCCACACATGATTTGCAATGCGTGGGCGATGGCTGCTACCACCTCAACGCTGCCACCCGCAGCGCATCCACCGCCATATCGATGAACGCCCGCACGCGATGCGCGGCGTGCCGCCCTTCCCTGTGCACCACATGAATCGGTAGCGGCGGCCGCTCGAAGGGCTCCAGGACCAGGCGCAGTGCGCCGTCCTGCACGGGTTTGGCGATCTGGTAGAGCGGCAGGCGCGTGATGCCCTGCCCGGCCAGGGCGCAGTCCGCCGCAGCCTCGTTGGTCATGGACATGAGGCGCGGCTGCAGGCGCACGGCCAGGGCCTTGTCGCCTTCGAGAAACCGCCATTCGGGTGTGGAGGTGAGGCCGGATGCGGTGATGGTGGTGTGCTGCGCTAGCTCCTCGGGCCGCTGGGGCACGCCGTGGCTGGCCAGGTATGCGGGCGAGGCGCACAGCACCTGCCGCACGCTGCCCACGCGGATGGCCTGCAGCGAGGAGTCGGGCAGATCGCCGATGCGCACGGCCACGTCCACGCCCTCGTCCACCAGGCTGACCACGCGGTCCACAAACCAGCAGTTGACGTCCACCTCAGGAAACCGGCCCAGGTAGTCGTGCACCACGGGCAGCACGTGCATGCGCCCGAAGTTGACCGGCGCCGTGAGCGTGAGCCGGCCGCGCGGTGCGGCATGGGCGCTGGCGGCATGCTCGTCGGCCTCTTCCAGCTCGGCCAGGATGCGGCGGCAGCTGTCGGCGTAGGCCGTGCCGGCCTCGGTCACGCGCACGAAGCGCGTGGTGCGCGTGAGCAGGCGCACGCCCAGGCGCTCCTCCAGGTCGGAGACGGCCCGCGTCACCACCGAGGGCGAGACCTTGAGCCGGCGTGCGGCCGAGGCGAAGCCGCCTGTGTCCACCACTGCGAGAAATGCTGTCATGGACTGGAAGCGATCCATCTGTGCCTGCCTTGTCTGTGTCGTATGTCTGCCCGGCTGCGGGCGGCCCGCGCAGGACTGCCCAGGTTTGCGCCGGCGCTTTGTTCGCGTTCCCGCAAGAGTGACTTGCCGCCGCCAGGGATTCTAAAGATGCGGGCGGGGAAGGAGGATACGTCCCGTGGCGCCGACAACCGGCGCCTTCACCAACCCCAAGGAACCGCAATGAAGCTCTACCACTTTCCCCTGTCCGGCCACGCCCATCGCGCCCGCCTCTTCCTCGGCCTGCTGGGCGTGGAGCATGAGCTGGTCCACGTGGACCTGGCCAACGGCGCGCAGAAGAAGCCCGAATTCCTGGCGCTGAACCCGCTGGGCCAGGTGCCGGTGCTGGACGACAACGGTACGGTGATTGCCGACTCCAACGCCATCCTGGTCTACCTGGCGCGCAAGCTGGACCGCCAGGACTGGATGCCCCTGGGCGCACAGGCCGAGGCCGAGATCCAGAAATGGCTGAGCATCGCCGCCGGCCCCATCGCCTTCGGCCCGGCAGCGGCCCGGCTGGTCACGGTGTTCAAGGC
Source organism: Delftia sp. DLF01 (assembly GCF_014852125.1). Taxonomy (NCBI): domain Bacteria; kingdom Pseudomonadati; phylum Pseudomonadota; class Betaproteobacteria; order Burkholderiales; family Comamonadaceae; genus Delftia; species Delftia sp. DLF01. The sequence continues at coordinate 482,711 of NZ_JACVAZ010000003.1, forward strand.
CCCCTTCCAGGCCGAGGAAGTGATAGCCCGCGCCCACGCCATCCTCGCCAAGATCGAGGCGCAATTGACCACCCGCCCCTTCCTCACCGGCGGCACGCCCACGATTGCCGACGTGGCCCTGTACAGCTACATCGCCAGCGCGCCCGAGGGCAATGTGGACCTGCAACCCTACCGCGAAGTGCGTGCCTGGCTGGGCCGCATCGAGGCGCTGCCGGGCTTCGTGGCATTCGCCCAGACACCGGCCGGCCTGCGGGCCTGAGTGCCTGAGCCACACCTCCCCTGAAACCCCGGCAAAGGAGCTCACCATGCACCCGCAACCCCTGCAAAACCCCGCCTCGCCCTGGCATGCGGGCGAACTGGCGATCCAGCAAAGCGTTGGCGTCGTGGGCCGCATGGACATGCCGGGCCGCAAGTTCCTGCGCCCCTTCCTCCTGGACCAGCACCGCGAGTTCTATCCTCTGCTGCATTTCGTGGTGCTGGGCAGCGTGGATGCGCAAGGCGATGCCTGGGCCACGGTACGGGCCGGCGAGCCGGGCTTCCTGCACTCTCCCGATCCATCGACCCTGCATGTGGCGGCGGGCCGCGATGCGGCCGACCCGGCCGAGCCGGGCCTGGCCGATGGCCATGCCGTGGGCCTGCTGGGCATGGACCCCATGACGCGCCGGCGCAACCGGCTCAACGGCACTGTGCGGCGCAAGACAGGCGTTGATGGGGCAGGCGCCTTCGACATCGGCGTGGTCCAGAGCTTCGGCAACTGCCCGCGCTATATCCAGAACCGCAGCGTCCGGTTCGTCCGGCCTGCGGACGAGCCCACCCAGGTGCCGGCGGTCGAACTGGCATCGCTGGACCAGCGCGCGCAGGCACTGATTGCGCAGGCGGATACGTTCTACGTGGCGTCCTACGTTGATGGGGAGGATGGCCTGCGCCAGGTCGATGTCTCCCACCGTGGCGGCAAGCCGGGCTTTGTGCGGATCGACGCCGATGGAACGCTGACCATCCCCGACTTCTCGGGCAACCTGTTCTTCATGACGTTGGGCAACTTCCTGGTCAATCCCAAGGCGGGCCTGCTGTTCATCGACTCCGAAACCGGGGAAATGCTGCAGATGACGGGCGAGGCCAGCGTCATCCTCGACTCCCCGGAAATCGCGGCCTTCGAGGGCGCCGAGCGCCTGTGGACCTTCAAGCCCCGCCGCATCGTGCGCCGGCCCGACGCCCTGCCGCTGCGCTGGAGCATGGCGGCCGACGGCTGGTCGCCCCACCTGCAGATGACCGGAAGCTGGGCCGATGCCAGCCAGCGCCTGGCCGCCGCCCGGCTGGGGCGGCAGTGGCGGCCGTTCCGGGTGGCGCAGGCCGTGGATGAGAGTTCCACCATCCGCTCGCTCTACCTGGAGCCGGCCGATGGCATGGCCGCTGTGGCTCCCCTGGCCGGCCAGCACCTGCCGCTGCGCCTCACGCTGGCGGACGGCAGCCATCTGCAGCGCACCTATACGCTGTCGCTGGCGCCTTCGGACGGGCGCTTGCGCATCAGCGTCAAGAGGCAAGGCCGCGCATCCAGCCATCTGCATGGCCTGAAGCCCGGCGATCTGGTCGAGGCCCGCCCGCCCGCTGGCAGCTTCACCGCCGATGCGGCCCTGCGCCGCCCCGCCGTGCTGCTGGCCGCGGGCATAGGCATCACGCCCTTGCTGGCCATGCTGCGCCACATCGTCCACGAAGGCCGGCGCACCCGCAGCCTGCGGCCCACCTGGCTGTTCCAGGCGGCTCGCACGCGCAGCGAACGGGCCTTTGACACGGAGATTGCCGAACTGGTGAAGGCCGGCAATGCCGAGGTGCACTGGGTGCGCACGCTCAGCCAGCCCGGCACGGCAAAGGCCGGCCGCGACTACGACCATGAGGGCCACATCGACATGGCCCTGTTAAGAGCCACCCTGCCCTGGGACGATTACGACTTCTACCTCTGCGGCCCGGACGCCTTCATGCAGGCCACCTATGACGGCCTGCGCGAACGCAATGTGCCCGACGAGCGCATCCACGCAGAAGCCTTCGGTCCCTCCGCCCTGAAGCGCTCCATGGCCGGTGCAGCCCCCGCCGTCGAACTGCCGGCACCCGCCACACAGCCTGTCCGCATCATCTTTGCCGACTCGGCCAAGGAAGCGCGCTGGAAGCCCGGCGACGGCAGCCTGCTCGAAGTGGCCGAGGCCCGGGGGCTGGAGCCCGCCTTCGGCTGCCGGGGCGGCAGCTGCGGCGACTGCCGCGCGCGTGTGCTGCAGGGCGGGGTGACCTATGCCTCGCCACCCTCCTTCGCCGTGCCAGCGGGCGAGGCGCTGATCTGCTGCGCCGTGCCTGCGCAGGGGACGGGGGAGGCTTTGCATCTGGCGTTGTGAGGAGCCTGTCTCTGCGCGCTTTCCACATCAGGACATACCGACGGCAAAAGGCACATCAGCGATTGCTGCCCAATGCTTGGCTGCATCTAGCTTTCTATCTGGACGAGTATCGATTCATCAAGCTCTATGACTTCAAACAGGCCCTGACCCCGCTCATAGACCTCCCCTGACAGGAACCGAACCACTTTCTGGCCGATGAGCATGCACATCTCCACGACAAAGCCATCTGCATCCCGGCGCATGTCTTTTATCCGCACAAGGCCCAAGGGCAACTCAGCCAGCAGTCGGTCACGGTAACCAATGGATGCAGGCACGCCGGGACCCGACTCAGACGCCTCTGGAGTCACAAGGTACAGGCCGTGAAACCCGCTGCCATCCTCGATACGGGAAAGCATTGACCAGACACGTCCGTCCACCAGTTGGATCCAAATCTCGATGAACTGGAGATAGGGCACCTGCGGATGGCTCCAGACTGCTTCGCCAGGTACCCAGTGCTGCCGACCTGATTCATCCATATCCCAGCGGCCGCCTTCGGCCAACGCCATCTCGCAAGCTCGCCAGCCCACAATCACCTGCTGGTCGAGATCCTGAAGGGACGGGAACTGGCGCGGCCCCATGGGCTGGATGGAGCTCCCGGGGGCCGGCTTGGTGTCGTCGATATGGACTACCGCGAACCCTTCCTGCTCACTCGGCGGCTCGAACATGGCAAACACGCTGCGAATGGCCTGCTCCGGCACCTGGTGATCGGCTCGCCGCTGCGTGTTCCTCCGCAAGGCGGTCTGCAAATCGGCTTTGAGCCAAATACAGACTACGGGCACGCCATGTGATCTGGCGATCTGAATGGCACGCTCACGATGCACCGTCTTCGGAAGGGCGGCATCAAAGAACACCGCATCACCACCCAACGCTGCGGCGTTCTGTTGAATCCAGCTGCTCTTGCCTGCAGCTTGCACCCCCACCACCACATAGAGCTTGGTCGCGGGCGAGCTGACAGACAGTGCTTTGTCCAAGTCCCGGTACGCCAACTCCCATGCGGCAGCACTGCGTTCCGGGGTGAACAGGCGACCTTGTTCGGTTTCCAGATAGTGGTCTGGATTGATGTGCTTTGTAGTGTCCATGGTGAGCTGCAAGATTCTGGATCACTGTAGCTGGGCACGGCGCCGTACCGTCCGCAGACAAACGAACCCGCCATGCAAAACGGCCTTGATCGATACACTCGCTGCAATTCCTGCGCCCTCGTACACGCCGCAAATCCAAAGCCCTGCCCATGCAACTCACCAACTGCCTGCTCCGCCTGTCGCCCTTGGTCCTCACCTGCCACATCGGCCTGGCCTGCGCACAGATCACCACGCCCTCAGCAGGCACCTATGTGCGCAAGGGCGGGGGTGGCGATCTGGTGGTGCGGGCCAATGGCAAGTTCCATATCCAGACCGTCGGTGCCAACGGCCATACCTGTGAGCTGGAAGGCACCATCACCAACGGCCGGGCCAGGATGGCGAATTCGGCCTGCGCCGTGGACTTCACGCCTGCAGGCCAGCGCGTCGGCGTCGACACGGCCACCGCCGATGCATGCCGGGACTTCTGCGGCATGCGGGCCTGGTTCGGTGGCGATTACCTTCGGCCCACACCCGGCTGCACGGACAAGGCCATTGCCGCATCGCGCAGAAACTTCAAGCGCGCGTACGACGCCAAGGACTACCGCCTGGCGCTGACCACGCTGGCGCCGGTGCTGCAGGACTGCGATGAGGTGCTGACCGGGGTTATCAAGGGCTGGCTGCGCAACGACCTGGCGCTGGCGCAGCTTCGCTCGGGCGATGCAGCCGCCTGCCGCCAGACCCTGGCGCCGCTGGCCGAGGAAGCCGGCAAGACGGATCAGGAACTGCGCGAGGCCTATCCACCCACCGATGCCGATGTGGTGCTGCCCATGCTCAAGGCTGCGCGCACCAATCTGCGCTTGTGCAGTTGAGGCGGTGCCATCGCCATGAAAGATCCCGCATCGCCCAACGCAGGAATCTCCGGGCATTTCCGGCGTGAGGCGAAGTGGATGCTGTGGGTGCTTGGCGTGCTGCCCTTGGCGCTTGCCTTGCTGGCAGCGTGGCTGGCGCCACTGATCCTGAACCATGTGGAGAAAGACAAATGCCTGAAAGCTGGAGCACAGATCTCCAGGCAAACCGGCAGGTGCGAACGCCCTGAACAGGCGCCCCCGAAGGAGTGAATTGCGGGCTATCCCGTTGCCCGCCTGGCGCACGACGATGCCCTGTGCTTGGGCGTGGTGCCCATGCTGTAGCGGATCGGCGGCGGCCCGGGCGTCTTGCCCTATCCTTGTGCGCTTTCATTCCAACTGAGCAGCGCCCTTGAACCGGGCTTGACCCCTTGCCACCCATGACCGATATCCGCCCCGCCCACTTTCCCGAAGACCTCGACGCCGTGGTCCGCATCTTCCGGGAGTACGTGGCCAGCCCCACCGTGAGCCTGGACTTCCAGGACTTCGAGACCGAGTTCGCCGCCCTGCCCGGCAAGTACGCCGCACCCGAAGGCTGCGTGCTGCTGGCCTGGAAAGACGGCCAGCCCGTGGGCTGCGCCGCCCTGCGCCAGGTGGATGCGCAGACAGGCGAAATGAAGCGCGTCTACGTGCGCCCCACGGTACGCGGCGAGAACCTGGGGCGCCGCCTGGTGGAAGGCATCCTGGACGCTGCACGCCACACAGGCTACAGCCGCATCTGCCTGGACGTGCTGCCCGAGTTCCAGGCCGCGCAGCGGCTGTATGAGTCCCTGGGTTTTGCGGATGCAGAGCCGGTGAGCTTCAATCCCGTGCCGGGCACGCGTTATCTCGGACTGGATCTTTGAGGCATGCACCCTCCGGCAGGCGGCCTTCAGCGCCTGCACGGCTTCCGATGCGCTGACACCTGGTCCCTGAGTCCTCGTCTGCCAGCATTCGGCACGGTGAGACCGTAGCCCATCCCCCGGTCCAACAGCCTGCCCGCAAGCGCAGCGGCGGTACGGACCACCTCTCCCCGCATCCTTCATCCGCAAATGCCCGTGGCCGAGCCGGGCAGCCTGCGCTTGTGCCCCGTGAATACCGCCCATGGCGAATGGCGCTGCCTGGGACCAAACGCTCATTGGCAGCATCTCTATTCACCTGGAATTTCAAACCTGATTTTAGGAATTGTCCTAAGGATAATTCTGAAAATGATCTGTGGGCGACTTCTTTGATTGACCTCGTGCAGGCCATGAAATCAAATGAGGACTCTTCGCACAGCAAACATCAGAAACCCGCTCGGACACTGACAGCGGATTATTCGCCTGCTTGCAACCACTCATTTCCGTCAAATTGCCTTTATTGATCAAGGCGCATTGGCTGGAATCCTCGATTCCGCTTCTGATCCAGCGTCTCCATACACCATGCCAGCCTCCATTGCCGCCACCTTCTATCAGATCGGCTATGCCGACATGCTTGCTCGCCAAATGGAGCAGAAACAGATCGATGCCATTGTGCTCACGCCACAGGAATACGCAGACATACTGAGCGACAAGGCGCGCAATAATCCTCGCCTGGCGGCCACGCTGCATGCCATGCTGGCCCACAGTGCGCTTGGTCGATACTGGACACACACCGCCAGCCCGAATGCAGGCAAACCCTGGGTCGCTCCCGCCTCCCTGATGGTCAGCGACGCGTACCTGATCACCAAAACGCTGATTGCATTGGGCCTGGCCGGTGCCCGCTCCTATATCAAGACAACCGCCACAGGCACCTATATCATCATCACGGGCTACGCGGGACTTCGCCGCCAGCTGCTGCAAGGCACGCGATTCCTTGCCGCCAATCCACGCATGGTCCAGATGGGCCTGGGTATTCGCGGTCTGCAGAATGTGGCCAAGGGCGGGTTTCTTCTGAGCCTGGTGGTGGGCACCGGGATAGAGACACTGGACTTCATCTTCAATGACGAGAAGACCATGCATGATCTTGTGGGTGGGATTGGAGTGGAGGCGGTCAAGGCGGGATTGGCGACGATGATTGCAATAAGCGCGGGAGCCCTAACTGCAAGCGTTACTACTTTGGTCATTTTTCCGCTAGGAGCGATGGCGTTAGCCATATTTGCCACTGGAGCACTTCTCAACTACACAGATCAGCGATGGAAAATAAAACAAAACGTTATTACAGCCCTAAAGTCTGTAAACAATGAAAAAGCACCAGGCATATATAAACTAGATCAAAACCCCATTCAATAAAGGCAGCTATCATCTCTCAGCACGCAAGCATCACCCAAGAATCACGATCCAACAGAAAATCAACTTCACAAGATACTTCGCGTCAAATCAAAAGAAAATCAATTAATCAAAATAAATATGAGAGACATAAAAAAAATTCGGAAATCTGCAATATTTGGAATACCCATCAGCATTCTACTATCAGTCGGATGTTTCTGGTTTTCCTTTGCGGAAACAATCCCGATGCTGAAAGACATAAATGCTCTCGCGCCAACCATAAGAATCATGCCGGGCGCACCAACAATCTTCATGACTCCTTTCGTTTTTATTACGTTAGCACTGGTATCGGTGCTAAATTCCATCCCTTGCAACGATAGTATTCTACGAAAATCCGATAAAGCACTATCAATAGTTTTCACCCTTGGAATTTCTTCAGCACTGGTTTCTTTGATATTCATTACTCCGCTGCAGTACTATGCGATGCCTAAGCTGGGCTATACACGTTGCAATATTCTGGAAGGGCATCCCACCATATATTTCACAGACTGGGTCAAAAAGCCCGAATGGTGCGTTCGCGGAAAATCCAGGGAGTGGGTCATGGAGCAAGCCAAGCTCGCCAGCGGTCCTGAAAATCTTTGAAATAAAAAAAAGCGCAGACTACATGGTCCGCGCTTTTTTGCATCCTACGGCAGCCGTGCTGCCAACTCCCTCAGAACGCCTCTTCACTCATCTCCGCGCAGGTCATGTCGCGCTCACGCACGACCTTGAGCCATGCGCCTATCCGGGGCAGTTCGTAACGGAAGAAGTAGCGCATGGCGGCCATGCGGCCAGCGTTGGCAGGTTCGGCCAGGGCGGTGTCTTTGGCAAGTACAGCCAGGGACACGTCCAGCCAGGTCCAGGCCAGTACCGTGTGGCCGAAGGCCTGCATGTAGGGCACGGCATTGGCCAGGGCCTGTTGCGGGTCGTCGGTGGCCCATGCGGCCTTGGTGGTGGCGCCGACTTCCTGCAGAGCCTTGGCCAGTTCATTGGCATGGCCGGCCAGTTCGGGCCGGGCCATGGCGCGCTGGATGGTGTCGTTGATGCGCGTGGCCAGCAGCTGCAGGCCCTTGCCGCCTTCCATGAGCACCTTGCGGCCCAGCAGGTCCATGGCCTGGATGCCGTGCGTGCCTTCGTGGATCATGTTCAGGCGGTTGTCGCGCCAGTATTGCTCCACGGGGAAGTCGCGCGTGTAGCCGTAGCCGCCATGGATCTGGATGGCCAGGGAGTTGGCCTCCAGGCAGAACTCGCTGGGCCAGCTCTTGGAGATGGGGGTCAGCACTTCCAGCAGCAGCCGGGCCTCGGCCACGGATTCGGGCGTGCCGGTGTGCTGCTCATCGACCAGGCGTGCGCAGAACAGGTTCAGCGCCAGCGCGCCTTCGCAATAGGACTTCTGCGCCAGCAGCATGCGCTTGACGTCGGCGTGCTCGATGATGCGCGACTGGGGGCGCGTGGCATCCTTGCCGGCTGCACCCGGCGCCCCCTTGATCGGCCGGCCCTGCGGGCGGCTCTGCGCGTACTCCAGGCTGGCGTGGTAGCCGGCCAGGCCCAGCATGGTGGCGGCCATGCCGATGGAGATGCGGGCCTCGTTCATCATGTGGAACATGCATTTGAGGCCCTCGCCGGGCTTGCCGACGAGGTAGCCCACGGCCCCGGCGCCGCCGCGCACGGGAAAGCGCCCTTCCCCGAAGTTCAGCAGCGTGTTGGTGGTGCCACGCCAGCCCAGCTTGTGGTTGAGGCCGGCCAGGGCCACGTCGTTGCGCTCGCCGGTGAGCTGGCCTTCGGTGTCCACGAGCTTCTTGGGCACGATGAACAGCGAGATGCCCCGCACGCCGGGCACGGGCTTGCCATCGGGGCCGGGGATCTTGGCCAGCACCAGATGGACGATGTTCTCGGTCAGCTCATGGTCGCCCGCGCTGATCCACATCTTGTTGCCCTTGAGGCGGTAGCGCGGGCCCAGCGCATCGCTCTCGAAGTCGGCGCCATCGGGCTCGGCGCGGGTGGCGATATCGCTCAGCGAGGAGCCGGCCTGGGGCTCGGACAGGCACATGGTGCCGGCCCAGCGGCCATTGAATTCATTGGTGGCAAAGACCTGCTTTTGCATGTCCGTGCCGTGGGCCATGATGGCATTGGCATTGCCCGAGGTCAGCATGTTGGAGCCGATGCTGATGGAGGCCGCCGCGAAGAAGCTGTTGGCTGCCGCCTCCACGGTGTAGGGCAGCTGCATGCCGCCGATGTCGTAGTCCTGGGCGGCGCTGAGCATGCCCGAGTCGGCATAGGCCTGGCGCGCATCGTGGGTGCACTGGGGCAGGATGACTTTCTCGCCGTCGAACTGCGGCTCCTGCGTGTCCACGGTGCGGTTGAAGGGGGCGTATTTCTCGCGGGCGATGCGCTCGCAGGTGTCGAGCACGGCATCGAAGGTGTCGCGCGAATGGTCGGCAAAGCGCTCGCGCTCGCCCAGCGCATCGGCGCGCAGCCATTCATAGAGCAGGAAATCGATGGTGGAACGCAGGCGCATGGTGATGTCCGGAATCAAAAAAGAAGCCGCAGGCGCCGCCAGAGGGAGCGCGTGCGGCCAACAGGAGTAACGGGAACAGGCGGTGGCGGTCGCAGCCGCCACCTGCACTTACAGCACTTCGAACACGCCGGCGGCACCCATGCCGCCGCCGATGCACATGGTCACGCAGACACGCTTGGCACCGCGGCGCTTGCCTTCGATCAGGGCATGGCCCGTCAGGCGCTGGCCCGATACGCCATAGGGATGGCCCAGGGCAATGGCGCCGCCGTTGACGTTGAGGCGATCGTTGGGGATGCCCAGCTTGTCGCGGCAGTACAGCACCTGCACGGCAAAGGCTTCATTGAGCTCCCACAGGTCGATGTCCTGCACCGTCAGGCCCAGCTTCTTGAGCACCTTGGGCACGGCGAAGACGGGGCCGATACCCATTTCGTCGGGCTCGCAGCCGGCCACGGCAAAGCCCAGGAAGCGGCCAAGAGGCTTGAGGTTGTTGCGCGAGGCATAGTCCTCGCTGACCACCACGCAGGCGCCTGCGCCATCGGAGAACTGGCTGGCATTGCCGGCCGAGATCACGCCGCCGGGCAGCGCGGGGCGGATGCCCGAGATGCCTTCCTTGGTCGTGCCCTCGCGCACGCCCTCGTCCTTGCTGCAGGTTACTTCCTTAGTGATCAGGCCGCGCACCTTGTCGGCCACGCCCATGGTCACGGTGATGGGCGCGATCTCGGCATCCAGCAGGCCGGCGGCCTGGGCCGCGCAGGCCTTTTGCTGGCTGGCGGCGCCGTATTCGTCCATGGCGTCACGGCCGATGCCATAGCGCTTGGCGACCTGTTCGGCGGTCTGCAGCATGCTCCAGTAGATCTCGGGCTTTTGCTTGGCCAGGGCCAGGTCCTGGATCATGTGCAGGTTCATTTCCTGCTGCACGCAGGAGATGGACTCCACGCCGCCGGCCACGTAGACATCGCCCTCGCCCGCGATGATGCGCTGCGATGCGGTGGCGATGGTCTGCAGGCCCGAGGAGCAGAAGCGGTTGATGGTCATGCCCGATGCGGTGATGGGCAGGCCGGCCTTGAGCGCGATCTGGCGCGCAATGTTCATGCCGGTGGCGCCTTCGGGGTTGGCGCAGCCCATGATCACGTCATCGACGGCGGCAGGGTCGACGCCTGCGCGCTGCACGGCGTGCTGCACGGCATGGCCGCCCAGCGTGGCGCCATGGGTCATGTTGAAGGAGCCCTTCCAGCTTTTGGCCAGGGGCGTGCGGGCGGTGGAAACGATCACGGCGGATGTCATGGATATTCCTTGTATGGCGGGTTTGCGGTGGTTCGCAAAAAGTTCGTGCGCCGCACGTCTCAGCTGAATTGCTTGCCTTCGGCCGCCAGCTTCGCCAGCAGCGGGGCAGGCTGCCAGAAATCGGCGTCGTCGTTGGGGTTCTTGGCGAAGCGGTTCATGGCCTGGACCACGTTGAACAGCCCGACCTCACCCGCGTAGTGCATGGGGCCGCCGCGCCAGATGGGGAAGCCATAGCCGGTCAGGTAGACCATGTCGATATCGCCCGACTTGCCGGCGATGCCGTCTTCCAGGATGTGGGCGCCTTCGTTGACCAGGGCGAAGACCAGGCGCTGGACGATTTCCTCATCGGAGATCTTGCGCGGGGTGATGCCCAGTTCCTTGCGGTGGGACTCGATCATCTGGTTGACCAGCTCGGACGGGATGGCGTCGCGCTTGCCCGCCTGGTAGTCGTACCAGCCCGCGCCGGTCTTCTGGCCGAAGCGGCCCAGCTCGCACAGCTTGTCGGCCGTGCGGCTGTACTTCATGTCGGCGCGCTCGACGGCGCGGCGCTTGCGGATGGCCCAGCCGATGTCGTTGCCGGCCAGGTCGCCCATGCGGAACGGGCCCATGGCGAAGCCGAACTTCTCGATGGCCTTGTCCACCTGGGCGGGCGTGGCGCCTTCGTCCAGCAGGAAGCCGGCCTGGCGCGAGTACTGCTCGATCATGCGGTTGCCGATGAAGCCATCGCACACGCCAGAGACCACGGCGGTCTTCTTGATCTTCTTGGCCAGCTTCATCACGGTGGCCAGCACGTCCTTGGCGGTGTGCTTGCCGCGCACCACTTCCAGCAGCTTCATCACGTTGGCGGGGCTGAAGAAGTGCATGCCCACCACGTCCTGCGGACGCTTGGTGAAGGCGGCGATCTTGTCCACGTCCAGCGTGGAGGTGTTGGAGGCCAGGATGGCGCCAGGCTTGGCAACCTCGTCCAGCTGCTTGAACACGGTTTCCTTGACGCCCAGCTCCTCGAACACCGCCTCGATGATGAGGTCGGCATTCTTGAGCGCGTCATACGACAGCGTGGTGCTCAGCAGCGCCATGCGCTGGTCGTACTTTTCCTGGGTGAGCTTGCCCTTCTTGACCTGGGCTTCGTAGTTCTTGCGGATGGTGGCCACGCCACGGTCCAGCGCTTCCTGCTTGGTCTCCAGAATGGTCACGGGAATGCCCGCGTTCAGGAAGTTCATGGAGATGCCGCCGCCCATGGTGCCGGCACCGATGACGCCCACGGTCTTGATGTCGCGCACAGCCGTGTCCGAGGGCACGTCGGCGATCTTGGAGGCCGCGCGCTCGGCCATGAACAGGTGGCGCAGCGCGCGCGACTCGGGCGACCACATCAGTTGCATGAAGGCATCGCGCTCCAGGGCCATGCCCTCGTCGAACTTCTTGCGCGCGGCGTTCTCCACCGTGTCCACGCAGCGGGCCGGGGCCGGGTAGTTCTTGGCCATGCCCTTGACCATGTTGCGCGCGAACTGGAAGTAGGCGTCGCCCTGGGGGTGCTTGCAGGGCAGGTCGCGCACGCGCGGCAGCGGACGCTTGTCGGCCACTTCCAGCGCAAAGGCCTTGGCCTCGTCCAGCAGGGACTCGGGCGAAGCGGCCATCTTGTCGAACAGCTTCTGGCCGGGGATGGAGGCCAGCAGCTCGCTCTTGACGGGTTCGCCGCTGACGATCATGTTCAGCGCGGTCTCCACGCCCAGCACGCGCGGCAGGCGCTGGGTGCCGCCTGCGCCGGGCAGCAGGCCCAGCTTGACTTCCGGCAGGGCCACCAGGGTGCCGGGAGCGGCCACGCGGTAGTTGCAGCCCAGCGCCAGCTCCAGCCCGCCGCCCATGCAGACGGTATGGATGGCGGCCACCACGGGCTTGCTGCCCTGGTCCAGCGAGTTGATCAGCGAGACCAGGTGCGGCTCGCGATACGCCTCTTCCTTGCCGAACTCGTTGATGTCAGCACCGCCCGAAAAAGCCTTGCCGGCGCCCGTGATGACGATGGCCTTGACGGCCGGGTCGGCGTACGCCTTGTCCAGCCCCTCGACGATGCCCCGCCGCGTGGATAGTCCCAGGCCGTTGACCGGCGGATTGTTCAAGGTGATGACGGCGATGGCACCGTCCACTTTGTATTCAGCAGTCATGCTGTTGTCCCCTATGCGATAGAAAAAGAACGATCGTGCGATTTTGATTGTAAAAAAAATGCGGGCCGGCGCCACTGCGGTTTGTCCCAAGCGGGACAAGCGCCGTGGCCCGGGCCGCCTGCCTGGCAGCATGCCCAGCCTTGTGCGGCATCAGACCTCCAGCCACTCCTTGCGCACCTTCTGATCGGCGCGCAGCCCGTCGGGCGTGCCGTCGAAGACGATGCGCCCATGCCCCATGACCAGGGCCCGGTCCGAGATGCTCATGGCAATGGTGAGCTTTTGCTCGATCAGCAGCACGGACACGCCGCGCTGCTTGATCTTTTGCAGGTACTCGCCCACCAGCTCGACGATCTTGGGAGCCAGGCCCTCGGTGGGCTCGTCGATGATGATCAGGTCCGGGTCGCCCATCAGCGTGCGGCACAGGGTCAGCATCTGCTGCTCGCCGCCCGACATCACGCCGGCCTCGGTGTGCTGACGCTCCTTCAGGCGCGGGAACATGGCGTACATGTCGTCGAAGCCCCAGCGGCTGTCCCGGCCCTTGCCCTTCTGTCCCAGCAGCAGGTTCTGGTGCACGGTGAGGTTGGGGAACACGTCGCGGCTCTCGGGCACATAGCCCACGCCCAGGTGGGCGATCTCGTAGGCCTTGCGGCCGGTCAGGCTCTGGCCCTTCCAGTCCAGCGAGCCCTCCCAGTGCACCAGGCCCATGATGGCCTTGGCCGTGGTGGAGCGGCCCGAGCCGTTGCGCCCCAGCAGCGCGACGATTTCGCCGGGCTGCACCGAGAAATCCACGCCATGCAGCACATGGCTTTTGCCGTAATAGGCATGCAGGTTGTTGATGTTCAGCATCCGCGCTTCCTCAATGTGCACCAGCTTGTTGATCGGCGACTGAAGATCCGAGATAGGCCTCCTGCACGCGCGGATTGGCACGCACGGCCTCGGGCGTGTCGTAGGCGATGACTTCGCCGTAGACCACGACGGCGATCTTGTCGGCCAGGCCGAAGACCACGCCCATGTCGTGCTCCACGGTCAGCAGGGTCTTGCCTTCGGTGACCTTCTTGATCAGCTGGATGAAGTGGGCCGTTTCGCTGTTGCTCATGCCGGCCGTGGGTTCGTCCAGCAGGATGACGCCGGCGCCGCCGCCGATGGTGATGCCGATCTCCAGCGCACGCTGCTCGGCATAGGTCAGGTTCACCGCCAGCGTGTCGCGCTTTCTGTGCAGGCCGATCATCTCCATCAGCTCATCGGCGCGGGCATTGGCGTCGCGCAGCTTCGACAGGAAGCGCCAGCAGCTGTAGCGGTAGCCCAGGCTCCACAGCACGCTGCAGCGCAGGTTCTCGAACACGCTGAGCTTGGGAAAGATGTTGGTGATCTGAAAGCTGCGCGACAGCCCCATGCGGTTGATTTCATAGGGCTTCTTGCCGTCGATGCGCTGGCCGTTGAGCAGCACCTGGCCGCTGGTGGGCTCGAAGCGGCCACTGATCAGGTTGAACAGCGTGCTCTTGCCCGCGCCGTTGGGGCCGATGATGGCCACGCGCTCGCCCGGCTTCACGGCCAGCTGGGCGCCACGGATGATCTCGGCCTTGCCGAAGCGCTTGTACAGGTCGCGCAGCTCCAGCGCATAGGTGGCCTCGCCAGCCACGGCGGCGGTGCCCGGACGTTCGATTGCAATGCTGGACATGGTTCAACCCTCCCCGCGCTTGATGGCTTCTTCGATTTCTTCCTGGATGCGCTCCCAGCGGCGCAGGCACCAGCGCCTGGCCACTTCCAGCAGGCCCAGGCCCACCACGAAGATGGCAACGGCCACGGTCCAGGTCGATGCCGAGCTGGTATCGAGCTGCACGCCCATGAACGAGACCTGGGGACCCAGGGCCGCATTGAGCTGCAGGTGGTAGATCATCTCGACGATGGCCGCGCCGCCCACGATCATGACCAGTGCGCTGGCCGCGATGGCCAGGTAGGGCTGGGCCAGCCGGCGCCACTTGCCGAAGCGCGCCACGCGCAGGTTCATCATGATCAGGCTGGCCACGCCGCCGGGTGCGTACATCACCATCAGCAGGAACACCAGGCCCAGGTACAGCAGCCAGGCCTTGGTCAGCTCCGACAACAGCACCGAGGCCAGCACCAGCAGCACGGCGCCGATGATGGGCCCGAAGAAGAAGGTGGCGCCGCCCAGGAAGGTGAACAGCAGGTACGAGCCCGAGCGCATCACGCTCACGCTGTCCATGGCCGTGATGATCTCGAAGTTGATGGCTGCAAGCCCCCCGCCCACGCCTGCAAAGAAGCCCGCGATGATGAAGGAGAAGTAGCGCACGCGCTGCGTGTTGTAGCCCACGAACTCCACGCGCTCGGGGTTGTCGCGCACGGCGTTGAGCATGCGGCCCAGCGGCGTGCCCGTGAAGGCGAACATGGCGGCCGTGCAGATGAAGCAGTAGGCGGCGATCAGGTAGTACACCTCCATGCCCGAGCCGAAGGTCAGCCCGAAGAAGGGCTTGCCATAGACGCGGTCGGTGGTGATGCCGCCCTCGCCCCCGAAGAACTCGGGGAACATCAGCGCCATGGACGCCACCAGCTCGCCGATGCCCATGGTGATCATGGCGAAGGTGGTGCCTGACTTCTTGGTGGTCACATAGCCCAGCAGGGCCGCGAAGAACATGCCGCCCAGGCCGCCGATGATGGGAATCAGCACCAGCGGAATGCCCCAGTCGCCGGAGCTGGCCCGGTTCATCGCATGGATGGCGATGAACGAACCCAACCCCGTGTAGACCGCATGGCCGAAGCTCAGCATGCCGCCCTGCCCCAGCAGGATGTTGTAGGACAGGCAGATGATGATGAGATAGCCGATCTGGCTGAGCATGGTCAGCGCCAGGCTGCTGGTGAACACCAGCGGCGCGACGATCAGCGCCAGGGCGAAGGCGCCCCAGATCAGGATGCGGCCGATGTTGAGCGGCTGGAAGCTGTAGTGGCGCCCTGCGCCCGCAGCCCCCGAAGCGCCCGGAACGCCTTTTGCGGCAGTGGATGTCATGGTCGTTTTGGTGATCGAGGACATGGTGTCAATCTCCCCGCGTGCCCAGGAGGCCCTTGGGCCGGAAGATGAGGATCAGCACCAGGAACAGGTAGGGCAGGATGGGCGCGACCTGGGAGATGGTGAGCTTGAGCAGCGGCCAGCCAAAGGTCTGCTCGCCGACCGGGCTGCCCAGCGAGGTCAGCAGGCTGGCCAGCGACCAGTCGATGGCCACGGCAAAGGTCTGCACGACGCCGATCAGCAGCGAGGCCACGAAGGCCCCCGCCAGCGAGCCCATGCCGCCGACCACCACCACCACGAAGATGATGGAGCCGACCGACATGGCCATGGCCGGCTCGGTCACATAGGTGTTGCCGCCGATGACGCCGGCCAGCCCCGCCAGCGCGCAGCCGCCGCCGAACACCATCATGAACACGCGCGGCACGTTGTGGCCCAGCGCCTCCACCATCTCGGGGTTCTTGAGCGCGGCCTGGATGACCAGGCCGATGCGCGTGCGCGTCAGCAGCAGCCAGACGGCCACCAGCATCAGCAGCGCCAGCAGCATCACGAAGGAGCGCGAGCGCGGGAACTGCGTGCCGTACAGCGTGAACAGCGGGCCCTGCAGCGCGGGCGGCAGGCCGTAGGGCACGGTGCCCCGGCCCCAGACCAGCTGCACCACCTCGAGGATGAGATAGGACAGGCCGAAGGTCACGAGCAGTTCGGGCACATGGCCGTACTTGTGCACGCGGCGCAGGCTGTAGCGCTCGAACATGGCGCCCAGCGCGCCCACCAGCAGGGGCGCGACGAACAGCGCGCCCCAGAAGCCGATGATGCCGCTGAGCGTGTAGCCGAAGTACGCGCCCAGCATGTAGAAGCTGGTGTGGGCGAAGTTGAGCACGCCCATCATGCTGAAGATCAGCGTCAGCCCCGAGCTGAGCATGAACAGCAGCAGTCCATAGCTCACGCCGTTGAGCAGCGATATGGTGAAGAACTCAAGCGTCATCGAAAGGCCTTGGTCTCGGTGCGTTGGGGACAGGGAACGGTGCGGGCCGCTCTCAGGACGGGCGCTTCATCTGGCAGGAGGTGGGCGTGCTGGCCACGTAGGGCTCGTAGTACTTCACCGGGGCGAAGGTGTAGCCCGTGTTCTCTGCGTCATACGGGTTCTTGCCGCCGGCCTTTTCCCAGCGCGTGATGTACAGGCCCTGCTGCAGCTGGTGGTCGCTCTTTCGCATCTCCACTTCGCCGTTGAAGCTCTTGAGCTTCATGCCCTCCAGCGCGGCCGCCACCTTCACGGGGTCGGTGCCGCCGGTCTTGACGAAGGCCGCATCCAGCAGCGCGAACACGTGGTAGATCGAGCTTTGCGTGAGGTCGTCGTTCATCTTCTTCTTGAACTCGGCCATCAGCGGCTGGATGGGGCCGCCCATGTTGTAGTGGCCATAGCCCACGGTGTAGACCTTGCCGTCGGACGCTGCGCCCATGGCCGTGGGCGAGCCCGAGCCGAAGGCGTAGTAGGTGTAGAACTTGACGTTGTTCAGGCCCGCGTCGTTGGCCGCCTTGAGCAGCAGCGACAGGTCCGATCCCCAGTTGCCCGTGATCACCGTGTCGGCGCCCGATTGCTTGATCTTGGCGATGTAGGGAGCGAAGTCGCGCACCTGGGCCAGGGGCGCGAAGTCGTCGCCCACCACCTGCACATCAGGCCGCTTGGCCTTGAGCATTTCCTTGGCGTACTTGGAGACCTGCTGGCCGTGCGAGTAGTTCTGGTTGATCAGGTAGACCTTCTTGACCTCGGGCACGTCCTTCATATAGGTCGTCAGCGCTTCCATCTTCATGGAGGTGTCCGCATCCAGGCGGAAGTGCCAGTAGCTGCACTTGCTGTTGGTCAGGTCCGGGTCCACGGCCGCATAGTTGAGGTAGACGACCTCCTTGCCCTTGTTGCGTGCGTTGTGCTTTTCCAGCGCATCCATGATGGCCAGGGCCGGGCCCGAGCCGTTGCCCTGCACCACGTAGCGTGCGCCCTGGTCCATGGCCGAGCGCAGCACGGCCGTGGTCTCCTGCGGGCTGAGCTTGTTGTCCAGCGGGATGATCTCGAACTTCACGCCCGAGGCATTTTTCCTGTTGAACTCCTCGGCCATCAGCTGGAAGGTCTTGAGCTGGTTCGTGCCCACGGCGGCCATCAGACCCGACAGAGGATCGATCCAGCCGATCTTCACCGTCTCGCCCTTTTGCGCCCAGGCGCCCGATGCACAGGCCAGCATGGCCGAGGCGGCCACCGAATGCACGATCCACTTCATTTTTCTGTCTCCTTTTTCCGGTTGATTCGGATATCTGTATTGGCGCCAGACTAACGCCTGAATGACAATTTCCCTCTGGGGAATGCCTTAGAAACTATCGCGCATGCGACTTGGCTGCGGCCCTGGACACATTGGCGACAGATCGCCATCGATCAGGCCAGAAAACCGTGTTTTGCCTGATTTCGGGCAAAAAAAGGGGCGCCTCGCGCCCCTTTGCGAAGTTCACTGGCCGGTCAGGCGATCAGGAAGGCCGTTTCATCTCGCATGAAGTCGGCGTGCTGGCCACATAGGGCTCGTAGTACTTCACGGGAACGAAGGTGTAGCCGGTGTTCTCCGAATCCATCGGGTACTTGCCGCCGGCCTTTTCCCAGCGTGCGATGAACAGGCCCTGCTGCAGCTGGTGATCGCTCTTGCGCATCTCCACTTCGCCGTTGAGGCTGTTGAACTTCATGCCCTCCATGGTGGCCGCCACCTTGGCCGGGTCCGTGGTCTTGGCGCGCAGGAAGGCCTGGTCCAGCATGGTCAGGCCCGAGTACAGCGAGCCCGTGTACATGTCGTCGTTGAACTTGGCCTTGTAGCCCTTGGTGATGCGGTCCAGCGGGCCGGGCAGGTTCATGTGGCCGTAGCCCACCATGTAGACCTTGTCGGCGGCGGCCGCGCCCATGGCCGTGGGCGCGCCGGTGGCGATGGCGTAGTAGGTGTAGAACTTGACGTTGTTCAGGCCCGCGTCGCTGGCGGCCTTGATCAGCAGCGCCAGGTCCGAGCCCCAGTTGCCCGTGATCACCGAGTCGGCACCCGACTGCTTGATCTTGGCGATGTAGGGTGCGAAGTCGCGCACCTGGGCCAGCGGCGAGAAGTCGTCGCCCACGATCTCCACATCGGGGCGCTTGCGCTTGAGCATCTCCTTGGCGTACTTGGAGACCTGCTGGCCGTGCGAGTAGTTCTGGTTGATCAGGTAGACCTTCTTGACCTCGGGCACGTCCTTCATGTACGTAGTCAAGGCCTCCATCTTCATGGAGGTGTCGGCATCCAGGCGGAAGTGCCAGTAGCTGCACTTGCTGTTGGTCAGGTCCGGATCCACGGCCGCGTAGTTGAGGTAGACGACTTCCTTGCCCTTGTTGCGCGCGTTGTGCTTTTCCAGCGCATCCATGATGGCCAGGGCCGGGCCCGAGCCGTTGCCCTGGAAGACGTAGCGCACGCCCTGGTCCATGGCCGAGCGCAGGGCCGCCGTGGTTTCCTGCGGGCTGAGCTTGTTGTCGATGCCGATGATTTCGAACTTCACGCCCGAGGCCGTGCCCTTGTTGAGCTCCTCGGCGATGTACTGCAGGCTCTTGAGCTGGTTGGACCCCAGCGCGGCCATGAGGCCGGACAGCGGGTCGATCCACGCAACCTTCACCGTCTCGCCCTTCTGGGCCATGGCGCCCGTGGCGCAAGCCAGGGCCAGGGATGCCGTCAATGCCTTGATCGCAAACTTCATGAAGCGTCTCCTCTTGTGGTGGTTTCTGGGCGAGGCCCAGGGTAATGGCCCCTGTGCCCTGCCCTGATCGGTGATTGCCCCTAGCGGCTATCGCCGACGAGACTCGGACCGGCCACCCCGGCCAGGACATGCCCCCGCATGCCCTGGCCCGGTGGCCGCCCGCAACGGCTCAAAGCCCCGGCAGCCGGTAGCCGGCCAGCTGCTCGCGCAGCCGGGTCTTGAGCATTTTTCCGGTGGCGCCCAGCGGAATGGCATCGACGAAGACCACGTCGTCAGGGATCTGCCACTTGGCGGTCTTGCCCTCGTAGAACTTGAGCAGTTCCTCGCGCGTGACCTCGGCGCCGGGCTTCTTCGCCACGGCGACGATGGGGCGCTCGTCCCACTTGGGATGCGGCATGCCGATGCAGGCGGCCATGGCCACGGCAGGATGGGCCATGGCGATGTTCTCGATGTCGATGGAGCTGATCCACTCGCCGCCGGACTTGATCACGTCCTTGCTGCGGTCGGTGATCTGCATGAAGCCGTCCGGGTCGATGGTGGCCACGTCGCCCGTGGGGAACCAGCCGCGGCCCTGCGCATCCTTGACCAGCGGGCTCTCGCCCTTGAAGTAGCTGTCCACGATCCAGGGGCCGCGCACCAGCAGATCGCCATAGCTCTTGCCGTCCCAGGGCTGGTCGGTGCCGTCGCTATCGACGATGCGCATGTCCACGCCGTAGATGGCGCGGCCCTGCTTTTGCAGGATCTTCATCTGCTCGTCCTTGGGCAGCTGCAGCTGCTTGTTCTTGAGCGTGCACAGCGTGCCCAGCGGGCTCATCTCGGTCATGCCCCAAGCATGCAGCACCTCCACGCCGAACTCGTCCTGGAAGGCCGTGATCATGGCCGGCGGGCAGGCGGAGCCGCCGATCACCGTGCGCTTGAGCGTGGAAAACCGCAGGCCGCCCGGCCTGATGTGGCCCAGCAGCATCTGCCAGACCGTGGGCACGCCGGCCGCGTAGGTGACGCCCTCGGCCTCGATCAGCTCGTACAGCGACTTGCCGTCCAGCGCCGGGCCGGGAAACACCAGCTTGCAGCCCGTGAGCGCGGCCGAGTAGGGAATGCCCCAGGCGTTGACGTGGAACATGGGCACGACGGGCAGCACAGAGTCGCGCGCCGATATGCACATCACATCGGGCAGCGCGGCCGCGTAGGCGTGCAGCGTGGTGGAGCGGTGGCTGTACAGCACGGCCTTCGGGTTGCCCGTGGTGCCGCTGGTGTAGCACATGCTGGAGGCCGTGTTCTCGTCGAATTCGGGCCACTGGTACTGGTCGGGCTGGCCGCCAATCCAGTCCTCGTAGCTGACCAGGCCCGGAATGCCGCTGTCGGCGGGCAGGCGGTCCGCATCGCACAGCGCCACCCACTGGCGCACCGTGGGGCACTTGGCATGCACGGCCTGGATGATGGGCAGGAAGGTCAGGTCAAAGCACATGACGCGGTCTTCCGCGTGGTTGATGATCCACGCCACCTGGTCGGGATGCAGGCGTGGATTGACCGTGTGCAGCACGCGGCCCGAGCCGCTGACGCCGAAGTACATTTCCATGTGGCGGTAGCCGTTCCAGGCCAGCGAGGCCACGCGGTCGCCGGGCTGCAGGCCCAGGCCGTCCAGCGTGTTCGCCAGCTGGCGCGAGCGCCGTGCCAGGTCGCGGTACGTATAGCGATGGATATCGCCCTCCACCCTGCGCGAGACGATCTCCGCATCGCCATGGTGGCGGTCGGCGAAGTCGATCAGCGACGAGATCAACAGTGGTTGGCTTTGCATCAGACCCAGCATCTATAGGCTCCTAAGGTGATTGAACTTCGTGAACGTCGTGAACTGCGGACCGCAGATTCGCGCAAGGCCAAGGCCCTGGTGCGCGATGCCACTGCCCGCATGGAGGGTGGCTCAGGCCGGCGCCCTGGGTCCGATCCCGGCAGGGACAGGCGCATCGTTTTTCCGGCATGGTTGACGCATTGTCTTGTCGCAACTCGGCAGCGTCTTCGCATGCTCGTATGGGATATACCCTAGGACGATGCTGGAGGCATGCGCCGCGTCATGCCACAGCGTGTTCGTGGACGGCGTCTTGTCGTTGCCGAAGATCCAGTATCCGGTCTGCGATGGCGAATCCACTGTCACGCGAATGCTTGAACCGGCGCGGAACACATGCGCGAATTTCTGGATCTCCACCCGCATCAACTGGGGCTGGCCGGCGACCAGTGGCACATCCTTGTCCCGTGTGTAGGCACCCCAGGGACGCAGCGCCGTGGATCGGCTCTCATCGAGCGCACGCTTGGACGCACGCAGCCAGCCGCGCTGCACGAACATCTCCTGCCCGTCCGGCCGCACCTCGGACACGGTGACCTGGATGTCGGTATTGGCGGCCGTGGCGCTGAGCCACAGGTCGGCCGAGCCTTCGCCATAGAAGCTCAGGTCCTGCGGCAGGGCCGCCGTGGTGAAGACCAGCTGGCCATCCTTTTCCGAAGCGGGCACGGCGGGCCAGCCTTCGGCCGCCGGGTTGTTCACCTGCGGACTCAGGGCCGGATAGCGGTAGCTGGACGAAGCCGTGCCTGAGGCGGGTGCGCTGTCGCCCAGCGCCTGGCCGGGCTGCATCCACAGGCGCAGGGGCTTGACCTGGACAGGCAGCCGGTCAAACCGTGCCTCGCCCGTGGGCATGAGCTTGGTGCCGCCATTGAGGGCCTTGGCGTCCGTGGTCTGCATCTCCTGCAGCAGGCGCACGCGCGGCTCCTTGTCGAAGCCGTTGTCCTCGCCCTTGACGAAGCGCGCCAGGAAGCGCTTCAAGGTCTGGTCGATATGGTCCGAGGTGATGTTCGTGTGGTGGTCGCCGTTGGAGCTGACCAGCCACATCCTGTCGGGCGCAATGGTGTCCTCGTAGTAACCCGAGCGCGGGCCGATCTGCTCGTCCTGCCAGGACTGCGTGCCCAGCGTGGGGATATTGATCTTGCCGCTTTGCAGCATGGCGCTGCGCTCCAGGTACAGGCCATCGGCATAGGGGTTGTCCAGCCACTTGATCAGGTCCAGCTCGGGCCGCTTGATCTTCTCGATGTTGTCGGCCACGGTCTTGGCGCATTCCGTGTCGCCACCGTTCTTCACCGCCAGGTCGGCGGCCGTGCGCCAGATGCGCGGGAAGCCGTTCCACCACTGCGCCGGAAAGCCGATGTTGGCAATGCCGCCCGGATAGCCCACGTCGCGGTAGGGATCGCCCACATTCTTGCTGGGCGTGATCGCCAGCAGCCCCTTGGGCCGGTGCGCCGCCACCCACAGCTGGTTGTAGCCCGAGTACGAGTAGCC
Organism: Delftia sp. DLF01; assembly: GCF_014852125.1. Lineage (NCBI taxonomy): Bacteria > Pseudomonadati > Pseudomonadota > Betaproteobacteria > Burkholderiales > Comamonadaceae > Delftia > Delftia sp. DLF01. Next base: position 505,389 of record NZ_JACVAZ010000003.1, read on the forward strand.
GATCATGCCGATGCGGCCATTGGACCAGGCCTGCCGCCCGGCCCATTCGATGGCAAAGGCCCCGGCCGCACCTACGCTGGCGTCAAACACCTTGTCATCCCCCGTGGAGCAGCCCGTGCCCGGCACGTTCAGCCCCATGACCGCATAGCCTTCCTTGGTCCAGGGACTGCTGATGTTGGGGTACGAGCCCGAGATATAGCCGTCGTACTCGACCAGCAGCGGGAACGGGCCCTGCCCCTCGGGCAGCAGCAGCGAGTAGCGCATCCTGCTGCCGTCTGGCAGGGTGATGTAGCCCGATTGCTGGCCCGGCCCCATGGGCGCGGGCATGCCCGACGATCCCCCTCCGCAGGCGGCCAGGCCCACGGCGGCGGCCGCAATGGCCCCCGCCAGCGGCCAGCGCCAGGCATGTGTGAAAACGGTCTTGACTGTCATGGGTACTTGTCTCCTTCGTTGTTGTTGGCTATCTCTTGGGGCTTGCCGCGGCAAGCCCCTGCTCGCTCATCTACTCGCTCACCTGCCCGCTCAACGGCTCTCTCACTGCAGCCGGATACTGGTCGCGCCCGGCTCAGCGTCGAAGATCAGGCTGGACGGCCAGGGCTTCCATGTCTGGCCCAGGGCCGCGTTCTGCGGGTCGCCCGTCTGCATGAAGGCCTTGAGGCTGGCCATCATGGCGTTCGACAGCGCCAGCCGGCCCGGGGCATTCGCCGTGCTGTTGGTCACGCGGGAGAACACGGACGGCCCGAAGTTGCCGAAGAGAAAGGGCAGATCGAACGCATGGGCCGCACCGTAGACCGTGTTCCAGGGCGCGGGCTGGCGCGCCCAGTCGAAGCGGTAGCTCCAGACCTCGGCCTGCCGGGTGCGCAGCGTGTTGAGCAACTGGTCGCGGCTGGGGTCGGCGAACAGATGGGTCAGCTGCGCCATGCGGGCGTTGTAGCCGGTGACCGGCGTATCGACGGGCAGGTAGGCGGCATCGATGATGTCGGCCAGGCCCGGCGCGTTGGGCGACTGCGCATCGAAGGACTGCATCATGCGAAAGCGCGCCGCATCATCGATCCTGAAGCCCGGCTTGCCGCCCAGCGCAGCCAGCAGGGGCGCGAACAGCTTGCCCTCCTCGGCCGTGTAGCCGGCCATCACTGGCATGCGGTTGTATTGGCCCGCAGCCAGCGCGGCCATGGGATCGGTGGGCAGCAGCAGGCCGTCGGGAATCGGTCCCGCGCCCGTCAGGCCCTTGGCCACCAGGGTCTGCAGCAGCACGCGCGCATCCTTGCCGCGCAGGTAGGCCGCAATCTGCGCCGGTGTCCAGCCGGCAGCCACCGTGGCCGCAGCCGCCACATCGGCAGCCAGCCCATCGGCCACCATCAGATGGGCCAGCAACAGCGCGGACTGGGTGGCGTAGGCCGAAGCCGGCTTGAGCGTGGCCAGCACGCCGGCCGGCAGGTTGGATGGAAGCGACAGCCCGCCGCTGATGGGCACAAGCCTGTGGAACAGGCCGCGCGCCGATTCGGCCGCCAGCAGCGCCAGCACATTGGTGGCACCCGCCGACTGGCCCATGAGCGTGACATTGCCCGGATCGCCGCCAAAGCCCGCGATATTGCGTTGAACAAAGCGCAGCGCCTGCAGGTTGTCCAGCAGCGCGAAGTTGCCCGTGGCCGGCGCGCCGGCCTGCATCTGCGGCATGTGCATGTAGCCCAGGATGTCCAGCCGGTAGTTGGCCGTCACCACCACGGCATTGGCGGCGCGCGCCAGGGCCGCGCCGTCATACAGCGGATCGGCCGTATAGCCCGAGATGGCGCTGCCGCCGTGGATGAACACCAGCACCGGCAGCTTCTCGGCACCGCTGGCCGGGCGCCAGATATTGAGCGTCAGGCAGTCCTCGCTGCCCACGGGCTGGCCCAGGGTGGAGGCGATGGTGTCGTCGAAGCGGTTGTTGGCTCCCGGGCCGTACATGCGCCCGATCTGCAGGCAGGCATTGCCGAACTGGCGCGCCTCGCGCACGCCCTCCCAGGCCTTGGGCTCGGCCGGCGGCTGCCAGCGCAGCGCGCCCACGGGCGCCTGGGCAAAGGGCACGCCCTTCCAGTAATAGGTGCCCGTGGCGGCGCCATCGTCCACGCCGCGCAAGGGGCCGTAGGCCGTCTCGCGCAGTTCGGGACCTCCGCCGCCCGAGCCGCCGCAGGCCGCGAGCCACAAAGCCATTGAAGCCACGGCCAGGCGTATGCCGCCAGCCATCCACCGCTGTCCTGTGCGCATGCTTGTCTCCTGAATGGTTTTTGGGGTTTCCCGTATGGGCCGCGCCGGGCCCATGGGTCACACTGCGCAGTCGTTCGCCGCGCTGCAAAAATTCTAGGAACAGCGCGGCAAAACGCCGCTATCGCAACCACGCCAAAACAGTGACTTCAGAACGCAAACAGCGCCCCGAATGGCCCAGGAAAACCCGGTCATGACAACGCAGCGCAGCAGCTCCGCCGCCTGGGTGCGCGGCATCCTGGACATGATGGCCACCGAAGGGCTGGCCCCGCAAAGCCTGTGCGCCGCAGCCGATATCGACCTTGCCGCACTGCAGCATTCGCAGGCCCGTACCGATGTGGACCGCGTGAGCCGGCTCTGGGAGCTGGCCGTGGCCCAGTCCGCCAATCCCACGCTGGGGCTGGACCGGCAACTGGCCGCGCGCCACGGCAACATCGATCTGGTCGGCTACTCGCTGGCTTCGGGCCCGCACCTGCTGGCCGGCTTCCGCGACCTGGAACGCCACATGGCCGTGATCTCGGACGCAACGTCCTTCACGCTAGAGCGCGATGCGCGCGGCTACTGGTTGTCCATACATCACATCGGCGCCACACGGCCCGTGCCGCGCCAGCGCGTAGAGTTCGCCGTGCTCACGCTGCTGGTGCTGTGCAACTGGCTGACGCGGCGCGATGTCCGGCCGCTGGCCGTGGAATTCATGGCCGAGGCGCCCGCCCCCTCGCACGAGGCCGCCTACCGCGCGGCCTTCGGCCTGCTGCCGCGCTTCGGCGAGGACGCGAACCGCTTCCTGCTGTCCGAGGCCGACCTGCTCGCCCCCATTCCCACGCACAACCCCGAACTGCTGGCACTGCACGAAAAGCTGGTCGAAACCGAACTCGACCACCTGGGCCAGGCCGGCGTGGGCGCGCGCGTGCGCCACGAGATCGCGCGCCTGCTGCCCCAGGGCGAGCCGCGCCGCGAAGACGTGGCCAGCCTGCTGGGCCTGACCGACCGCACCTTGCAGCGCCGCCTGCAGGCCGAAGACACCAGCTACCAGCAACTGCTGGACGAAACCCGGCGCGAGCTGGCCCTGCAGTACCTGGGCGAGCCGCGCCGCAGCCTGGCCGAGGTGGCCGACCTGCTGGGCTTTGTGGACCAGAGCAACCTCTTTCGCGCCTGCCGCCGCTGGTTCGGCATGCCGCCGGGCCAGTACCGGCAGCAACTGCGTGCGTGAATGCATGGGGTGAATGCGCGCATGAACCTTGCGCCCCACGGGGCATAGGCGCTGGGGGACAATTCCCGCATGAACCTGCATGCTGCCGCCGAAGGCCAGGCTCCGGCGACCTCCCCACGCCCTCCCATCTCCTGGCAAGACGGCTTCGCCGCCCTGGGCCCGGACTTCTTCACCCATTTGCGCCCCACGCCGCTGCCCGAGCCGCACTGGATTGCCACCAGCACCGGCACCGCCGAGCTGCTGGGCCTGGACCCGCAGTGGCTGGCCTCCGATGAGGCCCTGCAGGCGCTCACCGGCAATGCCGTGCTGCCCGGCAGCCATCCGCTGGCCAGCGTCTACAGCGGCCACCAGTTCGGCGTCTGGGCCGGCCAGCTTGGCGACGGCCGTGCCATCTTGCTGGGTGAGACCGCCTCGGGCCACGAGATTCAGCTCAAGGGCGCGGGCCGCACTCCCTATTCGCGCATGGGCGACGGGCGCGCCGTGCTGCGTTCGTCCATCCGCGAGTTCCTGTGCAGCGAGGCCATGCACGCCCTGGGCATTCCCACCACGCGCGCGCTGAGCCTCACCGGATCGCCCGCCCCCATCCGCCGCGAAGAGATCGAGACCGCTGCCGTGGTGGCGCGCGTGGCGCCCAGCTTCATACGCTTCGGCCACTTCGAGCACTTTGCGGCGCGCGACCAGATAGCCCCTCTGCGCCAGCTGGCCGACTACGTGATCGACCGCCATTACCCCGAATGCCGCACGGCCGAGGCACTGGCCGGCAACGCCTACGCCAACTTCCTGCAGGCCGTGAGCGAGCGCACGGCGCGGCTGCTGGCGCACTGGCAGGCCGTGGGCTTTTGCCATGGCGTGATGAACACCGACAACATGAGCATCCTGGGCCTGACCATCGACTACGGTCCCTTCCAGTTCCTCGATGCCTTCAACCCCGGCCACATCTGCAACCACAGCGACACCCAGGGCCGCTACGCCTTCAACCGCCAGCCCCAGGTGGCCTACTGGAACCTGTACTGCCTGGGCCAGGCCCTGCTGCCGCTGATCGGCGAAGAGGAACTGACCATTGCAGCGCTGGAGTCGTACAAGCAGGTGTTTCCGCAGGCCTATGGCGCCCTCATGCTGCGCAAGCTGGGCCTGCCCGAAGATGCGCCAGGCACGCCGCCCGCCGAGGGGCGCTTTGCCGCCCTGGTGAACCCGCTGCTGCAGCTCATGGCCGACAACGCGGTGGACTACACCATCTTCTTCAGCCGCCTGACCGATGCGGTGGCTGCCGGTGCCAGTGCCAATGTCGGTACGGACCTCGACCTCGAGCCCGTGCGCGACCTGGTGCTGGACCGCGAGGCCTTCGACCGCTGGGCAGCCCTGTACGCACGGCACCTGGCAGGCACGGATGCCGCGGCGGCCGCCGCTTTGATGCAAGAATCGAATCCGCGCTTCGTGCTGCGCAACCACCTGGGCGAGATGGCCATCCGCGCCGCAAAGGCCGGTGACTTCGCTCCCGTGCGCCAATTGCTGGCCGTGCTGCAGACTCCGTTCGACCCCCACGCCGAGCATGCCGAATGGGCAGGCTTCCCGCCCGATTGGGCTTCCTCCATCGAGATCAGCTGTTCATCATGAGCTTTCCCATCCACAAGACCGAACAGGAATGGCAGGCCGAGCTGCAGGCCAAGGGCGCCGAACCTGCCGCCTTCCAGGTGACACGCCATGCAGCCACCGAGCGCCCGTTCACCGGCCGCTATGAGCAGTTCTGGGCCGATGGCAGCTACCACTGCATCTGCTGCGGCAGCAAGCTGTTCGACTCCGACACCAAGTTCGACGCCGGCTGCGGCTGGCCCAGCTTCGACCGCGCCATCCCGGGCGCAATCACCGAAATCGTGGACCGCAGCCACGGCATGGTGCGCACCGAAACCGTCTGCAGCCAGTGCGGCGCCCACCTGGGGCATGTGTTCCCCGATGGCCCGTCCGACACAGGGCTGCGCTACTGCATGAATTCCGCATCGTTGGAATTCGAGCCGCCCAAGGCCTAGGCTCCAGGCCCGCAAAAACCCCAGGCCACGCGGCCCTGCACCGATGCCGGGCCGCGCCGGCTGCGCCACAATGCGCCTGCCAAGCTCAGGCCCATGCCTGACTCCAAGCCCATCGAAACCTTCCAATGAAGTTACTGATCGACTTTTTCCCCATCATCCTGTTCTTCGTCGCCTTCAAGGTCTGGGGCATCTACACGGCAACGGCCGTGGCCATCGTCGCCACCATTGCCCAGATCGCCTATCTGCGCGTGCGCCACGGCAAGGTCGAGCCCATGCAATGGGTGAGCCTGGGCGTGATCGTGCTGTTCGGCGGCGCCACCTTGCTGGCCCACAACGACACCTTCATCAAGTGGAAGCCCACCGTGCTGTACTGGCTCATGGGCAGCGCCCTGTTGATAGGCCAGCTGGTGTTCCGCAAGAACCTGCTGCGCTCGGTCATGGGCGCACAGCTGCAACTGCCCGACAACGCATGGCGCACCCTGAACTGGAGCTGGGCGGCGTTCTTCGCGGTCATGGGCGCGCTCAACCTGGTCATCGCCTACCGCTTCGACACCGACACCTGGGTCAACTTCAAGCTGTTCGGCGGCATGGGGCTGATGCTGGTCTTCGTGATCGGCCAGGCCATCTACATGAGCCGCTTCATGCAGGAAGACAAGGGCGAGGCAGCAGCCGCCACGCCCGATGCCCTGCCCCCGCCTGGCGTGCAGCAGGACAAGCAGCCATGAGCGCGCCCGCCCATCCGCTGCCCATCACCGCCGAAGCCATGCAGGCCGTGCTGCGCGAGCGCCTCGCCCCCAATCACCTGGAAGTGATCGACGAGAGCCACCAGCACGCCGGCCATGTGGGCGCCAACGGCACCGGCTTCGGCACGCATTTCCGCGTGCGCATTGCGTCACCTTTGTTTCAAGGCAAGCCACGCGTGGCACGCCATCGCCTTGTGTATGATGCGCTGCAAGAATTCATTGACCAGGGCGCACACGCCATCGCCATCGAGGTTCTTTGAACTTTTACAGGCTCCGACGATTCGGAGCCTGTTGCGTATCCGCGCTATAGAATCAATTTTTCCTTCATATCTGGAATTCGCATGAAAAAACAGCTTCTGACCAGCCTGGTGACTGCCGCCGTGCTGAGCACCGCGGCCCTGTCCGCCTCGGCCCAGAACATCGCCGTCGTCAACGGCAAGGCTGTGCCCAAGGCACGCGCCGAAGCGCTCAAGCAACAGATCGAGCAAAGCGGCCGCCCCGTGACGCCCGAGCTGGAAGGGCAGATCAAGGAAGAAGTCATCGCCCGCGAGATCTTCATGCAGGAAGCCAACAAGCGCAGCCTGGCCAACAGCGAAGCCTACAAGCAGCAGATGGAACTGGCCCGCCAGACCATCCTGATCCGCGCGCTGTTCGAGGACTTCCAGAAGAAGAACCCCGTGACCGACGCCGAAGCCAAGGCCGAGTACGACAAGGCCGTCGCTGCCAACAGCGGCAAGGAATACAAGGCCAGCCACATCCTGGTCGAGTCGGAAGACCGCGCCAAGGCCATCATTGCCGAGATCAAGGCCGGCAAGAAGTTTGAAGACATCGCCAAGAAGGAGTCCAAGGACCCCGGATCCGGCGCCCGTGGCGGTGACCTCGATTGGGCCAACCCCGGCAACTACGTGCCCGAGTTCTCCGAAGCCCTGATCAAGCTCGAAAAGGGTGGCATGACCCAGGAGCCGGTCAAGACCCAGTTCGGCTACCACATCATCCGCCTGGACGACGCACGTCAGGCCGAACTGCCCAAGTTCGAGGAAGTCAAGCCCCAGATCGTACAGCAGCTGCAACAGCAAAAGCTGGCGCAATTCCAGGAATCGCTGCGCGAAAAGGCCAAGATCCAGTAAGATGCGTACGAGTCGGCGGTTTTTGCCGCCGGCCTGACCATCACCAGCCCGCCTTGTGCGGGCTCTTTTTTTGTCCGACGACCCTATCAAACACAAAAGCTGCCCTCCGGGGGCAGCTTGCACGCATTGTTACCTGAGGCCGGCACGCTGAGCGTCGGGCCCCAGGCAATCCGGCACTTCAGAACTGATAGGTTGCCGTTACCCTGGCCGTGCGGCCTTCGCCGTATTCAACGGCCGAGGAGCGCGACTGCTCGCCCAGGCGCTGGCGCACGCCGGCCACATAGGCCTTGTTGCCGATGTTTTCGAGATTGAGCCTGAGCTTCCATTGCCGGTTGAGTTCATAGCCGACCATGGCGCTGTGCACCCAATAGGCAGAGAGCTTCCCATCGCCTGCCGAGGTGACATTGCGCGTGCCCACGAAGCGCACCCCATAGCCCACCGTCCAGCCTTGGGGCAATGCATAGGTGGTCCACAGGTTCAGCGAATGGCGCGGCGTATTGCCCAGCGCCTGGCCCACACGCGCAGGCTCGTTCAATGACTTGAGGGTCTTGCTGGCCATGAAGGTGTAGTTGGCGAAGACATCCCATTGCGGCGTCACCTTGCCTGCGGCACCGAGCTCCAGCCCGCGCACGCGCTGCTCTCCGGCCAGCAGATAGCTGCCATCGGCCATCTGCTCTCGGGCATTGGTCTTGTCCACCTGGAACAGGGCGCCGGTCAGCGCCAGCTGGCGGTCCAGCACATCCCACTTGGTTCCCAGTTCCAGGCTGGTGTTCTTCTCGGGTGCCAGCGAGGCCGTAGCCGCATCCAGGCCCGAGCCCGTGGAGACCAGGAATTCGGCGGAAGGGTTGAAGGCCGTGCCATAGGCCAGGTAGATGCGGCCATTGTCGGCGGGCTTGAAGCTCAGGGCCGTGCGGCCGCTGAGCCGGCCGTCGGAGCTGTCCACCGCGGTGCGCACGCCAGCGGCCGTTGTGGCGTTGGAGCGCCCGTCGATCCAGTCATAGCGCAGGCCCAGGTTCAGATCCCAGCGCGGACCCAGCGCAATGGAGTCGGTGGCATACAGCGCGCGGGTGTCCAGGCTGGTTTCGTTCCTTCCGCTGTTTTGCAAGTCCGTCGTGCCCGTCCAGTATCCGGGCGGACGGGCCAGCGGATAGCCGCCGGCCGGGAACTGCCGGTTGATGTTGTAGGAAGAGGTGGTGCGGTCATAGGTCTCGCGCGCGATCTCGAAGCCCGTGATCAGCGTATGCCCCAGCACGCCTGTGTCGAAGCGCTGGGTCAGGTTGGTCTGGTTGATCCACAGGGTGGTGGCCGCATCGCGGCCATAGGCCTGGGGCCCTGCGGGCCGGTAGTAGCCAGGCTGCATGCCCCGGAGATCGACATGCGAGGCAGAGATCACGGTATCGCGGCTCAGCCGCGAGTAGCGCGAGAGGTTCTGCAGCTTGGCGCCCGAGGCGAAGTCATGCTCGATCTTCGCGGTCAGGGCATCCTGGCTGATCTTTTCGCGGTCAAGGTTGCGCCAGCCGAAGTAGGCATTGCGCGAGACGCCATCGAGCATCTTGCCGCGAAAGGCCGGCACGCCAAAGTCGGGAAGATTGTCATCGTTCTGGTGGAAGAAGCTGAGAGTCACGCGCGTGGGCGAATTCAATCCCAGAGCCAGCGAGGGCGCCACACCCCAGCGCCGCTTGAAGATGGTGTCGCGCCCGGCCACGTCGCTGTCATGGCCCATGAGGTTCAGGCGCATGGCGGCCTTGCCGCCAGCCAGCACCCGGTTGGTGTCGAGCGTGAGGCGCCGGTAGCTGGCCGTGCCCAGGCCTGCGTCGGCCTCGGTGAAGTCATGGGCCTTGGGCTGCTTGCTGATCATGTTGATGCTGCCGCCCGAGGTGCCTGCCCCGCCAAAGACCGAGTTCGGGCCCTTGATGACTTCGACAGACTCCGTGTTGAAGAGGTCGCTGCGGTTGTTCTGCCCACTGTCGCGCAGCCCGTCGATCTGCAGGTTGGCGTTGGCGCTGAAGCCGCGGATGTTGATGCTGTCGCCCGAGCCTGCACCGCCCTCGCCCGCATTGAAGGTGATGCCCGACACATTGGACAGCGCCTGCTGCAGGCTCAGGGCGTTCTGTTCCTGGAGCACCTGCCCCGGTACCACCGTAATGGTCTGGGGCACATCCAGCAGCGGCTTGGCGTACTTGACCGAGTCGGATGCCTCGGTGCGCGAGCCGGTGGTGCGCGGTCCCGAAACGGTGACCGGCGCCAGCTGGACCTGGCGATCCTCAGGGGGCACATCCTGCGCGTATGCGGGTGTGACCAGCGCCGCAGCGAAGACCGAATAAAGGCATGACTGGGGGCCGGAGACGAAAGGTCGGGAACGGCAATCTGAAGTGCGCATGGCAAGGGCCTTTGTTGAAAATGGAAATCATTTGCAACAAGACCTTTCCCAAGCAATCAGATCCGTCTGATTCTGGTGTTCAGACCTCGATTTCAGGCGTTTTCGCTTGCGTCGATCAGCGCGCTCCCGCCTCCTGCAGCAGCCGCTCCACCTCATGCTGGCTGCGCTGGCGGGCGTGGGCCAGGGCCGTGACGCCGTCCTTGTCGGGCAGGCTGAGGTCCGCCTTCGCCGTGATCAGCTGGCGCACGATGTCCTGGTAGCGCGGGCCACCATCGCCCAGCAAAACGGCTTCGAGCAGGCAGGTCCAGCCCAGCCGGTTCACATGGTCGGCCCGCACCCCGGCAGCCAGCAAGGCCTGCACGGTATCGACGTGGCCGCGCTCGCAGGCGGGGATCAGCGCCGTGCCGCCATAGCGGTTGACGCTTTGCAGGTCGGCACCATAGGACAGTGTCATGCGCAGGATTTCCAGCCGGCCCAGGGCACCGGCCAGCAGATAGGCGCTGTCCTGCAGGTCGTTCTTGAGATTGGGATTGGCCCCGTGGACCAGCAAGGAGCGCGCGACCTCGACATGGTTGCCGCGCACGGCCAGCAGCAGCGGCGTGTTGCCCTGCGGATCACGCACATCCACCGGCGCGCCGCGCTTGAGCCAGTCGCGCACCTGCAGCGCTTCGCCCGCCTGTGCGGCCGCCAGCAGCGCGGGGCCGAATTCGGGGCGGTTCACCACACCCTCCTGCGCCTTGGCCGCGTCGCGGCCCTCGGCGGCTGCGGCAACGGCCTGGGCCTCCTGCGCCTGGACATCCGCCAGTCCCGCCGCAAGGCAGGCCGTCAGAATCGCCGCGTGCCGGCCCTGCGCGCCGGATCGGGAAACAGCATGGTGCATACAAGCCCTCCTGGAAAACACTGTGGTGCGGCAAGCGTACGGCAAGCCCGGGCGATTGCACGCGAACCCGGGGTGCCGCCCGTCAGTTTCATTCAGGAACTATAGCGGCATCGCCTGATCCCACGCGCTTTCCCTGGGCTCGGCCCGCGCTGGAAAGTCTCCGCGCGCCAGCCGACCTCGAACGAAAGGAGACCCGTTCCCGTGCCTTGCAATCAACGCCGTGCCGCCCGCTGGCTGGCCGCAGCCGCCACCGCCCTCGCCGTCCTCACCACCACCCTGGCTCCGGCCGTCGCCCATGCGCGCGAGTTCGTCAGCGTCAAGGGCACCAGCGTCAATGTGCGGCAGCAGCCCACCACGCGCTCGGCCACGCTGTGGGAACTGGGCAAGGGCTATCCGCTGCAGGTGGTGCAGCGCAAGGGCCAGTGGCTGCGCGTCAGGGACAACGAGAGCACGCTGGGCTGGGTGCATGCGCCGCTGACCGGCAAGACCCCGCACATGGTGGTGACCGGGCGCACCGCCAACCTGCGCGCCGGCCCGGGCCAGAACCATCGCGTGGTGGGCAAGCTGGCTGAAATGGAAGTGGTGCGCACACTCAGGAAACAGGGCTCCTGGGCCCAGGTCCAGCGCGACAACGGCCAAAAGGGCTGGGTGGCGCGCAGCCTGACCTGGGGCTGGTGACCTGGGCTGATTACCTGGACGCCTGGCTGGACGTTCAGCCGTTGACCACGACCTGCGCGCGCGGCGCATAGCCGTGGTTCAGCGGGCCATGGCCGGCGCCCGTGAACACATCGGCACCGGCCGCAATCGCGCCCAGGATGTAATCGCGCGCCTGGGCCACGGACGCCTCCAGCGGCAGGCCCAGCGCCAGGTGCGAGGCAATCGCCGAAGACAGCGTGCAGCCCGTGCCGTGCCCGTTGTGCGTGGCAATGCGCTGCGACTGCAGGCGCAGCCGCTGGCCGTTGCCATGGCCCAGCAGGTCCACCACCAGATCGCCCGACAAGTGCCCGCCCTTGAGCAAGGCGGCCGGCGCGCCCAGCGCCAGGAGTTCCTGCACGGCGCCGTCCAGTGCATCTATGCCCTCAATGGAGTGGCCCAGCAGCAGCGCGGCCTCGTCCAGATTGGGCGTGACCACGGTGGCCAGGGGGAACAGTTCGCGCACCAGCACGGAGGCGGTTTCCGGCGCGATCAGCCGGTCGCCGCTGGTGGCCACCATCACGGGGTCCAGCACCACGTTGCGCAGCTGGTGGCGGCGGATGGCATCGGCCACCACCTGCACCACCTCGGGCGTGGCCAGCATGCCGATCTTGACGGCGTCGGCGCCGATGTCCTCGACCACCGCATCGATCTGGCCGCGCAGTATGTCCACGGGAATGCCGTGGATGCCGCTGACGCCCAGCGTGTTCTGCACGGTGATGGCCGTGATGGCCGTCATGCCGTAGCAGCCCAGGGCGCTGCAGGTCTTGAGGTCGGCCTGTATGCCGGCGCCGCCGCCGCTGTCGGAGCCCGCGATGATGAGCACGCGGGCATAGCGCTTGCGCGCGGCGGGAGCCGGTTCGGGGGATGCGGCGGTCGAAGGGGAGTGGTCGGCAGTCATGGGCGAAAATTATCACCCATGCGCATGGTCAATACCGGCAGCTGCGGGATGTGCTGTAATGCCTGCTGACGGACGAAACAGGGGTGTCCCGTCGGTGAAACAGGGCCTGGCCCGCCTCGCCGATGCGTGACTGAGAAACACCCTGGGGCCCCGGGGCGACCAGCCCCCTGCCGCACAAGCCTGCACCACAGGCACCTTGCCGCGCAGCGCCCCTGCACCCGATCCAGGTCATGCTGGCGTGGGGAGTTTCAATCAATCGGGGTGGTACGCCGCGTTTTGTCCAGCACATGCCCTGTGCGCGGACAGCCGGCCGGCAGTCCCACGGGCATGGGCGCACTTGACCACCAGATGCACATGTCCGTTCTACAAGCTTCTTCCCGCATCGCCATTCTGGGCGGCGGCCTCATGGGCCGGCTGCTGGCATTGGCGCTGGCCCGTCGCGGCCACGGCATTGCCGTATATGACGCCCACGGCCCCGAAGGCGATGGCGCTGCCGCCCGCGTGGCAGCCGCCATGCTCGCGCCCCTGGCCGAATCGGCCATCACCGAGCCCGGCGTGGTGCGCATGGGCCAGCACGGCCTGACGCGCTGGCCCGAACTGCTGGCCCAGCTCGATGCGCCCGTGTTCTTCCAGCAAAACGGCACCCTCATCCTCTGGCACCGCCAGGACGCGGGCGATGCCCAGCGCTTCTTCGGCCTGCTGGAGAAAAACCGCCGCATCAACCCCAGCCTTCCCGCGCTGCAGCCGCTGGCCGACCAGGCCCTGCACGACTGCGAGCCCGCGCTTGAGCGGCGCTTTGCCCAGGCCATGTACCTGCAGGGCGAGGGCCAATTGGACAACCGCCAGCTGCTGGCCGCACTCCACGCCACGCTGACCCGCCTGGGCGTGGAGCAGCACTGGAACCAGCCGCGCGAGCTGGCCGACTTCCAACCCGGCACGCCGGGCCAGCCCGACTGGGTGCTGGATTGCCGGGGCCTGGGCGCACGCGGCCAGTGGCCTGCGCTGCGCGGCGTGCGCGGCGAGGTGGTGCGCATCCACGCGCCCGAGGTCACGCTGCAGCGGCCCACGCGCCTGATCCATCCGCGCTACCCGATCTACATTGCGCCCAAGGAGGACCACCTCTTCGTCATCGGCGCCACCGAGATCGAGTCCGACGACATGTCGCCGGCCAGCGTGCGCTCCACGCTGGAGCTGCTGAGCGCCGCCTACACCGTGCATCCGGGTTTTGCCGAGGGCCGCATTGTCGAGATCGCCACCCAATGCCGCCCCACCCTGCCCGACAATCTGCCGGCCGTGCGCTGGAGCGCGCCGCGCGTGATGGAGGTCAACGGCCTGTACCGCCATGGCTTCATGATCGCGCCGGCCATGCTGGACGTGGTGCTGGAGTTGCTCGACAGCGGCGATTCCGAACTGGCCCGCCGCTTCGATGTCGCCGTCGAGCATGCGCCATCGCAGCACAAGGCAGCCGCCTGAACGGCACGCACGGCACTTTCACGCACAACAGACCGGACATGCACGCAGGGTCGCCAGCCCCGGCCCTGCCTAAGATCGAACAAGCCCCCGTACCCGCCTTTCGTTTCCCCCCAGCCGCCATGAACATCACCATCAACCAGCAAGCGACCGAACTGAGCGACGGAGCCACCGTGGCCGACGCGCTGGCCCAGCTTGCGCCGCGCCCGCCCTTTGCCGTGGCCATCAATACCGTCTTCGTACCCAAGGCCCGCTATGCCGATCAGGCGCTGAACGACGGCGACCGCCTCGAAGTGATCTCGCCGGTGACCGGCGGCTGATGCCCCATCCGACTCTCCCATTGCCTCACGCCATGACGACTTCCGCCCCTTCCTCCGACGACAGCCTGGTCCTGTACGGCCAGCGCTTTGACAGCCGCCTGCTGCTGGGCACCTCCCGCTACCCCTCGCCCGCCGTGCTGGAAGCTGCCGTGCAGCGCGCGCGCCCTGCCATGGTCACGGCCTCGCTGCGCCGCCAGGGCAGCAATGCCGCCGAGACCGGCGCCAGCTTCTGGGAACTGCTCAGAAAGCTCAACGTGCCCGTGCTGCCCAACACCGCCGGCTGCATGACCGTGCAGGAAGCCGTGACCACGGCCCAGATGGCGCGCGAAGTCTTCGAGACCCCCTGGATCAAGCTGGAGCTGATCGGCGACGACTACACCCTGCAGCCCGACACGCTGAACCTGGTCGAGGCCGCCTCCATCCTCATCAAGGACGGCTTCCAGGTCCTGCCCTACACCACCGAGGACCTGGTGCTGTGCCAGCGCCTGGTGGATGTGGGCTGCCAGGCCGTCATGCCCTGGGCGGCGCCCATCGGCACGGGCCGCGGCCCCGTCAACCCCTACGCCATGCAGACGCTGCGCGAGCGCCTGAAGGTGCCGCTGATCGTGGATGCGGGCCTGGGTCGGCCCTCGCATGCCTGCCAGGTCATGGAGTGGGGCTATGACGCCGTGCTGCTGAACACGGCCGTGGCCCTGTCCGAAGATCCCGTCGCCATGGCCGGCGCCTTTGCCGATGCCGTGAACGCCGGCCACGCCGCCCATCGCGCCGGCGCCATGGCCGAGCAATCTGCCGCCCAGCCCAGCACACCCGTGCTGGGCACGCCGTTCTGGCACCACGGCTGAGGAGACCGGCCATGAGCAACGACTCCATCCAATCCTGGGCAGACGCCATCGTGCGCCTGCACGGCGCCACCTTCGCCCCTGAAGGCTCCGCCCTGCCCTCTCAGCCCGTGCCGCAGGCACAGCGCCAGGAGCCGGCCTATCTTGCGGCACTGCAGGCCTGCAGCGCCCTGGGCTTCATCGCCATCGACGCCGAGACGCTGGCCTGTGCCTGGCAGGCGCAGACGCTGCGCAGGGGCCGCTTCGAGGCCACGCTATGGCCCGACGATCCGCGCGACTTCGGCCTGGAGGGCGCCGATCCCGCACTGGCCTTCCCGGACTGTCCAAGGTCCCTGGGGCTGTACGGCGTGCTGCCCGACGCGCAATGGGTGGGCCGCATGGCCCGCGCCGGTGTCCCCACCGTGCAATTGCGCTTCAAGTCCGAGGACCGCGACGCCATCGCCCGCGAAGTGCGTGCCGCCGTGGCCGCCGTGGAAGGCACGGACGCCCTGCTCTTCATCAACGACCACTGGCGCGAGGCCATCGATGCCGGCGCCTATGGCGTGCATGTGGGCCAGGAAGACCTGGATGCGCTGGCCGGCGCCGACCTGCAGGCCATCCACGCCTCGGGCCTGCGCCTGGGCGTGAGCACGCATGGCTATGCCGAAATGGTGCGCGCCCATGCGGTGCAGCCCAGCTACATCGCGCTGGGCGCCGTCTTCCCCACAACGCTCAAGAAGATGGCCACGGCTCCGCAGGGCCTGGCGCGCCTGGGCGCCTATGTGCGGCTGATGCAGCGCTATCCGCTGGTGGCCATAGGCGGCATCTCGGCCGACCAGTTCCCGGCCGTGCGCGCCACGGGCGTGGGCTCGGTGGCCGTGGTGCGGGCGCTGGTCAATGCCGAGGATCCAGAAGCGGCGGCGCAGCAGTTGCTCGCCAGCATGCACGCTGCCGACTGAGTTCTTGCTGGGCACTCCAACAAAAAAGGGAGCAGATGCTCCCTTTTTTTAACTGCCTCAGCCCTTGGGCGGATCCTTGTCGTCTGCCTGCGGCGACGGAGCCTGTGGTGAGCTACGAAAGGCCGGGTCGGTCTCGCGCGACAGCAGCATGTCCACCGAGCGGCTCAGCGGCTCGTCCAGGCCTCGGTGCTCACGCACGGTGTCGGGCGGCTCCAGCTCCCACTTGTCCAGCGCCAGGTCCATGTCCAGCGGCGCCTTGAGATTGTGGCTGCTGAAACCCACGGCACCCGAGCCGGGCACCGACAGCGTCACGGGCGGAAAGCGCGAGGGCACATCGACATGCGGCAGCTCGTTCTCGCCCAGGTCCGTGAGGTCTATGTCCAGCAGCGGTGCCGACTCATCGTGGATGAAGGAAGGCGCCTCGCCCAGGGGCACGGCGCGCACCTGGCCTGCGGGCAGTTGGCCGGCCTGATCCAGATCGAAGTTCAGGGGCTGCAACTCGAAGTGCAGCGGTGCGGACAACGAGTCCGGTGCGCTGCTCGCAGGCTTGTCGCCGCCACCGACTGCACCCGTGGACAGGGGCAGCGTGTCCATGGGGGTGAACTCCAGGCCCGGCTCCAGCGGCGTCACTGAGGCCGGCTGCGGCTGTGCAGGTTCTATCGGCGGCTGCAGCTCTGCCATCCAGTCCACGCCCGTGGCCGCGGATGCAGGAGCCTGCGCCGGCGTGGCTTCTGCAGCCGCTGTGAAGGCAGCCGCGCCAGCCGTGGCTGCGCCGGCTGCAGCCGTGCCCGCCACCATGCGCGGCGTGGTGCGCTCGCGCGGGCCGGGTTCGCCGCGTGTTCCGGCAGGTGAGGTGCGCGCAATGGACAGCAGCAGCAGCAGGTCGTCGAAGGCGGCCAGATCGAAGGGAGCCGGCGCATCGGGGTCGGGTGCACCGTCCTGCTTGAACAGGTAGTGCGCCAGGCAAGTTTCGACTTCGTCCACGGGCCACAGGGCCTCAATGCGTGCCAGTTGCTCGGGATAGCCCTGCAGCAGGCTGCTGCCCTTGTCGGTAAAGCCCGGCATGGCCGGCACACGGGCGTTGAAATGCCTGGCAAAGCGGGCGCGCAGCTGGTCGAAATCGTCGCGACGGCTCAGCGTGTAGTACAGGTGCAGCAGCTCCAGATAGGCCAGCGGCGAGGAATCCTCATGCGTGTCGATATGCGAGCGCAGCAGCTCGATGGCCTGCTGGTGTTCGCCCACCGAGATGAAGAATTCCGCCTGTTGCTGCACGTCGAACAGTTCGCCGGGCTGCACCATGCGCCTGGCCTTGATGGCCTCGGGCCCGGACGTGCGCACAGGTGCCGGGGCCTGCGGCGCAGGCTCGGTTTCCAGCTCGGCATGCACGGACACAGGCACGGGAATGGTGGCCGGGCCGAAGTCGCCAGGGTCCACATCCTCATGCAGCTCATAGGTCACGCCGGGGCGCATCTGGGCGCCGCGCTGCACGTAGGGCGAAGCCAGGGTATCCGGTCCCCGGCGGTCGTCCTGCTGCGGTGCCGCAGGCCGGTGCTCACGCAGGATGGGAGCCATGGGCCGCGTGGGCCTATGGGGATCCAGGGAATGCGGCAGGGTGTGGATCTCGTCATCGCGCACATGCGGCGGGGTCGACGGCACGGGGTCCTGCGACGAACGCTCCACCGATTCCCGCCAGGCGTTTTGCTCGCGCGAGAACAGCGAAGCACCCGAGCGCATGCGCCAGGCCATCCAGCCGATCACGGCCACGGCGGCAATCAGGGCCAGCAGCAGCGCATTGAACAGCCAGGACGAGCCGCCGGACTCCTGGCGCATTGCGTCCAGCTCGGCCCGCAGCTGGGCCAGTTGCCCACGGTCCACGCCGTCGCGCTTCTTGAAGGCCGCCATCTCGGCCTCCAGCGCCTGCACGCGCTTGTTGGCCTCGGCCAGCTGCTCGCTGCCCGCATCGAACATGGGAGCCGCAGATGCGGCGCCGCCTTCGGGTGTTCCGGGTGTTCCGGCTGCTCCAGCGGCGCCCGGGGTTCCGCCCGTGCCCAGCCATTCCTCCACCGGCTCCATGCGCAGGCGCGGTTCGATGCGCAGGCCCGCCTGCAGCTGCCCGGCCTGGGCCTGGGCGGTCACACCCACGGGAGGCTTGGACTTTTCGGCCGCGGCCTTGGGTTTCGGCCTGGGCTTTGGTTTGGGCTGGGGCTGCGCCTCCTTGGGAGCGGGCGCCGTGGCAGGCCGGGCATCCGACCGGGCACTGCGGGCAGCGGCCGCGCGGGAGGGTGTCGAAGAAGATTCAGAAGCGGTGCCAGCCACACCGGCTGCACCAGCGCCAGCGCCGGCTGCTGCGGCGGCGCCCACGGTCGGCAGCGCAGGCTGCGCTGCTGCCAGTTCACGCACATTGATGGGCTGGTTGCCTGTGGCGTCCACCGAATCTGGCAGCTGCGCCAGCAGCGTATAGCTGCGGCTGATGCCGCCACCTTCGCAGCCCGCCCACAGCTTGAGCGTCACGATGGGCTCGTCCACCGTATAGCGGGCCTGCACCCGCACGGCCTTGCCCGACGAGGTCGGGCTGACACTGACGCGCGAGGATTCGATGGGCCTGTCACCGGCCAGCAGCTCGGCGCGCACACAGGAGCTGCCGGCGTCGTTTCCGCTATCGGGCTGCAAGCCCACCACCAGGTCGAACGGAGCGCCCAGCACCACGTTGCCCCGAGGACTGCCCAACGACAATGCGGACGCGTTCCAGGCCATGGAGGACAGGGCGACGCCGAGAATGGTGCTACAAATTCTCACATCAG
This sequence comes from Delftia sp. DLF01, assembly GCF_014852125.1. Classification (NCBI taxonomy): domain Bacteria; kingdom Pseudomonadati; phylum Pseudomonadota; class Betaproteobacteria; order Burkholderiales; family Comamonadaceae; genus Delftia; species Delftia sp. DLF01. The sequence continues at coordinate 523,959 of NZ_JACVAZ010000003.1, forward strand.
CCTTTCTTTGAACGCTTGCATTTTTGCATAGACACCTGTAGGACACCTCCTCTATGTATATGATCCAAAACAACATTTCTCCTATCAGAAACGTCGGATTGATAGGCGCAGGCATCATGGGGCAAGGCATTGCCCAGTTGGCCGCCCAGGCAGGCGCCAGGGTGCTGTTGCAGGATGCCCGTCCCGGTGCTGCCGCACAAGCGCAGCAACAGCTGCTTGCGCTGTGGGACACGCTGCAGAAGAAACAAAAAATAACAAGTGAGCAGGCCGCAGATTGCAAGGCCCGGCTGACGGTGGTGGACGGTCTCGATGCCTTCAGGAACTGCGACATGGTGATAGAGGCCATCGTCGAGCGCATGGATGCCAAGCAGGCGCTGCTGCGCGAGCTGGAGGCCATTGTTGCGCCCGGGACCCTCATCGCCAGCAATACCTCGGCCCTGTCCATCACCACGCTGGCCACGGCGCTCAAGCACCCGCAGCGCTTTGCCGGCTTTCACTTCTTCAACCCGGCCCCGCTGATGAAGGTGGTGGAGATCGTGCGCGGCCTGGCCACGGATGAGGCCACCTGCGCCACGCTGGCACATTTCGCGCGCAGCTTCGGCCACACGCCCGTGCGCGCGCAGGACACGCCGGGCTTTCTGGTCAACCACCTGGGCCGCGGCTATGTGACCGAGGCGCTGCGCATCGTGCAGGAAGGCATTGCCGACTTCGCCACCATCGACCGCATCCTGCGCGAGCAGGTGGGATTCAAGCTCGGCCCGTTCGAGCTGATGGATCTCACCGGCCTGGATGTCACCCATGCCGTGATGGAGCACATCTACCACCAGTACTACCAGGAGCCGCGCTACCGCCCCAGCCCCATTGCCGCGCAGCGCGTGGCGGCCGGCCTGCTGGGCCGCAAGACCGGCCGGGGCTTTTACCGCTATGCCGAAGGCCGCGCCGAGCAGCCTGCCGAGCCTGCCGTGCCGCAGGTGCAGACGCTGCCACCGGTCTGGGTGTCCGCACGCGCGGCCCGGCGCAACGAGATCTACCAGTTGCTCAAGAGCCTGGGCGCACGCATTGAAACCGCGCAGGCACCGACCGAGCAGGCCTTGATCCTGGTGGCGCCGCTGGGCCTGGACGTGACCACGGTGGCTGCCGTGGAGCGGCTGGACTGCACGCGCACCATGGGCATCGACATGCTGATCGCCGACGCCGACACGCGCCGCCGCGTGCTGGCCACCACGCCGGCCACGCGCACCGACATGCGCGATGCCGCCCATGCGCTTTTTGCCAGCGACGGCAAGGCCGTCAGCGTGATCCGCGACAGCGGCGGCTTCGTCACGCAGCGCGTGGTGGGCTCCATCGTCAACATCGCCAGCGACATCTGCCAGCAGGGCATCGGCAGCCCGGCCGACTTGGAAAAGGCCGTGACCCTGGGCCTGGGCTATCCCATGGGCCCGCTGGCCATGGGCGACCGCTGGGGCCCCACCAACATGCTGGAGGTCCTGTTCAACCTGCAGACCGTCTACGGCGACCCACGCTACCGCCCCAGCCCCTGGCTGCGCCGCCGTGGCGCGCTGGGGCTGAGCCTCACGCACGAGGAGCCATAAGCCCTGCAAAGCAGGCGACCCGACGCACGACGGGTCGCCTTTTTTTCGCCGCCCTGCCCCGTTTTCGGCAGGCCCAGACACCGAAGTGACAGGCCCGCCGGCGGCATGCTGCGCCGCGGCGGTCCCACACGCGACAATGTGACCGTCATCAGTCACGCAAAAGACAGGCCATGGACGACCCGATTCTTACCATCGAAGAACGTGAAGCGATCAATTCCGGTCGCTGGTTTTCATCACTTTCTCCATCGCTTCGGCACGACATTCTTCGATGCGCTTACGTCAAACGGTTCAAAGATGGCACGCTCATCTGCGCACGCGGAGAACCGCCCGAGGAATGGATCGCCTGCGCCCGCGGTGCGGTGCGCGTGAGCTCGACCTCGATCACGGGCAAGCAGATCACGCTGGACTACGTGGAGCCGGGCATCTGGTTCGGCGACGTGGCCATCCTGGACGGGGACAAGCGCACGCACGATGCCTATGCGCACGGCGAGACCACGCTGCTGTGCGTGTCCAAGACCGACTTCAAGAAAATCCTGTCCATGCATGTGGAGTTCTCGGAAGCCATGCTGCGCCTGCATGCACGGCGCATCCGCCAGCTCTACGGCCTGGTCGAGGACCTCAACACCCTGCCGCTGCGCGCGCGCCTGGCCAAGCAGCTGCTGCACCTGGTGCGCAGCTACGGCGTGACCAGCCTGTCGGATGGCAGCGAGATCCGCATCGGCCTGCACCTGGCGCAGGAGGAACTGGCCCAGTTGCTGGGCGCCTCGCGCCAGCGCGTGAACCAGGAACTCAAGGCCATGGAGCGCGAGAACGCCATCCGCATCGAGCCGGGCGGCCTGGTGGTCTGCGACCGCGACACGCTGCTGCGCATCGCCGCGCCCGACGCCTGAACCTGCGCGGCACGCGCCGCGCCGCGTACACAAAGCCCTTTCCTTCACCGACCGGACGCTCGCGCCGGCCGGTGCCTCGCCGCGCCCGTGCCGCGCGGCCGCACCCCTTTCTAGAACCGGTTTCCGAACCGATCACAGGACTGACTGCCCCATGAGCACTTTCGACCATTTCGTAGGCACGCGCCCCGTCTCCGACCAGCACGCATTCGACGTGCCCGCGCTCACCGCCTGGATGCAAGGCCATGTGCAGGGCTTTGCCGGCCCGCTGCAGGTGGAGATGTTCAAGGGCGGCCAGTCCAACCCCACCTACAAGCTGATCACGCCCGGCCGCAGCTACGTGATGCGCTCCAAGCCCGGCCCCGTGGCCAAGCTGCTGCCCTCGGCCCATGCCATCGAGCGCGAGTTCCGCGTGATGAAGGGCCTGGCCGGCACCGACGTGCCCGTGCCCCACATGTATGCGCTGTGCGAGGACGAGTCCATCATCGGCCGCGCCTTCTACATCATGGAGTGCATGGAAGGCCGCGTGCTCTGGGACCAGTCCCTGCCGGGCATGGAGCCGGCCCAGCGCGCCGCCATCTACGACGAGATGAACCGCGTGATCTCGGCCCTGCACACCGTGGACTTCGCGGCCCAGGGCCTGGCCGACTACGGCAAGAGCGGCAACTACTTCGAGCGCCAGATCGGCCGCTGGAGCAAGCAGTACGTGGCCTCGGTCACCCAGCCCATCCCCGAGATGGACCAGCTCATGCAGTGGCTGCCCGCCCACATGCCGGCCAGCGCGCTGGATGCCTCGCGCGTGTCCATCGTGCACGGCGACTTCCGCCTGGACAACCTGATGTTCCACCCCACCGAGCCGCGCGTCATCGCCGTGCTGGACTGGGAGCTGTCCACCCTGGGCCACCCGCTGGCCGACTTCAGCTACCACTGCATGAGCTGGCACATCCCGGCCACGCTGGGCCGGGGCATCGCAGGCAAGGACCTGGCTGCCCTGGGCATTCCCGGCGAAGAGGAATACATCCGCCGCTACTGCGAGCGCACAGGCCTCAAGGACGTGGACACGCTGCGCGCCGACTGGAACTTCTACATGGCCTACAACATGTTCCGCATCGCGGCCATCCTGCAGGGCATTGCCAAGCGCGTGGAGGCCGGCACGGCCTCCAGCGCCCAGGCCAAGGCCTCGGGCGACACCGCCCGGCCCATGGCCGAGCTGGCCTGGTCCTTCGCCCAGCGCAGCTGAGCCATCCAGACCAGCCCCCAACACTCACCGATCACCCCGTTTCCACCACAAGCGACAAGCCAAGAGAAGGAGCGCATCCATGGACTTTGAATATTCGCCCAAGACCAAGGACCTGCAGGAACGCCTGCTGAAGTTCATGGACGAGCACATCTATCCCGGCGAAAAGGACTATGCCGCCGAGATGGAAGCCAACACCGCCGCAGGCAAGCGCTGGACGCCGCTGCAGACCATCGAGAAGCTCAAGGTCAAGGCCCGGGAGCAAGGCCTGTGGAACCTGTTCCTGCCCGTGGACAGCGCCGAGGCCGCTGGCTACAAGGGCGGCGGCCTGACCAACCAGGAATACGCGCCGCTGGCCGAGATCATGGGCCGCGTGCCATGGTCCAGCGAGGTTTTCAACTGCTCTGCGCCCGACACCGGCAACATGGAAACCATTGCGCGCTACGGCAGCACCGAACTCAAGGAGCGCTGGCTCAAGCCGCTGCTGGAGGGCAAGATCCGCTCGGCCTTCGCCATGACCGAGCCCGAGGTGGCCTCCTCCGACGCCACCAACATCTGCACCCGCATCGAGCGCCAGGGCGACGAGTACGTGATCAACGGCCACAAGTGGTGGATCTCGGGTGCCGGCGATCCGCGCTGCCAGGTCTTCATCACCATGGGCAAGACCGACCCCGATGCGCCCAAGCACTCGCAGCAAAGCATGATCATCGTGCCCGGCGACGCGCCCGGCATCCGCATCGTGCGCCCGCTCAACGTCATGGGCTATGACGACGCGCCGCACGGCCACATGGAGATGTACTTCGAGAACGTGCGCGTGCCTGCTGGCAACATCCTGCTGGGCGAGGGCCGTGGCTTCGAGATCGCCCAGGGCCGCCTTGGCCCCGGCCGCATCCACCACTGCATGCGCCTGATCGGCCTGGCCGAGCGCGCGCTGGAGCTGATGTGCAAGCGCGCCAGCTCGCGCATCGCCTTCGGCAAGAGCGTGGCCCAGCAGACCGTGACGCAGGAGCGCATCGCCGAGGCACGCTGCCGCATCGACATGGCGCGCCTGCTCACGCTCAAGGCCGCCTGGCTGATGGACATCGCCGGCAACAAGGTGGCCCGCAGCGAGATCGCCATGATCAAGGTCGTGGCCCCCAGCATGGCCTGCCAGGTCATCGACTGGGCCATGCAGGTGCACGGCGGCGGCGGCATGAGCGACGACTTCCCGCTGGCCAGCGCCTACGCCCACGCGCGCACGCTGCGCTTTGCCGACGGCCCGGACGAGGTGCACCGCAACGCCATCGCCAAGTGGGAGCTGGGCAAGTACGGCGCCTACGGCAAGGATGCCGGCGTTCCCATCACGCGCGGCAGCTGAGCAGGCTTCAAGCCTGAGGCCTGAGGCCGCACACCCGACAGGATCGGGTGGCGGCCCTGCCCCTCCCCTCTCAGCCAGGTGGCAATGCCTCCTGGCTTTTTTGCGCCTGCCTTTCCGGCATTTCAGTGCCTACGGCAGGCGCCTCCCATCCCCCGCCCAGCGCCCGGTACAACGCCACGCGCGCCTGCAGCTGCAGCAGGCGCTGCAGCACGGCATCGTCCTGGGCCGCGTACAGCGTGGTCTGGGCCTGCAGCAGGGACAGCAGGCTTTCCGCCCCGGCCTTGTAGCGCAACTCGGCCAGCGACACGGCCTGGCGGGCCTGGGCCAGCACCTCGGCCTGGGCCTCGGCCTGGGCCTTGAGGCCGTGGACGGCATTGAGCGCCAGGTCCACATCGCCATAGGCCGCGACGATGGACTTGTAATAGCCGGCCAGCAGCTCCTCGCGCCGGGCCTGGGCGCCATCGCGCTCGGCCGCCAGCCGACCGCCGTCGAAGATGGGGCCGGCCAGTCCGGCCAGCAGCGAATACACGGGCTCGCGCAGCCAGTCGCTGGCGCGGCCCGCGCTGGTGCCCGCGCTGCCCGTGAGGGTCAGCCGGGGCCACAGCGCTGCGCGGGCCGCCTGCAGGTTGGCGCTGGCGGCGGCCAGCTGCGCTTCCGCATTGGCAATGTCAGGGCGGCGCTGCAGCAGCTGCGTGGGCAGGCCTGCGCCGATCTCGGGCAGTTGCAGGGCTTGCAGCGAATCCGTGGCCAGCGCGGGGCGGCGTGCCTGGCCCAGCAGCACGGCCAGCGTGGCATCGGCATCCTCGCCCTGGCGGCGCAGCGTGGCCAGGGCCTGGCGCTGGCTGGCCACCAGGCCGCGCTGCTGGGCCAGCTCCAGCTGGGTGGCGGCGCCTGCACGCGCGCGGGACTCCACCAGGCCCAGCAGCCGCTCGGCATTGGCCACGTTGCGCGCCGCAATGGCCTGGCGCTCGCGCAGCGCCACGGCCTGCAGCCAGCCATGGGCCACCTGGGCGGTGACCGTGAGGCGCACCGTGTCCTGGTCGAACCGGCTGGCCTGCCAGGCCGCCGCCGCCGCATCGCGCGTGGCGCGGTTGCGGCCCCAGAAGTCCACCTCATACGAGGCCGTCAGCGCGGCGCCGTAGACGCTGGCCTGCCCGCCCGACACCTGTGCATGGTTCATGCGCTGGGCGCGCAGCTCGCCATTGAGCGAGGGCAGCAGCGTCGCGCCTGCCTGGCGCGTGGCCGCCTCGGCCTGGCGCACGCGGGCCATGGCGGCGGCCATGTCCAGGCTCTGGTCCTGGGCAGCCTGCACCATGCCGCCCAGCTCCGCGCTGCCAAAGGCCTGCCACCACTGCGGTGAGACGGAGGCAGGGAGGACTTCGCCCTGCTGCTTCCACGAAGCGGCCAGCGCAGGCGCTGTCCTGTCCGGCATCGTCTGCTGCGCGGCGCAACCGCCCAGCGCAGCCAGGGCCAGGGCGATGCAGCCCAGGCGCGCATTTCCCAGCGTCTTGTCGTTCATGTCTTTCATCTCACTCTCCCGCCAGCGCGCGCACCGGGTCCAGCCGCGCCGCCGTCTTGGCCGGCATGTAGCCGAACACCAGGCCCGTCACCACGGCGCAGGCAAAGGCGCCCAGCATGGCGCGCACCGAAAACACCACGGGCACGCCCGCCACGATGAGCACCACGCCCACGGCCAGCCCGGCCAGCAGGCCCACCGTGCCGCCCACGAAGGTGACCAGGCTGGCCTCGGTCAGGAACTGGCGCAGGATGTCGCGCTGGCGCGCGCCCGTGGCCATGCGGATGCCGATCTCGCGCGTGCGCTCGCGCACCGTCATCAGCATCACGTTCATCACGCCGATGCCGCCCACCACCAGGGAGACGGCGGCAATCAGGCCCAGCATCACCGCCATGCTCTGGCGCGTGGCCGCCTCGGCCTGGATGCGCGCGGCCGCGTTGCCGATGCCGAAGTCCTCACGCCCGCCGTGGCGGGCCAGCAGCAGCTTGCGCATGGCCTCCTCCGCCTCGTGCACCACGTCGGAGGACATGGCCTCGATCACCACATAGTCGGGCTGGGTCTGCGACTGGTAGACGCGCGCCCGGCCCGAGCGGTAGGGAATGAAGACCATGTCGTCATAGTTCTGCGCACCCGAGTCCGCGCCCCGCTCGCTCATCACACCGATGACCTCGAAGGCCGATGTGCCGATGATCAGCTGGCGGCCCAGCGGGTTGGGCGTGTCGGGGAAGAAGTGCTGGTGCGCCTTGTGGCCCAGGACCACCAGGGGCGCCAGGTCGCGGTCCTCGGCCTCGGTGTAGTAGCGGCCCTGGGCCAGCTTCCAGTGGTGCACCAGGGGCATCTCCTCGCTGGCCGCGAACACGTAGATCTGCTTGTCGGCCTTGCCGTAGCGCACGGTGATGGGGTCGCCGATGACGGGCATCACGCGCCGTATCTCGGGCAGTTCGCGCACGGCGGCCAGGTCTTCCTCGGTCATTTGCCCGGCCGGCCCGCCCGTGGCCGGCGGCTTGCTGCCCATGTAGAGGATGGCCGTGCCCATGGTCCCCATCTGCTCGACCACCTTGCGCCGCGCGCCCTCGCCGATGGCCAGCATGACAATCACCGAGGCCACGCCGATGACGATGCCCAGCAAGGTCAGGCTGGTGCGCACGCGGTTCATGCGCATGCCGCGCCAGGCGCTGCGCGCGGCCTCGAACAGTTCCGCCAGCCAGGGCGCGCCGGCGCTGCCGCGCTGCGGCGTGAGCGGCAGGGCAGCGGCGCCCGCATTCACCCCGTTTGCGGCATCGTCGCGCTGGCTGTCGCTGGTGATGCGGCCGTCGCTGATCTCGATCACGCGGCGCGCCTGGGCGGCCACCGCGCGGTCGTGGGTGATGAGGATGATGGTGTGGCCCGCGTCGGCCAGCTCGCGCAGCAGGGCCATGACCTCGGCGCCGCTGTGCGAGTCCAGCGCGCCCGTGGGTTCGTCGGCCAGGATGATCTGGCCGCCGTTCATCAGCGCACGCGCAATCGACACACGCTGCTGCTGCCCGCCCGACAGCTGGTTGGGCCGGTTGCCCAGGCGCGAGCCCAGTCCCAGGCGCTCCAGCAGCGCACGGGCGCGGCGCACGCGCTCCTCCTTGGGCAGGCCTGCGTAGATGGCAGGCATTTCCACGTTCTCGCTGGCGCTTTCGCTGGCTATCAGGTGGTAGCCCTGGAAGACGAAGCCGAAGGCCTCGCGCCGCAGCCAGGCCAGCGCGTCCGAGTCCAGCGTGGCCACGTCCTGGCCCTGGAAGTGGTAGCTGCCCTCGCTGGGCCGGTCCAGGCAGCCCAGGATGTTCATCAGCGTGGACTTGCCCGAGCCCGAGCTGCCCACCACGGCCACGAACTCGCCCGCGCGTATCTCCAGGTCGATGCCGTGCAGCACGGTGACGGCGGGCTGGCCGCTGTCGCCGCCGCCGTAGTGCTTGGTGATGCCGCGCAGCTCTATCAGCGGTGCGGTCAGCGGCGCGCCGGCCTGCATGCCCTGCGCCATCACCATTGCAGCCACCGCGGGCCACGGTCCAGAGGCGTCTCGCCGACGATGACGCGCTCGCCTTCCTGCAGGCCCTCCAGCACCTCGGCCTGGTGGCGGCTGCGCACGCCCAGGCGCACGGTGCGCTGCTCGGGCTGGCCCTTGGCGTCCAGCACGCGCACGGTCTGCGTGCTGCCGGCCTTCTCGGCCTTCTCGGCGTTCTCTGCCTTCTCTGCCTTGTCAGTCGTTCCCGCCTTGTCGGCCACGGCCATCAGCGGCACGGTCAGCGCCTGCGCGGCCTGGCCGGTGACGAAGACCACCTGGGCCGTCATCTGGGGCATCAGCTCGGCGTCCTCGTTGTCCACATCGAACAGCACGGTATAGGCCACGGCCTTGGTGGCGGGCGCAGGCGCCTGGCCCGCATTGCCGCCGGCCGGCGCCTGGCTGGCAGAGGGCGAAGGCAGCACCTGGCGCACCTTGCTGGACCAGCGCCGGGGCCTGGCCTGGTCGGCGCCGCCCAGCGTGGTGAAGTACACCGGCATGTCGTCGCGCACGCGGCGCACGTCGGCCTCGGACACCTCGGTCCACACCGTCATGGCCGACAGGTCGGCAATGCGCAGGATGTTGGGCGTCTGGTAGGTGGCGTTCAGCGTCTGGCCCTCGCGCGCCTCCACCGACACCACGGTGCCCGCCATGGGCGCGTAGATGCGCGTATAGCCCAGGCGCGCCTCGTCGGCCTTGAGCGTGGCCTGGGTCTGGTCGATCTGGGCCTTCAGATGCTCCATGCGGGCGCCGGCTGCGGCCAGGTTGGCTTCTGCGGTCTGCAGGTCTTCCTCGCGCGTGGCCCCGTCGCGGGCCAGCTGGCGCTGGCGCGTGAGCTGCTGCTCGGCCAGCTTGCGCAGCGCCTGCTGCTCGGCCAGCTGGGCGCGCAGGCCCGCCAGCGAGGCACGCCCCGCATCCACCGTGGCGCGCTGCACGCTGGGGTCGATCTCCACCAGCAGAGCGCCCTTCTCCACCTGGGCGCCGGGCTCCACACGCAGCCGGGTGACCTGGCCCGACACCTGGGCGCCCACGTCCACATAGCGGCGCGGCTGCAGCGTGCCGATGGCCGTGACGGTGGACTCGATATCGGTGCGTGCCACGGTCTCGGTCTGGTAGGCCACGGCAGGCCGGCTGGACCACCAGGCGGCCGCGCCCCCGGCCGCCGCCAACAGGACCACCGCCACGGCGATGGCTTTCCAGCGTTGCTGCGTGCGCGTCATGCTTGCCTCCCGACCACACACACCCCGAACTGGAACGAAAGCAGGAAACTCATCTGAAAAACCCCGTAGTACCGAAACTGAAAACAATCCACGCCAAATCCGCCACGGCAAGCACGCCAGCCAACCAGGCCAGCCGCGCCGCCCAGCGCGCATGGGCGCTGATCAGGGCCACGGCCATCAGCGCGCCGGCGGACACAAAGCCCAGCCAGGCCACCGTGCCCACCGTGCCGCCCCAGCCCGAGACAACGGGCACAAGGGCCAGCGCCAGCAGCGCCGTGCCCAGGCCGCGCAACTGCGGGCCACGGCGGGCCGGCAGCTCGCGCGCGCCGGTCAATTGTTCGTAGTGGCGGTCCATGGCAAAGGCCAGGGCCGCCATGCCTGCAAAGGCCAGGGCCAGTGCGGCCAGGGATGCGTGCAACGTGCTCATGCCTGCACCTCCGAGCGGCCGGCCACGGCGGCCTGCCCCTTGGCCGTCCTTGCCTTGGCGGCGGCACCTGCGCCGCGCCGCGCCAGCCAGCGCCAGGCCCAGGCGGCCGCCAGCCCCGTGGCCAGGCAGAACAGCTCCACCCCGGCGCTTTCCCAGTCGCCCTCCCGCATGTGGGCCCACAGCGGCTCGCCCACGGTGATCCAGTTGAGCAGCGGCAGCAGCAGGCACAGCATGGCCAGCAGGCCCATCTGCTGGCGCCAGGCCGTGGCCGGCGCGCAGGCCAGCGCATGGACCAGCGCCAGGCCCCACAGCCCGAAGAACACGGCCAGCTCCCAGTTATCGCGGTGCGCCAAGCCCACGGGCACCAGGCGGTTGGCCCACAGGTAGCCGATGCAGCCCAGGCCCAGCCCGGCGATGGCCGCCACGTTCAGGCCCTCGATCAGCCGGTACACGCGCGCCGTGGCGCTGCCGAACTCGCCCTGGTGGCGGCTGCGGCGCTTGACCATGAAGAGAATGGCGCCCGTGGCCATCATGGCCGCGCCCGCCAGGCCGCACAGGAAGTACAGCCACTTCATGGCCAGCCCGCCGAACTTGACCATGTGCAGCCCGCCCATGACCGCCTGGGCCAGCGAGGGGGTGCCGCCGTCGGCGCCGCCGGGCAGGCGCACCTGCAGCACCTCGCCCGTGGCGGCCGAGAACATGGCCATGCCCGAATTGGGGCTCAGGCGCTGATGCGCACGGTCATCGCTGTTCCAGCCGTAGACGCCGATGCGTGCCGACGCATCGCCGGGATGGTTGACGACCACCGCGCGCACCGCCTGGCCCATCAGCTCCTGGCCGCGCCGCACAAAGGGCTCCAGATCGGGCACCGCCAGGGGCTTGCCGGACAGCGCGGGCGGTCCGGCCTCGTTCATGTCGGCGATGAAGGCCGTGCGGGCGGCCTGGTCCGTGCCATAGACCGTCCAGACGCCAACGGGCATGAAGCTCAGGCTGGAGATGGCGATGCCGGTATAGGCGATCATGAACTGGAAGGGCAGCGTCAGCACCGCCACGGCGTTGTGCGCGTCCAGCCAGCTGCGCTGGCCCTTGCGTGCGCGAAAGGTGAAGAAGTCCTTGAAGATGCGCTTGTGCGTGATCACGCCGCTGACCAGGGCCACCAGCATGGCCATGGCGGCAATGCCGATCACCCACAGCCCCACCTGCCCTGCATGCAGTTCATAGTGGAAGTCCACGAAATGGTTGCCGCCCATGGTGGCGCGCGCGGCGCCGTGGCCGTGGCCGGCCCCCATTTCCTCGCCCGTGGCGGTGTCCAGCTCGGCATCGGCGTACTGGCGGTTGGCGTCGAACCAGTAGACACGCAGGTCGCCGCCGCCCTTGTCGTCGGACGGCCAGATCTCCCACATCTGCGCGCCCTGGTGGTGCTTTTGCATGTAGGCCGCGCCCCAGGCCAGGCGCTGGCCCAGGTCCGCACCCTGCCCGGCCGGCGCGGCGGCGCGCGCTGCCGCCTCGGCCGCCTCCTCGGCATGGTGCTCGGGCGTCATCCAGTGCGTGATGGCTTCCTGGAACACGGCCAGCGAACCCGTGAGGAACACCGCGAACAGCAGCCACGAAAACCACAGCCCGCACCAGGTATGCAGCCAGGCCTGGGCCTGGCGGAAACCGCCCGTGGCAGCGCCGCTGCCGGGGACCTTGCTGATCTGCGCCTTTGCCATCTCAAACGCCCCCGCCATTGCGCGCCAGCAGCAGCGCGGCGCCGCCCATCAGGGCCGCAGGCACCAGCAACCCCAGCCAGACCCGGCCCGCCGAAACCGGCGAGAACGCCCAGATCACCGCCAGCGCGTGCAGCGCAAAGCTCCACTGCATGCCGGCGATCACGGCATCGACACGCGCGCCGGGCAGCGCAGCGGCCAGGAAGGCCGCCAGCGCACTGGCCAGCGCATAGCCGCCGAAGACGGCGGCCAGCAGGCGGGACAGGACAAGCAGGCCCGGATGGACGGGCCTGTCGGCCTGGGTGATATCTGCAGGATCAGCGGGTTGGGATTGGGGCATGTAATGGGTATTCGGATAAGCACAGGAACGCACGAATGCGTGCAAACAAGGGGCCCAGACGGATGCCGTGATGCGGCGGCCTTCAAGGCCCTCCTCATACATGACAAACGAGATCGAAAAAAAGGCCAGCCGCAATGGTTTTCGCCATTGCGGCCAGTGGCCTGGGTCGGACTGGGGCGGGCCCTCCTGGACCCCGCCCCGGCCCTCAGAAGGTGCCGCGCAGCGTCAGCACCGCATTGCGCGGCTTTCCATAGAAATTGCCGCCGCTCGCATAGCCCACGGTCTGGTAGTACGTCTTGTCAAAGATATTGTTGAGATTCAGGGAAACCGTCCAGCGCGGATCGATCCGGTACTGCACCATCGCATTGATGACCGAATAGCCGCCCTGGGTGAAGTTGTAGCGGCCGACTTCATTCCAGTCGGCGTCATACAGCGTATCGCGCACATGGTGCTTGCTCTGGATATGGGCGCTGCCGCCAATCTTCCAGCGCGACAGCTCGCCCGGCAGCACATAGGCCGTGGACAGCTTGAGCAGATGGCGCGGCGTGATGCTGCTGTAGGGCGCATCCTCGGTCTTGTCGCGCGTGGTGGTGTAGGTGTAGCCGGCCGCGATCTGCCAGCCCGGGCGCAGCTCGCCGCCGATCTCGGCGTCAAAGCCGCGGCTGGTCACCTTGCCCTGCGGCAGAAAGCAGCAATTGCCCGACCATTCCTCGTGATTGCTCGGATAGCGCGTATCCGTCACCGCCGTGCCCGTGCGCACCACGTTGAAAAGGCTGAATGTGGCATTGAGCCGGCCATCGGCCAATTCGCCCTTGAAACCGGCCTCATAGCTCTTGCCCTTGACCGGGTCCAGCGAATTGCCCGGAGGAGGCCCCGACTTGGACAGCGCCTGCGGCTTGAGAATCGAGGAATAGCTCAGATACGCCGACCATTGGTTGTTCAGGTCATAGATCACCCCGCCATACGGCGTGAACTTGGCCGGCTCGGAAAAGCGGCTGCCCGATGCCAATTCCCACTGGCCCGCCGCATTCAGCGACTCATAGACCTGGTTGAAGCGGTACTTGGCATAGCGCGCGCCCACGATCACATGCAGGCGGTCCGTCGGATGCAGGCGCAATACTCCATAGCCGCCCGACTGGTCCTGGCCCCAGGGGTTGTAGCGGCGCGAGATCTCGCCGGCCGGCGCCGGGCGCCAGGCGCCGGGATTGTAGACATCGATGGGCTCCACGCCCGTGGCATCGGTGGAATAGCCCACGTTCCAGAAGCTCTCCACCTTCTGCCGGTCCATGCCCAGCAGGATCTCGTGCGTGCGCCCGCCCAGGTCGAAGCTGCCGGCCAGGCTGGCGTCCAGCACGGTCTGCCGGTTCTCGTACAGGTAGTGGCCGCCGCCGTTCCAGTTCACGCCCAGGCCGGTTGCGGGGTCCAGCGCGCCGTAGCCGAACACCGTGGAGCCGTCATAGCTGGACTTGCTGCGGGTCAGGTTGAGCTTGCCCTTCCAGCGCGCGGAAAAACGGTGCTCCAGCGCGCCGAACAGCTCGCTGTTGTCCTTGCGGCCCGTGGCCCAGGGCTGGGTGAAGCTGGTGTGGCGCGGCAGGCCGATATCGCTGCCGTCGCTGTAGCGCGGCACGTCGCCGCCGCCATCGCCGCGCGTGCGGATCTTGCTGCGGCTCATGCCCACGGTCAGCAGGGTGTCGGGCGTCAGGTCCGCCTCGACCACGCCGTAGAACTGGGGAGCGCGCGTGTGCTTGATGTCCACGAACTGGTCCGTGTCCTGGTAGGACAGCACGGCCCGGCCGCGCACCCGGCCATCAAGGGCCAGCGGCCCCGTGGCATCCACCATGGTCTGGTAGTTGTTCCAGCTGCCGATGGACTGCTGCACCACGAAGCGCGGCTCGGCCAGCGGCTTCTTGCGCACGATGTTGATGATGCCGCCCGGGTCGCCCACGCCGCCCAGCAGGCCCGAGGCGCCGCGCATCACCTCCACGCGGTCGTAGAAGTCCATGCTCTGGTTGACGCTGTAGGTGTACTGGGCGATGTTCAGCGGCGCGCCGCCGTCGATCTGCATGCTGTCGATCTGGAAGCCGCGCGAATAGAAATAGGTGGAGTCGAAATTGATCTGGCTGGTGGTGATGCCGGGCGTGGCGGCCAGCGCGTCGCGGATGTCGGTCATGCGGCGGTCGTCGAGCTGCTGGCGCGTGATCACCGACACCGATTGCGGGATCTCGCGGAACGACTGGTCCGTCTTGGAGGCGATGCTGGTCACCCGGCTGGTGTACGAGCCCGTGCCCTCGGTCGTGCCGTCGATGGCCCGGCGCGCGCTCACCCGCACTTCGGCCAGCGTCTTTTCGATGGCGGCGACGGGCTGCACGGTCAGCGTGCCCTCTTGCACATGGCCCTGCAGGCCGCTGCCGGCCAGCAAATCATCCAGCGCCTGGCGCAGCGGCAGCTCGCCCCGTACGGCCGGCGCCTGCCGCTGGGCGGCCAGCGAGGGCGTGAACACCAGCTGCAGCCCGGCCTGCCGCGCGAACTGATCCAGCGCGCTGGCCAGCGGCTGCGCCGCTATGTCGAAGCGCAGCGTCTGTGCGGCCGGCTGGGCCAGCGCCGCCTGCAGCGGCATGGCCAGGCCCAGGCAGAGCACGGCATGGGCCAGCGGATGGAGGGCGGCGCGGCAGGCGCCCGAAGAAGGGAAAAGCGGATGCATGGAAATCGTCCTTGGCAGTGATGGAAGGGACCCACAGGGATCACTGCCATGACGACTGGCCAGGAAAACTCCTGAAAAACAATGTGCGCCCCGCTGCCGTGCGCATGCAGTTGCTCTTGCCACCGTCACGCCTCAGCCCGCCGTGGCCACCAGCAGGCCGCCATCGGCCTGCCTGCGCACCTGCACCGGCAGCGCATGGGGCAGCGCCCGCACCCAGGCATGGGCCTTGGCGATGCGCACGCGCCCGCTCAGGGGCAGGCGCGCGGCCTCGGGTGTGGCCTGCAGGTCGAACGGCGCATAGCGTGACAGCCGCGCCAGGGCCTCGCCCAGCGTGGCATCGGCAAACACCAGCTCGCCATGCCGCCAGGAGGCCGCCTGCCCCGCATCGCCCCGGGTCTGCGTGGCCACCGTGCCTTCCATGCGCAGGCCCTGGCCTGCAGACAATTCATAGAAGCGCCCGCCATCCGCGTCGGATTGCACGCGCACACGCCCCGACTCCACCTGCACCGTGACCCGCTCCTGCCCCTGGGCGCCCGTGGCCAGTTCCACGCCGAAGCGCGTGCCCAGCACGGTGACGCGCACGCCGCCGGCCTGCACGGTGAAGGGCCAGTCCTCGTCCCGCTCCACCTCGAAGAAGGCTGCGCCCTGCGTCAGCTGCACCACGCGCCGCGTGGCGAAATACTCCACCTGCGCGCTGCTGAGCGCGTCCAGCAGCAGGCTGGAGCCATCGGGCAGGCCATGGCGCACCTGCTGGCCGCGCAGGCTGGACCAGCCGGCCTGCCACTGCACATGCGTGTCGCGGTAGTGCCGCCATTGCTGCCAGCCCAGGCTGCCGCCCAGGCCGAAACCGGCCACGCCCAGCAGCGCGGCCAGGCTGCGCCGCCGACCTGCATGTCGTGCAACGGCGCTGCCGGGCCGCGTACCGCGCCAGCGGTGCAGCGCATCCTCTATGCAGGCACTGGCCTGGATCAGGTCGCGCTCCACGGTGTTGAGGCTGACGCCCAGGCGCTCGGCAATCTCGGGCTGGCGCTCGCCCTGCACGCGGTGGGCGATGAAGGCGGCGCGGCAGCGCTCGGGCAGGCTGTGCAAGGCGGACTCCAGCACGGCCAGCGCCTGGCGGTACATGACGGAGTCGGCCACATCGGGCGCATGGCTGGGCGCCAGTTGTTCATGGACTGCCGCCTCGCCCAGGTAGCGGGCATGGCGCTGGCGGCGGCGGTGCGCATCCAGCGCCATGTGCTGGGCCATCACGGCCAGATAGGCCGTGGCGTCGCGCGGCATCTGGGCCGGATTCGCGGCCCCGGCCAGGTCTGCGGCCTCGGCCGGGGCGCTGCGCGCGTGTTCCGCCAGCCGCAGCCAGGTGTCGTGCACCAGGTCGCCCGCCTCCTCGCGGCTGCCCGTGCTGCGCGTGGCGGCACGCACCAGGTCGGCATAGGCCCGGTCAAAGCCGGAAAGCAGAGCGCGGGTGAAGGAGGCGGACAAATCCATGGGGCTGGATCATAACCGCGCAAAGAAGAATCATTCTCAATAAACGCAATGCATGCCGGGCTCTTTCAGCGGTTCCTGGACCGTTCCTGAAAGGGCGCGATCGCAAGGTGCAACGGGCCGCCAAGCGACTTTGCGCACGCCGCACGCGCTCTCATCCGCACCAGCCCCCTGTTCCGGGGCCGGTGCTTCAAAACACCCATTTAGTAAGCGGTGCTGCCTCCCCGAAAGCGAGGCCTTGTCACGTCTGGATTCCGGGCTGTGGACGCTCGTCCACGCCCCTGCGGTTTCGGGCGGGATGGGGCTACCCGTAAGGGCGTCCGCACATCTTGCTGTGTGTTTTGAACATCCCGTCCACCTGTTTCGTGCTTCAAAACGCGGAGTCGGTGGTTTCAGTCTCAGTAAGGAGCACGGAAACATGACTGCCGTTTCTCTGGCACTCGCCTGCGCGCCCTCTTTTGGCGCCGCCCTTTCCACACGGAGGGCCCAGGCATGACCCCCCCCCAGCCCAAATCCGCCACGGACAGCCACAGCACCCGGCAGCTGTCCAATGCCCTCACCCAGGTGGACCATCTCGTGCAGCAAGGCTGTGCAGAAATCTCCGCCATCGCCCAGCTGGCCCTGGCATGGCTGGAGACGCCCAAGGGCCATCGCCACATGGACGTGGTGGCCCGCGCCCTGCAAAGCATCCGCGACAGCGCCGAGACGCTGGCCGACTACGCCGGCACCGAGGCCCAGGCCATGGGCTGCGGATTCGAAGACGCGGCCGAGATGCGCCGCGCCGAAGCGGCCGAGGCAGCCGCCAAGGCCATGGCGCACCTGCTCGACTGCCGCACCCATGAGCCGGTGCGCCCGCAGGGCTGAGGCATGGCCATGGACAAGGAGAAGGACAAGGGCACCACCAGGACACAGCCCCCCAGCCTGCACCAGTTGACCAGCGCCATTACCGAGATCCACAGCAGCGTGCAGGAAAACTGCTCCGCCATCTCGGCCCTGGCGCAACTGGCCCTGGCGGCAGTGCATGCACCGCAGGAGCACCACAGCCAGCAGGCCCTGGCCCATGCGCTGCGCGCCATCCGCGACAGCGCCGACCTGCTGGCCGGCCATGTGAAGGTGGAGGCCCGGCGCGTGGTGTGATCCCCCGCAAGGCCGCTGGCTGCACAACGGCGGCCCGAACGCCTGCGCCGCCGTCCTCAGAAGCTGCCGCGCAGCGTGAGCATGGCGTGGCGCGGTGCGCCATACAGGTTGTTGCTGAACGTTGTGCCCAGGGTCTGGTAGTAGGTCTTGTCGAGCAGGTTGTTGATGTTCAGCGTGACCGTCCAGCGCGGGTCGATGCGGTACTGCACCATGGCATTCCACAGCGCGTAGCCGCCCTGCGTGAAGTCAAAGGGCACGGACGTGCCCGCCGCCGACAGCGCCGTGCCGCTGACGTAGTGCGTGCTCTGGATCTGGGCGCTGCCGCCCACTTTCCAGCGCGACAGCTCGCCCGGCAGCGTATAGGCCGTGGACAGCTTGAACAGGTGGCGCGGCGTGATGCTGCTGTAGGTCTTTTCGGTGCTGCGGTCGCGGGTGTTGTTGAAGGTGTAGCCAGCTGCCAGCTGCCAGCCGGGCTGCAGCTCGCCGCCCAGCTCCATGTCGAAGCCCCGGCTGGTGACCTTGCCCTGTGCCAGGTAGCAGCAGTTGCCGCCCCAGCGGCTGGTGCTGGTCTCGTAGCGCGGGTCCACCACGGCCGTGCCCGTGCGCTCCACATTGAAGAGGCTGAAGGTGGCGTTCAGCCGCCCGTCCATCAGCTCGCCCTTGAGGCCGGCCTCGTAGCTGGCGCCCTTGACCGGCGGCAGCGAGGTGCCCGGCGCCGGGCCGGCCATGCTCAGCGCCTGCGGCTTGAAGATGGACGAATAGCTGGCATAGGCCGACCACTGGCTGTTCAGGTCATAGATCACCCCGCCATAGGGCGTGATCTTGGTGGGCTCCTTGAACGGCGTGTTCGACCAGGGCGTGCGGTTGCCCTGCGCATCCAGGTTCCAGATCGACTGCTGGAAGTCGTAGCGACTGGCGCGCGCACCCAGGATGAGGTGCAGCCTGTCCGTGGGATGCAGGCGCAGCACGCCATAGCCGCCCATCTGCTTTTGGCCCCAGGGGCCGTAGCGGGTGTTGAAGTAGGTTTCCGTGGGCGGCGTCCAGATGCTGGGGGCAAACGGATTGCTGGCCACGGTGCCGCTGCCCGTGAAATTGGCGCTTTGCCAGAAGCTTTCCACGCGCTGCCAGTCCGCGCCCAGCAGCAATTCATGCGTGCGGCCCATGAGCTGGAAGGGACCGCCCAGGCTCAGGTCCACCACCTCCTGCGTATTGCCGGACTGGATGTGGCCGCCGCGCCAGACCGCACCCGCCAGGGTCTGCGGGTTGATGGCGCCGCCCATGTAGACCCAGAAGCGGTCCAGCTCGGTCTCCACGCGCGAGACGTTGAGCTTGGCCTTCCAGCGGTTGTCGAACTTGTGCTCGAGCTGGGCGAACAGCTCCTTGGTCTCGTAGTCGTAATAGGCCCAGGGCTGGGTGAAGTTGGTGTGGCGGGGCAGGCCCAGGCTGCTGCCGTCGGCAAAGCGCGGCAGGCCGGCATAGTCGCCGTTCTCATGGGTCTTTCCGTAGCTGCCGCCCACGGTCAGCAGGGTGTCTGGCGTGAGGTCGGCCTCCAGCACGCCGTAGATCGAGGGCTTTTCGCTGCTGCGCAGGTCCATGTAGGAGTCGCCCTTGTGGTAGGACAGCACGGCGCGGCCGCGCACGCGGCCGTCGTCGGCCAGCGGCGCGCTGGCATCGAGCTCCACGCCGCGCCGGCTCCAGGAGCCGGCCGACAGCGCGGCCTTGAACTGCCGCTGGGCCAGCGGCTTCTTGCGCACCAGGTTGATGATGCCGCCCGGATCGCCCACGCCGCCCAGCAGGCCCGAGGCGCCGCGCATGACTTCGACGCGGTCGTAGAAGGCCATGTCCTGCTGCGGCGAATAGGTGTAGGCGCCCAAAGCCAGCGGCGCGCCGCCGTCGATCTGCATGCTGGTGATCTGAAAGCCCCGCGAATAGAAGTCGCCCACGGTATTGGCCACGACCACGCCGGGCGTGAGCTTGAGGGCCTCGGTCACATCGGTCACGCGCTGGTCGTCGAGCTGTTCGCGTGTGACCACCGATACCGACTGCGCAATCTCGCGGAACGACTGGTCCGTCTTGGAGGCAATGCTGGTCACGCGGCTGGTGTAGGAGCCCGTGCCTTCGGTCGTGCCGTCACCGGCGCGGCGCGCGGCCACGCGCACCTCGGCCAGCGACACCGCGCGCGGGGCAACGTCTGGCGCCCGGGCATCGGGCACGGCGCGCTGGCGCAGCACATAGCCGCCTTGCGGCTGCACCGCCGCCTCCAGCCCCGTGCCCTGCAGCAGCGCGGCCAGGCCGGCCTGCGCGGTGTGGCTGCCCTGCAGCCCCGGGCTGCGCAGGCCCTGGACCTGGTCCTGGGTGAAGGACAGCAGCAAACCCGAATCGCGCCCGAATCGGTTGAGCGCGTCCTCCAGCGTGCCCGCCGGAATCTGGTAGCTGCGTGTGGCTGCTGTGGCGGCCGTGGTGTTGACGGACGGCGAAGGCGCCTGCGCCCACAGGTTGCTGCCCAGCCCCGCGCAGGCCAAAGCCAGCAACAGGCCACGGGACGGGACGACGGAGGGGCGCAAGGCGCAGGGAAAGCGCCGGGGCGCTGCGGGATATGCCATGGTGTGCGAAGGACTGGGCCTGGAAGGAAAAGACAAACGGATGAATGGACGAATCGATGGGCGGGCCCGGCATGGCAAGCCCCCCTCTTCCTCCATGTCCCGCGAGTTCTCGAAACAGACCACCCCGGGCGCAGATTTCTTCAAAAAAACTGCGCAGGTCCCTTCAAGCCCCTGCCGATTTCTTGCCCACCACCACCTCGCGCCGGCCCCACCAGCGCGTCATGGAGCGCAGCTCCAGTCCCGGCAGCGCACCGATCACGGCCAGCACGCGCGGCACCTCGGCCAGCGGATAGGTGCCGGAGATGCGCAGGTCGGCCACTTCGGGCTCGCAGGCCAGGGCCGCATCGCTGTATGGCTGCAGCGCCTGCAGCATCCGGGCCAGCGGCATGCCGCGCGCCACCAGCATGCCCTCGGTCCAGGCGGTGCTGTCCTCATGCACGGCGGTGGCTGGCGAGACGCCATCGGCCCGCAGCGTGGCCTGCTCGCCCGCCCTGAGCACCAGCACACTGTGGCCGGCCAGCCGGGGGGTCAGGCGCACGGCACCCTCGAACACACCCACCTGGAAATCACCATCCGCGAGCGCACGCACGGAAAACCGCGTCCCCAGGGCCAGAGCTTCGCCCGCAGTGGTCTGCACGGCAAAGGGCCGGGCGGGCTGCTCGGTGTCCTTGGCCGTGGTGACCAGCACCTCGCCCTGCAGCAGGCGCAGACGGCGGTGCCGGGGACCGTATTCGATGTCCAGCGCGCTGGCGCCGTTGAGCACGATCTGCGTGCCGTCCGGCAACGCCATCTGCCGACGCTCGCCCCGCGCCGTGCGTGCATCGGCCACCCAGCCCTGCCAGGGCAGGCGCTGCTCCAGCTGCCAGGCAATGCCGGCACCAAAGGCCGCAACGGCCAGGGACCGGATCACGCGCCGGCGAGCGGAACCACGCGGGGCCAGCGCAGCCCGGGCTATCGGTGATTGCGGCGGCGCCACCAGCCCAGCCAGCCGCTGGTTGACGGCAGTGATGCGCTGCCAGGCCTGCTCGTGCAGGGGATCGGCCGCGCGCCAGGCCTGCCAGGCTTGCCATTCGCGGGCCAACTCATCGGACAGGCCGCCCTCCTGGTGCTTCAGCCACCACTCGATGGCGCTGCGCGCTACCTCGGGCGGCAGGCCGGCTCCCGGCGCCGTCATGCATCCACCGCGAAATAGCAGTGCATGCCGGCCTGCACCAGGTAGCGCTTGACGGTGGTCAGCGACAGGCCCAGCTCGCGCGCAATGTCGGCCTGCTTCATGCCGTCCAGCTGGGCCATCAGAAAGGCCCGCCGCACAGGGGCAGGCAGGCCGTCGAGCATGCGGTCGATCTCGTCCAGCGCCTCCAGCAGCAGCGCGCGCTCCTCGGGCGAGATGGCAAAGGACTGCGGCGCCTGTGCCAGCGCCTCCAGATACGCGCGCTCCAGTTGCTGGCGCCGGTAGTGGTTGGCCAGCACGCGCTGCGCCACCGTGGTCAGGAAGGCGCGCGGCTCACGCGCCTGCACAGGCTCGTCGCGCGCCAGCAGGCGCACAAAGGTGTCGTGCGCCAGATCGGCCGCCTGGTGCACATCGCCCAGCTTCTTGCGCAGCCAGCCCTGCAGCCAGCCGTGGTGGTCGGTGTAGAGCGTGGCGACTTCGCGGTGAAGGGAGGTTTCGGCGGCAGACATGGCGCGGGAGGAGGAATGCGTGGGCGGCTGGCCCGAAATATGAGATCAATTCTCATTTGCATTCTAACGGTTGGCCTGCGCTGTTGCCCCCGCCGCCCTGTCCACTCAGAACTTGTAGTTCAACACCGCCATGGCCTGGCGCGGCGTGCCGAACTGGCCCTGGCCGTCGATGTTGACGTAGTACTTCTTGTTGAAGAGGTTGTTCAGGTTCAGCTGCAGCGAAAGCTTGGGGCTGAAGGCATAGCGCGCCATGAGGCTGGCGGTGGCGAAGGATTTCTGCTCGAAGACCAGGTCATTGCCCGCCACGAAGACGCTGGCGCGGGTGCGGCTTTGCCATTGCAGGCCGCCGCCCACGGTGAGCTGATTCCATCCACCGGGCAGGCGGTAGGAAGTGAACAGCTGGGCCTGGGTCTTGGGCGCCCAGGCGTTGATGGACAGGCCCTGGGCGTCACGCGCGACGGTGTGGGCAATGCCGGCCGACAGGTTCCAGCCCGTGGCCAGCTCGCCCGAGACCTGGGCCTCGAAGCCCTTGCTGGTCACGCCCTTGGCGCCGTAGTAGGCGAAGTCGGTGGTGCCGGGCACGACCTGGCCTTCGTCCAGCTGGGCCACGTTGTCCTGCTGGATGCGGAAGACGGACAGCGAGCTGTTGAGCCTGCCGTCCAGGTGCTCGCCCTTGATGCCGATCTCGAAGCTCTTGCCCGCCACGGGGTCCAGGTAGCTGCCGCCACGGTCGCGGTAGTTCTGGGGCTGGAAGATGTCGGTGTAGCTGGCATAGGCGGAGAAGCCTTCGCTCAGGTCCAGCACCAGGCCTGCGTAGGGGATGAAGACGTTGTGGTCGCGCACCTCGCTGAGGCTGCGCACCTTCCAGCTGCTCTGGCGCCCGCCCACGATGAGCTTGACCGGATCGGCCAGCGACAGGCGCAGCGCGCCGTACAGCGCGTCCTGGCGCGTGTGGTCCAGGCTGCTGGTGGTCAGCGGCCCCCAGGTGGGCTCGGCATAGGAGCCGTCCCATTGGTAGTAGTTGCCCACGTCCTGCAGGGGGCTGGTGCGCGCATGGCCGGCCTTGTGCTCGCGGGCACGGCTGCTGCTCAGGCCGACAACGGCCTCATGGCGGCGCCCGCCCAGTTCCCAGCCGCCCGTCACCTGCAGGTCGGCGCTGTTTTGCTGGAAGCTGTATTCGGAGTAGTTGGGCAGGGCCGCCATGCCCAGGCCGGTGGTGATGTCGGGCTGGCGCATGAGGTACAGCAGCTTGGCGTCGTAGGCGCTGTCGCGGTGCACGAAGTTGGCCTTGAGCTTCCAGTCGTTGCCGAAGCGGTGCTGCAGGTTGGCGAAGATGTTTTTGTTGGTGCTGTTCCAGCGCGTCCAGTTCGCGGCCGTGGTCTTGGAGGTGCTCCAGTCGGCTGGCATGCCGTTCGTGAAGACCAGCGGCAGGCCGCCCCAGGTCGAGCCGGTGGGCCGGTTGGACTGGTAGTCGGCGCCCACGCTGAGCGTGGTGTCGGGCGTGAGGTCGGCGTCGATCACGCCGTAGAAGACCTGCTTGCGCGCGTGGTAGAGATCCACATGGGAGTCGCGCTCTTCGGCCATGCCTGCGACGCGTGCGCGGATGCGGCCGTCCTGCGTCAGCGGCATGGACAGGTCCACCGTGCCACGATGGTGGTTCCACGAGCCCACGCTGGCCGAGGCCGAGCCCGTGAACACCTTGCTGTTGGCGTGCTTGCGCACCATGTTGATGGAGGCCGACGGATTGCCCGCGCCCGTGAGCAGGCCCGTGGCGCCACGCACCACTTCGACGCGGTCATAGATGGTGGTATCGGTGCCCGAGTCACCGTAGAACGACAGGCCGATGGAGGTGGGCACGCCGTCGTACTGCAGGTTGTCCACGTAGAAGCCGCGCGAGTAGAAGTCCGAGCGGTCGCTGTCCGAGCTGACGACATGGATGCCGGTGACGCTGCGCATGGCGTCATTGAGCGAGAGCAGGCCCTGGTCTTCGATCTGCTGGCGCGTGAGCACGCTGACGGACTGCGGTGTGTCGCGCAGCGACAGGCTCAGGCCCGTGGCCGCCGCCGTGGCCGGCGTGGTGTAGGAGCCCGAGCCTTCGGTGGTGGGGCTGGCCTGGGCCGAGGCCGTGACCAGCACGGTCCTGAGTGTCTGGGAGGACGGCGCGCCTGCCGCACCCGCAGCACCCGCAGCGGAGGCGGCCGGCACCACGGGCATCTCGCGCAGGGTGTAGCCGCCACCGGCCGAGCGCACGGCCGCAAGCGGCGTGCCCAGCAAGGCGCGGTCCAGCGCCTGCTCCACGGTGAAGCGCCCGCTCACGCCGCCGCTGCGCAAGCCTTCGGTGACGGCCGAGCCAAAGGTGACCAGCACGCCGGCCTCGCGGCCGAGCTGGTTGAGCACGCTTTCCAGCGGGCCGGCTGCAATGTCGTACTGGCGTTGCTGCGAAGCACCGGCAGCGGGCTGCGCCCAGGCCTGTGCCGGAGCCAGGGCGCCTGCGGCAGCCAGCCCCGCCAGCGTGCCCGCGCACAGCACCTGCAGCGCCAGCGCCACCGGACGTAATGCCGGGGCCGCCTGGGATGGGCGGACGGTGGAGGCGGCAGTCTGCCGCATGGAGTTCTGGCGCATGGTCTGAGGGCGCATGGAAAGGCCTTGTTGCAATGGTTGTAGAGAAGCGTTGGCGCACGCTGCGGTGCGCTCCTGTCTCTGTTGACAGCCATCGCCGGCAAATCAGCTCAAATTTTTTTCAGGAAAGTGCGAAGGCCTTCATGCAGGCCGTGCCGCTCATGCCTTGCCCGCCCCGGCAGGCCGCACCATCACCCAGTAGCGCGAGAAGGAATGGATTTCCACGGGCAGCGAGGAAGTCAGCGCGGCCAGCACGCGGTCGGTGTCGGCCAGCGGATAGGCGCCGGAGACGTGCAGGCCGGCCACGGCCGGGTCGCAGCCCAGGCGCCCGCGCCGGTAGCGGCCCAGCTCGGCCAGGAAATCCTCCAGCCGCATGCGCGAGGCCACGAGCATGCCTTCGGCCCAGGCGCTGGCTGCCGTGTCCAGCGCGCCGGAGTGCACGGCCTGCTGGGCCGTGAACGTGCCCTGCTCTCCCGCATCGATGCGCTGCGCGGCATGCGGGGCATGCGCGGGCCGCAGTTGCACGGCGCCTTGCAGCACGCCCACTTCGATGCCGCTCCCGCGCTCGCGCACCGTGAAGCGCGTGCCCAGGGCCTGAACGGCGCCCATGGCGGTCTGCACGATGAAGGGACGGTGCAGGCTGTCCGGCGCGGTCTGCACGAGGATTTCGCCACGCACCAGCTCCAGCACGCGCTCGGCTGCGCCGTAGCGCAGGTTGAGGGCGCTGCCGGTGTTGAGCACCACGCTGCCGCCGTCGGGCAGCGGCAGCCGGCGCTGCTCGCCCACGGCAGCCACCTGGTCGGCCGTCCAGCCGCGCCAGGCCTGCGAGCGCACGACGGCAGCGGAGCCTGCGCCCGAGACCAGCAGCACGGCCAGCGCCTGCACTGCACGGCGCCTGCCGGCCGAGCCGGGCGCGGCCAATGCGGCCCGCGCCAGCGGCATGGGGATGCCGGCCATCTGGCTGCCCATGGATTCGATGCGCTGCCAGGCGGCCTCATGCTCGGGGCTGGCCGCACGCCAGCGCTGCAGGCCATCGTGCTGCCGGGCCTGGGCCTTGCCGGAGTTCAGTTGCAGCCACCATTGCACGGCCTGGCGGGCCACTTCGGCAGAAATGGGGGAAGAAGCGGAAGGGAACGCCTGCATGCCGCCTACTCCGGGAAGAAGCAGCGCATGGCCGCCTTGGCCAGATGCCGCTTGACCGTGGAGATGGAAATCCCCAGCTCAGCCGCGATCTCGCCATGGCCGAGCCCTTCGAGTTGGGCCAGCAGGAAGGCCTGCTTGGCCAGCGCGGGCAGGCGGCCCAGGCGGCGGTCTATCTCCACCAGGGTCTCCAGCACCATGAGCCGGACCTCGGGCGGCGGCGCCACGGGATCGGGCATGGCGGCCAGCGCATCGAGATAGGCCTGCTCGATGGCGCGGCGCCGCACCTGGTTGATCAGCAGGTTGCGCGCAATGGTGGTCAGGTAGGCGCGCGGCTCCTGGAGCTGGTCCAGGCCCTTGGCGCCCAGCACCTTGAGGAAGGTGCTCTGCGCCAGATCGGCCGCGTCGAAGGCATTGCCCACCTTCTTGCGCAGCCAGCCCTGCAGCCAGCCGTGGTGGGCCAGGTACAGGGATTCGACATGGGCGGACAAGGAAGGCGATGGGCTGGACACGCGGCGACCCGAGATTGAGAATAATTCTCAATTATAGGCAACTACGACCCTCTTGCGGCCCTGCTCTCCCGCCTGCTGCTGCAGTCCGTTCCTCCTGGCCGTGTTTCAGAACTTGCCGCGCAGCGTGAGTGTCGCGCTGCGCGGTGCGCCGTAGACATTGCCCCAGGCCGGCGCGCCTATGGTCTGGTAGTAGGTCTTGTCGAACAGGTTGGCCACGCTCAGTGCCACGGACCAGTTGCGGTCGATCCGGTAGCCCAGGCGGGCAGACCACACGGCATAGGCTGGCTGCACGTCGGTGATGGCGCCCACCGCGCGCGAGCTGGCGGTCTGGAAGTTGACGCCGCCGCCCACGTTCCAGGCGCTCCATTCGCCCGGCAGGCGGTAGTCGCTCCAGACCCGCAGCATGTGCTTGGGCGTGTAGGTGCTGGCGAACTCCACGCCGGCATTGGAGGTGTTGTCCAGGTATTTGAAATGGCTGAAGGTGTAGCCGGCAAACAGCTGCCAGCCACGCGCCACCTCGCCGCTGATCTCGGCATCCAGCCCCTGGCTGCGGACCTTGCCCACGGAGACATAGCAGTAGGTGCTGGCCGAGCAGGGGTTGACCAGGTCCTCTTCGGCGCGGTTCTTCTGGTCGATGCGGAACAGGGCCACGGCCGCGTTCACCCTGCCGTCCAGCAATTCGCCCTTCATGCCCACTTCCAGATTGCGCCCCTTGATGGGTGCCAGCAGGTCGCCGGCCGCCGTCACGGCGTTCTGGGCCTGGAAGATGTCGGAGTAGCTGGCATAGGCCGACCACTGGTCATTGAGCGCATAGACCAGGCCGCCATAGGGCGTGATGACGCCGCTTTCCTTGTACGGGTCGTTGTAGGCCTCGCCCGTGTTGCGGTAGTTGCTGCTGCCCGTGAAGCGGGTGACGCGGGCGCCGCCGATCAGGGTCAGCGCATCGGTGAGGCCCAGCCGCGCCACGCCGTAGGCGCCGGACTGGGTCATGCGGGTGCGGCTTTCATCGCCGCGATAGCGGTTGGCCAGGAATTCCGCGCGGGACGGCTCGCGGATGGCGGCGCTCGGGTCGAACACGTTGTTGGGCAGGCCCATGCGGATCAGCGAATAGTCGCTGTCGTTGACCATGCGGCCCGTGTTGGCACCAAAGCTCAGCGAATGCCGGCGGCCGAAGGCGTCGAATTTGCCGTCCACCGCCACGTCCAGGGTCTTGTTGTCGGTGGTGACATCGAACAGGCCGGCATACATCTCGTTGCCCGCCAGCGTGGCGGGATTGATGGCCCCCAGGGCGAAGGCGTACTTCATGTCGTGCTTTTCCCGGGTGTAGCCCGCCGTGGCCTTGACGGTCCAGTCCGCGTTGAAGCGGTGCTGCAGCTCGGCAAACAGCGATGTCTGCTCGCTGTCCCAGCGGTTCCAGTCCGCGCCCAGGAAGGTGGAGCGCGGCAGCCGCAGGTCCGCCCCGTCGGCATAGCGCGGCAGGCCCTGGAAGAACGGCGTGGAGCGCAGCCGCTCGTGGGTGGCGCCCACCGTCAGCCGGGTCTGGGAGCTGAGGTCGTACTCCAGCACGCCGTAGAGCACGCCGGTGCGGCTGCTGGCCACGTCGTAGAAATAGTCGCGGCTGTTGAGGCTGGCGACCACGCGCCCGCGCAGCGTGCCGGCCTCGTTGAGCGGGCCCGTGGCATCGATCTCGCTACGCAGGTTGTTCCAGGAGCCCGCGCTGGCCGATACCTCCAGCTGGCGCTCTGCCAGGGGGCGCTTGCGCACCATGTTGATGGCCGCGCTGGGGGAGCCCGCCCCCTGCAGCAGCCCCGTGGCACCGCGCACCACTTCCACGCGGTCCAGCGTGGCGGCGTTGCTGGTGAAGTTGTCGGCTTGCGGGTAGTAGAAGGCGCGGTTCACGCCATCGAACTGGTAGGTGTCCACGCGGAAGCCGCGCGAGTAGACATAGCGCCCGCCCATGGGGCTGTCGTACATCGTGATGCCCGTGGTGCTGGCCAGCACGTCGTCCACGGTGTTGAGGTTCTGGTCGTCCATGCGCTGGCGCGTGATCACGCTGATGGACTGGGGGATGTCCTTGATCGCCTGCTCGCCCTTGCCCACCGTGACCGCGCGGGCCACGTAGCTGCCCGTGCCTTCGCTGGTGGCGCTGCGCTCGGCGCGGGCCGTCACCTGCACTTCGTTCAGGACCGTGGTGGAACCGGCACCAGCGCCGGCCGGTGCGGCCTGCCTGCGCAGCGTGTAGCTGCCATCGCTGCGCGCCACCATGTCCAGCCCGCTGCCGGCCAGCAGGCGCTGCAGTGCCTGCTGCGGCGCATAGTGGCCGGACAGGGCCGGGCTGGTGAGCCCTTCGGTCAGCGCAGGATCGAAGGACAGCGAAATACCCGCCGCCGTGGCCACGCCGGCCAGCGTGCGGCCC
The DNA here is from genome assembly GCF_014852125.1 of Delftia sp. DLF01. Classification (NCBI taxonomy): domain Bacteria; kingdom Pseudomonadati; phylum Pseudomonadota; class Betaproteobacteria; order Burkholderiales; family Comamonadaceae; genus Delftia; species Delftia sp. DLF01. The sequence continues at coordinate 552,566 of NZ_JACVAZ010000003.1, forward strand.
AGCGGCCCGGGTGCGATCTGGTAGGTCTGGGCTGCGGGAGCGGGTGTGGGAGCAGGTGCCGGTTCGGCCGCCTGCACGGCGCCTGCGGCCAATGCCATGCCCAGCAGGGCCAGGCGGGCGGCATGCGCCAGGGGATGGAAGACGGGATGCGGCATGGGTACGGCAGGCATGGAAATCGGTCCTTGGAGGCGGTGAAGAAAGAAGCTCTTTCCCCGTTGCCAGCCGAGATCCGAAAAAGTGTCACCCTGCCTTGATTTTTTTAGTTCCTGGCGACCACGGTGATCCAGTAGCCGCGCATGCGCGTCTGCACGTCGACGGGATAGGTGGAGGCCAGCATGGTCAGCGTCCGGTCCGTATCGCCCAGCGGAAAGGAGCCGGACACGCGCAGCGCGCGCACCTCGGGCGCGCACTGCAGCAGGCCGGGCCGGTAGCGCGACAGTTCGGCGCAGAACGCGGCCAGCGGCATGGCGTCGGCCATCAGCATGCCGTGGGTCCAGGCCGTGGCCTCGGGCTGCAGGGGGTGGGGCGCGGTCACCTCCCCCGCTCGCAATACCGTTTGCTGACCGGCTTGAACGACCAGCGCCGGGTGGGCGGCGCCGCGCAGCGTGACTTCCACGGCGCCCTCGGTCACGGCCAGGCGCACGGGGCCGCCGTCCGCCCTGCCCCCCTCCTGCCGCACGGTGAAGCGGGTGCCCAGGGCGCGCAGCCGGCCATGGGCGGTGTCCACGACAAAGGGGCGGTGCGGCGTGGCGGTATCGGCCGCCGTTTCTATGGAAATCGCGCCTTGGCGCAAGGTGAGCAGGCGCAGTGCGCCATCAAACCGGATGTCCACCGCACTGGCCGTGTCCAGCAGGAGGCGGCTGCCATCGGCCAGATGCTCGGTGCGGCGCTCGCCGGTGGCGGTGCGCAGGTCGGCGCCCCAGCCGCGCTGGTCCGCCGCACTCCATACCAGCCAGCCTGCAGGCGCCACGGCCAGCAGCGCGGCCAGCCGGGCCACGGTGGCGCGGCGCTGGGCGCGGTGGCTTCGGGGCCGGTCCAGCGCCGGCATGGCCAGCGCTGCAGGCAGGCCGCCCAACTTGCCCAGCAGCCGCTCGGCACGCTCCCAGGCCAGGGCATGCTGTGGGTCGGCCTGGCGCCAGCGTTCGCAGGCGGCGCGGTCGGCATCGGTGGCACCGCTGTCGTGCAGGCGCATCAGCCATTCGGCGGCCTCGTCGAGCACGCGCGCTTGCAGGGGCGTCTCCATCACGCCATTGCCACCAGGCATTGGCGAAACGCCTGGGCCATGTAGCGCTTGACGCTGGTGAGCGAGACCTCCAGCTGCTGCGCGATGTCCTCGTACTTCATGCCGTCCAGCTGGGACAGCAAAAACGTGCGCCGCACGATGGGCGGCAGCGCGTCCAGCATGGCGTCTATCTCGTGCAGGGTCTCCAGCACCAGGGCGCGCTGCTCGGGCGAAGGCGCCACGGGTTCGGGCAGCGCGGCCAGGGCTTCGAGGTAGGCCCGCTCCAGCGCCTGGCGCTTGTACCAGTTGACGAGCACGCCCTTGGCTACCGTGGTCAGGTAGGCACGCGGCTCCTGCACACCGGCCAGGTCGCGCACGCCCAGGATGCGCACGAAGGTGTCCTGCGCCAGGTCCGCCGCATCCGCCCCATTGCCCAGCCTGCGGCGCAGCCAGCCCTGCAGCCAGCCATGGTGGGCGGTGTACAGGGAGGCGGCTTCTCGGTGCTGGGGGGTGGAGGCGGATGGCATGGCAGGTCCCGATTCCCTTGGGGGCGGGGCCCGCAATCAAACAAGAATCATTCTTATTCGATTGTATCCATGCCAGGGAGCGTGCAACCGCGCTTTCGACCGGCCTGATGCCGCAAGGCCTACCAGATGTACCCGAACCGAACCACCATGTTGCGCGCTTCGCCATAGTTGCAGGCATTGGCGGAAAAGCACGACGCCGTGTGGTACTTGTCGAACAGGTTCTTCACCGTAAGGCTCACGCTGGCCCCGCGCCAGTCACTGCGCATCTTTCCCAGGTCATAGCGCAGCGAGGCATCCACCAGGGTGAACGACGGTACGCGGAAGCTGTTGTCCGCATCGCCCCAGCTCCAGCCGATGTAGCGCGCCCCCACGCCCGCCCCCAGCCCCAGCAGGTCGCCCCCAAAGGCATAGTCCACCCAGGCCGACGCCATCTTGCGGGGCACTTCGTAAGGCGACTTGCCCTGCACGTTGCCGCCCCACTGGTCTGGCTGGGCCCGGGTCACCTTGACGGGGTTGTAGGTCAGCGCGGCCAGGAGCTTGAGCCCGCGCGTGGGCTGGACTGCCGCCTCGAACTCGATGCCGCGAGAACGCACTTCGCCCTGCTGTATGGAATAGCGGACGTTCTCGGGGTCGGTGGTGAGCACGTTCTGCCGGCGCAGCTCGAAGGCGGCCAGCGTGAAGCTGCTGCGCTCGTCGGGCGAGTACTTGACGCCGACCTCGACCTGTTTGCCGGTTTCCGGATCAAAGGGCCGGTCGTTGCGGTCAGCGCCCATCAAAGGGACAAACGACTCGCTGTAGCTGACATAGGGCGCCACGCCATTGTCTGCAAGATAGGTCAGGCCCACGCGGCCCGTGAAGGATTTGGGCTTGCGCACGCTGGTGGACACGGGGTCGGCCAGGCGGCTGGACTGCTCCAGGCGGCTCCAGTCGTGGCGTCCGCCCAGGGCCAGCACCCAGCGGTCCTTGCGGATGCGGTCCTGCACGTAGAGGCCTACCTGCTGGGCGCGCTCATCGCGCAGCGCATCGGGCTGCAGCAGCGAGGTGTCGATGAAGCTGCCATAGACGGGCCGGTAGATGTCCAGCTGCGGACCGTCGGCAATGTAGGAGTCGAAACTGGAGCGGCTGCGGTTGTAGTCCAGCCCCACGATGAGTTCATGCTGCAGGCCGGCCGCCGCGAATTGGCCCGACAGGCTGGTGTCCACGGTGTAGACGCCACCCTTGCCATCGCGCGAATCGATCTCCCGGTTGGTGATGGAGCCGTCGATCAGCGGCCCGTAGCGGAACATGTATTGCTCGTGGTTGCGTGCGTGCAGGTAGCGGAAGTTCTGCCGCAGCGTCCAGCCGCTGTCGAATTGATGGCGTGCGTCGTAGCCCAGCGATGCGACCTCGGTCTCTTCGCGGTCGAAGCCCGGCTCCCCCAGGAAGCGGTTCAGGGGCAGCCGGCCATTGGGGTTGCGCCCGTTGAGCGCATCCCACTGCACGTTGGTGGACATCATGGCGTGGTTCTTCTGGTAGAAGCCGCGCAGCGTGACGCTGGTGCGCGCGTCCGGCGCCCAGGTCAGGCTGGGCGCCAGGTAGACGCGGTCATCACGCATGAAGTCGATCTGCTGGTCGGCCGCCCTGGCCAGCCCCACCAGGCGGTAGCTCACCGTGCCATCGTCACCCACCGGCCCTCCGAGGTCGAAGGCCGCCTGCCGGCGAGCATGGCTGCCTACGGACAACTCCATGCCGCGCACCGCATCGGCCGAAGGCCGCTTGGACACGAAGTTCACGATGCCGCCCGGCGAGTTCTGGCCATACAGCACCGAGGCCGGCCCCTTGAGGACCTCCATGCGCTCGGCCCCGTAAGGCTCCATGCCGAAAAAGCCCAGCGTGCCCAGCGGCATGAGGCGCAGCCCGTCCAGGTAGAAATTGCCCGAGAACTGGCTGAAGCCGCGCACCGACAGACTGTCGTCCGCAGGATTTGCCCCGCCCGTATTGGTGCGCACGCCGGCCGTGTACTGCACGGCATCGTTGAGCGTGCGCACGCCCTGGTCGTCCATGCGGTCACGCGTGATGACGGACACCGATTGCGCCACCTCGAGAATCGACGCATCGGTCTTGGTGGCCGTGCTGGCCCGGCGCGCCACATACCCGCTGGTGCTGCCCCATGGGCTTTCTGCCGGGGCCGCGGCGGTCACCCTGACCTCGCCCAGCACGGTCGATGCCTGGGTGGCCTCGGGCACCGCACGCAGCACAAAACCGCCCTCCCCCGCCGCCTGCGCCTGCAGGTCGGTGCCGGCCAGCAGTCGGTCCAGCGCCTCGCGCACCGTGAGGCGGCCCTGCACGCCCTGGGTGCGCCGGCCCTGCACCAGGGCGGGCGGCGCACTGATGCTCACGCCTGCGTCAGCGGCAAACGCCGTGAGCGCGGTGGCCAGCGGGCCTGCCGGCACCTGGAACGGACGCTGCACCGCGCTGGTGGCCGCCGCACCGGCCTGGGCCAGCGCGGCGCGCGGCAAGGCGGCGCCTGCCGCCAGGCCCGCGGCCATGAGCACGGCGAGACCTGTCTGGGACAGTGGAAAGAGCAAGGGGGAGGGAGTGCGCGCCACGCTGCGCATGCCGGGCCGGAGAGCCATGGTCTGTTTTTCCTTCGGAAGTCGTTCGATGAAATCGGTTGCCATCGAACAGGACACGGCCTGCCGCAGAAAGGGGCCAGATTCCGAAAGAAATTTCAAGCCGGTGGTGTGCCGCGCGCCGCCACCGTCACCCAGTAGCGCGTGCGGTAGTGGACCTGCACGGGCAGCAGGTGCACGAGGTTGGCGAGCACGGCGTCCGTGCCGGTATCGGCATCGCCCAGTTGAAAGGCGCCGGTGACGCGCAAATCCGCCACAGACGGATCGCAGTGCAGCCAGCCGGAGCGGTAGCGCGACAGCTCGGCCACAAAATCGGCCAACCGCATGTTGTCTGCGGCCAGCAGGCCGCGCGCCCATTGGGCGGCGCTGGCGTCCGCAGGCTCGGCACGGCCTATGCCCATGGCGTCAAACCACAGTTGCTGGCCTGCCTGCAGCTGCTGCGCGGCGCCGCCACGGGTGGTGATCTGCACGGCGCCCTGCAGCACGGCCACCTCGCTGCGCTCCCGGACACTGCGCACGACAAAGCGCGTGCCTAGGGCGCGCACCCTGCCCTGCCCTGTGGTGACCACGAAGGGCCGATGCCGGGACTGCGGGTCGGGCGCGGTCTCTATGAAGACGGCGCCCTCACTCAGGTGGACACGGCGCAGCGCCTCGTCAAACAACACATCGACGGCACTGCCCGTATCGAGCACGATGCGGCTGCCATCGGCTAGCGTCCATTCGCGGCGCTCGCCCGTGGCCGTGGCATGGCTGGAGGTCCACTGCCTCCAGGGCGTGGCACGCCAGGCCAGCCAGCCTACGGGGGCGGCCGTGATCAGCAGGGCCAGAGCGCGCACGGTATCGCGGCGGCCCACGGCGCCCAGACGGCGCTGCTTGCGGCCCAGGGCCGGTGCCCCCAGTGCGGGCGGCAGGCTGCCCGCGCGCTGGCTCACGGCCAGGGCGCGCAGCCAGGCCTGCTCATGGACATCGGCACGGGTGCGCCAGGCCTCGAAGGCGCGGTGGTCGGCCTCGCTGGCCTCGCCCGAGTGCAGCAGCACAAACCATTCGGCGGCCTGCAAGGCGATTTCGCGCGACAGCGGTGCTGCGGCCTGGGAGTCCACGGCGTTCATGCCGACAGCAGAATGCACTCGGCCATGGCCTGGGCCATGTAGCGCTTGACCGAACGCAGGCCCATGCCCAGTTGCTCGGCAATGGCCGCATAGGTCAGCCCCTCGACCTGGGACAGGATGAAGACCGCACGCACCTTGGGCGGCAGGCCGTCGAGCATGGCATCGACCTCCTGCAGCGCCTGCAGGATGAGCAATTGCTGCTCGGGCGACGGCGCCTGCGGCGCTGGCAGCGCGGCCAGGGCCTGCAGCCAGGCCTGCTCCAGCGACTGGCGGCGCAGGTGGTTGATCAGCAGGCGCCGCGCCACCGTGGCCAGGTAGGCGCGTGGCTCGCGCAGGGCGGGCAAGTCGCCTGCAGGCGCCACCAGCAGGCGGACAAAGGTGTCCTGCGCCAGGTCGGCCGCGTCGCAGGCATTGCCAAGTCGGCGGCGCAGCCAGCCCTGCAGCCAGCCATGGTGGCCGACGTAGAGGGCGAAGATTTCGCGGTGCAAGGGGCTGGAGACCGCGTTGGAGGTGGCGCTGGAGGCTGGGGCGGATGGCATGGTGGGACCCGATGGCTTGAAGGCGGGAGGCGCCATCAAACAAGAATCATTCTCAAATCATTGTAACCAGCGGCAGCACTTGCCTAAGAGTGCCATCAGGCGGACCATCCATGGGCGAACAGAGGGAGCAAGTGCGATCAGGTGTGGCTGGACATCCAGCTGCTGCGCCGGATCGGTATCATTTGGAAACAATCATCATCAGCTCAGCATCCATCAGGAGAGCGAACCATGTTCGAAACGCGGGTAGCAGGCACGGCAGGGCAGCAGGCGCTGTGGAGCACGCTGGACAAGGCCATGGCGCTGGCGGAGTTCACGCCCGAAGGCCGGCTGATGCGCGCCAACGCCAATTACGAAGCCATTCTTGGCTACCCCACCTCGGGCGCCGAGGGCCTGCTGCACAGTGACCTGTGCACCCAGGCACATGCCGATCCCGACGCCTACGGCCGGTGGCGCCAGCGCTGGGGCGCGGGCGAGACGATTTCGCGCGTGGGCGAACACCGGCGCCGCGACGGCAGCACCTGCTGGCTGGAGGCCACCTATGCCCCCGTGCTGGATACCCAGGGCGCGCTCAGCCATGTGCTGTGCATTGCCACCGACATCACGGCCCGGGTGCAGGCCGACCGCAGACGGCAGGAGCATTTGCGGCGCCTGTCCCTGGTGGCCGATGCCACCGACGCGGCCGTGGTGATCGCCGACGGCAACTGGACCATCTCCTATGTCAACGCAGGCTTCACCCGCATGTTCGGCTGGAGCAGCGAAGAGGTCGTGGGCCGTGCGCCCATCGCCCTGCTGGTGCCCCATGCCTCGCCCGAATTCACGGCCGCCTACCGCGCCGAACTGGACGCAGGCAAGCCGGTTTACCGCGAGGAGATCCTCGTCGGCAAGGACGGCGAGCGGTATTGGGTCAGCGCCCAGGCCAATCCCGTCATGGGCCCCGACGGCCGCCTCCACACCACGGTGACCGTGATCACCGACATCACCGAGGCCAAGATGCACGAGGTGCTGCAGCGGCGCGCCCTGGAGGCCATGGCCCGCGACCAGCCGCTGACCGAGGTGCTGGACCTGGTCTGCCGCGAGGTCGAGCGCATTGCGCCCGATATCGCGGTGTCGGTGCTGGAAGTCGATGACCAGAACCGCCTGCATCCGCTGGCCGCGCCCAGCCTGCCGGCCTCCTATTCGGCGGCGCTGGACGGCGTGCCCATCGGCCCCAATGTCGGCTCCTGCGGCGCGGCGGCCTTCCACAACCGGCCCGTGCTGGTGGGCGACATCGCCACCGATCCGTTGTGGGCCGACTTCAAGCACCTCATCCTGCCGCTGGGGTATACGGCCTGCTGGTCCACGCCCATCTGCGGGCTGCAGGGCGGCGTGGCCGGCACCTTTGCCTTCTACTACCGCCATTTCGACCGGCCCGGCCCCGATCCCTTCCACCAGCGGCTGGTGGAGGCCTGCACCGACCTGTGTGCGCTGGCGCTGGAGCGCGAGCAGGCACGCCGCCGCATCCGGCAGTTGGCCTTCTACGACGGGCTGACCACCCTGCCCAACCGCAGCCTGCTGCTGGCGCAGGCCGAACAGGCGCTGTCCGTGGCTTCGCACGAGGGCCACGAGCTGGCCGTGGTCTTCATCGACCTGGACCGTTTCAAGCAGGTCAACGACTCGCTGGGCCACCCGGCCGGCGACCGGCTGCTGTGCAGCGTGGCCCAGCGCATCCAGGCGGAGCTGCGCACGGGCGACATTGCCGGGCGCCTGTCGGGCGATGAATTCGTCATCGTGCTGCCACACTGCGGCGGTGCGCAGGCTGCCGAGGTGATCGAGCGGCTGCAGTCGGCACTTGGCGAGCCCTGCATGATCGACGACGTGTCCCTGGCCAGCACGGCCAGTTGCGGCATTGCCGTGTTTCCCGCCGACGGGCGCGACATGGAGACCCTGCTGCACCGCGCCGACATGGCCATGTACCAGGCCAAATCGGGCGGGCGCGGGCTCTACAGCTTCTTCAGCCCCGAGATGAACCGCCTGGCCCAGGAGCGGCTGGTGCTGGAGACGGCGCTGCGCGACGCCCTGCGCAGCGGCGGCCTGCGACTGCACTACCAGCCTCAGCTCGACCTGAAGGACGGGCGCCTCTACGGCGTGGAGGCCCTGGCGCGCTGGAGCCATGCGGAATTCGGCGAGATCTCGCCCGCACGCTTCATTCCGCTGGCCGAGGAATGCGGCCTGATCGGCGAGCTGGGAACCTGGGCACTGCGCGAGGCCTGCCGCCAGCTGGGCGAGTGGCGCAGCCGGGGCATTGACGTGCCGGCCATGTCGGTCAACCTCTCGCCCACGAGCTTTCACAACCTGGACCTGCCGCGCATGATTGCCGACACGCTGGAGCACAACGCGCTCAAGCCGCAGGACCTCACGCTGGAGATCACCGAAAGCCTGCTGCTGGACACCAACCCGGGCACCATGCGCACGCTGCAGGCCGTGCATTCCCAGGGCGTGCGCCTGTCCATGGACGACTTCGGCACGGGCTACTCCAGCCTTAGCTACCTGCGGCGCCTGCCGGTCAGCGAGCTCAAGCTGGACCGCAGCTTCGTGGCCGACCTGGAAAACGACGAAGCCGCCCAGGCCCTGAGCAACGCCATCCTGGGCATAGGCCGCAGCCTGCACCTGACCGTGGTGGCCGAGGGAGTGGAGACGGCTGCGCAGAACACCATCCTGCGCGAACAGGGCTATCCGGTCGCGCAGGGCTATCTGTTCTCGCGCCCGCTGCCGGCAGCGGATCTGGAGCGGTGGCTGCAGGCATCGAGCCTGCAAGCCGGCGTGGCGACGGACGTGGGACCGGACGTGTGAACGGCATGTGAGCGGGCACGTGCGCGGACCAGGCCATGCGCGCGGAGACCTTGGCCGGAAAAAGTAACAATCCGCAATAAATATTCGGACTGGACCTATTTTTCCCTAAGCCTCGCCGGCAAGTGACCGATAACTGCGGCATGGCGGGGCCGAGTGTCGGTCCCGCTGATCGCCACCGATCGCCACCGCATCCCCTCGATTCGCAGCCACCGCCGCTCACCCGCTTTCGCTTCTCGCCGTACGGCACTCCCCACCATGATGTTTTTCCGCAATCTGAAGCTGGCCCACAAGCTGCTGGCCTCTTTCATCGCCCTGCTGCTGCTGACCGCCGGCCTGGGCCTGTTCTCCGTGGTCCAGCTGGACCGTGTCAACCGCACGGCCACCGACCTGGCGCACCACTGGATGCCCGCCGAGCGCGTGATCATGGAGATGCGCTACCAGCTGCAGCGCTACCGCTCGCAGACCATGCAGCATGTGCTGGCCACCTCGATGGATGAAATGGCCATCTACGACAAGAGCATGCCGGCGCTGTGGTCCGAGCTGCTCAAGAACCAGCAGGCCTTCGAGCGCTATGCCAACACCGCGCGTGAGCGCGAGCTGATGGCCGGCATCAAGGACGACCTGGGCCAGTACGCGCAGCACACGGCAAAGATCGTGGACCTGTCCCACGCCCTGCGCACCGACGAGGCGTCCGAGGTGCTGCGCGGCGATTCGGTCAAGACCAGCCGTGCCATCAACACCAAGCTGGACGAACTGCTCAAGATCAACGCCCAGGGCATCGAGGATGCCAACCAGGCAGGCGACGACATCTTCACCGCCGCACGCTGGTGGGTGATCGCCCTGCTGGCGGGGGCCGTCCTCTTCGGCCTGGGCATGGCGCTGCTGATCGCCCGCAGCGTGGCACGCCCCCTGCAGCAGGCCGTGAGCCTGGCACAGGCCGTGGCCGCCGGCGACCTGGGCAGCCGCATCGAGGTGCATGGCAAGGATGAAACCGGCCAGCTGCTGCAGGCCCTGCAGCACATGAACGAGAGCCTGCAGCGCATCGTCGGCCAGGTGCGCCAGGGCACGGACTCCATCGCCACGGCCAGCGGCCAGATCGCCTCGGGCAACCAGGACCTGTCGGCCCGCACCGAGGAACAGGCCAGCTCGCTGGAGCAGACCGCCGCCTCCATGGAGGAGCTGACCTCCACCGTCAAGCAAAACGGCGCCAACGCCCAGCAGGCCAACCAGCTGGCCGCCGCCGCCTCCCAGGTCGCCGTGCGCGGCGGCTCGGCCGTGGCCCAGGTGGTGCAGACCATGTCCGCCATCAACGATGCCTCGCGCAAGATCGTGGACATCATCGGCGTCATCGACTCCATCGCCTTCCAGACCAATATCCTGGCGCTGAATGCGGCCGTGGAAGCGGCCCGCGCCGGTGACCAGGGCCGGGGCTTTGCCGTCGTCGCCTCGGAAGTGCGCACCCTGGCCCAGCGCTCGGCCGCCGCCGCCAAGGAGATCAAGCAGCTCATCGACGACTCGGTGGGTAAGGTCGAGGAAGGCAGCGCCCAGGTCGACTCGGCCGGCAAGACCATGGAAGAGATCGTGGCCAGCGTGCGCCGCGTGACCGACATCATGGGCGAGATCTCGGCCGCCAGCCATGAGCAGACGGCCGGTATCGAGCAGGTCAACCAGGCCGTCACGCAGATGGACCAGATGACCCAGCAGAACGCGGCTCTGGTCGAGGAATCGGCGGCGGCCACCGGCGCACTGCAGGCCCAGGCCAAGGCGTTGGCCGAAGTGGTCAGCGTGTTCAAGCTCTCGCCGTCCACCGGCATGCTGGGCAACAGCCGTGGCGTCAACCACGCCGCTGCCGTGGCAGCGCCCCGCCACGCGCCGACGGCGCCCCGTCCGCATCTGGCGCCTTCCGCTCCCAAACGCGCGGTGCCCGCACGTGCCTCGGCCGCCCTGCCTTCTGCAACCAGTGCGACCGGTGCGGCCGGTGCAACCCCTGCTCCGGCTGGCGCCGCGCGCCCGGCCCAGCCAGCACAGCCGGCCCGGCCCGCCGTGACGGCATCGGCCAAAGCCAAGGCCAAGGCGGCCAGCACGGCTTCCGACGACGATTGGGAAACCTTCTGAACCAGGTTTTCGCCCGCCCCGCCGGGGGCGGACATGCCTGCCAAGGCCCGACCAGCTCCAGCTGGCCGGGCCTTTTTTCCGGGAGGTCTGCAGCCAGATCACGCCAGGGTCCACGCTGCAACCTGCGCATTGCCATGGCCAAGCCCTTCAAATCTGCCATGATCGGCCGCTGCAAGCCCTTGTTTTGAAAGCCATCGTCACACGGCAGCGCGCCTCCAGGCCCGCGCGGCGGGCGCTTGCCCCGGCACGATGCCTCAGCATGAGAAAATCGGCGATTCGGCCAAGAACACATTCATCAGAAGAACGGAACACATCATGGAAGCAGAACGCATCAACCTCATCGGCAACACCCTCGAAGATCTGTCGCAGCGTGCGGCAGATCTACGGAGGTATCTTTGACTACGATGCAAAGTACGAACGACTGCGCACGGTAAACGCCTCGCTGGAAGATCCCAGCGTCTGGAACGACCCCAAGAAGGCCCAGGAGCTGGGCAAGGAAAAGAAGCTGCTCGACGGCGTCGTGCTGACGCTGCAAAAGCTGACCACCGAGCTGGCCGACAACGCCGAGCTGTTCGAGATGAGCAAGGAAGAAGGCGATGAGACCGGCCTGCTCACCATCGAGGGCGAGACCGCCAAGCTGCAGCCGCTGATCGAGGAGCTGGAGTTCCGCCGCATGTTCGGCAAGGAAGCCGATCCGCTGAACTGCTTCGTGGACATCCAGGCCGGCGCCGGCGGCACCGAAGCCTGCGACTGGGCCGGCATGCTGCTGCGCCAGTACCTGAAGTACGCCGAGCGCAAGGGCTTCAAGGCCACGGTCGAGGAAGAGACGCCGGGCGACATCGCCGGCATCAAGAGCGCGACCATCCACATCGAAGGCGAGTACGCCTACGGCCTGCTGCGCACCGAAACCGGCGTGCACCGCCTGGTGCGCAAGTCGCCGTTCGACAGCTCGGGCGGCCGCCACACCAGCTTTGCCTCGCTGTTCGTCTACCCCGAGATCGACGACTCGATCCAGATCGAGATCAACCCCTCGGACGTGCGCACCGACACCTACCGCGCATCGGGCGCCGGCGGCCAGCACATCAACAAGACCGACTCGGCCGTGCGCCTGACGCACATGCCCACCGGCATCGTCGTGCAATGCCAGGACGGCCGCAGCCAGCACAGCAACCGCGACGTGGCATGGCAGCGCCTGCGCTCCAAGCTCTATGAGCACGAGATGCAAAAGCGCATGGTGGAGCAGCAAAAGCTGGAGGACACCAAGACCGATGTGGGCTGGGGCCACCAGATCCGCTCGTACGTGCTGGACAACAGCCGCATCAAGGATTTGCGCACCAACGTCGAAATCTCGGCCACCCAGAAGGTGCTGGACGGCGACCTCGACGCTTTCATCGAAGCCTCGCTCAAGCAAGGCCTCTGATTTCAAGCCCCTGGGCGGCACCGGCCGCACAGGGGCTTGAACTCTGTCCCCTGATATTGGCATAGGAAGGAATCTGTATGCTGCAACTGCGTGACGGGCAGGCCCCTGCCACCGCCATCCACCGCGCCGACTACCAGGCTCCTGCCTGGTGGATCGACACCGTGGACCTGACCTTCGATCTCGATCCGGCCAAGACCCGCGTGCTCAACAAGATGCGCGTGCGCCGCAACACCGAGGTGCCGGCGCAGCCGCTGCGCCTGGACGGCGATGAACTGAACCTTGCGCGCGTGCTGGTCAACGGCGGCGGCACCTCGTTCAAGATGGACGGCGACCAGCTCGTGCTGGAGAACCTGCCCGAGGGCGGCGACCCCGTCGATCTGGAAATCTTCACCACCTGCGCGCCCGCCAAGAACACCAAGCTCATGGGCCTGTATGTGAGCCAGGGCACGTTCTTCACCCAGTGCGAGGCCGAGGGTTTCCGCCGCATCACCTATTTCCTGGACCGTCCCGATGTGATGGCCATGTATACCGTGACGCTGCGCGCCGACAAGACCGCGTACCCGGTGCTGCTGTCCAACGGCAACCTGGTCGAGCAAGGCGCGCTGGAAGACGGCCGCCACTTCGCCAAGTGGGCCGATCCGCACAGAAAGCCCAGCTACCTGTTCGCCCTCGTGGCCGGCAATCTGGTTGCGCGCGAGCAAAAGATCAAGAGCCGCGCAGGCCGCGACCACCTGCTGCAGGTCTTCGTGCGCCCCGGCGACCTGGAGAAGACCGAGCACGCCATGAACTCCCTCATGGCCAGCGTGGCCTGGGACGAGGCCCGCTTCGGCCTGTCCCTGGACCTGGACCGCTTCATGATCGTCGCCACCAGCGACTTCAACATGGGCGCCATGGAGAACAAGGGCCTGAACGTCTTCAATACCAAGTACGTTCTGGCCAGCCAGTCCACGGCCACCGACACCGACTACGCCAACATCGAGTCCGTCGTCGGCCACGAGTACTTCCACAACTGGACCGGCAACCGCGTCACCTGCCGCGACTGGTTCCAGCTGTCGCTCAAGGAAGGCCTGACCGTCTTCCGCGACCAGGAATTCAGCATGGACATGGCGGGCAGCCCCTCGGCGCGCGCCGTCAAGCGCATCGAGGACGTGCGCGTGCTGCGCACCGCCCAGTTCCCCGAAGATGCGGGCCCCATGGCCCACCCGGTGCGGCCCGACAGCTACATCGAGATCAACAACTTCTACACCGTCACCATCTACGAAAAGGGTGCCGAGGTCGTGCGCATGCAGCACAACCTGGTGGGCCGCGAAGGCTTTGCCAAGGGCATGAAGCTGTATTTCGAGCGCCATGACGGCCACGCCGTCACCTGCGACGACTTCGCCCAGGCCATGGCCGACGCCAACCCCGGCAGCGAGCTGGCCCAGCGCCTGGACCAGTTCAAGCGCTGGTACAGTCAGGCCGGCACGCCCCAGCTGCACGCCGAAGGCAGCTATGACGCCGCCGCCCGCACCTACACGCTGACCCTGAGCCAAAGCTGCGCGCCCACGCCGGGCCAGGCAGAGAAGCTGCCCTTCGTCATCCCCGTGCAGATGGGCCTGCTGGGCCAGGACGGCCGCGCGCTGACCCTGCGCCTGCAGGGCGAGGACCAGGCGGCAGCGGGCGACAGCCGCCTGCTGGTGCTGTCCGAGCCCAGCCACAGCTTCGTCTTCACCGACGTGGACCAGGAGCCCGTGCCCTCGCTGCTGCGCGGCTTCAGCGCCCCCGTGGTGCTGCAGCACAGCGACAGCGATGCCGCCTTGCTGACCCTGCTGGCCCATGACAGCGACGCCTTCAACCGCTGGGAAGCCGGCCAGCGCCTGGGCCTGCGCATCGCGCTGCAGGCCATTGGCGACACCTCCATCACGGCAGATGCCAGCGGCCAGATCACGGCCGCCCTGCTGCCGGCCTCCTTCATCGAGGCCATGCGCGGCGTGCTGCGCCATCCCCAGCTGGATGCGGCCTTCAAGGAGTTGATGCTGGCCCTGCCCGGCGAAAGCTACATCGCCGAGCAACTGGCCGTGGTCGATCCGCAGCGCGTGCACGCCGTGCGTGAAGCCATGCGCCAGCAACTGGCCACCGAGCTGCAGGCCGACTGGCAGCAGGCATGGCAAGAGCACAGCGACACCGGCGCCTACCGCCCCGACCCCGTAAGCTCCGGCCGCCGTGCGCTGGCAGGCCTGGCCCTGTCCATGCTGTGCCTGGCCGCACGCGCCTCGGGCGACAGCGTCTGGCCCGGCAAGGCGCTGCAGCGCTTCAAGGACGCGGGCAACATGACCGACCGCATGAGCGCCCTGACGGCCCTGGTGCAAAGCGGCCACCCGCTGGCAGCCCAGGCCCTGGCGCGTTTCCACAAGCTGTTCCAGCACGATGCGCTGGTCCTGGACAAGTGGTTCGCGCTGCAGGGCGGCGCCTGCGACCGTGGCGGCAACGTGCTGCCGGCCGTCAAGCAGCTGATGAAGCACCCCGACTTCCAGATCAAGAACCCCAACCGCGCGCGCAGCCTGATCTTCAGCTACTGCAGCGCCAACCCCGGCGCCTTCCACCGCGCCGACGCGGCGGGCTATGTGTTCTGGAGCGAGCGCGTCATCGAGCTGGACGCCATCAACCCCCAGGTCGCCGCCCGCCTGGCGCGCGCCCTGGACCGCTGGAGCAAGCTGGCCGAGCCCTACCGCACGGCCGCACGCGAGGCCGTCGCCCGCGTGGCGGCCCGCGCTGAACTGAGCAACGACGTGCGTGAAGTCGTCACCCGCGCCCTCGCGGATTGACCCAAGGCGCGGCCCAGGCCGCGCCTCCCGGATTTTTAGGAGTTGAACCCATGAAGAAAAACGTCAGCCTGACCCGCTACCTGGTCGAGCAGCAACGCGTGGACGGCCTCATCCCCGGCCAGTTGCGCCTGCTGCTGGAAGTCGTGGCCCGCGCCTGCAAGCGCATCAGCCAGTCCGTCAACAAGGGCGCCATCGGCGACGTGCTGGGCACGGCCGGCAGCGAGAACGTGCAGGGCGAAGTCCAGAAGAAGCTGGACATCATCGCCAACGAGGTGCTGATCGAGGCCAACGAATGGGGCGGCCACCTGGCAGCCATGGCCTCCGAGGAAATGGAAGGCATCTACCTGGTGCCCAACCGCTACCCGCACGGCGAATACCTGCTGATGTTCGATCCGCTGGACGGCTCGTCCAACATCGACGTCAACGTCTCCATCGGCACCATCTTCAGCGTGCTCAAGAAGCCCGAAGGCCACCCCGGCGTGACCGAGCAGGACTTCATGCAGCCCGGCACCCAGCAGGTCGCGGCCGGCTACTGCATCTATGGCCCGCAGACCACCCTGGTGCTGACCGTGGGCGACGGCGTGTCCATGTTCACGCTGGACCGCGAGCAAGGCTCCTTCGTGCTGGTGCAGGAAAACATCCGCATCCCTGAAGACACCAAGGAATTCGCCATCAACATGTCCAACATGCGCCACTGGGACACCCCCGTCAAGCGCTACGTGGACGAATGCCTGGCCGGCGTGGAAGGCCCGCGCGGCAAGGACTTCAACATGCGCTGGATCGCCTCCATGGTGGCCGACGTGCACCGCATCATGACCCGCGGCGGCATCTTCATGTACCCCTGGGACCGCCGCGAGCCCAACAAGCCCGGCAAGCTGCGCCTGATGTACGAAGCCAACCCCATGTCCTGGCTCATAGAGCAGGCCGGCGGCGCCGCCACCAACGGCAAGCAGCGCATCCTCGACATCCAGCCCACGCAGTTGCACGAACGTGTGAGCGTCATCCTCGGCTCGAAGAACGAAGTCGAAAAAGTGACGCAGTACCATTCCGAGGCATGAATTTGCCGTTATAATTTTTGTCTGTCGCCGGTGTAGCTCAGTTGGTAGAGCAGCTCATTCGTAATGAGAAGGTCGAGGGTTCGATTCCTTTCTCCGGCACCAAACAAGAAGCCCCTGGTTCGCAAGAGCCAGGGGCTTTTTCGTTGGGCACTCTGAGTGCATTCCGGCAACAATGATCAGGTGCGGATAGGCTGAGCCACCAGACGCACGCCAAGAGCGCCACAGACGCGACGGATGGTGTCAAACCGAGGCTGGCTGCCCGGCCGCAGTGCCTTGTACAAAGCCTCCCGGGTCAGACCGCTGGCACTGGCTATCTCGCTCATGCCGCGCGTGCGTGCGATCACGCCAAGGGCATGGGCCAGTTCGGAGGGGTCATCTTCTTCCAGCACCAAGGACAGATAGGCAGCCACGTCCTCATCGGTTTTCAGGTGCTCGGCCATGTCAAAGGTGGGAAGGTCAGCAATCTTGGTCATGGTCAATTCTCCAGGGTCTTGGACAGGGCAATTGCAGCCGCAATGTCCACCTGCTGGGTTGCCTTGTCGCCACCACCCAACATAACTACCAGCACGTCGCCGCGCTGCACGTAGTACATGCGCCAGCCAGGACCGAAGTCCTCGCGCAGCTCATGCACCCCGTCACCCACCGGCTTGCTATCGCCAAACAGGCCGCGCTGTACTTTGTCCAGACGCTTGGCCAGACGGATACGCGTCACCGTGTCCCGAAGGCCAAACAGCCATGCATCAAATTCAGCGGTGCGCTTGACGACAAACTGACTCATTGTAATCGTTCGTTAACACGCAAAGCTAACGGCGAAACCACCCCGGTGGCCAGAATTTCTGCAGCTGGACATGTGTCTTGTGCCATCAGGCCAGCACGACAAGTTGCCAATCCGCAGCGGGCTGCCAATGCACTTCTTCGCTTCCTGATATAGCCACTTCGGGCAGGGGCCCAGGCATGCAAAGCGCCAGGCACACGGCCTGTGCATCGCAATCCCTGCCTTGCCACAGGCGGCCGCGGGCCAGGGGCTGCCGGGCCGTGTCGAGCGCAGCGGAGGCCGGTGCCCACGCAAGCTGCCGCATCCGGACAAAGTCCAGGCCCTGGCCCAGGCTCTTGAAATAGGCCTCCTTCAGGCTCCACAGCTGCACCAGGCCGTGCTGCAGGCGGGCTCCGTCCTGCGCCTGAAGCCATGCGCGTTCGGGCGGGGAGCACACCATCTCGGCCATGGCATGCACATCGCGCTGGCGGTGCTCTGCCCGCCGCTCAATGTCCACGCCCACCGGGCCTTGTGCGGCGGCGCAGGCCAGCCAGCCGGCGCTGTGCGAGAGGCTCAAATGGGGCTGCACTCCAAAAATGCCACCCTCCCCGCCTTGCTCCACGTGGGGTGCAGCATTGCGGGGCGCTGCCAGCCGCCAGGTCGATGCGGCATCGTGCCCGCCGGCCAGCAGCAGGCGCATGGCATAGCGGCAGGCGATGAATTCGCGCTGGCGCGCCTCGCGCATGCCGGCATGGCGCTCCCGCTCCGAGTCCGTCAGCCAGCCCGCTGCCAGCGACTGCGCATTTGCCCACAAGGGCGCTTGCGCACCCACCAGCAAGGCGCAGGCGGCCGGCGCGCTCAAATCACCGGCCTACGCGGGCATAGGTGCCCTTGAAGGTGACGCCGGCCATCACATTGCCTGCACGGCATTCGAAATTGACTGGATCCCGGGTGGATTGCTTCTTGTTGAAGCTGTGCAGGTCCACCACGGCGTTGGCGCCCTTTTGCTTGGCCTTGGCCTCGAAGGCGATCAGGGCAGACAGCGCTGCCCAGTTGCAGGCCGTGGCATCGTCCTTGCCCACGCCGTTGGTTTTCTTGTTGGACACGTCATCGCCCAGCTTTTCGGAGATGGCGGGCGTGCTAGCACCGGACAGGTGAAAGCTCACGCTGCCGTCGAGCTTGCCCTGCTCCAGGCCGAGCTTCACCACGTCGGCCAGCGGCAGCATCACTGCTTCGTTGCGGGCATGTACCGCCGTTGCGACCACCAGCGCCATGGCTGCCAAGATCATCTTTCTCATGGAAACTCCCTCTCTGTAAAAAAGCCTGGAACAGGGACAGCGATGGACTACGGGGTACTGATTTTCTTCATCAGATTCCGGACCCAGCGGTTGTAGTTGGGATGGATCTCCCGCTTGCCATCGCCTTCCGAGTAATTCAGATTCACGCTGTGCAGATAGCTGATCCGGTAGGTATCTGTGTTGTAGTGCACCGCGATGTTGACTTGGTGCTTGCCTTGCTTGTCGTAGTGCAGCTCCAGGCGGCCCGGCTCGTCGCCGACCACCATCCAGCCCAGCGACTTTGCCGCCACCACGATGCGATCGTGCAACTGCTGCGTCGTGGTCTCGGGCGAGGCGGTCCACATGACCGCCGGGGGTTCATAGATGTCCGTGCTTCGTGCCACCGCGCTGCCTGCGGCCAGGGCAAGGACCAGGACAATGGCGGCGGTTCTCGTCTGTTTCATTTCACTGGCTCCTGTTGCTTCCAACGTCGAAAAATCAATGAGGTGTTGATGCCGCCAAAGGCGAAGTTGTTGCTCATGACGATATCGGTGTGCAAAGCACGCGGCTCGCCCATGACGTAGTCCAGATCGGCGCAGCGCGGATCGGGTTGCTGCAGATTGGCGTTGGCTGCAAACCAGCCTTCACGCATCATCTCGATGCTCATCCAGGCTTCCAGCGCGCCGCAGGCGCCCAGCGTGTGGCCCATGTAACCCTTGAGGCTGCTGATGGGCACCTGGCTGCCGAGCACTTCGCGGGTGGCCAGCGATTCGGCAATGTCCCCCTGGTCCGTGGCCGTGCCGTGGGCGTTGACGTAGCCGACCTCCGAGGGCTCGATCCCCGCGTCTTCGAGCGCCATGCGCATGGCCTGGGCCATGGTGGCGGCGTTAGGCTGCGTCACATGGGTGCCATCGGAGTTGCTGGCAAAGCCGATCAACTCGGCCCGGATGCATGCGCCCCGGGCCAGTGCATGCTCCAGCTCTTCGAGCACGAAGGTGCAGGCGCCCTCGCCCAGCACCAGGCCGTCGCGCCGGGCATCGAATGGACGGGGAGTGCACTCGGGGCTGTCGTTCTTGACGCTGGTCGCAAACAGGGTGTCGAACACCGCCGCCTGCGTGGCATCCAGCTCCTCGGCCCCGCCGGCCAGCATGGCAAGCTGCTTGCCGCTCTGAATGGCCTCGAAGGCATAGCCCAGGCCCTGGCTGCCCGAGGTGCAGGCGCTGGACGTTGTGATGACGCGGCCCGTGGTTCCGAAGAACACGCCGATGTTCACTGCCGCCGTGTGCGACATCATCTTGATGTAGGTGTTGGCGTTGATGCCCTCGGTGCTCTTGTCGGCCATCATGCGGCCGAAGTCGCCGATGGCCGAGGGCGTCCCCGCAGAAGACCCATAGGACACGCCCATGTGCCCGCTTTTGACGAAGGCATCGCCCAGCAGGCCGGCATCGGCCAGTGCCAGCTCGCTGGCGCGCGTGGCCATCAGGGCAACGCGGCCCATGCTGCGCATGGTCTTGCGGTTGTAGTGCGCCGGCAGATCGAAGGATGGCACGGTGCTGCCCAGCCGGGTGCTCAGGCCCTCATAGGCAGCCCATTCCTCCATCACCCGGATGGCCGTTCGCCCGGTGCGCAGTCGCTCCCGCACCGCAGACCAGTCGTGGCCCAGGGGACTCAAGGCGCCCACGCCCGTGACGACCACACGCCGTTTGCTTGCTGCGCTCATCCCACCATCCCTCCATTGACGGAGATGACCTGGCGCGTGATGTACGAGGCCTCGCCGCCCATGAGGAAGGCGACCGCACCTGCCACCTCGTCCACCGTGCCCATGCGGCGCATGGGAATCAGCGCCAAGGCATGTTCGAGCACTTCCTCGCTGACCATTTCCGTGTCGATCAGGCCGGGCGCCACGCAATTGACCGTGATCTCGCGCTTGGCCAGCTCCACGGCCAGGGACTTGGTCGCAGCGATCACCCCGGCCTTGGCCGCGCTGTAGTTGGTCTGCCCCCGGTTGCCCATCAGGGCGGAGACCGAGGCAAGCGTCACGATGCGTCCCGGCTTGCGGCGGCGCACCATGGGCATGACCACCGGGTGCAGCACGTTGTAGAACGCATCCAGGTTGGTATGCACCACGGCATCCCACTCCTCGCCCGTCATGGCAGGGAAGGCGTTGTCCCTGGCGATGCCGGCATTGCAGACCACGCCGTAGTAGGCGCCGTGCTGTTCCATGTCGGCCTCAAGCGCCTGAGCGCAGGCAGAGCGGTCTGCCACATCGAACTGCAGCACGCGGGCCTGGCGGCCCAGCGCGGCAATGTCGGCCACCGTCTGCAGGGCCTGCTCGCGGCCGCTGCGGCAATGGACCACGATGTCGAAACCATCGCGCGCCAGGCGCAGGGCGATGGCCCGGCCTATGCCCCGGCTCGACCCTGTCACCAGCACCGTGGCTGGCTGGGCGATTGCACTCATGCTTGTCCAACTCCTTCTTGCTCCAGCGCCTGTATGAATGCGCTGCCATTGTCTGGTTCGTAAACGGATATGCGGGCGTGGGCGAGCACGCTGTCCTCGCCCTGGGGCTGGATGCGGCAATCGAACATGCCCAGGCCATTGGTGCCCACCAGTTCGCAGTGCGCGCTCACGCGCAGCACGCTGCCCGGGGAAAAATGCGCGCAGGCCGCCTGGAACTTGCGCGTGCCCAGCAAAAAACCCAGCTTGACGGGCCGCCCGGCCTGCACCGCCTGCCAGCCGGCCCAGGCGGCCACGGTCTGGGCCATGTACTCCAGCCCCACCCAGGCGGGCATGCCGGCGTCCTGCAGAAACAGGCCATCACGCGGCACGGTGACCTGCGCATGGGCGCTGTCGGCGGATGCATCTAGCAGGCAGTCCAGCAGCAGCATCACGCCGCGATGGGGCACGTAGTTTTCAATCGGTAGAAATGCGTTCATCTCGATGGCTCCTCAGGCAGCGGCCAGCAGCAGGGCGCAGTTGCTGCCGCCAAAGGCAAAGGAATTGCTGAGCACGGCCCGGGGCGCACGCCCCAGCGCCATACCCGGGCGGACCACGGCCAGGGCGGGCAGTTCGGGCGCCTGCTCGCCATCCCACCAGTGCGCAGGAAGCCGGCCCTGCGGGTTGTCGTGCAGCAGGTGCCAGGCCATGGCCGCTTCCAGCGCCCCAGCGGCCGCCAGGGTGTGGCCGGTCAGCGGCTTGGTGGAGCTCACGGGCGTTGCTTCGCCAAACACGCTGTGTATGGCCAGGCTTTCCATGGCGTCGTTGTGCACCGTGGCCGTGCCGTGCAGGTTGATGTAGTCCACGTCACCGGGCCGCATGGCCGCACGCCGCAGCGCCTGCTCCATGGCCTGGATGGCGCCCTGGCCGGATGGGTCGGGAGCCGACATGTGGTGGGCATCCTGCGTCTCGCCCCAACCGGCCAGGCGCACGGGACCCGGTTCACGCGTCAGCAGGAAGAACGCCGCACCCTCGCCCAGGTTGATGCCGCTGCGCCGGGCAGACAGCGGGTTGCAGCGTTTGTCCGACACGGCCTGCAGCGCGCTGAAACCGGCCACGGTGAAGGCGCACAGCGCATCCACCCCGCCGGCCAGCACGGCATCGACCAGGCCGGCCTGCAGCCAGCGCGCGGCCGATGCCAACGCCTTGGCCCCGGAGGAGCAGGCGGTGGAGAGGGTGTGCGCCGGCCCCTGGATGCCCAGGTGCTGGGCCAGGAACTCCGACACATTGCCCATTTCCTGCAAGGCGTAGTCAAAGTCCTGCGGGAACCGGCCCTGTGTCTGCCAATGGGCGGCAGCGGCTTCGCCCTCCTGCACGCCGGCCGTGCTGGTGCCCACCACCACGCCCACACGCGCCGGCCCCCAGCGCGACAGTGCCTGCTCCACCGAGCCGCGCACGCCCTGGGCGGTGTGCCATGCCAGGGCGTTGTTGCGCGATCGCTGCGGCGGCGGTGCCCAGTCCAGCGTGGGGAGCACCACGTGGGGCGGCAGGCAGCCCAGCGGCAGGTGCCGGCCCGGGCTGTAGCGGTCGCTGCACTGAAGGCTGTCGGGGGCCTGGGTGGCGAACAATGCGGCGCGCAGGCTGGCCGCATCGGCGCCCAGGGCGCTGGTGGCTGAAAGGGTTTGCACAAACACGGCCTGTGCCGTCGGGGTGATCGCGGTCATGCGCCCTCCCCTGCATTGGCACAGGGACGCATGCCGCCGGGCGAGGCAACGCGCAGTTGCCAGGCGCCTGCGGCATACACGATCTCGAACCCGTCGCTGCCGGCAGGCCGGATCTCGACGCGCGTCTGCCCTTGGTGAGAGAGGCGTCTGGCCGATCCGCTGGCCGATCCGCTGGGTGTTCCGACCTCTTGCAGCATCCAGGACGCGGGCAAGGCCCTCGCAATGGCGTCCACCGGCCACAGCGCCAGTTGCATGTCGCCGAGCACCTGCGCCGGCGCCAGTTGCGCCGGCCACCAGCGTGACAGCTCGGCCTGCAGCTGCTGCCCATCCCAGACGATCACGCCCACGCGCTGCCCCAGGTGGACCAGCGCCAGGCGCACCGTCTGCGCATCGACCTCCAGCAGCGCGTCCAGTTCCTGCGCGGGCTGGCCAGGCGCGTGTACCACCAGATGCTGCTGCAGCGCCAGCTCGCAGCCCAGCGCGGCCGGCGGCAATGCCAGCCGCGGCGGCGCGGCATCGCCCTGCGGTGCACGCGCCTCTGGTGCGGTGGAGCAGCCTGCCAGCGTGCTGGCCGTGATGATGGCAGCGCTCACGGAGCACGCCGCGCGCAAGACCGGCGCATGCCGGCGCGCAAAAGCCGGGAAATCGCGCAGCCGCCTCATGCCATCACCCCTTGCGCAGGCTGGCAAAGCTGGCTCAGCACGTTCAAGCGGCGCTCTGGCTCGGCCACATAGGGGTTGCGTCCATCCCAGGCGTAGCCGGCGAGGATGGACGAGATCATGCGGCGGATGTCCGGCGCATGCGACGGGTGGAAGATCACATCCTGGAAGCTGCCGTCGTACCAGCCCTGCACGAACGCACGAAAGGTATCGACACCTGCCTGCAGCGGCTGGGCATAGTCCTGTTGCCAGTCCACCGCCTCGCCCTGCCAGTTGCGGGCGATGCAGTCGGCGGCCAGACTGGCCGACTTCAGGGCAATGGTCACGCCGCTGGAGAACACCGGGTCCAGAAACTCGCCCGCATTGCCCAGCAAGGCATAGCCCGGGCCCCACAGCGCCGTCACATTGGCCGAGTAGCCCGTGAGCGAACGACCCGGCGTGTCCCACCGGGCATTTCGCAGCACCTGCGCGAGGCTGGGCGTCTCGGCAATGATGGCGCGCAGGCGCTCGACCTCGGAGCCCGCATAGCGCTCCAGAAATTCGGGCGTGGTGACAACGCCCTGCGAGCTGCGGCCATTGGAAAACGGAATGGTCCAGAACCACACATGCCGGTGCTCGGGATGCACGGAAATCAGGATCTTGTCGCGGTCCATGTCCTGTGCGGCGATGCGATCCTCGACATGCGTGAACAGGGCCGCGCGCACGGGAAAACCGGAGGGCCGCTCCAACCCCAGCATGCGCGGCAAGATGCGCGCAAAGCCGCTGGCATCCAGCAGATGGCGGGCCTGCACCACATATTCCTCGCCTTGCGGCGTGCGGGCCGTGACCTGCGGCTGGGCGCCTGCCACGTCCACGCCGGTCACCGTATGGCGATAGCGGATCTCGGCGCCCGCCTTCTGGGCAGCATCGGCAAGCACCTTGTCGAAATGGGCGCGCTGCACCTGGTACGTCGTGCCCCATCCGCAAGAGAACTTGTCACGGAAGTCGAAGGCCGTGCGCAGATCGCCCCGGGCGAAGGCCGCGCCGTTCTTGTGCTGGAAGCCCGCCTCCACCACGTCCTGCAGCATGCCGGCCTGCTCGATGTAGGCCATGCTTTGCGGCAGCAGGCTCTCGCCAATGGAAAAGCGCGGGAACTCTTCCTTCTCCAGGATGAGCACCCGGCGCCCCTGCCGGCGCAGCAGGCCCGCCGCCACGGCGCCGGAAGGACCGGCGCCAATGATCAGGATTTCAGTCTGTTCGGTACGTTGCATGTACGGTGTCTTTTTCAGAGAGGGGTGCCGGCAGGCGCCTGCGGCGGCGCGCGAAACAGCGGCGCCAGCACCAGCACCAGCGGCAGGCCCAGCATCAGCGTGACGCCAAAGGCCCGCAAGGCCGGCGTCTGGGACAGGCCCAGCAGGCCGAACGACAGCCAGGTGCTGGCCGCGCCGATCACCACGGCCAGCCAGGCGTGGGGATCGTCCTCGTGCTCCTGCAGGAAGATGCCGTAGTCGATGCCCACGCCCAGCAACAGCATCAGCGCCAGCACGTTGAAAAGCTGCCAGGGCTGGCCCCAGACGGACAGAACCACCGCCACCGCCAGGCTGGCCAGCACGGTGGGCAGCCAGGCTCGCCAGGCCTTGCGGCCAAAGCGCAGCCACAGAGCGGCCAGCACCATGCCGTGGCCCAGCACCAGCAGTTGCGTCATCGACAGGCGGTAGCGCTGCAGCAGGCCGGAGATCTCGGCGGGCTTGTCCACCCAGACCACGCCCTCCAGCCCCTGCGCTGCCTGCGCCAGCCCCGGCAGTGCGGCCTGACCGGCCACGCCGCGCAGCATGAGCATGCTGCGCCAACGGCCATCGCGCTCGCCCAGCCACAGGGGGCCGGCCGCCGCGGAGATGGACTGCTCCAGCCAGGCCTGCACGGTCAGGGGCTGCACCGGTGCGGCGGCAGGCGCACTGAAAGACTCGCCCAATTGGGCATTGATCCCTTGCAGCGCCTGGTCCTCGACACGGCGCACCAGGGCCAGATCCTCGCTCTGGCGCCGGGCGGAAGGCACCCAGTCGGACACAGCCGTGTAACCGGCAAGCTGACCATGCTGCACCAGCACATCAAGCCGCTGCTTGAGCAGCTCCTCGCGCTGCAGCAGCTTCTGGTCGCTGGCCCCGTCGAGCAGGTAGAACTGGGCCGGGCTGGGCAGGCCCAGCATGTCACCCACCTGGCGCTGCTGGGCAACCAGGGCAGGCGCGCCGTTTTGCAGCTGGCGCACATCGTCCTGGATGTTCAGGCGCCCGCCCCACGCCAGCCAGGCCGCCATGGCTGCGCCCAGCACCACCGAACCCGGCAGCGCTGCGCGCCATCGCGGCCAGGCCATCAGGCTCAGGCCTATGCGCCGTGCAGCGGGGCTGGCGGGCATGTGGCCCCGGTCCAGCCAGGGGAACCAGCAGACCACGGTCAACATGGCGGCGGCCAGTCCCACCACGGAGAAAACCGCCATCTGCCGCAGTCCCGGAAAAGCCGCGACGCCCAATGCCAGGTAGGCAATCACGCTGGTGCCCAGCGCCAGCCACAGTGCCGGCAGCAGGGAACGCATCAGCGCATGCGGCGTGCGCCGTGGGGCGCCCTGCCGGGCAGCAAAGTAGTGAATGCCATAGTCCTCGGCCACACCCACCAGGCTGGCGCCGAACACCAGGGTCAGCAAATGCACCTGGCCAAAAAGGGCCGCCGTCACGCTCAGCGCCACCGCCGTGCCGATCAGCAGGGACAGGCCCACCAGGGCCATCGGGCGCACGGCGCGAAATGCCAGCCACGCCAGCAGCAGGACAGCGGCAAGGGAGCCCCAGCCGATCGTGTTGATCTCGCCATGCGCCTGCGTGGCCGCTGCCTCGGCATGCAGCGGTACGCCGGCCATCAGCAGTTGCGCATCGGGCCACTGCCGGCGCACATCGGCCAGGGCTTGCTGCAGCGCGTCCTGCAGCACGGGTTCGCCCGACAGGCGAAACGCCGAACCCGACAGCGCGTACTGCAGCAGCACCCACTGCTGCCCCTGCCCGGCAACCCACAGCTCACCGTCGCGCGGCCGCGCATGGCTTTGCGCAGCGCGCGCCGTCCACCAGGGGGTCCACAGGCCCAGGGGATCACGAATCCAGTCGGTCAACCGCGCCTGCAGGCCGGGCTGGTACAGGTCCTGCAGGACCTGCTGCACCAGGACCTCGCCCGGCGTGTGCTGCAGCCGGTCGCGCTGCTGCGGCGTGAGCAGGGACTGGCGCCAGGGTTGGTAGAAATCCAGGGCCGCCTGCATGGAAACCTGCTGCGCCAGCGCCTGCTCGCGCAGCGGCACGGCCGCCTGACGTGAAAGGCTTTGCCGGAACTGCTGTGCAGCCTGTCGGCTGCCGGCCCAGTCGGGCGTACCCAGCAGCACGGTGACCTGGCGCGACAACTGGTCGGCCAACTGCTGCGTGGCGCGCGTCACCTCGGGCGCCTGTTCATTGACCGGCAACAGTGCCAGCACATCGGTGTCCATGCGCTGGCCATGCCAGAAATGCCATTGGTGCACGGCCACCACCAGCACGGCCAGCAGCCAGGCCAATGCGGCTGCACGCCACAGAAGGCCGGGACGGTCCTGGCTGCGGGTGTCGTGCGCGGGGGATGGACTGGTGCTCATGGCGCGGGCTCAGTCAAACAGTGCGGCATCCTGCGCACGCAGCGCCTGCTCGGCAACGGGGTTCGCCATCTGGATCTGGCTGCGGTCGCCGCGCGCCTCCTGCAATTGCACGGACTGCACAAACTGCTGGCCGCTCAGGTCCACCGCCTGCAGCCACTGGGCCAGCACGGGGTCGCGCGGCACCAGGTGGAGCCTCCAGCCGGCACCCTGCACCTGGCCGCTGACCTCGAAGTAGTGGGTGAGCTGCGCCAGGTCCGCCGACACCACGGCAAACAGCATGGCATTGATGGTGCGCAGCACGGGCTCGTCCTGCGCGCGCATCTGCACGGCCGTGCTGCCATCGGCGCCGCGCGACAGCAGGCTGTCGGGCCTGACGATCAGCGTCGAGGCAAAGGGCTGGCGCACCTGCCAGGCGATGCCCTTGCCACGTGCCACGACGAAGTCGCCCGAGGATTTGAGCGGCTGCCTGAAGCCCTGCACGGTCTTGAGCTGCGTGAACTGACCACGCACCACAGGCGCGCTCTGCACGCGCTCACGCACCTGGGCCAACAGAGCCTGCTGTGACACTTGGGAGGCCGGGGCGGTCTGGGAACCGTCGCCAACGCCGGAAACACCGGCAGTAGGCGCGGCCTGCAAGGCAGCCGGAAGAGACAAGGTACAGGCCAGGGCGCAGGCCATGCCCCATGCAGCCAGGCGCGTCCCTCGGGCAGTCATGGCTGCACCCCCAGCCGTTCCCACAGCACGGGAGGGCAGACAAAGCACATCTCGCGCGTGCGCATGTCCACGGCCACCTGGGTGGTGTGGGCGGTGTTCACTTTCTCGCCCGTGGCGGCATCGCTGATCAGGTAGTCGATACGCAGGCGGTTTTCCCACTCGGTGATGGTGGCCTTGATCCGGAGCTTTTGTCCGAACAGCGCCGGGCGCACGTATTTGAGACGCATGTCCACCACGGGCCAGCCGTAGCCGGAGTCGCGCATGCGGGGATAGTCGTAGTCGAAGTGGGCCAGCAAGGCGCTGCGAGCCAGTTCGAGATAGCGCACGTAGTGGCCGTGGTAGACGATTTCCATCACGTCGATGTCGTAGAACGCCGGCGTGACTTCGATCTCGTAGCTCAGCCGCTCGCGCGAGGCGATTTCCTGGTCAGTGGCCATGAAGGCTCCGCGTGAAGGGCAAATTACCCATGGTTGAGAGGATGCCTGGGTGCAGGTGCAGGCATGCCCTGCTCCCAGAACGGGAAGAAGTTGAACCAGTCATAAGGCGCCTTGCACAGCAGGCGTTCAAGCTGCCGGGCATAGAGCCGGGCATAGCCGGCCAGCGCCTGCGCGCGCCGCGCACGCGGCAGTTCAACCTGGGCGGCAAGCGGCACGAACTCGACGGCATAGCCCCGCCCCTCATGCACGCAGCCCATGAAATACAGCGGGCACTTGAGCAGGCCAGACAGGATGT
This sequence comes from Delftia sp. DLF01, assembly GCF_014852125.1. NCBI lineage: Bacteria > Pseudomonadati > Pseudomonadota > Betaproteobacteria > Burkholderiales > Comamonadaceae > Delftia > Delftia sp. DLF01. The sequence continues at coordinate 580,737 of NZ_JACVAZ010000003.1, forward strand.
AGGGCCCGCAGGGGAAGGCGGCTTCATGGCCCAGAAACAGGGCCTGCGTGGTCTTGCTCTCATGCACAGGAACGCGGTCACCGGCAATGGCGATGAACTCCCCGCGCGCCACGCGGTCGGCCAGTGCCATGGCGGTGGCCATGTTGAAGTCCAAGACCTGCAGCAGCTGCACCCCGCTGTCCGGCGCCATGCGGCGCAGCAGGCGGTTGAAGCGCTCGGCATGCCGGGTATGCACCAGGATGGTCAGTTGCAGGCCAGGGCATTGCCGGGCCAGGGTCTGGCACAGCTCGACGCAGCCCATGTGCGCGGTCACGAGCACGGCCCCCTGCCCGCGGGCCATCAGGTCCAGCAAGGGCTGTTGCCCCTCCAAACGCACGTGCTCGGTGCGGTAGCTGTTCGTTACGGCAAGCAGCTTGTCCAGGATCACCTGGGCAAAGACACCAAAGTGCCGCAGGCCGTGCACCCAGCCCGGCCCGCGCGGCCACAGGCCATGCGCCTGTTGCAGGCGCTGCAGGTACTGCAGGGAAGCGCGCCGCGCCACCGGGCGCGTGAGCCAGTAGTAGCCGACGACTGGATACAGGCACAGCAAAAAGGGCCAGCGGCCCAGCCAGCGGTGAAGCTGGTAGAGCAGCCACATGCCGCCCACGCAGGTGCTTTCACCGATCTGCGCCCAGTGGTGCGGGCTGCGTGTGGAAGGCCCGCTCATGACGCCCCCCGCGTTCGCAGTCGGCGCGCCAACAGTTGCGGGCTGCGCAGCAGCATGCCGCCGAACAGGCGCGCGTGCATGCCGGAGATCCGAAGGTTGTCGCTCCAGACCCTGAAGTGCGACAGCCCATCGGCGGGATAGGTCACGGGCGTGGGCAAGGTCACGAAGGCCACGCCGCGCCAGTGCAGGTGCACCAGCACTTCGGTGTCGAATTCCATGCGCCGGCCCATGCGGGTGCGGTCCAGCACCGCCACCGTGGTCTTCAGCGGATACACGCGGTAGCCGCACATGGAATCGCGAATGTCCAACGACAAGGTGTTGATCCACACCCACACATGGGTGAGGTACCGGCCATAAAGACGCGCCTTGGGCACGCTGGCGTCATAGGCGGGTGCCCCGCAGACCATGCTCCCCGGGTGGGCACGAGCCAGCGCCAGGAAGGCGGGAATGTCACTGACGGCGTGCTGGCCATCGGCATCGATCTGCAGCGCATGCGTGCAGCCCTGGGCCAGCGCGGCGCGCAGGCCGGCCATCACGGCGGCACCCTTGCCCTGGTTGCTTGCCAGGCGCAGCACCTGGACCTGCCCAGCGTGCTGCGCTGCCAGCGCATCCAGCACGGCGGCGCAGCGCGGCTCCGAGCCGTCGTCCACCAGCAGGCACGGCAGGTCGGCGTGCAGGCAGCCCCGGACCATCACGCCCACCGTGTCGGGGTGGTTGTAGACGGGGATCAGGGCCGTGGGACGAAAGTCAGGCGCCCTCATGGCCTGCGCTCCAGCAGTCGGCCACTGGCATGCATGCCCCGCGCGGAACTCAATTCGAACTGCAGGCAGCCTTTCTCGGGCTGCCACTGCAGCTGCATCTGCACCGTATCGCCGGGCAGGATGGGCTGCTGGAATTTGAGCAGTTGCGCGTCGGCAAATCCGTGCTCCAGACCGAAGGCCTGGGTCGCCAGGCTCACCACCCAATGCAGTTGCGCCACGCCGGGCACCAGGGATGCCTCGGGAAAATGCCCCTCCAGCACGCGCAGCCGGGGCTGCACCAGCAGTTGCGCCGTGGCGCGCTGCGCGCTGCGCTCCTGCCATGCCGGCAAGGGAATCACGGGATTGAACAAGGTCAGCAGGCTGTGATGCGTAGTCTTTCCCTGCGCATTCATGGGCATGCGCTCCACATAACGCCAGTGGCGCGGCAAGGCCACGCGGTCCACGCAGGGTTGCAGCAGCGAGCGCAGCGCCTGACCCATGCCGCGACGGCCCTGCTGCTGCAACGCCTGCCAGCCCGCTTCGCACAGCTCCACCACCATGCCCACGCGCTGCGGCGCGCCGCCAGCGATGCCGCTGGCGCCGGGCGGCTGCTCCAGCACCACAGCCCTGGCCTGCCGGACTCCACCATGGGTTTCCAGAACACGCTCCATGGCGGTCAGAGACACCCTTTTTTCGGCAATCTTCACAATGCGGTCTGCACGCCCCTGCAGCACGAAGCCCAGGCCGTCGGTGCCGGGCAAGGCACGGTCGGCCGTCTCCCACCAAAGCTGCGCATCAGGCAGATGGCGCGAGCGCACGGCAAGAAGCCCGCTGTCCGACAGGCGCAGCTCCACGCCAGGCAGGGCCTGCCAGGATTCGCCGTGTTCTGCGCGGCGGCGCCAGGCGATACCGCCCGTTTCAGAGCTGCCGAAGACTTCGGTGGGCGAATGGCCCAGCAGTTGCAGCGTGTGCTGCGCGGCGCTCTCGGCCAGTGGGCCGCCGGAGGAAAACACGCCGCCCAGCCGCTCCATCGCCTGCGACCAGTCCAGGTGCGCCGGCAAGCGGCCGAGCATGGCGGGGCTCGATACCAGCAGGCTGCGCGGCGCCTGCTGCAGTGGCTGCACCAGATCCTCGGGATAGTGCGCCAGATGCGTGCCCATGGCGCGGCCAGCCGCCAGCGGCCACAGAATGCGGAACAGCAGGCCGTAGATGTGATGGTGCGCGACGGTGGAGAGCACCTGCACGTGCGGCCCCTGCGCCATGCCGACACCGAACACGGCCTGCAGGGCCTGCACTTCGGCATCCAGCTGCGACAGCCGCTTTTCAATGCGCTCGGGCACCCCCGTGGAGCCGGACGTGAACAGCACGACGCGCGCCTTGTGCATGTCCAGGGGCTGCAGTACCACGCCGTCCGCGCCAGCGGCATCAGGCACCAGGGCCTGGGGCAACTCGCCCGCGCAGGCCGCCACCTGGGGCAGCAGCGCCGACAGCGTGTGCGCATGCAGGTCACTGGCCAGCACCGGCGTCTTGCCCGCGTGCCAGGCACCCCATAGCGCAGCGGCAAAGGTCAGCGGATTGCCGCAGTACAAGGCCACTTCCGCCCCTTGCACACGCTGGAAGGCCGCGCACCACGCCCGGACAGCATCGACCCATTGCGCGTGCGTGACCGCCGCATCCTGCGGCCTTGCCACCACATGCCCTGCGTCTCTGGACTGCGGCAGTGCCACCTGCGCCAATGCCACCCATGCCAGTGCCAGACCTTGTTCGCTCTTTGTGGCCGTCATCCTTGCCTCACACATGTCCATGGCGCCTGCGCACACGCTGGCGCACCAGCCACTCCACCGCCATCAGCAGCCCCATGACCCCATAGGCGATCAAACCGTTGTACAAGGCCCAGGCCTCGTCGCTTCCATACAGGGCCGTACCGGCCGCCACCGCGCCATTGCAGACAAAGAAGACGCACCAAACGGCCGTCACCCGGGCGGTGTAGCGCACGGCCGGCGCAGGCAGATCGGGCTGCCGCAGCCGGGCCAGGCGCTCCACCACCGACGGCGGAAACCACAGGCTCCAGCCAAAGCCGGCCAGCAGCACGGCATTGACCAGCACCGGATAGAACTTGAGCGCCAGGCCATTGCCCTGCCACCACGAGACGGCAGACAGCGCCGCCGCCCCCGCAGCGACCACCCACCAAAATCCTTCGCGGCTGCTGCAGGCACGCGCCAGCGCCAGCACCACCAATGCGGCGGCAATCCAGTGCGCAGCCACACGCCCCAACGCGGCATAGACGGCCAGCGGATAGAGCACCGTGGCCAGCAGCACAAGGCCTGTCGCGGTTTTGCGCATGGCAGGCGTGTTCCTCAGGCGACGGCGCTGTCTTCTTGCATCAGCTGATGCAGCGCATCCACCACGTCCTGGATGGTGCGCACCGACTTGAAGGCCTCGGCATTGAGCCGCCTGCCGACCAGAGGCTTCAGTTGGACGATCAGATCCACGGCATCAATGCTGTCGATGTCCAGGTCGTCATGGAGCCGGGCTTCGGGCGTGATGCGCTCCGCCTCGATATCGAAGGTTTCCGTCAGGATTTCGACGATGCGTTCGTAGATGGTTTCTTTGTTCATGAAAATGTCTTTGCTGCGGTCTGCGCGGAGGGCCGCACTCAGTGCGTGCGCTGGGCCGCCACGAAGGCGGCAAGCGCTTGGACGCTGCGGAAATGCTGGCGCGTCTGTTCCGAGTCCCCGGACAGGCTCACGCCGAAACGCTTTTGCAGCGCCAGGCCCAGCTCCAGCGCATCGATGGAGTCCAGTCCCAGGCCCTCGACAAACAGGGGCTCGCCCGCATTGATCTGCTGCGGCGTGATGTCCTCCAGCGCCAGGGACTCGATGATGAGTTCTTTGATTTCTTGCTCAAGCTCAGGCACGGGACGGTTCCTTGAATAGTTGTGTGGACAGGTGGTCCGTGACATGTCGGGCCGCCACGGAGTCGCTGGCCGCCCCTTGGCAAAAGGCCTCGATACCGATGTCGTCACGAACTTCGATGAAAAAGTGGGGCTTGCGCGGCGGCACCTGCCACCACGGCGCGCCCTTGGTCAGCATGGGCACGCTGCAGTGGATATGCACCGGCGTGATATCGACGCAGCCCTTCACCGCCACATGGGCTGCGCCGCGTTGCAGCCGGACCTGGCCATGCAGCGGTGTGCGCGTGCCTTCGGGAAAGATGATCAGGTTGTTGCCTGATGCCAGCGAGCGCAGGCAGTCCTGCAGCAGGCCCTCGCCACGGCTGTTGGCAATGAAGCCGGCCGCCCGGATGGGACCGCGCGTGAAAGGGTTGCCCGCCAGCGCCGCCTTGACGATGCAATCGGCATGGCGAACGAAGGAGATCAGGAACACCACGTCGATCAGCGAGGGGTGATTGGCAAGAATCAGCAGGCCGCGTCGCTGCAGACGTTCACGGCCGCGCACTTCATAGGACAGCACGCCGACGCCCGTCATCAGGGCCACGAACCAGCGCAGGCTGTGATGGATCACCGACTGGGCAGCCAGCTGGCGCGACTGCGGCTGGCGGATGGCCAGCAGCAAGGCCGGATAGACCACGCAGCGCACCACCAGCCCACCCAGGCCGAACACGGCAAAGCACAGGCCGGTGGCCGCCAGGCGCCACTGACGATTGAGCCACTCAGCCATGAGCGCGCTCCCATCGCCATCCGCCTGCACCACGGCGCTGTGCCGGGCGCTGCGGGCCTGCCAGGGATGCCTGGCCGTCGTGCAACAGAAACTGCAACACCTGCAACCCGTGCGGTAAATGCTGCAAATGCGGCGCGCGGGCCGGCTCCGGCTGCGCGGCGTCCATCCCGGGCTGCCTGCTCAACAGGAACCCGGACTCTCCGGGTGCTGCCCATTGCAGCAATACCGCCCAGGCGAATACCACCTGGGGCTCTGTATGAAAGCAGTCATACGGAGCAGGCAGTGGCGCGTCGTAACAGACCAGCATGACTTGCGGCGCGCCTTCGTGCAGCAGACCCAATGCTTCCACCATGCCCGCCTCCGGCGCGCAATCGGTGGATGCCACGCACAGTGCATTGGCACGCATGCCTCGCAAAATGGAATGCTGGGCACCAATGCCGTTATGCACCGCCAGGCCGAATGCCGTGGGAGACACCGCCTCCCCCAGCGCCTGCGCCTGCAGCAGGGCAAGCGACTTTTCAGCATCGCCATAGCGCGAGGCCCAGACCACGGGCAGGTCAGCCAATGCAGCCTGCGCCGCAACGGTATCGGCGGGAACAACGGCACATCTGGCCAATGGGCCGAGGCGCCTGCGGGCGATTGGGGGGATATGGGCAAGATCCGGGCGGACCTCGCCCTGTGGCAAGACGGGCTGCCTTGCCCACTGCCGCCACTGGACAGGTTCCTGCAGTCCGGGCGCAAGCGCAGACCACGCCCGAATCGCAAAAACGCGGCGCACGAAAATCTCCCCCCGATGCCTATGTTTGAATGTCACGCCCAGTAGCTACTGGCCGCTGGCTTTAAAAAAACGATGCATTGTAGCTATCGAGGGTAAAAAAATTCTTGTATCTGTTATTTAAATTTGTTACTTGATGCATATTGACAACAGTGACGCCACCATGATAGCCACCAACGGCTGATCGGTGCTTCGCCTGGAGGCGGCGCCTTCCCTCTGCGCCGGAACCGCGCAGCCTCTCACTTTCAAAGTCAGCCCTGAGCTGCCCCCCTCCCCCCTCCTTCAGGCATGCGGGACAGCGCCGGGCACCGGACATCTGGAATCTGCAGCCAGTACCTGGGTTCAGTGATATGTCGCGCATATGCATTGAACAGGTTGTCCAACCATTCGCATCAGACGCAGATCTCTCTGTCTTATATTCTCAATTCGCACAATGCTATTGATAACAAGAAATCAATCACTCACCAAAAACCGACAGCAGCATGTTCAATCGACATAATCAACGACTATTGCAAATGAATTATCAAGAATCATGAAAAATATAAGCATTTACTGATGATCACCAAAAGCACATCTCTTGTCCGCCACCCTCCTCTGAAGAAGAAAATAAATGACCAATGAAAGCGCTTGAATCCGGCCACACAACGAAAAACCGCTTCAGCAATTTCTTCTTGAAAATTTCTTACAATCCATCGATATTCCTGCCTACCTGATGCGCTCAGCATCCACTCCAGGCCTTTCCTTCCTTCCCGTATTGAATCCATGCTGTTTTCCGGCCAGAATCCGCCGCCCGACATACATGACCAACTGTCTTCCGTTTCAAGGCAAGACCGGGAGATACTGCATGGTCATAAAGCGGTTGCGATATGGCTGACCGGACTTTCGGGGTCCGGCAAATCGACCATCGCCAATGCGCTGCAGGCGCATCTGCACGCGGCGGGCCAGCGTACCTATGTGCTGGACGGAGACAACATCCGCAGCCGGCTGAACCGCGATCTGGGCTTTTCCGAAAAAGACCGGGCGGAGAACATCCGCAGGGTCTCGGAGGTCGCCCGGCTTTTCGTGGATGCGGGCACGATCGTGATCGCGGCCTTCATTTCCCCTTTCCGTAGCGAGCGCGACACTGCCAGGGCCTTGTTCGACAAGGGTGACTTCCTGGAGGTGTTCGTGGATGTTCCCCTGTCCGTTGCCGAGCGGCGGGATCCCAAGGGCCTGTACAGAAAAGCGCGCCGCGGCGAACTGCGTCAGTTCACCGGAATCGACTCGCCCTATGAACCTCCTGTGGCAGCGGAGCTGACCCTGCGCACGGACCAGCTCAGCGTGGCCGCATGTGTTTCGCGCCTGCAGGCGTTGCTGACGGCGCCGGGCACGCCCGTCCAGGGCATGGCGCCGCTGATGACCTGCCCCCTGCCACTGGCCAAGGCGCTGCAATGAATGCCAGGCCCGCCCTGCCCTGCGCGCATGAAGACGCCTGTGCCGGCACGCCCCTGTTTGCGCGGCTTGATGCCAGGGTTGCGCTGCAGGCGCTGCGCGACGAGGTGGATGCGCTGCTGTCCTCGCCATGGTGCGACCACGTGAACCACGGCGGCTACGAAGGCGTATGGCGTGTGATGCCGCTGCGCTGCCAGCGCCAGCATGTGGCGGCCCACCCCATTCTCCAGAGCTTCTCCATCGAGGACCCCGAGGAGGATTGGGAGGACCTGCCCCTGCTGCAACACTGCCCCGCCATACGCCAGGTGCTGGAGCAACTGCAGTGCCCGCTGCGCTCTGTGCGCCTGATGCAGCTGAAGGCCGGCTCATCCATCAAGCCCCATCGCGACCGTGGGCTGGGCCTGGCGCATGGCCAGGCTCGGCTGCATGTGCCCGTGCACACACATCCCGATGTGCAGTTCATCGTGGAAGGCCGCACGATCCCCATGGCCGCAGGGGAGCTCTGGTATTTCAATGCCGATGCCACGCATGAAGTGGTGAACCGGGGCACCCGGGACCGCACCCACCTGGTCATCGACTGCCTTGCCAACGCCTGGCTGGCAGACAGCATCGGCAAGGGACACGCCCATGCATGAGCTGCAGGCGGCCTTTGCCGAACTGATCGCAAGCCCCCGGCAGCACACCCTGTTCCAGCAGGCCAGGAGCATGGAGTCGCTACTGGTGCAGCTGCGCCTGCTGTGGTGTCTTCCCGCCTGGAACGATGGTCGCCTCATGCAGGCGCTGCAGCAGTTGAACCAGGCGGCCGCCGTGCCAACTGCCGCACTGCTGGCCGGTGGCTGGCTGCCACACAGGTATGAGGCACGCACGCGCAGCATTCTTTGGTGCCTGCCGGACGGCGCTGCCACCGAGCCGTTTCATGACGAGTACATCAGCCGCTGCCTGCAGCGCAGGCTGCTGAACCAGTTCATCCGGCCGCGCACGCCGCTGGCCGGCCTGTGCGCGGAATCCCTTCCCAGGCCCGGGGGCCATCCGCCTGCCGGCTTCATCTTCCACCTCTCGCGCTGCGGCTCCACCCTGGTCTCGGGCTGCCTTTCCGAACTGGACGGCACGCTGGTCCTGTCGGAGCCACCTGTGTTCACCGAGTTGCTGCTGGACAGCTCGCTGGACCGGGCGCAAAAGCGCGATGGCATTGCCGGCCTGGTGTCGGCCATCACCGCGGCCGTGCCGGGGCGTCGCAACCTGGTGGTCAAGTGGAATGCCTGGGACATTTTCCAGTGGGAGCTGCTGCACGATCTCTACCCCGAGGTGCCCGGCCTGATGCTGGTCCGCGATCCTGTGGAGATCCTGGCCTCACACCACAGGCAGGCCGGCCGGCACATGTCGGGCGACCCATCGCTGGCTGGCGCCGGTCCGGTTTTCTGTTGCGGCAGTGGTAACCAACCCTTTGTCTCCGTGCTCGACCACCGCATGCGCGTGCTGCAGGCAATGATGGAGCGGATGCGGGATCTGCACGAAAGCCAGGGCGTTCCTGTGCTGCACTATCGCCAGCTGGATGCCGAAGCCATGGAGCAGATAGCCCGGCGCTTCGACCTGCATGCAGGCGAGGCGGCGCGCCAGCGCATCGCCGCACGCCTTCGCCAGCATGCCAAGGCACTGGACCAGCGCTTTGAGCCTGACGGGCGGGACAAGGCGGCCGTCTTTGGCGAAAGCGAACGCCAGCGCATCGAAGCGCGCCTGGGTCCGCTGCACGCACAGCTGCTGCGGCGCGCACAACCCGTGAACGAATAGGCCGCGCCAAAGATCAGCGCCAGCAGCACATGGACAGCGCCCACGATGTGCCAGCCCCGGAAAAAACGGCGAGTCGATCTTCGGCTTTGCCCGTTCCTTTGATTTGCGCAGCACAGATCCTTTGGTAGTCCGCGCTGTGTATGAACAGCTTCAGGGAGAACTGCTCAGCTACCAAAAGAGCTTCCCTGTCCGCGCACCCGACCGGCTTGAGGAAGAACTCGGTTTGGACGGTGATGATCTGGACATGAGCGTTGCGCCAGCCATTGCACGCCGCTCGGGCAGGTCACTGGAAGGCGCGCAATCCAATCCCCATTACGGCCGCGTCATGACAGCGTCCGACCTTGTGTATTTCTTCAACTGCCAGTCTGAAGCGGCACCGCAGCCCACCGCATTTCACTGACGACAGTGCCTTGCCCAGAGCACGGCACAGACCGCTGCAGCGCCCCTCAGGAAATCACATTCCGGATGAACCGCGTCACACCTTCGTGCAGGTTCACGTAGGCGTAGTCCTGGGCGCTGCCGTAGATGGCATAGTCGCCGGCCTCGATGGTCATGGGGCCTTCGCTCAGGTCCACCAGCAGGCGGCCTTCGACCACGACGATCATTTCATGCCAGCCTTCCGGGTCGGGTTGGGCCTGGTAGCGTTCGCCGGGCCCAAGGGACCAGGACCACAGCTGAGCCTCGCGCGTGGCAGGCACGCTGCCCAGCAGCATGGCCTGGCTTTCGGGCCGGGTGCCGCGCCAGGCCATGGCATCCATGCGCAGGCGCTGCGCGGCCGGGTCGCTGACGATTTCTATGAAGCTGGCGCCCAGCGCATCGGCCAGCCTGTCCAGGCTGGACAGGCTGATGTTGGTGTCGCCGCCTTCCAGCTGCACGACCATGCGCCGGCTCAGGCCTGCGGCCTGGGCCAGGGCCGCCTGGCTCAGTCCTGCACGCTGGCGCAGGCGGCGCAGGTTTTCGCTGACGAAAGCCAGGACATCGGAGCGCTCGCCAGCGCTGTGCAATATATTTCTCATATGATCTGCGCAATATGTTGCACACGTCATCTTCTCACAGTTCGCGCACGCCGCTGCTCAGCCGGCAGGAGCTGGCCCTCATTGCCGTCACCATGGTCTGGGGCGGCACCTTTCTCGTGGTCCACCTGGCCATGCAGTACAGCGGGCCGCTGTTCTTTGTGGGCCTGCGCTTTGTCACGGCGGGTTTGATCGGGCTGCTGGTGTTTCGCAAGGCCATGGCCGGGCTCACGCGCACCGAGCTGGTGGCAGGCATCGCCATCGGCGCCAGCATCTTCCTGGGCTATGGCCTGCAGACCTTCGGGCTGCAGACCATCAGCAGCAGCAAGTCGGCGTTTCTGACGGCGCTGTATGTGCCGCTGGTGCCTCTTGTGCAATGGCTGGTGATGGGCAAGCCGCCGCGATTGATGAGCTGGATAGGCATTGGCCTGGCCTTCACGGGCCTGATGCTGGTGGCGGGACCGGAGTCCGGCGGCATGGAGTTGAACGTGGGCGAGATGGCAACCATGCTGAGCACGCTGGCCATTGCGGCCGAGGTGCTGCTGATCGGGCATTTCGCGGGCAAGGTCGATGCGCGGCGCGTGACTACGGTGCAGTTGCTGGCTGCCGGCGTCATGGCGCTGCTGGCCATGCCGGTGGCGGGCGAATCCGTGCCCGATTTCTCCTGGGTCTGGCTGTCCGCCGCGGTGGCCATGGCCTGCGCCAGCATCCTGATCCAGCTGACCATGAACTGGGCCCAGAAGTCCCTGTCGCCCACGCGTGCGACCGTGATCTATGCCAGCGAGCCGGTCTGGGCCGGCATCGTGGGACGCATGGCCGGCGACCGGCTGCCGGGGCTGGCAATTCTGGGGGCCGCGCTGATCGTGGGCGGGGTGCTGGTCAGCGAGCTGCGCCTGGGCAGGCAAACACCCAAGCCGTAACGCACCCCGGCTGCGGCCCCCGGCGTGCTGGGCCGCACCTGTCCCACCTTGCGGCAAGGCCACAGGCGAATTGCTGCGCAGGACCAATAGCGGGGGCATGCCAGGCGCCTCGAAAACCCGGCCAGGACACTTCTCAGAAGCTCTTGAAAAACGGTATTTTCATAATCAATCAGAAACATCCGAGATCAAATAAGCTATTCCTAGGATAAATCCATTTCCTCAATAATCCTAGGACGACTCTGAAAATCCGATTTTCATCAAAAAGATCATTACAAAACGCAATCAACCCTTTAGATTCCGCTTTTGAAAACAGGCAAGCCATTCATCGGCTTGATGGTCATTCAATTCAGGAACTCATGAAAGGGCGATGGCATGCAAAAGCGTGGCGCGGGAAATCGACGGAAATTGGCCGGCTTTACGGCGGCAATGGCAGTCAGCTGCACAATCGTTTTGGGGACGGGTGGCACCGCATGGGCCGCCTCGGCAGGGGAAGGTCGCGGCTATGCGCTGGAAGTGAAGGCCGGCGTTTCATTGGTAGACCTCGGGCTGGATATCCCGCTGGTAGATACCGGACTGCAGAGTGCGCCGCCGGCGTTCAATGTCTCCATGAAAATGCTTGCTGCAGACATCGGGGGCGCCACCAACAGCTTGATTTCATTGAAGGCGGGTGTGCTCTCGGCAAGCACCGGGAGCTCGCTGGCGCAAAACCGCGTCGAAACAACCGCAGGCATCAGTGACATCAACCTGTCCATCGCTGGCGTCGTGGCCATCAAGGCTGATGTGCTGCAGTCCCAAGTGCATGCAACCTGCGTCAATGGCGCCATCCAGCCTACCGGGGCCGCGACCATCGAGAACCTGAGCATCTCCGTGCTCGGTATCCCTGTCCCAATTCCACTGAATCCATCCCCCAATACCGGACTGAATACCGGAATCCTGGAAATCGTTTTCAATGAGCAAACTCCTGTGGATGGGGGAATGGAAGTCAATGCCCTGCGCATTGGCGCGAAAATACCCACCCTCGCCGACGTCAACCTCGTCTTGGGCCATTCGCAAGCCTCGCTTGCCGACTGCACCGCAGCGCAAGGGGATACCACGCCACCTGCGGTAGACATCACCACGTCCCCGGTGATCAATGCAGACAACCAGGAGGCCTACATCGTCGCAGGCAGTTGCACCGCGGGCGATGGCAATGTGAAGGTGACCATCGGCACGGCCCCGAAGTTCGTGACCATGACGACGGCCTGCAATGCAGCCGGAGCCTGGACGGCACCGGCTGCCAATGTGGCCAGCCTGCCCCTGGGTCCGGTGGACATCACGGCCACCCAGACCGATGCGGCCGGCAACACCGGCACGCGAAGTGTCATCACCACCAAGACCACGGCCGCAGCCACGGACACGACGGCACCCCTGGTCGCGGTGGACAACGCAGCCGCGATCAATGCCGGCAATGAGCACGGCTACACCGTCTCGGGCACCTGCACGGCCGGCGATGGCGATGTCAGGGTGCGCATCGGCACGGCGCCCAACTCCGTGGAAGCCATCGCAGCGTGCGGCAGCAACGGCCAATGGACCACTGCCGCCACCGACCTGGGCGGGCTGCCTGCGGGCACGGTGCCCATCCAGGCAAGCCAGACCGATGCGGCTGGCAATACAGGGACCGCCAATGTCTCCGTCACCAAGGCAGACACCACGCTGCCTGTGGTCACAGTGGGCACCCCGCCCCAGATCAATGCCGGCAACCAGGGCGCCTACATCCTCTCTGGCACCTGCACAGTCGGCGCAGGCAGCGTTACGGTGACCATAGGCACGGCGCCCAACGCGGTGGTGGCCACTGCGCCCTGCGACAGCAATGGCGATTGGACCATCCCAGCCACCGACGTGAGCGCACTGCCTGCGGGCACGGTGGGCATCCATGTGGCTCAGACCAATGCCGCCGGCAATTCGGGCACGGCCGATGCCACGGTCACCAAGGTCGATACCACGCCGCCCACCACGCCCTCGGTCACGGTGGTGAATCCTCCCCCGATAGACGCGGGCAACCAGGGCGGCTACATCCTCTCTGGCACCTGCACGGCCGGCGGTGGCAGCGTGACGGTGACCATCGGCACGGCACCCAAGGCCGTGGTGGTGACCGTGCCCTGCGATGGCAATGGCCACTGGACCACTCCTGCCACAGACGTGAGCGGCCTGCCCAAGGGATCGGTGACCATCACGGTCACCCAGACCCAGGCGACGGGCGATGTCGACTCAAGCACTGCGACCACCACCAAGACCACGCCTGGCGCGGACGATGTCCCAGGCAGCGACTCCGTCGCAGCCATCCCCGTGGGAGGGGCCTGGGCCTCCCTGCTCCTGCTGGGCGCGGCGGCGCTGGGACTGCGCCGCCGTGGCAGGCAGGCGGGCCCGCAGCGCTCCGGGCGGCACCACGATTGACGGAGTTGCCACCATCAAAGGCGCCACGGCCGTGGCGCCTTTTTGCGTTGGGCCTGCGCAAGGCATGGGGCGGCCTTGATGCGGCCTTGATGGCGTTGTGCGCAAACACAATCCGCCCTTGAGGCAGCCGTGCCTAGAGTCAAGGCCTCACAACAAATGGCTTCCCGATGAAGCCGCGCCGCCATGAGACCTGTCGCCATCCTCCAGCACGAATCCGCCCAGGGCCCCGGCGTTCTGCGTGAACACCTGGAGCAGCAGTGCATTCCCTACCGACTGTTGCAGCCCGCCCTCGATGGCACAGCCCCTGTGCACGCCGCCGACTACAGCGGCATCGTGGTGCTGGGCAGCAACCACAGCGTGAACGAGGGCCTGCCGTGGATGGAGGATGAACAGGCCCTGCTGGCCGATGCGCTGCGCAGCGACATCCCCGTGCTCGGCCACTGCTTTGGCGCACAGATGCTGGCGCGCGCCATGGGCGCCAGGGTCTGGCGCAACCCCTGCCCCAACATTGGCTGGAGCCGCATCTGGGTGACGGCCGCCGCCCAGCAGGTCATGGACCTGCCGCGCGAGGCGACGATCTTCCATTGGCACTACGACACCTTCGAGATCCCGCGCGGCGCCGTGCGCACCATGTACGGCAGCCACTGCCTGAACAAGGGCTTTCGCCACGGCCGGCACTGGGCCTTCCAGGGCCACATGGAAGTGACCGCCGCCAGCGTGGCTGCCTGGTGCACCGAAGGCCATGACGAGCTGCTGCGCGCACGCGGCCCCGCGGCGCAGACCGAGAGCGAGATCCTGCGCCACCTGGACCTGCGCATTCCCGTGCTGAACGCCCTGGCCCACCGGACCTACCGGGCCTGGACGGCACAGTTGCAGCGCCCGGTGGTCGTGAATCTGGGCGTGGCCAGCCGATAGCCCTCCCCGGAGCGGACGCCCCGGTGAATACCCGGGGAGCGCTTGACGTGGCGTTTGCACGCAGGGAAACTTTCGATAAGAAATAAAAAACTTTCGAATCGAAAGAATCCATGCAAGACCAAGGCAACAGTTCACTCAAGCGCAGGCTGCAGATCGTGGAGCTGGCGCGCAAGACCGACGAGGTGCGGGTGGAGGCGCTGAGCGTGCTCTTCGGCGTCTCCACCGTCACCATCCGCAACGACCTGCACTACCTTGAGCAGCAAGGCTATGTGGTGCGCGCCTTCGGCAAGGCGCGCTACAACCCGGCCCTGCTCAAGACGGCCGCCGAGCTGCCCGGCGCCCCTGCCGCCGCGCAAGGCCCGGCGCAGGCCCAGGTGGCCCAGGGCGCGCTGGGCTGGATCGAGGACGACGCCTCGGTCTTCCTGGGCAGCGGCCGCATCACCCACCGCGTACTGCCGCTGCTGGCCAGCCGCCAGGGCATTGCGCTGACGCTGCACGACCTGGCCATGGTGGCGACGGCGCGGCAGTTTCTCGATTGCGCCATCCACGTCACGGGCGGCGCGCTGGCCGGCGACGAGCCCGGCCTCATCGGCCCCGGGGCAGAAGCGGGTCTGCGGGCCCGGCCGCTGGACATCTGCCTGTTTGAGATCTGCGGCATCGACGACCGCAACCGCCTGCTGTGCCGCGACCCAGGCGCGGCTCGCCTGTATTCGGCGGCCGTGGAGCACAGCACCAAGGCCGTGGCGCTGGCCCTGGATCTGGACAGCACCACGGGCGGGCACCCGGTCTGCGACATCGCCCAGATCGACGGCCTGTGCGCCCACCAGGACATGGAGCCGGGCGCCTTCGATCTGCTGGCGCACCACCGGCTGCAGGCTACCCGCAAGGCCGAGGGCCGCATCGAATTCGCCAGAACCTGAGTTTTTTCCACAACGACAGAGGGAGGGAGACAGCCATGGACCGCAACACGTTTCTCCGGCGCATGCTGGCCGGCGCATTCACATTCGGCCTGCCGGCCAGCCCGGCGCTTGCACAGCCGGGCCCCGGCCCCAGCCCTGCCCGCACCCTCGGCGTGTCCCTGCTCACGCAGCAGCACCCGTTCTACCTGGAACTGGCCCAGGCCATGCAGCAGGAAGCCGCGCGGCAGGGGCTGAAGCTGGACCTGAGCATTGCCAACCAGGACCTGGGCAAGCAGATCTCCGATGTGGAGGACTTCGTCAGCAAGAAGGTCGATGCCATCATCCTGTCTCCCGTCGATTCCCGGGGCGTGAAGGCCGCCGTGCTCAAGGCTGCCGCCGCCCGCATTCCCGTGATCACCGTGGACATTGCGGCCAGCGGGGTCGAGGTCGCATCGCACGTGGCCACCGACAACCGCGCCGGCGGCGTGCTGGCCGGCCAGCTCATGGGCCGCGCCACGGGCGGCAAGGGCCAGATCGGCGTGCTGCACTACCCGTCCATACAGTCCGTGGTCGATCGCGTGGAGGGTTTCAAGTCCGCCATCGCCACCTTTCCCGGCATGAAGATCGTCTCCGTGCAGCCGGGCGTCACGCGGGCCGAGGCCCTGGCCGCTTCGCAGAACATGCTGCAGGCCCACCCCGATCTCGCGGGCATCTTCGGGTTTGGCGACGATGCGGCCCTGGCTGCACTGGCCAGCGTCAAGGGCGCAAGAAAGCTGGAGCAGGTCAAGATCGTCGGCTTTGACGGCATGGCCGAGGCGCGCGCGGCCGTGGACCGGGAGCCGGCCTTCGTGGGCGTGATCCGCCAGTACCCCGACCAGCTGGGACTGCAAGCCGTGGCCATTGCCGCGCAGCTGCTGCAGGGCAAGCCGGTGGAAAAATTCCACCCCGTGCTGCCCGGCGTGTACACGGCTGCCGCCAGGTAAATGGACCTGCGGAGCCCGCCATGCCAGGCCCCACTGCACACAGCCACCCAGGCCGTGCCATGCTCGACGCCGTTGCGCAGCCCCCCATGCTCGAGGCCCGGGCGCTGGCCAAATCCTTCGGCGCGGTGCAGGCGCTCAAAAGCGTGTCCTTCCGCCTGCGCGCAGGCACGGTGCACACGCTGCTGGGCGAGAACGGGGCCGGCAAATCCACCCTGCTCAAAATCCTGGCCGGCGTGCACCGGCCCGATGGCGGCCAGCTGCTGATCGAGGGTACCAGCACCGAGCTGGCCAGCCCCGCCGATGCGCAGCGCCACGGCATCGCCATCGTTCACCAGGAGCTGAGCCTGGCGCCCAACCTCAGTGTGGCGGACAACCTGTTTGCCGCGCGCCTCCCGCAGCGGGCCGGCTGCGTGGACCGCCGCGCACTGCGCCGCGACGCCGCCGCGCTGCTGGCCCGACTGGGCATGGACCTGGACCCCAACGCGCAGGTGGCCGAACTGTCCCTGGCCCAGCGCCAGCTGGTGGAGATCGCCAAGGCGCTGTGCCAGCCCGCGCGCATCGTCATCATGGATGAGCCCACGTCCTCGCTCAGCGACAGCGAGGCGCAGATTCTCTTCACCCTCATCGCCCGCCTCAAGGCCGAGGGGCGCGCCATCATCTATGTCTCGCACCGCATGGACGAGATCATGCGCATCTCCGATGACATCACCGTCATGCGCGATGGCAGCTCCATCTGCACCCTGGCGCGGGACGAGACCGACATCGGGGCGCTGATCGCGCTCATGGTGGGGCGCCAGATGCAGGACATCTATCCGCCGCGCGGCCCCGCCCCTGACCGCAGCACGCGCGCCCTGCTCCAGGTGCGCGGACTGGGCCTGGCCGGGCGCTTCGAAGGCATTGACTTCGGGGTCCACGCGGGCGAGATCGTGGGCTTTTTCGGGCTGGTGGGCTCGGGCCGGTCCGATGTCATGGATGCGCTGTTCGGCATGCACCGCTGCACGGGCAGCATCCTCATGCACGGCCGGCCGCTGCGCCTGCGCTCGCCGGCCGACGCCATTGGCCAGGGCATGGCCTTCGTGACCGAGAACCGCAAGGAGCAAGGCCTGGTGCTGGACCAGTCCGTGCAGCACAACATCTGCATGGTGCAGGTGCACAGCGGGCGCGGCGGCGCGCTGCTCACCGACGAGGCCGCCGAGCAATCGCTGGCCCGCGCCTGCGTGCAGCGGCTGAAGATACGCGTTGCCGGCCTGTACCAGCCCGTGCGCCAGCTGTCGGGCGGCAACCAGCAAAAGATCGTGTTCGCCAAATGGCTGGCCATGCGCCCCCGGCTGCTGGTGCTGGACGAGCCCACGCGCGGCATCGACGTGGGCGCGAAGTTCGAGATCTATGCCCTGATCCGCGAGCTGGCAGCAGCCGGCACGGCCGTCATCCTGGTGTCGTCGGAACTGCCCGAGGCACTGGCCCTGAGCGACCGGCTGCTGGTCATGCGCAACAAGCGCCTCGTCCAGAGCCTGGACACCCTCCATCTGCGCCAGGAGACCGTGATGGCGCACGCCACCGGAGCAGGACTGCCATGACCCCTTCCGAACTGAGCATCACCGCGCCTGGCTCCTCCAAAGCCTCCGACGCTGCCGACGCCGCCGAAGGCATCCCGGACAGTCAGGAAACATGGCGAGACGGCTTGCGAGCTGGCTGGCGATCGCTGCGGCGCCACGCCGGCACCCTCATGGGCCTGGCCGCCCTGGTGCTGCTGTTCTCCCTGCTGTCGCCGGCCTTTCTGACGGGCGGCAACCTGCGCAACGTGCTGCTGCAGGTGTCCATCATCGCCATCGTGGCCTTCGGCATGACCTATGTGCTGCTGCTGGGCGAGATCGATCTCTCGGTGGGATCGGTGGTCGCCCTGGCAGGCAGCGTGGCCGGCCTGATGCTGGGCCAGGGCCTGGCGCCCGCCCTGGTGCTGCCCGCCGTGCTGCTGTGCGGCCTGCTGCTGGGGGCACTCAACGGCTCATTGTCGGCGCTGCTGCATCTGCCGTCCTTCATCGTGACGGTGGCGACCATGGGCATCTTCCGGGGTCTGGCCTATATCGTCTCGGGCGGCATGCCGGCGCCGGTGGACAACGAGGCCTTTCTGTGGATCGGCAACGGCGAATGGCTGGGCATGCCCGTGCCCATCTGGATCCTGGCCGCACTGCTGGCCGCCAACCACTTCGTGCTGGCCCGTACCGTCTTTGGTCGCAAGACCTATCTGGCAGGCGGCAATGCCGAGGCGGCCACCTATGCGGGCATACGGGTGGGGCGGCTCAAGATCGCCATCTTCATGCTGTCGGGGCTGATGGCGGCCGTGGGCGGCCTGCTGCTCACCTCCCGCCTGTACTCGGCCCAGCCCAACGCGGCCATGGGCTGGGAGCTGGACGCCATTGCCGCCGCCGTGCTGGGCGGCACGCGCCTGGCCGGAGGCCACGGCAGCGTTGCGGGCACCTTGATAGGGGCGCTGATGATCGGCGTCATCAACAACGGCATGAACCTGATGAGCGTGCCCTATTTCTATCAGCTCATCGTCAAGGGCAGCGTGATTCTGGTGGCCGTGTGCATCGATGTGCACAGCAGGCGCAGGCGCTGACGCATGGGCCGGCGGTGCAGCGAACGGCGCACGGGGTTTGATTTCAAAGGGAGGGAGAGCATGCAATCCATCATGACCATGGGCGAGATCCTCGTCGAAATCATGGCCGAGCGAAAAGGCCAGAGCTTTCGCGCGCCGGGGCCGCTGGCCGGGCCCTATGCCAGCGGGGCGCCCGCCATCTTCATCGACCAGGTGGCCCGGCTGGGGCATCCGGCCGCCATCATCGGCTGCGTGGGCGATGATGACTTCGGCTGGCTCAACATCGACCGCCTGCGCTGCGACGGCGTGGACACCAGCGCCATCGCCGTGTGCAAGGGCGCCGTCACGGGCAGCGCGTTCGTCACCTACCGCGACAGCGGCGAGCGCGACTTCATCTTCAACATCACCAACAGCGCCTCGGCACAGCTGCAGCCCGAGCAGGTCAACCAGGCCGTGCTCAAGGACTGCGCGCACTTCCATGTCATGGGCTCGTCGCTGTTCTCGTTTCGCATCATCGATGCCATGAAGAAGGCCATCGAGATCGTCAAGGCCCAGGGCGGCACCGTGTCCTTCGACCCGAACGTGCGCAAGGAGATGCTGCGCATCCCCGAAATGCGCGAAGCCCTGGCCTACATCCTGGAGTTCACCGACATCTTCCTGCCCAGCGGCCACGAGGTCACGCAGCTGGCCCGCTCGGCCGACGAGGCCGGCGCCATCGCCGAGATCTTCGCGCGCGGCGTGCGCGAAATCGTGGTCAAGCGCGGCGCCGACGGCTGCAGCTACTTCAGTGCCGACGAGCGCATCGACCTCGACGCCCTCCGCGTGAACGTGGCCGACCCCACGGGTGCGGGCGACTGCTTTGGCGCCACCTTCATCGCCTGCCGGCGCCTGGGCAAGACCGCGCTGCAATCGCTGCGCTACGCCAATGCGGCCGGCGCGCTCGCCGTCTCCAGCAAGGGGCCGATGGAGGGGACATCCGGCTTTGCGGGGCTCGACGCACTGCTGGCACAACAGCCGCAGCACCTGCGGCATGCGGTGATGGAGGGCTGAAACCATGCCCGCCCACCTCACCCACCCCACCCACCCCACCCACCTCACCCACCCCACCCATCTCACCCACTTCACCCGCCTGGTGCAGTCACGCTCCACGCAAACGCCAGCAGCCGCAGGCGATGCGCGCGCAACAGGCAACGCACTCGGCATCTACTCCATCTGCTCGGCCCATCCCCTGGTCATCGAGGCCGCCATGCACCAGGCGCTGGACGACGGCACGCCCCTGCTGGTGGAAGCCACCGCCAACCAGGTCAACCAGTTCGGCGGCTACACCGGCATGCAGCCCGCCGACTTCCGCCGCTTCGTGCTGACCATCGCCCGCCGCGTCGGCCTGCCGCTGGAGCGCGTGCTGCTGGGCGGCGACCACCTGGGCCCCACGGCGTGGACGCACCTGCCTGCCGCCGAGGCCATGGACCTGGCGCAGGACCTGGTACACGCCTATGCAGCGGCCGGCTTCGTGAAGCTGCACCTGGACGCCAGCATGGCCTGCGCAGACGACCCCCAGGCGCTGGACGACGAAACCGTGGCCCGCCGCGCTGCCCTGCTCTGCCAGGCGGCCGAGCGCGGCAGCACCTGCCCGGCGCCCGGCCCCGTCTACGTGATCGGCACCGAAGTGCCCGTGCCCGGCGGCGCCGCGCATGCGCTGGAGCATGTGCAAGTCACTGCCCGCGCCGACGCCCAGCGCACGCTGCAGGTGCACCGCGACGTCTTCGCGCAACAGGGGCTGGACCCCGTCTGGCCGCGCATCATTGCCATGGTGGTCCAGCCCGGCGTGGAGTTCGATCACACGCGCGTGGTGGACTACGCGCCCGGCGAAGCGGCCGACCTCAAGCAGTTGCTGGCCCAGCACCCGCAACTGGTCTTCGAGGCCCACTCCACCGACTACCAGCGGCCCGAGGCCCTGCGCCAGCTGGTGCAGGACGGCTTTGCCATCCTCAAGGTCGGCCCCGGCGCCACCTTTGCGCTGCGCGAGGTGCTGTTCGCGCTGGCCGCCATCGAAGAGCAGCTCATCGACGCGCACCAGCGCTCCCACCTGCCCGCCGTGCTGGAGTCCGCCATGCTGGGCCGCCCCGCCAGCTGGGAACGCTACTACCGCGGCGAGCAGCCCGATCCCGGCGCCCAAAGGCTGCTGCGCATCTACAGCTACAGCGACCGCATCCGCTACTACTGGGCCGACCCCACGGTGAACGCCGCCGTGGCCCGGCTGCTGGACAACCTGTCCGCCTGCGCCCTGCCCGAGAACATGCTCAGCCAGTTCCTCCCCGCCCAATACCAGGCCGTGCGCGCCGGGCGGCTGGCACCCTCGCCCCACGCGCTGGTGCTGGACCGCGTGCGCGAGGCGATCAGGCCGTATGCGGCGGCTTGTGGGGGCTGCCCTGACAATCCAACGCGGGATGGTTGCCATGCACAAACTCACACTTGATCTGGATGACGCCACGTACGGCTTGTTGGAGCAGGCAGCCAAGGCCCAGGGCATGTCAAAGAGCCGCTGGATGGCCCTGGCCATTCAGAACCACTTCAGGGGAGAGTGGCCTCAGGACTGTCTGGAACTGGCGGGCCGTTTCGCTGACTTTCCGCTACGCGATGGGGCGGCGAAGCTCACAGCTGCGCCGCCTCCCCCCTGATCAAATCCCACACGCTTTGCGCCACCGGCGACAGTTCACGCTGGCGGCGGCGCACCAGCATGATGTCGCGCTGCACGCGCGGCAGCAGGGGGCGGCTGGCGAGGGCGTCGGGGGCGGCTCCACTCGCGGGAGTTCGCCATTCCTGCGGCACGGCCAGTTCCGGCACCACGCTCAGGCCGAGGCCCGCCTGGAGCATGCAGAAGATGGTGGTGGTGTGGCCGACTTCCTGGACCACGGCGGCCTCGGCATCGTGGGCCTGCAGCGCGGCGTCGATCAGGCGGCGGCTGCCCGAGGCGTGGTCCAGCAGTACCAGCGGCTGGCCGGCCAGGTCGCTCCAGGCCACCTGGCGCTTGCGGGCCAGCCTGTGCGTGGCCGGGCAGACCAGGCAAAAGGGCTCGCTGAGTATGGTTTCGCAGTGCAGGTCATCGCGGCCTTGCGGGTCGATGACCACGCCGAAGTCCACCTCGCCGCTGCGCACGCTTTGCAGCACATCGCTCTGGATGCGGTCCAGCAGCAGCAGCTCGATGCCCGGCGCCTGCTCGCGGCAGCGCGCAATGCAGCGCGGCATCAGGTGGGCCGACAGCGTGGGGCTGCTGGCCACGCGCACCTTGCCCAGGCGCTGGGTGGCCAAGCCGCTGACTTCGAGCAGGCATTCATCCAGCGCGTCCAGCACGCGCGTGGCATGGCCTTGCAGCAGGCGGCCGGCATCGGTCAGCTCCACCTCGCGCGTGGTGCGGTGCAAGAGCTGCACGCCCAGGGCCTGCTCCAGCTCGGTGACATTGCGGCTGACGGCGGGCTGGGTGAGCGCCATCAGCTCGCCCGCACGGCTGAAGTTGCGGCTTTCCGCCACGGCCAGGAAGGCGCGCAGCTGGCGCAGGCTGATATTCATACGGAAAAATTATAAAACCATCAGATAAATCCATTTCTCTTTTCAATGGCCGTGGCGTCCAATCGGGGCCTTGCAGCCTGGCTGCACGAACCGATAGTTAGTTGGAGAGAGTTTTCCCATGGCACGCCCCCGCTTCGCCCCTGACAATTTCACGCTGATGCTGCTGTCCACCGTGGCACTGGCCAGCTTCCTGCCCGCCTCGGGCGCCGTCTCGCAATGGCTGGAGGTGGCGACCACGCTCATGGTCAGCCTGCTGTTCTTCCTGCACGGCGCCAAGCTCTCGCGCGAGGCCATCTTTGCCGGCATAGGCCACTGGCGCCTGCACCTGACCATCTTCGCGGCCACCTTCGTGCTCTTTCCCCTGCTGGGCTGGGCGCTGCGCCCCGTGCTGGAGCCCTTGGTCACGCCCGAGATGTACATGGGCGTGCTCTTCCTGTGCACGCTGCCGGCCACGGTGCAGTCGGCCATCGCCTTCACGGCCATGGCGCGCGGCAACATGCCCGCTGCCGTGTGCAGCGCATCGGCCTCCACGCTGATGGGCATCGTGATCACGCCCATCCTGGTCAGCATGCTGCTGCACAAGAGCGCCGAAGGCGGCGACGCGCTGCAGGCCATCGGCAAGATCGCGCTGCAGCTGCTGCTGCCCTTTGTGCTGGGCCATCTGCTGCGGCCCGTGATCGGCGGCTTCATCTCGCGCCATGCCAAGCGCGTGAAGTTCGTGGACCAGGGCTCCATCCTGCTGGTGGTGTACACGGCCTTCAGCGCCGCCGTCATCAGCGGCCTGTGGCAGCAGACGCCCCTGCCTGCGCTGCTGGGCCTGCTGCTGCTGTCGTCCATCCTTCTGGCCCTGGTGCTGGTCATCACGTCCTGGACGGCGCGCCGCCTGGGCTTTTCCAAGGAGGACGAGATCACCCTGGTGTTCTGCGGCTCCAAGAAGAGCCTGGTCAGCGGCGTGCCCATGGCCAAGGTGCTGTTCGAGTCCAGCGCCGTGGGCGCCATCGTGCTGCCGCTGATGGTC
The DNA here is from genome assembly GCF_014852125.1 of Delftia sp. DLF01. Classification (NCBI taxonomy): domain Bacteria; kingdom Pseudomonadati; phylum Pseudomonadota; class Betaproteobacteria; order Burkholderiales; family Comamonadaceae; genus Delftia; species Delftia sp. DLF01. Next base: position 604,204 of record NZ_JACVAZ010000003.1, read on the forward strand.
TTCCACCAGCTGCAGCTCATGGTCTGCGCCGTGCTGGCCCAGCGCTATGCACGCCGGCCCATGCACCCCGAGGCGATCGAGGATGGCGCCGCGCCCGCCAGCGCTGCGCCGGCCGCCAAGGCCGAAACGGCGCCGGCCAAATAAGGCACGGGCGCGCACCCATCACAAAAAAGCCTGGCTCTCGCGCCAGGCTTTTTTGCATCTCAGCCCTTCAGGGCTAGGTTGTTGAGCTTGTCCAGCCGTTCAGGCCAGCTTCCCTGCTGCGCCGACTGCAGCAGGATGCGCGTCCAGGCGATCCAGGCGTCCCACTGCACGCGCTTGTCCCAGGCATTGCCCCAGCCGCTGAAGCACTGCAGCGCGCTGGCGGCTGCGCGCGCGGCGTCGTCGGCGCGGCCGGCAGACAGGTAGAGCTGGGCCAGCACCATCTGCGGCTCGCCCACCCAGGGGTTCAGGCGCACGGCGCTTTCCAGCACGGCCGTGGCGGCGTCCAGGTCCACCAGCGGCTGGTCCAGCTGGATCACCGACCAGTACAGCGACACGGCAGCGGCCTCGTCGCCGGGCGACAGCTGCCGGCTGCAATGGTCGAACACCGGCGGCAGCGGCAGCTGGGCGCGCAGCGCCGGGTGCTGCAGCGCACGGCCCAGGTCGCTGATCTGGCTGAGCATGCGGCTGGCAGGCCGCATGGGACCGGGCCACAGCGAGGCCGCCCAGTGCACGCCCTGCTGCCGCTGGTTCTGCACCTGCGGAAACTGCGAGTAGATGTCTTCCTGCCAGCTGAACCACTGCTCCATGGCATCGGCCATGCTCACGATGGTGAAGGCCGCCACTTCATAGGCGCTCAGGCGCTGGCTGCGGCCGGCGGATTCCAGAGCCATGGAGCCGTCTTCGGCCAGGTCGCCGGCCAGTATCTTCTGCATGAACTGCGTGCGGCTCATGGTGCAGAACAGGTAGACCAGGTGCTCGGCGCCCTCGCCCACCAGCTCGCGCAGGCGGCCGCGCTCGCTGCCCGCGTCGAACTTGACCAGGTCCACGAAGGCATTGCCGTAGACGCTGTGCAGCAGGCCCAGCAGGCGCACGTCGCGCGGCTGGCGCCACAGCGCCAGCGAACGCGCCACGCCCGCCAGGTGGTGGCGGAAGGTGCCGGCCTTGTGCCAGTCCTGGCCCACGCCGCGCGCCAGCACCACGGGCAGCACAGGGGCGAGGTCGGCATCCTTGGCCAGCCATTCCTCGTCCAGCAGGTCCTGGGCGCGCGTGAACAGCGCCTCGTCAAGTGTCTGGAACAGTGTCGGGACAGGCAGGCTCATGCGGGCACCTCCATGGCAGCGGCGGGCCGCTGGGTATATTGAGCCACCCAGCCCACCGTATCGGCGAACAGGCGCAGCGCCTTGATGCGCCGCGTGGCGGTCAGCGTGAAGCGGTGCTCCACGCCGGCCGGTATGCGCAGGTAGTCGCCGGGCTGCACGCGCAGCACGCGCTCTTGGCCGTGGGCATCAAAAAAGCCGAACAGGCCTTCGCCTTCGAGGATGTAGCGCACCTCGTCATCGGCATGGGTGTGGGGCTTGTCGAAGCGCTCCAGCGCCTCGTCCAGGCCCTGCGTGTCCCGGTGCAGCACGACCAGGTCCATGCTGTGGTAGCCATGGGCCACGCATTCGTCGACCACCAGCATGCCCACGGCCTGGACCACGGTGGCCTTGCCGCCATCGTCCAGCTGGGCCTGCGCCAGCAGCGCGGCCAGGCCGGGCTCGGGCGCCAGCGGGCGGCGCTGCCATTGCACGCCGATGGCGGCCACGAAGTCCGCGTCGGAAACCCGGTGGGATGCGAGGGCGCCCATGCTCTTACCAGGCCGCCGTGTAGGCGCCCTTGAACTGCGTGTCGATGAACTGGCGCACCTCGGGCGATTGGTAGGCCTTGACGAAGGCCTGCAGGCCGGCGTCCTTTTCATGGCCGGCGCGCGTGGCGATCAGCACGGTGACATAGGGCGTGTCCGTGGCTTCCAGCGCCAGCGAATCCTTTTGCGGCGACAGGCCTGCGGCCACGGCATAGCTGCTGTTGACGGCGGCGGCGTCCAGGTCATCCAGCGAGCGCGCCAGCTGGGCGGCCTCCAGCTCGACGAAGCGCAGCTTCTTCGGATTGGCCGTGATGTCCAGCACCGAGGCACGGGCGCCCGCGCCGGTCTTCAGTTCGATCAGCTTTTGCGCGGCCAGCACCATCAGTGCGCGCGAGCCATTGGTGGGGTCGTTGGGGATGCCCACGCGCGCACCGCTCTTGAGGTCGGCCAGGCTTTTGATCTTCTTGGAGTACACGCCCATCTGCTGGTTGACCGCACGGGCCACGGGCACGAGCTTGTAGCCACGGTCCTTGTTCTGGGCGTCCATGAAGGGCTGGTGCTGGTAGATGTTGGCATCCAGCTCGCCCTGCGACAGGGCAGCGTTGGGCTGGATGAAGTCGCCGAACTCGACCAGCTTCACCTTCAGGCCGTTCTTCTCGGCCACCTTCCTGGCCACCTCGGCGATCTGGGCGTGCGGGCCCGAGGTCACGCCGATGGTGACCGAGCCGTCGGCCGCATGGGCCGGCAGCGCCGCCATTCCCGCCAGGGGCAGGACGGCAGCCAGGGCCAGCGACTGGAGCAAGGCGCGTTTTTTCATGGAATCCCTCTTTTGGAAAATCTCGCGGCTCCTTGCCGCTGCTGCCACTGCGGCCGTTGGATCAGCGGTGGCTCAACCTGCGCACCGCCCAGTCGCCCAGGCTCTGGATGGCCTGCACGAAGAAGATCAGGATGATGACCACGGCCAGCATCACATCGGGCAAAAAGCGCTGGTAGCCGTAGCGGATGCCCAGGTCGCCCAGGCCGCCGCCGCCAATGGCGCCGGCCATGGCCGAGTAGCCGGTCAGGCTCACGAAGCTGATGGTCAGGCCCGCCACGATGCCGGGCAGCGCCTCGGGCAGCAGGATCTTCCAGACGATCTGGCCCGTGGTGGCGCCCATGGACTGGGCCGCTTCCACCAGGCCGTTGTCCACCTCGCGCAGCGCGGTCTCCACCAGGCGCGCCACGAAAGGCGCTGCCGCAATGGTCAGCGGCACCACGGCTGCCCAGGTGCCGATGGACGAGCCCGTGATCAGACGCGTCAGCGGGATGATGGCCACCAGCAGGATGATGAAGGGGGTGGAGCGCAGGGCATTGACGATCCAGCCCACGATCTTGTTGGCCGGGCCGTTCTGCAGCACGCCGCCGTGGTCGGTCAGGCGCAGGAACACGCCCAGGGGAATGCCGATCAGGCCACCCACCAGGCCCGAGACGCCGACCATGATGATGGTCTCCCACAGCGAGCTGACGAACAGCTCCAGCATCATTTCCGAAAAATTCTCAAACATCGCTCAATCCCTGGTGGAAACGATCTGCACCTGCACGCCGGTGGCGCGCAGATGGTCCACGGCGGCATCGATCTTTGCCGCGTCGCCGCTGGCGAAGACAGCCAGCGAGCCGAAGGTCTGCTCCTGGATCTCGTCGATCTGGCCATGCAGGATGGACAGGTCCAGCCCCAGCTCGCGGATCAGGTGCGACAGGATGGGCTGGTAGGCGCTCTCGCCCGCATACGACAGGCGCAGCAGCCGGCCTTGCTGGCCGGGCGCCAGCTGGGCGGCCAGCGCATTCACGCGCACGGCCACCGACTCGGGCAGTTGCTGGGGAACGATCTCGTCGATCAGGCTGCGCGTGATGGCCTGCTGCGGGCGCGTGAACACGTCGATCACGGGGCCCAGCTCGGCAATCTCGCCGCCGTCGATCACGGCCACGCGGTCGGCGATCTGCTTGATCACCTGCATCTGGTGCGTGATCAGCACCACGGTCAGGCCCAGCTCGCGGTTGACCTTGCGCAGCAGGTCCAGGATGGAACGCGTGGTCTCGGGGTCCAGTGCCGAGGTGGCCTCGTCCGACAGCAGCACCTTGGGGTGGCTGGCCAGCGCGCGCGCAATGCCCACGCGCTGCTTTTGCCCGCCCGAGATCTGCGCCGGATAGCGGTCGCGCAGCGCGCTCAGGCCCACCAGGTCCAGCAGCGGGTCCACGCGCTTTTTGATGTCGTCGGCCGACATGCCCGCCATCTCCAGCGGCAGCGCGGCGTTGTCGAACACCGTGCGCGAGGACAGCAGGTTGAAATGCTGGAACACCATGCCGATGTCGCGGCGCGCCGTGCGCAGCTCGGCATCGCTGAGCTGCATCAGGTCACGGCCGCCCACCAGCACCTGGCCGGAGGTCGGGCGGTTGAGCAGGTTCAGGCAGCGCACCAGCGAGCTTTTGCCCGCGCCGCTGCGGCCGATGATGCCGAACACCTCGCCCGACTCGATCTGCAGGTTGATGCCCCGCAAGGCATGGACGGGCCCGGTGGGGCCCTTGTAGGTCAGGGAAAGATCCCGAATCTCGATCATGAAAAAACGCCGCGGCGCAGGACGGCCTGGGGACGCCGCTGCGCATTGTTGGGAAGTGGGAGCAAATATAGGTTGCGCGTATAAAAACGCAAACTATAAAAAAATAAAGTAATAAGAAGCTCCGGTTATGCCCGGGACTTCACTACTTTCTGCACAACCCTCAACTATGCCTGAATGTGGACACGCCCTGGCCCTGCCGGGCTATGCGCGGCGCCACGGAGCACGGCGGCAAGGCCCTTCTTGCGGCGGCATCTGATTGACAGTGCGGCCGGCACGCTGCCATCGCGGCCTGGCGGCCCTGGCCCGCTCCTGCTTTTGACGATGGCAGGCACCTGCCGCTGCCGCCGCGCTGACGCCAGAAGCAGCCTTTGCTGACAGGCCGCGCGGCATGCGCCCTCCTACAGTGGGCTCAACCCCACAGGAGAAGAGCGCCATGCGCCCAGAACAACACTCCGGCGCCGGCAGCCAGGCCGGCACGGCTCCCTTGTCGCGGCGCGGCTTTCTGCAGGCCGCCAGCATCGCAGGCGTCAGCGTCTGGGTGGCGCCGCTGGCCAGCCAGGCCTATGCAGCCCTCTTTGAAGACCGCGTCCTGGGCAGCGTGGCCCGCGAGCCGGCCACGCAGCTGCCGCGCATGCGGCTCGATGGCCGCTCCAAGGTCATGGGCGCCAAGGTCTTCGCCCGCGACATCCGCGCACGCGACATGCCGCACTGGCCCCAGCAGCAATCCCATGCCTTCATCGTGCGCACCACCCTGGCCGACCGGCTGTTCGACGGCATGGACCTGTCTTCCCTGGACGGCGAACTGGCGCCCGACCGCGTGGTCACGGCCGAGGACCTGGCGCGCGATGGCCTGGCCTTTCCCGAGTTCTATGGCGAAGACATGCTGCTGCCCGCAGGCAAGACCCCCGCATACCTGGGCCAGGCCGTAGCCATCCTCATCTACCACGACTTCGCGCGCTTTCGCTTTGCCAAGGAAAGGCTGCAGGCCACGGCCGGCGTCATCCGCTACGGCCGCGTCACGGGCGCGCTGGACCGTCCGCCCTGGGGCGTGTTCCGCTATGTGCGCCAGGGCGGCGCCACGGCCTTTGACGACGACGTGTTCTCCAGCCTGCGCGATGCCCCGCTGTTCCCCGCCGAACGCAAGCCGCTGGTCTGGCCGCAGATCTCCAAGGCCGACGCGGTCACGGCACGCGGCCTGCGCGCTGCCGAGCAGATCGCCCAGGAGCTGGCCACGCCGCCCGCCGACTGGCTGGTGCTGCAGCGCCACTACGCCACGCAATCGGTGGACACGGCCGCGCTGGAGCCCGACAACGCCAACTGCTGGTATGACGCGGCCACGCAAAGCCTGCACATGGTGCTGGCCACGCAGTCGCCGCACGAGGTGGCCGAATGGGCTGCGCAGATGGTGCAGGCCAGCAGGTTCCCGCTCAAGAACCTCTTCATCCACCCGTGCTACACGGTGGGATATGGATCCAAGGACCACGCCCCCATGCCCTACTACGGCCTGGTCTGCGCGCTGTATGCGGACGGCAAGCCCGTGCGCCTGGCCAATGACCGGTTCGAGCAGTTCCAGTCCTCGCTCAAGCGCCATGCCTTCGAGATCGACTACACCATGGCCATCGACAGGAAGACCGGCCTCTTCCAGAGCCTGGTGGCCAACATGACGGCCAATGGCGGCGGCCGGGCCAACTTCTCGCCCTCGGTCGCCATGGTCGGCGGCACGGCGGCGCAGTCCATCTACTACTTTCCCAAGAACGACATCACCGCCGTGGCCCTGGCCAGCCGCGCGCTGGACGCGGGCTCGGCACGCGGCTACGGCACGCTGCAGAGCATGGCGGCCACCGAGATGATGGTGGACGAAATCGCCGAACTGCTGCAGATCGACCCCATCGAGCTGCGCCTGCGCAACGTGCTGACCTCGGGCGCCAAGAACACCCAGGGCGCCATTGCCGCCGGTGCCCTGCGCGCCGACGAGGTGCTGGAGCGCGCCCGCCGCCATCCGCTGTGGACCGAGCGCGCCAAGCGCAAGACCGCCTACGAGGCCAGCCACCCGGGCCAGCGCTACGGCGTGGGCTTTGCCTGCGTGCAAAAGGACTTCGGCACGGGCGGCGAGGCGGCCTTCGCCCGCATCGAGATATCGCCCCAGGGCCGCGTGCTGCTGCACCACTCGGGCACCGAGATCGGCACGGGCATGGGCACCTCGCAGGCCCAGCTGTGCGTGCAATGGTTCGGCAAGCCCGCCGACGAGCTGCAGACCGCCTGCCTGGACTGGCCGGAGCTGCCGCTCAAGGCCGAGGGCGACAACTACACCATGCCCCAGGCCGACCAGGACCGCTTCGCCACCCGGCCGCTGTGGACGCCGGTCTACGCCTCGCCGGCCAGCGCCAGCAACTCGGCCTACTACTACAGCCACGCCACCAGCGAGACGGCGCGCGTGGTCTTCGAGCACGGCCTGTGGCCGGCCGCCGTCGCCATCTGGAGCCAGGGCACGGGCGGCGGCCAGAAGGCGCCCTACGTGGTGCGCCGCGAGGACGCGCGCTGGGTCAACGGCATGCTCACGGCCAACGGCATGCAGCCGCTGTCCCTGCAGGCGCTGGCCCAGAAGGCCCATGCCATGCAGCTGGTCACGGGCGCCGTGGGCCATACCTTCAACCGCTGGCAATGGGCCGAGGCGGACTTCGACATCCTGGGCACCAGCGCGCGCCGGCCGCTGGACGCGCTGGCCGTGCGCCTGGGCAGCGCGCCCGATGCCGGCGCCGTCACGCCGGCCCCTGACGCCACCGACACGCCGCAGGCGGCCACGCCCGTCGAGGCCTCTGTCACCGCGCGGCGCAGCGCCGCCGGCTACCGCATGATTGCGCGGCGCAACCTGTTCTATCCGCCCATGCAGCGCAACAACGCGGGCGTCACCTACTACAGCGCCAATGCGGCCCTGGTCGAGCTGGCGGTGGACACGGGCACGGGCGCGGTCGAGCTGCTGGCCCACCACTCCATCATGGAGTGCGGGCGGCCCATCGTGCCCGAGTTGGTGCACGGCCAGCTCGAAGGCGGCATCGCCATGGGCATAGGCCATGCACTGTACGAAACCATGCCGCTGTACGAGGGCGGCCCCGGCGACGGCAACTGGAACTTCCACCGCTACCACCTGCCGCGTGGCAGCGAGGTGGCGGTCTGGAAGCAGACGGCCGAGCTGCTGGCACCGCTGTCGGACACAGATCCGCCCAAGGGCATTGCCGAGGTGGTGATGATTCCCATCGTCGCCGCCATCGTCAACGGACTGCACCACGCCATAGGCAAGCGCTTCCACGACCTGCCCGTGACCCCGCAAAAGATCAGGGAGGCACTCGCACCATGAGCCTTGTCCCGCGCCCCTTGTCGCTGACCGTCAACGGCCAGACCGTTGGCCCCATGGACGTGCCCGAAGGCATGCCCATGATCGACTTCCTGCACGAATACCTGAACCTCACCGGCTCGCGCCTGGGCTGCGGCATCGGCGAATGCAGGGCCTGCACCATCATCGTGGACGGTCCCGAGGGCAGCCGCGAGATGCGCACCTGCATCACCGGCGCCCACTACTTCCAGGGCCGCAAGGTCCGCACCATCGAAGGCATTGCCGACCCGGCCGGCGCGGACACCGCCCCCCCATCAGCCCCGGGCGCCTCGGGTACCTCGGGCCAGCCGCGCAAGGTCATCGCCATCAGCCCCGTGCAGCAGAAGTACCTGGAGCATTTCAGCTTCCAGTGCGGCTACTGCACGCCGGGCTTCGTCATCGCGGCCACGGTGCTGGTCGAGCGCCTGGCCAAGGCGCCCATCCGCGCGGCCGATGTGGAACAGGTCGTGGGCGAGGCGCTGCAGCCCCACCTGTGCCGCTGCACCGGCTATGTGCGCTACTACGCGGCCGTGAAGGACCTGGTCCTGAACACGCCCGGGCTGACCTTGAAAGGATGAGCGCCATGTCCGCCGCCGACCCCAGCGCAGCCGCCCCCACCGCCGCCACCGCCGCGCCACCTGCCGACTACAGCGGTGCCCGCCCCCCGCCACCGCGCAGGCCCAGGCGCCGCTGGCGCGGGTTGCTGCTCGTCCTCCTGCTGCTGGCCGTGCTGTTTGCCATTGCCGCCGTCTGGGGCAACCGGCCCCATGTGCCCCAGCGCGAGCCGCAGGCCGTGCACCGCAGCCCCCAGCAGCTGGCCCAGGGCCTGTACCTGGCGCGCGCCGCCGACTGCATGGCCTGCCATGACGGGGTGGGTGGCATGGGTGGCGCCCGGGAAGGCCAGCCCTTTGCGGGCGGCAAGCCCCTGCCCACGCCCTTCGGCACGCTCTACGGCACCAACATCACCCCCGACCCGGACCACGGCATAGGCCGCTGGACGGCCGAGGAATTCCACGCCGCCGTCACCCGCGGCACGGCACCGGGCGGGCGCCAGCTCTACCCGGCCATGCCCTATGCCTCCTACCACCTGATGAGCCGCGAAGACTCGGACCTGATCTACGGCTACCTGATGAACATCCGGCCCGTGGCCCAGCCCAACACCAAGCCCGCCCTGCCCTTCCCCTTCAACCTGCGCGTGCTCATGTTCGGCTGGAAGACGCTGTTCCTGTCCAGCGCTCCCCTGCCCGTAGGCTCGCAGGGCCAGAGCCCGGCCTGGCTGCGCGGGCAGTATCTGGGCAATGTCATGGGCCACTGCGCCGAATGCCACACGCCGCGCGGCATGTTCGGCCAGATGCAGAAGGACCGCTGGCTGCAGGGCGGCACGCTGTCGCTGTTCACGGCCCCCGGCATCACCGCCGAAGCCCTGGCCGCACGCGGCTGGACGCGCGAGGGCATGGCCCAGTTCCTGCAGACGGGCTTCTCGGCCCACGGCAGCGCCTTCGATGAAATGCACGAGGTCATCGCCAACAGCACCCGGCACCTCACGGCCGAGGACATGACGGCGCTGTCCACCTTCCTGCTGGGCGACAACCCGCCCGCGCCCCAGTCCCTGCCGGCCGCCGCGCCCCCGGATTCCGGCACCGGCAACAGCTCCGGCGCGGGCACGCTGGACGCGGGCCGGGGCCACTACATGGCGCTGTGCGCCAGCTGCCACGGCAGCGAGGGCCTGGGCCGCAGCCTCACCATGCCCCCGCTCAAGGGCAACAGCACCGTGCGCCAGGCCGACGCCCGCAACCTGGTGCTGGCCATCCTCGTCGGCCTGCCCAAGCACCCGGCCACCCAGCAGGGCCCCACGCCCCTGCCCGGCATGCCCGGCTTCATGCAGGAACTGACCGATGGCGAAGTCGCCGCCCTGGCCAACTACACCCGCGCCACCTTGGGCGGCCAGCCCGCCGACGTGACGGCCGCCCAGGTGGCCGACCTGCGCAGCGCAGCGGGCAAGGCGGGACACAGGGCTGCGCCCTGAACCCCCGGGCGGTTCTGCAGACCCCGCCCCGTATGCCCCGCCTGCGTCTTGCAGCTTGCGGCGGTTGCGGGGTTGCAGTCCTGCCGAAGGACAGGACTGCTTCGTGAACTGGCTGTGATCACAGCCCGAAACCCCGCCCATTGTTTCCACCACGGAACCAACCGCGTTCCACCACCCTCCTTTGCCAGCCGCCCCTGTCTCCCTAGAGTGAAAGCAAAAGGAGACAAGCATGTTCGAAGCCAATCTATTCCAGGGCCAGCGCGTCCTGATCACCGGGGGCGGCACGGGGCTGGGCCTGGCCATGGCGGCCAAGCTGGCGGAGCTGGGTGCCGAGCTGCACCTGTGCGGCCGGCGGCATTCCGTGGTGCAGCAGGCCTGCGAGATGCTGAACAACGACACGGGCGCGCAGGCCTTTGCGCATGAACTCGACATTCGCCAGCCCGAGGCCGTGCACACCGTCATCGACCGCATCTGGGCCGAACACGGCCCGCTGACGAGCCTGGTCAACAACGCGGCCGGCAACTTCGTCAGCCGCACCGAGGACCTGAGCATCAACGGCTTCCATGCCATATCGGACATCGTCTTCCGGGGCACCTTCTACGTCACCCAGGCCGTGGGCCGCCGCTGGATCGCCGAAGGGCTGCCGGGCTCGGTGCTGTCCATCGTCGTCACCTGGGTGGACACGGGTTCGCCCTTCGTCGTGCCCTCGGCCATGTCCAAGGCCGGGCTGGACGCCATGACCAAATCGCTGGCCGTGGAATGGGGCCCCAAGCGCATACGGTTCAACGCGATTGCACCGGGCGTGATTCCCACCCAGGGAGCCAGCCAGCGCCTGCGCCCCAGGATCGACGGCAACGAGGACTCGGCCGACCGCCGCCGCCTGGACAACCCCACGCGCCGCCTGGGCACGGGCGAGGACATCGGCAACATGGCCGCCTTCATCCTGGCCCCGGGCAACACCTGGCTCAACGGCCAGACCATCACGCTGGACGGCGGCGACGCCCTGGCCAACGGCGCCTACTTCACCGAATACCAGGCCTGGGACGATGCCGACTGGGCGCGCGCCCGGCAGATGGCCAAGGCCGCCAACCAGCCCAACGTCAACGATGGGGAGCAGGAGGCCACGCCCACATGAGCACCGCCGCCACGCCCCATTCCACCCTGGTCTTCGAACAGCGCACGCTGACCGGCGCCGCCCAGCAGCAGCGCGGCCGCCAGCTGGCCCAGGGCCTGCGCAGCCTGGGCCTGGCCGAAGGCGACGTGCTGGCCGTCTTCCTGCGCAACGGCATCGAATACGCCGACGTGGTCCATGCCTGCCGCATTGCGGGCATCTACTACTGCCCCATCAACTGGCATTTCACGGCCACGGAGATCGACTACATCCTGGCCGACAGCGGCGCCCGCGCCCTCATCACCAGCCAGGACCTGCTCGACGGCCTCAAGGGCGAACTCTATGCGGACCTGCCCCGGCGCGTCGCCCACGCACGCGAGCCGGAGCAGGACTACGAAACCTGGCTGGCCGCCCAGGCCCCCTACGACGGGCCGCTGGTCGCGCCGCGCGGCCACATGGCCTATACATCGGGCACCACGGGCCGCCCCAAGGGCGTGCTGCGCAAGGCGTTTCCCGTGGAAGAACTGCCCCGGCGCCTGGCCGTGAACCAGGCGCTGATCGCCACCGCCTACGGCCTGCAGCCCGGCGCGCGCACCCTGCTGACCGCGCCCATCTACCACAGCGCGCCCAGCCTGTACTTCCAGAACGCGCTCATGCTCAGCGAGCTGGTGGTGCTGGAGCCGCGCTTCGACCCCGAGCGCTTCCTGCAGCTGGTGCAGGAGCACCGCATCGACACCGCCTACATGGTGCCCATCATGTACGTGCGCCTGCTCAGGCTGCCGCGCGAAGTGCGCGAGCGCTACGACATCTCCTCGCTGCGCTTCATCGCCTCCACCGGCTCGCCCTGCGCGCCCGAGGTCAAGAAGGCCATGATCGAGTGGATGGGGCCCATCATCAACGAGACCTATGCCTCCAGCGAGTCGGGCCTGGTCACCTTCATCGGCTCGGCCGACGCCCTCACCCACCCGGGCAGCGCGGGCCTGCCGCTGCAGGACGCCGAAGTCCGCATCCTCGACAGGCAGGGCCAGGCCCTGTCCACCGGCGAGGTGGGCCTGATCTACGTGCGCCAGCCCGCCTATGCCGACTTCACCTACAAGGGCAATGAAGAGGCCCGCCGCAAGATGGACCAGGGCGGCCTGATCACCCTGGGCGACATGGGCTACCTGGACGAGGAAGGCTTTCTCTACGTCTGCGACCGCGACTCGGACATGGTGATCTCCGGCGGCGTGAACATCTACCCGGCCGAGATTGAGAACGAGCTGCTCAGGCACCCCGGCATAGCAGACTGCGCCGTCATCGGCGTGCCCGATGCCGAGTACGGCGAACGGCTGCTGGCCCTGGTCGAGCCCGGCCAGTCAGGCACACTGCCCGAGGCGGAACTGAAAGAATGGCTGCGCGGCCGGCTGGCGGCCTACAAGCTGCCGCGCAGCTTCGTCTTCCAGCGCCTGCCCCGCGACGACAACGGAAAGATCGCCAAAAGAAAGCTGCGCGACGCCCACTGGGGCGCGACGCAGCGCAAGATCTGAACCCGCCAACACCGAAAGAGAAGGAGACAACGCATGAACAAGGCCATCGCATTGCTGCTTGCCGCTGCGGCCACCGCAGCCGCAGCCCCCGGGTTCGCCCAGTCCGACTACCCCAGCAAGCCCATCAAGCTCATCGCCCCGTATGCGCCGGGCGGCTCGGTCGATGTGCTGGCCCGCACCCTGGCCACGCACCTGTCCACCGAGCTCAAGCAGTCCGTGGTCGTGGAGAACCGGCCGGGCGCCAACACCATGATTGCCGCCTCGGCCGTGGCGCGCTCGCCGGCCGACGGCTACACCCTGCTGCTGGCCAGCAATGCCAGCATGGTCCTCAACCCCCTGCTCTACAAGAAGCTCAGCTACAACCCCGACCGGGAGCTGAAGCTCACCAACATCCTGGCCGAGGCCCCGCTGGTGCTGGTCACCAACAGCCAGACCGGCATCAAAAACGTGGCCGACCTCAAGGCCTACTCCAAGGCGCACGCGGGCAAGCTCAACTACAGCTCGGTCGGCCTGGGCAACCCGCTGCAGCTGACCACCGAGCTGATCAAGTCCCGCCTGGACGTGGCCGCCACCCACATTCCCTTCAACGGCAGCGCGCCGGCCCTCACCGCCCTCATGGCCAACGACACCCAGCTCATGGTGGACGTGGCCGGCACCTCCCTGCCCCACATCAAGGCCGGCAAGCTGGTGGCCATTGCCACCACCGGGCCGGAGCGCTCGCAGTTCCTGCCGCAGACGCCCACCATTGCCGAATCGGGCGTGCCCGGCTTCAGGGCCTCCACCTGGTTCGGCATTGCCGTGCCCGCAGGCACGCCCGCGGACGCGCGCAACACGTTGCAGGCAGCCGTCAACAAGGTCATGCTCAACCCCGAGTTCGCCAGTGCCCTGGGCAACCAGACCCTGGCCGCCAGGAAGCCCCAGACCCAGGCCCAGCTCGACGACTTCCTGGCCGCTGACGGCCAGATGTGGCGCAAGGTGATCGCGGACAACGCGATTGCGCTGGAGAACTGAAGACCGAAAAGGTGATGAACTAAGGGCCTAAGGGCCGGACACCTCGGCCTGCTCCACGAAGCGCAGCAGGCTGGCCCTGAGGAACTCGGTCATCACCTTGACGGCATGCGAGGGCCGCCGGTCCTCGGCCGTGATGATGTACAGCCTGTCGCCCAGGCCGGACACCGTCCAGTCCGGGCACACGCGCTGCACCGCGCCCGATCGCAGCTCGTCCATCACCATGTAGTTGGGCAAGGTGGCCACGCCGCTGCCCCGGAGCATGGACTGCTTGAGGAAGGGGAAATGCTCGCTGGTGATGCAGGGCTCGCACTTGAGCGCAATCTCCTGCTGCCCCTTTTTCACCGAGACGGCATAGGTCTTGCCGTCGCCGGGCGGCGTCAGCAGCACGCCGTGGGGAATCTCGGCAGGGTCGTGGAACGGCCGCGCCTTGGCATAGGCGCTGCTGGCATACAGGCCAAAGCCCACCGGCCCCAGGTCGCGCGCCACCAGGTGCTCCTGCACGTCGCGCGCCACGCGCACGGCCACATCCACCTGGGCGCTCATGGGATCGCTCACCCGGTTGGAGAACAGCACGCGGATGCGCACCTGCGGGTGCCGTTTCTGGAAGGCCAGCAGCATGTCGGCCAGGTACAGCTCGCCCAGGCCCGTGGGAATGCTCAGCCGCACCGAGCCCGTCACCACATGCTGCAGCGCGTCGATGGCGCCCTGCGCCGCCTCCACCTCCTGGATGATGCTGCGCCCGTGCTCGTACAGCACCTCGCCCGCCGCCGTCAGCAAAAAGCTGCGCGTCGTGCGGTGCAGCAGGGTCACGCCCAGCGCCGTCTCCAGCGCCTTGAGCTCCTTGCTCACCTTGGAGCGCGTGATGTCGCGCTTGCGCGCCGCAGCGCTGAGGCTGCGAGCGTCCACGATCTCTACGAAATTGCGGATGAGGTTGATGTCCATGGCTTGAGAGCGGCAGGTCAGGCGGTCCGCCTTGTTCGCGGCCTTGTGCGCGGCCGCAGGCAACGCGCCCGGACCGCCACCCCCGGACTATGGCACCGTCACGACGCCTGGCCCCGCCACCCGTGGGCGCCGGGACACAGGGCTTTCCCCGGTGCCCGCCGCATCAATCCAGGCTGATCTGCGACGAAGAGGCCACCTGCTTCCAGGTCGTCACATCCTTGAGGATCACCGCGCCGAACTGCTCCGGCGTATTGGCCACCACCGTGCCGCCCAGCTCTGCCAGGCGCTGGCGCAGTTGCGGATCGGCCAGGGCCTGCACGCTGGCCTTGTGCAGCTTGTCGCGGATGTCCTTGGGCAGGCCCTTGGGCGCCAGCAGGCCGTTCCAGGCCTGCACGGCGTAGCCGGACACGCCGGACTCTGCAAAGGTCGGCACATCGGGCAGCTCGCTGCTGCGCTGGGCCGTGGCCACGGCCAGCGGGCGGATCTTGCCGGACTTGATGTGCGGCAGCGAAGCCGGCAGCGGCTCCCACAGCATGGACACCTGGCCGCCGATCAGATCGGTGAAGGCCGGGCCCGCGCCGCGGTAGGGCACATGCATGATCTGCACGCCCGCCTTGGCCTTGAACAGCTCCATGGCCAGATGGCCCAGACCGCCCGCGCCCGAGGACGCATACGACAGATGGCCCGGCTGCGCCTTGGCCAGCGCGATCAGCTCCTTCAGATTGGCCGCCTTGACCGAGGGATGCACGCTGAGCACGCCCGGCACCGTGATCACCTGGGTGATGGGCGTGAAATCCTTCACCGCGTCATAGGGCAGCTTGGTGTAGACGGCCGGATTCGTGCCGTGCGTGCTGGACGTGGCGCCCAGCAGCGTATAGCCATCCGGCTTGGCATCGGCCACGAAGCGCGTGCCCAGCGAGCCACCGGCCCCGGCCTTGTTCTCCACGATCACCGAGGCGCCCAGCACCTTGCCCAGCTGCTGCGCGAACAGGCGGTTCACCACATCGGCCGTGCCTCCGGGCGGGAACGGCACGATCAGGCGGATGGGCTCGGCCGTGGGCCAGCCGGCATCGGCCGCCAGGGCCGACTGCGCGGGCGCCAGGGTGCCCAGGGCCAGGGCCGCCGTGGTTGCAGACAGGCTGCGGATCATGAAATTGCGGCGTTGCATGAGATTTTTCTCCTCGTTGAAATTCTTCGGGACCAGCACTCTCCAGTCACCGGCCCAGGCGCTCCAGCCAGGCCAGCACCCGGCCCAGCACCTCGTCGCCATTGGTGTCCAGCATGCAGAAATGCGAATTGCCGGTAATGCCCGCGGCCGGCAGGTCCAGCACCTCGGCACGGCCGCCCAGGCGGCGCAGCAGCTGCCAATACACATCGGTCTGCGCGCGGTACTTCAGCCACTGCGGGCTGTGCGCGAAATGGTCGCCCCACACCGCCAGGTGCGGGATGGCCGAGGCAGGCGCGAAGGCATCCGCCCCCTCCTGCCCCTGTTGCCCCTGTTGCTCCTGCTGCACCACCGGCATGCCCGTAGGCTCCACCCCCACCACGGCGCGCACCAGGTGCGGCTTGCGGACGGCCGCATGCGCGGCAAAGCCACCGCCCTGGCTGTGGCCCATCACCACACAGGGGCCGAACTGCTCCAGCAGCGCGTCATAGGCCGCCATGGCCATGGCCTCATGCCCCAGCCAGCGCGGCACCATCTGCCGCACCAGGGCGCCAAAATTCTCATGTGGAAACCGCTGGCCGACGAAGGGCTCGCCCACACCGTCGCCCGAGGGCGCGCCATGGCCTATGCGAAACAGCTGCCACGCCTCCTCGGCACTGCGGAACACGGGCGCCTCGGCATAGATCTCGGGGAACATCGCCCAGCCCGCGCGGCCGCGCTCCACGGCATCGCAGACCACCACGTCGTGGCCCGCCTCCAGCAGGCGCCACAGCCAGCCCTGGCGCCCATCGGGCGTGGACTCCCACTGCGCACCCGTCATGCCGCCGCCGTGCCACAGCAGCACGGGCAGGGGGCTGCGCGGACGCGCCAGCCGGTACTCCATGGCATACATCTGGCCCACGGCATAGCTGCCATTCATGTCCAGCGGCCGCTCGCCGCCATTGCGCACCACTTCCCTGTGCTGGATCGGCAGATCCCGCACCGTGCGCTGCGCACCGCCAATGAAATGGCTTTGCATCTTCCTGAGGCAAACTTCAGGCATAACAGGGCTTCTCTCGCATGCCGCCATGCTAGGCATGCCCCGCCTTGGTGCTGTGCCGATTGCGGCGGGGCTGTGCCGGATCAGCACAGCCCTGCACCCACCCTACCCATGCACGAACTCAACCTCAAACTGCTGCAGGACCTGCAGGCCCTGGCCGACACCGGCAGCCTCTACAAGGCCGCCGAGCGCCGCCACATCACCCACCCTGCCTTTGGCCGCCGCATCCGCGCGCTGGAGGAATGGGCGGGCACGCCCCTGGTCGAGCGCGGCCACCAATCCACCACGCTCACGGCCGCCGGCAAGACGCTGCTGGCCTCGGCCCATGAAGTGCTGGGCATCCTGGAGCAGACCCACGGCCTGCTGCAGCGCCCCCACCGCACGCGCGATGAAACCATCACCATCGCGGCCGGCCGCACGCTGTCGCACACCGTCCTGCCGGGCATCATCACCGCCCTCAACCAGGCCATGCCCCAGCTGTGCTGGAAAGTGGTCACCACCAGCCTGGACTACGGCGTGGAAATGCTGCTGCAAGGCAAGGTGGACCTGCTCATGTGCCACGCCCAGCCCGCCATCGAAGGCAGCCTGCAGGGCCACCACCTGGCCTGGCTGCCCGTGGGCCAGGACACGCTGATCCCCGTCAGCATCCCCCTGGTCCCCCAATTGCCCAAGTACGCCCTGCCCGCCCACGGCGGCGGCCCGCTGGTGCCCTACCTGGACTACGCGCAAAGCATGTCCCTGGGCAAGATCCTGCGCAGCCACCTGCACGAGCTGTGCGACACCACGCGCCTGCGCACTGTCTACGAGGCCGACCTCGCCGACTCCCTGCACGCCATGGTCCACCAGGGCCTGGGCCTGGCCTGGCTGCCGCTCACCCTCGTCAAAGCCGACCTGACCGAGGGCCGCCTGGCCCGCGCGGCCGGGCCCGACAAGGACGTGCCCATCAACGTGCGGCTCTACCGGCGGCCTGCGGCGCAGAGCAAGCCGCTCACGCGCAGGGTGTGGGCGGGGTTGGAGAATCTTTATGGGAGGAGTCAGAAGTCGTGAGGCGGGCGGGTCAGTTTGTGTGACTTGGCGGCTGCGGCCTTGCGTTGTTGAACGTCTGTAAATTTGAGCGCCGCGCGCTCTTCTTGCCCCTGCCGGGCGGTTTCTTTTAGAGGCCGGGTCTCGGCCCGGCAGCCGACTGCCCTTTCTTGATTCGCCAAGAAAGGTCAGATCAAAGAAGGCGACCCGGATGTCCGCGACCCCTTCGCTTCGCTGCGGGGCCACCTGCGTCGTGACGGCTGCGGGGTTCGCCGTGAAACTCGTTGCGCGCTGCGCGCTTCACTCAAACATCACGGCGAGTCAGATGACGAAGCAAGCCTGTCCTTCGGCAGGCTTGCAACCCCGCAACCGCCACGACGCAGGCGCGGACATACGGGAGGGGGACGAGACAGCAGGCGCAGGCAGCAGGCGCGCCCAGGACTTTCCCCTTGGCCCCGCTGCAGCCTTGAACTAGCATGGCCGGCACCGCCCCGGCCGGGGCGGATCTTCCCTGGACATCGATGAGCTTTCCCGTTCAGATTCCGATCCGAGTCCCCTGCCCTCCGGGCGCCTGCATCTGCGAGCACGACGCCCTGCTAGCCGACTCCATGGCCGACCAGCGCATCCTGCGACTCACCAGGGAAGAGGAAAAACGCCTGCTGCAGCGGCTGGAGCAGATCACCAGCCTGCAGGACCTGCGCCATGTGGAGCAGCGCATGTATGAGCAGCTTGGCATCCGCGTGCGCATCGAGCCCGGCGCCAGCGAAGTGCGCACCGTGCGCGGCATCCAGATCGAGGTCTTGCCCATGCGCGGGTTATGCAGCAAGACACGGCAGGCGATTCCTGCGGCGATTCGGCGGGGGATGGAGAGGACGCCGGAGGTGGCGTTTGAGTTGTTGGATGAGGGGGGGTTGTTTGGGTGAGGGTTTTGGCGGTTGGTGGGGAGCGGGTTAGGGCCAGAAGCAGCGGTCAACATGTTCTCAACGGCTGAGCGCGGCAGGCTGTTCTGCGACATTCGCGGTGCAGTGCGCGAGTGACCGCGACGACCAGCACCACCGGCCGTTGAACCCTTCCGGTCGTAGACGACGTCTTCATCCTTGGAAGCCGCCAGCCGATTGCTCCATTCGCCGTGCATCGGTTCGAAGAACCGACTTCGCGCAGCTCGGTTGGCTGCTGTCGACTGTGAATTCAACCGGTCGATGCAACACAATGACTGCACCTGACGCAAGGAGTGCTGGCCATGAAGCATCGCCTTCCCGGCAGCTGGCTTTGCGTACGCAGCCGCACATACATGGAATCAAAAAAGCACCATGATCAATAGTGCGGGCTGCTCGAAGAAAAATCATCTGATGACACGGCTGCAGCCTCAGTCATCGAGGTATCCGTCACGAGAAATGAAAGAAAATCATTTCATTGGAATTGTATGAAAAATCCGGGCACCCATCATGCCAATATTGAAAACAGGATAATACGCCTGCTTTATCCTTCATCGGCAGATGACTTTGTTGAGCACTGTGAAATCTTCGAATTGATCGCATCATCAGAATTGAGCAAAGCAGGCAACCCCATGGAGCACGCTTACTTTCCTGAAAGCGGATGCATCTCCTTGGTTATGGAAATCAACAACGAACATTCCCTGGGAATAGGCATGGTAGGGAACGAGGCGATGGTCGGGTCCGAAAGCATTCTAGGCCATGCAACACCTCCTCCTTGGAAGATCTTGGTACAGCAAACTGGTACCTGCTGGCGAATAAGCCTCACGGATTTAGAAAAGCAGTGCACAGAGATCCCCATGCTCGGTGAATTGATCAGGAAATTCATACTTGTACGCTTGCATCAACAGGCACGTTTCACAGTCTGCCTGAACTACCATACGGCAGCCTCCCGTCTGGCACGATGGCTGTTGATGAGCAGCGACCGATGTGCCGGCAGCTTTCATGTCACACAGCAATTCATGGCATTGATACTGGGCGTACGGCGTGTCAGCATCACCAACATCGCCAGCAGATTTCAGAACGACGGCATGATTGCCTACAAACGTGGCGAGATGATGGTATTGAACCGCGCAGCGCTGGAAAACAGGGCGTGCAGCTGCTACGCGGCAGACAGACAAATCTATTCAAGAATCATGGGCACCCCGGCCTGAAAGGCCAAAAGTCAACAAGTCAAAAATCCAAGGACGTGCGCCAGCGCACAGACCATCGCTTGGGAACAGGATGCAATGCAACTCTACGCAGTGCATTGCAAAGCGCCTTGGAGAGCATCATGAGTCTGACCACCATTCTTCTAATCATCCTGATCCTGGTGCTTGTAGGCGCTCTGCCTTCATGGCCCCACAGCCGCAATTGGGGATACGCTCCCAGCATCGCGATAAGCCTGCTGGTGGTGGTGGTCGTGGTATTGCTGCTTACGGGGCGGGCCTAAGTGCCCTCAAAAACACTGAACTGATAGCCGCTGCGCATGCGCTTGGCCCGATACATGGCGCGATCCGCATCAGCAATCAATTGCTCCGCAGACACAGGCCATTCGTGTGCGATCACGATGCCCATGCTGGCCTCCACTTTCAGCTCCAGCCCGTTGCAGTGAATGGGGTTGGCTATTTCCCTGCAGATCATTCTGGCCAAGGCGCGCAGCTGCTCCATTTCCGGAGAGGGCTCCAGCAGGCATGCGAACTCGTCGCCTCCCAGCCTGCACACCAGATCCTCGCGGCGGATGAAGGATCTCAGGCGGCCCGATACGACCTTGAGGACTTCATCTCCTGCACTGTGGCCATGGAGATCGTTGATTGTCTTGAAGCCATCCAGATCCATATACAACACCGCGATGGGAATGGCCTGGGGCATGGCAAAGCCGATCGCTCTGGAAAGCCGATCCAGGAATGAGAACCTGTTCGGCAGGGAGGTCAGATGGTCATGTGTCGCCAGGTGATGCGCTGCGCGTTCATCCGCCTTGGTCCTGTCAAGCTCGAAATGCGCCTTTCCCAGGGCGATACGCGTGTTGTGCAACTCCTCGCGCAGTGAGTCGCATTGCCGCTGCAGGCCTTGCAAACAGGCTTCAAGCCCCTTGCGCATTCGATTTTCCACGGAAATGCCCAGCCAGTGATTTCGCTCGAAATCCGACTGGATGGCGTTGGGGCGAAGGCCTGCTTCGTCTGCAAAAAAAGCACCTGTTCTTCTTGATCCGATGTGCCTTGGATACCTTTGAGCCATGGTGTTCCTCAGAATTCGCCATGCTTGAGGGAAACGGATGATTCGCAGATCCGGAAGATGAATATCGCCTTCACCATTTCACAGACAAGCCCTTGATCCGCCAGCGATTTCTGCATGGCCATGCAGGATGCCAAGCTTGCATGGCCAGGTTTACTTCTTGTCCTTGCCGACCTGGTTGCCGATGACTCCACCCACGGCGGCACCACCGACCGTTCCCACAGCGCTGCCTCCTGTGAGCACGGCCCCGCCGATCGCTCCTGCACCCGCACCGATCGCCGTGCTTTGATCCCTTTTGGACATATTGCCGCAGCCGGCCAGGCCCATCAGCAGGACTGTCGCCGCCAGGGCGAGCGCATTGACCTTGATTTTTTTCATGGGAGAACCTCTTTGAAACGTAGTGGACTGGCGCATGGCGTGGAGGCTGCCCGCCCTGGTCAGGAACGCCGTCCACCGCACCCACGCGCTGCGCTGTGCCTGCCATGCCGTCCCACAGTGGCCTGTTCGCACATCGCCGTCGGTGCGGTAGGGCACATCGCCGCGTGTTGCCCGTGAATGTTCGTCTGCGCACAGACGCCGCGGCCTGCGCTCCCTACAAGAGGGCATGTGTCCAAGGGATTGCATCCGCGCAATCCGCACCAGGAGTTCCGCCCATGCCCCGCTTTTCCAACCTCGTCCCGACCTGGGACACCTCCTGCGTCGGCGGGCCTGCCAGCCTGTCCCAGATGGATCGCCTCATGCTCACCGATCACCTGGCGCACTGCGATGCGCTGAGAAGGCCATTGCTCGCGCTTTGGACGGGATTCACGGCCATCCACCGCATGCTGGGCGAGCGCACGCTGACGGGAATGCTGCTGATCGCAACCCTGGCCGCCGTCGTGTGGCTTGCTCTGTAGTGCGCTGCCCGGAAGCCATGAATGCAAATGCGCAAGCGCTGGAAATGGATACCGCCACATATCAGCCACCTGCTGGATGCCCGCCATGGAGAAGTCCTGGCACCCATCAGGTCGGAGCTTTTTGGCTGCGCACACTTTGAACAGTATGGGATGACCCTGGGGGGCGCGCATGCCGTGGGCCGCCCACGTTTTGGCCAGGCGACGTTCTATCCACGTCTTGAAAACAATCTCAGATCCCTGCGCACCTCATTCAGGTACATCGCCGGCCTGCACCAGGAGGGCCATGAGCTGGGATCCGGCGCAGAGTGGCTTTTCGACAATTTCCACCTGATCGAGGATCAGCTGCGGGAGATCAGCGAAGGCCTTTCCACCCGCTACTACCGCTCGCTGCCCGTCTTGCAGGAGGCCCCGCTCACAGGCCTTCCTCGCATCTACCAGGTGGCATGGTCCTTTGTCGCCCACACCGATGGTGCCTTCGATGAATCGCTATTGACCTGCTTTCTTGACGCATACCAGAGCAAGAGCGAACTCAGCCAGGGTGAGCTCTGGGCGCTGCCCACCACGCTGCGGGTGATTCTGGTCGAGAATTTGAGGCGCCTGGCGGAGCGGATTGCGTGCCAGGCGGCGGCCAAGGAGGTGGCCACCCTGGCTGCGGGCCATATCGACAGGCTCGATGCCGCCGGCTTCCACGAAATCCACCGCTTGATGCAATTGCGCGGTGTAGGTCAGGTCTTCCTGTCCCATCTGGCGCAAACACTCTTTGGGCATCGCTCGGTCTTCAGCGACGGCGCGTACATGCAGATCGAAGAGTGGCTGCGCAGTGCAGTGCCCGATCTGGCGGCACTGCAGGTGCAGCAGCATGCCGACAGCGCGGCCGACCACCTGAGCGTGGGCAATGCGGTGGCCTCGCTGCGGCTGGTGGGCGCCGGGGACTGGCCCGGTATCGTGGGCAGGACCAGCCTGGTTGTGCGCGCACTGCAAGCCTCGCCCGTTTTCCTGGCCGAGGACGATGCCAGCCGCAACACTACGCTGCATGGCATAGAGCGCCTGGCCGCGCGCAGCCCTGATCGCTCCGAGGCCGCCGTGGCCAGGGCCCTCATCCGGTTGATGGGCCAGTCGCAGGGCGCAGCCCAACTGGCCGGGTACTGGCTGCAGGGCGAGGGACGCGCCCAACTGGAGGACATGTTCGGCGCGCGACGGCCCCTGGCGGACCGCTGGTATGCCATCCTCCTGCTGTCGCGCACGGTCACCTACATCGGCGCCGTTGTGGCAGCTTCGCTGGCCCTGGTGGCATGGATGCTGCACCTCAACGGCGCAGGCAATGCCGCCGCGATGCAGGGTCCGCTGGGTCCCCTGGGCCCGCTGGACGCATGGGTGGGCCATGCAGGCCTGGCCCTGCTGGGACTGCTCATGTTTTTCCCGGCCTCCGAGGCGGTTTTGGCCCTGGTGAACCGGCTCATCTGCGAGTCCGCCACTCCAGCGCATCTGCCGCGCTTTCTCTTGAAGGAGGGGATCGACCCCTCGGCGCGCACCCTGGTCGTCATTCCTGCGCTGCTGAGCAAGCCTGCTGCCATCTCCGAACTGGCACACCGCCTGCAGCTGCACTATCTCGCCAATCCGGAGCACTGTGTCCATTTCGCGCTGCTGAGCGATTGGGCGGATGCGGACCGGCAGGGCACGGCCGACGATGAGCCGCTGCTCGCGCAGGCACGCGAACAGATACAGGCGCTCAACCTGCGCTACCCCGCCGGCGAGGGCCAGGCGCAGCGCTTTTTGCTGCTGCACCGCCCCCGGTCCTTCAGCGCGACGCAGGGCCTGTGGATGGGCTGGGAGCGCAAGCGCGGCAAGCTCGAGCAACTGGTGACGGCGCTGGCGACGGAAATGCCGGCCCCCTTCCTGGAGATGGGCGTGCTGTCCGACCTGCCTGCCGGCGTGCGCTATGTGCTGACGCTGGACAGCGACACCGAACTGCCGCCGGGCCAGGTCAGGGCCTTGGTAGGCATCGCCGAGCACCCGCACAACCAGCCTGAACTGGATGCCACCGGGCGCAAGGTCATACGCGGCTACGGCATCCTGCAGCCGCACGTGGTGGCACCCTTGCCGCAGACGCGGCAAACCTCTGCCTGGCAGTGGCTTTTTTCCGGACAGCGGGGCATGGACCCCTACAGCGCAGCCACTTCGGATGTGTACCAGGACCTCTTTGGAGAAGGCAGTTTCATCGGCAAGGGCCTTCTCCATGTGCAGGCCCTGCACGCCGTGCTGTCGCAGCGCCTGCCCGAGGACCGCATCCTCAGCCATGACCTGCTGGAAGGCTCGCTGGCCCGCTGCGCGGCGATCTCCGATGTGACCGTGATGGAGTCGGACCCGCTGCACAGCGACACGGCAGCAGCCCGGCTGCATCGCTGGGTGCGCGGGGACTGGCAATTGCTGCCCGTGCTGTGGCACGGCAGGTACTGGCAACTGGCGGCCATCCACCGCTGGAAGCTGTTCGACAACCTGCGCCGCTCCCTGGTTGCGCCCGTGTCGCTGCTGCTGATCGTGCTGTCCATGGCAGGACATGGCCTGGCCCTGCCTTTGTCCCTGGCACTGGCGGCGGCGGCCTGCATCACCGGGCCGTTGATAGGCGCCATCGCCGGTGCCCTTCCCCACCATGCGCGATTCGTGGGCAGCCGCTTCGCCCTGCAGTGCGCAAGGCAGTTGCTGCAGGTGGCACTGTCCGGCGTGTGGTACCTGGCGCAACTGCTGCCGCAGGCCATGCTCCACGCGGATGCCGTGGCCCGCACGCTGTACCGCATGGCCGTAAGCAAAAGGCATCTGCTGGAATGGACCACCGCCGAAGCATCCCATGCCGCCATCCGGCCCGGCTGGGCGCCGGCCTTGTCAAGGCACTGGCACAGCACCGTGCTCGCGCTTGCGCTGCTGGCGGCCCTGTGGCTGCTGCCCGCCCCGCTGCCAGCCGCGGCATGGCTGCTGCTGTCCGCCTGGGTTTTCACCCCGGCCCTGGTCTGGCTGTGCAATGCCCCGTGGCGGGCCCCTTTCAGCCATGCAGGGCTGCAGACCACAGACCGCGAACTGCTGCAGGACATTGCGCGTGACACCTGGCGGCTTTTCGAGCGCTGCGTGAGCGAAGGCGACAACCACCTGCCCCCGGACAACCTTCAGACGGCGCCGTTCGAGGTGCTCGCCCACCGGACCTCTCCCACCAACATCGGCCTTTATCTGCTTAGCGCCGCCTGTGCGCGGCAGTTCGGCTGGATCGGCACCCAGGATCTGCTGATGCGCCTGGAAGCGACCTCGGCCACGCTGGCCAGGATGGAGCGCCACAACGGCCACTTCCTCAACTGGTATGACACCCAGAGCCTGCAGCCGCTGCTGCCTCGCTATGTCTCCACCGTGGACAGCGGCAACCTCGGAGCCCATCTGCTTGCCGTATCCCGCGCCTGCCTTGAGCTGGCCCGCGCCCCGCTGCATCCTGCGGCCAGCCAGCAGGCGATCCATGCGGCCAGGCGCCGGTTGAAACCCTGCCTGGCGGGCGCAGCGCGCCTGTTGCAGCGCCCGCTGCAGCAGACGGCGATCGGCCAATTGCTGGACAGCCCCCTGGCCGATCCCGCAGACATATCGGCCCAGATGATGCTGCAGGGATTGCTGCGCGACGCCTTTGCGGAGCTTCACGCGCTCGATCTGCCGGAACCTGGGGCCGTGGCCGACACCCCGCCCGGGCCGCAGGCCCCCTTGCCATGGCTGCTGGCCGACCTGCTGGCCACCCTGCAGTCGGCGGCCCTGGACGTCAGCGCCGTCGGCGCGGGGCAGCAAGATGCGATCTCCCTGCGCCTGCGGACGATGGCCCACACCCTGGAGCAGCTGGCGTGGGATGCGGATTTCCGTTTCCTGCTCGACCCGCGGCGGCAATTGCTGCACATAGGCTACCGGCTCGAGGAGCAGCAGCTCGACGCATCGTTCTACGACCTGCTGGCCTCCGAGTCCCGCACCACCAGCTTGCTGGCCATTGCCAAGGGCGACCTTCCCGCCAGGCACTGGAAGGCATTGGGCCGGCCGTTCTTCGCCCATGGCCGCAACGCGATTTTGCGGTCCTGGTCGGGGTCCATGTTCGAGTATCTGATGCCTTCGCTGGTGGCAGTGGAGCCAGCGGGCAGCGCGCTGGACGAGGCCAACCGCTGCGCACTGCGCGAACAGATGGCTTTTGCCAAGGGCCTGGGCATTCCCTGGGGCATGTCGGAAAGCGCCTATGCGGCGCGCGACCAGTCGCTGGCCTACCAGTACGCATCCCAGGGAGTGCCCTGCCTGGCACTGCGCCGCACGCCGATGGCAGAGAAAGTCATCGCCCCCTACGCCACGGCGCTGGCCTGCCAGGTGGCGGCGGTACCTGCGTGCGCGAACTTCCGCGCGCTGGCCGCCCTGGCTGCGCGCGGGCGCTATGGCTTCTACGAGGCCCTGGACTTTTCTGCCGCACGGCAAATCCATGGCGGAAGGTTCACGCTCGTCAGCACCTACATGGCCCATCACCAGGGCATGACCATCGTGGCCCTGGCCAATGTGCTGCTGCAAGGGGTTGCACAGCGCTGGGGCTCTGACCACCCCCGCATCCAGGCCATGTCCACTCTGCTGCAGGAGCGCACCCCCCGCGAGCTTGCAGGCCTGAGGCCCGGCGCGCTGGCCGCACCCTTTTTGCATGCCCAGTCCCGAAGGCCTGCCAACGCGATCCGCACCGTCGTCCCGGGGGCCCGGGCCCTCGAGCCGACCCTCTTGCTGAGCAATGGGCGCTACAGCGTTGCATTGCGCGCCAACGGAGCCGGATGGAGCCGCCTGGGCAACACCCACATCACGCGCTGGCGCGACGACCTGCTGCGCGATGCGCACGGGAGCTTTGTCTACCTGCGAACGGACAGGGACAGCGCCCCGGTGTCCGTGACCCGCAGCCCGGCACCCGATCCGCAGGCGGCCTACACCAGCACGTTCCACCCGGACCGCATGTGCTTCGATGCCCGCTGGCCGCAATGGCGTGTGCGCACCACGGTCTGGATCAGCCCTGAAGACGATATCGAGCTGCGCAAGGTCGTGCTGAACAACCTGGGTAACCTGCCCATGGACGTGGAGCTGATATCGGCCATGGAGGTGGTCCTGGCCGGCGCGGGCGCGGACGAGGCCCACCCGGCGTTCTCCAGCATGTTCGTGAAGGCGCAGTGGCTGGCGCAGCAGCAGGGCATGCGTTTTGAGCGGGTGGCCCGCCACAAGGAGGAGAAGGTGGTGCAGATGGCCCATTTCGTGGCCGGCACGCAGGGGGAGGTCCTGGGCCTGCGCTACCAGAGCGATCGGGCGAAATGGGCCGGCCGCAATCACGCGGCCAGCCAGCCGCTGGCGTGCCTGGAGCCCGCACCGGGTGAAGCTGTCGCGCTGGACACCGGCCTGGACCCCGTCGCCGTGCTGGGTGTGCGCATGCGCGTGGGCCCTGGCGGACAAGTGAGCGTGGTGTTTGCGACGGCTGCCTGCGACAGTGCCAGCACCCTCATGGCCATCCTGGACAAGTACCGCCAGCCCAGCTATGTGGAGCGCACCTCCGTGATCTCCGCCACCTTGGCGCAGGGCCAGGATGCCCTGCAGCACCGGCCCCGGCCCGAGTACCTGCCGGCACTGCAACTGCTGGGCACGGCGCTGATGTTCACCCTGCCCAAGCTGCAGCCCGGCCTGCACCCGCATCGCGCAGGCGCCGTCCGCCTGCCGCAGATCCAGGACCGGCGCGTGCTGTGGCAGTTGGGCCTTTCGGGCGACAGGCCGATCATCGTGGTGAGTGCCGCGGCGCCCCAGGGCCTGGGCCTGCTGCGCATACTGGGACAGGCCCTGGGCGAATGGTCGCGCGCCGGCGTGGCCTGCGACCTGGTCGTGCTCAGCAGCGAGTTCCACTCCTACTACATGCCGGTGCAGGCCGAGCTGAACGCCATCGGCGAACAGCATGAGGCGGCCGGCAACGCCCGCCCAGGGCTGAGCACGACAGGCTTTCATGTCCTGGGCCAGGACACGCTCACCCCCGCGCAGGCAGCCTGCCTGGAGCGCCTGGCATGTGTGCGCCTGCATGCCGATGGCCGTGCATTGCTGCAACAGATCCATGCCTGGAGCGAGCAGTTCGAGGTCCAGGCCAGCCGGCGGCGCACAGCGGATCTGCCCCAGAAAATACCGGTCCAGCCAAGCCGGGGCTCAGCTGTCCCCGCATCGACCGGACAGTTCCTCGGCGACCATGGCCACTTCCAATTCGATGTCAGCGCATCCCGGCGTCCGGGCAGGCCCTGGATCAACGTCCTGGCCAACCCCGGCTTCGGAGGGCAGATATCCGAAAGCGGCGCAGGCAATACCTGGGCGATCAACAGCCGGCTCAATCAGGTCACGGCCTGGTCCAATGATCCCGTCTGCGACATGCCGTCCGAGTGGTTTTTTCTCCAGAACCGGCGCACACGCGAGACATGGAGCGTGGCCCCCAGCGCCTGGGGGCATGCCCAGGCCCGCTACAGCGTGGTGCATGGCCAGGGCTTCACTGAAATCGCCCACCGCCATGGCGACCTGGGCATCCGTGCGCGCTGGTGCGTGGACATCAGGACGGCCGTCAAGCAAGTGCGCATCACCGTGGTCAACCATGGCAACTCCAAGATGCACCTGAGGATGGCGGGCATGGTGGAGTGGATGCTGGGCGAGCGCCGGGCCGACCGCGCCACGCTGGAGACCATGGCCCTGTGGGCACCGGCGCCCGACAAGCGCTTTCTGGGCCTGCTATGCACCCAGACCGAGGCTGCGGGCGGCTTTGGCGGCGGCACGGCTTTCTTCTGCGAATCGCATGCCGGCGAAGGCACCCTCCCGGGAAAGCACGACAGCCTTGACTGGACCTGCGACCGCAGCGAGTTCTTTGCATCCGACGGACATTTGCAGCTCCCGGCACAGCTGGGGCAGCGCAGCGGATACGGGCTCGAACCCTGCGCAGCCCTGTCGCGCCTGGCCACGCTTCGGCCCGGCGTGACCTGGGAGCAGACCTATCTGATCGGCCATGCCACGAGTCCCGATGCGGCGCGCCAGTTGCTGGAGCAAGCCACCGTCCTGGCCCCCCGGGCACGAGAACAGGCCAACAGCGACTACTGGGATGGCCTGCTCCAGGCCACGCAGATCCACACGCCCGACCCGCTGATGGACGTGCTTGTGAACCGCTGGCTGCCCTACCAGACGGTCTCCTCGCGGCTGTGGTCCAAGGCCGGTTTCTACCAGGCGGGAGGCGCCACCGGCTACCGCGACCAATTGCAGGACGCCATGGCGCTTGTCTGGGCCGATCCCGGCGTGCTGCGGCAACAGATCACGCTGTGCGCGTCACGGCAATTCCTCGAAGGGGACGTGCAGCACTGGTGGCATGCGCCTGCGGGTGCCGGCGTGCGAACCCGCTGCAGCGACGACCTGCTGTGGCTGCCCTTCGCCTGCTCGCACTATCTCCAGGCCACTGGCGACACGGCGCTGCTGCAGCAGCAGGTTCCGTTCCTGGAGGCGCCCGCCATTGCCGACGGCGTGGACGATGTCTACGAAACACCGGGCATCAGCGAAGTTTCGGCATCGGTCTACGAGCATGCGGCGCGCGCCATCGACCGCAGCCTTGCCGTGGGCGTGCACGGCCTGCCCCTGATGGGCGCAGGAGACTGGAACGATGGCATGAGCGCTGTTGGTCACCAAGGCCGGGGCGAATCGGTATGGCTCGCCTGGTTCCTGTGCGCCATCGTCACGGACTGGATACCGCTGGCACGCGGCTGCGGCGACGAAGCACGCGCCGACGCCTGGCAGACAGCCCTGGCCGGCTGGCGCCAGGCCCTGGATGTTGCGGGCTGGGATGGGCGCTGGTACCGGCGGGCGTTCTTCGATGACGGCACGGTGCTGGGCTCGGCCCGGCAGCCCGAGGCGCGCATCGATCTGATTGCGCAGGCCTGGTCGGTCCTGGTCACCAC
Source organism: Delftia sp. DLF01 (assembly GCF_014852125.1). Taxonomy (NCBI): domain Bacteria; kingdom Pseudomonadati; phylum Pseudomonadota; class Betaproteobacteria; order Burkholderiales; family Comamonadaceae; genus Delftia; species Delftia sp. DLF01. The sequence goes on from NZ_JACVAZ010000003.1 coordinate 633,926, forward strand.
GTCAGGCACCTCGCGCCCGCGCATTGCCATGGAAGCGGTGGACACGGAGCTGGTCCAGCCCGATACAGGCCTGATCCCGCTGCTGGCACCGCCCCTGGTCCATGGCCTTCCGAATGCGGGCTACATCCAGGCCTACCCGGCAGGGGTGCGGGAAAACGGCGGGCAGTACACCCATGCCGGAGCGTGGGCCGTGATGGCCGCCGCTTCGCTGGCCCTGCGCCAGGCGGCGCACGCCACCGCCACCGCCACCGCCACCGCCACCGCCACCGGCAGCGAGCGCCTCCAGGACACACCCTACCGGTACTTCACCTACCTGAGTCCGGCCCATCGCGCCAGCCATCCCGTATGGGGCAGCCAATACGCCATCGAGCCTTACGCCATGGCAGCAGACGTATACACCCAGCCCCCTTTTGTCGGACGGGGCGGATGGAGCTGGTACACGGGCTCGGCTGCATGGATGCATCGCGCCGCGGTGGAATCCATCCTGGGGCTGCACATCCACGCCGGGGAACTGTTCTTCACCCCCTGCCTTCCTTCCCATTGGCCCCAGGCCGAACTGGTATTGAAACGGGAGGGCCGCAGCATGCGCTTTCTCCTGATCCGCGGCAGCACCGACGCGCTGGCGGCCAGGTGTGACGGGGAGGGGGCGGTCATGCTGCAGGTATCGCAGAGGCTGCGCTGGACAGAGCTGGCAGCGCACAGCTGCTTTGTCATCCCTTTGCAAGAGGCCGCGATCGGGACCTAGCAAGCCGTGATGTCCGGCAGCAACCGGTCGTACTCTTTTCTCACCACCGCATAACACTCGCAGGAGCGCTGCTCCAGGCCCGTACGGTCCAGCACACTGATGCGGCCACGCGAATAGCGGATGATCTCGGCGCGCTGCAGCTTCAGCGCGGCCTCGGTCACTCCCTCGCGGCGGACTCCGAGCATGTTGGAGATCAGCTCCTGCGTCATCACCAGGTCCGTGCCCTGGAGCCGGTCCAGGCTCAGCAGCAACCAGCGGCAAAGCTGCTGGTCAAGTGAATGGTGACGGTTGCAGACGGCGGTCTGGGCCATCTGGGTGATCAACGCCTGCGTGTAGCGCAGCAACAAGTGAAGAACCGGGCCACCGCGCTCGAACTCCGCCTGCATGGCACCGACCTTCAGCCGATAGCCCCTGCCGGCGCTTTGCACGACCGCCCTGCTGGTCGTGGACCCTCCGCCCATGAAGAGGGAAATGCCCACAATCCCTTCGTTGCCCACCACCGCGATCTCCGCCGACGCACCGTTCTCCATCACGTACAGCAGGGAGACGATCGCCGTCGTGGGGAAGTACACGTGACTCATGACCCGGCCCGCTTCATACAGCACCTGGCCCAGGGCAAGCTCCACAGGCTCCAGCGCAGGCTCCCACCGCTGCCATGGCTCGGGTGGCAAGGAGTCGAGCAAATGATTGCCTGTGGACGCGGCGCAAGAGGGCATAAAGGCAATTCCAGTGCAGTCATCCCGGCACTTCAAGAGAGTCTGGAGGCAGCAGAAATGACGCTCTTGCATCTTACGGGCCAGGCCCACCAGCTCTGTGCGGTACCGCACATACCGGCAGTGGCATCTGTACCTGGCCCTGCGGGACCCCCGCATCCAGAAAGCCCCCCGAAAACCCTTGTGCCGCCACGCTTACAACATAATCTGTCCGCGGCCGGTTTGACTACATCCCATCACCTGGACCAGGAACACAGTGGACTTTCAGGAGCCATCTTGGCTTTTGAAGACCATAGGAGTTTCACATGTCCGTTTCCCAGAACACGCCAGGCAAAAGCCAGCAGCCCGTTGGCCAGCCCAGCAAGCCCCAGCCACAGCAAACTGCTCCCAAGCAGCATCAGCCGGGCTCCGCTGAAGAGCAAAAGAAGCAAGCCCATCAAGGGCAACCGAAGCAGTAATCCAGCCGCTCCGTAACGAAAAAGGGCCCTCGGGCCCTTTTTGATTTCAATGGACGCAAAGGACGGGTTTCTGCATTCGGCCGGTCCATCAATCCTTGTGTTTGATCCACGTGGCTCCAGCCGCCTCCCCGCATCCGGCGCCCACCAGGCCACCGACGGCGCCCCCAACGAATATTCCAACCGGTCCTCCCACGGCCGCGCCAAGCACAGACCCCAGTGCTGCGCCAAAAATCATGAAGCCGGCCACCATGGTTGATTTGGACTCCCGCAAGGCCTCTGCCTTGCCCATTCGAATCTGTGCTGCCGGGTCGGGGTCCTGCGAAGGAACACCGTGCCCTGGAACCGCCTGGTCGGCAAGATCAGGGTCCTGCGGCCTGCCAAGCAGTGACCTCAGTGAAATCGATGCAGTCATGGCCTTCTCCTCGAAGATGAGGAAGAGATGGATGCACCCCGCCTCGACCATGTTTTAAGCCCATGCCAGAATTTTCGATGAGGTCCGCCCCGCCGAAATTGCGTAAGCAAACAGCCTCATCATGGATTGCACCAACTCATGTTCCGTCTTGCCAAGACTTGTCGAAGATGGTTCCAAGGCGCTTGATAGCGGCCACCTGCGGACAGCCGCAGTGCACCACCGCACGACCCACTTAGGCTGTTTGCTGAGATACAGTCCCTGCCAACGAATGAGTACTGCCGGCCAAAAGCGGGCACCGACGACCGGCAACTTTACGGCGCCCCAGCACTGTTGATTCAAGCGCTCGATCAAGCAAGCATCGAGTCCATGGGGCTGCGCACGGCTCCACTGCCGACTTTGACTACATGCGTGTAGATCACGGTCGTGGCGACGTCGACGAGGCTGAGCCGTTCCTGAACCGTTCGGATGACACCACTGACCACGTATCCATGGAAACTGTGGACCACCAACGTGATCCCTTGCAGCTTCTCTGCTTCCACCACGGCGATGACGTCCTGGATGAACGTGTTCACGTCGATGGTGGGATTCAGCAGTGGCGGTTGAGCTTCTTACTCGCTCACCCTTGAAGTGAAGGTGAGCGAGGGACCGAAGGTCAGCAGCGGCCCCAGTTCCTTCATCACCTCGGCCACATGGCTGCTTTGAGCGTGGGCATCGACGGCTGCTTGGTTCACCCAACCATCGGCGATGAAGAAAGTGTCGGGCTCATCGCGCTTCTGATGCAGGTCGTAGTAGAGACAACCCTCTTCCAGCCTTGCCGGTTCAACAAACTGCAACGCAAGCTCTTTCACACGCTCCCTGTCAGCCGTCTTGCAGCGCAGCTCGCAGATGATGTGGACTTCGTCCAATCGGTTTGCAGGCATGGTGTCTCGCCCTTCAGTTCTTGCCGGCGTAGACGCGGGTCATGCCGCCGTCCACCACCAGGTCGATGCCGCGGATGTAGGAACTGGTATCCGACGCCAGGAACACCAGGGCATCGCCGATGTCTTGCGTGGAACCGACACGCCCTGCCGGGATTTCCGTCGAAACGCGCTCGACGTAGTCGACCACCTGCTGGTCGGTCATCTTTTGCTCCTTACCGTACCCTTCGGTCGGCACCACGCCAGGGCTGATGGTGTTCACCCGGATGTCGCGGCGCTTGAGGTCCGTCGTCCAACTGCGGGCGAGTGAGCGCACCGCCGCCTTGGTTGCGGCATAGACCGCGAAGCCTGACAAGCCCATGTCCGCCGTGATGGACGCGTTGAGCACCACCGAGGCACCGTTGCGCAGCACGCCCAACATCGTCTGCATCGTCAGCACGACGCCCTTGATGTTGATGGACAGTTCGCTGTCGATCTGCGCTTCCGTCAGCTCTTCGAGCGGAGTGGCATGGCCACCGCCGGCATTCGCGAACAAGATGTCGAGCCGGCCATGGGCCGCCTGGATGGTGTCAGCCACCCGCTGCATGTCGGCCTTGACGCTCACGTCGGCCCGGATGCCAAGGGCTCCGTCGCCAAGCTTGGCCACCGCCGCGTCGAGGACTTCTTGCCGGCGCCCCGTGATGTAGACGGTCGCACCGTGCTCAAGCAGTCGCTTGGCTGAGCCGAAACCGATGCCCGTGGTGCCGCCAGTGACGAGCGCGACGCGCCCTTCTAGTGTTTGTGCAGTCATCGCGGTCGTCTCAACGGTTGACGGTCTTCATCATGGCGGCGGTGTAGCGCTCGCCGGTGACGGGGACCTTGGCCATCACATCGGCCAGTTCCTTCAGGTCGGCGGCCGATAGTTCGACGGTGGCGCCACCGATGTTCTCTTCCAGGCGATGTAGCTTGGTGGTACCCGGGATCGGGGTGATCCAAGGTTTCTGTGCCAGCAGCCAGGCCAGGGCCACCTGCGCCGGCGTCGCGTTCTTGCGCTTGGCCACGTCGCCGATTAGCTCGACCAGCTTGTGGTTCGCCTCACGGGCCTCATCGGCAAAGCGCGGCAAGTTCTTGCGCACGTCGCCGTCAGCAAAGGTCGTGGAGGCGTCGATCTTGCCGGCCAGGAAACCCTTGCCCAGCGGACTGAAGGTCACGAAGCCGATGCCCAGTTCCTCCAGGGTCGGAATGATTTCCTGTTCCGGCTCACGGGTGAACATCGAGTATTCACTCTGCAGAGCGGCCACAGGCTGCACGGCGTGGGCGGCGCGGATGGCCTTCACGCCGGCTTCGCTCAGGCCGAAATGTTTGACCTTGCCTTCCTTGATGAGGTCGCGCACGGTGCCGGCGACGTCTTCCATCGGAACGTTCGGGTCGACGCGGTGTTGGTAGAACAAGTCGATGCGGTCGGTCTTCAGACGCTTGAGGGACTGTTCCGCGACCAGGCGGATGCGGGCCGGGGTGCTGTCAAGGCCAGCGGTAGCGATGCCGTCCTTGAAGCCGAACTTGGTGGCCAGGACGATCTGGTCGCGGAAGGGTGCGACGGCCTCGCCGAGCATCTCTTCGTTCACCGCGCCGTAGGCTTCTGCGCTGTCAAAGAAGGTGACGCCGCGTTCGAAGGCCGCGCGAATCAATTCGATGCCAGCCGACATCTCCGTGGCGGGGCCGTAGCCAAAGGTCAGGCCCATGCAGCCCAGGCCGATGGCTGAGACCTCGAGACCGTTCTTGCCCAGTGTGCGTTTTTGCATTTTCAGCTCCTTCAAAAGGTTGGTGGTTGCCCCCTTGGAGGTGCCGGTATGGCGGTGTCCGGAAGGCATGTGCGTACTTTAGAAATTTGAAGGCCATGTGAGAACCCGGCATACTTGTCTAAACGATATGAGTTTTGTTCATGGCAGATCGGATCGACCTCAACAGCCTTTCGTCCTTCATCGTGGTGGCGCGCGAACGCAGCTTCACGCGCGCGGCAGCCCAACTAGGCGTGACGCAGTCGGCCCTGAGTCACAGCATGCGAGCACTCGAGGAGCGCCTGGGTGTGAGGCTGCTGGCCCGGACGACCCGGGGTGCATCGCCGACCGAGGCGGGGGAGCGGCTGCTGTTGAGCCTGGCTCCGCACTACGAAGGCATCGAGGCGGAGCTGGCCGCCCTCAGTGAGCTGCGCGAGAAGCCCGCGGGCACCATCCGCATCACGACCCACGACCACGCGGCCTCCACCATCCTCTGGCCCAAGCTCTCCAAGCTGTTGCCCGAGTACCCCGACATCCGGTTGGAAATAAACATCGGCTACGGGCTGATCGACATCGTGGCCGAGCGATTCGACGCCGGCGTGCGCATCGGCGACCAGATTGCCAAGGACATGATTGCGGTGCGCATCTCGCCGGACTTCCGGATGGCCGTCGCGGCCTCGCCCGCCTACTTTGCGAACCGGTCGAAGCCTCAGACGCCCCAGGACCTCACCTCGCACAATTGCGGCAACCTGCGCATGGCAACTCATGGGGGGCTGTACGCCTGGGAGTTTGCGCAGGATGGCAAGGAGTTGAACGTCCAGGTGCCTGGGCAAATCATCTTCAACACCTCGGTACAGCTGCTCAACGCCGCGCTGGAAGGTTATGCCCTGACCTACGCGCCGGAGGACATCATCCAGCCGCATGTGGAGGCAGGGCGTCTGGTGCGTGTGCTGGAAGACTGGAGCCCGACTTTCCCGGGCTACCACCTCTACTACCCCAGCCGCCGCCAGTCCTTGCCTGCGTTCGCGCTCGTGGTTGAGGCGCTCAAACTACGGGCTTGAGACGGAGCTCTACCTGAGGCCGCCAAGGCCTTGAGCGTCTCTGACCCTGGTGGACGCGAGAAATCAGGGGGCCATCGTGTGACCAGGCTCGGGACTGAGCTCGTCATCCCGCCCGCCACCTCAATCTATCGGATTGCTGGCGCCTCGGTGCGCTCCGAGCGGCTACCGATGGCATCAAGAGAACTTGCACCGTGTCGCCAACGGCGATGCCGTCGATGGCCGCTTGCAGCACTGCAACCTCGGCCGTGAAGCCGGTTATTACCAGCGTCTTCCGACGATGGGCTGGGCTGCTACTTGCCGTACTGCTCGTTAGAGACCTTCTCCAGCCACTCGACCCGCTTGCCGTCCAGGGCCTCCTGGATGGCGATGTGGCTCATGCCCGTGGTGGTAGTGGCGCCATGCCAGTGCTTCACGCCGGGCGGCGTCCAGATGACATCGCCGGGGTGAATCTCGATGCGTGGCCCGCCTTCCTGCTGCACCCAGCCCTTGCCGGCCGTCACGATCAGCGTCTGGCCCAGCGGATGGGTGTGCCAGGCCGAGCGGGCTCCGGCATCAAAGGTGACGAGGCCAGCCGAGGTCCTTGACGGCGCCACCGCATCAAACAGCGGATCGGCACGCACCGACCCGGTAAAGGTCGCGGCTGCGCCCTTGACTGACGCTTGAGAGCCGTTGCGGGTGACCACCATGTCGGCGGCTTGCACACCGCCGATGAGGGCGAGCGATGTCAATAATGCGGCAAGTGCCTTCGTGGTTGCTGGAGAGCGGCGGATCACTTCGCGGTCTTCGTCGCCAGATGGCGCTTGATGGCCGCGCGAACCCGACTTCCGGCGTCGGCATTGACTTGCTCGCTCACGACATCCGCAACCTGGTTCAATTGGGCCTCTGTGATGCCGACGTTCATGCTGATGCTCACATGCGACTGCAGTTGCGGTTCCACGCCTAGCAATGCGGAGAGCATGCCGACCGTCGCGAACTCGCGGCTCTGCCAGTCGAGGTTGTCGCGTTCGAAGATGTCGCCGAACAGATGGGCCTTCAGGTAGACGTCCGCTGCCGGTGCGAAGTCGAACAGCGCGCCCTTGACCGGCGCACCGACAAGCCGGGTCTGGTTGGCAGTGCCAGCGGCTAGCAACTCGTCGCCTTGCGGGGTGGGACGCGTCGGTTCCTTTCCCCACGCGTCTTGCACGCCGCGGTGCTTGCGGGCATCGACGACCTTCATGAGCTCACCGAGGGCATTGAGGCTGCGGGGGAACCCGGCATAGGCGTACAACTGGACCAGGACCTCCTTGGCATCGTTCACCGTCAGGCCGGCATCCAGACCTCGGTTGAGGGCGACGCTCAGGCGCGGGATGTCGCCGGCCGCAGCGAGCGCGGCGATGGGGACGATGGCTTGCTGTCGAGCGGAGAGTGTGTCTGATGCGGGTTGCGAGTTCATCATGGCGGTGGCGGTGGCGGTGGCGGTGGCGGTGGCGGGAGTGGCGGCCGATATGGCGAGGCAGAAGTAGCAGGCAAGCAAAGCCGCCGCGAAGAGCTTGCGCATAGGCAATCCGGTCGTTGGGTTGCGGGGCTTCAGGCGGTCTCGAGCGGACCGGCCTGGTACTGCTCGTCCGAAACCGGCTCCATCCATTCGACGTTCTTGCCGTCGACAATTTCAGTGATGGCCAAATGGGACATCGCGTTGGTGGGGGTGGCGCCGTGCCAGTGGCGTCGACGGCATGGACACCAGACCACGTCACCGGCGCGAATTTCAGTGCGCGCACCTCCTTCGCACTGTGTCCAGCCCACGCCGGAGAGGACGACGAGGGTCTGACCGGCCGGATGCAAGTGCCAGTTGGTGCGGGCACCCGGCTCGAAGGTCACGATGGCCCCACCGGAGCGGCCTTCTCCGTCCGCCTGAAACGGGCTGTCAATGCGGACCGTGCCGGTGAAGTATGTGGAGGACCCCTTGACGGACGGCTTGGTGCCGTTGCGAATGATGTTCATGGCCAGGTCCTAAGTTTTGGTGGGGAGGCCTTTTGCCCTCGATACGTCGGAAAACTGTAGGGGGTGCCCGAACCAAGCAGAAGGTCTGACCGCTGCTAAGTGTTATGAGACTGGCTCATGGCGACAAGCCGCGTTGATTTTTGCGCCGCCAAGAGTTGGCCCCGCCGCGGCGTCTTGTCGTTGTTGCCTTGGCGGGGCCAGCTCTTGCCTGCGTCGCATCTTGGAAGTTGAACGACCCCTCTGAGGTTGCAAGATCAGCGAGCTGAAGGTCTGTAGTGGGTCGCAAGCCGCCCTCCACGCCACCCGAACGCCCTACCCCAACACCTCGCCCACCCTCTTGCGCCCCGCCCTGCTCGCCTGCCCATACCTGAGCAACAACTCCGCCACCTCATCATCCGTATCCGAATAGAAAAACGCCATCGGAACCTTGAGCACTTCCGCCAACTTGCGCACGGTCAGGAGGTCCGGTCTGTGCTTCCCCAGCTCATAGCGATTGACCCGTGGCCAACCACAAACTGGTAGGCACCTGCCTCAAGTCCATCCGGCAGCCCCCATCTTCTTGAACGCCCTGTTAATCAGCTACGCAACTCGTAGTATCTGCGTCACGGCAAACCGGCAAGCATCATCCCTTTCTGAAGGAGATGCAATGTCAGACGCCAATGGAATGCTTCGTGGAGAGTCGAACCCATGAAGCACATCCCCCCATCCCCTCCCCCCGAAAACACCCACGCCCAGAAGCTCGCAACAGCGCTGTATGAAATGGACCGCTTCGTGCAGCAAGGCTGTGCCGAGGTTTCCGCCTTGGCCCAGCTGGCGCTGGCATGGCTGGAGATCCCGGAGGGCCATCAGCGGCTGGACGTGGTGGCGCAGGCGCTGGTGACCATTCGCAACAGCGCTGAATCGCTCGCGGAGTTCGCGGGCAGTGAAGCCCGGGTGATGAACTGCGAGTACGAGGACCAGGCGGAGGTGCGCCGCAGCGAGGCGGCCAAGGTGGCTGCCGAAGAGGCCGGGCATGTGTACACCGTGGCGGGGCCTGCGGTGGCGCGCGGCGGCAGGTAGTCCCGGAGGCAACGGGTCTGCGCGCCGCTGCACCCTGCATGGCCGTCTACCCCTTGCGCGTGCGAAACAGCAGCCACAGCAGATACACCCCGCCCAGCAGCCCCGTTACCAACCCGATGGGCAGATGCAGGCGCACGGGTGCCCACTGGCTGAGCATGTCGGCCGCCAGCAGCAGAACGGCGCCCATGGCTGCCGCCGTGAACAGGGGCACGTCGGGCGACAGGCCCAGGCGCCTGGCCACTTGGGGCGCGGCCAGCGCGATGAAGGCGATGGGCCCCGCCGCTGCCGTGGCGATGGCGGTCAGGGCCACGGCAGCCATCACCATGGTGAGCCGCGTGCGCGGCACGTTGACGCCGAGCTGGGTGGCGGCATCGTCGCCCAGCTCAAGCAGGTTGATGCGGCGGGCGCACCACAGCACGACGGGCACGATGGCGATGAAGCCCAGCGCGGCGGGCACGACATGCGCCCAGGTCCGCGCGCTGAGCGAGCCGGCCAGCCAGCGCTGCGCGGCGACGGCCCGGTCCAGGTCCCCCATGACCAGCAAGATGGTGTTCAGGCCCGAGAGCGTGGCCCCCACGCCTATGCCCACCAGCACCAGCCGGTAACCGCCGACAGCACGCCGGCCACCGGACAGCGCAAGCACGACCGCCGCCGTGGCCATGCCCGACAGCACGGCGGCCAGCGATGTCCACAGCGGCCCGGCGTCACCCAGCACGATGAGCGCAATCGCCCCGCTGGCCGCGCCGGTGGTGAAGCCGATCACGTCCGGCGAGCCCAGCGCGTTGCGGGAGATGGACTGGAAGATGGCGCCCGCCATGCCAAGCGACGCGCCCACGAAGACGGCCGTGAGGACACGCGGCAGCCGCACCCGCTGCACGATGCGCTCAGCTGCGAGGTTGGAGCCCGTGCCCAGCAGGCTGTCGAGCACTTCGGCGGGGCTGAGGGACAGGGTTCCCGTGCCCAGCAGCAGCACACCCAGCACCAGGGCCAGCACGACCAGCGCCATGCCCACGGCCAGCGGCCTGGGCCGCCAGAGAAACGAACAGGCTCCCCAGCGCACAACCGATGTGTTCACGGAGGTCTTCATAGCCTGCTCAACCGGTATCTGCACGCCACCCAGACAAAGAACGGCCCGCCGATCAGGCAGGCGACGATGCCCGCAGCCACTTCGGCAGGTGCCGCGACGACGCGGCCCAGCACGTCGGCACCCAGCAGCAGCACCGCCGCGTAGAGCGCGGACAGCGGCAGTATCCAGCGGTAGTCCGGCCCGCACGAGAGGCGTGCAAGATGCGGCGCCACCAGGCCGACGAAGGCGATGGGCCCCACGGCCGCCGTGGCCGCCCCGGCCAGCAGCATGACCGCAAGGCAGGCCAGTTGCGCGGTGGCGCGCACATTGACGCCCAGCGCCAGGCCCACGTCATGCCCCAGCGCCATGGCGTTGAGCTGGCCGACGATGGCCCAGGCCGCCGCCAGCCCTGCCGCCACGGCGGCCGCCAGCACGGCGGCGCTGGCATAGCCGCTGCCCTCTAGGGAGCCGGCCGCCCAGTGGCGGAAGCCGTCGAAGACTTCCGGGGGCGCGTTGAGCAGGATGATGCCGGCGCTGGAGGTGAGCATGACCGACAGGCCCGCCCCGGCCAGGACCAGGCGCACCGGGTGCGCGCCCGCGCCCCGGGACTGGCCGAACGCGAAGACGGCAGCGCCCGCCAGCCCCGCGCCGGCAAAGGCGCACCAGACGTACTGGAGCACGGACGTCAGGCCGAAGGCCGTCATGCCGATGAGCACGGCCAGCGCCGCACCCGCGTTGACGCCCAGCAGGCCCGGCTCCGCCAGGGGATTGCGGGTGACGGCCTGCATGAGCGCGCCAGCCACGCCCAGCGCCATGCCGGCCAGGATGGCCACCACGGTGCGGGGCATGCGCAGCAGGCTGACGATCAGGTGCTGGTCATCACGCAGGTCCGGAGCCCGCAGCGCGCCGAGGATGTCGGCCAGCGCAATGTCGCGCGAGCCGACGGTGATGCCGAGCACGGCGATGATGGCCAGCGCCAGCAGCCCGCCTGCAAGGCCCAGCCAACGCCTGCAGAGCAGGGAGGAGCGCGAACAGGAGCGCTGGGCAGGCCGAGCCACCGCGCCTTGGAGCCGTGCACGCATGGCTCAGCGGAAATGGCTTGCCACGGCGTCGACCATCTGCTGCCCCGAGTAGTAGTCGATGCGAAACGAGGTCGGTCCCAGCGGATAGACGCGCCGGCCGGCAACGGCGGGCAGGTTGGCCAGCAGCGGATCGTCCAGGAAGGCCTGCACGTCGCCCTGCGAGGCGCCGAGCAGGAAGACGGAGTCGCCGGTGATGGCGGCCGAGAGATTCTCGCGGGAGATGAATTCGAAGTCCGAGGCGCGTGTGACCTGGGCGGCCAGCGCGGGCGGCAGGCCCTCCACCTTGAAGCCCAGTGCGGCCAGCAGCCGCGCATGGGGGCTGGCGGCGCGGGCTATGGAGTAGCTGCCGGCCAGGTTGTAGGCGACGATGCTGGCGGGCTGGGCCGGGGGCGTGATGGAGGCGGCGGTCTGCGCCACATGGGCATCGAAGCGGGCAATGGCTGCGGCGGCCTGCTTCGCATGGCCCGTGATGCGGCCCAGCTCGGTGGCGATGTCCTGCCAGGACTGGCTGGAGTAGTCGACCACGACCATGGGCACGCCCTGCGCCTGCAGTTCGGTGCGGTGCTGGGCCACGCTGTCGGCCCCGGTGGCGGAGGCCACCAGCAGGTCGGGACTGGCGCCGATGGCGGCCTCGATGTCGAATTGCAGGTTGCGGTAGAGCACCTGCACGCCGCGCTTGTCAGCAACTGCGGCCCATTGCGAGAAAAAGCCCTTGTCGTCGGTCATGCGGCTGGGCGTGGTCGCGGCGGTCGCGACGACCGGCGCATCGATGGCCAGCAGGATGCCGGTCACGCTGGGCGAGGTGGAGACGATGCGTCGGGGCAGCGGTGCATGGTCTGCGTGTGCTGCAGCCGGCGTATCCGATGTATGCGGTGCGGCGCCCGCCACGGGAACGGCGGCGCGTGGAAACCATGCGAAACAGGCCAGCACGGCCAGTGCGGCGGCCGCGCCCAGGGCGGCAAGTTTGAGTCTGTTCATCTCGATCCGAAGCGACGGGGCCGGGCGCCAGGGCGGCGTCTTCAGCATATTCCGTATTGTAGAATTTATTCCACATTGCAAACACCGAAGGACCTATCGATTGTGGGAAATGACCGGCCATGACGCAGCGCCTGAGTGCTGATGCGGTGACGCTGCGCTACGGCGAGCGCACGATTTCGCAGGGCCTGTCCCTTGCCATTCCCAATGGCTCCTTCACCGTCATCGTGGGACCAAACGCCTGCGGCAAGTCCACCCTGCTGCGCGCGCTGTCGCGGCTGCTGGTGCCGGTGGCCGGGCAGGTCATCCTGGACGGCCGGCACATCTCGCAATTTCCCGCCAAGGAGGTGGCGCGGCGCCTGGGCCTGCTGCCGCAAAGCGCGGTGGCGCCCGAGGGCATCACGGTGGCGGACCTGGTGGCGCGGGGGCGCTACCCCCATCAATCCTTCCTGAGGCAGTGGACGGACGCGGATGAGCAGGCCGTGGCCGAGGCCATGCAGGCCACCGATGTGGCAGCGCTGTCCGACCGACTGCTGGACGAGCTGTCAGGCGGCCAGCGCCAGCGGGTGTGGATTGCGATGGTGCTGGCGCAGCAGACGCCGATCCTGCTGCTGGACGAGCCCACGACGTTCCTGGACATCGCCCACCAGATCGAGCTGATGGAGCTGCTGGCGGATCTCAACGATGCCGGCCGCACGGTGGTTGCGGTGCTGCACGACCTCAACCAGGCCTGCCGCTATGCCTCGCACCTGATCGCCATGCGCGACGGGCGCATTGCCGCGCAGGGCGCGCCCGGGGCGATCTTCACGGAGCAGTTGGTGCAGGAGGTGTTCGGCCTGCCGGCCGTGATCATGGCAGACCCTGTGTCGGGGACACCCCTGGTGGTGCCCAGGGGACGCAGGGCCGTGAATGCCATGGAGCGCACTGCAGGGAACTGAGGCGCCCGGGCATTTTTCCCGGCGCGGCTTTCAAGGCGAATCTGCGCTGAAGGCCCGCCCGCCCGTGGACTGGTTGATCAGGCTGGCCTCGCGGAACAGCGCGACCCGGTCTTCCGGTGATTTGAGCTGGCCCAGGTCCGAGACGGTGGTGACCGCGCAGACGATTTCATGCTGCGCATCGAACACCGGCGCCGCCTGGCCCGTGACGTTGGACAGCAGGTGGCTGGTCATCTCGGACCAGCAGCGCTCGCGCACTTCGTCGAGCACGGCCTTGGCCGGCGGCTTGCCACGGAAATGGGCGGGCTGCTGGCGCCGTGCGGCGTCGATGGTGGCCTTGGGCAGGAAGGCCTGGAACACCAGGCCGCAGGCGGTGTTGTCTATGGGCAGGATGTCGCCCAGCGCCAGCGGGTTGATCGAGAAGTAGGCGCTGCGGTACCAGCGCACCAGGGTGGGCCCCCGGTCGGTCCAGATGGCGACGCCGCCGCTGAGCGCATGGCTGTGCGTCAGCGCCTTCATGCGCTGCGCCGCAATCTCCACCGCATCCACACGCTTGAGCGCGCCAATGCCGATGCTCAGCGCCGCGCTGCCCAAGTCATACAGGCCGCTGGCCGGGTCCTGCTTGGCCAGGCCTTCCTTGACGAGGCTTTGCAGGTAGCGGTGGGCCGTGGAGCCCCCCGTTCCCGTTCGCCGGGCCACCTCGCCCAGCGCCAGCTCGCTTTCGGCATTGGCCAGGACCATGAGAAACCGGGTGGCGATGGAGACGGACTGGATGGTGCCGGAGCGCTTCTCGCCGGCTGTCGTCTGAGGTGTTGTTGTTTTCAAGGGCTGGGCTTTCTTGCCTGTACCAGGCGCATCGCAGGTGGGGGCGCAGGCGCCGCCGGTGTCGATGATACCGGCTCTGCCGAAGGGTCTGCACAGGTGCGCACACACCATTTCGCCGCTGTTTTTTTCTTCCGCATGTGGGAATGCATTCCCTACTGTGGAATTTCAATGCATGATGGCGACCTTTGAAAAATACGAATCATTCTCATCAAAGGAAGATGCTGTGAAGCTGTGTTTCCATCGCAGGCTCCCGTCCCGGGCGGGCGCCATCGCACTCTCTACCCTGATGGCGCCGGCCGGCGCCTTCGCGCAGGGCGCATCGGGTTCCGGGGGGGAATCCAACGCGCTTGAAGCGGTCGTGGTCAGCGGAGAAAAGGTCAGGCGCGAACTCAAGGACACGGCCTCCTCCGTGTCGGTCAAGGCCGGCAAGGACCTGGCCCGGCAGGAGTCCGGCAATGCCTCGGTCCACGAGGTGCTGCACGATGTGCCCAACGTGGTCTACACCGACACGGTGGGCGCGCCCATCATCCGCGGGCAGGACACGCAGGGCCCCAACAACGGCCAGAACGTCTTCTGGGGCGGCACGGTGCCGCGCGCCACCATCAACCTGGATGGGCACTACCTCAACTACAACGAGATGTTCTTCGGCGCGACCTCGGTCTGGGATGTGGAGAGCATCGAGGTGTTCCGCGGCCCGCAGACCACCTCGCAGGGCGCCAATGCCATTGCGGGCGCCATCGTCGTGAACACCAAGGACCCCAGCTTCAAGCGCGAAGGGGCCTACCAGCTGGAGGCGGGCGACTACCACTCGCGGCGTGCGTCCATCGCCGTCTCCGGCCCCGTGGGCGAGGAGCTGGCCGCGCGGCTGGCCGTGGACTACTCGGGGCGCGATACCTTCATCGACTACACCAATCCGCAGTTCCAGCGGGGCCAGGCCGATCAGGATTTCCGCGCGCTGAACGCACGCATGAAGTTCCTGTGGCTGCCCAGCCGCATTCCGGGCCTGGAGGCCAAGTTCACCTATTCCCACAACGACAGCAACCGCCCCAGCCAGGAGGCAGCGTCCGCTCCGTTCAACGCGCTGGAGCACTGGACGACGACCATGCCCAGCTGGAAGCAGAAGACCGACACCGGCATCCTCGACCTCAGCTACGAGCTGGGCAACGGCGTGCGGCTGGTCAACCAGTCCCAGTATTCGCGCTCGTCCGTGCAGCGATACACGGGCATTCCCGGCGAGGGCGATGCCGATATCCGCCAGAACAATGTCTCCAATGAGTTCCGCGCCCTGGTGGGCAGCGACAAGGACCGCCTGAGCGGCTTCGGCGGCGTCTACTACGCGCGCACCGGCACGGACGAAAGCCTGCTGCTGCGCGGCCTGTCCGCCTTCGACGACACGAAGAAGAACCTGGGCGTCTTCGGCGAGCTGAACTGGCGCCTGGCCGACCGCTGGACCCTGACCAGCGGCCTGCGCTACCAACAGGACGAGGTGGTGCGCACCGGCACTTCGGTGCTGGCACCCACCGCCCTCGACTACACGAAAACCTTCTCGGCCCTGCTGCCCAAGCTGTCCCTGGCCTATGCCGCCACACCGCGCTGGACCGTGGGCGCGCTGGTCAGCCGGGGCTACAACCCGGGCGGCGTGTCGCTGAACCTCACCAGCCGCCAATGGGCGTATTTCAAGAAGGAGTCGATCTGGAACTACGAGCTGTTCAGCCGTGCCAGCCTGCTCGATGACCGGCTGATGCTCAACACCAACCTGTTCTACATGGACATGCGGGATGCGCAGTACAACATCCCCGTGGTCATCTCCCCGGGCGTGGCCCAGTCCTACACCATCAACGCGGAGAAGGCCCATGCCTACGGCTTCGAGCTGGGCGCCGACTACCGCGCGCTGGACAACCTGCGGATCAAGGCCGGCGTGGGCGTGCTGCGCACCCGCATCGAAGAGATGGGCAGCAACCCCGGCTACGAGCACAACCGCTTCGCCCGCTCGCCCGGCTACAACCTGAGCCTGGGCGTGAGCTGGGACGCCAGCCCCCGGTTCAATGTCTCCGGCCAGGTGCGCCACCTGGACGGCTACTACTCCGATACCGCCAACACCCGCGCCTATGCGGTCGGCTCCAACACCATCGCCGACCTGCGCATGACCTATGCCTACAGCCCACGCGTGCAGCTGTACGGCTATATCAAGAACGTCTTCGACAGGCGCGCACCGACGTACCTGCAGCAAAACCGCGGCATCGGCGGCATCGAGGCCAGCATGACCGCGCCGCGCATGATCGGCGTGGGCGTGCGCGGAACGTTCTGAGATGGGAATGACAGCAGACATGACAACCCGCAAACCCCTGCACATCGGCCTTTCGCTGGCCCCCACCTGGCTGAGCGGCGACGCCTGGCGGCGGCCCGGCAGCAATATCGAAGGGCTGTACTCCAGCGACTTCGCCCTGGACCTGGCCCGGCGCGCCGAGGCCGCGCACCTGGACTTCGTCTTCCGCCCGGACGTGAGCTTTCTGCCCATGGAGGCGCTGGAGACGGGCGCGGGCTTCGCCAGCCTGGACCCCACGGTGCTGATGGCCGCGCTGGCGCGCGAGACCTCGCGCATCGGCCTGGTGTCCACGATATCGACCACGTTTTTCCCGCCCTATGCGGTGGCGCGCCAGCTGCAGTCGCTGCACTGGATCAGCAACGGCCGCGCCGGGTGGAACATCGTCACGGCCCTGCAGGGCCACGAGAACTTCGGGCTGCAGGCCATGCCCGATGCCGATGAACGCTATGCGCGGGCCGCAGAGTTCACCGACGTGGTGCGCCGGCTGTGGGCCAGCTTCCCCAACGAGGCCTTGAAGATCGACCGGGACAGCGGCCGCTACGCCGATGCCTCGCTGGTCCACCCCATAGACCACGAGGGACCGCACCTGAAGGTGCGCGGCCCGCTGAACCTGCCGGAGTTCGGCGGCCCGCGCATTCCGCTGGTGCAGGCGGGAGCATCCAGCACCGGGCGCGACTTTGCCGCATCGGTGGCAGACATTGTTTTCGCGCCCACGCCGGACCTGGACGCGGCGCTGGAGCTGCGCCGGGACCTGTCTCGGCGCGCACAGCGCCATGGCCGCCGGGCGCAGGATGTGCGCCTGCTGCCCGGCCTGAGCCTGTACCTGGCCGACACCCGCGAACAGGCCCGGGAGATGTTCCAGCAGACGCACGGCCGGGTGGACAGGGGCCGCAAGCTGGCATCGATCAAGGCCATGGTCGGCCTGGACCTGACGGACTGGCCCGCAGACCGGCCGATCACCGCAGCCGACCTTCCGGCCCCTGTGGCAACCCCGTCCAGCCGCACGCATGCGGGCCTGCTCAGGCGCCTGATGGAGCGCGAGTCATTGCGCATCGACGAGCTGCTGCTGCGGCCGGAAATCCTCTCCGCCGCGCACTGGCAGGTGGTCGGCACGGTGGACGATGCCGTGGCGCAGATCACCGAGTGGAGCACCGCCGGCGCCATCGACGGCTTTCTGGCCGCGCCCGGCGGCTCCGTCGAGTCCCTGCATTGCGTGCTGGAGCAGCTGGTGCCGCGCCTGGTGGAGGCCGGCCTGTTCCGCTCCCGCTACACGGGCACCACGTTCATGGAGCACCTCGAAGAGTCGAGGTAGGGGCTGCGCCCTGCCCTCGCCGGGCCTTCACTGAGCCCGCGTGTCGGACCCGCCATCGGGCTCGAACGCAAAGCCCACGCCGTACACGGAGCGAATCCACTCATGGCGGTCGTCCGCCGCCTTGAGTTTCTTGCGCAGGTTCTTGATGTGGCTGTCGATGGCGCGCTCGTTCACGTCCAGCGTGTCGGCGCAGGCCAGCTCCAGCAGTTGCGCGCGCGAGTAGAGGCGACCGGGCTGGCGCATCAGGGCCTGCAGCAAGGTCAGCTCCCGCTTGGTCAGCGGCAGCACGCTGCCGTTGAGCATGGCGCGGCCCTGCTCGGGCAGCAGCGTCAGGCGTTGCTGCGCGGGGCCGGGGCCGGCACTGCGGCGCAGCACGGCCTTGACGCGGGCCACGACTTCGCGCGGGGCGAAGGGTTTGCAGATGTAGTCGTCCGCGCCCAGCTCCAGGCCCAGCAGGCGGTCCATTTCCTCGACACGCGCGGTGAGCAGGATGACGGGGCTGGCACTGTGGGGGCGGAACTGGCGCAGGATGTCCAGGCCGTCCAGCCCCGGCAGCATGATGTCCAGCAAAGTGAGGTCGGGCGGGGAGCGCAGCATGCGGTCCAGCGCCTCGCGCCCGTGGCGGATGTGCTCGACTTCGTAGCCTGCATGGCGCAGGTAGTCGATGACGATGGCGGCCATGTCGGTCTCGTCTTCGACCAGGAGGATGCGGGCAGGCTTCATGGCGCGGGATTTTCCAGCAAGGGCAGCCACAGCGTGATGCGCAGGCCGCCGAGCGGCGAGGCGGCGGCCTCGATGCTGCCGCCATGGGCCTGGACGATGGTGCGGCAGATGGCCAGCCCCAGGCCGGAGCCGCCCAGGCCGTCGCCGTCGCGCACGCGGGAGGCGTCCACGCGATAGAGGCGATCGAACAGGCGCGGCAGGTGCGGGCTGGCCACGCCGGGAGCCGTGTCGTCCCAGCACAGCTGCAGCATGCTGCGGTCCTGCATCTGGACAATTTCGGCAGACACCTGCAGCTGCCCGCCCGCAGCCGTGTAGCGCAGGCTGTTTTCCAGCAGGTTGGCAAACACCTGGTGCAGCCGGTGCGGGTCGCCCTGCACCAGCGGCGGCGGAATGCGCGCGGCCAGCTGGTCCACGGTGGAGCGGTCCAGGCCAATGCCGACCTGCTCGAAGCCGGGCCGCGCGCCGTCCAGCGCCTCGCCCAGCAGGGTCAGCACATGCACGGGCACATGGCCCGAGCCGTGCAGGGCCTGCGGGTCGTCCAGGCTCACGCGCAGGTCGCTGACCAGCCGTATCAGCCGCATGATCTGCCGGTGCAGGCGCAGCGCCATGCGGTCGTCCAGCGGCAGCACGCCGTCCTGCACGGCCTCGACCTCGGCGCGCATGGTGGACAGCGGTGTGCGCAGCTCATGCGCCACGTCGGCCAGCCAGCGCTGGCGCGAGGCCTCCATGGTGGCCAGTTGCACGGCCATGTCGTTGAAGGTTTCCGCAAGGCGGGCCAGCTCCGCATCGCCCTTGATGGCCACGCGCGTGTCCAGCCGCCCGGCCGCAATGCCGCGCAGGCCGTCGACAAAGGCGGTCAGCGGCTCCAGCCAGCGCCGCGTGAGCCAGGCCGACAGCAGCAGCGCCAACAGCAGGCCGGCCAGCCCGGTCCAGGCCACGAAGTCCATCTGCTGCGCGAGGAAGGCGCGGTCCAGGTCGCGCTGCATGCCCTGCCCGGTCTGCACGGGGGACAGCACGATCTCGCCAATGGCCTGCCCATTGGCGGCGCGCAGAACGCGGTGCGCCGCACCGGGCTGCGGCGCCATGCCGGAGATGAGCTGGCCCTGGGCATCCAGCAGGCCCACGCGCGCCCACGGGCCGCCGAACGGGCGGTCTGGCGGCGGGCCAGGGCGGTCTGGGCGGTCGGAGCGATCTGCAGGCTCTCCGCCTTCCGGCCCAGGTGGCGGGGGAAACTCCGGGCCCGGGCCCGGACCGTGGCTTCCTTCAAAACCAGGCCTCGGCTCCGGCATGGGCATGGGCATGGGGGGCCGTGGCCCGGGCTCGCCCGCAGGAAAGCCCCGGCCCATGCCTGCGCCCGGGCGCACCATGTCGCGCCAGAAACCGGGGTTGGCGCGCGCCGCATCCCAGCCGCCGTTTTGCTCATGGTGCTGGACCAGCCGCTCGGCCAGCCCGTCCATGCCGGTCAGCTCCACCTCGGCCATGTACGGGCCCAGGCCCCGCTGCAGCCCCAGGCGCGAGAACCCGAGAAACACCAGCAGCAGGGCCACCAGCAGCACGGCCAGGGCGAAGAAGGCCTTGTGCTGCAGCTTCAGGCGCGGGAGGCGGAGGTTCATTCAGTTGCTGCGTCAGACGGCAATGCCGATGGATATCGTGGCGGTATGGCCATTGGTGGTGTCTCCGGTGAAGGTGGGCGTCTGCCAGGCGATCTGCTCGCTGGTGTTGTCGCCGAAGACATTGTCCGATGTCACGCTGACCCGCGACAGGTTGGAGACGCTGGCGCTGTAGCCGCTGACACCGGCATAGACGGCGCTGGCGATGTCCTTGGGCATGGCCATCTGCGAGGTCAGCAGCTTGTTGGTGTAGCTGCCGGCCGTGTTGAGGCTGCGGAACACCTCGAAGTGCATGTGCGGCCAACGCCCGTCATAGCAGCCCGGGAAGATGGTCACAAAGGTGCATTCGCCATTGCTGTCCGTCGCCTGTACGCCGCGCAGGAAGTTCTGGTTGAGCAGGTCGGTGGAGTACAGCGAATACTCGCCCTCGCGGGTGCAGTGCCACAGGTAGATGGCATAGCCTTCCAGCGGGCTGCAGTTGGTGCTGACGTTGACCAGGGTGATCTTGAGCGTCAGCGGCAGGCCTGCGGCCGTGCCGCTCATGCCGCCAAAGCTGCTGCGCAGGTCGCTGCGCACCACGCCGCTTTGCGACAGCACATTGACCAGGCTGCCGCGCGAGCCGTTGGAGCCGTCGGCGGGGTAAGGGCCTTCGGTTTCCGTGGGATCGACCATGCAGGTGCCGGTCGTGGTTCCAGTACCCGTGCCCGTACCTGTGCCCGTACCCGTGCCGGTGCCCGTTCCTGTCCCGGTTCCGGTGCCCGTGCCGGTTCCTGTCGAATCACTGGAATCACCACCGCCGCCACAGGCGGACAGAAGCGCTGCAGCGCCGCCAGTGGCCATCAGGCCCAGCATGCGGCGCCGGTCGAACAGGCGGCGCGCCATGACTTGCAGATCGTGCTGAAGGCCCAGGTCGTGGGCAAGATCATGGGCATCTTGAGAGTGGTTCATGGGGATGGCTTTTTCATGAGGGCCTGTGCGCAGGCCCGTGGGGTTGCAGACAGCCCGGCGGCGTGGCCCGCCGGGCCACGCGATCACTGCTGCGGATGGGGCGGCGGCCCGCCTGCGCCGGGCCCGCCGGCCGGCATGGCCACCAGCTGCCCGTTCAGGCTGCGGCAGGTGCCGGCCAGCGTCTTGCCATCGGGCATGGTCAGCGTCACGCTGTCGCCCTCGGCCTTGCCCTGGCAGGCGGTATAGGCCTCGGGCGGCGGCGACGGCGGATTGCCGTGCCCCCCGTGGCCCTGCGCATGGCTGCAGGCCGCCGCGAAGGCCGCCACAGCCAGCACAAGGGCCGGGCGAATGCGTGAAGCGTTGGTTTGCGAGAAATCAATCATGGTCTTTTCCTGGAGTTGCCAAGGAATTCTTGCGACCAATCTGGGGGGAAATTGGGAGAAGTGGGGACGAGCTGGTACAAGCTCACAGAGCGAGTGGGTCAACAAGCTCTGCATCGCACAACAGAACCATGAAACCAACAAGATTCCTGCTGCTGGCCGCCCTGCTCGGCCCACCCGCTCTTGCTGCAGATCTGACCGTGATCGAAATGCATGCGGCAAGCGGCAATGATCGGCCGTACAGCCTGGATGGCCAGCGGGTCAGTCCGGCTCAGTTGAGAAACACACTCTCCAAGAAGCTGACCGCAGCCCCCGATGCCAAAAGCACGGCACGCATTGCCGTGCTGGTCGATCCCGATGTGAAGGTCGGAGCCCTCTCCGAGCTTCGCGGTCTGGTGATGAAAGTGGGATTCGGCATGCCACGCTATTTCATGACGACGCGGGTGAATGACAAGCTCTCCGAGATCCAGGTGAACTACAGCCCGGTCTTCCCGAGAAGCGGGCTGGAGGCGGCGATGTCGTCCGGCCAATCGGCTGCAGATCCGTCGCTCACAACGCCAGTGCCACCCCGCTGAGCCGCGCCAGCGCTTGCAACTCATTGATCAGCGCAGACGACAGAGGGATGCCTTCGGCGCGGCGCTGGAGCTCGCATTCATGCTGGCGCAGTCCGGGATAGCGGCCTTGGGTGCCCTGGGCCGCGAGCAGGCCGGTGATCCAGCTGGCCATGTAGTTGTCAAATCCCCGGGGTGACGGTGCGGCCAGGGCTGGGTTGATGACCAGCAGAAAGGCGCAGGCGTTGGCGGTGGAACCTTCCGCCGATCCGGGTACAGCGGGCTGGAACAGGCCGCCGCCCAGCGCGCCCGCCAGGCATTCGACCACCATGGCCAGGCCCAGGCCCTTGTGGCCGGCCATGGGCTGCATGGCGCCCTGCAGTGCGGCGTGGGGATCGGTGGTGGGATGGCCGTGTTCGTCCAGCGCCCAATGCGGCGGGATTTGCGCATGGCCGTCGCGGACGGCAGCCATGACGGCGCCGCGTGCGACCGCACTCAGGGCCATGTCGAAGACCAGTGGCGGCCGTCCGGCCACGGGCGCGGCGAAGGCGATGGGGTTGTTGCCCAGCGCAGGCCGCGTGGCACCGGGCATGGCCATGATGGGCGGCGTGCGCTGGCACAGCAGGGCCATGCAGCCCTGTTCCACGGCGGGCAGCAGCAGCACGCCCAGGGCGCCGAGGTGGCCGCAGGCCTCGATGTGACAGGCCACCACGGCCTGGCTTGCGGCCCTGTCCAGGCAGGCTTGCAGCGCCAGCTCCAGCACGGGCTGGCCCAGGGCATGGTCGCCATGGCAGCGCAGCAGGCCGTTGTGCTCCTGCAGGTTGGGCTTGGCCCGGGTATGGATGGTGCCTTCGCGGATGCGCTGCACATAGGGCGGCAGTCTTGCCACGCCATGCGTGTCCACGCCGCGCAGGCTGGTGCGCACCAGTGCCTGGGCGGTGGCCTGCGCGTGGCATGCGCTCACATCAAAGGCCTGGAGCACGCCAGCAGCCCAGGCTTGCAGCGCTGCGGCGGGCATGCGCACGGCGTCGGTCAGCGGGTTCAGGGAATCAGTCAATGCGCTGCAGCTCCTGGCGAAAGGACATTGCACGCTCCACGTAGCTGGCGGCGCTTTGCAGCAGGCCCGCGACTTCTTCGTCACTGAGCGTACGCACCAGCTTGGCGGGGGCGCCAAGAATCAGCGAGCGCGGAGGGAACTGCTTGCCTTCGGTGACGATGGCGCCGGCACCCACCAGGCTGTGCGCGCCGATGACGGCACCGTTGAGCACCACGGCCTGTATGCCGATGAGCGAGCCCTCCCCCACGCTGCAGCCATGCAGCATGGCCTGGTGGCCCACGGTGACATGGGCAGCCAGGGTGAGCGCGAAGCCGGGATCGGCATGCAGCACGGCGCCTTCCTGCACGTTGCTGCCCTCGCCTATGCGCACGGGTTCGTTGTCGCCGCGCGCCACGGCGCCGGGCCAGAGGCTGGCGCCCTCGCCCAGTGTGACGTCGCCGATGAGCGTGGCCTCGGCCGCCACATAGGCGGATGCGGGCAGCTGCGGTGCCTTGTTCCGATAACGATAGAGGGCCATGCGCTTACTCCAGCGTGACATTGGCTTTTTTGACCAGGCGCGCAAAGCGTTCCTGCTCGGAGCGCAGGAACTGGGCTGCGGCCTCGGGGCTGTTGAGCACGGTGTATTCGTCGCGCCGTGCAAAGCCGGCCTTGACCTCGGGGTCGGCAAAGGCGGTGGCGATGCCGTCGTGCAGGCGCCGCACCTGGGCGGGCGGCATGCCCTTGGGGCCTATGGCGGCCACCCAGCCGGCGATGTCCACGCCGGGAAAGCCCTGCTCTGCCACGGTGGGCACATCGGGCAGCGATGCCACGCGCTCGCGGCCCATGATGCCGATGGCACGCAGCGCGCCGGATTTGAGGTGCGCCTGCGCCGTGCCCACGGCGATCACGCCGAAGTCCACCTGCCCGCTGAGCAGGTCCACCACCATCTGGCCCACGCCCTTGTAGGGAATGTGGCGTGCCGTGGTGCCGGCCGCGTCCAGAAAGACTTCGGCCGCGAGGTGGAAGATGGTGCCGTTGCCGGACGAGGCGTAGTTGAGGTCGCCGGGCCGCGCCTTCATGAGCGCCTGCAGTTCGCGCGCATTGCGCGCCGCCACCTTGGGATGGACGACCAGCACGAAGGGCGAGCCGCCGACGATGGACAGCGGCGTGATGTCGGCCAGGCTGTCGTAGGGCAGCTTCTTGAAGACGCTGGGGTTGACGGCGTGGTTGTTGGAGATGAAGGCGATGGTGTTGCCATCGGCCGGCGCCTTGACCAGCATCTGCGTTCCCGTGATGCCGCCCGCACCCGGCAGGTTCTCCATGACCACGGGCTGGCCGCCCAGCGAGCGCACCAGCGCAGTCTGGGCCGAGCGCACGATGGTGTCGGCGCCCGAGCCTGCCCCCACGGGCAGGATGACGCGCAGCGGCGTGCCATTTTGGGCGCGCACGCCCAGGGCAGCGGCCCCCAGCGATGCGCCGGCCAGGGCCAGCAGGGTGCGGCGGCGGAAGGGATGGGACGAGTGCATGGGGTTGTCTCCTTTTTGTGTTGTCTCATGCGCGCCGGGGTGGTTTTTCTGCGGCCTTCGGCGCCCGGGGTTGGCTGTCAGGTCCGTGATGCAAGGGCTCCGAGGATTTCTTCGGTGTGCTCGCCAATTCCGGCCAGCGGCATGCGCACGCCGGGACGGTGGCCGTTCATGAGCAGGGGCAGCAGCACCACGTCGGTCTGGCCGCCGTCTTCGGTCTGCATGGAAGCCAGGCCGCCGCTTTGGCGCAGGTGCGGGTCGTCCACCAGTTGCTCGGGCCGCGTGATGGGCGCGTAGGGAATGCCTGCGGCCTCCAGCTGCGTCGCGAGCCGGGCCGATTCATGGCCGGCCAGGATGGCGCCCAGCTCGGCCAGCAGTTGGGGGCGCACGGCCACGCGGGCGGCGTTGTCGGCGTATTCGGGGCGCTGCAGCAGGTCGGCGCGGTCCAGCACGCGGCACAGGGTGGCGAACTGCTTGTCGCTGACGGCGCCGATGAACAGCTGCTCGCCACCGGCCAGGGTGAACACGTCGTAGACGCTCCAGGCCGATACGCGCGAGGGCATGGGCGGCGGTGCCTCTCCCGTCATCAGGTACTGCTGCATGTGCTGGGATGACAGGAAGACGCAGTTCTCGAACAGCGCGCTTTGCACCTCCTGGCCGCGCCCGGTGCGCTCACGCTCGCGCAGGGCGGCGAGCACGCCGATGGCGCCGAACATGCCGCCCATGATGTCGTTGACGCTGGTGCCCGCGCGCAGCGGCCGGCCCACGGGGCCGGTCATGTACGACAGGCCGCCCATCATCTGCACCACCTCGTCCAGCGCCAGGCGCTTTTCGTAGGGGCCGGGCAGAAAGCCCTTGTGGCTGACGTAGATGAGGCCGGGCGAGCGCTGCGACAGCGTGGCGTAGTCCAGGCCCAGGGATTGCATGAGGCCGGGGCGGAAGTTCTCCAGCACCACGTCGCTGCCAGCGGCCAGCTCGGCAGCGGTGGCGCGGCCCGCTTCGGTAGTGATGTCCAGCACCACGCTTTTCTTGTTGCGGTTGAAGCTGCGGAAAAAGCCGATGCCCAGGCCGGGCAGCGTGCGCGTTTTGTCGCCGCCCGGTGGCTCGACCTTGATGACTTCGGCGCCCAGGTCGGCCAGGATCATGCCGCAGGTGGGGCCCATGACCATGTGGGTGAATTCGATGACGCGGATGCCGGACAGCGGCAGCAGGGGTTCGGTGGCCATACAGGTGTGCTCGTGGGAAGGTAAGGGGTTCATGCAGCGGCGGGGGCTGCGTCGGCGGTGACGCTGCGCGGCAAGCCCGCGCGCCACAGCGCGCCATGCAGGCTTTCGCCGTCCAGCCAGGCGGCCACCTTGGCGCGCAGGCGCAGCAGGGCCTCGATGTCCAGGCCCGTGTCGATGTCCATGGTGTCCAGCATGAAGGCCAGGTCTTCGGTGGAGGCATTGCCGCTGGCGCCGGGCGCATGGGGGCAGCCACCAATGCCGGCCAGCGTGGCGTCAAAGCGCGTGACGCCGGTCTGCAGGGCCGCATGCACATTGGCCAGCGCCAGGCCGCGCGTGTCGTGGAAGTGGCCGCACCAAAAGCGTTCGCCCGCAATGCGCCGCGCCTGCTCGAACAGCGATTGCACCTGGCCCGGCCCGCCATGGCCCACGGTGTCGGCCATGCTGACGCGGTCGGCCCCTGCGTCCAGCAGCGCCTGCATGCAGCGCAGCACCTCGGCCGGCTCCACCCTGCCCTGCAGCGTGCAGCCGAAGGCCGTGCCAATGCCGCCCTCGATCAGCATCGTCGAACCCGCCGCATCGCGTGCGGCACGCATGCGGGCCACCTCGGCCACGACCTCATCGGGCGTCTTGCGCAGGTTGGCCAGGCTGTGGGCATGGCTGGCCGACAGCGGCACCAGCATCAGGTCGGCCCCGCTGGCGATGGCGCTTTCGGCACCACGCATGTTGGGCACCAGCACGGAGACGAACAGGCCCGGCAGCGTTCGGGCATAGGCCACCAGCTCGGCCGTGTCGGCCAGTTGGGGCAGCAGGCGCGCGGGGACGAAGGAGCCGACTTCGATCTCGCGCTGGCCGGCAGCGTAGGCATCGCGTATCCATTCCTTCTTGCGCTCGGTGGACAGCACGGTCTGGATGCTTTGCAGGCCATCGCGCAGGCCGACCTCGCGGATGACGGCGGACTGCGGGGCACGGATGGGTTCTGGCATGGGAAGGTTCGCGTGGGGTGGTTTGTCTTGAATGGCACTTTAGACATTCCCATCAGCGTGCAGAAGCGATAATTTTTCGCCTCAGAGTTTCCCAAATGGAAATCCATAACCGCCATGAAAGACCTGGACCTGACCACCCTGCGGCTCTTTGTCGCGGCCTGCGACCTGGGCAACATTGCCCGCGCTGGCGAGCAGCAGCACATCGGCTCATCGGCCATCAGCAAGCGCATGGCGCTGCTGGAAGAGCAGGTGCAGGCCCCGCTGCTGGAGCGCCACCGCCGGGGCGTGGTGCCCACGGCAGCCGGGCTGATGCTGCTGGAGCATGCACGCGCCATGCTGGCCAGCGCCGACCGCGCGGCGCGCGACATGGCGGCCTACCAGCATGGCGTGAAGGGACAGGTGCGGATACTGGCCTCGGTCTCGTCGATTGCCGAGTCGCTGCCCGATGACATTGCGGCCTTTCTGCAAAAGCCCGAGCACGCGCAGATCCGCGTGGACATCGAGGAGCTGACCAGCAGCGAAATCATCCGGTCCATCCGCGAAGGCCTGGCCCTGGTGGGCGTGTGCTGGAACGCGGCCGATCTGGAGGGCCTGCAGACCCTGCCCTACCGCTGCGACACCCTGGCCGTGGCCGTGCCGGCCGGCCACCCGCTGGCCTTGCGCGACAGCTGCAGCTTCAGCGAAACGCTGGATTGCGAGCATGTGGGCCTGCCCGCCTCCACGGCCGTCTACACCATGCTGGCACGGGCGGCTGCCATCATCGGCCGGCCCCTCAATTACCGCGCCGTGGTCAGCTCCTTCGACGCCACGATCCGCTGCGTGCGCGCCGGCCTGGGCGTGGCCATCATGCCCAGGGAGATCCTGGGCATGGCGGGCTCCGGTCAGGGCGGTCAGGGTGCGCAGGGTGTGCAGGGTGTGCACATGGTGCCGCTCACCGATGCCTGGGCGCGGCGGCAGTTCGCCATCTGCTTCAGGGACGGCAGCCGGCTATCGCCTGCGGCGCGCACGCTGGTGGACTATCTGGCCGGGTGCGCCCAGGCGGGCTGAACAGGCCTTGGGAGTTATCACGATTAATTGAAGTTTGCGTGATACATCCGCTACAGGGTCCCTCCAACAATGGGACCCATGAACACCGCCCTCATCACCCCCCAACCGGCACAGCCCCAGGATGGCCAGCGCATCCACCCGCTGTGGCTGCGCCTCACGCATTGGCTCAATGCGCTGGCCGTGGTCATCCTGGTGACCAGCGGCTGGCGCATCTACAACGCGGCGCCGTTCTTTGATTTCAGCTTTCCGGGCTCGATCACGCTGGGCGGCTGGCTGGGCGGGGCGCTGCAATGGCATTTCGCGGCCATGTGGCTGTTGGTGTTCAACGGATTGCTGTACCTGTTGCTCAACATCGCCAGCGGCCGGTGGCTGCGCAAGTTCTTTCCCGTCAGCGTGCAGGGCGTGCGCCAGGACCTGGTGGCCGCCCTCAAGGGCCGGCTCTCGCACGCCGACCCGGCCCGCTACAACCATGTGCAAAAGCTGGCCTACCTATTCGTGGTGCTGGACCTGGTGGTGATCGTGCTGTCGGGCCTGGTGCTGTGGAAGTCGGTGCAGTTCCCGCTGCTGCGCGAGTTGCTGGGCGGCTATGAATCCGCACGGCGCGTGCACTTCTTCGGCATGGCTGCACTGGTCGCCTTTGTGGTGGTGCACCTGGCAATGGTCGCCCTGGTGCCCCGGACCTTCCTGACCATGATCCACGGCCGTGCGCCCAAGTCCCCATGAAAATCTTCAAAGCCCCTTCCCTGCCCGGCGTCGATGGCGAGGCCGTGGTGCGCGAGGCACGCTCGCTGATCGCCCGCAAGCTGGACCAGCCCGCACGCCGCGCCTTCTTGCAACGCTCGCTGACGCTGGGCGGCCTGTCCCTGCTCACGGGCTGCAGCATCAGCGATGACAGCCACGTCGAGGCCGCGCTCAGCCAGGTATCGCGCTTCAACGACCGCATGCAGGGCCTGCTCTTCAGCCCCACGCGGCTGGCGCCCACCTATTCCGCAGCCGAGATCACGCGTCCCTTCCCCTTCAATGCCTATTACGGAGAGGACGAGGTGCGCGAGGTGGACGGGGCCAGCTGGCGCCTGGAGGTGACCGGCATGGTCGCCGACCGCCATGCCTGGACCCTGGCCGAGCTACGCGCCATGCCGCAGGACGAACAGATCACGCGCCACATCTGCGTGGAAGGCTGGAGCGCCATAGGCCGCTGGGGCGGCGTGCGCTTTGCCGATTTCCTGCGCCACATAGGCGCCGACACCAGCGCCAAGTACGTCGGCTTCAAGTGCGTTGACGACTACTTCACCAGCATCGACATGGCCACGGCCCTGCATCCGCAGACGCTGATGGCATTGACTTACGACGGGCAGCCCCTGCCGCCCAAATATGGCTTTCCGATGAAGCTGCGCATGCCCACCAAGCTGGGCTACAAGAACCCGAAGCACATCCAGGCCATGTTCGTCACCAACACCTACTCCGGCGGCTACTGGGAAGACCAGGGCTACAACTGGTTCGGAGGCAGCTGAGCGGCCTTCCAAGCCGCTGGGCCGCCAACGAAGGTGCGAGGCCGGGCCCATCCAAAGCCGGCCGATTTGCAATCCCGCAAACCGCTAATCCAAAGGAAGACTCAAATGACCAAGCTCACCACCACCCTGCTCGCCACCTGCCTCGCCCTGGCTGGCGCCACCACGGCATTCGCTGCGGATGAGATGGCGAAGGACGGCATGTCCAACGGAGCCATGTCCAAGGATTCGATGTCCAAGGATGGAATGAAGAAGGACTCCATGGCCAAGGACGGCATGAAGAAGGACTCCATGTCCAAGGACGGGATGAAGAAGGACTCGATGTCCAAGGACGGCATGCACAAGGACGGCATGTCCAAGGATGGAATGAAGAAGGATTCCATGGGCAAGGACGCCATGTCCAAATAAGCAGACGGACTCGCCTGATCCGTCTGGTGCCCTCCAGGCGGTCGGGCCGTCGGGGCTACTTGGAAAGCTGACTGGGGCTGCCGATCAGGCAACCAGGCACAGAGCCCGGTCCTGCCTGCGCCCCGAATGCCCGCTCTGCAACAGAAGCGGGCCGGCGGGCTTCAGCGGCGCTGCGGAGGACGCGGGCCCGGTGCGCCGGAGCGTTGCTCGATGTGGCGGAACGTGAGGCGACCCTTGTTCAGGTCATAGGGCGACATTTCAAGCGTCACCTTGTCGCCGGCCAGCACGCGGATGCGGTGCTTGCGCATTTTTCCGCCGGTATAGGCGATGAGCTGGTGGCCGTTTTCCAGCGTTACGCGGAAGCGGGAATCAGGCAGCACTTCGTCTACCCGGCCTTGCATTTCGATCAGTTCTTCTTTAGCCAATGGGACTCCTGTGAGTACATGTTGAAAGGGTTGCGTCGCCGCAAGTTGCTGGTGCAGCACCATGCTGCGGCCTTGGGCCAGCGCAGGATGACCGCTGCACGCAGACAGCGGAGCATCGAAAAAGGGAAAAGAGGACCCTGCAGGTGGCAGGGAGAGTGCGGACCCGGGAGGTGGGTTGGATTCGCGTGGTGCTCGCCGTTGAGAGTGACAGTTGCGGACCTCGTCACAGACTTTGTGACAGTGGGCGGCTAACGGCAGCCCGGAGACCGCGAAGGTGTCAGACGGGCACTGAGGAGGCGAACAACAAGGACAGCACCTCCATCAGTATAGGTGAATTGCCGGCCATGCGTTGAAGCGGCGCCAGGTACCGCACCTGTACGGGGCGGCATTTTCCCTGTCGCGACTGGGGCAATTCGCAGTCGAACCGGAAGTAGTGCCCTCTCTTGGTGGTTGCCGCGGCATCGCAGCGGCCGCCGGCAGCCCGCCTCATGCCTTTCACCTATCCCAGCTTGGGCAGCAGGTTGAACAGCAGCACCATCAGCAGGCCCACAAAGGACACGATGGACTGGACCACGGTAATGGTCTTGGTGGCCTCGCCCATGCTCATGCCGAAGGACTCCTTCACCATCCAGAAGCCCGCGTGGTTGGCGTAGTTGAAGAACAGCGAGCCGCAGCCAATGGCCAGCGCCAGCAGCGGCACGTTCAGTGAAGGATCGGAGGCCGCCAGCGGCGCCAGCAGGCCCGCCGCGCCCACGATGCCCACGGTGGCCGAGCCGGTGGACACCGACAGCAGCATGGCGATCATCCAGCCCAGCACCAGCGGAGGCAGGGCGAACTGCTGGGTCATGTGGACGATGGCATCGCCCACCTTGGCGCTGGTCAGGATCTGCTGGAAGGCGCCGCCGCCCGCAATGATGAGCATGATGCCGGCGATGGGCTTGAGGCTCTGGCCCAGCGCGTCTCGCAACTTCTCTGCATCGGCGCCGCGCAGATAGCCCAGGGTGATGGAGGCAAACACCACGCCCAGCAGCATGGCCACCAGCGGATTGCCCAGGAAGGCCGCCGCATGCAGCAGGCCCGAATCCTTGGGCAGCAGCACCTCGGCCAGCGCATGCACCAGCATCAGCAGCGCGGGCAGCAAGGCGCACAGCACGCCCATGCCGATGCTGGGCGCACTGCCCTCCCCGCCTTCCTTCTTGCCTGATGTGAACTGCTCCAGCAGGGCTGCATCGGGGCGCGTACTCATGCGCGGCGTGATGAAGGCGCCGTACAGCGGGCCACCCAGCACCATGGCGGGAATCACGGCCAGAAAGCCGTACAGCATGGTCGGGCCGACCGTGGTGTGCAGCGTGGCAATGGCGGTGAGCGGGCCCGGGTGCGGCGGCACCATGCCATGCATGGCGGCCAGCGCGGCGATCACGGGCACGCCCACATAGACATAGGCCGATCCCTTGAAGCGCTCATTGCTTTCCAGCTTGCGCGCCACGCTGAAGATCAGCGGCAGCATGACCACCAGCCCCACCTCGAAGAACATGGGAATGCCGATCACGAAGGCCACCAGGGTCATGGCCCAGGGAATCATGCGCTCGGACGTGCGCTGCAGGATGGCACTGGCCAGCCGCTCGGTGGTGCCGGAGTCCGCCAGGATCTTGCCCAGCATGGCGCCCAGGGCGATCACCACGCCCACCGCGCCCAACGTCTTGCCGGCCCCGTTGGTGAGGTTCTTGACGATCTCGCCCGGCGCCATGCCCGTGGCAAAGCCCACGCCGATGGAAACCACCAGCAGGGCCAGCAGGGGATGAAGACGGATGCGCGAGACGATCAGCGCGACCAGGACCAGCACGCTGGCCAGCGCGATGAGCAGCAGTTGGGTATCGAATGAAGACATAGGAAGCTTGGAGTTGTGATTCTTGGCGTTGGAGCCCGCCTGCGCGCTTGCGGCATGCCGCAAGCGGTAGGCAGTTTCCAATCGCTACAAATCGTATGCCTGGGCCTGTCGGCGGGTTGTAGGTTTCAGGCTTGTTCACAGAGTTCGCGCTGGCGCCGGTCCACAATCGTGCCTGCCGGGCAAGCCCGGTGCTGCCATCCCGGAACCCATGCGCATACACCATCCCCCCGTACCGGAGCTGCCCGGAATCTCCCTTCGCCAGATCGAACGCTCGGACATCGGTGCCTGGTACGCCTACCTGAGGCTGCCCGCCGTCACCGAGCACACCAGTTGGAACCTCGCCTCAGGCGACGATCTGCTGCCGCTGTTCGATGCGTTCGAGTCCCCGTCCGCCGACTCCCAGCGCCGCCTGGCCGTCGTCGATGCCCGCAGTGGCCGGATGGTGGGCAGCATCGGCTTCCACACCATCTCCGACGTGAACCGCACCGCCGAAATCGCCTACGACCTCGCCCCGGAGTACTGGGGACGCGGCATAGCCAAGGCCCTGTGCGCGACAGTGACACGATGGGCCTTTCAGGAATACGGCTTCATCCGCATCCAGGCTGCGGTGCTGGAGTCGAACCAGGCCTCGGCCAAGGTCGTGCAGGCCTGCGGGTACCGGCATGAGGGGCTGCTGCGTTCGTTCAGGCTGGTTCGCGGAATGCCCAGGGACTATGCGCTCTATGCGCGGCTTGCGGCAGACGAATGAGCGGGCGATAAGCCCAGGCATCCCCATGCACTCCTGCAACGATCCTCACGCGACCCGCACTCTGGACCTCATCCCCAACGATCCTGTCCAGCCCGAGTTCCAGCGCCTGGTGGACGATGCGCGCGCAGCCATCGCCAGCGACCTTGGCGAGGCGCTGGACAGCCTCTACCTGTATGGCAGCGTGGCGCGCGGCTGCGCAAGGGCGGGCTTCTCGGACTTGGACCTGACGATCGTGCTGGCCCGCCCCCTGTCCAGGCAGGAGAGCGCCCGGCTGGAGCAGCGGCGCCAGGACCTGCAACTACGTCACAAAGAAGTCGCGAAGATCGATTTCGACCTGGGCACTCGGCAAGAGGTGCTGGACCCGGCCCATCTCTACAGCTGGGGCTACTGGCTCAAGCATGAGTGCCGCTGCATCCACGGCGCGGACCTGGCGCAGCAGTTTGAGGCGTTCGAGCCGTCCAGGGCGATTGCACAGGCCGTCAATGGCGACTACGTGCAGGTGCTGAACGACTACCTGCAGCGCATTTCCGGAACCAGGGACGACATGGAGGCCCTGCGTCTGCAACGCGAAGCCGCACGCAAGCTGATCCGGGCCACCAATGTGCTGCGCCCCTGCTCAGGCGGCTTCTGGCCGCGCACGCTGGAGGAGTTCGCCGATTGCTTTGCGCAGCTCTATCCGGAAATGGCGCAGTCCATGGCTTTCTTTCTGGCGCAGTCAAGGACGCCCGAGGCACCCAGAGCTCGTTTCAACGCAGAGCTTTCGGCCTTCATCAGCTGGATTCGGCGCCAGCGAGCTGCATCTACGGCAGTCTAGGTACCGGGCAACGTCAGGGCCCAAGCCGCCAAGCGCCTGATACGCAACAAAACCTTCACTCCTCCGTCACCGCACCGTCACGCGCAGCGGGTGCAATGTAAACGTTTTCAAGAAATCGTTTACATCCATGAGCATCACCGAGGTTGCACGCCGCGCGGGGCTGTCCGTCGCCACTGTTTCGCGGGTTTTCAATTCGCCGGAGGTGGTCAATGCGCAAACGCGCAGCACGGTGCTGCGCGTGGCGCAGGAAGTAGGCTATGTGGCCAATGCCAGCGCCCGCACGCTGCGCACGCGCAGCAGCAAGGTGCTGGGCGTGGTGCTGCCCACGCTCACCAATCCGGTATTTGCCGAGTGCCTGCAGGGCATTGCCTCACAGGCGGCGCTGCGCGGCTATGCGATTTCGCCTTGCACCACCGAATACGACCACGCCGGTGAAGACGCGGCCACCACGCGGCTGCTGGCCAGCGGGGTGGATGCGCTGGTGCTGGTGGTCTCCAATCCTGGCGATTCGGCGGCGCTGGCGCGTGTGCGCCAGGCCGGCAAGCCCTATGTGCTGGCCTATCACCACACCCATGAGCATGCCTGCGTGGGCGTGGACAACACGGGCGCCGTCAGGGAGCTGGTGCTGCGCCTGGCTGCGGCAGGCCACAGCCGCATCGGCATGGTCACGGGCCAGTTGCGCGCGTCCGACCGCGCCCAGCAGCGCTGCCGTGGCTATGCGCTGGGCATGCAGGCCGCAGGCCTGTCGCCGCTGCCGGTCTGGGAGGTGCCCTTTGCCTCCACCGCCGTGCAGATGCTGAAGCAGCACCTGAGCGAGCAGGCTCCGCCCACGGCCATCGTCTGCAGCAACGATCTGCTGGCGATACGCACCATCCGCGCGGCATCGCTGGCCGGGTTCCGCGTGCCTGCGGACCTGAGCGTGGTCGGCTTTGACGGGATTGCCATGGCGGGCGATCTCACGCCTTCGCTGGCCTCGATTTCCCAACCCAACCACGAGATCGGCTCGGCCTGCGTGCGCCTGCTGTGCGATGCGCTGGCGGGCAAGAAAACCCTGGCCGCGCAAGACAGCCTGTGCCTGCCGCATGGCTGGCGCAGCGGCGAGTCCTGCAGGCTCTGAAACCAACAACAGCGGCCCGCGCAAGCCAAGGCCGCGCCCTTCCCTTCCCCACGCTCCCCAACCTCTTCGAGTACGCACCATGAAACTGACTGCCCTCCCCTTCAAGCTCTCCTTCAAGCCCTCCATCAAGCGCCTTGCCTTGCTGGCCGCCACCACCGCCGTCTGCGGCACGGCCCTGGCCCAGAGCGCCATCTGCTACAACTGCCCGCCCGAATGGGCCGACTGGGGCACGCAGATCAAGGCCATCAAGGCCGATACCGGCATCACCGTGCCGCCCGACAACAAGAACTCGGGCCAGTCGCTGGCCCAGCTGGTGGCCGAGAAGGCCAGCCCCGTGGCCGATGTGACCTACCTGGGCGTGACCTTCGCCATCCAGGCGCAGAAAGACGGCGTGGTTGCCGCCTACAAGCCCGCCAACTGGGACCAGATTCCCGCCGGCCTCAAGGACCCCAAGGGCGAGTGGGTGACCATCCACTCGGGCACGCTGGGCTTCATGGTCAACAAGGCGGCGCTGGGCGGCAAGCCCGTGCCGCAGTCCTGGGCAGACCTGCTCAAGCCCGAATACAAGGGCCTGGTCGGCTACCTGGACCCGGCCTCGGCCTTCGTGGGCTATGTGGGCGCCGTGGCGGTGAACCAGGCCATGGGCGGCACGCTGGACAACTTCCAGCCGGCCATCGACTACTTCAAGAAGCTGCAGAAGAACGAGCCCATCGTGCCCAAGCAGACCTCGTATGCACGCCTGCTGTCGGGCGAGATCGGCATCCTGCTGGACTACGACTTCAACGCCTACCGCGCCCGCTACAAGGACAAGGCCGACGTGGACTTCGTGATCCCCAAGGAAGGCACCGTGGTCATGCCCTATGTGATGAGCCTGGTGAACAAGGCGCCGCACACGGACAACGGCAAGAAGGTGCTGGACTATGTGCTGTCAGACAAGGGCCAGTCCATCTGGGCCAACGCCTACCTGCGCCCCGTGCGCGACGTGGCCCTGCCCAAGGAGGTGGCCGGCCATTTCCTGCCCGCCAGCGAGTACGCACGCGCCACCTCGGTGGACTACCAGAAGATGGCCGATGTGCAAAAGGGCTTCTCCACGCGCTACCTGCGTGAAGTGCGTTGAGCCAGGCGGACTGCATCGTGGGCATTCCCTCCCAAGCGCCAGGCGACTGGCGCGCCCGCGCGCTGCTGCTGGCCTGCAGCGCGCCGGCCGTGGCCTTCTTCGCCGCGTTCTGGCTGCTGCCGGCCGGCCTGCTGCTGGCGCTGCCGGCGCGTGAAGGCTGGCGCACCTACTTCGCCACGCTGACCGACGCGCTGTATCTGCAAAGCCTGCTGCAGACGCTGGCCCTGTCGCTGGCAGTGACCCTGGCCACGCTGCTGATCGGCGCGGTGATGGGCATTGCGCTGGCGCGCCACCGCTTCACGGGGCGCGGCCTGCTGCTGTCGCTGCTGACGCTACCGCTGTCGTTTCCGGGCGTGATCATCGGCTTTTTCATCATCCTGCTGGGCGGGCGCCAGGGCGCGCTGGCCGATCTGTCGGTGGCCCTGGGCGGCGAGCGGATCACCTTCGCCTACGGGCTGCTGGGCCTGTTCCTGGGCTACCTGTATTTCTCGCTGCCGCGCGCCATTGCCTCCTACACGGCAGCGGCCGAGGCGCTGGACCCGCACCTGGAAGAGGCCGCTCGCTCGCTGGGCGGCAATGGCTGGCGCGTGGCGCGCGATGTGTGGTGGCCGCAGCTGCTGCCCACCACGCTGGCCTGCGGCGCCATCGTGTTCGCCACGTCGGTCGGCGCCTTCGGCACGGCCTTCACGCTGTCGAGCAAGTTCGAGGTGCTGCCCATCACCATCTACAACGAGTTCACCAACTACGCCAACTTCGCCCTGGCCGCCAGCCTGTCGATCAGCCTGGGGCTGATCACCTGGCTGGTGCTGTGGCTGTCGCGGCGCTGGGCGGGCCCGGCCGCCACAGGAGTCTGAACATGCGGACCACACAAAAAAATAACCCCCACGCTGCCCTTGCAGCGCAAGGTCCGCTGCCCCCCGAAGGGGCCGCTTTTTGCCTTGGGGCGGCCCGGCGGCCAAAAATGCCGCCGCTGATGTGGCTGGTGACGGCCACCGTCACCGTGTTCATGCTGGCGCCCATGCTGCTGTCGGTGCTGGCCGGGCTGGTGCAGAACTACGGCCAGGGCCTGGCCAGTGGCTTGACCACCCGCTGGCTGGCCGAGGTCTGGGCCGGCTACGGCAATACCGTGCTGATG
This sequence comes from Delftia sp. DLF01, assembly GCF_014852125.1. NCBI lineage: Bacteria > Pseudomonadati > Pseudomonadota > Betaproteobacteria > Burkholderiales > Comamonadaceae > Delftia > Delftia sp. DLF01. The sequence goes on from NZ_JACVAZ010000003.1 coordinate 670,736, forward strand.
TCGCTGCTGCTGGCCTGCGCCTGCGTGGCCATGACCTTGGTGCTGGGCGTGCCCTGCGCCTATGCGCTGGCGCGCAGCCGCTCGCCCTGGGCCCGGCATTTCGAGGAGCTGCTGACGCTGCCCGTGGCGATTCCGGGCCTGGCCAGCGCCCTGGCCCTGCTGCTGGCCTATGGCAGCGTGGCCGCCTTCCGCCAGAGCTTTGCCTTCATCCTGGTGGGCCATGTGGTGTTCACCCTGCCCTTCATGGTGCGCATGGTGGGCTCGGCACTGCGCCGCCAGGAGCTGGTGGCGCTGGAGGAGGCTGCGCGCAGCCTGGGCGCCTCGTTCACGCAGCGCTTCCTGGGCGTGCTGGTGCCTGCCGTGCTGCCCGCCATCGTGGCCGCCTGCCTGATGGTGTTCACCCTGTCCATGGGCGAGTTCAACCTGACCTGGATGCTGCACACGCCGCTGACGCGCACCCTGCCCGTGGGCCTGGCCGACAGCTATGCGTCCATGCGCATTGAGGTGGGCTCGGCCTACACCCTCATCTTCCTCATCGTCATCCTGCCCGTGATGTGGCTGCTGCAGGCGCTGGGGCATTTCATCGAGAAGCATTATGGAAAGTAACAGCGTCGCCATCGACATCCGGCAATGCGCCAAGACCTATGCCGACGGCACCCGCGGCCTGCAGGCCACCGACCTGCGCGTGGAGCCCGGCGAGGTGCTGGCCCTGCTCGGCCCCTCGGGCTGCGGCAAGACCACGCTGCTGCGCATCATCGCGGGGCTGGAGACACCGGACGCGGGCAGCCGCATCGCCTTCGGCGACACCGACGTCACCCGCGTGCCCATAGAAAAGCGCCAGGTGGGCATGGTGTTCCAGCACTACGCGCTGTTCCCGCAGATGAGCGTGCAGGCCAACATAGCCTACGGCCTGCGCATACGCGGCGTGTCCGAGCAGGAGCAGCGCCGCGTGGTGGGCGAACTGGTGGACCTGGTGCGCCTGAACGGCCTGGAGCACAAGCGCCCGGCCGAACTGTCCGGCGGCCAGCGCCAGCGCGTGGCCCTGGCCCGCGCCGTGGCATCGCGCCCGCGCGTGCTGCTGCTGGACGAGCCGCTGACCGCGCTGGACGCCAAGCTCAAGGAAACCCTGCGCGACGAGCTGGCACAGCTGCTGCGCCAGCTGCGCATCACCGCCGTCCATGTCACGCACGACCAGCAGGAGGCCATGGCCATTGCCGACCGCATGGCCGTCATGCAGGCAGGCCGCATCCTGCAGGTGGGCGACGGTGAGAGCCTGTACCGCCGACCGGCCCATCCGTTTGTCGCCACCTTCCTGGGGCGCGTGAACCAGGTCGAACGCAGCGAAGACGATGCGCGCAGCAACCGGCTGGCGCTGGCCGGCATGGAGCTGGCCTGCCCGGCCGAATGCACGGGCGCAGCCCGGCTGCTGCTGCGCCCTGAAGACATCGAGGTCTGCGCCGCCGGCACGCCGGGCGGCGTGCCCGCATCGGTGGCGCGCCGCGTCTTCCTGGGCGACCGCCTGCAGCTCACGCTGGAACTGGCGGGCCACACGCCGCTGATGGCCGACGTGGCCCGCGACCACGCCGCGCAATCGGGCGACCGCGTGGCCTTGCGCATCGCCCCCCACCAATGGATGCCCAACCATGCCCACGCCTGAAAGCCATCGCACTTCCCGCACTTCCATGACCACCTTCCTGGCCCAGCTCACCGACCTGCACATCCGCGAACCCGGCCGCCTGACCTACCGCCGCATCGATACCGCCCAATACCTGGAGCGCACGGTGCAAAGCGTGCTGGCCCTGCCGCAGCAGCCGCACGCCGTCGTGATCACGGGCGACCTGACCGACTTCGGCCGGCCCGCCGAATACGCCCACCTGCGCAGCCTGCTGGCGCCGCTGGGCACGCTTCCCACCTACCTGCTGCCCGGCAACCACGATGACCGCGACGCGCTGCGCACCGCCTTTCCCGAGCACACCTGGCTGCGCAGCGACGGCTTCATACAGTACGCGGTGGACATCGGCGATCTGCGGCTGATCGCGCTGGACACCGTGGTGCCGGGCCACAGCGAGGGCGCGCTGTGCGAGGAACGCCTGCAATGGCTGGAGCTGCAGCTGGCCGCCAGCGAAGGCCGCCCCGTGGTGATCGCCATGCACCACCCGCCCTTCGAGACCCTGATAGGCCACATGGACAAGATCGGCCTGCTTCAAGGCGCCCAGGCGCTGGAAGACCTTGTGCGCCGCCACCCCAACGTGCAGCGCGTCATCTGCGGCCACCTGCACCGCAGCATCCAGGTCGCCTTCGGCGGCACGGTGGCCATGACCTCGCCCGCGCCCGCCCACCAGGTCTGCCTGGACCTGGCACCCGATGCCGCATCGGCCTGGACGCTGGAGCCGCCGGGCTTCATGCTGCACGCCCTGCCGCACGGCGGCCGACTGGTCAGCCATGCCGTGGCCAGCGGGCAATTCGACGGGCCACACCCGTTCTGGGATGCGGACGGGCGGTTGATCGACTGAGCCCGGGCCGGCGCGTCCTGGCCGCGTCAGCGGCCCGCGCCGACCCGCTGGCGCTGCCCCAGCCCCATCCATCCGATGGCTGCAGCCAGCAGGCTCAGGACCGCAAGGGCTGTGTGCTGCAGCGTCGGCACGGGGGTCACCTGGCCACCGCCGGGGGGAGCCGCCACCGTATTGATGGACGCGGAAGCCATGCACGGCACCGTTCCCACGACCTGCCCTGCTTGCATGCACTGCACCGACGGGTCCCCGGCATCCACGGTGGCCACATTGGTAATGGTTGCGGGCGCCGGGTTGGACACGCTGGCCATCACGGTGAAAACCAGCGAATCTCCTGCCGCGAACACGGGCACCGTGACTGCCAGCGATCCGGAGCCTGACGCCACGGGACATGGCGTGCTGGCGCCGGGCGTACAGGTCCAGGTGGCGCGCTCCAGGCCGGCAGGCAGGCTGTCGGCAATCTGCGCCTGGGTGGCGGGCACGGTCCCCGTATTCCTGACGGTGATGGTGTAGCGCACCTCCTGCCCCGCCTGCACCTGGCCTGCGGGCGAGATGCTGTGGGTCAACGACAGGGCAGGATGCACGGCCTCCCTGTGCCAGGACATGACGTTCTGGTTTTGCACGGGCGCCCCGGTCCACGCAACGGACACGCCGTTGCCGGGTATCTCGTAGGTCCCCAAGCAGGTGTCGCTTTCCCCCGAATAACTGACCTGCTGGGATGTTTCCGAGAACAAGGAAGCGCACATCGCGTTGTTCACGGCACCCACCTGTTCCGTGGCCATTTCAAACCGGCTCAGCATATCCACATCATTGGTAGATCCACCCGGGCCAATTTGATTGATGGAGCGGTGCGGATTGTTTCCCGTCAGCCAGCGTTGAAGGTGGATTCTGTTTCTCACGATATTGGACCCACTGTCCGTGGAAACCCTGAATATGAATGCGCGCACATCCGGATCGGAGCTGCTGTAGGTGTTCAATCCGTCCGAGAAACTATAGGAAGTCACCAGCGCCCTTATTTCGCTCTCGTCCAGATTGGGCTGCAAGGGTGCGGCCGTTTCAAACCAGCCGGCCAGACGGGCGGTCCTCGGAAAATCCTGGCATGAGCCGTGAGACCCCAGGGGACAAGCCGTGCGATCCTGGAAATCCGAGTAGGAGGTTCTCATCTCCCCGTAGTAACGGGTCACTTGCGCGCTGGCGAGGGGGCAGGCCGAGAGTGCTGCGCCGGCCATCAAGGCAGCCATGAGGGCGTGATTTTTCATAGAACTCCCAGTGATAGATAGATTTGCGCTATCAAGGTATCACTGGTATTGAACTTTAAAAATCACCAATCCCCTACAGCCACCATCCAATGACAAATATTTGCAATCCCGCCATTGGAATGGAACTCCAAGTTGTCGTCCTGCCTACTTTTCAACGGAGAGCGCCGATGAATGCGGAACTGCATAACAACCCATCTGCCGCCCAATATCTTTCTTTATTTGAATGCACAATACCCAATTTGAATCGAATATATTGTGACAAAAGTTTCAAATAGTAAATGACAGTGATGAATGGCGGTAGATCCGAACCTGGAACGCCGAGGACGGCTCCCTCACCGGTCCACAGGCAGCGCCAGCGTCTCCTTGACCTCTTCCATCACCACATAGCTGTGCGACTCGGCCGGCACGGGCAGTTTCTTGAGGATGTCGCCCAGCAGGCGGCGGTACTCGCGCATGCCGCCCAGGCGGGCCTTGACCAGGTAGTCGAAGCTGCCCGAGACCAGGAAGCACTCCAGCACGTCGGGCACGTGCAGCAGTTCCTGGCGCACCTTGTCGAAGACCTCGCCCGACTTGGACGAGAGCTTGATCTCCACGAACACCAGCAGCGTCTTGCCCAGCGCCTCGGGCGAGAGGTGGGCGTGGTAGCCCGTGATCACGCCATCGCGCTCCAGGCGGCGCACGCGCTCCGAGCAGGGCGTGGCCGAGAGGCTGACCTGCTCGGCCAGTTCGGTCATGGAGATGCGGCCGTCCCGCTGCAGGATGTCGAGGATCTTGCGGTCGGTGCGGTCGAGCACGCGGTTTTCACTTTTGGCGGCCATGGCGGCGATTCCCGGGGCTTATCAATCACTGGAGAGTAGCAATATTTCAGTGGTTTCCACTGCCTCATCGTCAATAGACTTTGATTTCATCTTGTTGACCTGGCGGTGAATCGTATGAAAGTCCTTGTTCTTGGCGGCGGTGTCATCGGCGTGACCAGTGCGTACTACCTGGCGCGGGCCGGCGCCGAGGTCACGGTGCTGGATCGGCAGGATGCGCCCGCGTCCGAAACCAGCTTTGCCAACGCGGGCCAGGTCTCGCCCGGCTACTCCACGCCCTGGGCGGCGCCCGGCATTCCGCTCAAGGCCCTGAAGTGGATACTGCAGGAACACGCGCCGCTGGCCGTGCGCCTGGACGGCAGCCTGTTCCAGCTGCGCTGGATGGCGCAGATGCTGCGCAACTGCTCTGCCCAGCGCTATGCCGTCAACAAGGAACGCATGATGCGCGTGGCCGAGTACAGCCGCAGCTGCCTGCAGCAGTTGCGCGCCGACACCGGCATCGCCTACGAGCAGCGCACCGGCGGCACCTTGCAACTGTTCCGCACCCAGGCCCAGCTGGACGCCGTGGAGCGCGACGTGGCCGTGCTGCGCGAATGCGCCGTGCCCTTCGAGCTGCTGGACCGCGACCAGCTGGCCCAGGTGGAGCCCGCCCTGGCCCAGGCGCGCGACCGGCTGACGGGCGGCCTGCGCCTGCCCAAGGACGAGACCGGCGACTGCCACCGCTTCACCAACGAGCTGGCCCGCATCGCCAGCGGGCTGGGCGTGGAGTTGCGCTTCAACCAGAACGTGGATGGCCTGGTGGTCGAAGGCGGCCGCATTGCCGGCGTGCGCGTGAATGGCGAGCTGCTGACCGCCGACCGCTACGTGATGGCCTTCGGCAGCTACTCGCGCCAGGCGCTGGAGCCGCTGGGGCTGGACCTGCCCGTCTACCCCGTCAAGGGCTATTCGCTCACCGTGCCGCTGGGCAACCCGGCGCTGGCGCCGCAGTCCACGGTGCTGGACGAGACCTACAAGATTGCCGTCACCCGCTTTGACGACCGCATCCGCGTGGGCGGCATGGCCGAGCTGGGCGGGTTCGACCTGCGCCTGGACCCGCGCCGCCGCGCCACGCTGGAACTGGTGGTCAACGACCTGTTCCCGGGCGGCGATGTGGCGCGCGCCAGCTTCTGGACCGGGCTGCGGCCCATGACGCCGGACGGCACGCCCATCATCGGCGCCACGCGCTATGCCAACCTGTTCCTGAACACCGGCCACGGCACTCTGGGCTGGACCATGGCCTGCGGCTCGGGCCGCCTGATCGCCGACCTGATCACCGGCCGCAGCCCGGAGATCAGCACCGACGGCCTGGCCCTGGACCGCTACACGCACCGGCCGGCCCGGCACCTGGGGGGCAGCTCCACGCCCGTCTCCGCCTGAGCGTCCTGAGCGCGGCCGGGCGCCGCCCCCACTCAATGCGCTGAGAACCCCAGCAGGTATTCGTAGCTGAGGCTGGTGGTGCGCGCATCGCCGGAGACAGGCAGCCGCACGATGGCCAGCAGCTGGTTGAGCCCGGCACGCGGCAGCACGGTCACCAAGCCGTCGGCATCGGTCTCCAGGGGCTCGCCCTTTTCTCCCAGCGACACCCGCACGCCGGCCCGGGGCTGGCCGTTGAGCAGCACCTGGAATTGCTGGGGCTCGCCCGCGTGGGGCGAGCGGCGGGTCCTGGCAATGATCTCCAGGGTCTGGCCCAGCTTCTCGCGGGTGACCGGGCCCCATTCGAGGATGGTCTTGTGGAACTTGAGCGCATGCACGCCGCTGGTGGCGCCGGGGTTCTCGGTCATGGGCTTTTCGACCATCGGCCCCTCGCCCACGCGGCTGAAGAAGCCGTTGTCGAAATGCGCGGCCAGCAGCGCGGCCTTGCGCGCCGGCGTGGCGCGGGCGCCGCCGGGCACGGGCTGCACGGCCACGTCGATGCGGCGGCCGCGCGCGTCATACGCCTCAACGCTCTTGAGCTTGCCGGCCGCAAAGTTCTCCAGCTGGCCCTCATGGCCGCCGAACTGCACGGTGTAGGCGCCGTCGGCGTCGGGCTCCAGCCAGACGTTGTGGGCCTGGGCCAGCGGCGCGCAGGCCAGCAGGACCACGAATGCGGCGGTTGCGACGGATGCGAAACAGGGGTTGGATTTCATTTTTTCCTCCTCAAAACTGTGTCTGCACGCCGACCTTGAGCGTGCGCGGCGCGCCGGGCGCGAACAGAGGCACGCCGCGGATGACCGAGGCCGACGTGGCATAGGCCTTATCCCCCAGGTTGGAGACCACGGCATAGATGCGGCTGCGCGCCGAAGGCAGGCGCCAGCTCAGGCCCAGGTCCCAGGTGGCGTAGCCGCCGTAGAAGACGCTGTTGTCGGCCGTGACGGCATAGCGGCCCACGCGGCGCCAGGTGAGCGTGCCCTCCCACTGCGCCAGCGGGCGCCAGGCCAGGCCCACGGTGGCGGTCTGCCGGGGCACGCCGGCCACCTGGTTGCCGACCAGGGCCGGGTTGCCGTTCTCGGTCACGCGCGAATGGGCGCTGCCCCAGGCCACTTGCAGGTCCAGGTTCTTGCGCACCGCCCACAGCGCGCTGGCCTCCACGCCCGTGCGGCGCGTGGCGCCGAAGTTCTCGTACACGCCAGGCGCCACGTTGCGGATCTCGCCCGAGGACTGCAGGCGGTAGGCGGCCACATCCAGCACCAGGCCCGGCATGGGCTTGATCTGCGCGCCCACTTCGGTCTGCCGGAAGATATTGGGATCGAGCTGCGCGGCGCCCAGCGCGTACTTGGCGAAATCGCTGGCCAGCGCAAATCCTTCGGACCAGCTGGCGCGCAGCAGCACACCCGGCGCCACCTGCGAGCGCAGGCCCAGCTTGGGGCTGGCATGCGAGGTGCGCGCCAGCGGGCCGCAGGGGTCGCTGCCCGTCTCGGGGCCATTGGGACGGCAGCCGCCCGTGAAGCGATCCCAGCGCAGGCCGGCGGACAGCTGCAGCAGGCGGTGGATGGGCGCATCCACCTCGGCAAAGGCCGAGAGGGTGTTGAGCTTGGAATTGCGGTCATCCAGGGCAGCGCCGGTGCGCTCGCGCCACTGCAGGCCATCGTAGAACTGGTAGTCGGTGGACTCGCGCACGGCCTCCAGCCCAGCCACCCAGTTGATCGGGGTCAGCGCCGTGACATGGCGGCCATTGAGGCTGGTGCCTGCGCCGTAGACGGCGCGGTCATAGCTTTCCTCGCGCTGGCGCCACTGCAGTGCGTCGATGGGCCGGCTGAACCAGCGCGTGAAGCTCTGCTGCGTGGTGTAGGCATGGCCCAGCCAGGTCAGCCGTGGCGAAAGCGCGTACTGCACATCGGCGCGCAGCGTGGCGAAGTTCTTGCGCGTGCCATCGTTCATGGCGCGCGGATCGATGCCATGCGGATCGCGTGCGAACTGCCCCGCCGTCAGGTACGAAGGCGAGTCGCCCTCGCCGTGGTGCAGCCGTGCCGACAGCGCCACCTCCAGCTGCGACGAGAGCCGCTTGCTCCAGCGCAGGGATGCCGTGCTGCGCTGCATTTGCGACTGCGCGCGGAAACCGTCCGTGCGGTAGTGCTGGGCCGCAAGGTTCAGGAACTCGCCCTCGCCCGGCTTCAGCCCCAGCGCCGCCTGGGCGTCCAGCGTGCCGTGCGAGGCCAGGCTCACGTCGGCCTCGCGGTAGGGGGTGTAGTCGCCCTGCTTGCGCGTCTCTATCGCCATCAGCCCTGCGCGGTTGAAGTTGCCGTACAGCGCCGACACCGGCCCCTTGTAGATGCTGATGCGCTCCATCTCCAGCGGCACGATCACGCCCAGGTCCACATAGCCGTCGGCATGCGACATGGCCTCGTTCAGTGGAATGCCGTCCAGCACCACGCCCACATCGCCGCCATGGCCGCCACCGCCGAAGCCGCGCATGACGATGGCGTCACCCACGCCGGACAGCTGGTAGTTCTGCACATTCATGCCCGGCACCTGGCGCAGCAGCTCCTGCGGATGGCTGACATGGGCGTTGGCGATGTCCTCTGCCTCGATCACGCTGGTGGTGTAGGCGGCCGAGGCGCCGCGCGCGGTCTGGCCCTTGACCTCGACGGGCTGCAGGCTGGGCGAGGCATCCGTCGCCTGCTGTGCACCAGCCTGGGGAATGGCGGCCAGGCCCAGCAGGCCGGCCGCCGCAATCTGGTGCAAGGCGCAGGGCCGAGAAGGAAATTTCAGAGGATGTGTCATGCGTTTCCAGGAGTTGTATGAAGAAAAAAGCAAACTTCATACCGACCTGCATGACAGGGGCTGCGCGCCCGGCCCCGGACTGCCTCAATCGTCGTGCGAATGCGGATGGTGGTGCGCGTGATCGTGCCCGCCAGGCTCTGCCCTGCGCACCATCACCACGTTGAGCTGGCCGTGGTGCACGCCGCGCTCGGCCGTGATGGTGTCGGCAAAGCGCCGCACGGCGCTGGCCGGGCCGCGCAGCATCACCGTCTCTATGCACTGCTCATGGTCCAGGTGCACATGGGTGGTGGCCATGTGCAGCTCATGGTGGTCATGCTGCAGGCTGGCCAGGCGCTCGGACAGGTCGCGCTCGTGGTGGTTGTAGACATAGGACAGGTTGGCCACGCACAGGCCGTCGGCGTCCTCGCGCTCGCGCACCTGGGCCAGGTGGGCGCGCAGCACGTCGCGGATGGCCTCGGAGCGGTTGTCGTAGCCGCGCGCGGCGATCCATGCGTCGAAATCACGGGCCAGGTCGTCGTCGATGGAGATGGTGAAGCGTTCCATGGGCAGCAGAAGTGGGGAAACAGGTGGCGGGAACAAAAAAGGTCGGCATCACGCAGGATGTGCCCGGCCATTGTCCGGCCATCCAGGCCGGTGCCCTGCATGCAACACCCGCGCCAATCACTGTCGGCGCAGGCTGGCAATAGCGACAAACCACCACGGTCATGCTTTGTTCACATTCGCGCAATATCCGGTTACCCTGATCGAGGTTGCGCAGTGCGCACCGTCGATCGCTGAAAGGGGCGCGGCATGCAGTATTCATTCGATCAGCTTCTGGACATGCTGCTGTCCCTGCTGGAGGCTGCGCCCGCCTGTTCCTCGCGCGAACAGTCCTTCGAGCAGCTGCGCACGCTGTGGCTTCAGACCCACAGCTATTTCGCGGCCCCCGAGACCGAGCTGCGCCGCATCGGTACACGCCGGCTGGAAGACTTTCACGGCTGGAAGGACCTGGACAAAGACCCCTGCTACCTGGACCACGATCCCGGCAACGGCAGCGCCCTGCGCATCTACCTGCACCGCGATGGTGGCATGGTGATACAGCGCCTGCAGGGCGATGGCCGGCAGATCCTGTTCTCGCGCCTGGGCGTGCAGTTGCAGCCTGCTAGCTGAGCCTGCGCCCGGCCTGCGGGGCCAGTTGCTCCGGGGAAGACACGGCCCGGCCCTTGCGCTCCAGCAGCCACAGAACGGCCAGCGCCGTGACCACCGCCAGCCCCGCCAGCAGCAGCAACAGATCGTGGAAGGCCGCGCCGTACACCTGCGCAAGCAAGCCGTCCTGCCCCGGCAGCGCCTGGGCGGCGCGCGCCAGATCGGCCTGGGCCAGTTGCCCGGCCATCTCGCGCCGCAGGTCCGCATCGGGCGACAGCCCGCCAAGCTTCCCCTCCACCAGCACCGCCAGCACGGCGCCCGCCACGGCCAGGGCCACGCCGTCCGCCGAGATGCGAACGGTGTTGAAGATGCCCGTGGCCATGCCCACGCGGTCTGGCGCCACGGTGCTCACGGCCAGCCCGTCCATCAGGCCCCAGGGCAGGCCAATGCCGGTGCCTATCAGCAGCAAGGGCAGCGCCAACGCCGGACCGGCGCCCTGCCCGAAGGCAGCCGCCAGCCACCACAGGCCCGCCGCGGCCAGCAGCAGACCGGCCGCCGACAGTCGGCCCGGGCTGATCCAGCGCGACAACAGGCCCACCAGCAGGGCCGCCAGCAGCGGCACCACCAGCAAGGGCGCCGCCAGCCAGCCCATCATGCGGCCCGCCGCCAGCGGGCTGAGGCCCTCCACGCCAATGAAGCGCCCGGGCAGCATGACCACCAGAGAGATGAACAGAAACGCCGGTGACGCCGCCAGCAGCTGCACGCCCAGAAAGCGCGGCTGCGAGAACAGCGACAGATCCAGCAACGGACGGGCCACGCGCCGCTGCACCGCCACGAAGACCACGAACAGCACGGCGGACAGCGCCAGCGGCCCCAGCACCTCGGCATGGAGCCAGCCGCGCTCGGGCACCATCAGCACGCCGTAGGTGAAGCCGCCCAGGGCCAGGGTGAACAGGGCGGCGCCCAGCCAGTCGGGCCGGTCGGCAGACACGGCTTCATCGCGCCGCGCGCTGGCCATCACCATGGGCAGGCCCAGCAGCGCCACCATCCCCGTCCCATGGAACACCCAGCGCCAGCCCAGGCTGTCCACCATCAGGCCCGACACCCAGGGGCCGAAGGCCAGGCCCAGGCCAAAGGTCGTGCCCAGCAGGCTGAAGGCCCGCATGCGCGCCGCGCCCTCGAACAGCGGCGCCAGCGAGGACATGGCCGCCGCAAAGGCCACCGCCCCGCCCAGCCCCTGCAGCAGGCGCAGCCCATCGGCCCAGCGCAGATCGGTTGCCAGGCCCACGCCAAAGCTCAGCAGGCCGAACCAGGCCAGCCCCAGCAGCCACAGGCGGCGCCGGCCATGGATGTCGGTCAGGCTGCCGGCCACCATCATGGCGCTGCCGTAGCTCAGGATGTAGGCATTCATGATCCAGCCCAGCTGGGAGGGCGTGCCGCCCAGCTCGGCATGGATGGAAGGCAGGGCCACGGCCGGGCCCGTGAAGCTCAGGGGAATCAGCAGCCCCGTCAGGCAGACGGCCAGCAGTTGCAGCCATTTGAGGGGGCTGCCGCGAGAGAGGGAAGACATGGTTTGTGCGCCAATTCAAGAAACGACCGCCAGCGTAGGCCCGTCTTCATCTGAGACAATCCATCTGCATTTCCGAACACTTGAGACACCTAAGTCTCAAATCATCTTCTTCACACGCCTCTTCACACAGCACATGGAAATAGACAGCCTGGGCAGCATCGGCCTCTTTGTGCGCGTGGCCGAGCGGCTGGGCTTCTCTGCCGTGGCGCGCGAACTGGGGCTGTCGCCCTCGGCCGTGGGCAAGGCCGTGGCGCGGCTGGAGGAGCGCCTGGGCGTGCGCCTGTTCAACCGCAGCACGCGCACGCTGGCACTCACGGCCGAGGGCGAACGCTTTCTGGAGCGCTGCCGGCGCATCCTCTGCGAGGTCGAGGCCGCGCAGCAGGAACTGCGCCATGCGGGCGAGCGACCCCAGGGCCGGCTCAAGGTCAGCCTGCCCCGCCACTGCGGTTTGTTCGAGCAGGCGCTCTCGGACTTCCTGCTGGAGTACCCCGAGGTCGAACTGGACCTGAATTTCTCGGACCATCTGGTCGATGTGATCGGCGACGGCTTTGACGTGGCCATACGCGCCGCGCCGTTGCAGGACTCGGGCCTCAAGCACCGGCGGCTGGGCGGCTTCCGGCGCGTGCTGGTGGGCTCGCCCGCTTATTTCCAGCGCCATGGCAGGCCGGTGCAACCTGCCGACCTGGTCCGCCACCAATGCCTGCACTACCGCTATCCGGCCACCGGCCGGCTGGAGCGCTGGCCCTTGGGAAACGACGACGACACCGCCCCGCCCGCGCTGCCCTCCAGCGTGGTCTGCAACAGCGTGGAGATGCGCATCTTCCTGGCGCTGCGCGGCCAGGGCATTGCCTGCCTGCCGGACTTCACCGTGGCCCGCCAGCTGGAGCAGGGCCTGCTGCAGACCGTGCTCGACCCGTTCACCGCCAACGCCCAGGGCACGGTCTGGATGGTCTGGCCCCCGGGCCGCGACCTCTCGCCCAAGGTCAGGGCCTTTCTCGAATTCATGGCGCACAGGCTGTTTGCCTGAACCGGGTCAGCGCATCCGCTCAGCCCCTCAGTTGCGAGACGGCCCAGGCCGCGATGAACAGGCCCAGGCCGAACACCGTGTGCGCCATCAGGCTGCGCAGCCGCGCCACGGCGGGCTTGGGTGTCTTGCGGGCAAACAGCCCCGCCCCCATGCACGGCTGCAGCGCCAGGAAGGGTGCGGCCACGGTGAACACGCCCCAGGCCAGGGCCGGCCACAGCGTGGGCGCCCGGGCCCAGCCCTCACCCGCCAGGGCCAGCAGGGCTGCCGCAAAGGCCACGCCGATCGCATAGTGCGCCACCCAGCCCAGGGCCTTCTCACCCGCCACCGGCGCGGACCGGCCGATGCCGGCATGCACCAGCCGGCCGCGCGGGAGATGGCCCAGCCAGCGGCCCACCATGGCGTAGTCCAGCGAAGGCACGCCCCACAGACGCTGCAGCAGCAGCGCCCACACATCCATCACCAAGGTCGCGCCTGCGCCCGTCAGCACGGCGCGCAGCAGGAATTCCGGCACATCCAGCATGTCTCTTCACTCTCTTGCAGGTTTGCAGCGGCCTCCTTGGATGCCATCGCATGCACAATGAACAATACATTCAATTAATTGATTGAATGTTTGCGCGATGCTAGGCTATCCCCCATGAATCCGTCAAGCAGCCCTGTACCGATCGAGGCCTTCCCCGACCTGGCCGACCTGGCGCGCACCCTGGGCCATGCCCACCGCCTCGCCTTGCTGAGCCATGCGGCCGAAGGCGAGCAGCCCGTGGAGCGCCTGGCCGAGCTGTGCGGGCTGTCCGTGGCCAACACCTCCCAGCACCTGCAGCACCTCAAGCGCGCGGGCATGGTGCTCACACGGCGCGAGGGCAAGCATGTGCTGTACCGGCTGGGCGACGGGCCCATCACCGGCATCATCGATGCGCTGCACGACTATCTGCGATTCCGCCACGCCGAGATCCGCGCCGTGGTCTCCGACAGCCTGCGCCAGCGTGACCGTCTGGAAGCCGTTGCGCTAGACGAGCTGCTGCAGCGCATGCAGATGGACGACACCATCGTGCTGGACGTGCGTCCGCCAGCGGAATTCGCCCAGGGCCACCTGCCCGGGGCCGTCAACATTCCCCTGGAAGCGCTGGAAGGCGAGCTGGGCGCGCTGCCGCCCGACAAGGACATCGTGGCCTATTGCGGGGGTCAGTACTGCGTGCTCTCGGCCAATGCCGTCACGGCGCTGCGCGCCAGCGGCCGGGAGGCGCGGCGCTTCGAGGCAGGCTTCACCGGCTGGCAGCAGGCCGGCCTGCGCGTGGAGGCCGGCGCCTAGCGCAGCAGCCGCGCCAGCCCCTGCTCGAACCGGCCATGCAAGGCCTGCGCGCCCTCGCCCGACAGGGCCAACGCCAGCGCATGGCCATGCGTGTAGTCGATCAGCAGGTCCAGCAGCACGGCGGCAGCGCCCTCGCTGGGCTCGCACTGCTGCACCTCGCCGCGCAGCCGCTGCGTGAAGGCGGCCAGCGAATCGGTGAACAGGGCCGGGTCGCCCAGAATGCACACCGTCAGCGCCGGATGGCGGCGCACGCGCTCCATGTAGCCCACCAGCAGCGCCTGCACACGCTGCACGGGTGCAAGCCCAGGCGAAGGTTCGGCCAGCGGCTGGCCATGCACGCGCTCCACCAGGCTGCGCATCAATTCCTGCTGGTCACCCACATGGTGGATCACCGACATGGGCGTGATGCCCAGCTGCCGCGCCAGCGGCCGCAGGCCAAAGCCCTGCGCGCCCACGGCCTCCAGCAAGACCAGCCCGGCGTCCAGCACCTGATCGCGGCTGAGCGAGCGCCCGGCAGAGGGGCGCCCGCGCCGTGCAGCCTGTGCAGTCGATACAGCCGGTACAGCCGGCTCACGCATCGCCGCCACCGTTGCGCACCATGACCCGGCCGCCCGCCTCCACCCGGTAGCGCGTGCTCACCATGCCACTGGGATAGGCCTGGGAAGCCAGGCACGTCAACCGAAGATCGCAGCCGATATTACCAAACAGCGGCCGCCCCGCGCCGATCAGCACGGGCACGCGGGTGATGGTCATCTCGCCCACCTCACCCGCCGCCAGAAACGCGCGGATCACGGCGCCGCCGTCGATATAGGCGCTGCCCCAGCCCTCGGCCCGCAGCTCGGCCACCAGTTGGGCAGGCTGGGCGGACGTGATGCGCAACTTGCCGCGCAGGTGCACAGGCACATCGCCCGCACCCAGCGTGCGGCTCATCACCACCACGGGTTTTTCAAAGGGCCAGCCGTCGAAGCCCAGCACGCTTTCATAGGTGGAGCGGCCCATGACGATGCCATCCACCGTCTTCATGAAGGCCGCGTAGCCGTAGTCCTCGCCGCCATCGCCCCCGGCCGGCAGCCAGTCCAGCGAACCATCGGGCCGGGCAATGAAGCCATCGACCGAAGTGGCGATGAAGACCTTGCCGAATGCATTGCTGAGGGCTTTTGCGGGTGCCATGGCGATCTCTCCATCCAATTAAACATACACCGTATGATAAATAATCCGCAGCCCCTTGCCAACCGTTCCCATGCTCAGGCGCCGCGCGAAGCAGACCACTGCACCGCCAGCACGCTGGCCAGCACCACCAGCAGGCCCAGGAAGGACATGCCCGTCATGGACTGCGACAGCAGCGCCCAGCCCAGGACCACGGCGGTGAGCGGGCTCAGCAGGCCCAGCGAAGACACGGCCACGGAAGGCAGGCGCCCGATGCCGCGAAACCACAGCACATAGGCCAGCAGCGCGCCGGCAAGGCACAGGTAGGCATAGGCGCCCAGCTGGGTGGGCGACAGCGCGGGCAGCGGCGCATCCACCCACCAGGCCAGCGGCAGCAGCATCAGCCCGCCAAACAGCAGTTGCCAGCCCGTCAGCGCCAGTACCGGCAAGTCCACGCGCCAGCGCCGCGTGAGCCAGGTGCCGGCCGCCATGCACACCGCACCCGCCAATGCCGCCGCCATGCCCACAGGCTCGAACACCGTCTGCGGCGACAGCAGCAGCACTGCCATGCCCGCAATGCCCGCCACGGCGGCCCACAGCGTCAGCCGCGCGGGGACCCGCCCGTCCACCCCCCAGGCCAGCGCCATTACCAGCAGGGGCTGCACGGCACCCAGCACGGCCGCCAGCCCGCCCGGCAGCCGGTAGGCCGCCACAAACAACAGCGCCTGGAACACGCCGATGTTCAGCGCGCCCAGCACCAGCAGCCGCCACCAGCCCGAGCCCACGGGCAGCCGCCGCGTGAACAGCACCAGCAGCAACCCGGCCGGCAGCACGCGGATCAGCGCAGCCGTGAACGGACGATCTGGCGGCAGCAGTTCGGAAGTGACGATGTAGGTGGAGCCCCAGATGGCGGGCGCCAGCGCGGTCAGCAGGATGTCGCGCCAGGACATGGCGGGGCTGGCCGAGCGTGAGGAAGAAGAGGATGGCGAGGAGGACATGGCATTTATCTTCAATTCAAGACAAATCCATTATGCACGACTTATCTTAAAATCAAGACAAATGCCGAAACCCACCCTCCCCCGCCTGCCCGACCGGGTAGACACCATCCTCGAACAATGGGCGCGCGAACGCCCCGACCTGGACGCCAGCCCCATGGGCCCCATAGGCCGCATCAAGCGCTGCGCCGCCCTGCTGGAGCAGCGGCTGGAAGAATGCTTTGCGCGCTTCGGCATGACCATGTGGGAATTCGACGTGCTGGCCACGCTGCGCCGCTCGGGCGCGCCCTTCTGCCTCACGCCCACGGCCCTGTTTTCCACGCTCATGGTCACCTCGGGCACCATGACCCATCGCATGAAAAGCCTGGAGACGCGCGGCCTGGTGCAGCGCCTGCCCAACCCGCAGGATGCGCGCAGCATGCTGGTGCAGCTCACCGACCAGGGGCTGGAGCTGATAGACCGCGCTGTGGAAGCGCACCTGGACAACGAGCGCGCCATGCTGGCGCCCATGCCCGTTGCCGAACTGGCCGCGCTGGACCAGCGGCTGTCCCTGCTGCTGCGCGTGCTGGAGGGCGGGCCTGACGAGGGCGCCCGCCCTGCCCCCTGAACTGGCGTATATCCAGGTCGTTGGAACTGGCGACGGTCGTGGTGCTCACGCCCTTCGTCATGACAAGGGAACGCTTTTGGCAAAAGAGGTGCTTCCCTTGAAGCACGTCGCAGGCACCCAGCCGCTTCTCGATACGCCATGGCAGGAATTGCTTGCCCGCATGTCTCAAGACCTGCGCAACAGCCCGCATCCTGGACTCGGCTGGGCAATGCCAGAAAATCCTGATCACGCAAGCCAGATCCACAGAAGACCATTGGCTTTCCCACAATCTGCTGCAAAAACCTTGGTGTCGAATTTTTGTAGCCAGATGTAATGATTTCACCAGAGATTTCCACTAAGATGTCCATTCCAACGGTGAAATGGCGATAACAGATTCTCAAACGACTTTGATACTCCCTCAACGCACCACACCATCTTGATAATGGTTTACTAATCTCCCGCCTTGGATACAAAAGGCTGCCACAGGCTGAATGCGCGCGATTTTCAATCGTCCAATGTTCAGGCTTTTTCCGGCTGATCCTTTACCGCACAATTTTCACACGAATGGCATGACGTCAGTTTACTCAGGCGGTAAACAGGCGGTTTAGCGAGTTATTCAATCTTTCAAACGGCACTGTGCAAAGCAGTCTCGCCGAGGCTTCGGCGTGGAATAGCCCTATGGCATCGGCACATAAAAAATGGGAGACATACCATGGATAGATCGGAAATAGTTTTAGCAAATAGCGAATGCCATCTCGATGCTGCGCATCCAACAGCAGATGAAGTCATCGCGTCTGCGCTCACTGCGCGCGAAATCGATGTACTCGAAGCGATGGCCAAAGGCCTCGGCTGCAGGGACATTGCGCACAAGCTGGGCATCAGCGAACACACGGTACGCAAGCACCGCAGCAATATGTGCACGCGGCTGGGCCTGCGCAATGCCGTAGAACTCGTCACGCACGCCAGGCGGCACGGCTGGTTGAGCGCTGCCCGCTCACCGCTCCCTCTGTCGCCCCGCGAGCAGGAGGTGATGGTGCACGTGCTGGCGGGCCAGACCAGCAAGGAGATCGCACGTTCGCTTTACCTCAGCGACTTGACCGTGCGCAAGCATCGCGAAAACATTCTGCGCAAACTGGGCCTGACAAGCACCGCCCAGTTGCAGACATTTGCGCCAACGGCAACTCGCAATGGCGGCAGCATCTGATATCCAGGCCAGCGTGCATCGCCTGTCCGTGCTCACCGAATACGACATTGGAAGTATTCCATCCTCCTGATGCAATTGGGCATGATGAGTCCAACGAATACTTATGACGGCTTCAGCAGGCGCCAGTGCATTCCAGGTTTGCGCGGTTGATATGGAATATCCGCGCGAGCCTTGAAAGGCTGCAAAGGCTCATATCCCTTCACCTCTTCGTCTCTACGGTCAGCGTCCGTCGAGGCATCTTCCCGGCGCCCACGTGTCGGATTCCTGCACGCAACTCAAAGGAGTATCCCGCCATGAACCACTCTTCGCGGTCACCCCCTGCGATTTCTCCCAAGCACCCCATGCCTTAGGCCCAATACCGGGCAATCATTCTCATTGGCAAAGAAAAGCGTTCATGACTTCAAACCTCATGTCGCTCCCTATTCATTCAATTTCAGGAATTGCACGCCATGTCAGATCAAGCCATGTTCAGCCAGTTGTACAACGCCCTTGTCGATAATCTCGGCACCCCGAATTTCCAGTTGCTTGGCACCCCCAAGGACTTCAGCTGGGGCACGGCTCCGACCGGGCAATGGGACGCGGCGGCCTATCAGGTCGTGAGCGGCATGCCGCAGTGGTCTGCGATCGGTCAGTACGGCAGCCTCGATGCAACGCTCTTCGACGCCGTTCGCCAGATCTTCGGTCACGTGACATTCAAGGTCAGCCCCGAGCAGCAGGCCGATCAGACAGCGCTGGCCAACCTGTGCGTCCAGAAAAGCAATGCGATCGTCAAGGCCAACAGCGACATGAACCAGGTCTACCTGAGTTCAAAGCAGAACGGCGGCTTGATATTCGCGGCCCGCTACCCTGACATCAACACGTGGATCAGCAACGCGCCAGAGGCTACTGCCTACGTGGCCACCATCCAGGCGGCCACCAACGCCTACAACCAGGCGGTCAAGATGAAGATGGAGCTGGAGCGGGCCAGCATGCCCAGCGATCTGCAGCGCGCCATCGACATGATGCAGACGCCGTCGGGCGACCCCGCCACGAACAACGCACCGGCAGGCTGGACCAAGGTGCCGGATGGCGCGGGCATCCTGCGCTGGCAGCCGGACTTCCACATCGACACGAACGGCGCGGACTGGCGCGCATCGCTCAGCAACGGCAGCGCAGGCGCGTTCTCGATCGCGATGAAATCTTCGCAGTCGAGCAGCGACTTCAAGTCCTCGTTTGCCAAGGGCTCGACCAGCGTTGGCAACTTCTTCTGGAGCGTCAACGCATCGGGCGGCTGGAGCAAGTCCGACCTGTTCAACCAGGACTCGAGCTCGGCCGTGAAGATCAGCTGCGAGTCCTCCACCCGCGTGAAGGTGAATCCGGGCGACTGGTACCCGGGCGGCTTCATGAGCGAACTGGCCAAGGCACAGCAGGGGCCGAACGGCCAGGGCTACACCATCGTCGCTCCGTGGGTGGCAAACGGTGGCCCGGGATCGAGCTCCCTGTTCGGCCCGAACGGCATCGTTGCGGCACGGGTGTCCGAGCTGCTGGTCGTCTACAAGCCTTCGTTCGAGATCACGATGAGCGCCAACACCTATCAGCAGAACAAGCAGGCCTTCGAGGCCAGCGCGGGTGTGCGCATCGGACCCTTCACCTTCGGTGGCACGGGCGGTCACCAGTCCGAGTACACCAAGAGCACCGCACAGGCCAATACCTTCAAGGGAAGCAGCACCTCGGTGAACCCGCAAATCATCGGCGTGATCGTCGACTTCCCGGGCATCCACTGACCTGAAGACCAGCGGGTGGGCGGGACGCCGCAGCGGGTCCCGCCCACCCCGCTCACCCCCGTCAACCGGAGACAGCGTTCATGAACGTGATCCATCAGTTCCTCGGCGGCCTGGCTGATCTGGTGCCTCCGCCCCCAAGGGCCCCAAGCGTATCGAGCGGGCCGAAAACCGGCATGGTGTTCAAGCGCTCGGCATCCATCTCGGCGCCGCTGGTGCGGGGGCAGATGCTGATGCCGGTGACCGCGTGGAACTGGCCGGATCCAGTGACCGGCACCATGGCCGATGCGCAGTTTCTCTTTGCAGATACGGTGCCCCAGTCGGCTGCCAATGGCGCGCTGTACCAAGCGTCGGGGCGCAGCTTTTCGCAGGGATACAAGACCTTTCTGCAGGTACTCGAAGCCTGCAAATTTCCCTATCAGTCGATGCTTGCAGGCGCCATGCAGAAGATGGCAACGCCTGCGGGCGAACCTGCATACTCGCCCACTCCGGTGGGATGGACCAAGGTGTACGAGACCGGCTACCTCCAGTGGAAACCGATCTGGACACTGCCCAAGAGTTCGTCGGAGTGGAGCGCAGCAGTGGCTGTCGGCACGATCGCAAACCCCGGCACCTTGCGCTTGAATCTCAACGACAGATCCGGCGCAGGGCCACAGGCTCCGGCTTCCCTGCAGGCCCTGGACGCTTCCGGCCGCGTCCTTGCGCTACCCGCAGCTTCGCTGGAGACGGTCACGATCACCTCTGAATGCTGGGACCAAGTGCCGATCTACCCCGGCAGCTGGTACGACGCCTCGATGGTGGCGCTGGGTCGCGGCCTGGTGCCGGATGCGGGCGTATTCTTCGGGCCTGGCGGACTGATGGCGTGCCGTGTGTCAACTTTCTACGTCGCGTTGAAACCCCGCTTCGACTTCACTGCCGCAGCGCCGATACCCGCCTCGCTGCGCCAGACGCTGGATGAAGCTGACACCGTGCAGGCCATGGGTGTGACGGTTCAGCGAGCAAGCGGAGACGGGCAGCCAAACCAGGCCTTGCGCCTCGTGAACACCGATCCTGCCCCCGTCATCGTGGCCGTGAGCCTTGAAACCTTGGCGTGATTCGTCACGTTCACATCACGTCACTTCACGTCAGACGATTTGCATTGGGCACCCTCAAGGTCGCAAGGCGCGGGCTGCTTGCCATGACGCAGCAAAGTGCGTGGTGGCCGCATGCGTGGCGGCCACCAACCCCTATCGCAGCCCTTCCGCCTGCAGTGACTGGCGCACGGCAGGCCGCTCCCGCATCCGCGCGTACCAGGCTGCAAGATGCTCCAGGCCATCGAAGCGAATGCTCGTCTTGTAGACCGACTCCAGCCACGGCGCCTGCCCCCACTGCGTGAGCGCGTACAGATAGGCATCGGCCACGGTGAAGCCATCGCCCATCAGGTAGCGCTTGCCGGCCAGTTGCGCGTTCACCCAGGCATACCGCTGCTCCAGCTTGGGCCTGGCCGTCTCCACGCCGTACTTTCCCGCCAGCACGGCATACAGCAGCGGGATGAAGCCCTTGTGGATCTCCGAGTTCAGAAAGGCCAGCCACTCCAGCAGCCGATAACGCTCCAGGCTGCCATGGGCCGGCGCCAGAAGCGACGCAGGCCGCAGGTCCGCCAGATACTGCAGAACGGCGGGCCCTTCCCGCAGCAGGCTGCCGTCGTCCAGTTCCAGCAGGGGGACATAGCCAAATGGGCTGAGCGCACGGAAATCCCTGCCGTCTTCCGTCTGGTGGGTCTTGTGGTCCACCCGGACCAGTTGGAAATCAAGCCCCAGCTCGTTCAGGACAATGTGCGGCGCCAGCGAACAGGCGCCCGGCAGGTAATACAGCTTCATGGAATTTCTCTGGTGATGGAACAAGGGGCCTGCGCGTTCAGGCACAGCCCCTGGCCAATGTCATGCACCAGGGATAAATCTGGAAGAAGGCAATAAAACTGCCCATAGGTTAAAAAAATATACCTGCCGCCTGCCTATGATGAATGTGCTATGAAATCCAACATCTCCGGCTGCTCCGTGGAAGAAGCCATGCGCCTGCTGGGCGGCCGCTGGAGGCTGCTCATCGCCTCCTACCTCATCGACGGCCCCCGGCGATTCAACGACCTGCGCCGCGACATGCCCGGCATTTCCCAACGCTCCCTCACCCTGGACCTTCGCGCGCTGGAGGAAGCGGGCCTGGTCAAGCGCACGGTCTACCCCACGGCGCCGATCAAGGTGGAGTACGAGCTGACGCCCGATGGGGAGCGGCTCAAGCCCGTGGTGGAAGTGATGAAGGAGTTTGGGTTGTGGGTGAAGGGCAAGGCGCCAGGTTGAAGAGGACTGGTACCGACTGGTTGTGTCAGTTCGACCCGAAGCGGCCACCCGATTGCGCGCCGTCAGCGCCCGTGGCCAGCAAAGCCTTGCTGAAATGGGTCAACGCCATATGAGGGCTCAGCGCACTGGCAACAGGTACTTCAACCCCTGCGTGAAGCCACGTGGTGCGACGGTGAGATGGTCCTCATCGTTCAAGATCGCTGACTTTAGTTTCAAGCTCGGGTACTTCCTGCTCAGCAGAGCCGCTTCCAATGCGCGATTGTCGGCAACCATGTCCACCGTCTGGTTGTAGCGTCGATCACCTTTTCGCAAGGCCTCATAGGCACCGACATACAGGTATACGTTCGCCCTCAGGTCCTGATTCTGCTTGGCGTAACTCGCCTCGAGCTTCAAGGCATGCCGCTTGTCGTACCAGAGAGAGGGACTGCCGAGGATATAGCTGCTGAACATGCCAGGGTCGGTGAAAAGCACCTGTATTCCAAGCAGCGCGCCGTAGGAGTGGCCCAGAAAGATTGCTCTGGCAGAGTCTGCGCGATACCGATCGGTGATGAAGGGCTTTACCTGATCGCGCAGATATTTTTGATAGGCGCGCGCCTGACCATGTATCGAATTGGGTGATGCAGTACTTGGACCGTTGGGTGTCGGCGTGTAATCACGCTGGCGGCTGACACCGCCGTCCTCGCCCTTTCCATAGGACAAGCCGACGAGAATGAATTCCTCGATCTGCGGGCCTTCCACATTCAGGCGGCGCGCCAGCTGCCGAATGATGGGGAAAGCGTAGTCGGCGTCCGTCACATACAGCACGGGGTAACGTCGCTGTGGCTGGGTGGCGTAGGACGGTGGCAATGCAACGAAGACCTGGTAGCCGCGTTGGGAAATGGGATCGGGCACGTCCCATACCTCGCTGTCGGCGATCTCGTAGGGGTGTCCATCGCCAGACTGCACTTTTGGCGTCGATGGAGCCTGTGCGCGCACAGGAGCGACAAAGGCGCCGAGGCTGGCCAATAGAGAGATCAATACGGCATGCCGAAAACGTCGATGCATGTGGGTTCTTCGTCGATGAGCGCCGCCTGGCGCACGGGGATGACTCGGTCGATGATGACTGGCGTGCTTGCGCAGCAGTACTTACCGAATTCGACATGCTAGCGTGCTCGTACAGGCATTGGCCGCGATAGTGCTGTTCGTGTGTGTGTTGTCCTGATATATCGGGTTCAGCCGATGTCGGGAATATCGGCAGATATTGATCGCGTTCCAGCAGGACAGCTTACTTTTGGCGTCAATCTATCCGTTTGAATTGCCCTGCCCGGGCTTTGCGCCGCTGGAGGGCATGGAGACCATGCTGGCAGTCGCTGCGCCGCCCCGGGCGCCCTGCCCGGCTCCGGGCCTGGGCTTCCCCAGCGGGCGCGGCGCTCAGAAGCTGTCCCAGTCGTCATCGGCCGTGGAGGCCATGGCAACGGACTTGGCGGTGGGCGTTCTTGCCGAAGCTGCGGGGGCTGCCGGCTTGGCCGTGGCAGACAGGGCTGCTCCGGGCGCCATGGACGATGCACGGGGCGATGCAACGCCGGCCGGCCTAGCGTTCCCGCTGGCACTGTCATCGGGACTGGGCGCGCTATTGGCTGCGCGGGCCGCAGTCTGCAGCGGCGCACCATTGCCACCCGGCAGCCTGAAGACCGAGACCACGCGCACCAGTTGATCGGACTGGTGGCGCAGGCCTGCGGCGGCGCCGGCCATTTCCTCGACCAGGGCGGCGTTCTTCTGCGTGGTCTGGTCGATGTGGGTGATGGCCTCGGCCACCTGGGCGACGCCGCTGTTTTGCTCGGCGCTGGCGTGGCTGATGTCCGAGATGAGCTGGGTGACCTTGCGGATTTCCTCCATGGCCTGTTCCATGGTTTCCCCGGCAAACGCGGCCTCCTGGTTGCCGGTGTGGATTTCGGCCACGCTGTGGCTGATGAGCTGCTTGATTTCCTTGGCGGCCTCGGCACTGCGGCCTGCCAGGGCGCGCACTTCCTCGGCCACCACGGCAAAGCCCCGGCCATGCTCGCCCGCCCGGGCCGCTTCCACGGCGGCGTTGAGGGCGAGGATGTTGGTCTGGAAGGCAATGGAGTCGATGACGCCGATGATGTCGGCGATCTTCTTGCTGCTGGCATCTATGCCCTGCATGGTCTGCACGACCTTGCGCACGGCCTGCCCGCCTTCGGTGACGACGCGCTGGGCCTCGCGCGTGATGCGGTCGGCCGATTGCGCGTGGTCTGCGTTGTGGGCCACGGTGGAGCCCAGTTCTTCCATGGCGGCGGCGGTCTGCTCCAGCGCGCTGGCTTCGCTTTCGGTGCGGGCGGCCAGGTCCTGGTTGCCCTGGGCGATTTCCGCGCTGGCCAGGGCCACGCTGTGGGCCTGTTCGTTCACGCTGCCGACCACGCGCGTCAGGCCCGTGCTGGTGGTGTTCATGGCTTCCAGCAGGTGGCCGATTTCATCCTGGCGGTCGCTGGCGATGCGCACGGTCAGGTCGCCATCGGCAATGGCGTAGGCCATGTGGCTGGCCTGCTTCAAGGGGCGCACGATCATGCGGCGGATGAGCCAGAACCATGCCGCCGACAGCAGCAGCACGGCGCCCAGGCCCATGAGGGCGAACTGCAGGACCAGGCTGCGGGTCTCGGACACGGCTTCGTCCACGTAGGCGCTGGTGGCAATGACCCAGTTCCAGGGTGCGTATTGGCTGAAGACGACCAGCTTGTCGCGGGCCTGGGTTTCGCCCGGATTGGTCCAGGGATAGGCCATGCTGCCCTGCTTGCGGTCCAGCATGTCGCGGATGAAGAAGCGGCCATCGCCGTCCTTGGAATCGCTCATGTTCTGGCCTTCCAGGGCGGGATGCACGACCAGTTGGCCGCGCTGGGGGCCGTCTTCGGCATTGAGCACGTAGTAGTAGCCGGTCTGGCCCACCTTGAGCGCGCGGATGGAGTCCTTGAAGTGCTCCAGCAGTTGCGAGAAGTCCTGGCCCACGAAGGCGATGCCCACGGTGGCGCCGGAGGCGTCCTTGAGCGGGCGGTATTGCGTCATGTACTGGCGGCCGAACAGGTGGGCCAGGCCCATGTAGCTTTGGCCGGCCTGGATGGCGGCGTAGGCGGGATGGGCGCGGTCCAGCCGGCTGCCCAGCACGGCCGCGCTCTGGTCGCCTTTCTCGTTTTTGAGCGTGGTGGCAATGCGCACGAAGTCGCCCTGCCCCTGGGCCGCAAACACGGTGGCCACGGCGCCGGTGCTGCGCGTGAAGGCCTGCAGGTGCGCATCGTTGCCGTTGAGCGGCTGGCCGTCCAGGCTCAGCACGGGTTCGCCGCCGCTGGTGTCCAGGCTGAGCGTCCCCTGCAGGCTGCGCGCCAGGCTGTCGGCCAGGAACTGGGTGCGCTGGCGCTGCTCCTTGTCGGTGGACTCGACGAAGTTGTGCAGCATCTGGACGCCCTGCTGCATCTCGTTGTGCATTTTTTTCTGCAGGGACTTGCTCACATCCCAGGCAATGCCCAGCACCAGCAGCGCCAGGATGGCGGCGACCCAGACAAAATTGGTGAGTGACAGCTTTGCGCCCAATCCTTGGCGGCGCCAGAAACGTTGACCGATGTGCATTGATGCATCTCCTGTGCGGCGTTGTGCGCCGCTGTTGTGCGCGCACAGGCGGGGAATGCCTGCGTGCCAAGCCATGCTGACCAAAGTCAAGCCCTGGTGATTCATGGGCCGAAGCGTATCGACGCTGCCGCATGCGGGATTTGAGATGGGTCAAGGAAGTAACCAAGTGTTGCAACGACAGCGTCCGGTCCATCGCGCCCCGGCTTCGGCTGGGCGCGTCGACAATTCCGGTTCCACCGCTTTGCCTGCCGTGCCCCATGTCCAATGCCCGCCTCCCCTCCTTCCGGTTCCTGATCGGCTTCGAGGCCGCAGCCCGCCTGGGCAATTACTCGCGCGCGGCAGAGGAGCTGTGCATTTCCCAATCCGCCGTGAGCCACCAGATTGCGCAGCTGGAGCAGCAGTTGGGCCAGCCGCTGTTCCGCCGCAAGGGGCGCGGCGTGGAGCTGACGGTGGCGGGCCGGCTGCTGCTGGACAGCGTGGGCAAGTCGCTGGACCAGATCCGCCACGGGCTCAGCCGCATAGAGACCTACATGGACGACAGCCTGGTCACCATCGTCTGCCCCGCCCCCGTGGCCAGCGGCTGGCTGCAGCCGCGCCTGGACGGCCTGCTGCAGCGCCACCCCCAGCTGTGCCCCATCGTCTCCACCGACGAGACGGCGCGCTACATCGACGAGCTGGATGTGGACATCGCCATTACCCGCGAGCCGCTGCGGCAGACCGATGTGCTGCAGGTGCCGCTGCTGGCCGACGAGCTGGTGGCCGTGCGCGCACCCGGGCCGCACACAGGCGACGGCCTGCTGTGCCTGGAGGAAGACCTGACCAGCGACCGCACCGGCCCCTTCATCCGCCAGCACCTGGGCCGGCTGCGCAAGACCGCCATCTACGACGACGCACGCCTGCTGCTGGACGCGGCGCTGCGCGGGCGTGGCTGCGCCGTGGTATCGCGCCTGCTGGCGGACGAGGCACTGGTCACGGGCCGATTGCAGTTGGTGGAAGGCATTCCACCCTTTGCGCTGGGCCGCCTGTGGATGTCGCGCATCGAGGGCGAGCCGCGCATGGCGCTGGTGCGCGAGGTGTTTGACTACCTTGTGGAGCAGGCGGTGCCGCTTGCCAAAGCATGAGCTGGGTTGATTGATTGCGGCAAAAGATATCAATTTTCAGAATGAATACGGGCTCGGACAATCGCAGCATTCCCTCAAGCACCTGCTGAAGACACCATGCCTTACGCCCTTTCCCGCCGCTGCCTGCTGAACTGCCTGGGCCTGTCGCCCGTGGCGGCCCTGGCCTGCACCGCCGCCGCCCGCTCCACGGAAGCCCGTGCCGAAGGCAGCCGCCAGGACCCGGGCAGCCTGGAGACCTGGCACATGCCCGACGAGGGCGACCCGCACCAGTCCACCTGGATGTCCTTCGGCCCCAGCGAGAGGGTCTGGGGCCGCCGCCTGCTGGAGCCCGCGCGCGAGCACCTGGCCGGCATTGCGCGCGCCATTGCCGCCTTCGAGCCCGTGAACATACTGGTGCGCGAGCGCGACTACGAGCTGGCAGCACGCCTGTGCGGCAACCGCGTCAAGCTGCATGTGCAGCCCGTGGATGACCTCTGGATGCGCGACACCGGGCCGGTCTTCGTGCGCAAGCTGGGCAGCGGCACTGGCAGCAGCAAGGGCGAACTGGCGGGCGTGGATTTCAACTTCAACGGCTGGGGCGACAAGCAGGCATACGGCAACGATGCCGAGGTGGCAGGCTTTGTCACCGAAGCCGCCAATGTGCGCTACCTGGAGACCGCGCTGGTGCTGGAGGGCGGCGGCATTGAGGTGGACGGCCAGGGCACGGCCCTCATCACAGAAAGCTGCGTGCTCAACCCCAACCGCAATCCGGGCCTGTCGAAAAGCGCCTGCGAGGCCGAACTCAAGCGCCTGCTGGGCCTGCGCAAGATCATCTGGCTGCCCGGCATTGCGGGCCGCGACATCACGGACGGTCATACCGACTTCTATGCGCGCTTTGCCTCGCCCGGCGTGGTGGTGGCGGGCCTGGACGACGACCCGGACTCCTACGACTACGCCGTCACGCGGCGCCATCTGGACATACTGCGCCAGGCCACCGATGCGCGCGGGCAAAAGCTCAGCGTGCAGGTGCTCAAGGGCCCCTCGTCGGTGCGCAGCAAGCTGGAATCCAGGGAGTTCGCGGCCGGCTACATCAACTTCTATGTGTGCAACGGCGCCGTGATCGCCCCGCAGTTTGGCGATGCCCGCGCGGACGCCAACGCCCGCTCCCTGCTGCGCGAGCTGTTTCCCCGCCGCGAGGTGGTGCAGCTGGACATCGACGCGATTGCCGCCGGGGGTGGCGGCATCCACTGCACGACGCAGCAGCAGCCGCGTTGATGCGCGCCGTACGGCAATAAGAATCGTCTTAACCTGGGCTGCGCAAGGCCGGGCAAGACTGGAGAGCGGTATATCGATCCGTTTTTTCCAGAAATGCAGCCAAAGAGAACGTCCCAGAAACTGTGCGACCCGTGCTACGAATTGCTGAGCAATACAAGCCTGTCAACGCCCCACCCCGGACTGAGGTTCCGCTTTTACTCACTGGAGCAGGACGCCAATTTCGTGAACTATGACTGCGTGCATTGCCAGGCGCCCCTGGCGATGAAGACAAGCCGGCGCGGGGCACTTCTGGGGTTTCGCCTGATGCCGTCCGAACCGCACTATCGCCTGGGTGAGCGGGACGCCGAGGACGGCAGCCAGGCGCAAGGCCAGGCGCTGGAAGGGTGACCGGCTTGTGCAGCCCGCAGGCCGGTCAGTCGAAAAGATGGTGCTCGGCGCAGAAGGCCGCCAGGTCCTGGTTGCTGTCCACGTTCAGCTTGCGCATGGCGGAGTTCTTCTGGAGGCTGACGGTCTTGACGCTGCGCCGCAGCCGTGCGGCGATTTCGGTGATGGACTCCCCATTGGCGAAATGCCTGAGGACTTCGAACTCGCGCGGCGAGAGGCTGTTGGCGCGCTCGGCCAGGAAAACGGACCGCTCCTGCCTGGGCGTGTCGGTCTGGAATGAGGGCGAATAGTAGCGGGCATTGAGGCGGACACACTGCAGCGCCGCCATGATCTGGGTGAGCGGGTCTTCCTTGAGCAGCACACCGGCGACGCCGGCGTCATACAGGGCCGAGATGATCATGGGGTTGGAGACGGTCGTCAGCACCAGCACCTTGATGTCCGGGAAGTGGCGTATCAGATAGTCCACGTAGCGCAGGCCATCGCCATAGACATCGTCGCCCGGCATGGAGTAGTCGGTCAGAACCACGTCCAGCGGGTTCGATCTGGCGTATTGCATCAAGGACGATGGCGTGCTGAACGTGGCCACGACCTGGAGATTGGGGTCCTGCTCCAGGAAGTCCTTGACGCCAAGCAGGACCACGGCGTGGTCGTCCACGACAGCAATGCGCAGTTTCAGTTTCATGGGATCGCAAGCAAAGGGTTAGGGCTGGGGCAATTGCGCCATCATGGCGCGAAGGTCGGCCAAGAGGTCGGCCAGCAGGACTGACAGCGCGGCCTGCAGGCCGGGCTCCCGGGTGCCGTTCGGGAGCTGGTCCTCCAGCGACTGGGTGCGCGCGGCAAGCTCGTGCATCCTGGCCAGCAGCAAGGCGCCGCGCATGCGATGCAGCGCCTGCGCGGCCAGGTCGGGCCGGCGCTCCGCCAGGCCACGGGCCAGCATTGCGATGTCTTCGTTCATGCACTGCACGAAGACCTGCCGGTGCGTCTGCAGCACATTGGGCTCCGACAGGGCCGCAGGCTGCGGGGTATCCACCACCGGAGTGCCGGCCTGGGCAGGCGCCGGACGGAGCCGCTTTTTCGGCGCGAACTTCTCCAGGGTGCGGACCAGCGTGCGCAACGGGATGGGCTTGACCAGCCAGGCATTCATGCCGGCATTCAGGCAGCGGTTTTCCTCGTCCAGCATGGCATTGGCGGTCACGCCGACGATGGGGCAGGCAACGCCCTCCGCACGCAGCCGCTCCGCCAGTTCGTAGCCGTTGAGGTAGGGCATGTTCACGTCCGTCAGCACCAGATCGTGCGGGCTGATGTCCCACAGCGCCAGCGCCTCCTCCCCGTCGTCGGCGACCGTGACTTCGCAGCCCAGGCTCTCGAGCTGGCCGCGCAGCGTCACCTGGTTGACGGGATTGTCCTCGGCGACCAGCACGCGCAGGTCGAACAGGGGCAGATCGGAGCCGGAGCCGGCCGAGCGCTGTGCGCCGCCGAGCACTTGCGCAATGCCCAAGCCGATGCTCATAACGTTGTGCCCGTCGATGCCCCGGTTGTCCGGCGAGGAAAGGTTCAGGTGCGGCCCGGTCCATCCGGGCGCGGGGCTGTCCGCCGGCAACAGGACGTCCAGCAGCAGTTCATCCTTGTCCGCGGCCACCGGGGCGGCGCCCGCCGCGCGGGCCTGGCCGCCCCAGCGCTGCAGCCAGGCACAGATGTTGTCCGTCAGTTCCGGGTGGGGAGTGCGCACCGCGATGCGGGCACCCTTGAGCTCGGGCGCCTCCTCCTCCTGCGCGACGGTCTCCAGCCCCAGCTCGAACCAGAACCGGCTGCCCAGGCCGGGCTCGCTCCAGACCTCGATGGAGCTGGACATCATCCGGGCCAGGCTCCAGCAGATGGACAGGCCCAGGCCCGCTCCACGGGCAGTGCGGCTGCTGTTCTTGACGAGATAAAAGGGCGTGAAAAGCTCGCCATGCAGGGATTTTTCTATGCCCACGCCCGTGTCGCAGACCTCGAACACCAGCCGGACCTGGGAGGCCGTGCCCGGCACGCTGCGCAGGCGGACGATCACATGGCCGGCCTCCGTGAACTTGATGGCATTGCTGATGAGATTGCCCAGGATCTGGCGGATGCGCACCGCATCGCCCAGCACCGACTCGGGCACCTGCGCGTCCACGCAGGAAAACAGCAGCAGGCCATTTTGCTGCGCCATGGCGGCATAGGAGCTGGTGCAGTTTTGCACCAGCTCCCGGGGATTGAACGGGGCCTTTTCCAGTTGCAACTGGCCCGCCTCGATCTTGCTGGTGTCCAGGATGTCGCTGATGATCTGCAGCAAGATGGACGAGGAGGCTTCGATACGGTCCACATACTTGCGCTGCAACTGCGTGAGCTCGGTCAAGCCCAGCAGCTCCAGCGTGCCCAGCGCGCCATACAGCGGCGTGCGGATCTCGTGGCTCATGGTCGCCAGAAAGGTGGACTTTGCCTCGTTGGCCTCGTCCGCCGCGATTCTTGCCCGCTCCAGATTGCTCTCGATTTCTGCGCGCGCACTGACGTCGGCAAACACGCACAGCGTCACATCCTGGCCCAGGTAGCGGGTGGGCGCGTAGGCCACGTAAAGCGTTCGGCCCTGCGCGGTGACCAGCTGCTCCATGGTTCCTGCGGCCCTGGCGTGGACAATTTCATCCAGCGCCGCCCTGTTCTCCGGCGAGCCGGGGCGCAGGTAGCCATCGGCCGAGTGCAGCCACTCCTGCACCAGCGAG
This sequence comes from Delftia sp. DLF01, assembly GCF_014852125.1. Classification (NCBI taxonomy): domain Bacteria; kingdom Pseudomonadati; phylum Pseudomonadota; class Betaproteobacteria; order Burkholderiales; family Comamonadaceae; genus Delftia; species Delftia sp. DLF01. The sequence continues at coordinate 701,720 of NZ_JACVAZ010000003.1, forward strand.
TTGCTGAAGATGATCTTTCCACTGCCGTAGGCCACAAGGCAGACAGCCACGGGGGCGGTTTCGATCAGCGTCCTGTTGAATTGGTTGCTCTCGACGATGACCCGCTGCGCTTCCTGTGCAGGCGCAATCACCTTGCGGTTGAACCAGCGGGTATAGGCGATACCGGCCAGCAGGCTCAGCAGCAGGGCCAGCACCAGGCCGGCAGAGGGCGCGAACAGCCGGCCCTGGAAAAACGTGGCGTAGTCCACCTGGTAGTAGCCGGTCCACCGGCCGGAGGCATCCTCGGTCTTGAGGATCAGGCCATTGCGCGTGTACCGCATCCCCGCCTCGTCCACCTGCGGCACCGGGCCGGTGCCCATGAGCACGCCGAAATCCCGGTGCTCCAGCCAGAAAAGATGCCTGGGCAGCGTATGGATGGATCTTTCTATGGCGCTGATGCGCTGGCGGCTGAAAAGGATGGCAGCGTAGATCGGGCTTGTGGCGGCTTCGTCGCCGGCATCGATATGGCTTGAAAAGCCGGCTGCGACCATGCCGATCATCTTTTCCGGGAACTGGGGCGACCGGAACCAGACGATCTCCTGCGCCGGCGCCGTGGAGCCGGCGCCAGGCCGGGCATCGGCGGCCCTGGCCCGCAGATGCGCCTTGACGGCGGCAATCGTGCTGTCGAACATTTCCTGCGTGACGCTCTCGTTGCCGATGGGCACGTCGATGGCCGGCACGCCGATGCTGATCGCCCCGTCCTCCTTGGTGAAGAAGGCAGCGGCTGCCGGGAAGTAGGAGCCCGCCCAGAAGGACGAATAGCCTGCGGCCAGGGAGCTGCCCAGCGAGAAAAGCCGGTCCGGGAGCGTGTCGCAGGCCGCGCGCGCAGAGCATTGCAGTGAAAAGGGAATGCCGCCGATGGCCTCGCGGCCACGGAACATGCGGTAGTCCGCCTGCGCAGGAGCGGGCACGTCGACGATGGTGGCTACTCTCTGGTCCGGCAGCGCTTTCCAGGACTCGTTGCGGCCCTTGAGCCGCCGAAGAAAGATCTCCTGCTCGTCCAGCGAGCCGACGATGGCGGAGAAGTTCAACGCCAGGCGGCCCTGCTCCTGCTCGAAGATCCTCTCAGAGCCCCACAGCAGCACGGCGATGAGGAAGATCGCAAGGGGAAGCACTCCAAACAGTACCCGGTTCTGCCAGCGTGTGGTGCGTGTGATCTTGCTGAACGGGGAGTCGGGCATGGACGCCTTGCGTGCTTGGGTCAGGTGGGGTTGCCTTGGTGTCGGGGTTCGGATGCCAGCATAAGGGCAAATTCGCTGGCGGGCACCGCGGCGGACAGCAGATATCCCTGCACGCAATCGCAGCCGATGCTGCGCAGCAACTCCAGGTCCTGGGTGGTCTCCACCCCTTCCGCCGTCACCGTCAGGCCCAGTTGCCGCCCCAATTGGACCGACGACGTCAAGGCCGCAGTGCGCACCTCGTCACCTGCCGCACCGGCCACGAAGGCCCGGTCGATCTTCAATTCGGTGAAGGGCGTGGAGATGAGGCTGTACATCGAGCTGTAACCCCGCCCGTAGTCATCCTGGGCCAGGCCGAAGCCTTTGAGCCGCAGGCGGCTCGCGCACATGTAGTAGTTGGCGGGTATGCCGACGGCCTGGTCCTCCAGCAGCTCGAACGTGATGTTCTCCGCAGCGATGCCGCACCGGGCCGCCATGCCGTGCAACTCATCCGGCAGCCCGATATCGTCCAGCAACGGTATCGGCAGGTTGACGGATACGGGAATCACATATCCCGAACTGCGCCAGGCCAGGTGCGCTGCCATGGCGTCTTCCATCATCCGCACCAGCAAGGCATGGTCCAGGCCATGGAACCGGATGGCGGACATGAACGAGCCCGGCATCATGAAGCCGAACTGCCGATCGTTCCAGCGTGCCAGCGCTTCCACACCGACGGTGTGGCCCGTGAGCAGGGATTTCTTGGGCTGGAACCAGGCCTGTATGGTTTTCTCCTCCAGCGCCTGGATCAGGTGTGCCTTGGCGAAAATCGGCCGCTCCTTGATCCCTGGAGCGCTTTTCCTCTCGTAGGCACGCAAGGACCTGAGTTGGCTGGCCAGGACCTGGACATGGTCCGCACCGAACGGCTTTTGAAACATCCCGATGACGGAAAAGCCGGACTCCTTGGCCATGAGACTGACACTGTTCATCAACCGGCGCGAGCAGGAGCTGGATATGACGAGCATGGGATGCAGGCCGCGCTGGCTCAGTTCATTGATGAACTGCAGGCCGTCCATGTCGGGCATTTTCAGGTCGGTGATGACGAGGTGGAATCCGCCATCGCGCAGCATTTGCAAGGCATCGCGTGCGTTGCAGGCAATGTGCGTGTCCACGATTCCCGCCTCCATGAGCAGGCTGCGCGTGTGCTCGCAGCACAGGGCGTGGTCGTCAAGAATGAGTACTTTGAATGTCGACAGCATGGGATCAGTTCCTGCATTGCTTGATGTGGTTCAGGGTGGTGCGCAGCACCGCCAACGTGAATGGCTTGCACAGCAGGCTGTCGAAGCCGGCCGGCAGTCCGTCGCCCTGCCCTTGCGCCTGCCCTTGCGCCTGCGTTTGCGTCTGCGGCTGCGGCTGGGCATTGGCCGTCAGCCCGACGATCGGGCGGCCGTAGCCACGCTTTCTGAGCGCACGCGCCAGGGCCAGACCGTCCAGCAGCGGCATGTGCAGGTCGGTGAGAACGGCGTCGAATTCGAGCAGGCCGGGCATGGACAGCGCGTCCTGCCCATTGCTGGCCTGCTGGACCTCGCAGCCCAGCACCTGCAGTTGCTCTCGCAGGATGATTCTGTTGATGGGGTTGTCCTCGACGATGAGCACACTCAGCCCCATCGGCTCGTGGACCTGGGGAACGGCGGCGTACAGGTCAGGGCGCGCGCCCGGCGCAATGCCCTGCTGGGCCATGCCCAGCGCCTGGCCCACGGCCAGCACGCCAGGCATGCTGGTTTCCCACACACGGGCCTGCAGGGTTTCGCGGGGGACCTCGCCCGGCGCCAGCGCCAGAACGCATTTGCCCGTCCATTGCGGACGGCGCACCGACCGTGGCCAGGCTTGCACCAGCACCGCCTGTTCATTGGGGCCCTGCACCTGCTCCCGGTAGGGCTGGGCCATGGCGCCCCAATGCCGCAGCCAGGCGCACAGGTTGTGCACGACTTCCGGAATGGCGCCATCCACGTAGACGGTGTGCGGCAACAGGCTGGGCACCGCCTCATAGCCTGCCGCGCTCTCGCGCGGCAGGCGCAGCTCGAATGACACGCAGGTCCCCAGTCCCGGCTGGCTGGCGGCCGTCAGCCGCCCGCCCATCTCCTGGCTGAGGCGCAGGCAGATGGACAGACCCAGGCCCGCGCCCTGGACCTGCTGCTGCGTGGCCGCATGGGCACGGAAGTACGGGTCGAACAGGAAGGGCTGCTGCTCCGGCTCGATGCCGATGCCCGTGTCCTGCACCTGGAACCGCAGGTCGGTGCCTTCCTCGCTGTCGCCCATCACCTGCAGGCGGATGGCCACATGGCCGGAGAACGTGAACTTGATGGCATTGCCCACCAGGTTGTCCAGGATCTGCCGCAGCCGCAAGGCATCGCCCACCAGCAGGGGCGGCGTTTTCACATCGGAGACGGCATACAGCTGCAGCCCCTTTTGCTCGGCACGCGACAGCAGGCCCGCGGCCACGCTGTCGAGCAGTTCGGTGGCCGAGAACGCATGGGCCTCCAGTTGCAGCCGGCCCGCCTCGATGGCCGACAGGTCCAGGCTGTCGTTGACGATGCGCAGCAAGGAGGCCGACGCCTGCTGCATGGCCCCCAGGTAGCGGGTCTGTTCGGAAGGAGCCCTGGACAGCGCCAGCAGCTCCAGCGTTCCCAGGATGCCAAAGAGCGGCGTCCGTATTTCATGGCTCATGGTGGCCAGAAACTGCGTCTTGGCCTGGCTTGCCGATTCGGCGCGCAGCTTGGCATCGACCAGCGCTGCCTGCGCCTGCCTGAGCGCCGTCACATCGCTGACCAGGCAAAAAACCACCGGCTCGCCTGCGTGGCTGGTGTGCGTGGTGCGGACCTCCACCAGCCGACCGTCTCCCAGCACCAGCTCGCGCCGGCCCTGCTGCGCGCCCGCGGCAACGGCATGCTCGAACCACGAAGAATCACTGCACACCCACTGCCGCGCCAGTCCGTTGGACAGCAGCAGGCTGCGATCGCTGCACCGCACCAGCGCCAGGCCCACGGGGGCCGTGTCCAGCAGCTTTCGGCAGAGCGCATCACCGGCGGCGCAGGCGCCTGCCCGGCTCCAGGCCGAAGCCGGCACGCTGCGGCGCAGCCGGCGCACGCACCATGCAAGAACAGCCATGAAGGCAAGTCCCAGCGACACGGACCCCAGCAGCAGCCAGACATGGGCCCTGACCAGCTGCCGCGCGGGCTCCCAACGGTCTGCAAGCCATCCGGCGTTGTTCGCGGATTTGCGCAGCAACAGGGATTCGGGAAGCGCCCGGCCTGCCTGCATCAGTGAATGGAGCGGCCCGGGCTGGCCCTGCGCTGCGCTGGCGCGCCACGGCCAGGCATAACCGGCTTGCGTGTGGATGGCTGCGTGCGTGGCCCCCACCGCAGCGTCCAGCAGCAGGAAACATCGGTCCATGAAAAACAACTGAATGTCTCGCACGGGCACATGACCGAGGCTGCGCGATGGCGTCGCCGGGGCGGCGGCGTCCCTGCCGCCGTGACCGGCACAGGCCAGCATGGCCATGATCGCCAGTGCAAATGCCATCAAGTCACGCCGTGCCAGGGACAGGCACAGCCTGTGATGTATCGATCTGGAAGAAAACAAGAGAGCTTGAAACTGGCGCATTGCCGAATCTTAGAAATCAAAGGGCGAATTTGGACTAAGAATTTTCTTAATGATGAAACCTCTTGCACGCCGCCTCGCCAAAAAGCGATTTCAAGCATCGATCCGCCATCGGAAAATCGTCAACTCTCTTTGAAGATGCCATTATTCCTGTCACTTTAAGAAAATTCTTAAACCAATACTCCGATGCCCTGGAGATCATTGCCGGATTGATTCATCGACAAAGGCTGCTCCGTTTCTGACCACCCCCTGTGATATTGAACACAGACGTCGCGCATGCAGAATGCCATCGCTATTTCACATCATGTATTGCGCAATATCCAGAATGCGTTTCGGCAGCCCATTTCAGGGAAAGTAAAAAATGGCAATGAGGATATACAGGCAACGATTCACTACCAGGCCGGCAAGCAGGCCGCTGCGCCTGCTCGCCCTGGCGTTGCTCTTGCAAGGCTGTGTCGCCACGGCCCATGCATGGACCGTCGTGGTGGACAGCGCCGCCGACGCAAGCGGCCCGTGCGCCAGCACCGGCCTGGGACCCTGCTCCCTGCGCGACGCCATCACCTACGCCAACGCCAACCGCAACAAAGGGGGCGACAACCGCATCGAGTTCAGCATCGGTGCGGGGGGAGAGCAGACCATCGTCACCCAAAGCAACTGGAATGGCAGCCTCATGCAGCCCATTGCACCGGCCACATCGCTGACGGTGGACGCCAGCACGCAACCCGGCTATGAGGACCACTTGCCACGCCGCCCCCTGATCACGCTGCAGGCAGGCAGCTCCGAGTTCGGTATAGGGCTTGAGCTGGCAGGCGCCATCACGGTGCGCGGTCTGGCGATAGGCGGCTTCAGCACGGCCCTGACGGTGACAGGCGACGGCAACACCGTGCTGGGCTGCCATATAGGCGTTGACGCATCGGGAACGGTCGCCATGGGCAATCGCAACAACATTATTGTCAACTCCGGCAACCGCAACCGCATCGGTAATCTGGATATTGGCGGACGAAATGTCATTTCCGCGGCGGAAAATTCCGGAGTATGGCTTTCCTGGCCGGGCGTCGGCACAGAAAACATCATTCAGGGAAATTACATAGGCACCGATATCACCAGCAATGTGGCGCTGGGAAACCAGGGAAACGGCATCAGCGTGGCATCCGGATTTACCGGCACGCTGATCGACAGCAACCTCGTCTCCGGCAATGTCAGGGAAACCGGTGGTTCATCCGGGATTTCCATTTCCGGCTCGCACACGCTGGTGACCCGCAACCGTGTCGGGACCAATGCAGCCGGCACGGCCATGATTGCCAACAATGGGCCAGGCATTGCCGTATTCTTTTCGCCGGAAGGCGGACATCGCATTGGCACAGGCCCTGAAGACGGCAACCTGGTTGCCGGAAACAAGGAAACGGCCATTGAATTGAATGGAAACTACGCCGCACGCAACTCGAATACCCTGATTGCCGGGAATATCGTGGGAACCAGCCTGGATGCCAGCACCATGCTGCCCAATCAATGGGGCATCGTCATCAAGGATTCGGACGAGGTCACCGTGCGCGGAAACATCGTCGGTGGCAGCAAGGCGTCCGGCATACAGTTCCAGGGCGCCGGCAAGAACAACCTCGTGCAGGGCAACTACGTGGGCGTCAGTCCCCAGGGAACCGCCCTGCCCAATGGGGAAGGCGTTTCCTTTTTCCAGAAGGCCCATGACACCCTGGTCGGCGGTGACGACGCGGCACATGCCAACGTGATTGCGCACAACAGGCTGTTCGGCGTGGGATTGCGGGGGGACGAAGTCAAGGGCGTCTCCATGCTCGGCAATGCCATCTACGGCAATACCGAGGGAGGCATCGCACGAACCAGCCTGGCCAACGGAGATCCTGCCGATCCGGTGCTGCTCACGGTGACGCCCGACGGCCTGTCCGGCACGCTGGACAGCGTCGCCAACGAGAGCATGCGCATCGAGTATTTCTCGACGCCCAGGCTGCCCGACGGGCTGGTGGAGCGCGCCGCCGGCAAGGTTCTGCTGGGCTCGCAGACCGTGACCACCGATGCCTCCGGCCATGCGCCCTTGGCGTTCAAGGGCGCCATGCCTCCGGGCGACCAGGCCGCTGTCACGGCGACCGCCACCCGGATTTCCACCGGCGACACCTCGCGCTTTTCCAACGCAATGGCGGCCAACGCCGCCCCCGTGGCGCTGCCGCAAGCCGTCACGACGCCGCAGGATACGGCGCTGTCCATCACCCTCGCTGGCACGGACTTCGAGTCGGACCCGCTGCGCTTCGAGATCACCGCCGGCCCCGCCCATGGCGGCATCAGCGGCTTCGATCCCCAGACGGGCACGCTGGTCTATACGCCAGCGGCCGGCTACTCGGGGCCCGATACCTTCGCCTTCACGGTATCCGACGGGCACCAGAGCGCTGCCGCACCGGCAGCCGTGTCCATCGAGGTGATCGCTGCCGATCCTCCCGACCCGGGCCCGGGCACCGATCCCGACCCCGGTCCGGGCACGGACCCAGGGCCCGGTGCCGGCCCCGGAAATGTCCAGGCCGTTCCCGGCCTGGGCAAGGGCGGCATGCTGGCGCTGCTGTGCGGCATGGCCTATCTGGCCAGCCGCAGGATGAGGAAAAGGCAGGCCTGAGCCTGCAGCGGGCGCAGAGGCCCCCGCGCAAACGTCAGGCCGGCAGCCAGCGCAGCCAGCTCGGCCGCCAGGTCAGGGTGAAGGCAATGGCCAGGGCGGCAGCGGCCAGCGTCATGATCCAGACCAGGGAGGCCATGGAGGCATGGTCCACCGCCAGGCAAAGGCCCAGCGAGGCGGCCAGCCCCGAAGCGCCCAGCCAGCGCAGCAGCCTGACCTTGCCATCGGGCTGGGGCGTGTCGCCGTGCACCTGCTCCCAGTGCACGTCCTTGGCCAGCGCAAACCAGCCCATGCCGGCCAGCGATGCCGCAAAGGCGGCGGCCAGCAGCAGTGCGTCCATCAGTCCATCAGACATGGGCCACCTCCGCGGCGCGCGAGGGCATGGCGGGCACGGCGCGCGTCTTGAGCTTGCGCGCCACCACCACGGCCAGCACGGCGCTGGCCAGCATGAACAGGTCCACGCCGGCCACGGGCCAGTAGCCCGCGCCCAGGGTCTTGAACAGGTGGTCACCCGTGGTCAGCCAGTTCAGCAGCACGGCCGTGACGGCCATGGCGGCCACGGCCCAGCACTGCTCGCGCCAGGCGGGATTGGGCAGGCCCCGGGCCACGGGGGCGCTGCGCACAAAGGCATGCGCCATGGCCAGCAGCCAGGCGGCCCAGAAGAAATAGCGCTCCATGTCGCCCCGGCCCGGCCAGCCCTGGGGCATGGCCTCGGGCAGCAGGCGGTTGGAAATCAGCATGCCCAGGGCGGCCACCAGCATGCCGGTGACGGTGGTGACGGCCAGGGCATCGACCACGCGCGCGCCCTGCACGCCCTGCTTGGCGTGCTGCTTCTTGCGCTTTTCCACGAAGAAGACGAAGCCGGTGGCAATACAGGCGCAGCCGGCCAGGCCTCCGAGCACGTACAGCCAGCGCAGCAACCAGTGGCGGAAGTGCTGCAGGTGCAGGCCGGTGAGGAAGGTGTTGAGGCTGTCCACGGCCGTGCGCGGCGGGTCTTCGCGCAGCAGCGCGCCGGTGCTGGCCTTGAAGTGGATGCCCTCGCCCGTGAGCGCAATGCGGTCGGTGCCGGCGCGGTAGACGCTGACGTAGCCATTGGCATCGCCCACATGGGTGACGGACAGGAAACCCACGTCGCCGGCCATGCCCTTGGCGGCCCAGCGGCGCTGCGCCTCGGCCACCATGGCGTCCACCGAGGCCACGGGCGCGGCCACGCCGGCGCGGTCGTGCGGCAGGCCGGTTTCCTCTGCCTCCATTTTTTCGTGCAGCTCGTGCAGCGGCTCCAGCTGGGTGTGGGTGATGGGGAAGTAGATGCCCGCAAAGATCACCAGCCCCGTGAAGGCGAAGAAGAAGTGGAAGGGCAGCGCCACCACGCCCGTCATGTTGTGCAGGTCCAGCACGCTGCGCTGGGTGGCCTTCTTCGGACGGAAGGTGAACAGCTCGCGGAAGATCTTGCGGTGCATGACCACGCCGCTGACCAGGGCCACCAGCATGATGAGTGCGGCAAAGCCCACGATCCAGTAGCCCAGGCCCATCCAGTTGAGCGTCAGGCTGTAGTGCAGCGGGTAGAAGAACTGGCTGCCGATCTTGAGGTGGTCGTCCGGCAGGGACTCGCCATTGCGCGGGTCGATGGTGCGCATGGCCCAGATCAGGGTCTCGGGCTTCTTGGCGTTGGCCACCTCGTAGCCGGCGAACAGGCCCAGCACCGGGTCGCGGTGCGTGGTGTAGGCGCCCCAGCGCTGGGGCGTGTCGAAGCGTTCGGGCAGCGGGCCGTTGACCTCGCCGCGCATGGCCTCGCGCGCCTGGGCATTGGGCTGCATGGACTCGAAGACCGGCTTGAGGATCTGGTCGTACGAGGGCATGGGCGTGGGCTCGAAGCGCGAAGCCGGAATGGCCCAGCGGTCGATCTCGCGGTCGAACACCGACAGCGCGCCAAAGAAGAAGGCGGCCATGAGCACGAAGCCGAGCACCAGCCCGAACCAGGTGTGCAGCCAGGCCATGGAAAGGCGGAAATTCTGGAACATGGGAAGCGATCTCCGGATCAGGGCAGCAGCATCTGCTGGAGCAGCGATGCGCAGCCGGTCATGACAATGCCGCCACCGGCCAGCACGGCCCAGACGCGCGGGAGGCTCTGGGCGGCAAAGGCCCAGAGGAACACCGTCAGAAACACCAGGAAGCCGAGGATGTAGCCCAGATGCTCGGCATCGTGGAACTCCATTCCGGCGGCAAACATCAGCACCACGCCCAGGGCGATGAAGCCCCAGGTGAAGGCATAGCCGCCGAAGACGGCAGCCGCAATGCGAACCAAAATAGTTTTCATTTACACAGAAAAATACAGTTGTGCACCAAGTTCTCGGGGCGCATTATCCCCGAGGGTTGTTAAAACCTGTAATCGGCTGTGGTCTGTGGCGCCTGTCTTCTCTGCGTGGCGTCTCTATGCCGCCTGGCCCGCCGCCTGCGCCTTGGCCTGGGGCGCAGAAGGCTTGAGCGTGGGCGGCGCGAACTGGAAGGTGTGGGCGCTGGCGCCCGGCCAGTAGAGCTTGAACACGCTGTGCTGCTTGTCCAGCGGCCCCAGCAGCGCGCCGGGCTCCACGCGCAGGACCAGGTTGGCCAGCTGCCGCACCTCGGTGTCGGAGATGCGCCGCACGATGTGGTGGGCCGTGATGTCGCAAGGGTGCTCCAGGCCCGCAGCCTGCACCAGTTCCTGCAGCGCATGCAGGGTCTTGTCGTGGAAGTTGGCCACGCGCGTGGCCTTGTCGGGCACGACCAGGGCCTTCTGGCGCACCGCGTCCTGCGTGGCCACGCCCGTGGGGCAGTGGCCGGTGTGGCAGTTCTGCGCCTGGATGCAGCCCAGGGCCATCATGAAGCCGCGCCCGGCGTTGCACCAGTCGGCGCCCAGCGCCATCATGCGCGCGATGTCGAAGGCCGTGATCACCTTGCCGGCCGCGCCGATCTTGATGCGGTGGCGCAGGCCCACGCCGATCAGCGTGTTGTGCACCAGCAGCAGCCCTTCCTGCAGCGGCACGCCCACGTGGTCGGTGAACTCCACCGGCGCCGCGCCCGTGCCGCCCTCGGCGCCATCGACCACGATGAAGTCCGGCGTGATGTCCGTCTCCTGCATGGCCTTGACGATGGCGAACCACTCCCAGGGATGGCCCACGCAGAACTTGAAGCCCGTGGGCTTGCCGCCCGACTTCTCGCGCAGGCGGGCGATGAAATGCATCATCTCCACCGGTGTCTTGAAGGCGCTGTGGCTGGACGGGCTGATGCAGTCCACACCCACGGGCACGCCACGCGCGGCGGCGATCTCAGGCGTGACCTTGGCGCCCAGCAGCATGCCGCCGTGGCCGGGCTTGGCGCCCTGGCTGAGCTTGATCTCGATGAGCTTGACCTGCGGGTCGGTGGCGTTGGCGATGAATTTATCTTCGTTGAAGCTGCCATCGTCGTTGCGGCAGCCGAAGTAGCCCGAGGCCACCTCCCAGATCAGGTCGCCGCCGTGCACGCGGTGGTGCTGGCTGATGGAGCCCTCGCCCGTGTCGTGCGCAAAGCCGCCCATCTTCGCGCCCTTGTTCAGCGCCAGGATGGCATTGGCCGACAGCGCGCCGAAGCTCATGGCCGAGATATTGAAGATGCTGGCACTGTAGGGCTGGGTGCAGGGCGAGGCGCCTTCATCGGCGCAGCCGATGGTGATGCGGAAGTCATGCGAGGCCAGCTTGGTGGGCTGCATGGAATGGTTCACCCATTCATAGCCCTGGGCCGTGACATTGAGCTGCGTGCCCAAGGGGCGGCTGTCCGGATCGCCCTTGGCGCGCTGGTAGACCAGGGAGCGCTGGGCGCGCGAGAACGGCAGCGCCTCATGGTCGGACTCGATGAAGTACTGCCGCATCTCTGGCCGGATGAACTCCAGCAGAAACCGCAGGTGGCCGATGATGGGGTAGTTGCGCAGCACCGAATGGCGCACCTGGGTCATGTCGCGCACGCCCAGCAGCGCCAGCGCGGCGCACACGCCAAAGCCCAGCCACCACCACAGCCCGCCCCACACCAGCGCCGCCACCAGCAGCCCCGCGCTGCCGACCAGGCTCAGGCAGAACGTGGTGTAGCGCAGCGGCACCCATGCGGGCAGGCGATGAACCGGGGAGGCAGACGTTGACATGGCGTGGGTCCTTGGGGGCGTGTTGACGATCTTGTGCATGCCGCGCCGTCGAGGGCGCGCTGTGCACAAGGGTAACGCAGCGACGCCGCGAATTCCCCGGCATGGCCGGCATCCTGGGCCGGAGCCGCCGACACACCTCAATTGACAGCAGGAATCCCCATGGCGTTGAGCGTGGGCGTCGTCATCGTGCCGGTTCTCTGCAGCCCCTTGAGGTCCTGGAAGTAGCGCAGAGCCGTGCGCGTTCCCTCGTTCATTACCCCGTCAATCGGCCCGTCATAGAGACCAAGGTTCTTGAGTTTGATCTGCACCCTCATGATCTGAAGCCGCAGCTTCTCGGGGTGCGTCAATTCCTCGCGTGACGACGCTGCCCCGGTAGTGCCTGGATAGGTCTGTGGTGCTTTGCTGGCGCCCGGAGTGTCCACCAGATGATTGGAAGTGGTGCCTGAGGATGGCGCATAGCGAGAAGGAGCGGGTGCCGAGTAAGCCGGTGCAGGCACAGGGCTGGGCGCCACATACGCCGGAGCCCGGTAGCTGGAGCTGCTGCCGCCAGAGCCTGAGTAGTGCGAACTGTGGCTTGAATGGGAACGATGGCTTGAATGCGAGCGGTGGCCCGCAAAGAGATTGTCCATTTCCCTGTTCAATGGGCGCAGCGGAACAGCTCCAGGGCCTTCCAGAGGCTCCAGCTCAACCGCCGTTGCAGGCGCGGCCGACAGGCTCTTGGTTGCCAGCAGCGGCAGTCCCGCGACGAACAGCGAGATGTTGCGGATAAATTTGCTCATGCGGTTACCTCGATAGCGTCCAACGCCTTCAGCGGCGCTGGCTTCCAGCCTTTCTCATGCCATGCAAACAGACCCGCGCAGCGGGACTTCACTGCGCATTCCGTGCACTCCGGGGCATATACGTTCTTCCAGTCGGAGATGCTGCGATGCGCGAGCGGCCACAGCGGCCTTGGCAAGACACAGAGCGGCAAATTCATGAACAGTTGGGGGACGCCATGCCGGCGAAGCACACGCGACGATTGCTCAAGCGTTGCGCCCCAATCGCTTAGATCCACTTCGCACAGCTGTCGATTGGCCAATGCAAAACCTGTCGGCTCGCAGCCCATCCATGCCAGTTCATTCACGAACGGCAGGTTGCGACCGATGAAGCCTGCCAACTCGGGAAGGATCTCCAGCACGGGCTCTATCAGTACGGTTCGCAACTGCACCTGTTGTCCATGGTCTTGAAGCGCCAGCAGGCCCGCGATTGTTTCGTCGAATGCGCCAGGAGACTGCACCACGAAATCATGGACAAAGTCCGCGTGCCCATAGAGTGGAATCAACCAGCGCACGGTCGTGTCCAGGCCGTCCAGGATGCTCGCTGCGGTTTGTGCATTGCTGAACAAGCGTCCATTGGTCAGGACTTCCACGCGCGTTTCGGGCAAATGGGCAGCAACGGCATCCAGAACACGCCTAAGGCCATGGCCCAGCAGCAGCGGCTCCCCTCCCGTCAGTCCCAACACCCTTGGGGCGCGGCGCAAATGGCGGATGGCGTCAATCGCCTCATCCACCAGCCAGCTGTCATCCACTGTTGTCGGCGGCTGCGAGCACATGAGACAGTAGCTGTTGCAGCGGTTGGTCATGAACAGCGCATGGTGCGAGTCTGCCTCTCTCAACAGCACCACAAGCTCGGCTCTGCTGGCATGCGGGACCACGACATCTCCGGCCTGCAGATCGCAGGCCTGCACCCAGCAAAGATTGGACAGGCCTGACTTTCCCAAGTCATCCACGCGGCGTCGCTCCTGCTCCGACTGCACAAGGACGAGAAAGCGCAAATGCGGCAACCACTGTGCCGCCACATCCTTGAAGCTCACCACCCGGTGCACCACAGGCTCGCAGCCCGGCTGCAGCAATGCCTTTATCCGGCGCATCAGGCCGCCCCCTCGCCGACAGGCTGCGCCCAGCGGTGCAGCAGATCCTGGCATGGCTCATCGGCGCCATGCAAAAGCCTGAACATGGCGTCGAACAAACCCATGTGACGCTGGCAATGCTCGGTGTCCTCGGCCGGCACCAACAACTTGCCGAACTGCGCCTGTGCGTCCACAGGATTGGGCGCACAGAACATGCTGTAGGCGCATTCGCGGCACGCCGCCATTGCCTGTGTCTGGCTGGATTCGACAAGGCTGCGCCGCACCTCGGTCTCCAGCAATGCGCTCATTGGCGTGCCTATGCGCCCCATGCGCAACGATGTATCGCCAGTCTCTGCAAGCATGCGCGCCTCATCGCTGGGATAGACATGGCCGTCATAGTTGTAGACCAGCACACTGCTGCCTGCGCCTGTGGGACTCTGCAGATCGACGTAACCTGCGTCGAAGGTGGAAAGAATCTTGTTGAGCAGGATGCTGGCATACACCTCCCTGATCTCGACTCCTTGCGCGTTCCAATGCAGAACGCGCGACAGGCCTTGTTGATAGAAGCGGAAGAACTCGCCCACGGAGTAGCCCAGCAAGGCCTGATTGCGCTTGGCAAAGCCATAGCTGCTCAATGGCCGCAGGAAAATCTCCTTGAAACCCAGCCGCACGTACTCGTCAACAATGGCATCGGCGTGTGCCAGCGATGCCTTGGTCGTGGTCATCAATGCGGATACTGAATCAGGCCCGATCAACCGTCTTGCCATCGCCACCCCGGCAAGCGTGCGCGCATGGGCGTTGCGCCCCGGAATTGGCCGATTGCGGTTGTGAATGCCAGGAGGCCCGTCGATGCTGGTGGAAAGGTATACGCCGTGCGTCTTGAAAAATTCACACATCGCCGGATCCAACTGGTGCAGCGTCGAAGCGATGACAAACCGGATCTGGCGCCCCTCGGATGCATTGCGCTGATGGATGCGCACGATTGCGCGCTGGACCAGGTCGAAACGCAGCAGAGGATCACCCCCCTGAAACTCCACGGTCAGGACACGGGAAGGACTTTCAAATACGGTGTCGCAGGCTGCATCCAGGTCAGGCACCGACATGGTGTGGCCCTGATCGTCCAGAGCGCGGCTGACTTGGCAATAGCGGCACGAGTGAGCGCATTGCAGCGTGGGAACAATGATGTGCAGGGCGGGCCCGCTGGAAACCGTCTCGCGCTTGGCTGCCCTGCGCGAAGCCAACAGCCTGCGCATACCCTTTGCGGAGTCGTTGCTGCCCAGCAAAAATCGGGCCCGCAACTCGGCTTGGCGGCGCAAGGGCAGCGTTGATGGCCTTTGGTTAAATTGCTCGAATTCCGCTGCCGAGAAGAATGCATGGTCACCGCTATCTGCCGTAGCCACGATCACATCATCGGACAGGCGCCGGCTGCGAAACGCAAGGACTTGAGGTGCATATACTGCACCGTATGTGCCGCTATGGGACATGGCAAATTCGCATGCACGATGCATGCTGTGCATTGGTGCTTGCCAATGACCAAAACCTTGAATTGATGCTCATCGCCACGGCGTCTCCTTGTCAGTTTCTTTTTCGCACCATGAATAAACATTTTGCAACATCCAGGTGCAAG
The DNA here is from genome assembly GCF_014852125.1 of Delftia sp. DLF01. Classification (NCBI taxonomy): domain Bacteria; kingdom Pseudomonadati; phylum Pseudomonadota; class Betaproteobacteria; order Burkholderiales; family Comamonadaceae; genus Delftia; species Delftia sp. DLF01. The sequence continues at coordinate 716,870 of NZ_JACVAZ010000003.1, forward strand.
AGGTTTTTTCTCAGGAATTGGCAACGCAATGGATTGCGTATTGCCCGATTCCCATTCATGGATTGCGAAACTGTCAGAGACCTTGATCTGCCATGTGCTGGCCTCCGGTTTCCCGGACGCAATGGCCCATCAGACAGCGCGTGGCTTTGCCGCAGGCAGCACGAACCGGAAGCTTGCCCCCTGCCCCGGCTGGTCCACCAGTTCGATGCGGCAGCCGTGCAGCTCCAGCATGCGGTGGACGATGCGCAGGCCCAGGCCGCCGCCGCGGCGGGCGCCGCCCACGGTGAAGGGGCGCTCGAACAGGCCTTCGCGCAGATCGGCCGAGATGCCGGGGCCCGTGTCGGCCACGGTGACTTCGACCGCGTTGCCCGCTGCCGCCAGCGCCACCTGGATGCTGCCGCCGCCGGGCGTGTGGCGCAGCGCGTTGTCCAGCAGGTTGCCCAGCACGCGCTCGATCATGCCCAGGTCGGCCTGGACGACGGGCAGGCGGGGCGGGAAGTCGGCCCGCAGCGCCACCTGGCGCGCCTCGGCACGCAGCTCGAATTTCTGGAACACGTCCTGCACCAGGTCGGGCATGGAAAACGGCTCCGGCTCAGGCTGGACAAAGCCGTATTCCAGGCGCGCCAGCTCGAACAGGCTTTGCGCCAGCTCGCCCACCTTCTGGCTCTGGGCCAGGGCAATGCCCAGGTAGCGGCGGCGTTCGGTGGCGTCGAGCACGGCGTCCTTGAGCAGCAGCGTTTCCAGGTAGCCGTGCAGCGACGACAGCGGCGTGCGCAGGTCGTGCGAGACGTTGGCGATGAGTTCGCGCCGCTCCTGGTCCTGGCGCGTGAGCGCCCGCCACTGCTCGCCGATGCGCGCCACCATGCGGCGGTAGGCCGAGTCCAGCACGGCGATCTCGTCACGGCTGTCCTGTGCGGCGCCGGGCTGGGGGGCCGGCAGGTCCGGGGGCGCGCCATGGATGTCGAAGCCGGCCACCTCTTCGGTGAGCCGGCGCAGCGGCCGCGTGATCAGCGCAAAGGCCACCAGGCCCGCCACCAGGCACAGCAGCGCCACCATGCCGATGGACCACAGCGCCGTGCTGAGCACCGAGTTGGCCGAGCCTTGCGCCACCAGCTGGTCATGCGCCTCGCCCTGCAGCACCACGTAGATGAAGCCCACGTCCTTGCCGTTGACGCGCAGCGGCGCCGCGCTGAAGACCTTGCGGCCTTCGACGCTGCGCGGGTCGTCGCCCAGGATGGGCAGCGTGCCGCCTTCCAGCAGCCGGTGCACGGGCGCCAGGTCCACGCGCTCGCGGCGCACGCGGCCGTCGGGGGCTGCATGGCCTGCAATGCGGCCGTCGGCATCCAGCAGGTAGACCTCCACGCTGGGGTTGACCAGCATGAGCTGGTTGAAGAAGCTGCGCACGGCGCCGGGCATGAGGCCGTTGGCGTCGGTCAGCTGGGCGTCGCGCGCAATGCTTTCGGCCACATCGCGCGACAGGCCCTGCACCACTTCCAGCTCATGCATGCGGCTGGCGCGCAGCTGCATCCAGGCCGAGGTGCCGCTGCACACCAGCAGCAGCACGGCAAAGACCAGGGACAGGCGCTGGGTCAGTGTCAGGCGCAGTTTCATGTCAGGCGCCCTCCCCCGCCTCGGCGAACTTGTAGCCGCGCCCCCAGACGGTGAGGATGCGCGCGGGCTGGGCCGGGTCGGCCTCGATCTTGGCGCGCAGGCGGTTGATGTGGGTGTTGACGGTGTGCTCGTAGCCTTCGTGCTGGTAGCCCCAGACGGCGTTGAGCAGGTCCATGCGCGAGAACACCTTGCCGGGCTGGCGCGCAAAGAAGTACAGCAGGTCGAACTCGCGCGGGGTCAGGTCCAGCCGGGCACCATGAAGCCGGGCATCGCGCGCCACGGGGTCCATGGCCAGGCCGGCGATGGTCAGGCTGCCGGACTCCAGCCGGGCATTCTGGGCCAGCGCCTCCACGCGGCGCAGCAGCGCCTTGACGCGCGCCACCAGCTCCAGCACGGAAAACGGCTTGGCCAGGTAGTCGTCGGCGCCGATCTCCAGGCCCAGGATGCGCTGCACCTCGCTGGAGCGCGCGCTGATGATGATGATGGGCGTGTAGCGCGCCATGGCGCGGGCGCGGCGGCAGATCTCCAGGCCGTCCACGCCGGGCAGCATGATGTCCAGCACCAGCGCGTCCCAGCCGCCGCGCTCCAGTTGGCGCAGGCCGTCGTCGCCGCGCGCGCAGTGCATGACTTCCAGGCCTTCGTCGCGCAGGTGCAGCGTGAGCAGGTCGGCGATATGGGCGTCGTCCTCGACGAGAAGTACGCGGCGCGTGGCGGTCATCGGATGCGGTTTCCTGGAAGTGGCGGGAGTGGCTGCCATTGTGCGCAATACCGGGGCCGGGAGTTATCACGAATCTTTGAACTCTGCGTGAAGACTTCGGGAGGCCGCCGCCCTAACCTGACTGGCATCGCATCGTTTTCAGACGCAAAGAACCTTCAGGAGCACACCATGACCACCAGACGCCATCTTCTGTGGACTGCAGGCGCCGGCACCACCGCCGTGCTGGCGGCCAGCCTGTTCCCGCGCCGCGCACCGGCCGCCGCCTCCAGCGAAATCTTCGAGGTGAGCTACAGCGACGCCGAGTGGCGTGCCCGGCTCACGCCCGAGCAGTACCAGATCCTGCGCAAGGAAGGCACGGAGCGCGCCGGCACCAGCCCCCTGAACAAGGAGCACCGCGCCGGCACCTTTGCCTGCGCGGGCTGCGCGCTGCCGCTGTTCTCGTCCAAGACCAAGTTCGACAGCGGCACGGGCTGGCCCAGCTTCTGGCAGCCGCTGGACAAGGCCGTGGCCACGCGCCAGGACCGCACCTACGGCATGCTGCGCACCGAGGTGCATTGCCGCCGCTGCGGCGGCCACCTGGGCCATGTCTTCGACGACGGCCCCAAGCCCACGGGCCTGCGCTACTGCATGAACGGGCTGTCGCTGACGTTCACGCCCCAGCCTGCCTGAACCCGGGAGCCACGCCATGCTGCTGATCGTCCTGGCCTATCTGGGCGGGGTGCTGACCATCGTCAGCCCCTGCATCCTGCCGGTGCTGCCCTTCGTCTTTGCACGCGCCGACCAGCCCTTCGCCAAAAGCGGCCTGCCGCTGCTGGCGGGCATGGCGCTGACCTTCGCCCTGGTGGCCTCGCTGGCCGCCGTGGGCGGCGGCTGGGTGGTGGCCGCCAATGAATACGGCCGCTGGCTGGCCCTGGGCCTGGTCGCCGTGTTTGCGCTGACCCTGCTGTGGCCCGGCCTGTCCGAGCGGCTGACGCGGCCGTTGGTGGCGGCGGGCTCGCGCCTTTCCGAGCGTGCCCAGGGCACGGACGGCGGCGCCCGCCCCGGCGCCTCGCTGCTGCTGGGCGTGGCCACGGGCCTGCTGTGGGCGCCCTGCGCGGGTCCCATCCTGGGCCTGATCCTCACGGGCGCCGCACTGCAGGGCGCCAACACCACCTCCAGCCTGCTGCTGCTGGCCTATGCGGCCGGTGCGGCCACCTCCATGGCGGCGGCCCTGCTGCTGGGCGGCAAGGTGTTTGCGGCGCTCAAGCGCATGCTGGGCGCGGGCGAATGGGTGCGGCGCGGGCTGGGCGCAGCCATGCTGGCCGGCGTGGGCGCGATTGCGCTGGGGCTGGACACGGGCGTGCTGGCGCAAGTGTCCACGGCCTCCACCGGCGGCCTGGAGCAAAGGCTGGTGGACCGCCTGAGCGGCAGGCCCGAGGGTGGCGCCATGGCCATGCAGGCCGGTCCCGCAATGATGGCCGCCGTGGACAGGGGTGAGGGTGCTGGCCCGGCCATGATGGCCGCAGGCGGCGCCATGCGCATGGCCGGCGGCCCGTCCCGCGCCGCCCTGCCGGACGAAGGGCTGGCCCCTGCGCTGGACGGCGCCACCGACTGGCTCAACTCCACCCCGCTGAGGGCCGAACAACTGCGCGGCAAGGTGGTGCTGGTGGATTTCTGGACCTATTCCTGCATCAACTGCCTGCGCACCCTGCCCTATGTGAAGGCCTGGGCCGAGAAATACCGCGACCAGGGCCTGGTGGTGGTGGGCGTGCATGCGCCGGAGTTCGCCTTCGAGCGCAAGCTGTCCAACGTGGAAAAGGCCATCAAGGACCTGGGCATCAGCTACCCCGTGGCCGTGGACAACGGCTACAAGATCTGGCGCGCCTTCAACAACCAGTACTGGCCGGCGCACTACTTCATTGATGCCCAGGGCCGCATCCGGCACCACCACTTTGGCGAAGGCGGCTATGCCGAGTCCGAGCGCGTGATCCAGCAACTGCTGCAGGAAGCCGGATCGAAGCAGGTGGACCAGGGCCTGATCGACGTGCAGGCCAAGGGCGTGCAGCAGGCAGCCGACATGGCAGCCGTGCGCTCGCACGAGACCTACCTGGGCTATGAGCGCGCCGAGCAATTTGCCGCCACGCCTGCCGCCGTGCACAACCAGGCCACCGCCTATGCCACGCCCGAGCGCCTGCCGCTCAACGCCTGGGGCCTGAGCGGCCAATGGACGGTGGGCCCGGAAAGCGCCACGCTGGACGGCGCCACCGGCCGCATCACCTACCGCTTCCAGGCACGCGACCTGCACCTGGTGCTGGGCCCGGGCAGCGATGGCAAGCCCGTGCGCTTCAAGGTGCTGATCGACGGCAAGGCGCCCGGCGCCTCGCGCGGCATGGACGTGGCCGCCGACGGCAGCGGCAGCGTGACCGAGCAGCGCCTGTACCAACTGGTGCGCCAGGACGGCGGCGCAGCCGAGCGCACCTTCAGCATCGAATTCCTGGATCCCGGCATCTCCGCCTATGCCTTCACCTTTGGCTGATCCCTGGCCACTTCACTTTCACCGGAGAGACACCATGACCAACGATTCCACCCTCGCCACCGCACCCCGCCGCCGCGGCCTTCTCCAACTGCTGACCGGCAGCGCCGTGCTGCTGGGCGGCGCCCTGCTGTGGCAGGGCAGCAACCTGCAGGCGGCCGAGCAGGCCGTGCGCATTCCACCACCCGCGCAGGATGCGCCCGCCACGGGCCAGGGGCCGCAGAAAGCCATCTTTGCGGGCGGCTGCTTCTGGGGCGTGCAAGGCGTGTTCCAGCATGTCAAGGGCGTGCAGCGCGCCGTCTCTGGCTACAGCGGCGGCACGGCGGCCCAGGCCTCGTATTCGGCGGTGAGCAGCGGACGCACCGGGCATGCGGAGTCGGTCGAGGTCACCTATGACCCGGCCCAGGTCAGCTACGGGCAGCTGCTGCAGATCTACTTTTCCGTGGCCCATGACCCGACCCAGCTCAACCGCCAGGGGCCGGACACGGGCACGCAGTACCGCTCGGCCATCTTCGCCACCGACGCCGCCCAGCTCAAGACAGCCCAGGCCTATGTGGCCCAGCTGGACGCGGCCAAGGTCTTCGGCAAGCCCATCGTGACCCGGCTGGAGGACAAGCCCAGCTTCTTCCCGGCCGAGAACTACCACCAGGACTTCATGACGGAGAACCCGCGCCACCCCTACATCGTCATCAACGACCTGCCCAAGGTGGAGCAGCTCAAGCAGCTGTTCCCGGGCAGCTACCGCGCCGAGCCGGTGCTGGTCAAGCAGGCCGCCCGGCAGATGTAGCGTCTGCGCAGCGCGGGTGCGGGTGCGGTGCCTGCAGGCGTCAGCGGCGGCTGCCGTATGAGACATTTGCGGCATGCCTCCCAGTTCGCTTGATGCACCCGCTGCACCCGCAGCCCCCCTCCCGCCCACCCGCGCCGAAGCCCTGCGCTACTGGCTGAGGCTGGGCTGCATCAGCTTTGGCGGGCCGGCCGGGCAGATCGCCATCATGCATGAGGACCTGGTGGAGCGGCGGCGCTGGATCTCGGAGGGGCGCTTCCTGCATGCGCTCAACTACTGCATGCTGCTGCCCGGCCCCGAGGCGCAGCAGCTGGCCACCTACATCGGATGGCTGCTGCACCGCACATGGGGCGGCATCGTGGCCGGCGGGCTGTTCGTCCTGCCTTCGCTTTTGCTGCTCATCGCCCTGTCCTGGATCTATGTGGCCTTCGGCCATGTGCCGGCCGTTGCCGGCATCTTCTATGGCATCAAGCCGGCCGTGACGGCGCTGGTGGTGCAGGCGGCCTGGCGCGTGGGCTCGCGCACCCTGCGCAACGGCTGGCTGTGGGGCATTGCCGCGGCGGCCTTCGTGGCCATCTTCGCGTTGAAGCTGCCTTTTCCGCTGATCGTGCTGGCGGCCGGCGCGCTGGGCTACCTGGGGGGCAGGCTGGCACCGCGCCACTTCGCCCCTGCGGGCGGGCACGGCCCGCGCGGCGGCAGCCACGGCCCGGCCGTCATCGACGATGACACGCCCACACCGGCCCATGCACGGTTCCGCTGGCGCTTTTTCAGCCAGGTGCTGGCGGCCAGCCTGGGGCTGTGGGCCCTGGCGCTGGGCCTGCTGGCCGCCGCCTTCGGCTGGCAGGGCGCGCTCACCCAGATGGGCTGGTTCTTCACCAAGGCGGCGCTGCTGACCTTTGGCGGCGCCTACGCCGTGCTGCCCTACCTCTACCAGGGCGCGGTGGACCACTACCACTGGCTCACGGCCACGCAGATGATGGACGGGCTGGCCCTGGGCGAGACCACGCCGGGGCCGCTGATCATGGTGGTGTCCTTCGTGGGCTTCCTGGGCGGCTGGAGCACGCAGGTGTTCGGCCCCGATGCGCTGCTGCCGGCCGGCGCCGCCGCCGCCCTGGTCGTGACCTTCTTCACCTTTTTGCCGTCCTTTGCCTTCATCCTGCTGGGCGGCCCCTTCATCGAGTCCACCCATGGCAGGCTGGGCTTCACCGCGCCGCTGACAGGCATCACGGCCGCCGTGGTGGGCGTCATCGCCAACCTGGCCGTGTTCTTTGCCTGGCACGTGCTGTGGCCCCAGGGCTGGGCGGGTCCCTTCGACTGGCCGTCCGCACTGCTGGGCCTGGCCGCCGCAACCGCGCTGCTGCGCTGGAAGGTGGGCGTGATCCCCGTGGTGGTGGGCTCGGGGCTGGCCGGCCTGGCGATCACGCTGGCGCGCCAGGGTGGGTAGGAAAGGCTGCGGCATGGTTTCGACCACGGATGGGCATTTCAGCTGGCTGCGCTGCCGCACCGCAGGCGTGGAGGCCGTGGCAGCAGACACGGCGAGGCACTTTGGGCGGCACGCCCACGAGCAGTACGGGATCGGCCTGATCGAGCGTGGCGCGCAGAAGTCCGCCAGCGGGCGAGGCCTGTACGAGGCCGGGGCTGGCGACCTCATCATGGTCAACCCCGGCGAGTTGCATGACGGCATGCCCCTGGGCGATGGCGGTCGCGCCTGGCGCATGCTTTACCTGGAGCCCTCGGTCGTGGCCGGGCTCATGGCGGACATGGATGGCGCAGGGCCAGCGACCGGCTTCGAGTTCCGCCAGCCCGCCGTGCGCGACCCGCGCCTGGCCGCGTGTTTTCAGGCTCTGTACCGCAGGATGACCGTCAGCGGCGAGGCAACGGACGCCCTGGACCTGGACGAAGCCCTGCTGCAACTGCTGGGCGGCATGCTGCAGCGCCCTGCCCCGGCGCCCCGCGCACCGGCCCCCATCACACTGGCCCGCGCCCGAATGGACGACGATCCCGGTGCACCGCTGACCCTGGGCGCCCTGGCCCACGAGGCGGGCCTGAGCCGCTACCAGTTCCTGCGTGCCTTTGCGCGCGCCACGGGAATGACGCCCCATGCCTATCTGCTGCAGCGGCGCCTGCACCAGGCGCGCAGGCTCATCGCCAGCGGCATGCCGCTGGCCGAGGCCGCCGCGCACAGCGGCTTTGCCGACCAGAGCCATATGACGCGCCTGTTCGTGCGCAGCTTCGGCATGGCGCCCGGCTTCTACGCCAGGGCAGCCAAGGCCTGCGCTGCCTGACGCGCTGCAATTTCCTTCAAGACCACGCAAACCGGCCTGGCGAGGATGGAGATCACATCACCTCTCCACTCACAAGGCCTGATCTTGCAGTTCTCCTACTCACCCTCCATCCCCCGCGACTTTCCTGAACTGGCCTCGCAGACCTTGCTGCTGCGCGGCCTGTCACCCGACGTGCCCGCACACGCCGTGATCGCCCCCTTCATGGCACAGGCCAGGCAGAACCTGGCCTGCACCCCGGAAAGCGAGATGCCATCCATTCAGGCCTGGCGGCGCGGCTTTGCCAGGATGGGCCTCAAGCCCACGCAATACCGCTGCGCCGCCGAGGCCCTGCTGCGCCGCTTGCGCAAGGAAGGAGATCTGCCGGGCCTGCATCCGCTGGTGGACCTGTGCAATGCGGCCTCGGTGGCCTTTGCCATTCCCGTGGCCGTCTTCGACCTGGACCGCATCAGCGGCTGCCTGCAGGTGCGCCCCGCAACCGGCAGCGAGGTCTACGAGACCTTCTCGGGCGAGATCGAATATCCCGAGCCCGGCGAAATCATCTTCGCCGACACCGCTGGCCGCGCCCACGCCCGGCGCTGGTGCAACCGCCAAAGCGGCCACTCGGCAGTGCGCGAATCCACAGTCAACGCGCTGATCGTGACCGAAGCGCTGCACGCCACGGGCAAGGCGGATACGCGGCAGCTGGTGGAAGCATTGCAGTCGGCGGCCGGGCGGCTGTGGCCCGAGGCCGTTTCACACCGAAGCAACCCCTCGCAGGCCGCCCAGGCCTGAGGCGACCGGGGCCGTTGGCGCCCCGGCGTGAAAGGGGCTAACACGCTGCGCGGACTTCCCGCAAGCAAGACCGCACGCGTATCGCACCGCCCTGCACATCGACTCGCAGATCTCTTCAAGACATGCTTTGTTGCTATCAAAATGATACCAATGCGTTGCATGCTACATACAAATAAAAAGAAAAAGCAATCATTCTCATTGTCATTCTAGAATTCGCACCCGCCACGACAGGCTGCGCCGCTGGCCCCAGGCCGGCAGCAGCGCCGACGCACCCAGAGCACGCCCCACGGCACAGGTTTCCCAGCTCTCGACCATTGACCATGCTTATCCAAAAACTCTCGCGCACGGCAGTTGCGCATGCCGCCCTGCTTGCCCTGTGCGGCGCAGCCCACGCGCAGGCCCAGCCTGAAAATGTTCCCGAGGCCACGCTCGCCCCGGTCACCGTGAACGCAGGCACCGAGAAGGAAAATCCCACCGGAGCCGTGGTGGGCTTCACCGCAAAACGCGCCATCTCGGCCACCAAGACCGACACGCCGCTGATAGAGACGCCCCAGGCCATCAGCGTGGTCACGCGCGACCAGTTCGAGGCCCAGGGCGTGCAGACGCTGCGCCAGACCACCGCCTACAGCGCCGGCGTGGTGTCCAACTATTTCGACAGCCGGGTGGACAGCTTCTCGGCACGCGGCGGCAGCGTGAGCCAGTACCAGGACGGGCTGCTGCGCACCTACGGCACCTACAACACCAGCCGCCCCGACCCCTACACGCTGGAACGCGTGGAGTTCCTGCGCGGCCCCTCTTCCGTGCTCTACGGCCAGGGCAGCGTGGGCGGCGTGCTCAATCTGACCAGCAAGCGCCCGCAGGCCGAGGCGCTGCGCGAGGTGCAGGTGCAGATGGGCAGCTACGGGCGCAAGCAGATCGCCACCGACCTGACCGGCGCCGTCACCGAAGACGGCCAGTGGCTGTACCGCCTGGTGGCCGTGGGCCGGGAAAGCGGCACCCAGGTGGACCATGTGAACGATGACCGCCTGGTGATCGCGCCCAGCCTGACCTGGCGGCCCAGCGCCGATACCTCGCTCACGCTGCAGGCGCTCTACCAGAAGGACAAGAGCGGCTCGCTGATCGGCTTCTTCCCCTGGCAGGGCACGCGCCTGCCCAGCCCCTACGGCCAGATTCCCACCAGCACCTTCATCGGCGAGCCCGGCTGGGACTCGTTCGACACAGAGAACAAATCCTGGGGCTACCTGTTCAGCCACCGCCTGAACGCGGACTGGACCGTGCGCCAGAACCTGCGGCGCACCATCAGCGACGTGGACTACCGCTCCATTTACACCAGCTTCACCGCCATCCCCGGCCAGGGCCGCCCTGCGCGCCCGGTCTTCAACCCCGACAACCGCAGCGTCTACCGCGATGCCTCCTGGCAGGTCAACGGCGGGCGCATGCTGGTGATCGACACGCAGCTCGAAGGCAAGCTGCGCTGGGGCACCGCAGAGCACACCGTGCTGGCCGGCATGGATGCGCAGCGCAACAGCACCAGCCAGTCCACCTGGCGCGGCCTGACTGCGCCGTTTGACGTCTACAACCCCGTCTACGGCAACTTCACGCCGCCCACGGCCTCGCAGCTGGTGCGCCAGCCGGGCGTGTCGCAAAAGCAATTGGGCTTCTACGCCCAGGACCAGATCAAGTGGGGCCGCTGGACCGCCACCCTGGGCCTGCGCCACGACAGCGCGCAGACGGACACCGAAGGCCGTCCCGCCTCCGCCGTGGACGAGAAGGCCTGGACCAAGCGCGCAGGCGCCACCTACCAGATGGATGGTGGCTGGGCGCCCTACCTGGGCTACTCCGAATCCTTCCAGCCGCTGGGCGGCGTGGATGTCTACGGCACGCCCTACAAGGCGCAGCGCGGCGAGCAATGGGAAGCCGGCGTGAAATGGCAGCCGCCGGGCCAGGGCCTGTCGGCCTTTGCCGCGGTCTACACGCTGCGCGAGAAGAACCGCAAGACCACCGACCCGGCCAACCCGCTCAACAGCCTGCAGATCGGCGAGGTCAAGGTCAACGGCTTCGAGGCCGAGCTCACCGCCAGCCTGGCGCGCCACTGGGACGCCACCCTGGCCTATGCGTACACCGACGCCGTCATCTCGCGCAGCAATGGCGGCGACCAGGGCCAGCGCGTGACCAGCGTGCCGCGCCACACGGCGTCGGCCTGGCTGACGCACCGCTTTGCCAGCGAAGGGCGCGGCGGCTGGAGCCTGGGTGCCGGCGTGCGCTACACGGGTTCGCAGTGGACGGGCACCAGCCTGGTGGACACGCCTTCGGCCACCCTGCTGGACGCCATGGTGTCCTATGACGCCGGTCCCTGGCGCCTGGCATTCAACGTGGTCAACCTGACCGACAAGGTGCAGATCACGCAGTGCCTGGCACGCGGCGACTGCTTCTACGGCCAGCGGCGCACCTTTGCGGTGACGGGAACGCACCGCTTCTGAGAGCCGCCGCCGCGCGCCTCACACAGCCCAGGCATTTCACGCAGCGCAGGCAGCTCAGGCAGGCAGCTGCCTGAAGCTCCTTCGGTCCGCCGTGCTGCCAAACGATGCGCAGCCCGACAGCACGGCGGGCGAAGGCGCGGTGGTCGACAGCGCCTCGCTGCACAGCCGGGGCAGTTGGCTGTGCTCGTCTTCCAGGGCCTGTGTCTGGATCATGGGGGCCATGGCCACCACGTTGCCGAAGATGGTGGCAAAGGCCACGTCGGCTGCGTCACGGCCCGTGCCAAAGCGCATGAAGCCCATGGGAATGGCCGTGCCCGATGCATCGAACAGATACCACCTGTCGCCCAGGTAGGCTTCCACGTAGGCATGGAAATCGGGCGGGCCCAGCGCAGGGTCGGCACCGTAGTCCGTGCCGGTGGCGATGCGGGCAGGAATGTTCAGCGCACGGCACAGGGCGATCATCAAGTGCGTGAAATCGCGGCACACGCCCACCTGCTCCACCAGGGTATCGACGGCCGAGGTGGACGAGTTGCTGGTGGCCGAAGCGAAGGTCACCAGCTCCTGCACCCACTGCTGTATGGCCAGCACGCGCGAATAGCCGGGCGCCAGTTGGCCGAAATTGCGGAAGGCCAGCTGCATCAGCCGGTCGGACTGGCAGTAGCGGCTGGGGTAGATGTACGGCAGCACCTCCAGCGGGATGCAGCGCACCGGAACCTCGCCCAGCGCCGCCGGATCCTCGCGGTGGTGCGCGATGCAGACGGTGGCCGTGTAGGTCAGGTGCAGGGGGCCTGGGTTGGCATGCAGGCGCATGAAGCGGGTGGAGGTGGCGGGCTCGGTGGCAATGTCGGGCTCCACGGGCTGGCTGAGCACCAGTTGCTCGTTCTCCACCGTCTGGTGCGATGTGTGGGCCGCATGGATGTTGAACACGAAATCGGCCCCGGCCGGATCGCGGATGTCATAAGCAAGATCCACCTGGATCTGCAGCCGGATCGCTGCGTTGGCCATTGTTTGTCCCTGGTTGGTGTGTCTGATCGCCACCATGGTGCGGGCAACCACGCCCGCAGGCCGTAGGCCCCTGCTGAAAAGCCTGTAGTGCTTGGCAGGGACAGCGCGTGCGCCGGGCAGGAGGCCCGCCTGGGGTGCAAACTCGGCTAACATCGGCGCCGCCCCGCATGGCGCAATGCCTGTGGCGGGGGCATCCACCAGCCAGGAACAGCCAAGGAGACCGCTAGATGGCGGAGATCATCGAGATATCGCGGGCGGCGCTGCACGAGCAGGTGGCGGACCGTTTGCGGTCCATGCTCATCGAAGGGCGCATCGCCCCGGGAGCCAAGCTCAACGAGCGCGAGCTGTGCGAGCAGCTGGGCGTCTCGCGCACGCCGCTGCGCGAGGCCATCAAGCTGCTGGCCGCCGAAGGCCTGGCCGACCTGCTGCCCAACCGCGGCGCCATTGCCGTCAAGCTGAGCGAGGCCGACGTCATGCACGCCTTCGAGGTGCTGGCCGGCATCGAGGGCCTGTCGGGCGAACTGGCCGCGCAGCGCATCACCGACCAGGAATTCGCCGAGATCCGCGCCCTGCACTACGAGATGATGGCCAGCGTGGCGCGCGCCGACGTGTCTGCCTACTACCGGCTCAACGCCGCCATCCACGCGGCGCTCAACAGCGCCGCCAAGAACCCCGTGCTGACGGAAACCTTCCAGCGCATCAACAACCGCGTGCAGTCGCTGCGCTTTCGCACCAACCTGGACACGGCCAAGTGGAAGCAGGCCGTCAAGGAGCACGAGGCCATGATCGAGGCCCTGGGCGCACGCGACGCCACGGGCCTGCGCGAGCTGCTGGTCACCCACCTGCACCACAAGCGCGATGCCGTGCTGGCCATGCTGCGCGCCGAGGCCCTGCAGCCGCGCAAGGCGCGCTGAAGCAAAAGGCCAAATCGGCCACCCGGCACCGCATTCGCCAGCTCTTTTATCTCACCACTGCGGCAAGGCTACGCCCAGCAGGACAGTCGCGCCTGCTAGCAAGCGCACCCGTGAGGGCCTGGGTCCAAAGCGCTTTGCATTCATTCATCCAGTTCTATTCCTAGGAATTTTCCGGGAAATCGGTTCGTTCGCGAAATAATTCAGAATGATCTGATTGATTTTCTATTTTTATCGTGTGCTTAATCAGCAGCCATAGGTATTGCGCTAACGGTGCCAATGACTGAGAACACGATGAATGAGAAACAACGCACAAGCATTTTCCGCAAGGAAGCACTGCAACGATTTGAGCGACAGGAGCATGGCCCAATGCTGCTGGCACGCTCAAACCACAGCTGGCTACTGGTTAGCTTGGCTTTTGCCATTACTTTTTTCTGTACGCTTTATCTCTTCCTTGGCAGCTACAGGCCACGCGCTACTGTAAGTGGCATCCTGGTTCCAGCGGATGGCGCGATAAAGGTCATGGCGCCTGCCAGCGGCATCGTGTCGGAGCTACGTATCCAGGAAGGCCAGCGGGTAAAACAGGGCGATGTCCTTTTTGTAATGGCGGACCAACGCTCACAGACAAGCAGCCAGCAAACCACAAAAATCTCGGATTTACGCCTTGCCTCGCTGGCCCAGCGTCAAGAAAGCCTGAAGCGACTCAGATCGACGACACAGCAACTGGGCATGACCAATGAAGCAGGTTTGCGCAGGCAGCACGACAATATCAACGAGGAACTTCAGCGCAATCAGCAAGAACTGGACCTTTACGCTCGGCGAGTCCAGGCTCTCTCGAAAATAGTCGCGAATCATCGAGAACTGGCAGAGAAAAAATACATTTCACACTTGGAGCTTCAAGACAAAGAAGACCAACTATCTTCACTTGAAACACAACTGCTGGGCGCTCAACGCAGCCGTTCGCAGTTAACCAGAAGCTCCGCAAATCTCTTGAGTGAAATCCACCAGGCTCCCATCAAGATGGCTGGGCAACTGGCTGAGATCGACCGTGATCTCGCAAGCCTGGAACTTGAAACCACGGAAATCGCATCGCGTGATGGCTTTGCGATTACAGCGCCCATCTCAGGCCGCGTGACGGCCATCAATGCAAACCGTGGTCAGGCAGTATCTTCTCAGGCACTCGCTATTATTGTTTCAGAAGATGCTCCTCTGATGGCACATCTATTTGCTCCATCCAAAGCATTGGGCTTTGTTAAGCCGGGACAGTCGGTCAGATTTAGATACGAACCATACCCTTATCAAAAATATGGCATGCACCAAGGGATAGTCATGGAGGTCTCCAATAGCCCTTTACAAGCCGACGATTTCTCTATATCTCCAATCTCATTAAACACTAAGGAGGGAATGTACAGAATCACTGTTAAGCCAAAAAAACAATTCATCGATTCCCAGGGACAGCAGATTAGCCTTTTCCCAGGAATTGCACTAGAAGCAGATATTTACCAGGAGAACCGACGCCTAATACAATGGATACTAGGTCCAATAAATGAAATTCACAATAAATATTTACACAATCAATAAGAATTAATTCACCGCATAAAATAATATTATTTTAATTAACTAAATATAGGAATTTATATGAAATCTCCCTCCCTCATTAAATTGGAAATTGATACTTTAGAATTCGACGATTATGGAAATTATGAAATTACAGAAATACTTACAAATGAAGAGCTAGATGATATTAGTGGCGGAAGACTCATAGGCTTCAATATTTGCCCGGGCAATATATTTTGCCCGACAAATGATGGATGCAATCCACCACCACCTCCTCCACCACCCAATCCAAATTGCGGAGAGGATGATGATTCAAATAGTTAATTACCTCTTTTAAAAAAGAAAGCCGAATAAACAAAATCGGCTTTCTGCATTCAAATTATCCAAGGAGAAACTCTTTTGCCTTACACAATTACTCAGCGGATATTATCATCAATTGATCCTGAAAATTTAGAAATAACGTTGTTGCCTACAGAACAATGCAATTTTAGATGTACGTACTGCTACGAGGATTTTTCTATTGGAAAAATGAATCGAGAGACGATTAATTCTATCAAGAATTTACTAGTACACAGAGTAAAAACCATCAAGCGATTAAACCTTCAATGGTTTGGTGGGGAGCCTTTAGCCGCTAAATCAATCATGTACGAAATTAGTGCATTCGCAAAAACTCTGTGCGCAGAGCACGGTGTATTTTTCAGTGGAGCAACAACCACTAATGGATACCTTTTGGACATTGATACTGCCACGCGCTTGCATGATCTTGATCAACGAGGTTATCAGATATCCCTAGATGGATTCGCTAGCGTACATGACAGCACTAGAAGGCTGGCCTCCGGTGACGGTACGTTTGATCGTATTATCAATAATCTAAGAACAATACGTGATAGCAAGTTACCAATATCCGTGCTTCTGCGAATTCATCTATCAATTGACAACCAACAGTCACTCAAACAACTAGCAAAAATGCTACGCTCCGAATTTTTACATGACAAAAGATTTTCAATATTTCTCAAGCCTATAGAAAATCTCGGTGGGCCAAATAGTTCTCAAATTAAAGCAATTGATAAAGACAATAGAAAAAATAGAATACAAGAAATAGAGGAAATACTCTATAACAATGTAGTTAGCACAAATATCCACTCAGTCGAAAATCTCCAAATTTGTTATGCAAGCAAGCCAAATTCTCTAGTGATTCGCGCAGACGGGCGGGTTCAAAAATGTACAGTACTACTTTCAGATGATCGAAATACAGTTGGAAATCTAACTCCAGATGGTCGCATCCACTTGAATAACTCTCTTATGGTTAACTGGATGCGAGGATATTTAACAGGTGACCGAGACATATTGCGCTGCCCAGCCATAAATATTCCTAAAATTCAAAAATCCAAAATTATCCCTATCGCGCAGGTTGTATGAAAAATCTTATTAATTTTGACATCACCAAAAATCAATTCGATGAAACCATTGCAGATCGCAAAATGCATCTGATTCGTGGAGCTGTAGACGCAAAGCTTCTCAAATGGTCGGACGTTGATTCAGCACTTTATTACAGCGACATTACTTCACCAAATATGCGCCTACACAAAAACGGAGTAATACCACCGGTTGATTATATTGAGGAGTTCATATCAGGCGGCCGTACTTTACATCGACTTAATACATCATCTGTGCAATCACTACTGAGTACGGGCGCCACTGCAGTACTTAATCGCATAGATTCTCGGCATGAGTTAATAAGAAAGCTCTGTGACGAAGTAGCACATTTTACTGACGCGGATACCACAGCAAACGCATATATAGCATTTTCAGGAGAAGGCAGTTTCGGTGCACATTGGGACACCCATGATGTTGCTGTTATTCAGCTAATAGGAAAAAAACATTGGCGCATTTATCCGCCAACATTTAAGTCCCCTCTTCCAGGACAACTAAGCAAAGAATTCAAATCAGATCGCCCCTCTAAACCTATTTTTGAAGGAATTATAGAAGCAGGCGATCTTCTATATCTTCCCAGAGGATGGTGGCATGAAGTCCTACCTATAGGCGAGACATTTCATATTGCCATTGGAATGTATTCCCCATATATTCTTCACTATATTTCCTGGCTGTTGCAAACCTCTCTTACACAACACGAAGAATTTAGAAAAACCATGAGATCCAACACAGTTACGGAAGAGGCAATTTTACGAGCAAGTTTAATTCTGACAGAACAATTAAATGACACGAATAGGCTTTCCGCCTTCAAGGAAGAGGTAAAGAAAAAAAGAGCAAATCCCAGGATGCCTTTTTCCCTAGAATCTATTGCCAACATGAGTTACTCATCTAAATCGCTTTAAAATTTATATGAGAAAACTAAAACGCAGCATTATAGAAATAGCTTTAGCATTTTCTTATATTTTAATCAACCAATCTAATGCAACAGGGGAAATTTTGGAAAGCTCAAATGCGAACATAGAAAAATGGCAAAAAATTGCTGCGAAAGACATCCAAAGAGCACAAGAGATCATAAAAGAGGCACATCCAGCAAGCCTGGATTACTCCAATCAAGATTTCCATAATTGGCTATATGCCGGATACGAAAAGGCGCTCATATATGCCCAAAAAAGCAAGTCAAAAGATCAAGCATGGGCAGCACTGAATTTCTACACAACTGGATTTATGGACGAGCATTTGCGAGTTTGGCGCGATTCACCAAATACAGTTGATCTTCATTGGGTCGGTTGGAATATGGAATATAGAAATGAAAAATTCCTGGTTGTATCAGCGGCAGAAAACTGGCCCAAGGAATTACCAAAAATTGGTGACGAAGTAGTTTCATGCGACGGATTGGCAATAATCGATTATTTGAAGCGCGACATTGCGCCATTTGTTGACAGACGAGTTGGCCTAACCAATACACTCAATAAACTGGCAAAATATATTACCGAGGAGCAACCGAAAAACACTTTATGGAACTCGTCGCGCTCGATTAATTGCGAATTTAAGACTCCAGCAGGCAGCAGAAAAACACTTGAAATGCATTGGGAGAAAAAATCCAATAATCAAGAAATCAAAAACTCCATAATTCTGCGAAAAGGCATACGTCAAATTGAACCCCACATATATTGGATTCACATCTCGAATTTTATGCTGGACGCCAAAGATCATTTGGACTTTGAGGCATTGCTTAATAAAATTCGAATGCTTAGTTCTGCCGACGCAGTTGTACTCGACACTCGAGGAAATAGCGGAGGAAACTCTCTTATAGGTACGCGCTTAATTTACGCCCTCTTGAAGGAGTCAATGCCAGCTCAGGAGAATAGCACGGCACTATGGCGTATATCCTCGCAAGCAAAAGCAACCTTAGAGTCTCATAGGCATTCAGCAATGCAAACTGAAGGTAGCGATAGCTTTATCTACAAATTTTTGAGTGATTTAATCGAGTCAATGAAACTAGCATCCATACGTGGTGAGAATTTCGTTGAGCAGATTTCAACCTCAATTGAGAAAGATGAACACTCGGCAAAAAATACTCGTCCATTCAAAGGGAAAATTGTCCTTATAACAGATTCTAATTGTGGAAGTTCTTGTTTAAATTTTGTTGATGAGGTCATGCAAATTCCTGGGACTTTGCATGTGGGAAATACAACTAGTGCTGATACTCGCTATACAGATGTAGCAACAGTCGCACTTCCTAGCGGAGCCAAGTTATGGGTCCCACTAAAAGTCTGGATAGGAAGAAGGCGCCAGGATAATATTCCTTATGTCCCTGAAATAGCGTTTGATGGTGATTTGAATGATACTAATGCTTTGCAGGCATGGATATTGGATTCAATTTTGCCGCACGCCAAAGCAATTGGAATGCCGTGAGTTCTTATCTCCAAACCACGGTCGCTGAGTGCGGGCTAGCCTGTGTGGGCTACATCGCCGCACACCATAAGCACGAGTTTTCCATGAACGAATTGCGCACGCGATTTGCCGTATCGATTCGTGGAACCAGCCTGCGTGATCTCATCCACATGGGGGAGATGCTTGGTCTGGGTGCCAGGGCGGTACGCCTGAATCTCAAAGGCCTGCCAAAGCTCCCCGTGCCCTGCATCCTGCATTGGGATCTGACTCATTTCGTGGTGTTGACCAAAGTTTCCCAGCGCAAGATCACCATTCACGACCCCGCCAAAGGCCTGCGCACCTTGCCGCTGGCCGAGGCCAGCGAGCATTTCACAGGAATCGCCCTGGAAATGTGGCCGACACCGGCCTTTCAACAGATCAAACCAAAACCGCCCATCGGCTGGCGGGATTTGATCGGCCCCATCACAGGGCTCAGGCGCAGCCTGCTCCAATTGTTCGTGCTGGCTGCTGCCCTGCAAGTGGTGGCCCTCATCCTGCCTTTGTTCACCCAATGGTTGATGGACGGCCCCGTCGTTTCTGGCGAGCTTGATCTCATTGGCGTCATCGCCATAGGTTTCGTCCTGCTGACCTTAGTACGTACGGTGCTGGAGTGGACGCGCGGCTGGCTGGGGATCGTGGCTACGTATCAGTTGGGTATTCAATGGGCTTCGCGCATCGCTCGGCACCTGTTCCGACTGCCCATGCACTGGTACGAGGTACGGCATACCGGCGACGTGCTGTCGCGCTTCCAGTCTGCCAACAATATCCAGCAGACCGTGACTGGCAAGCTGGTGGATATCGTGCTTGATGCCCTGTTTGCCATCATCACCGGGGTCGTGATGTTGATCTACAGCCCACTGCTGGCTGCTGTGGCCGTGTTCACCATCGTGGCCTATGCGGCCATACGCCTGTCCACACATGGGGCATTTCATCGGCTCAGCGACGAAGCGCTGGTTCATGAAGCAACAGCACAAAGCCATTTTCTGGAAAGTCTGCGCGCCATGCAGAGCGTCAAGATCGCGGGCTTGGAGGCACATCGCGCATCCGACTGGGCCAACCGCATGGTGCAGGCGTCCAACAGGCGCATGCTCAGCAACCGTATGACGCTGACCTTCGGGTCGAGCTACAGCCTGCTGTTTGGCTTGGAAACCGTGGCCGTGCTTGCGGCAGGTGCGTACATGACCATCGAGGGTGCATTGACGGTTGGCATGTTGATGGCTTTCATTGCCTACAAAAATGAGTTTTCCTCCAGGATGCAGCGGTTCATCGACAACATGATGTCGATGCGCATGCTGCGGCTGCACGTGGAGAGGCTGTCCGACATCGTGCTGACCGAGCCTGAAAAAACCGCAGGCACCTTACCTGAGCAGTTCGACTCCAGCGGCTGGGCACCCCCTGAAATCCATCTGGACAAGGTGAGCTTCCGGTACGCCGAAGGCGGTCCATGGGTGTTGAAGGATATCGACCTGAAGCTGCATGCAGGGGAACATGTAGCCATCGTTGGCCCGACCGGATGCGGCAAGACGACACTGGCCAAGATCATCTTGGGCTTGCTGGAGCCGACCTCGGGAACCGTTCGGGTAGATGGGCAGCCGCTGAACTACCTTGGCTTGTCGAACTGGAGGCGGCGCATTGGCGTCGTGATGCAGGACGATCAGTTGTTCTCTGCAAGCCTCAAGGAAAATATTGCGGGACTGGATGGCGTGATCGACATGGGGCGGGTCCAAGCTGCAGCACGGGCAGCTTTCATCCATGACGATATTCTTGCCATGCCGATGGGTTACGACACGCTCAATGGGGACATGGGCAACACCTTGTCCGGAGGCCAAAAGCAACGCCTTCTGCTGGCCAGGGCCTTGTACCGTGAGCCCTGTGTGCTGGTGCTGGACGAAGCCACCAGCCACCTGGATGTGGAGCGCGAACAGCAGGTCAACGAATCCATTGGCCGACTGCCTGTGACACGTATCACGATTGCACATCGTCCTGACACGATTGCCATGGCTGAGCGCGTGATTGACATCACACGATTGCATGCAAGTGCCATTGCCGTGGAGGCAGCCGCTCCATGAGCCGACCTCCCGTCTTGCTCTGCAACTGCCCATGGCGATGCTTGCTGCTCTGTATAGCTGGCTGCCTGGCCGCGCTACTGAGCGTGGTACCGATGTGCACTCTGGCATCGACGGACATCTTTCAGGCTGAGGAGAGGGTTGTTCAGCCCCTAACAGCCATCGCACGGCCTGGATCGCCAACACCCTGCAGCTTTGCTGCGATGCCCGACCCTTTGCCTGTCGCCGAGGCCGTGGAGCGCATGCTTTGCAATGACCCCAACGTGCGTCTGGCATGGGCGCAAACCCGCGCGCAAGCAGCCCAGGTCGGGCTCATACAGTCGGCTTACTTGCCAAGGCTGAACGCACAACTGGACGCCAGACAGGCACACAGCGAGATCCAGCGCACAAGCGGTGGCTCAGGCGGCAGCAGGCAAACCTACACGGGCGCCGTCAACCTCCATTGGGTGGTGCTGGATTTCGGAGCCCGCGAAGCAGCGCTGGAGACTGCACGACAGCTGTTGCGCGCCGCAAATGCCTCCGGGCAAGCCGCCGTGCAGCAAGCCTTCCTGCGCTCGGTGCAGCTTTACTATCAGGCGCAGTCGCTCCAAGGACGCTTACAAGCGGCGCGGCAGGTTCTGGATCTGGCGGATGAAAACCACCAAGCGGCAAACGCCAGGTACCAGGCGGGTGCAGCCGCGTTGTCCGACATGCTGCAGGCGAAGACCGCGCTATCTAGAGCCAGTCTCAGAGTGACGCGCGTGCAAGGTTCGCTTGAGCAGGTGCTGGGCGACATAGCCCTGTTGATGGGGCAGTCTGCCCATCTTGCACTGCGCGTCGAGCCTCTTGCTACTGCTCGGCCAGACTCGGGCTTCGTTGATGCGCTGGAAGAACTGCTGGCAATCGCGCGGCAGACACACCCCACTTTGATGGCCGCGCAGGCCAGACTGAGTGCCGCGCAGGCGGCTGTACGAGAAAGCCGGGCCTATGGTCGCCCCAATGTCGCGCTGACAGGGAGCATCAACCGCTCGCGCAGCATGCAGCCGCCGGCCTTGGGCTCTGACTTCCGCCAATCGGATAGCAGCCTGGGCGTTCAACTGAACATCCCGTTGTTTGACGGGATGGAGCGCGAATACCGCATACGCGATGCGCAAGCCCGTGCAGCTGAAAGCACAGCAGCCATGGAAGACACACTTCAACGGATTTCACGCGACGTATGGCTTAACTACCAAACGCTGAAAACCGAGACCGAAAGCCTTCAACGCACCAGTGAGATCGAAGACCAGTCGCGACAGGCGCTTGAAGTCGTTCGAGGCCGGTACCGTGCCGGCGTGGGCAACATGACGGAATTGCTCAACGCCATGAATGCCTTCACTGATGCGCAAGAACTGCATATCTCGACGTTGAACAGTTGGAGGATCTCTCGGATAGGCTTGGCCGGCAGCCTGGGCCGATTGGGCTTTTGGTCGCTGGATTGAAGCGTTCTACGCCCGCCAGCGCCCTTACTCCTTTAGAACTTGTAGCGCCGCAACGCCGGCCCGCGCCACCTCCGCATCCTCGGCCGGCTTCACCCCGCTGACACCCACGGCGCCCAGGCAGTGGCCCTCACTGGTGATGGGCACGCCGCCTTCCAGCAGGCCCTGCAGCGCGGGCACGCTCAGGTAGGCGGTACGGCCGCCATTGATCATTTCCTCATAGAGCCGGCTTTCCTTGCGGCCCAGTGCTGCGGCGTGGGCCTTGGCTGGCGCGATGTGGGCCGAGGCCGGTGCCGCGCCGTCCAGGCGCTGCAGCCACAGCAGGTGGCCGCCGTCATCGGCGATGGCGATGCTGACGGCCCAGCCGCGCGCCGTGGCATGCGCCTCGGCGGCCTGGGCGATGGTCTTGATGTCCTGGAGGTCCAGGCAGGGCTTGTGCTTCATGGGAGTGCCTTGTCTTGTGCGGTAGGGAGGATGGCGGTCAGCGGGCAGTCAGCGGGCGTCCAGCAGGCTTTCCAGCAGCCGCGCCACATGCACGGCTTCGCGCGCCGTGCCGTCGGCGATCTGGTGGCGGCAGCTGGTGCCGTCGGCCACGACGATGGCCTCGGGGCGCTGGCGTATGGCCGGCAGCAGGGCCGCCTCGGCCATGTCCATGGAGACCTGGTGGTGGCTGGCCTCGTAGCCGAAGCTGCCGGCCATGCCGCAGCAGGAGCTTTCGATGAGCTCGGGCTGGGCGCCGGGAATCAGCCGCAGCACCTCGAGGATGGGGCTGACCGCGCCGAAGGCCTTCTGGTGGCAATGGCCGTGCACGAGGATGGGCGCCCCGGCGGCGCGCAGCGGCAGCGCGAAGCGGCCGGCCTTGACTTCACGGGCAATGAATTCCTCGAACAGCAGGGCCTGGGCGGCAACGGCCTGCGCAGGCTCACCCAGGCCCATGACCAGGGCTTCGTCGCGCAGGGTCAGCAGGCAGGAGGGCTCCAGGCCGACGATGGGGATGCCGGCGCGGGCCAGGGGCGCCAGGGCGTTGATCAGCGCACCGGCGCTGGCCTTGGCCTGCTCGACCATGCCGGTGGCCAGGTAGGTGCGGCCGCAGCAGTGGTGGCCGCCCCCCTCTTTGGCGGACTTGCTGGCGGTGTGCAGCGCATAGCCGGCCGCCTGCAGCACGCGGGCGGCGGCCAGGGCGTTTTCGCTTTCGAAGGTGCCGTTGAAGGTGTCCACGAAAAGCACGGCCACGCGCTCGCCGGCCGCCGCGCGGGCCAGGGCCTGGTCGCGGTCAAGAAAGGCATGTGCTTCGGGCGCGCGCCAGAAGGTGTCGCTGCGCCAGGACGGCAGCGAGCGCCTGGCGGACAGGCCCAGCAGTTTTTCGCTCAGTTGGCGCAGCACGGGCAGGCGGTTGCGCAGGTTCAGCAGCCAGGGCATGCGGCTGGCCGTGGCGGCGTAGCGCGGCAGATGGGCGACCAGCCGGTCCTTGAGCGTGTGGCCATGGCGGGCCTTGTAGTGGGCCAGGAATTCCACCTTCATGCGGGCCATATCCACGCCCGTGGGGCAGTCGCGCCTGCAGCCCTTGCAGCCCACGCACAGGTCCATGGTGTCGTGCAGGGCCTCGCTGGTGAAGGCGTCAGGCCCCAGCTGGCCCGAGATGGCCAGGCGCAGGGTGTTGGCGCGGCCGCGCGTCAGGTGCTGCTCGTCGCGCGTGACACGGTAGCTGGGACACATGGTGCCGGCGTCGAACTTGCGGCAGTGGCCGTTGTTGTTGCACATCTCCACGGCCTTGGCAAAGCCGCCGGTGACGTCGCCGCCCGTGCCGGGCGCCGTGGTGACTTCGGTGACCGGGTCGGCCTGCACGTTCCAGGCCGACCAGTCGAGCACGGGCGTGATGGGAATGCGCCGGTAGGGCTGGGGGGTGTCGGCGGGCGCAAAGCGGAACAGCCGGCCATCGTCCATCTTCGGCGTATCGATGATCTTGCCGGGGTTGAACAGGCCCTGGGGATCGAACTCCTGCTTGATGGCGCGCAGGGCCTCGGTGATGGCGGGCCCGAACTGCCAGGCAATCCACTCGCCGCGGCACAGCCCGTCGCCGTGCTCGCCGCTGAAGGCGCCCTTGTACTTGCGCACCAGTTCGGCCGCTTCCTCGGCAATGGCGCGCATGCGCGCCGCGCCGTCGGTGCGCATGTCCAGGATGGGCCGCACATGCAGCGTGCCCACGGAGGCATGGGCGTACCAGGTGCCCCGGCTGCCGTGGCGCGCGAACACTTCGGTGAGCGCGTCGGTGTATTCGGCCAGGTGCTGCAGCGGCACGGCGCAGTCCTCGATGAAGCTCACGGGCTTGCCGTCGCCCTTGAGGCTCATCATGATGTTCAGGCCCGCCTTGCGCACTTCCCAGAGGTTTTTCTGGGCCCCTTCCTCGGGCATTTCCACCACGCTGCCGGGCAGGCCCAGCTCGCCCATCAGCTCCACCAGCTGGCGCAGACGCGCCAGCAGCGCGGCGCGGTCGTCGCCGGCGAATTCCACCAGCAAGATGGCGGCCGGGCGGCCGATGAGGGCGGTCTCTATGGTGGGCTTGAAGGCCGGGTTGGCCAGGCCCAGCTCGATCATGGTGCGGTCCACCAGCTCCACGGCCGTGGGGCCCAGCTTCACGATGTGCTGGGCCGAGTCCATGGCCGCGTGGAAGGTGGGGAAGTTGACCACGCCCAGCACCTTGGCGCGCGGCAGCGCGCTGAGCTGCAGGGTGAGCGAGCGCGTGTAGGCCAGCGTGCCCTCGGCGCCTATCAGCAGATGGGCCAGGTTGACGCTGCCGTCGGCCGTGTAGGGCCGCTCGCTCTGGTTGTCGAAGATGTCGAGGTTGTAGCCGGCCACGCGGCGCATGACCTTGGGCCAGTGGGCGTGAATGTCCTCGCGGTGCTGTTGCGCCAGCCCGTGCACGAACTGCGCAATGCGCGCCGCGCGGCCCGTGGCCTGGGCGACGGGGCCGAAGTTCAGCAGCTCGCCATCGGCCATCCAGGCGCGGGCGCCGCGCACGTTGTGCACCATGTTGCCGTAGGCAATGGAGCGCGAGCCACAGGAGTTGTTGCCCGCCATGCCGCCCAGCGTGGCCTGGGCGCTGGTCGATACGTCCACCGGATACCACAGGCCGAGCTTCTTGAGCCGGGCGTTGAGGTGGTCCAGCACCAGGCCGGGCTCGACCTCGGCCGTGCCTGCATCAGGGTCCACCGAGAGGATGTTGCGCAAATGCTTGCTGTTGTCGATCACCAGGGCCGCGCCCGTGGTCTGCCCGCACTGGCTGGTGCCGCCGCCGCGCGGCAGCACGGGCACCTTCAGCTCGCGGGCGATCTGCAGGGCCGTGGCAATGTCTTCTTCGCAGGTGGGCACGAAGACGCCCACCGGCATGATCTGGTAGATGGAGGCGTCGGTGGCATAGCGCCCGCGCGAGGCGGCGTCGAACAGGACCTGGCCGCGCGTGTCCGAGCGCAGGCGGCGCGCCAGCGCCTGGCAGACATCGTCGGGCGGCAGCACGGTGCCGGGGGCGGGCACGGTGTCGTCGGGGGAAGCGGCAAGGCGGTGCGTGGATTCCATCAGCATGGCGGCTCTCATTCGTTCATGGTTCGTGGGTAGATCTGGCCTGCCTTGAGCAGGGCGATGACGGTGTCGCGCTTGTGCTCCAGGTGGGCGACCAGCACCTGGCGCAGCGCGGCGGCGTCGCGCGCCTGCAGCGCCTCCAGCATGCGTTCGTGCTCCTGGACGGCGCGCTTCCACTTGGCCGCGTCCTGGTTGGTGCGAAAGCGCAGCGACTGCACGCGGGCGTTGATGCGGCCATAGGTCTCGGCCAGCACGGGGTTGGCGGCGGCGCGGTTGATGGCCGAGTGGATCAGCGCATTGAGCCGGTAGTAGCCGGACAGGTCCTGGCGCGCATGGCTGGCCAGCATCTCGAAGTGCAGGGCCCGCACCTCGGCCAGTTGCTGCTCGCTGATGCGCTGCGCGGCCAGCTCGCCCGACATGCCCTCCAGCCCCGCCAGCACCTCGAAGGTCTGCAGCACATCGGCCTCGCCCAGGCGAACGGCCACGGCGCCGCGGTTGGGCACCAGGTCCACCAGCCCTTCGGAGGCCAGCAGCTTGATGGCCTCGCGCAGCGGCGTGCGCGAGACGCGCAGCTGCTCGCACAGCGCGCGCTCGTTGAGCTTGGCACCGGGCGGTATGCGCCCCTCCACCAGCCAGGTGCGCAGCCGCGCCGCCACCTGGTCATGCAGGGCAAGCCGCGAAATCTCGATGATCTCCGCCATGGATTCTCCTGGTCGAATGAATTTTGCATTCATTTTTACGCAAGCATTTCTCAAGGCATTCATGGTTATCACCAAGGCATTTATGAATTTTGAATGCAAAAATTCGCAAACACCCTCCCCCGCAGACCGACCTGGCATTTCCTTGAAAGGGACG
Organism: Delftia sp. DLF01; assembly: GCF_014852125.1. Lineage (NCBI taxonomy): Bacteria > Pseudomonadati > Pseudomonadota > Betaproteobacteria > Burkholderiales > Comamonadaceae > Delftia > Delftia sp. DLF01. The sequence continues at coordinate 743,322 of NZ_JACVAZ010000003.1, forward strand.
CACCATGCTCACGCTCGACAACCATCCCACGGGCCGCCACTTCCTCCAGATCCCCGGCCCCAGCCCGGTTCCCGACCGCATCCTGCGGGCCATGAGCCTGCCCACCATCGACCACCGGGGGCCGGAGTTCGGCCAGCTCGGCCTCAAGGTGCTGGCCGGCATCCAGCAGGTCTTCAAGACCCGGCATCCGGTGGTGATCTATCCGGCCTCCGGCACCGGCGCCTGGGAGGCGGCCCTGATCAACACGCTCAGCCCTGGCGACCATGTGCTGATGTTCGAGACCGGCCACTTCGCCTCGCTGTGGCAGAAGATGGCCACGCGCCTGGGCCTGTCCACCGAATTCCTGTCCTATGGCGGCAGCGACGAGCACCTGCCCCAGGCGCCGGGCTGGCGCCATGGCGTGCAGGCCGGCCTGATCGAGGCGCGGCTGCGCAAGGACACGGAGCGCCGGATCCGCGCCGTGTGCGTGGTGCACAACGAGACCTCCACGGGCGTGACCTCGGACATCGCCGCCGTACGCCGCGCCATCGACGCGGCGGGCCACCCGGCCCTGCTGCTGGTGGACACCATCTCGGGCCTGGCCAGCGCCGACTACCGCCACGATGAATGGGGCGTGGACGTGACCATCAGCGGCTCGCAAAAGGGCCTGATGCTGCCGCCCGGCATCAGCTTCAACGCGCTGTCGCCACGCGCGCTGGAGGCCGCCAAAAGCGCCAAGCTGCCCAAGTCGTTCTGGGCCTGGGACGAGATCGTGGAGATGAACCAGACCGGCTACTGGCCCTACACGCCCAACACCAACCTGCTGTACGCCCTGTCCGAATCGCTGGACATGCTGCTGGCCGAAGGGCTGGATACGGTCTTTGCGCGCCACCAGCGCTGGGCGGCCGGCGTGCGCGCCGCCGTCCAGGCCTGGGGCCTGCCCATCCAGTGCGCCGATCCGCAGGTCTACTCGCCCGTGCTCACCGGCGTGATCACGCCCGAAGGCGTGGATGCCGACGCCCTGCGCCGCCTGATCCACACGCGGTTCGACCTGTCGCTGGGCGCGGGCCTGGGCAAGCTCAAGGGCCGCATGTTCCGCATGGGCCACCTGGGCGACAGCAACGACCTCACGCTGCTGGCCATGGTGGCGGGCGTGGAGATGGGGCTGAAGCTGTCCGGCATCCGACTGGCCGGCAGCGGCGTGCAGGCGTCCATGGACTACTTCGCTGCCCACGCCGCAGCCGGTGCGCTGCGCAAGGCCGCCTGAACCCACCGGCCCCGCGCCGAAAACCCTTGGCAGAGCCGGAGCACATGGCTCGCCCCCTTGATCGTGGATTGCACCAATACCAGGAAATAACAGGAGACAAGAGACATGACATCGCCCCGCAACCGCCTGGCGGCAACTGCCGTCGCCACCCTCGCCGCCACCGCCCTCTGCGCCCTCTCAGCCCCTGCCGCCTGGGCACAGTGGAAGCCCGCCAAGTCCGTCGAACTCGTCGTGCCGTTCTCGGCCGGTGGCGCCTCGGACCAGATGGCGCGCGTGATCCAGGCCATCGTCACCAAACACAAGCTGATCGAGCAGCCCGTGGTCATCCTCAACAAGGCCGGCGCCTCCGGCGCCGAGGGCATTCTGGACGTCAAGGCCTCGGCGCGCGACCCGCACAAGCTGCTGGTGGCCTCCACGGCCATCTTCACCCTGCCCATGGCCACGGCCCTGCCCTTCCAGTGGCGCGACCTGAATCCCGTGGCCATGATTGCCCAGGACCAGTTCGTGCTCTGGGTCAATGCCGAGACCGGCTACCAGACACCTGCCGACTACCTGGCCGCAGCGCGGCAGGCCGGCGGCAAGTTCAAGATGGGCGGCACCAGTTCCAAGCGCGAGGACCAGATCATCACGGCCAACATGGAACAGGCCGCCGGCGTGAAGTTCACCTACATCCCCTACAAGGGCGGCGGCGAGGCCAGCACGCAGCTGGTGGGCAAGCACATCGACTCCAACGTCAACAACCCCAGCGAGTCCATGGCGCAGTGGCGCGCGGGCCAGGTGCGGGCGCTGTGCGTGTTCGACACGCAGCGCATCGAGTACACGGCCAAGGTCACGGGCAGCCAGGCGCTGTCGGACATCCCCACCTGCAGGGAGCAGGGCCTGGATGTGCAATACACCATGCTGCGCGGCTTCTTCCTGCCGCCCGGCACCACGCCCGAGCAGGCGCAGTTCTATGCGGGCGTGATGCACAAGGTGGTGGCCACGCCCGAGTGGAAGGAGTACCTGGAGAAAAACGCGCTCAAGCCCGAGTACATGACGGGGCAGGCCTTCGTGGACTTCCTGGCCAAGGACGAGACGCGCCACCTCGACATCATGAAGAAGGCCGGCTTCCTGTCGGCCAGCGTGGCCGCCGCCGCCAAGTGAGGAGCCGCGCCATGGACACCGCCATCCACCTTGCCCCGCCCTCCTCCAATGCAGCAGCAGCAGCAGCCCCGGCCCAGCCCTCCAGCGCGGCCACCGAATCCATCCCCGCCGCCGAAGCCCAGGCCCCCGGCCTGTCCCGCCGCCATGTGGAGTACGGCGTGGCCGCCGTGCTGCTGGCGCTGGCCGTGCTCGTGGTCTGGGACAACCAGCGCATTGGCGCGGGCTGGAGCGACACCGGCCCGCAGGCCGGCTACTTCCCGCTGCGCGTGGGCGCCGTGCTGGGCATCTGCGCCATCGCCGTCTTCGTGCAGGCGCTGCGCAGCCGCAGCCAGGAGCAGTTCGCCAGCTGGCTGCAGCTAAAGCGCGTGGCCCAGGTGCTGCTGCCGCTGACGGCCTACATTGCCGTGATCGCGCCGCTGGGCATCTACGCGGCCTCGGTGCTGTTCATCACGGGCTTCATGGTGTTTGCGGGCCGCTATCCCTGGTGGAAGGCCGTGGCGCTGTCGGGCTTCACCAGCGTACTGCTGTTCTACGTCTTCGAGATCCAGTTCAAGGTGCCCCTGCCCAAGGGTCCGCTTGAAGCCTGGCTCGGCTATTGACCCCTGTCGCCGCCACGGAGCAACACCATGGACGAACTCCAATACCTCGCGCACGGCTTCGCGGCCGTCACCACCTGGCAGAACACGGGGCTGATGCTCACGGGCATCCTGCTGGGCATCGTGGTCGGCGTGCTGCCGGGCCTGGGTGGCCCCAACGGCGTGGCCATCCTGCTGCCGCTGACCTTCGGCATGTCGCCCACCTCGGCCATCATCCTGCTGTCTTGCATCTACTGGGGGGCGCTGTTCGGCGGCGCCATCACCTCGGTGCTGTTCAACATCCCGGGCGAGGCCTGGTCGGTGGCCACCACCTTCGACGGCTATCCCATGGCCCAGCAGGGCCATGCCGGGGCGGCGCTGACCACGGCCTTCACGGGCTCGTTCATCGGCGCCATCTCGGGCGTGATGCTGATCACCTTCCTGGCGCCGGTCGTGGCCTCGTTCGCGCTGCAGTTCGGGCCGCCGGAGTTCTTTGCGGTCTTCTTCCTGACGTTTTGCTCCTTCATCGGCATGGGCAAGGAGCCCAAGGCCAAGATCGTGGCCGCCATGGCCGTGGGCCTGCTGCTGGCGGCCGTGGGCATGGACACCATCTCAGGCGACCTGCGCATGACCTTCGGCTCCACCGAGCTGCTGCGCGGCTTTGATTTCCTGGTGGTGGTGATCGGCCTGTTCGGCATCAGCGAGATCCTGATGACCATCGAGGAAGGCCTGGCCTTCAAGGGCAAGAAGGCCTCCATCGACCTCAAGGTGGTGTTCAGGACCTGGGCCCAGCTGCCGCGCTACTGGCTGACCATGCTGCGCTCGGCCCTGGTGGGCTGCTGGATGGGCGTGACGCCGGGCGGCGCCGTGGCGGCCAGCTTCATGGGCTACGGGCTGGCCAAGAAGTTCTCGCGCGACCCCGACAGCTTCGGCAAGGGCAACCCCGAAGGCGTGCTCGCCCCCGAGACCGCCGCCCACGCGGCCGGCACCTCGGCTCTGCTGCCCATGCTGGCCCTGGGCATTCCGGGCTCGGCCACGGCGGCCGTGCTGCTGGGCGGGCTGATGATCTGGGGCCTGCAGCCCGGCCCGCTGCTGTTCACCGAGCAAAAGGACTTCGTCTGGGGCCTGATCGCCAGCATGTACCTGGGCAACATCGCCGGCCTGGTCATCGTCATGGCCACCGTGCCGCTGTTCGCCGCCATCCTGCGCGTGCCGTTTTCCATCGTCGCGCCCATGATCCTCATGGTCTGCGCCATCGGCGCCTTCACCGTGCACGGCAATGCCACGGACATCTGGCTCATGCTGGTCTTCGGCGTGGTCGGCTATGTGTTCAAGAAGCTCGACTATCCGCTGGCGCCCATGGTGCTGGCCATCGTGCTGGGCGACCGCATGGAAGACGCCTTCCGCCAGAGCATGCTCTCCAGCCAGGGCGCGCTGGGCATCTTCTGGCACAACGGCCTGTCGGGCACCATCACCACGCTGGCCTTGCTGATGCTGGTGTGGCCGCTGCTGGGCAGGCTGCGGGCGATGGCGTTCGGGGCGAGGGCTGTGGCGGCCTGAGAGGAGCCGTCTACAGCGAATCAGCCTCCGCTTCCGGCCAGAGGCGAGGGAAGTAAAAACGCAGGGCGTGCAGCGGCACGCCCAGGCGCACTCTTCCATACGGTGAATCCGTCTCCAGCAGGCCGCGCTTGAGCAGTGCCGATACCTGGGCGGTGGCCAGCCGGTCACCCAACCCCAGCATGGCCTTGAAGTCGGCCCGATCCATCTCCGCCTGGGCCGCAAAAAGATAGTGCAATGCGCGCAATGCCTCGCTGCGCACGCCTTGGCGCACCACCCGTTCCTCATAGGCAAGGCATGCCGCCATGCGTTCCTTCATGCCGTCCAGCGACAGAAGTCCCTCCATGAAGCTCACTTGGTCCATGCACAGTTCCAGCACGTATGCGATCCAGTCGATCAACCCCAGTTCGGTCAGATTGCCACGGCCATCAAGGTCACCACGGCGCGGCTCGTCTGCGGCGGCAAGCAAGGCGTAATAGCGCTCCTGCGACCGTGCGAACCCCCTCAGGGGGGACCACAGACCATTGCTCAGGCCCATGTGGGTTAGTACGAGATGTGAATGCAGCCGGGCCACACGCCCGTTGCCGTCCCGGAACGGATGGATCCACGCCAGGCGCTGGTGCGCAGCGGCCATGGCCACCAACTGCAACTCGCCACGGCGCACGCCGGAGTAGAAGCTCGACCAGCGGTCAAGAAAAAATGGCAACTGCCCCGCTGCAGGCGCCGCATGCCTGCCCACGCTAACCTCCCGCGTGCGCCATCGACCCGGCTCGATGGCATCGTCGCCAAGGGCGCCGGCCTCCAGATCGGCCTGGGGCAGACGGGCGAAGAGATCCTGGTGGATATCGGCCAGCATCTGGGGGGTCCAGACCTGCGCATTCGTCCATTGCGTGGACCTGTACTCCAGTTGCTCTTCAGTGGCCATGTGCGCCAGCGCCAATCGCTGACGGCGGGCCTGATCTTCGTCCTGCGCATAGTCGTTGTGCAGGGCGCGCTCGATATCCAGCGGAAAGGTGTGCTGCCCCTCGATCCTGTTCGAGTAATACGAGTTCATGGCCCGAAGCAGCCGGCGCAGGCCTGGCAATGTGTCTGGTCGGTAGCGGCCGGCCAGCCGCTCACCCAACCTGATCAGGTCATGGGAGAGCTCCAGCAAAGGGCCCAGCTTGTGTTCCCCCGGCAGCAGCGGCTCCATCTGGGCAGGATGGTCGTAGAGCAGGAATTTTTGCGACATTGATCACCTATATAAGCAGCTGATTTATATAGATGAAATCCGTTTGGTGCGAGATATTTTGCGAGTTCTTCTGCAAGATTCCCTAACACGTCCCCTAATCCCTGTACCGCTTCTTGCGAAACGCCAGCCAGGCGGCGATGACGGTGAAGGCGATCACGATGGACACCACGATCCAGAAGCCGTGCTCGTGCTCTGCCAGCGGTATGCCGCCCACGTTCATGCCGAACAGGCCGGCCAGGATGTTGATGGGCAGGGCCAGCACGGTGACAACGGTCAGCACGAAGAGGCTGTTGCTGTTGTCCTCGTTCACGGCGGCGGCCACTTCTTCCTGCAGCAGCTTGATGCGGTCCTGCAGGGTCTGCATGTCGCGCAGCATGAGCGAGAACTCCTCGCTGGCGGCGGCCAGGCCGCGGCGGTCGTCCTCGCCCATCCAGGCGGGGGGCTGCTGCAGCAGGCGGAACAGCGCGGCCGGCTCGGGCGCCAGCAGGCGCTGCAGGCGCACCAGCAGCCGGCGCAGCCGGCCCAGGTGGGCGCGCGGATGGTGGTAGCGCTGCGCGATGATGGCGTCTTCGATGTCGTCCACGCGCGCCGTGGTCTCGCGCACCACCTTGACCAGCACGTCGGCCTGGGTGCGCATCAGGTGTTCCAGCAGCTCGGCCGTGCTGGCGGGGCTGTCGCCCTGGCGCACGCCGGCACGCAGCGCATCGACCGAGCGCAGCGGCTGGGTGCGCGCGGTGACGACCAGGCGCTCGTCCAGGCAGATCCACAGCGTGGCGATGTCGGCCGACTCGAAGTTGAACTCGAAATTCACATCGTTGAGCACGGCGACCAGGGAGTCATCGGAGCGCTCGATGCGCGTGGAGGCCAGGCCCTCGCGCAGCGTGGTGTAGAAGACTTCGGGCAGCGCGGCGTGGCGCTGCAGCCAGCGCAGGGACTGGGTATTGGCCAGGTTGAAGTGCAGCCACAGGAAGTCGCGCCGGCCCGGCTCGGTGAGCGGACGCTCTGCGCCCAGCCACTGCGCGGCCGACTGCGCCGTCATGGCCTCCACACGCCGCTGCGTGTCGCAGAAAAACCGCCAGCCGCAGATCAGGCCTGCGTCTTCATTGGCCTGGGCCAGGGGGGAGGCTGCGTCAGTCATGGATGGGTGGGGCACCTGCGGGGAGTGGCCTGCGCGGGCCGGACAAGTGCGGGATTCTTGGCCGCCTCCATGACAGAGGTGTGACAACTGTCACGGAGTCGTCATCCGATGTGCCTGCCCCCCAGTCGGGGGTGCGGGGCAGGCCTCAGCACATCACGACGTTCTCCAGCGTGAACGAGAACGGCGTGGACCCGGCGCCCGCACCGCCGCCTCGCATCACGATGTCGGCGCGCGAGATGCCCAGCAGGGAGATCTCGGTGTTGATGTCGCTCAGGATGGCCGAGTTCATGACCTGGCCCTGTTCTATCTGCGAGACCACCCCGATCCAGATGGAGGGCTTGAATTCGAACACGGCCTTTTGCTGGGGGGCAATCGCGGTCTTGACGGCCAGCAGCCGGCCGTCCTTGTAGCAACTGGCATTGATGGCGCCCCGGGGCAGCGAGTTGAGCACCTGCACTTCGTTGGAGCTTGCGCCATAGCCTGCGGGCGCCAGGCGATCGCCGCTGCTGCTCAGGGACAGCTGGAACTGCTGGCCGAACTGCGCCTCCAGCTGGGGCGTGTGGTTGCCATAGCTGTCGCTGGCACCGACCTGCAGGCCCAGCGGGAAGGTGAACGGGTGGTTGTCGCCCTGGCCGCAGTACTTGATGACCCGCCAGGCCACGGCCAGCTCCTCGAAATCGCTGGCCACGTTTTTCTGAAAGATGACGATCTGCGAGTTGTTTGCGTCGTTCGATTGATTGACGAAGTTGAGTTGAACGCCCATGCATCTCTCCTGATGGATCAAAAAAGCGCTGCGGCGCTTTCTGCTGCCCCGCCGTGCGGGCGCAAGCGCACTGTAGGGAACAACGATCCTTCAGAAAATTACGCCTGATTACATCCCGTCCCCTCCACCGGGAACGGCCCAGACCCGCCCGCCGCCCACGGCAAAGCACTGGAGGCCAGGACCGGGCGGCAGGCTGGCCATGCCGGTGAACAGGCCAAAGGCCGGCAGCAGGGTGAAGCCCGGGTGCACGGCAAAGCACGGCAGGCGCAGGGCATCTCGCCCGGGGCCGCGCAGCACGACGGCGGGGTGGACATGGCCGGCCAGCACATGGCAGGCAGGAGCCTCCTGCGGGTAATGGCAGCCCGCGAATGGCCCCAGGCGCCAGGGTTCGTCCACCACGCTGATGCCCAGCGCGGACGGCGGGTCGCCCGCATGGCTGTCGTGGTTGCCACGCACCAGGACCACCTCCAGCGCCGCGTGGCGGAGTCGCCAGTCGGCCAGGGCGGCCAGCACGGACGGCGTGCGGGCCTGCGCGGCATGCAGGAAGTCGCCCAGAACGACCAGCCGGCGCACCGACAGGCCCTGCAGCAGCGCCGACAGCCGGTCCAGGTTGCCCTGGGTGGTGCCGGCCGGCACGGGAATGCCGCGCGCGCGGAAGGTGGCGGCCTTGCCCAGGTGCAGGTCGGCAATGAACAGCGTGCCCTGGGCGGGCCACCACAGGGCGTGCTGGGCCAGCAGGTGGACGGGCTCGCCCGCCAGGAGGATGCCCAGGCTGCCGGCCAGGGCGTCGGGGGAAAAAGGACTTGGCAACGGTGCGTGGCCTTTCATCAGCGGTGCAATGGTTCTACAGCAGCGGCAAGGGCCGCGAGGGCTTGCGCACGCGGCGCGGGCGGCGGCTGGCGGCATCGGCCTCGGGGCCATCGGTGGCCTGCAGCGAGAAATCCAGCGTGCGGCGCACGGCGGCCGTGTCCTCGTCCACGGCGGGGGGCTGGTCTGCCTTGGGTTTTTTCCGTGGACGCAGCGGCGGATCGGGCGGGACCAGGTCCTGCGTGCGCGGCTCGCTGGCTGCACCGCCGGCGTCTGCCGCCTCGTGCAGTTGAGCCAGCATGCGCGCGATGCGGTCGGCCAGGTGCTCGTTGGTGAGCTTTTCGCGAAAGCGCTCCACCATCAGCGGAAAGGCAAACGGGCTGGGCCGGCGCAGCGCGCTCACCACCAGCTGCTGGGCCTGCATGCGGCGCAGCGCGGCCAGCAGCTGGGCCACATCCAACTCCTGGCTCAGGACTTCCTCATCGGCCTGGCGCAGCAGCAGGTTCATGTCGTCGTATTTGCGAAAGACCTCGAAGAACAGCTGGGCCGAGGCCTGCAGCTGGCGCGCGCTGCGGCGCTCGCCCGGGTGGCTCTGGAAGATCAGGCCCGAGACGCGGGCGATCTCGCGGAAGCGCCGCCTTGCCATCTCGGTGGCGTTGAGGCTGGCCAGCACTTCGTGCAGCAGGGCGTGGCGGGCGTCATCGCCCGCCAGGTGGGCGTCGTCGGCGGCCTGGTCCCAGTGGCGGTCGGCATTGGCGGTGTTGCGCATGGCGCCCGCCTCCGTGGCAGAGACACGTCCGGGCGCCGCCACGGCCTGCACCGGCTCGGCGCGCAGCAGTTCGGGCAGCATGGCGGCCCAGTCACGCTCGGTGGCGCTCAGCAGCTCCAGCCCGTAGTCGTTGACGGCGATGGAAAAGGTGCCCGTCTCGCCCTGCGCGGCGCGCCAGGCCAGCAGGCTGGCCAGCCCCGTATGGGCATGGCGGCCCGCAAAGGGGTAGAGGAAGAGATGCCAGCCTTCGCGCGTGCGCAGGGTTTCGGCCAGTAGCGTGCCGGGCGTGGGCAGGGCCGACCAGCGCTGCTGCACCTCCAGCAGGGGGCGCACGCAGCGCAGCTCGGGCGAGTGGTAGTCGCCCGCTGCCGCCAGCGCCAACTGCTGCACCACGAAGTCGGCCAGCACGGTGGACAGCGGCATGCGCGCGCCCGCCCAGCGCGGCACGGTGGGCCGTGTTCTGGCGGCGCGGCGCACGTAGGCGGTCATGTCCTCGATCCGCACCAGCTCCAGCACCTGGCCCGCGAAGACAAAGGCATCGCCGGGCGACAGGCGCGACAGAAAGCTCTCTTCCATGCTGCCCAGCCGCGCGCCGTGCAGGATCTGCACGCTCATGCTGGCGTCGCTGACGATGGTGCCGATGTTGGCGCGGTGCCTGCGCGCCAGCCGCGCGTCGGGCATGCGCCAGATGCCCTCCGCGTCGGGCCGCACGCGCTGGTAGTCGGGATAGGCGGCCAGCGAGGGGCCGCCGCGGTGCACGAAGTCCAGGCACCACTGCCAGACCGCGGGCGCCAGCCCGGCGTAGGCGACGGTGCGGCGCACTTCGGCATACAGCTCATCGGGCACGAAGCCGCCGCCCAGGGCCACGGTGGCCAGGTGCTGCACCAGCACGTCCACGGGCTGGCGGGGGCTGGCGCGCATTTCCACCTGCTGCGCGCGCACGGCGGCGCGGGCGGCGGCGGCCTCCACCAGCTCCAGGCTGTGCGTGGGCACCAGGGTGATGCGCGAGGGCCGGCCCGGCGCATGGCCCGAGCGGCCCGCGCGCTGCAGCAGCCGTGCAATGCCCTTGGCCGAGCCGATCTGCAGCACCCGCTCCACGGGCAGGAAGTCCACGCCCAGGTCCAGGCTGCTGGTGCAGACCACGGCCTTGAGCGTGCCGGCCTTGAGCCCGGCCTCCACCCATTCGCGCACACCCCGGTCCAGAGAGCCATGGTGGATGGCCAGCAGGCCGGCCCAGTCGGGCCGGGCCTCCAGCAGCGCCTTGTACCAGAGCTCCGCCTGCGAGCGCACATTCACAAAGACCAGGGTGGAGCCTGCCGTGGCCTCCAGCTCGCGCACCACGGCCGGCAGCATGGCCAGCCCCAGGTGGCCGGCCCAGGAAAAGCGCTCGGGCCGGTCGGGCAGCAAGGTGTCCACCACCAGGCGCTTGTCCACCTGGCCCTGGACCAATACGCCGGGCCGCGGCTGGCCCTGGTCGTCCAGGCCCAGCAGGGTCTGCATGGCTTCGTCCAGATTGCCCAGCGTGGCCGACATGCCCCAGACGCTCAGTTGCGGGCTCCAGCCGCGCAGCCGCGCCAGGGCCAGCTGCAGTTGCACGCCGCGCTTGTTGCCCAGCAGCTCGTGCCATTCATCGGCCACCACCAGGCGCACGGAGCCCAGCAGCTCGCGCGCATCGGCCCGCGCCAGCAGCAGGGACAGGCTCTCGGGTGTGGTGACCAGCACGGTGGGCAGCTGGCGCGACTGCGCGCTGCGCTCGGCGCTTCCCGTATCGCCCGTGCGTGCGCCCACGGTCCAGCGCGCCAGCTCGGGATGGCCCTGGGCCAGCGCCTGCAAGGGCGTCTGCAGCGCCTTGAGCGTGTCAGCCGCCAGGGCGCGCATGGGCGTGATCCACAGCACGGTCAGGGGTGCGGCGGCGGGTTTTCTCCTGCTGGGTGGGGCCTGGGCAGGGGCCTGGAGAGGGGCCTGTGCAGGCGCCTTGGAGGCCTGCGCAAAGGCCTGCAGCGCGCCCAGCCAGACCGCATAGGTCTTGCCTGCGCCCGTGGTCGCATGCAGCAGGCCGCTGTGGCCCTGGGCCAGCGCCTTCCACACGGCGCGCTGGAAGACAAAGGGCTTCCAGCCCCGTGCGGCAAGCCAGGCGGTGGCGAGGGGGTGGGCGGAACGGGTGGCCATGGCGCGGTGCGTCACGGGTCGGAATGCGGCAGCAGGGCGGCCAGCGTGTCGATGGAGTCGGCCTCCTGCACAGGCTTGTCCTCGCGCCAGCGCAGCATGCGCGGAAAGCGCACGGCAATGCCGCTCTTGTGGCGTGCGCTGCGCGCAATGCCCTCGAAGCCCAGCTCAAACACCAGGGTGGGCCGCACGCTGCGCACGGGGCCGAAGCTCTCCACCGTAGTCTTGCGGATGACGGCGTCCACGCGCGCCATTTCGGCATCGGTCAGGCCCGAATAGGCCTTTGCGAAGGGCACGAGGGCGCGGCCCTCGGTGCCGGGCGGCGCGTTCCAGACGGCAAAGGTGTAGTCGCTGTAGAGGCTGGCGCGACGGCCATGGCCACGCTGTGCATAGATGAGCACGGCGTCCACGCTCAGCGGATCGATCTTCCACTTCCACCACACGCCGCTGTCCTTGGTGCGGCCCACGCCGTAGGCGGCATCGCGGGCCTTGAGCATCATGCCCTCCACTCCCAGGGAACGGGCCTGCTCGCGAAGTTCGGCCAGGGCCTGCCAGCTATCGCCCGCAAGGACCGGACTGGGCAGCAGCGCCGGGTGCGCCACCAAGGCCACCAGCCGTTCCAGCCGCGCGCGCCGTTCATGCTGGGGCAACGCGCGCAGGTCCTGGCCGCCCTCCTCCAACAAGTCATAGGCCAGCAGCACCACGGGCAGCTCGCGCAGCAGCTTGGGGCCCAGGGTCTTGCGGCCTATGCGCTTTTGCAGGTCGGCAAAGGGGCGCACATGGGCGGGCGCCTCGCCCTGCTGCGCGGCCCAGACGACGATCTCGCCGTCGATCACGGTGCCCGCAGGCAAGGCATCGCCCATGGCCTGCAGCTCGGGGAAGCGCTCGCTCACCAGTTCCTCGCCGCGCGACCAGATCCAGGTGCCCAGCGCGTCACCGCTGCCGCGCCGCACGATCTGGGCGCGTATGCCGTCCCATTTCCACTCCACCACCCATTGGGACGGCGGGCCGAGCACGGCGTCGAACTGCTCCAGCGGCAACTGCAGCGGATGGGCCAGGAAGAAGGGATAGGGGTGGCCGCGTGCTTCGCCCGAATGCGCGTCATCGCCCTCTTCCTCTCCCGCCACCAGCCGCAGGTAGTCGGCCGCCCCGGGCCGCGCGCCGATGTGGGTGTAGCCCATGAGCCGCTGGGCGATGCGCTTGGCATCCACCCCGCTGACGGCCGCCAGCGCCTGCGTGACCTGCAGCCGCGACACGCCGACCCGGAAGGCGCCGGTGATCAGCTTGAAGTAGACCAGCCGCTCATCGGCCGCCAGCCGCGCCCACTGCGTGCGCAGCGTGTCCGCCAGCGCCTCGGGCGCCATGCCGCGCAGCGGCAGCAGGTGGTCCGTGACCCAGGCGGCCAGGCCCAGGTCGTGCGCGTCACCGGGTGGCGGCAGCAGCAGCGCAATGGTTTCGGCCAGGTCGCCCACGGCCTCGTAGCTTTCGTCGAACAGCCATTCGGGCAGGCCGGCAGCCTCGCGCGCCAGCTCCTTCAAGACCTTGGTGGGCACCAGCTGGCGCGGCTTGCCGCCGGCCAGGAAGTAGACGGCCCAGGCCGCATCGGCAGGCGCGGCGGCGCGCAGATAGGCCTGCAGCGCGGCCTGCTTGTCGCGGCTGGCGGTGCTGGCGTCCAGCGCGCGGTAGAGGGCGGCGAAATCCTTCATGGGGCGGGTGCCTCATCCGGTGCAGCCTGGGCGGCGGCAGCCTCGTCCTCATCGCCGTATTCGGTCTGGAAGGCTTGCGCATCCAGCCCCTGCTCGCGCAGCCAGCGCACCAGCACCGCCACGCTGCCATGCGTGACGAAGACACGCTCGGCGCCCGTGGCGCCTATGGCGTACTGCAGGCCGGGCCAGTCGGCATGGTCGGACATGACAAAGCCCCGGTCCACGCCACGGCGACGGCGCGTGCCGCGCAGCTGCATCCAGCCGCTGGCAAAGGCATCGGCATGGCCGGGAAAGCGGCGCATCCACGGCGTGCCCTGCGCCGAAGGTGGCGCCAGCACCAGGGCCGTCTTGAGCAGTTGTGCATCCACGCCGGGGTCGGTCACGCGCAGCGTGGGCGGCAGGTCCACGCCCGCTGCGCGGTACACGGCATTGAGCGGCTCCACCGCGCCATGCACGACGATGGGGCCGATGCGGCGGTCCACCCCGTGCAGGATGCGCTGGGCCTTGCCGAAGGCATAGCACAGCAGCACCGAGGGCCGGCCCTGGGCGGCGTTGGCCTGCCACCAGGCGTTGATGTCGGCCATGAGCTCGGGCTGGCGGGGCCAGCGGTAGATGGGCAGGCCGAAGGTGGATTCGGTGATGAAGGTGTCGCAGCGCACGGGCTCGAAGGGGGTGCAGGTGCCATCGGCCTCGGTCTTGTAGTCGCCCGAGGCCACCCAGACCTGGCCGCCATGCTCCAGCCGCACCTGGGCCGATCCGAGCACATGGCCGGCCGGGTGCAGGGAGATGCGTACGCCGTGGTGATCGATGGCTTCGCCATACGGCAGGGTCTGCAGCGTGATGTCCGCGCCCAGCCGTGCGCGCAGCACGCCCTCGCTGTCGTCATGGGCCAGGTAATGGGCATGGCCGGCGCGCGCGTGGTCGGAGTGGCCATGCGTGATCACGGCCCGGTCCACGGGCCGCCAGGGGTCGATGTAGAAGTCGCCGGCCGCACAGTACAGGCCTTCGGGGCGGGCCACGATCAGGTCGGCGGCCATGCGGGATCAGGGGCGGGAATGCTCATGGCCCCATGCTAGTGGGGCGGTCGCCGCGCGCACGCTGGCCCGGAGCGCGGCAGGCTGTCAGCCTGCACCTACCCCCGCAACCAGGCTGCAACCGCGGGACAACCGCGACACAACCGGTCCGCAGGGCCGGTCAAATCGAGGAAGATAGCGCCCTCTCAACCCACACACATCCACACGCCTTCATGAACAATTCCGTCGTACGCATGTCCAATCTCTTCCTGCAGCTGGGCCTGGATGCCAGTGACCAGGCCATTGCCGATTTCATCCGCGCGCACCAGCTGGCCGCCGATGTGGATGTGGTGGATGCGCCCTACTGGAGCGATGCGCAGCGCCAGTTCCTGGCCGAGCAGCTCAAGGCCGATGCGTCGTGGTCCATCGTCGTGGACCAGCTCAGCGAGTCGCTGCACGAAGACGCGGTCAGGCAGCGCGCTGCCCGATAGCACGGGCAGTCAGGCCGCCAGCGGCTCGGGCACCGTGATGTCCACGCTGTGGCGGCCGTCCACGCTGGTGGCCACGGTGCCGGTCACGGTGACGCGGCGCACCACGCGGTGGGCATCGCCGTAGTCGTTGATGGCGTAGTGCTGCGTGGCGCGGTTGTCCCAGATGGCCACGTCGCCCTGCGCCCACTGCCAGCGCACGGTGTTCTCCAGCCGGATGATGCGTTCGTTGAACAGCTGCAGCAGCGCCGTCGATTCATTGGCGCGCAGGCCCTTGATGCGCTTGGCGAAGTGGCCCAGCAGCAGCGCCTTCTCTCCGGTCTCGGGGTGCACATGCACCAGCGGCTGCTCCGACTCGATGGTCTTGCGCGTGAACACCTTGCGGTAGCTGGCGCGGCCTGCGGTCTCGGTCTGGCTGGCCGCGTTCTGGCGGAAGTTCTCGGCGTAGTCGTAGTCGTTGCCATGCACGGCCCACAGCTGCTCGGCCAGTTGCCTGAGCGGCTCGGGCAGGCCCTCATAGGCGGCCACGGTATTGGCCCAGACGGTGTCGCCGCCATGGCCGGGCAGCGTGACGGCGCGCAGCACGCAGACCTTGGGAAAGGCCGCCTTGAAGGTGACGTCGGTATGCCAGGAATCGGCGCGGCCGCCATGCTGGGAATTGAGCTCCAGAAAGGCCGTGCCGTCCGGGGCAGGCACGGTGGGGTGCGATTCGATCTCGCCGAACAGCCGCCCGAAGGCCTGGTGCGATGCATCCGTCAGATGGTGCTGGCCCCGGAAGAACAGCACGCGGTGGCGCAGCAGGGCCGCATGGATCTGCGTGAACTGTTCGGCCGCCAGCTCGCCCGACAGCCTGGCGCCGTGGACCACGGCGCCTATGCGGCCGGACAGGGGCTGGATCTGCAGCGGCTGTTGCCGGTCCTGCTCCAGGTCTTGGGCCACGGTGCTCAGGTGGCTGGCTTCGGTGACAGCGTTCACGGCGTCTCTCCTCAGTGCTTGCATGGGTGGAAGCCCCCATGCTAGGAACCGCCCTGCCACGCCACAACGAAGCTTTTGGCGCATGGTTATGCGCAAGACAAGTGCATGCCAACCAGGGCCGTGCGCGTCACAAAACTGCAACAAGGAAGACGTAACATTCCTTAACAATTTTGCGATGTGCCTTCCATGGATGAGTCCCGCGCCTACCTGAGCGATTCCAGGCCACGTTTCCGCCCACCCAGCGCAGCGGACCTGTGTACCCCCGTTCCCTGCATGACCGCCGACGAGACCAACGAGAAGGTGCTCGAGGTCTTCACGCGCCACCGGGACCTGATCAGCCTGCCCGTGGTGGAGGGCAACCGCCCCATCGGCCTGATCAACCGCAGCATCTTCCTGTCCCAGTTCAGCAAGCCGTTTCGCATGGAGCTGTACGGCAAGAAGAGCTGCATCGCCTTCATGGACAAGGAGCCGCTGGTGGTCGATGCCTCCACCGACATAGACACCCTGACCGTGAAGACCGTGGAGTACGGCGAAAAGGCGCTGACCGATGGTTTCATCATCACGCGCGAGGGCCTGTTCGCGGGCGTGGGCAACGGTCTGCAGCTGATGCGCGCGGTGGCGGACATGCAGGTGGCGCGCAACCGCCAGATCATGCACAGCATCGAATACGCCAGCGTGATCCAGCAGTCGCTGCTGCGCAGCTCGCGCGACTCCCTGGCCCGCGCCTGCCCCGGCGCCGACCTGGTCTGGGAGCCGCGCGATGTGGTCGGCGGCGACTTCTACCAGTTCAGCCAGGACGGTGATGGCTGGTTTGCCACCGTGGCCGATTGCACGGGCCACGGCGTGCCCGGCGCCTTCATGACGCTGATCGCCACCAGCAGCCTGAGCCAGGCCATCAAGGAACACGGCCCGCGCGACCCGGCCGCGCTGCTGGGCCATGTGAACCGCAGCGTCAAGCAGATGCTGGGCCAGCTCGATGGCAAGGATGGCACGCCCGGCTCCGACGACGGGCTGGACGCGGCCTGCTTCTGGTTCGAGCCCGCGCACCGGCGCCTGCGCTTTGCGGGCGCGCGCCTTGCGCTGTTCGTGCTGCGCCCCGGCGCCGAGGCGGTGGAGGTGCTCGATGGCCAGCGCAAGGGCGTGGGCTATGTGGACAGCGAGTTCGACTTCGCCTGGAACAACATCGACCTGGAGCTGCCCGCCGCCACCCTGGTCTTCATCACCACCGACGGCCTGATCGACCAGGTCGGCGGCCCGCGCGGCATCACCTTCGGCAAGAAGCGCGTGCGCGAGCTGCTGCTGGAGCAGGCAGGCCGCACGCCCGCCGAGATCAACCGCGCCCTGCTGGCCGCCCTGCAGGCCTGGCAGGGCGAGCACCACCGCCGCGACGACCTGACCTTTTTCTGCTTCAGAACCTGAATGCCTCCCATGCCCTCCGCACAGATCGCCGACAAGTACGGCAGTTTCTTCCACCTGGCGCGCCAGCACCAGGTGATCTTCTACTACGTGGGCTACTTCTCGCAGAACATCGTCGCGGCCATGGCCGAGGCCGTGCGGCTGCAGCTGGAAGTGGCCGGCGTGCCGGGCCCCACGCGGCGCAAGCTGTTCTCGTCCTTTGTCGAGATGGCGCAGAACATCATCCATTACTCGGCCGATGCCCTGACTCCGCCCCACCAGGACGATGGCGAGCTGCGCCACGGCGCGGTCTGCATCCGCCGCGAGGACGACGGCAGCTTCGTGCTGCTGTGCGCCAACCCCATCGAGCCGGGCATGGGCGAGGCACTGCGCGCCAAGCTCGACGCCCTGCGCAGCATGACGCTGGACGAGATCAAGAAGGCCTGCCGCCAGTCGCTGCGCGATGACGCGCCCGAAGGCAGCAAGGGCGCGGGCATGGGTTTCCTGACCCTGGCCCGCGATGCGCGCGAGCCGCTGCAGTTCGACTTCGATCCCGCCCAGACCGTGGACGGCCGGCCCGTCTTCTACCTGAAAGCCACGCTCTGAGCCGTCGCTCCGGCACCAGGCCTGGACAGGCCCGGCCCGCAGGCACGGACAACGCACCGAGATCACGCATGGACAACCTCTACATCGCACCGACTCCCAGTTCCCCGGAAGTGGACTTCCAGTTCGACACGCACACGCTGCACCTGCGTGGCGAGTCCTATCCCGAGAACGCCGCCGCCTTCTACGGCGGCATCCTGGCCCGCCTCAAGGACTACCTGGCCCAGCCGCAGCCGGCGCAGCAGCAGGCGCGTATCGAGGTGCACATCGCGCTGGCCTACTTCAACAGCTCCAGCACCAAGATGCTGTTCAACCTGATCGAGGCACTGAGCGGCGCCGCCGAGGCCGGCCGCCCCGTGGCCCTGCACTGGTACCACGACGAGGAAGACGACACCATCTGCGAGTTTGGCGAGGAGCTGCGCGACGACTTTCCCGCCATCGCCTTCAGCGGCCACCCCGTGAAGGCGGCGTGATGGACACCGTGGCCGCTCCCGCGGACCTCTTCGATGCCGAGCACCAGGCCCTTTTGGCGGCCCGCGCCGCCCACGACCGAGGCGAAGAAGCCGGCGCCCAGGCCTGCCACCAGGCCCTGGGCGTGCTGCTGACCGCCTATGAGCGCCTGCTGCGCGAAACGCGCCGGCTGGTGCGCCGCAGCGACCGGGCCGAGCTGGAGATGACCCAGCTCAACCAGCGCCTGCAGGAGCTGGCCGGCGAGCTGGAATACCGCGCCACGCACGACCCGCTGACCGGCGTGCTCAACCGCGCGGCCATCATCGAGCGCGTGAACCGCCACTTCACCCAGCAGGGGCTGGCCCTGATCGTGCTGGACATAGACCACTTCAAGCGCGTGAACGACAGCTTCGGCCACCCCGTGGGCGACAGCGTGATCCTGGGCGTGGTGCGCTGCCTCAAGGCCGCCGTGCCGGCCACGGCCCACATCGGCCGCGTGGGCGGCGAGGAATTCACCGTGCTGCTGCCCCAGCACGACAGCGACGGCGCCGTGCGCGTGGCCGAGCAGGTGCGCGCTGCCATCGAGGCCCATCCCTTCGGCCTGCCCGACGCCAGCTGCATCACGGCCAGCTTCGGCGTGAGCTGGCGCCCGAGCGGCGGCCGCTTCGACGACGCCTACAGCCTGGCCGACGAGGCGCTGTACGCCGCCAAGCGCAGCGGGCGCAACCAGGTCGTGCGCGCGGCAGACCATGCCACGGCCTGAGCGGCGCGGACAGGGCTGAGGCATGAGTTTCGTGATGCGCGCACGGGCGCCCAGGGCGCCCGCCCCTGCTTCCGCCCTCCTGCAGCCGGCTCTGCAGCCGCCCCCGCCATCGCCCGTGCCCGGGCCTGAATGGCGGGTGCTGATCGTGGACAGCGACCCCGACGTACACGCCGCCTTCCGCCTGGCGCTGGAAGGCCACACCCTGTTCGGCCGGCCGCTGGTGTTCCTCTACGCCCGCTCCGGCACACAGGCGCGCAATCTGCTGCGCAGCGAGCAGGACCTGGCCGTGGTGGTGCTCGACGCCGTGACCGATGGCACGGGCGCCGGGCTGGACCTGGTGGACTTCATCCGCTACACGGCCGGCCTGCGCAACAGCCGCATCGTGCTGCGCACCGGCCGCCCGGGCCAGGCGCCCGATCTGGAAACCCTGCTGCGCTACGACATCAACGACTGCCGCACCAAGACCGAACTCACGCCCGACCGGCTGCTGGCCATCGTGGTGACCGCCGTGCGCTCCTACGAGCAGCTGTGCGCCATCGAGGCCAACCGCCGCAGCCTGGAGCTGATGGTGCGCTCCAGCGCCTCGCTGCTGGAGGAAACCAATCTGCACGCCTTCGCGCGGGGCGTGATCACCCAGTTGGCCACCTTGCTGGGCGTGGCCAGCGAAGGCCTGGTCTGCTCGGAGGGCACGCACCCGGCCGAGCCCTACCGCGTGCTCGCGGCCACGGGGCCATTCGCCCGGCTCATCGACCAGCCCATCGCCACCGTGCTGGCCTCGCGCGGGCTACGCCTGCTGCGCCAGGCGCTGCAGACCCGCCGCAACATCTACGGCGTGCAGCGCGGCGTGGCGCTGTACATCGGCCGGGGCGACGAGCAGGACATGGCCGTCTTCATCGACGCGCCGGCCTCGCACAGCGCACTGGACCGCCAGCTGCTCGAAGTCTTCTGCGCCAACCTGCGCACGCTGCTGCACAACCGCGGCCTGCTGGAGCGCCTGCACCAGTCCGCCTACTTCGACCCCCTGGTCTGCCTGCCCAACCGCGCCCACTTCGTGGAAAAAGTGGACGAATGCGTGTGGCGCGGCACGCGGGACCATGTGCTGGCCCTGGTGGACATCGACGACTTCAGCGCCACCAACGACGTGATGGGCCACCGCTTCGGCGACCGCCTGCTCGAAGCCATGGCCCGCCGCCTGGCCAGCGCGCTGCCCGCAGGCGTGCTGCTGGCGCGCGTGGGATCGGACACCTTCGGCATCCTGGGCCCCACCGACGAGGTGGCCCTGGCCCAGTTGCTGGACTGCGCCCGCCAGCCGCTGGCCGTGGACGGCGTGCCGCACAAGGTCTCGCTGACCTGCGGCTACGTGTACCTGCCCCATGAACGCCAGGCCGGCACTGACCTGGTCAAGGACGCCACCATCGCCCTCAAGCGCGCCAAGCGCGATCACCGCGGCCAGCTGCTGGAGTACTCCGAGCAGATGGGCATGGAGGCGCGCGACCGCGCCCTGCTGCTGTCCGATCTGCGCGCCGCCATCGACGGCGCCCAGCTTTTCCTGGTCTACCAGCCCCAGGTGGACCTGGAAACCCATGCCCTGGTCGGCCTGGAGGCCCTGCTGCGCTGGCGCCGGCAGGACGGCAGCTTCGTGCCGCCCGACCGCTTCATTCCGGTGGCCGAGCATTCGGGCCTCATCGTGCCGCTGGGCCAATGGGTGCTGGCCACGGCCTGCCGCACCATGCGCGAACTGCTGGACGCCGGCCGCGCCCCCCGGCGCATGGCCGTCAATGTCTCCACCGTGCAGCTGCAGGACCCGGGCTTTCTGCAGACCGTGAGCAACGCCCTGGCAGAGCACGGCCTGCAGGGCGCGCAACTGGAGCTGGAGATCACCGAGTCGGTGGCCGTGCTGCCCACCCAGCTGCTGCAGGCCACGCTCAGCGCCCTGCGCACGCTGGGCGTGACCATTGCCATCGACGACTTCGGCACCGGCTACTCCTCGCTGAGCTACCTGGAGCGCCTGCCGCTGGACCGCATCAAGATCGACCGCAGCTTCGTGCGCCAGCTTGGCGAATCACAGGAGGCGCGCATCGCCGAAATGATCGCCCAGCTGGGCCGCAAGCTCGGCCTGCAGGTCCTGGCCGAAGGCATAGAGGACGCCAGCGCCTGGCAGGCCCTGCGCGCCATGGGATGCCAGGAGGGACAGGGCTATCACGTTGCCCGGCCCATGGACAAGGCGCAGTTGCTGGGCTGGCTGCACCGGCGCACTGGCGCACCGGAGTGAATGGCGCGCCGGAGTGAAGACGCCCTGTCGCCCGTTCACGGCAGATGGGGCGCGATCACCTCGGCCAGCAGGCCGAAGCTGTGGCGGATCTCCTGCTCCGTCACGGCTCCGTAGCCCAGCACCAGGCCCCGGGCCGGATCGGGCCTGAGCGAGTACAGGGACAGCGGCCGCGTGAGAACGCCCAGCTTGCGTGCCTGCCGCGCAATGGCGTCATCGTCCGAGCCGGGCGGCAGGCCCAGCACCAGGTGCAGCCCCGCGTCTCCGCCCTGCACGGTTACCGCCGTGCCCAGGCGCTGGCCTATCTCGTCGATGAGCACGCGCCGGCGCTCTCCGTAGACCTGGCGCATGCGGCGGATGTGGTTGACGTAGTGGCCCTGCCGCATGAACTGCGCCAGCACGATCTGCTGCATGATCTGCCCCTCCCGGAACAGCTCGCTCAGCGCGCGCGCAAAGCTGTCGGCCAGGTCGCTGGGCAGCACGAGGTAGGCCAGACGCAGCGAGGGGAACATGGTCTTGGAGAAGGTGCCCAGGTAGATCACGCGGCCGTGCTCGTCCAGGCCCTGCAGCGCCGGCAGCGGGCGCGAGGTGAAGCGGAACTCGCTGTCGTAGTCGTCCTCGACGATCCAGACCCGCTGGGCCACCGCGTAGTCCAGCAGCTGGCGCCTTCGGCCATGGCCCATGAGCACGCCGCTGGGGTACTGGTGCGAGGGCGAGATGAACATCAGCCGCGGCGGTGTCTTCAGTTGCTGCGGCGTGGGCGCCAGGCCCTCGCCGTCCAGCGCGATGGGCTGCAGTTGCAGGCCGGCCATGCGGAACACGCTGCGTGCGCCCCAGTAGCCGGGGTCCTCCAGCCAGACGGTGTCGCCAGGATCGGCCAGCAGCTGGGAAATCAGGTGCAGCGCCTGCTGGGCGCCGCTGGTCACCAGGATCTGGTCCGCGCTGCAGGCCACGCCGCGCGTGCCCTGCAAGTGCTCGGCAATGGCTTCGCGCAGCGCGGGATGGCCCGCACCCGTGGCATAGCTCAGTTGCAGCGGGTTGTGATCGCGCCAGGCCTGGGCGTGCAGGCGGCTCCATAGCGCGGCCGGAAACTGGCGCAGCTCGGGCACGCCCGGCGCGAAGGCGCCCCACTGCAGGTGGCTGGCCCGCGCCCCGCCCACGATGGCGCTGCCGCGCCGCGACAGCGGCGTGCCACGGCGGCGCGGCAACGGCGGCTGGCTCACGAAGGCCGGCGCCACCTCGGCCACATAGGTGCCCCGCCCCACGCCGGCCTGCACCAGGCCCTCCAGCGCCAGTTGCTCATAGACCTGGACGATGGTGTTGCGCGCAATGCCCAGCGTCTGCGCCAGCTCGCGGCTGGTGGGCAGCCGCGAGCCCGCCGGCAGGGCCTTGCGCAGGATGCCTTCCTTGACGATGCGGTAGAGCTGGCGGTGGTTGTACTCGGCATCGCTACGTTGGAAATGCCGATTGACAAAGTCCGGCAGCGTGGCGCTTCCAACGCGGGAAATTGGTTCTCTCTTGTTCACGGTATTTGGTTCTTTTGTTGGGATCAATGTGAACATAGACTCGCCCCCATGTATAGCTATCGAAGGCGTGAAAGCCGAATATTTTTTCAATGATCCGCCTCCAGACACTTCAAAGACCTGTGCGTACCGCCTGGTTCCCTCCGCCCCTCAGTCAGCCTATGTCCTTGAAGTTGAAAGCTTTTCGTTGCGGCACCCTGCCGGCCCGGCAAGCCGCCTGCCAGGAGGTGCAGCCATGAGCACAGCCACCACCTTCGGCATTGCCGGCGTCCAGATGGAGGTTTGCGCCTTCGACAGCAACCTGGAGCGCATGGCCGGCTACCTGCGCCACATCCGCTCGCGTTTTCCCTGGGTCCGCATGGTGCTGTTCTCCGAGCTGGCGGCGCTAGGCCCCAAGCACGACAGGGCCGAGCCGCTGCCCGGCCCCACCGAGGACCGGCTGTGCGGGCTGGCCCGGGAAACCGGCCTGTGGCTGATTCCCGGCTCGCTGTTCGAGAGCGTGGCCGGCCCCGATGGCACGGTGGTCTACAACACCACGCCCGTCATCAACCCGCAGGGCGAGGTCGTCACGCGTTTTCGCAAGCTCTTCCCCTTCAGGCCCTATGAGCGCGATGTGGCCGGCGGCACCGGCTTTTGCGTGTTCGACGTGCCTGGAGCGGGCCGTTTCGGCGTGTCCATCTGCTACGACATGTGGTTTCCGGAAACCACGCGCACGCTGGTGGCCATGGGCGCCGAGGTGATCCTGCACCCCACCATGACGGACACCATCGACCGCGATGTGGAGCTGTGCATCGCACGCGCCTCGGCCGTCACCAACCAGGTCTATTTCTTCGATGTGAACGGCGTGGGCGACGGCGGCGTGGGCCGCTCCATCATCGTGGACCCCTCGGGCTACGTGCTCCACCAGGCCGACAGCGGCGCCCAGATCATGCCCATCGAGGTCGACTTCGCCCGGCTGCGGCACGAGCGCGAACACGGCCTGCGCAGCAACCTGGGCCAGCCGCTCAAGAGCTTCCGCGACCGCGACTGCGATTTCACCGTCTACCGCAAGGACGGCACCGACTTCCCCTACCTGCACAGCCTGGGAGCACTGGACAAGCCCCAATGACCTGACACGCCCCTTTTCCCAGCGATCGACATCAAGAGCACCACAAAGCCGCAAGCCACCGGGCGATGCGGCAAAAAACCAGGAGACAACGATGACATCCCGCCCCCCGACCGAAACGCGCGCCCGTGCCTCCCTCAGCCGCCACCGCAGCGTCTGGGAAATGCGTGCCGATGGCTGGATCAGCCTGGTGGACGATCTCAGCCGGCTGGCCATCCTGGCGCCCGAGCACCCCGAGCGTGCCAGCCGCCTGGCCCATGTGCAGACCATCATCGACGCGCTGGCGCCGGTCGAAAGCTACTGGGCCTTTCCCGGGGGCCGGGTCTTCGGTGAGCTGTGCCAGTGGATAGAGCGCGAGGAGCTGGCACGCGCCCACCAGGCGGCGCGGCGCATCCACCGCGTGCTGGCTGCGCGCACCTACCGCCATGACGCCAACACGCTGGACAACGACAACGAGCTGCCCTCGCAGATAGAGACCGACAGCGAGCGCCAGGCACAGCTGACGCGGCCTTACTTCGAGGTGCTGATCGTCGACGAGATGTCGGCCAGCGAGGAAGACGCGCTGCGCCGCCGCGTGCAGCGCAAGCGCAGCGCCGACGACGATTTCGTGTTCGACATCGTGGTGGTGCCCAGCTTCGAGGATGCGCTGATCGCCACCCTGGTCAACTTCAACCTGCAGGCCGTGGTGATACGCCATGGCTTTCCATTCCGCTCGGTCAACAGGAACGGCATGCTGCGCCGCTTCCTGGAAGGCATGGACGACAACAGCGAGGCCATGCCCGAGTTCGAGCGCGGCCCGCTGCTGGGCCGCCAGATCGCGCAGCTGCGCCCCGAGCTGGACCTGTACCTGGTCACCGATGTCAGCGTCGAGGAGATCGCCGCGCGCGTGGGCGAGGTCTTCAAGCGCATCTTCTTCGGCGAGGAAGACCACATCGAGCTGTACAGCGCCATCATGAAAGGCGTGGGCGAGCGCCACAGGACGCCCTTCTTCCACGCGCTGCGCGACTACGCCAAGCAGCCCACGGGCGTGTTCCATGCGCTGCCGCTGGCGCGCGGCAAGTCCATCATGAACAGCAACTGGATCGGCGACCTGGCCCAGTTCTACGGCATGAACCTGTTCATGGCCGAGACCTCGGCCACCTCGGGCGGGCTGGACTCGCTGCTGGATCCCGTGGGCCCGCTCAAGCTGGCCCAGGAGTACGCGGCCCGCGCCTTCGGCGCCAGGCGCACCTACTTCGCCACCAACGGCACCTCCACCTGCAACAAGATCGTGGTGCAGGCCCTGGTGCGGCCCGACGACATCGTGCTGGTGGACCGCAACTGCCACAAGTCCCACCACTACGGCCTGGTGCTGGCCGGCGCCCAGGTGGCCTACCTGGACTCCTATCCGCTGGACCAGTACTCCATGTACGGCGCCGTGCCGCTGCGCCACATCAAGGAGACCCTGCTGGGCTTTCGGCGCGCGGGCACGCTGGAGCGCGTGCGCATGGTGCTGCTGACCAACTGCACCTTCGACGGCATCGTCTACGACGTGGAGCGCGTGATGACGGAATGCCTGGCCATCAAGCCCGACCTGGTCTTCCTCTGGGACGAGGCCTGGTTCGCCTTCGCGCGCTGCCATCCCATCTACCGCCCGCGCACGGCCATGGCCAGCGCCGCCAGGCTGTGCGAGACCTTCAAGGACCCGGCCTACGCCAGGCGCCACGCCGAGTTCGCCGCCAGCATCGACTGGGAGGACGACCAGCAATTGCTGGAGACCCGGCTGATCCCCGACCCCGCCAAGGCCCGCATCCGGGTCTACGCCACGCATTCCACGCACAAGACGCTGACGGCGCTGCGCCAGGGCTCGATGATCCATATCTGGGACCAGGACTTCAAGGACAAGGCCGAGGAGTCCTTCCACGAGGCGTACATGACGCACACCTCGACCTCGCCCAACTACCAGATCCTCGCCTCGCTGGACGTGGGCCGCCGCCAGGTGGAGCTGGAGGGCTACGAGCTGATCCAGCGCCAGCTGGAGCTGGCCATGAGCCTGCGCGAGCAGGTGCTGCACCACCCCCTGCTCAGGCGCTACTTCCGCTTCCTGCGCATTGGCGACCTGGTGCCGCTGGCCTACCGCGAGTCGGGCGTGGACAACTACTACAACGACGAGACGGGCTGGGACAACCTGGAGGTGGCATGGCGCAGCGACGAGTTCGTGCTCGACCCCAGCCGCGCCACCCTGGTCATCGGCACCACGGGCATGGACGGCGACACCTTCAAGAACAAGGAGTTGATGGACAGGTACGGCATCCAGATCAACAAGACCTCGCGCAACACCGTGCTGTTCATGACCAACATCGGCAGCACGCGCTCGGCCATCGCCTACCTGATCGAGGTGCTGATCAAGATTGCCCGCGACGTGGACGCCCGCGTGGCCGACCTGAGCGCCATCGAGCGGCGCATCCATGAAAGGCGCGTGCGCTCGCTCACGCTGGAGCAGCCGCCGCTGCCCAATTTCTCCAGCTTCCACTTCGCCTTCCGGGGCCGCAGCGTCGAAGGCCGCGCAGGCACGCGCGACGGCGACATCCGCAGCGCCTTCTTCCTCTCGTACGACGACACCAACTGCGAATACATCGACATGGCCGAGGCCGCGCGCGCCATTGCCGAGGGGCGCGAGCTGGTGTCCGCGCTCTTCGTGATTCCTTACCCGCCGGGCTTTCCCATCCTCGTGCCCGGGCAGGTGATCAGCGCCGAGATCCTGCAGTTCATGGCCGCGCTCGATGTGCGCGAGATCCACGGCTTCCGGCCCGAGCTGGGCTTTCGCATCTTCAGCCGGGCCGCGCTGGACCGCGCCGCCCAGGCCACGGCCGCGCGCGCCGCGCTGGCGCTGTCGGGCCGCGCGGCGCAGCCGCAGGCGGGCGACGAAGGCCTGGGCCTGGTCCGACCCGAGCCCGAACCTGAACTGATCACGCTTTCCCCCACCCCGAAGAAGACCACGACGAGGAGCAAGAAGTGAACAACAAAGTCAAAAGCGTTGCCGACCTGCTGCTGATGTTCCACCGCAACGAGCGGCCCATCTACTTCATCAGCGCCACCAACTTCAACCTGCTGGGCATGGACCGCTGGGTCAACCGCTTCCGCTACATCAACTACATCGACTGCTTCGACGGCCGCCACCCCAACGCCTTCGTGCCGCAGGAGCTGCCGCACGAGCCCTTCGAGTCCATCGAGGACATCAACAACTACCTGCTGCAGCACAAGGACGTGGTGGACCTGATCGAGCGGCGCGGCGGCAAGCCGGTCGCCACCTTCCTGATGTTCGACGAGAAGACCGAGGCCCTGGCCCGGGAGCTGGGCATGGAGGTCTGGTTTCCGCCAGCCGCGCTGCGCCAGCGCTGCGACAACAAGATGGAGACCGTGCGCATAGGCAACAAGGCCGGCGTGTACTCGGTGCCCAACGCCCTGGAGAAGGTGGACAGCTACGAGCACCTGATGCAGATCGCCGAACGCCACGGCCTGGGCAAGGACCTGGTGGTGCAGTCGGCCTTCGGCGACTCGGGCCACACCACCTTCTTCATCGCCTCGCGCGAGGACTTCGACAAGCACAAGGACGAGATCGTCAACGACCCCGAGGTCAAGATCATGAAGCGCATCAACTGCCGCGGCGCCACGCTGGAGGCCTGCGCCACCCAGTCGGGCACCTTGGTCGGGCCGCTGCTGACCGAGGTGGTGGGCGCGCGCGAACTCACGCCCTACAAGGGCGGCTGGTGCGGCAACGAGGTGTTCCCGGGCGCCTTCTCCGAGGAGGTGCGCGCCAGGGCGCGCGACATGGCCGAGCGCTTCGGCAACCAGTTGCTGGCCGAGGGCTACCGCGGCTACTTCGACCTGGACTTCCTGATCGACACCGACACCGGCGAGGTCTACCTGGGCGAGCTGAACCCGCGCATCTGCGGCGCCAGCCCCATGACCAACCATGCCGCCTTCGCCTACGCCGATGCGCCGCTGTTCCTGTTCCACCTGCTCGAATTCTCGGGCGTGCCGTTCGACCTGAACGTCAAGGAGATCAACGAGCGCTGGGCACAGCCGCATTTCATCGACTCCTGGTCTCAGGTGGTGCTCAAGTTCAACGAGGACCGCATCGACCAGGTCACGCATGCTCCGGCCACCGGCATCTACCGCATGGGCGAGGACGGCAGCGTGGCCTACCAGCGCTTCGACTACAACCGCAAGGCCATAGACACCGAGCGCGAGGCCTTCTTCCTGCGCATCACCGGCCCCGGCGACTACCGCTACGAGGGCGCCGACCTGGGCATCCTGATCACGCGCGGCCGCTCGATGGACGACAACTTCAAGCTCAACATCCGGGCGCGCGACTGGATACGCGGCATCAAGAACTACTACGCGGGCAAGCCCATCCTGGCCACCCAGCCCGGCGCAGCGCCGGCGCCGGGCTCGTTCAAGATCCTCTGAAGGCCTCCCATGCCCCTGCCTACCCGCATCCGCTTCCAGGCCATCGCCGAAGACCTGCCCGGCCGGAAATGGCAGGCCCTGTGCGAGCAGGCCTGGCCCTACTACCGGGCCTGGTTCCTGCGCCAGGGCGCCGTGGCGCGCGCCGGCTTCCTGGAGTGCCGCCGCGCCCTGCGCCAGCACATGCCGGAGCTGGTGCCCACCTGGGAGCGGCTGGTGGAACTGGCCGGCGGCGGCGACATCGAGGCGCGCTTCCTGTCGCTGTGGTGCCCGCCGCCCTACATCACCGGCTGCTCCCAAGCGGTCTGGCTTGATGCGGCCGGCCAGCAGGAACCCATGCTGCTGCGCAACTACGACTTCGCGCCCGCGCTGCTGGAGGGCCACTGGCTGGCCACGCGCTGGAGCGGGCAGCGCGTGGCCGCCATGGGCGACTGCCTGTGGGGCGCGCTGGACGGCATGAACGAGTCGGGCCTGGCCGCCTCGCTGTCCTTCGGCGGCCGCACGGCCCATGGCGACGGCTTCGGCATTCCGCTGGTGCTGCGCTATGTGCTGGAGATCGCGCAGGACACCGCATCGGCCGTGGCCATCCTGCAGCGCGTGCCCGTGCACATGTGCTACAGCGTCACGCTGCTGGATGCCCGGGGCGAATGGGCCACGGTGTTCCTGAACCCCGACCGTCCCGTGGAAGTGACCCGGCGCCGGGCGGTGACCAACTTCCAGCACACGGTGGAATGGCCCGAGCATGCACGCGCCACCAGCGCCTGCGAGCGGCTGGCCGCCCTGCAGCAGCAGATCGATGCCGGCACGCCGGCCCGTGACGCCCAGGCCGCGCTGCTGCTCGAGCCCCTGTACCAGCCCGCCTGGCGGCGCGGCTACGGCACGCTGTACACGGCGGCCTACGCCCCTCGGTCGGGCCGGCTCGAACTGTCCTGGCCCGGCCAGGCCTGGCCGCAGACCCTGGCGGCCTTCGAGGAGGGCCACCGGGAGATCGCCTACCTGAGCCAGGGCCCCTGAGCGCCCCGCCCAGCATCCCGCGCCTGCATTCAGCGTTTGCATCCGACGCCCGGGGACCACGTGCCACACACGGCAGCCCCGGCCTTCCCCACAGGTTCCGAAGGAGACATGGAAATGACAAGAAGACTTCCGCCCGCCATCTGGATTCTGGTTGCCATGGTGCTCGGCATCGTGATCGGCTACATGGTGTTCATCAACTTCCCCGACAAGAAGGCGGCCGCGCAGATCGCGGGCTACATCTCCATCATGTCGGACGTGTTCCTGCGGCTGATCAAGATGCTGATCGGCCCGCTGGTGTTCTCCACGCTGGTGGTGGGCATCGCGCACATGGGCGACGCGGCCTCGGTGGGCCGGGTGTTCCTCAAGGCCATGGGCTGGTTCGTCACCGCCTCGCTGGTGTCGCTGGTCATGGGCCTGGTCCTGGCCAACCTGCTGCAGCCGGGCCACAACCTGGGGCTGCCGCTGCCGGACATCGGCGCTTCGGCCAACCTCGCCACCGCCAAGTTCACGCTCAAGGACTTCGTCAGCCACCTGGTGCCCAAGTCCTTTGCCGAGGCCATGGCCAACAACGAGATCCTGCAGATCGTGGTGTTCTCCATGTTCTTCGGCGTGGCCCTGGCCGCGCTCGGTGAAAAGGGCAGGACGCTGGTGGCCGCCATCGACGAGCTGTCCCACGTCATGCTCAAGATCACCGGCTATGTGATGAAGCTCGCGCCGCTGGCCGTGCTGGCGGCCATGGCGGCCACCGTGTCGGTCAACGGCCTGGAGATCCTGCTGAAGTTCGCCGTTTTCATGGGGGACTTCTACCTGGGCCTGTTTCTGCTGTGGGGCGTGCTGGTGATCGCCGGTTTCCTGTTCCTGGGCCCGCGCATCTTCAGGCTGCTGGTGCTGATCAAGGAGGCCTTCATGCTGTCGTTCGCCACCGCCAGCTCCGAGGCCGCCTACCCCAAGATCCTGGACGCGCTGGACCGCTTCGGCGTCAAGCGCAAGATCTCCAGCTTCGTGATGCCCATGGGCTACTCGTTCAACCTCGACGGCTCCATGATGTACTGCACCTTCGCCGTGCTGTTCATTGCCCAGGCCTACGACATCCACCTGTCGCTGGGCACGCAGATCACCATGCTGCTGATCCTGATGCTGACCTCCAAGGGCATGGCCGGCGTGCCGCGCGCCTCGCTGGTGGTGATCGCCGCCACGCTCAACCAGTTCAACATCCCCGAGGCCGGCCTGCTGCTCATCCTGGGCGTGGACACCTTCCTGGACATGGGCCGCTCGGCCACCAACGCCGTGGGCAATTCCATCGCCACCGCCGTCGTCGCCAAGTGGGAGGGCGACCTGCTGCCCGAGACCGAAGCCGCTGCCAACGCCGCACGGCTGGATTCGGAGGCCAGGGCCACGCTGGCCCATCCCGCCTCCCCGGCCCATTCCTGACAACCCGCACAAGGAACACGCCATGAAACCCGAACCCAGATCACGGCACGGGCAGCCATGGGCGCTGCGGGGGCCGGCGCGGGCGGCAGCGGCAGCGGGCGTGGCGGCCCTTGCGCTGCTGGCCGCCACGGCCGGCGCCCAGGAAGCCGACACGCCAGAGCGCACCGCCGCCAGCCGCGCGCCCGCCACGCTCAGCGGCACGCTGGCCAAGGTGCGCGCCAGCGGCTCCATTGCGCTGGGCTACCGCCAGGCCTCGGTGCCGTTTTCCTACCTGAACGCGCGCAACGAGCCCATCGGCTACTCCATCGAGCTGTGCAAGGCACTGGTGACCAGCATCGAGGATGCGGTCAACAGGAGCCTGGCCATCCGCTGGGTGCCCGTCACGGCCGACAACCGCGTGGACGCGGTGGCCAGCGGCCAGGTGGACCTGGAATGCGGCTCCACCACCAGCAACCTGGAGCGACAAAAGCGCGTGGCCTTCTCGCCCATCATGTTCGTGGCCGGCACCAAGGTCATGGTCCGGCAGGACGCGCAGATCCGCTCCTTGCGCGACCTGGCCAGCAAGAAGGTGGCGGTGACGGCCGGCACCACCAATGAAAAAGCCATGCGCGACCTGGACAGGAAATTTCACCTGGGCATGCAGCTGCAGGTGGTGCCCGACCATTCCCAGGGCTTTGCCCAGGTGGCCGGTGGCCAGTCCGACGCCTTCGCCACCGACGACGTGCTGCTGTACGGCCTGATCGCGGAGAACGCCGGCAAGGCGGATGGCAACGGCGGCACGGGCGCGAGCCAGGGCGCCAGGTTCCAGGTGGTGGGCGACTACCTCTCCTACGACCCCTACGCCATCATGTTCCGCAAGGACGACCCCCAGCTGGCCCAGGTGGTGAAAACCAGCTTCCAGGCGCTGGCCGAGGACGGCGAGATCGAGCGCCAGTACAGGCGCTGGTTCCTGCGCCGCCTGCCTTCGGGCACCAGCCTGGACCTGCCGATGAGCGCCCAGTTGCAGACCCTCATCGAGACCCTGGCCGCCCAACCCCGTTGAGGCGGTTGCTGCCTGCACCCATTGCGCGCCGGATGGCGCCTCGCCCGGCCTTGCTCTGCGCAGGGCACGCAGCACGCGGGCCGCACCCCCTTTGCAACAGCAAACACAAGGAGACAGGAAATGAGTCAGCAACTCGAAGGTGGGCTGAAGCCGCGGCACCTCACCATGCTATCCATTGCGGGGGTGATCGGCGGTGCGCTGTTCGTCGGCTCCGGCAAGGTGATTGCCAGTGCCGGCCCCGCAGCCATCCTGGCGTACATGGGCGGGGGCATCCTGGTGGTGCTGGTCATGCGCATGCTGGGCGAGATGGCCGTGGC
Organism: Delftia sp. DLF01; assembly: GCF_014852125.1. Classification (NCBI taxonomy): domain Bacteria; kingdom Pseudomonadati; phylum Pseudomonadota; class Betaproteobacteria; order Burkholderiales; family Comamonadaceae; genus Delftia; species Delftia sp. DLF01. Next base: position 775,260 of record NZ_JACVAZ010000003.1, read on the forward strand.
GCAGCCTGACAGCGGCTCGTTCTCCACCTACGCAGACCGCGCCATCGGGCGCTGGGCCGGCTTCACGATCGGCTGGCTGTACTGGTGCTTCTGGACACTGCTGATGGGCTGGGAGGCCTATGTGGCCGGGGCCATCCTCAACGCCTGGATGCCGGCCGTTCCCATCTGGGGCTACATGCTGGTGGTGGTCTTCGGCCTGATGGCCGTCAACTTCCTGCCGGTGCACAACTATGGCGAGTTCGAGTTCTGGTTCGCTCTGATCAAGGTCGTGGCCATTGTGCTGTTCATCGCCATCGGAGCGCTGGCCATCGCCAGGCTCTGGCCTGCGGGCGATGTCGCAGGCATGGCGCACCTGACCAGCAAGGGCTTCATGCCCAACGGCCCCGGCGCCGTGGTGGTGGCGCTGCTGGGCGCGATGTTCGCCTTCATCGGGGCCGAGATCGTCACCGTGGCGGCGGCCGAATCCCAGGACCCGGGCAAGGAAATCGTGCGGACCACCCGGTCCGTGGTCTGGCGCATTTCGCTGTTCTACGTGGGCTCCATCTTCATCGTGGTCTGCCTGATTCCGTACGACACCCCGGGCCTGATCCTCTCCACCGAAGGCACCTACGCCGTCGCGCTCAAGCACCTGGGCATTCCCTTCGCCGGCCAGATCGTCAACTTCGTGGTGCTGACTTCCGTGTGCAGTTGCTTCAACTCGGCGCTCTACACCTCCAGCCGCATGCTGTTCTCGCTGGCGCGCCGCGGCGACGCCCCCCGCCTGTTCACGACCCTGGGCCGCAGCACCAGCGCGCCCTACATGGCCGTCATCGCCTCCAGCGCGCTGGCCCTGCTGACGGTCGCCCTCACCGCCACCGGCCAGATGGACGTGTTCGATGTGCTCATGGCCGCGACCGGCTCCATCGCGCTGCTGGTGTACCTGTGCATCGCCGTGTCGCAGTTGCACATGCGCCGCAAGCTCGAAGCCAGCGGCACGCCCATCCGCCTGAAGATGTGGTGCTTTCCGGCGCTGACCTACGCCACCATCTTCTTCATCGTCGCCTCCATGGTGGTCATGGTGGCCGAGGGCACCTACCGCAAGGAAGTGCTCTACACCAGCGTGCTGGGCGGTGCATTGGTCGCCCTGGGCATGCTGGCGCAAAAGCTCCACTGGGGCCGCCCGAAACCCGGCCGCGTGGAGCAGGAGCAGGCCGTTCAGGAAGGCCTGGGTCCGTTGATCGTCAAGTCCGAATAACTGGAGACACAAGCATGAGCACCGATCCATCCGTCCGCATCGAACACGACCTGCTGGGAGACCGCGAGGTTCCCGCCGACGCCTACTACGGCGTGCACACCCTGCGTGCCCGGGAGAACTTCGGCATCACCGGCACGCCCATCTCCATCTACCCCGAACTGATCCGCGCCCTGGCCAGCATCAAGCAGGCGGCGGCCCTGACCAACCATGAACTGGGCCTGCTGGACCAGCGGCGCTGCGATGCCATCGTATGCGCCTGCCAGGAGGTGCAGGGCGGACGGCTGCACGAGCAGTTTGTGGTGGATGTGATCCAGGGCGGTGCCGGCACCTCGACCAACATGAACGCCAACGAGGTCATCGCCAACCGCGCGCTGGAGCTGCTGGGCCACCACAAGGGCGAGTACCAGTACCTGCATCCCAACGAGCAGGTGAACATCGGCCAGAGCACCAACGATGTCTACCCCTCCGCGCTCAAGATCGCCACCTGGTTCGGCATCCACGGGCTGATCGACGCCATGGACTCGCTGCGCCTGGCCTTCGCGCAAAAGGCCGAGGAGTTCCAGGATGTGCTGAAAATGGGCCGCACCCAGCTGCAGGATGCCGTGCCCATGACGCTGGGCCAGGAATTCAGCACCTATGCCGTGATGATCGAGGAGGACCAGGCGCGGCTGCGCGAGGCCGTGCTGCTGATCTGCGAGATCAACATGGGCGCCACCGCCATAGGCACGGGCATCACCGCCCATCCCGACTACGCGCCCCTGGTGCTCAAGCACCTGCAGGAGATCACCGGCATTGCGCTGCAGACCGCGCCCAACCTGATCGAGGCCACCCAGGACTGCGGCTCTTTCGTGCAGCTGTCGGGCGTGCTCAAGCGCGTGGCCGTCAAGCTGTCCAAGACCTGCAACGACCTGCGGCTGCTGTCCAGCGGCCCGCGTGCAGGCCTGGGCGAGATCAACCTGCCGGCCATGCAGGCGGGATCGAGCATCATGCCGGGCAAGGTCAACCCCGTGATCCCCGAGGTGGTGAACCAGATCGCCTTCGAGGTCATCGGCAACGACATCACCGTCAGCTTCGCGGCCGAGGCCGGGCAGCTGCAGCTCAATGCCTTCGAGCCCATCATCGCCCACAGCATCTTCAAAAGCGTGAGCCACCTGCGCAACGGCTGCCTGACGCTGGCCGAGCGCTGCGTGCAGGGCATCACCGCCAACCGCGAACACCTGCGCGCGGCGGTGGAGAACTCCATCGGCATCGTGACCGCGCTCAACCCCTACATCGGCTACGCCAACGCCACTTCCGTGGCCCAGCAGGCCCATGCCAGCGGCGGCAGCGTCTACGACATCGTGCTGGCCCGGGGCCTGCTGACCAAAACGCAGCTGGACACCATCCTGCGGCCCGAGATCCTCACGCGGCCCACGGCGCTGAACCTCGCCTGAGGGGCATCCACAAGGCCGACCCCGGCTGGCAGCCACCTGAATGTCCGGCCTGCCCTACCTGCACACCGCAGGAAACCCATGCCGCCTGGCCGCCCACACCACGGCCAGCGATGCGCCCAGCAGCGCCAGCAGCACGGGCGTGAAGGCGCCCACGCCCATGCGCGCCAGCAGCAGGCCGCCCACGATGCCGCCGCCGGCAATCGCCATGTTCCAGGCCGTGACCAGCATGGACTGCGCCACGTCGGCGGCCTCGCCCGCCGTGTGGGCAATGGCGGTCTGCAGCAGCGTGGCGGCACCGCCAAAGGCCAGGCCCCAGACGGCCACCGCCGCATACACCAGGGCCGGTGCATCCCCGGCCACGCCCAGCATCAGCGTGGACAAGGCAAACAGCGCAATGCTGGCCAGCGTGAGCGCACGCAGGTGGCGGTCGATCAGCACGCCGGTGATCCAGATGCCCAGCACGGAGGTGGCGCCGAACACCAGCAGCACCAGGTCCGTGCGCGCGGCCATGCCCGCCACCGCCAGGAAGGGCGCGATGTAGGTGTAGAGAATGTTGTGCGCCAGCACGAAGGCCAGCACCACGAACAGCACGGGGCGCACGCCCGCCAGGGTGAACACGCGCCGCAGCGGCAGGTGGCTGCCTGCCGCTTGCCCCGCAAAGTCGGGCAGGCGGGCGCGCACCCAGACCATGAGCGCCAGCGCCAGCACGCTCATGAGGCCGAAGCACAGCCGCCAGCCCACCCACTGGCCCAGCACGGTGCCGGCCGGCACACCCAGCGACAGCGCCAGCGGCGTGCCCACCATGGCAATGGCGATGGCGCGGCCCTTGAGATGGCCGGGCACCATGCGTGCCGCGTAGCCGGCCAGCAGCGCCCAAAGCAGCCCGGCCGAGACCCCCGCCAGAAAGCGCGCCACCAGGGTCAGCGCAAAGTGCGTGGACAAGGCCGTGACCGTGTTGGCGACGACAAAGCCCGCGATCGCCGCCAGCAGCAGGGGGCGGCGGCGCATGCCCTGCGTGGCGGCCGTCAGCGGTATGGCGGCCACCAGGGAACCTATGGCGTAGAGGGTGACGGTCTGGCCCACCCAGGCCTCGGTCACGGCCAGGCCCTGGGCCATCTGCGGCAGCAGGCCGGCCGGCAGCGCCTCGGTCAATATGGTGATGAAGGCCGCCATGGCCAGCGCCAGCAGGGAGGCAACGGGCAGGCGGTCCTGGCGTGTTCCGGTCATTGCGGCGCTCCCGAAACCCCTTGGACCTCACAACCCCCGTAGACCGCGTCGCGCAAATCGTTGACGAAGCGCCCCGACATGCCCTCGTACAAGGTGTTGGTGAAGGCCACGACACTGAGCTCCTGCGCCCGGTCCACGAACCAGGAATGCCCATAGGCTCCGCCCCAGCGCCAGGTGCCCACCGACTCCGGCGATGCCGCCTGCGCCGCATCGCGCAGCACGGAAAAGCCCAGGCCAAAGCCGAAGCCCGGCGCATTGGGCAGGGCCAGCCCGCCGGTCTGGTCCCGCGCCATCTCGGCGACCAGGGCATCGGGCAGCAGGGTGTTGCCGCCCTGGCGCAGGGCTTCCAGCAGCCGCAGGAAATCGCCTGCCGTCCCCGCCATGCCGGCGCCGCCGGAGGCAAAGGCCTGGGCGTCAAAGATGCGCGAAGGGCTGAAGGCAATGCCGATGCTCCCCTCGAAGGGCGACACGGTCTCGCCCTCGGCCAGCGGATGGGGCTGCGGCACATCGCTGACATAGGCCTTGGCCACGCGCTGCGCGGCCAGCGCATCGGTGACGGCAAAGCCGGTATCGGTCATGCCCAGCGGCCCGGTCACCAGCTCGCGCACGGCCTGGTCCAGCGGCCTGCCATGCACCTGTTCAATGAGGGCGCCCAGTACATCAGTGGCCAGCGAGTAGCCCCAGGCCGTGCCCGGCGCGTACAGCAGCGGCACGCTGGCGATGCGCTCCAGGTTCTCTTCCAGTCCGATGCCCTGGCGGTCCATGCCGTCCGATACGCCCGCGCGCGCATAGGGGCCTTGTGCATCGGCCTCGAAGAAGCGGTAGCCCAGCCCCGCCGTGTGGCTGAGAAGCTGCCGCACGGTGATGCGGGCGGGCTCGCCATCGGCCAGCCGGGGGCGGAACCGGGGCAGCCAGCGCTCCACCCCCTCGTCCAGCGCCAGCAGTCCCCGCGCCACCAGCACCAGCGCGGCAGCCGAGACGATGGGCTTGCTGGCCGAGGCCAGGCGAAACACCGCATCCACGGCCATGGGCAGCCCGCGCTCGCGGTCGGCCCAGCCTGCGGCCTGGCGGTGGACCAGCGCGCCGCCACGCGCCACCAGCACCACGGCGCCGACCAGGCGCTGCGCCTCAATCGCCTGCCGGACCACGGCCTGGATGCGGTCGGACAGGGGCGAGGACAACAGGGTCGCAGGCAGCGCAGCGGGTGCAGCGGGTGCAGCGGGTGCAGCAGGTGCTGAAGGCGCTGCAGAAAGGGCAATCGTCATGGGAATTCCCGGGATCAAATGAACAGGGTTCCGACGATAGAAAGACCACGATTAAAGAAAAAGTGGGGTAGATTTCCGGTTTATGCGGAACTGGGCGTCCGCAATGAAGGAGCGGCGTTTGGACAGCCTCAACGGTTTCGTGGTGTTCGTGCAGGTCGCCGAGACCCGCAGTTTCGTGGCGGCCGGCCGGCTGCTGGGCATCTCGGCATCGGCCATCGGCAAGAGCGTGGCAAGGCTGGAGGACCGGCTGGGCGTGCGCCTGTTCCACCGCAGCACGCGCAGCATCACGCTCACGGCAGAGGGCGCGCTGTTCCTCGAGCGCAGCCGGCGCATCCTGGCCGAGATCGAGGCCGCGCAGCTGGAGCTGTCGCAGGCCAGCACCGCGCCGCGTGGCCGGCTGCGGGTCAGCCTGCCCCTGGTCAGTTCGCTGGTGCTGCCGGTGCTGGGAGAGTTCATGCGCGCCTATCCCGAGATCGAGCTGGACCTGGACTTCACCGACCAGCTGGTCGATGTGATCGAGGACGGCTTCGACGCCGTGGTGCGCACGGGCGCGCCCGCCGACTCACGCCTGTCCGCGCGCCGGCTGGGCGCCTTCGGCTACCTGCTGGTGGCCTCGCCCGGCTACCTGGCGCAGCGCGGCACGCCCCGGGTGCCCGAGGATCTGCTGCAGCACAGCTGCCTGCACTACCGCTACCCCCACAGCGGCAAGCTGGAGCCCTGGGTGCTGCGGCGCGCAGCGGGCGCGCCCGAGCTGCAGCTGCCCACCTCCATGATCTGCAACAACATCGAAACCCGGCTGTGCTTTGCGCTGCAGGGCCTGGGCATCGCCTACCTGCCGGATTTTTCCATCCGCGAGCCGCTGGCCGACGGCCGGCTGCAACCCGTGCTGGCGGACTGCATGGAGCACACCAATGTCTTCCATGTGCTGTGGCCCGCCAGCAGGCACCCCTCGCCCAAGCTGCGGGCACTGGTGGACTTCCTGTGCGCGCGGGTGTTTCCACAGGCGCAGCCCGGGCAGGCCCAGGACGCTGCCAGGACCGCTGCGCCCAAGACACCCAAGACACCCCAGACATCCGGGACGCGCAGATAGGCTGCCCGCCGGCTGCTGCAGCCTGCAGGCCCTGCCCTGCCTTGCTGACTATCGCGCGGGCCCCCATCTGAGTTAGCATGCTTATAGAGCGACGTATTCACAGAGTCATATCGGTTGCTCTGGCCCACCGGCAGGCAGGACCTGCGTCTCGAGCGCTGTGGCGTGCGGGGCGCTGTATCGGTGGGCCATTGCGGTTGACGGCTGGCGTTGCAGATCTCTTTTCTTGTCTCGCTGCGTTGCATGTCTTCTCGTTCCACCGCTATCCATCGTCCCGCCCTTTCCTCGCGCTCGCACGCAAGAACATCGTTGGCCGTCATTGCAGGCGTCTGCTTGATGGTGCTCGCAGCGGGGCTGTACTGGGCCGCGTTGCTGGCCAGCCACCAGTACATGCAACGCTACACACGGGATCAGGCATGGCTGCGCGTCTCGCAGATGTCCCAGGCGGTTTCCGCGCAGGCCGGGACCATGCTGTCGGGCCTGAACTATTCCCTGCGGGACCTGGCCCGGGACTACGAGTCGGGTGACTCGCAGGCGTTCGGGCGGGCCGTCGCCAGCGTCCAGGAGGCCTATCCGCCCGGCACCATCGTCCAGGTGGCAGTGGCCGATGCGAAGGGCCAGGTGGTGTATTCGAGCCTGGCAGCCTCGGAGCCGCCTGCGCAGGGCGTGTCCATTCTCGACCGCGAACATTTCCAGGCGCATCTGAAGGGCCTGACGCAGGGAACCTTCATCGGCCGTCCGGTGCAGGGACGGGTTTCCGGGCAATGGGGTATCCAGCTGAGCCGCGCCCTGCACCACCGAGGCGCGTTTGCAGGCGTGCTGGTGGTGTCGCTGTCGCCGCAGTACCTGTCGCGGCAGCTGCAGGCCATCTTCGACAGCCCGCGCGACGTGATCTTGCTGCTGCGCGAGGACGGCACCTATCTTGCACGCTCGCAGAACCAGGATCGGGTGCTCGGGCGCCAGCTGCCCGCGGCGCGGGTGGCGCTGTTTGCCCCCGACGTCACGCATGGCACCTACGAGGCGCTGGCGAGCACTGACGGCATACAGCGCATGTATGCCTGGAGCCGCGTGAGCGGCTTTCCGATCCTGGTGAGCACGGGGCTGGACCACGAGGCCGTGTTCGGCCCGCTCAACGAGACCATACGGCAGAGCCTGTGGCGCAACGGGATAGGCACGCTGCTGATTTTTCTGGGCGGGATGCTGACGGCCTGGCTGGCGTTCCAGCGCTGGTGGGAGGAGGACCAGCGGGTCCAGTCCGAAGAGCGCTTTCATCTCCTGTCCGAGGAAGTCCCGGGCGGCCTGTTCCAGTACAGCTGGGACCCTGCCGGACACTACACCCTGTCGTTTGCCAACCCCGGCTTTTATGCCATGCACTGCATCGATGCGGATACGGCAGGCACTGCCTTGCAGGACCTGGCACAGCGGGTTCATCCGGAAGATATCTCCGCGCTCCGGCAGTCCATCGACGCAGCGATGCGCAGCCATGGGGACTGGGCCTGCAAGTACCGCGTGCAGTCCGCCGACGGCTCCGTGCGCTGGCTGCAGGGCCATGCACGCCCGCAACGCACCGAAGACGCAACCGTGCTCTGGCATGGCTACATCCTCGATGTCACCCAGGACGAAGGCCTGCGCAAGGCGCTTCACGAGAGCGAGGAGCGTCTGCGGCTGACCATCGGCGCCGTGCGTGACGGACTTTGGCAGTGGGACCGCGAACAGGACCAGGTGCTGTGGGATGCCCGCTGCTACCAGATGCTGGGCATGCCGGACCAGGCACTCGGTTCGTTCACCGTGGCCGGCTTCATGCATCTGCTGCACCCACTGGACCAGCCTCGCGTCCAGGAACGGCTCAGGCGCCACATCGAACACGGCGACCCATTCCGTGTCGAGATGCGCATAAGGCAGGCCGATGGCTCCTGGCGATGGATCGAATCGCGCGGGGAGGTCACCCTGCGCGATGCCGACAACAAGGCACTGCGCATGCTCGGAATGCACACCGATATCCAGGAACGGGTGGAGCAGACCCACATGGTGGGCGCCCTGCTGGAGCGCGGAAGCGCCCTGGTGCTTGTCGCCAGCCATCGCCGCAGCATCGTCTACGCCAATGCCCAGGCAGCCGAGTGCTTTGGTCTTGCGGCGGGCGCACTGGAGCCGCAGTGCTCATTCCAGCAACTGCATCCGTCCAGCGACAGCTTCCACAGCTTCGCATCGCTGTACGAGCGCCTGAGCCTGAAGGGCACGGTGCGTACCGAGTGGGCACTGAAGGTCAAGGGTGGACACATGCGCTGGTTCGACATGCAGGGCGCACTGCTGGACCCCGAAGATCCCCAGGGCAATGTGATCTGGACACTGTTCGACGTAGATGCCCGCCATCAGGCGGAAAGCGCATTGCACGAGGTCCAGCAACGGCTGGAGGCCATCATCGAGAAATTTCCGGCGGGCATCCTGGTGACCGACGATGCGGGGCAGTGCATCAGGGCAAGCAACGCAATGCTGGTGGACCTGTTCGAGCTGCCGCTGTCCGCCGCGGACCTTGTGGGGAAAAGCCTGCAGACATTGCTGTCCTATTTGCCCCCGGCCATGGCAAGGGCCTTGCAACCTGCGCCGCAACCGGGGGCAGGTGCCCTGTCGCAACGAACGATCTTTGCCCTGTCCAACGGCCGCCATATAGAAACGGAGCTGCTGCCGCTTCGCAGGCAGGAGCGGCTGCTTGGCTACTGCTGGGTATTCCACGACGTGACCGACTACAAGAGGCGCGAAACGCAGCTCGAAGCCCTGGCATTGACCGATGCGCTCACGGGTGCCAGCAACCGGCGGGCCTTCATCACGCGCATGGAGTCGGAGCTGGAGCACCTGCGCCTGGGACTGAGCCATCCGTCGGCACTGATCATGCTGGATATCGACCATTTCAAGCGCGTCAACGACAGCTTCGGCCATGGCGTGGGCGACGAGGTGCTCAGGCATCTGGTGATCGCGGTGTCCAAGCAGCTGCGCCAGGGCGACATGCTGGGCCGCCTGGGCGGCGAGGAATTCGCCGTCTTGCTGACGGACGTGGACGCCCCCACCGCACTGCGGCGCGCGGAGAACCTGCGTGAGGCCGTGGCAGCGCTGGCCGTGTCCGTACAGGGCCAGGACAGCCCGATCCGCTTCACCGTGAGCCTGGGCGTATGCCTCATGGACGAGGGCGAGGCATCGGTCGAGCGCTGCCTGGAGCGGGCCGACGCCGCCATGTACTTCTCCAAGCGCAATGGCCGCAACCGCACCACGTGCTGGACGCCCGATACCCCCGTGATTTCGGACGCCAAGTGAGCGCGATGCCAGTGCCGCGACACGCCCGTGCGCCCGGGCAAGGCGATGTGTCAGCTACCCGGCCGCCTCACTCATCGCCGGGCACTCCGTAGCTGGGCGCGGCCGTGGGATGGATGGCGCGCGTCTGGTAGTCCTGCATCTGCGGCGCGTAGGCGGCCCAGAGGCTTTGCAGCGCGCCGATGGGATCGTGCTCCGACCAGTCCACGCGCAGGTCCGCCATGGGCCAGCTGTGCTCGCCCGCCACCTTGAGCGCGGCCGAATGCACGGGCCCGGCCTCGCCGCCCGCGGCCATGGCGGCCCGCATGGCGGCCAGCAGGCGCTCGGCCAGCGGCAGGTCGGCGCTGCGCTCGAAGGCCGGCACCATGGCCTCGATGGTGCGCTCGCTGGCCAGCAGGTTGCCGGCCGCCACGCACTGCCGCCCCACGGCGCTGGTGAAGATGCCCAACGCCTGGCTGCCGCTGAAGACGCCGGTACGGCCCTGCGCGTCCACCACGGTGACCTGGCGGTACTGGGGCCAGCTGCCGTCGCCCAGCGCCTGGCGCAGCGCGGCCTGGGGGTCGGCGCCCTTCTCCAGCAGGTCCAGCACGCGCGGGCCCAGGGCGGGCAGCGTGATGTTCTGCGTGGACACCACGCCCACGCCCGCGCGTACCCAGGGGCAGCGCGCGCCCACCGCAATGCTGGACGAGCTGATGGCCACGCCCAGCTGCCCGGTGCGCTCGCAGCGCCCCACAATCGAAAAAGTCATGGTTTCTTCCTCCTGCCGATGCGGCTGTACCAGGTGCTTGCTGTGGTTGACGCTCAGGCGCTGGCCGGCGGCTGCCAGTCATCGGGGATGACCGCGATCACGTCGATCTCCATCAGCCATTGCGGCTGCCCCAGGGCCGATATGCACAGCCCCGTGGAGATGGGAAACACGCCCTTGAGCCACTTGCCCACTTCCCGGTAGACGGGCTCGCGGTAGCGCGGGTCGATGATGTAGGTGGTGGTCTTGACGATGTGCGACAGGTCGCTGCCCGCCTCCTCCAGCAGCTGCTTGACGTTCTTCATCGCCTGCTCGGCCTGCTTTTGCGGATCGCCCAGGCCGACCAGGTTGCCCTCGAAATCGGTGCCGATCTGGCCGCGCACATAGACGGTGTTGCCGGCGCGCACGGCCTGGCACAGGTCGTTGTCCAGCGACTGGTTGGGATAGGTGTCCTTGGTGTTGAACATGCGGATGCGGGTATGGGTGGGCATGGTCTGGCTCCTGCAGGGGGTGGATGGGAAGGTGTCTCAGAGCGCGCTACCTGCTACCTGCTGCGGGCAGCGGCGTCGTAGTCGCTGTAGCGGCGCTGCTTGGCGATGTGGTCGGCCACGAACTTGGCGTCATGCCACACGCCCCAGATGAAGGACGAGCCACGGCGCGACAGCCAGGGAAGGCCCAGGAAGTAGATGCCGGGCTCATGGCCCACGCCGCGGTGGTGGCGCGGCTTGCCGCCGGGCTCGAAGCTGTCCACCTGCAGCCAGCCGAAGTCCACCCTGTAGCCCGTGGCCCAGATGATGGAGGTGATGCCTGCGGCGGCCAGGTCGAGTTCGCGCAGCGGATGGGTCACGCACTCCGGATCGGGCAGGCGCCTGCGCGCTTCGGGCTCCTCGGGCAGGTCCAGGCCGTTGCGGCGGATGTAGTCGTCGGCCGCATCCAGCATGGCCAGGTAGTTGGCGTCGCCGTTGGCGATGTTCTCGGCCAGGTCGTCCCTAAAGCGCACCCGGCCATCGGCGAAGGACTCGGTCAGCCCCACCAGGGTGATGCCCTGGTGTCCCAGCGCGCGAAAGTCCACGGTGTGGCCGCCGCGCGCGCCGCTGACGGCAATGGTCACATGCTCGCGGCCGGGCTTGGCAATGGCCGCATCCCATTCGCCCAGCACGCCCAGCCACCAGCAGAAATCACGGCCGCGGTAGGCGCGCGGCGGCCGGTCATGGGCGCCTACCGACAGGAACACCTTGCGGCCCGCGCGCTGCAGTTCATCGGCGATCTGCACGCCCGAGGAGCCTGCGCCCACCACCAGCACGGCGCCTTCGGGCAGCTGCGCGGGGCGGTGGTAGTGCGCGGAATGGATCTGCAGCAGGCTGCCATCGGCGGGTGCAGCGGGCGCAGCCGGCGCTATCGGCGGGATCACCGGCACCTGGAACGGCCCCGTGGCCGCGATCACGTTGCGGGCCTCGATCACGCCCTCGGACGTTTCCACCGTGAAGCCCGGCCGGCCCTGGTTGCGCGTGACCCGCCTGACCTCCACGCCGGTGCGCACGGGCGCCTTGATCTGGCGGACATAGTCCTCGAAGTAGTCGGCCACCTCGTCCTTGCCGGGAAAGCCGTCGCGGTCGCCTTTGAACTGCAGGCCCGGAAAGCGGTCATGCCAGGCCGGCCCGTTGGCCACCAGCGAGTCCCAGCGCCCCGTGCGCCAGGCCTGGGCGATGCGCTGGCGCTCCAGCACCAGGTGCTCTACGCCAAGCTGGCTCAGGTGTTCGCTGGCCGCGATGCCGGCCTGCCCGGCGCCGACCACGAGCGTGTTGATGGTTTGGATTTCAGCTGTCATGGTGTGGGTCTCTCAGGAAAAAAAGGCGCAGGCCGTCCCGCATCGGCGCCGTGCCGACTGCCTTGGTGTGGTCCGCAACAAAAAAGGGAAGGAGGTGAAGGCCGCCCGTGCGGCGCTACAGGTACAGGTGCTTCACCACGTCGTTGGCCAGCAGCTCGCTGGCCGTGCCCGAGGCCACCAGCTGGCCCTTGAGCAGCAGATAGCCGGTGTGGGCGATGGACAGCGCCGCCTCGGCGTTCTGCTCGATGAGCAGCACGGTGATGCCTTGGCTGTGGATGCGCTGCACCGTCTCGAAGTACTCCTCGATGAGCTTGGGCGACAGCCCCAGCGTGGGCTCGTCCATCACCACCAGGCGCGGCTCGCCCATGAGCACGCGGCCCAGCGCCACCATGGCCTGCTCGCCGCCGGACAGGGTTCCCGCTGCCTGCGACAGGCGCTCGCCGACCCGGGGGAACAGGGCCACCACGCGCTCCAGCGCCTGGGCAAAGCCCTGCTGCGGGCGCAGCGCGTCGTGGCCGATCTTCAGGTTCTCCTGCACGGTCAGCTCGGCAAACAGGCGCCGCCCTTCGGGCACGAAGCCCACGCCCAGGCCGGCCAGGTCCTCGGTGCGCATGCGCGCCAGCGGCTGGCCCATGACGCGGATGGCGCCGTGGTGCACGGGCAGCAGGCCCGCAATCGCCTTGAAGGTGGTGGTCTTGCCCGCGCCATTGGGGCCCAGCAGGCAGACGATGCTGTGCTCGGGCACCTGCAGCGAGACCTGGTTGAGCATGTTCACCACGCCATAGCGCGTGCTGATGGAGTCCAGTTCAAGCATGGCTGGCCTTTCTGCCCAGATAGGCTTCCTGCACGCGCGGCAGCCGGCGCACCGCCTCGAAGCTGTCATCGCCGATCTTGCGTCCGTAGTCCAGCACCATCACGCGGTGCGGCAAGGTGGCGATGAGCCGCATGTCGTGCTCGATGATGATGAAGCCCAGCGCCGGATTGCCTTCGCGCAGGCGCTGGATGTCGGCGATCAGCGCATCGGTGTCGCGGTCGTCCATGCCGCTGGAGGGCTCGTCCAGCAGCACGATGCGGGGCTCGGCGGCCAGGGCGCGCGCAATCTCCAGGCGGCGGCGGTCGGCCTGCGGCAGGCTGCTGGCCAGCACGTTGCGGCGCTGGTGCAGGTCGCTGGACACGCTTTGCAGCAGCGCGCAGGCGCGCTCGGCGCAGCGCTTCATCTCGGCGCGCGATACGGCCGGGCGCAGCAGCGCGGTGAGCACGCCGCAGCGGGTGCGCGCGTGCATGCCGATGATCACGTTGTCCAGCACGCTCAGCGAGCCGAACAGCCGGCTGGTCTGGAAGGTGCGCGCAATGCCGGCGCCCGCGATGTCGTGCGCGGCCATGCCCCTGAGCGAGCGGCCTTGCAGCAGCACCTCGCCCTCGGTGGGCTGGTAGATGCCGGTCAGCAGGTTCAGCAAGGTGGACTTGCCCGCGCCGTTGGGCCCGATGATGCCCAGCACCTCGCCCGCCGCCAGGTGGATGTCCACGCCCTGCACCGCCGTCAGGCCGCCAAAGCGCATGGTCAGGCCACGCCCCTCCAGGACCAGCGGACCTGCGGGCGCGGCATGGTGGGTGGGATGGGAATCAATGCTCATGGTTGCGCACCCGTTGGGGGAAGATGCCGCGCGGGCGGATGATGAGGAAGGCGATCACCACCAGGCCGTAGAACAGGATGCGGTAGTCGGAAAACGCCCGCAGCTTCTCCGGCAGCATGGTCAGCAGGAAGGCGCCGACGATCACGCCCAGCGTGTTGTCCATGCCGCCTGCGATCACCAGCGTCATGATGGTCACGGACACCAGGAAGGTGAAGTTGTCCGGCGAGATGAAGCTCACATAGAACGCATACACCGTGCCCGCGAAGCCCGCCAGGAAGGCGTCCACAGCAAAGGCCTTGACCTTGAACCAGGTGACGTTGATGCCGCAGGCGCGCGCGGCGATCTCGTCGTCGCGCAGGGCATTCCAGGCCAGTCCCACGCGCGAGCTGTGCAGGCGCTGCGCCGAGACGATGGCCAGCCCCAGCAGGGCGACGGCCACGTAGTAGAAGTTGGCCTGGCCCGGCAGGCTGTGGCCCCACAGCGTGATGGGGTCGTTGAACGAATGGCCGAACAATGTGGGCGAAGGAATGCCCACCAGGCCGTTGGCGCCGCCCGTCCACTCCAGGTTCATCAGCAGCTGGTGCACGACGATGCCGAAGGCGATCGTCACCAGCGCCTGGTAGCTGTCGCGGGTGCGCATGGACGGCAGGCCCAGCAAAAAGCCGAAGACCGTGGCCACGGCGGCGGCCACCAGCAGGCAGATCCAGAAGCTCACGCCGAAGTGGATGGCCAGCAGGGCCGACGCATAGGCGCCGATGCCGTAGGACGCGCCGGTGGCGAAGTTCGGTATGTTGGCGCTGCCCAGCTGGAAGTTCAGCGCCAGCGCCAGCACCGCGTACAGGCAGGCGATGATCATCAGGTGCATGGCGTAGCTGTCCCCGCCCAGCACCCACGGAAACACCAGGGCCAGCACCACGCCCGTGCCCACGGCCAGCGGCCTGCACTGGCCGAAGGCGGCCACGATGCGGTCCTCCACCGCCGGGCGCTTTTGCACCGCGACCAGGGCCACGGCAAAGCAGGCCAGCAGCGCCAGCACCGTGATCCAGCTTTCGGCCAGCAGGAACTGGCGCAGCAGCACGGCGCCCGCCAGGGCCACGCCCAGCACGATGGCGGCCGAGCCCGCACTCCATGGTGCCGCCTGCGGCGGCGCCTGTATCGTCGTTGTCTGCATCACACCTTCTCCATTTTCTGAACGCCGAACAGGCCGGCGGGGCGAAAGATCAGCACCAGGATCACCAGCGCGAACACGAACACCAGCCGGTACGAGGTGCCGTTGGGCACATAGCCCTGCACGATGGTCTCGATGGCCGCAATCAGCAGGCTGCCGACAATGGCGCCCCCCAGCCGCCCCAGGCCGCCGACCACCGCGGCGGAAAAGCCGATCAGTCCCGCCTGCACGCCGAAGTCAAAGCGCACCACGCCCGCATAGCTGGCCAGGAAGATGCCGCCCACCGCGCCGGTGGCCGAGGCAATGAAGAAGGTGTTGCGAAACACCGGCCCCGGCGCAATGGAGAACAGCCGCGCGGTTTCGCGGTCCTGCGACACGGCGCGTATGCGCATGCCCATGGGCGTGTGGTGCAGCACATAGAGCAGCACGCCCACCAGCGCCACCGCCACCAGCACCGAGACCACGCTGATCAGGGGCAGCGGCCCGAACGGGGTGGGAACGGCCCCCTGCGCAATCGCCGGGAACGCGTGCGGATTGCTGCCCTGCGGGTACAGGTGGCGGATCAGCTCGCGGATCACGATGCCCAGCGCCACCGTGGCCACCAGCGGCATCATGGCCGGCGCATTGCGAAAGCGGCTGATCACCAGCCGGTCCAGGGCAACGCCCAGCCCTCCCACGGCCGCAATGGCCACCAGGCAGGCCAGGCCCAGCACCAGCCAGGTGGCCGAGCCGCCCAGCGCGGCGGCCAGGGCCTGCACGGCCGCCAGGGCGATGAAGGGGGCGACCATGGCCACGTCGCCATGGGAAAAGTGAATCACCTGCAGCACGCCAAACAACAGGCTGAAACCCAGGGCAAGCAGGCTGTAGATGCAGCCCAGGGTCAGCCAGTTGATGAGTTGCTGGAACAGCGCGTCATGCATCGATAGGGTTCCTCTTGTGTCGGGTTCGGCCGGGTTGGCGGGGCTTCGCTTGTCTCCATGTCACGCAGCCATTGAAGCAAGAAACCGCGCAAAACCTGCGTCGCTTTTGCCGAGGCGCTGCTTCGGAAAACGCGATCCAGCCCCGGGCAGGTGCGGCGATACATTGATCCGGCGGCGTTGCCAGACAGCGCCGGCCAGCCCGCCATACACCGTGGCGCCCCGCCGCCCCGGCCCCCCGGGCCGCCATGGCTGCCCCTCGTCTTCACCTGAACAGGACCGACCGACCATGCAAGCCTTCACGACAACCACCGCCCTCCTGCCATCGCGCCGGCGCCTTGCCGCATCCGCCCTGGCGCTGGCCGCCGCCACGCTGGCCTGCGGCGCGGCCTGGTCCCAGTCCACCGTGAAGCTGGGCTTCATCGGCCCCGTCAGCGGCGGCAACGCACAGCAGGGCCTGGGCGCGAAGAACGGCTTCCTGCTGGCCATCGACCAGTGGAATGCCACGGCCGGCGTGCCGTTCAAGGTGGAGGGCGTGGTGCTGGACGATGCCTCCGACCCGCAGACCGGCGTGTCCGCCGCGCTCAAGCTGGTCAACGACCGCGACGTGGTGGGCGCCATCGGCCACTGGAACAGCCCCGTGGCCCTGGCCACGCTGCCGGTGTTCAACCGCGTGCAGATGCCCTTCATCGTCTGGGGCGCCATCGGCCCCAAGATCACCGACCAGAACTTCGCCAACACCACGCGCGTGACGCCCACCCTGGTCAACGAGAACAAGCCCCTGGCCACCTGGGCCGCCACGGGCCTGGGCGCAAGAAAGATCGCCATCATTGCCGACACCAGCGACTACGGCCGCGCCAACCTGGCCTCGTTCGGCAGCTTCTACAAGGCAGAAAAAGGCAGCGTGGTGGCCGAGGAAAGCTACCCCGTGGGCACCACGGATTTCCGCTCCATCCTCACCAAGATCAAGAGCCTGAACCCCGACGCGGTCTACTTCGGCGGCGTGATCACCGAGGCCGGCATCGTGCGCAAGCAGATGGCCGAGCTGGGCATGAAGCAGCCCATGCTGGGCATCAGCGGCATCTTCGACCCGCAGCTCATCCAGATCGCCGGCCCGGCCGCGGACGGCACCATCGTCGGCACGCCCAAATCGCAGACCAACCCCCGGCTGGACGCCATGAGCCGCGCCTATGCCGCCAAGGGCTATGCCGACTCCGAGAGCCCGTACACCAAGTACGCCTACGACGCCACCGGCATCCTTTTGCAATCGCTCAAGACGGCAGGCACCAAGGACCGGCAGGCCGTGGCCAAGGCCATCCGCGCCATACGCTACGACGGCGTGACCGGTACCGTGACCTTCGACGCCAACGGCCAGACGCAGGTGCCCGTGGAGCTGCAGCTGCACGAGGTCAAAGACGGCAAGTGGGCCGGCCGCTGATGATCAGGACAGGCAGCCAGTACCGCGACTCCATCCGCGATGGCCGGCGGGTCTGGATGAACGGCGAGCGCGTCAAGGATGTGACCACCCACCCCATGTTCAAGCCGCTGGTGGACATCCGCGCGCGCATGTACGACCTGCAGCACGAAGCCGCGCTGCGCGACGCGCTCACCTACGACGAAGGCGACGGCGAGCGCCACCCCATCGCCCACAAGCTGCCGCTGACGCGCCAGGACTGGTGGGACAAGCGCCGCGCCACCGACCTGCTGCTGGAGGACATGGGCGGCGTGGTCATGCGCGTGGGCGACGAGAGCGTGGGCGAGATGTGGTCGCTGTTCGACGGCCAGGACGTGCTCAACGAGCTGGACCCGCGCTTTTCCGCCAACATCCGCACCCACATCCGCCGCGTGGTGCGTGGCGACCTGTTCCACGTATCGGCCAACACCGACCCCAAGGGCGACCGTTCGCGCCTGCCGCAGGACCAGGACCCCGACGTGCTGCTGCATGTGGTCAAGGAGACCGATGCAGGCGTCATCGTGCGCGGCGCCAAGTACGAGACCGCTGCCGCCTATGCCAACCAGGCCTTCACCAAGCCGGGGCTGGCGCACTGGGGCGACGCTGCGCAGTCCGAATACGCCATAGGCTTCATCTGCGACCTGGGCGCGCCCGGCCTGCGCTTCATCTGCCGTCCGGGCCTGGCCGCCCGCGCATCGGCCCAGGACCATCCGTTGAGCCATCGCTTCGACGAAGTGGATGCCATCGTGGTCTTCGACGACGTGCTGGTTCCCTGGGAGAACGTGCTGTTCTACCGCCACACCCGGGCCGCCCATTTCCTGCGCGAGACGCTGCACCGCTACTCGGCCTTCACCTTCCTGCAGCGCAGCCTCAAGCTGGCCGACATGCTGATAGGCACGGCCCTGCACAACGCGCGCCAGACCGGCGTGGAGAAGCTGCAGGCCGTGCAGGACAGGCTGGCCGGCCTGGCCTGCTACCGCGAAGGCATCAACGCCCACCTCACGGCCGCCATCGCGCTGGCCGAGCGCAGCCCGGCCGGGCTGATGATGCCCAACCAGTCGCTGCTGTTCACGGGACGGTCTCTGGCCACCGGCCAGCTGCACCACATGATGAACACCGTGCGCGAGCTGTGCGGCGGCCAGGTCTGCCTGACGCCGGACCACGCCAGCTTCGAGAACGAGGACACCGGCCCCTGGCTGCGCAAGTTCTACACCCTCGGCCCGCAATCGCAGGCCGACGACCGCCGCAGGCTGCTGGCCTATGCGCGTGACCTGCTCGACTCGGACCACGCCGGCCACCGGCTCAGCTTCCAGCTGTTTGCGCAATGCCCGCCCTACGCCCAGACGGCGGCCGTGTACCGGCATTTCAACTGGGATGCGCCGCTGGACTTCGTGGGCAAGTCCGCCGGCCTGACGGACCGCGTGAAGGCCACGCAGGCGCCGGCCCAGGGCGACGGTGCGGTGGCGCAATGGTTTCGCAGTCACAACGCCAGCGACTGAAGGCTGCCGGGTCCCGACCGCCGCACAATGCAGGCGCCTTGCGGGAAGGACCTCTTGCAGCGCGGTCCGCCGCTTGGTCAACTACGCGGCGGATCACCCTGGCCGCCCTCCCCCTCTCCACCTCTTGCACACCGTGCTGACACGACTGACCTTCAGACAATTGGAATACTGCGTGGCAGCGGGCGAATTCGGCAGCATTGCCGAGGCTGCCAACCGCATCCACGTCTCGCCCTCGTCCATCTCATCGGCCATCACCCAGGTGGAGGCCGAGCTGCAGGTGCCGCTGTTCGTGCGCCACCATGCGCAAGGCCTGTCCGTGACGCCCGCAGGCGCCGAAGTCCTGCGGGAAATCCGCGGCCTGCTCGACCAGGCCATGGCCTTGTACGACGTGGCCAGCAGCGCGCAAAGCCAGGTGCGCGGCCCCGTGCGCGTGGGCTGCTTCACCACGCTGGCGGCCATGGTCGCCCCCGAGCTGTGCCAGGGATTCGCGCGCGCCCACCCCAAGGCCACGGTCACCCAGATCGAGGACCACCAGGAAGGCCTGATCCACAAGCTGCGCACCGCGCAGATCGATGTCGCCATCACCTACGACCTGCTGGTGGCCGAATCGGACATCTGCTTCGAGCCGCTGGCCCAGCTGCCGCCCATGGTCATCGTCAGCGAACTCAATCCGCTGGCCAACCACCGCTCCACCACGCTGGAGGCGCTGGCCCAGCTCCCCATGGTCCTGCTGGACCTGCCCCTGAGCCGCGAATACTTCATGTCGCTGTTCCGCGAAGCCGGCGTCTCACCCCTGATCGCGGCCCGCAGCGCCAGCCCCGACGTGGTGCGCTCCCTGGTCGCCAACGACGTGGGCTACTCCCTGGTCAACGTGCGCCCGCGCAACTCCCACGCGCTGGACGGCAAGAAGATCGTCAACCTGCACCTGAACGGCAACCACCGCCCCATGAAACTGGGCCTGGCCTGGGCCCGCGAACAAAAGCCCCGCCATGTGGTGGAAGCCTTCATGCACCGCTGCCGCAGCTTCATCTCCAATGAATACATTCCGGGGATGACGGCGCCTGGGCGCGGGGAGGCGAACTGAGCGGCGCGCAGACCGAATCAGGGAGCCTGTCAGGCCGTGCTCTTGCGCACCTCGTAATGCAGCACCGCCATGCCCTCGCCGATCTGCCGCACGGACAATAAACGCAACACCGGATGCAGCACCCGGCGCGGGAATAGCGGCTTGCCCCGGCCCAGCGTGGCCGAGCCCACGCTCAGGATCATCTCGTCCAGCAGGCCCGCGTCGTAGAACTGGCCTGCCAGGTCTCCGCCTCCCATGATCCAGAGATTGCGCCCACCGGCCGCAGCCTGCATCTGCGCATGCACGGCACGCACATCACCGCTGACAAACCGGATGTCCGCACCTGCAATGCCAGGCAGCGTGCGGCTGGAAAACACCCAGGCAGGCTGCGTATAGGGCCACGCCGCCCCGGTCTCCCTGGCCACCGTGTCCGCGTGGCGCAGCATCCATTCGTAGGTGGCGGAACCCATGGCCAGCGCGCCCACGCCGGCAATGAACTCCGGGTAGCCCGTGGCCTGCATGTCGCCCAGCGGGAACAGCCAGTCCAGGGAGTCGTCCTCGGTGGCCAGGAATCCGTCGAGTGAGGTGGCGGCGAAGTATTGGGTCTTCATGGGGGAGATGGTAGCCAGGCAGGCGCGGCACGGCCATCCGCCCGGCTGTTGTGCGGGCCGCGCCCTGACCTCATCGTCAAATTTCTTTTGAAGCCGCCTTCAGTCTTGCGGGACTTTTTCAATTGAAACGCCCAGGTCAACATCGCTCCATGCCCAGACGACTTGCGAACCGGACTTCCGCCACCGCCCCAACACCTCTACAGCTCCGCCAAGAAACCGAATGACCACCGCCTCCACGCCCCTGTTTAGCCCCCTGCAGCTCGGCCCGCTCAGCCTGCCCAACCGCATGGTGATGGCCCCCATGACGCGCAGCCGCACCAGCCAGCCAGGCGACGTGCCCAATGCATTGATGGCCACCTACTACGCACAACGCGCCAGCGCCGGCCTGATCGTCTCGGAAGCCACCCAGATCTCCCGCCAGGGCCAAGGCTACAGCTTCACCCCCGGCATCTATTCAGAGGCGCAGGTGGACGGTTGGCGCCGCGTCACGGACGCGGTGCACGCCGCCGGCGGGCGCATGGTGCTGCAGCTGTGGCACGTTGGCCGCATGTCGCATGCCAGCTTTCACGCCGATGGCCTGCCGGTCGCGCCTTCGGCGCTGTCGCCCCAAGCGCAGGTCTGGGTGGTCGGCGACGACGGTGTCGGCCGCATGGTCGACTGCCCCGTGCCGCGCGCACTGAGCGCACAGGACATCCAGGACGTGATCGGCGACTTCCGCAGGGGCGCGGCCAATGCGATGCGTGCCGGTTTCGATGGCGTGGAAATCCACGGCGGCAACGGCTACCTGATCGATCAGTTCCTGCGCACCACCTCCAACCACCGCACTGACGCCTACGGCGGCGGCATCGCCCAGCGCACGCGCTTCGCCGAAGAGGTCGCGGCCGCCGTGGCGGGCGAGGTCGGGGCCGAGCGCACCGGCATCCGCCTGGCGCCCTTCATCACGCAGCGCAACATGAACTGCCCGCAGATCATCGAGACCATCCTGCATCTGGCCAGCAGGCTCGACGAGATCGGCCTGGCCTACATCCACCTGTCCGAAGCCGATTGGGACGATGCGCCCGAGATTCCGCAGGACTTCCGCCACGCGCTGCGCCGCGCCTACCAGGGCAAGGTGATCGTTGCGGGCAAGTACGACGCGGAGCGCGCCCAAGCCATCCTGCACGAGGGCCTGGCAGACCTCGTCGCCTTCGGCCGCCCCTTCATCGCCAACCCGGACCTGCCGGCGCGCTACGCCGCCCAGGCGCCGCTGGCCGCATTCGATCCGAAGGCCCTGTTTGGCGGCGACGCGCGCGGCTACTCGGACTACGCAGCCCTCGCCACTGCCTGAAACCCTCCTTGCTCGCCCTCCCTGCTCTCCCTCCTTGCTCCCCCCTCTTCCTCAACCTTTGAAAGCACGACCATGAAAGCCGTTGGATACCAGAAACCCCAGGCCATCAGCCAACCCGAATCGCTGATCGACATCACCCTGCCCGATCCCGTAGCCAGCGGCCGCGACCTGCTGGTCGAAGTCAGGGCCGTGTCCGTCAATCCGGTGGACACCAAGGTACGCGCCAGCGGCGCGCCCGCCGAGGGGCAGACGCACAAGGTGCTGGGCTGGGATGCCAGCGGCATCGTCAAGGCCGTGGGCCCCGAAGTCACGCTGTTCAAGCCGGGCGACCGCGTCTGGTACGCCGGCTCCATTGCGCGTCCTGGCACGAACAGCGAACTGCACCTGGTGGACGAGCGCATCGTGGGCCACGCGCCCAGGTCGCTGGACTTCGCACAGGCGGCGGCCCTGCCCCTGACCGCCATCACCGCGTGGGAGATGCTGTTCGACCGCCTGGGCATCGCACCGGGCAAGCACCCCAGCCACAAGACACTGCTCATCATCGGCGCCTCCGGCGGCGTGGGCTCCATCCTCACGCAGCTGGCCACGCGGCTGACCAGCCTTACCGTCATCGGCACCGCATCGCGGCCCGAGACGCAGGCCTGGGTCAAGGAGCTCGGCGCCCACCACGTGGTCGATCACAGCCAGCCGATTGCCGACGAACTCAAGCGCATCGGCTTTCCCACGGTGGACCTCATCGTGAGTCTCACGCAGACCGACCTGCACTTCGCACAGATCGTCGAGGCGATCGCGCCCCAGGGAAAATTCGGCCTGATCGACGATCCCGCGTCGCTGGACATCACCAAGCTCAAGCGCAAGTCGGTATCGGTGCACTGGGAATTGATGTTCACCCGCGCCCTGTTCGGCACCGACGACATGATCGGCCAGCACCGCCTGCTCAACGAGGTTGCCGCACTGGTCGATGCCGGCCTGATCCGCACCACGCTGGCCGAGCGCTTTGGCAGCATCAACGCAGACAACCTCAAGCGCGCCCATGCCCTGATCGAGTCGGGCAAGGCGCGCGGCAAGGTGGTGCTGGAGAACTGGGGCTGAGCCATGAAGACAGAGACCATTTTCAACCTGGCCATCCTTGAAGCGAAGGCCGGCCAGCACGACCAGCTGCGCGACGCCCTGCGCGCGCTGGTGCCATTCACCCGGCAGGAGGCCGGATGCCTGGACTACACGCTGTTCGAGCTGGCGGACAAACCCGGCACCTTCTACATGCGGGAGTCATTCAGGGACCAGGCAGCGCTGGATGCGCACTTCAGCATGCCGTACTTCAAGGCGTTCGAGAAACGCTTCGACGAACTGCTGGCACGCCCCCTGCAACTGGTGGGCCTGAAGGAAGTGCACTGACGGGCGGTACGGGTCCGGCCGACGACTAGCGCGCGGCTGCAACGCGCCGCCCCCACGCTGGCGGCAGCGTGGGGGTTGCCGCCGACAGCTGGTCCCATACGTACTGGGCGGCAAAGCCGTGGTGACGGCTGCGTGAGCGCACCAGGCAGGCTTGCCGGCCCAGATTTCTTTCGGCCAACGGGACTGCGTCCTGCACGTCCAGGCTCATTGCCGCGGCACCGTTGAGCAGCGCGACCATGCCGTTTTCACGGGCGGCATGCACCAGGTCCTCCAGCGTATCGGACTCCAGATGCACGCCCGGCTTCAGCCCCTGCGCCGCAAAGGCGTTGTCGAGCTGGCGCCGCATTGCGTATTCGCTTGGCAGCAAGGCCAGGGGGTGGTTCGCGACCTCGCTGAGCTCCAGCAGGCGTCGCCGCCGGCGGGGCTTCAATCCGACGGCCACCACGGGCTCGTCGAAGCAGGCCAGGATCTCCAGATCGGCATGCGGCTCCGGGTCGAAGCTGACGGCGAGATCGAAATCGCCGCGCAACACGCCCTCCACCAAGGCCTGTGCGGTGCGTCTGCGCAGTGCGATCGCCAGCTGCGGCCACTGCGCCTGGGCCCTGCGCACGACGGGCAGTACCCAGCATCCCGCGTAGGACTGCACCAGGCCGATGCGCACCAGGCCCGCCACGGTGCTCGCACGCGCCTGCACGTCGCGCAGCGCCGCCTGCAGCTCCCTGAGGCAGGCCGACACCCGGCGGTCGAGCTCATGTCCGGAGGCCGTGGCAACGGCGCGCCCGCTCGCACGGTCGAACAGATGCACGTCCAGGGTCGATTCCAGCAAGGCGATCTGCTCCGACAGCGCCGCCTGCGAGATCGAGGCATCGCGCGATGCCGCACTGAAGCTGTGCGCCCGCATCGCCGACACGAAGTAGCGCAACTGGCGCAATGAGACGAGATCGAGGGGGTCGCGGCTGCGTGCGGACATGGCCATCGGATTATCCGATAGGCGCGGCCAGAAAATGCGAATTGCGAAGAAACAAGGGCCTGCCGACACTACGGCCACGAGACAACTCTGGTCACGAGAGCACCGATGAAACGACGCAACTTCCTTCAGTACGCCAGCACGGCGACGGCCATTTCAGCCTTGGGCGCAAGCCCCTCGGCGCGCGCACAGGCATTCCCTTCCAAGCCCATCCGCATCATCTGCCCCTATCCGGCAGGTGCGACCACCGATGCCGTCTCCCGCCTGATGGCGAACGCCTTGCAGTCGGACAGCGGCAGCACGGTGATCGTCGACAACCGCAGCGGTGCGGGCGGCAACATCGGCACGGAGGCAGCAGCACGCGCCGAGGCCGACGGCTACACGCTGCTGCTGGGCGCACTCGGCCCCATGGCCGCGAACCCGGCGCTGTACTCCAGGCTCAACTTCGATCCGGCCAAGGACTTCACACCGCTGGCATGGGCCGCCTCGGTGCCGTTGATCTGGGCCGTGCATCCCTCCTTCCCGGCGGCCACGGCCAAGGAGGCGCTCGAATGGCTGCGCAAGAACCCGGGCAAGTTCTCCTACGCATCCGCCGGCAACGGCACGCCGCAGCACCTGGCGGGAGAACTCGTCAAGCGCCAGACCGGCACCTCGATCCTGCACATTCCCTACCGCGGCTCCGCGCCTGCACTCAACGACGTGCTGGGCGGCACGGTGCAGATGGTGTTCGAAGCCACGCCGGCCATCCTGCAGCATGTGCAAAGCGGGCGCCTGAAGGCGCTGGCGGTGACGTCCGCCAGGCGCATTCCCGCGCTGCCCGGCGTGCCCACGCTCAAGGAATCGGGCGTGGACGCCGAGATCAGCGGCTGGTACGGCTTCCTCGCGCCCGCCGCGACCCCGGCCGACCGCAAGGCCTGGCTGGTCAAGCACATGGGCGCGGCGCTGGCGGCCAAGGCCACACAGGACAGGCTGGCCGAACTCGGTTCGGTTCCCATCGACAACTCGCCCCAGGCATTCGCACGCCTGCTGGACAGCGAGCGGGCACGCTGGCAGACGCTGATCCGCGAAGTCGGCATCAAGCTCGACTGAAGGCGCCGCCCCATGCCGCACATCGCCATCGAGGTATCGCCATCCTTGCTCCCGTCGATCCAGTGGGAGCCGGTCCTGCACGCCATGCACCTTGCGCTGGCCGAGCGCGGATGGGCACGGCTCGCGGACCTGAAGTCGCGCGTGGCACCCATCGCCGTCGGACTGTGCGGCGAGGACACCCACGCGCAGCAACTCATCGCCACCCTGACGCTGACCAACCCGCGCCCGCCGCAGATGTGCTCGGCCATGGCCGAGGTCGTGTTCGAGCATCTCTCGCGCGCGATCGGTGCGCCCCTGGAGTCAGCGGCGTGGGTGCAGTGCTGCGTGTTCCTGCAGGAGCACCCGAAGTCGCACTACCTCAAGCGGCAATGGAACGCGCCGCCGCCCCCTCCCTCAACTCCATGACAACGGGAAAAGCGCCATGTGTTGCGACTGGCGGCTGGCCGCTGGCCGCTGGCCGCTGATCGCGCGCTGCCGGCTCAGGCCGCCAGGCCTGCAGCCAGTTGCCGCACGGTCCGGGCACTGGCGCCCTTGCCGGTGATGGCCACCGCCGGAGGATGGGCCAGCATGCGCTCGAAGACCTTGCGCACTTCCTCGCCCCCGATGCCATCGATCATCGCCAGCGTTTCGGCCACGGACGTCACGCTGCCATGGGCAAAGAGGTCCTCGACAGCCCGCTCCATGGTGGCGTAGGTCCGCTCGCCGGCGCGCACCCGCGAGACCGCCAGCTGGTTCTTGGCCCGCTCCAGATGCACGGGATCGATGCCGGCCGCCTGGGCGCGCAGCAGGCCGCCTGTCGCGGCCACCAGCGCTTCGAGCTTGTCCGGCGTCGTGACGGCATGCACGATGAAGTTGGCCCAGACGTCACCGCCCTCCATCGCCGCATAGGCCGTATAGGCCAGTCCGAGCCGTTCACGCACGGTATCGACCAGGGGCGACGACATCCCCTCGCCCAGCAGATGGGCCGCCAGCGAGGCCACGAGACGCGCACGCTGCGGATGCTCGCCCTGCAACTGCTCGAACACCAGGGGATAGGCCAGGTTCACGAACACCTGGGACACCTGCGTGAAACGTTGCGCCAGGGCCTGCCCCACATACTTTGCGGGCTGAGGGGGCAACGCCACAGCGGGATCGGCCGACGCAGGCATGCCGGCGAACAGCTGCGCCGCCTGCTCCAGCCAGGCCGGCACATCGAAGTTTCCGGCCGCGACGACGACGGTCTTTTCTCCCACGTAATGGGACTGCACATGGCGCACCAGATCCTGCCGGGTGAAGCCTTCGATATTGGCCACCGTGCCGATCACCGGCATGCCCATGGGGTCATCGCCCCAGATGGCGCGGTCCAGCAGATCGCCAGCGCTGTCCTCCGGGTCCTCTTCGTACTCGATGGCCTCCTGCCGGATCACCTGCAGCTCCCTTTGCAATTCATGCTCGGGAAACACGCTGTTCAGGACGATGTCCGCAATCATTCCCAGCAAGGCCTGCGCATGCCAGCCCAGGCCGGTCATGAAATAGCCGGTGATGTCCTTGCCGGTGAAGGCGTTGACCTCCGCGCCCAGCCGCTCCGCATCCAGGTTGATCTCCTGCACGGAACGCGTATGCGTGCCCTTGAACGCCATGTGTTCCAGCACATGGCTGATGCCATTGCTGGTGGAGGTCTCGTCGCGGGAGCCCACGCGCAGGAACACACCCACGCTGACGCTCTGCAAATGCGGCATGGGCAGAGCCAGCAGCCGGACCCCATTCGCAAGAGTGCGCAAGGCCATGGCAGGCCGCTCCAGTTCGGTTGCCGCCAGGGGCTTTTCTTGAATCATGGGCTATTGTCGTCGCGCTCCAGAGGATGCGCAGGGCAGCCCTCTTCAGCCCTCTTTCATGTGCCTGTGATCAAAGCTGCGGGGAGCTCGGCCGCAGCCCATGCGCCACCAGCAGACAGCAAGGCGGACAAGGTCTGGGACCCTGCGCGTTACCCCTCAAACTAGCTGGATCTCTGTCGCCAGGCACGATGGAACCATTTCTCATTTCCATACAAACAAACATGCTGACCATTGATTTCGATGACTTCAAATTCGATATCGTGCCGACTTCTCGTTCCATCGAGGAAGATGGCGTCCCTTATCGGGACTGGTTGACTCTCAATGTAAAAATCACGGACGGCAATTTTTCGGGCAGTGTTCAGTGGTTGACAATGCCAGCCGAAATCAAAAAATTCCAGCAAGACCTTTCACAGGCCTATGAATCATTGATAGCGGGCAATTTTGATATTGACCCTGTCCAACTCTCGGGGATCGAGCCTCAATTTCTGCTTGCCATCGGGATGGCGAACGCATGGGGCCACCTGTTCGTGCAATACACCATGAAGGACTCCCCGGACGGCCCCGAGCTCAAAGGCTCGTTCGGATTGGATCAGAGCTTCCTTCCCGAATGGATTCGTGATCTGGATGAATTGCTGGAATTCCGCAGCCTTTAATAGTCGATAGCACAACTTGCCCAGAGCTCAGCACAATCACAAAATTTAATGCATTGGGCCCAGATAATTCCAGCCTTGCCAAAGTCAGAAACAAAAAAGCCCGCATTGATGCGGGCTTGAGGTGGAAACACTGCCAGACAGTTCCAGCAGTTTCCTATTGCGCAATCACTCCCACTCGATCGTCGCCGGCGGCTTGGTCGAAACGTCGTAGGTCACGCGGTTGATCCCGCGCACTTCATTGATGATCCGGCCAGACACCTTCTTGAGCAGGCCGTAGGGCAGCTCGGCCCAGTCGGCGGTCATGAAGTCGCTGGTCTGCACGGCGCGCAGGGCCACGACGTAGTCGTAGGTGCGACCGTCGCCCATGACGCCCACGCTCTTGACGGGCAGGAAGACGGTGAAGGCCTGGCTGGTAAGGTCGTACCAGTTCTTGCCGGTGGCTTCGTCGGTCCAGTTGCGCAGTTCCTCGATGAAGATGGCGTCGGCGCGGCGCAGCAGGTCGGCGTATTCCTTCTTGACTTCACCCAGGATGCGAACGCCCAGGCCCGGGCCCGGGAAGGGGTGACGGTAGACCATTTCACGCGGCAGGCCCAGGGCCACGCCGAGTTCGCGCACTTCGTCCTTGAACAGGTCACGCAGGGGCTCGAGCAGCTTCAGGCCCAGTTGTTCGGGCAGGCCGCCGACGTTGTGGTGGCTCTTGATGGTGACGGCCTTCTTGCTCTTGGCTCCGCCCGACTCGATGACGTCGGGGTAGATGGTGCCCTGGGCCAGGAAGGTGGCGCCCTTGTGGCCACCGTCGCCCGCCTTGAGCTTGGCGGCCTCGGCCTTGAACACGTCCACGAACAGGCCGCCGATGATCTTGCGCTTGGCCTCAGGTTCGCTGACGCCGGCCAGCTTGCCCAGGAACAGGTCGCTTGCGTCCACGCGGATGACCTTGGCGTGCAGCTTGCCCTCGAACATTTCCATGACCATGTCGCCTTCGTTCAGGCGCAGCAGGCCGTGGTCCACGAAGACGCAGGTCAGCTGGTCGCCGATGGCGCGGTGGATCAGGGCCGCGGCCACGGACGAATCCACGCCGCCCGACAGGCCGAGGATGACTTCCTCGTCACCCACCTGCTCGCGGATCTTGGCGACGGCTTCCTCGATGTAGTCGCCCATGATCCAGTCGGCATTCGCCGCGCAGATCTCGCGCACGAAGCGGTTGAGCAGGGCCGCGCCCTGCACGGTGTGCGTGACTTCGGGGTGGAACTGGACAGCGTAGAAGCGGCGCGCCTCGTCGGCCATGCCGGCGATGGGGCAGGACGGCGTGGAGGCCATGACCTTGAAGCCCGGGGGCAGCTCGGTGACCTTGTCGCCGTGGCTCATCCAGACCTTGAGCATGCCGTGGCCTTCGGCCGTGGCGAAGTCCTCGATGCCCTTGAGCAGTTCGGTGTGGCCATGGGCGCGCACTTCGGCGTAGCCGAATTCGCGGGTGTGCGAGCCTTCGACCTTGCCGCCCAGCTGGGTGGCCATGGTCTGCATGCCGTAGCAGATGCCCAGCACGGGAATGCCCAGCTCGAACACGGCGTCGGGGGCGCGGTCGTCCACTTCGTAGACGCTGGCGTGGCTGCCCGACAGGATCACACCCTTGAGGCGGCCGTCGGCGGCGAATTCGCGCACCCAGTCGCTGCTCACGTCGCAGGGGTGGACTTCGCAGTAGACATGGGCTTCGCGCACGCGGCGGGCGATCAGCTGGGTGACTTGGGAGCCGAAGTCAAGAATGAGGATCTTGTCGTGTTGCATGGTCATCTCAGGCAAAGGTGATGGGAGGGGATCAGAAATCTTCAGGGGCCAGCAGCGCCAGCCCGCGCTTGCGCGCGGCGGCGGCCTGGGCCGCGTCAAAGGTGGCCAGCGGCAGGCGCAGCGACTGCGCCAGCCACAGGTAGGCCGCGTCATAGACCGGCAGGCGGGTGTCCAGCGCCACGTCGAGCACGGCCTTGTGCTGGGCGGGCGCCAGCTCGTGCAGTTCCACGCGGTGGCGGATGGCCTCGAGCACGCCCCACAGGCCTTCGACCGAGCTGTGCGGAATGCGGCCGCCGTGCACGCCCGAGGCGATCAGGTTGCCGCATTCCCACTGCCAGAGGTTGGGCGCCTGCGGGTCCACTTCGTGGCGGCGGATGCGGGTATACAGGCGCTGGGTGTGCACGCTGGCGGCATCGGGCAGCAGCCAGGCGGCGGTGACGGAGGCATCGAGCACGAAGGAGGTCATGCCTGGCTCCGGCCTGCGTGGCGCAGTCGGGTGGTGGCGTCCGGCGCCTGTGCCGACTGTGCCGGCTGGGCCGGGCGCACCGTGGCCTGCAGCGCCTGCATCTGCTCCAGCTCCCGGGCGATCTGCTCGTCGGTGATCACGGGGCGGCGGCGCACCGGCAGCATGCGCACCACTTCCTTGCCGTGGCGGGTGATGCGCACTTCCTCGCCCTGCTCGACAAGTTCGATCAGGGCGGAGAAACGGGTCTTGGCTTCGTAGATGCCGACAGATTGCATGGCGGGGCTGAAAACAAAAACAGGCCTGGTGTCCGGCCTGGCCCGAATTCTATCATTCTGGCCAGAATTTTCAAAAATTCAGACCAGAACCATGCGGATATTCGCGGGCCTTGCCTCGGGGGCTGTCGGTGGACGCCACTCAGCGCTGTTCGCGCACGAAGCCGACAAACCGCGCCAGCGCGGGCGACATGGCTCCGGCAGGCCAGGCCAGGCTGGTCTCGCAGACCGGCAGGGCAACGGGTTTGCTGCCTGCACGGGCGCTGGCGAAAACCACCTCGCGGTAGACCACGCCGGGCCTGCAGAACTGCATCACGCTGGCGGGCACCCAGGCCAGGCCGATGCCGCCCCAGACCAGGTTCACGATGGTCTG
Organism: Delftia sp. DLF01; assembly: GCF_014852125.1. Lineage (NCBI taxonomy): Bacteria > Pseudomonadati > Pseudomonadota > Betaproteobacteria > Burkholderiales > Comamonadaceae > Delftia > Delftia sp. DLF01. Next base: position 805,865 of record NZ_JACVAZ010000003.1, read on the forward strand.
CATCTGTATCGCCTGCTGCGCGATGCGGGGCACATGTCCGTGCCGTCGGTACAGATCCGTCACCGCGTCATGGAGCGAGGGCATGATGCGGCGCGGAAAGATCACCAGCGGCTGCTCCAGCACTTCGTCGAGCATCAGCCGGTCCGCACCGGCAAGCGCATGCTGCTGAGGCAGGGCCAGCACCATGGCTTCCCGCCCCACGGCCAGGCGCTCCAGGCCGGCCGGCGCATGCCCGGGGGCATGCAGCATCAGCCCGGCATCGATCTGCCCGCGCTCGAAGGCTTCCATCTGCACATCGCTGGTGGCCTCGACCAGCTCCAGCGCCACACCGGGCGTGCCTGCAACGAAGTCCCGCACCCACAGCGGCAACCGGGTGAAGCCGATGGTGGAGACAAAGGCCAGCCGCACGCGCCCCACTTCTCCCGCTGCCGCAGCCCGCGCAATCCCGGGCAGCGCTGCCGCCTGCGCCAGAAGCTCACGCACCTGCGGCACAAGCGCCTCGCCAGCGGGCGTCAGCGCGACGTGGCGGCTTGAGCGCTCGAACAGCGCCACGTCCAGGCTGCGCTCCAGCTGGGCGATGGCCTGGGTGAGCGGCGGCTGCGTCATGTGCAGGCGCGATGCGGCGCGGCCGAAGTGCAGCTCGTCCGCCACGGCCAGGAATTGCCGCCAGACGCGCAGATCAATGGGGGGCTCATTCATATGCGCAGCATATCAATCATGCCGATGAATAGGATTGGATCAGATGAATCAGTCGGCCCATACTCATCCAACCCCCACAACGAGAGACATGCCATGACCCCGCCGAACCAGATCAACCGCCGAAGCGCCCACATCACCGAAGGCAAGGCGCGCGCAGCCAACCGCTCCATGTTCTACGGCATGGGCTACAAGGAAGAGGATTTCAAGAAGCCCATGGTCGGCGTGGCCAACGGCCACAGCACGATCACGCCGTGCAACTCCGGCCTGCAAAGGCTGGCGGACGCGGCCATCGCAGGCATCGAGGAAGCCGGCGGCAACGCGCAGGTGTTCGGCACGCCGACCATCTCGGACGGCATGTCCATGGGCACGGAAGGCATGAAGTACTCGCTGGTCAGCCGCGAGGTGATCGCCGACTGCATAGAGACCTGCGTGGGCGGCCAGTGGATGGATGGCGTGCTGGTGGTCGGCGGCTGCGACAAGAACATGCCGGGCGGCATGATGGGCATGCTGCGCGCCAATGTGCCGGCCATCTATGTCTACGGCGGCACCATCCTGCCCGGCAGGTGGAAAGGCCGGGACCTGAACATCGTCAGCGTGTTCGAGGCCGTCGGCGAAAACGCCGCGGGCAAGATCAGCGACCAGGAGCTCAAGGACATCGAGCAGCACGCCATTCCCGGCACGGGCTCGTGCGGCGGCATGTACACCGCCAACACCATGTCCAGCGCGTTCGAGGCGCTGGGCATGAGCCTGCCCTACTCCTCCACCATGGCCAATCCCCATGATGAAAAGGAAAACTCGGCCAAGGAATCCGCCAGGGTGCTGATCGAGGCCATCAAGATGGACCTCAAGCCGCGCGATATCGTGACGCGCAAGTCCATCGAGAACGCGGTCTCGGTGATCATGGCGACCGGGGGCTCCACCAATGCCGTGCTGCACTTTCTTGCGATCGCCCATGCGGCCGGCGTGCCCTGGTCCATCGACGACTTCGAGCGCATCCGCCAGCGGGTGCCGGTGCTGTGCGATCTCAAGCCCAGCGGCAGATACCTGGCGGTGGACCTGCACCAGGCGGGCGGCATCCCGCAGGTCATGAAGATCCTGCTGAATGCGGGCCTGCTGCACGGCGACTGCATCACCATCTCGGGCCAGACCGTCGCGCAGACCCTGGCCGGCGTGCCTGACGAACCGCCCACCCCCCAGGTCATCCGCCCCCTCTCGGACGCGCTCTATCCGCAGGGCCACCTGGCCATCCTCAAGGGCAACCTGAGCCCGGAAGGCGCGGTGGCCAAGATCACGGGCCTGAAGAACCCGGTCATCACCGGCCCGGCACGCGTGTTCGACGATGAGCAATCGGCACTGGCGGCCATCCTCGACGGCAGGATCCAGGCCGGCGATGTGATGGTGCTGCGCTACCTGGGCCCCAAGGGCGGCCCCGGCATGCCGGAAATGCTGGCCCCCACGGGCGCCCTGATCGGCGCCGGCCTGGGCGAGAGCGTGGGCCTGATCACCGATGGCCGCTTCTCCGGCGGCACCTGGGGCATGGTGGTCGGCCACGTGGCGCCGGAAGCGGCCGTGGGCGGCACCATCGCGCTGGTGCACGAGGGCGACTCGATCACCATCGACGCGCACGCATTGCAGCTGCAACTGAACGTGCCCGAAGACGTGCTCGCCCAGCGCCGCGCGGCATGGAAGGCCCCCGCGCCCCGCTACACGCGGGGCGTGCAGGCCAAGTTCGCGTTCAACGCATCGAGCGCCAGCTCGGGCGCGGTGCTGGACAACTTCGCCATCTGAGCGTCGTCATCTGAGCTTCGTGAGCGCACGAAAAAAAGAGGTCCGGGCAGTGGCTGCCCGGACCTCTTTTCCATCACGCGCCAAGGCGCTGGATCTGGATCAGTCGGCGCGGTAGTTGGGCGCTTCCTTGGTGATCTGCACGTCATGCACGTGCGATTCACGGATGCCTGCGGCGGTGATCTCCACGAACTCGGCCGTGTTGTTCATCTCTTCGATGGTGGCGCAGCCGCAGTAGCCCATGGCAGCGCGCACGCCGCCGGCCATCTGGTAGACGATGGAGACCATGGAGCCCTTGTAGGGCACGCGGCCTTCGATGCCTTCGGGCACGAGCTTGTCAGCGTTGGGATTGCCGGTGCTCGATTCCTGGAAGTAGCGGTCGGCCGAGCCCTGCTGCATGGCGCCGATGGAGCCCATGCCGCGATAGCTCTTGTACGAACGACCCTGGTAGAGGATGACTTCGCCCGGAGCCTCTTCGGTGCCGGCGAACATGCCGCCCATCATGATGGTCGAGGCGCCAGCGGCCAGTGCCTTGGCGATGTCGCCCGAGAAGCGGATGCCGCCGTCGGCGATCAGCGGCACGCCCGTGCCCTGCAGGGCCTGGGCCACGCTGTCGATGGCCATGATCTGGGGCACGCCCACACCGGCGACGATGCGCGTGGTGCAGATGGAGCCAGGGCCGATGCCGACCTTGACGGCGTCGGCGCCTGCCTCGGCCAGTGCCAGCGCAGCGGCGCCGGTGGCAATGTTGCCGCCGATGACATCGACCTGCGGGTAGTTCTGCTTGACCCAGCGCACGCGGTCGATCACGCCCTTGCTGTGGCCGTGGGCCGTGTCCACCACCAGTGCATCGACGCCGGCCTTGACCAGCAGCTCCACGCGCTGCTCGGTGCCCTCGCCCACGCCCACGGCGGCGGCCACGCGCAGGCGGCCTGCGCTGTCACGCGCTGCGTTGGGGAAGGTGGTCTGCTTGGTGATGTCCTTGACGGTGATCAGGCCCTTGAGTTCAAAGGCGTCGTTCACGACCAGGATGCGCTCGAGCTTGTGCTTGTTGAGCAGGGCCTTGGCTTCCACGGGCGTGGTGCCGTCCTTCTCGTTGACGGTGATCAGGCGCTCGCGCGGCGTCATGATCTGGCTGACCTTGACGTCGTAGCGGGTCTCGAAGCGCAGGTCGCGGCTGGTGACGATGCCGACCACCTTGCCGCCGTCGCACACGGGAAAGCCGGAGATGCCGAGGTTCTCGGACAGCTGTAGCACCTGCAGCACGGTGTGCTCGGGGGTGATGACCACGGGGTCGTGCACCACGCCGGATTCGTGGCGCTTGACCTTGGACACTTCGGCAGCCTGTTGCTCTGCCGTCATGTTCTTGTGGATGACGCCGATACCGCCCTCTTGCGCGATGGCAATGGCCAGACGCGCTTCGGTCACGGTGTCCATGGCGGCGGACACAAGGGGGATGTTCAGGGAAATGTTGCGCGAAAAGCGCGTCTTGAGCGAGGTGTCCTTGGGCAGGACCTGGGAGAAAGCGGGGACCAGGAGGACGTCGTCGAAGGTCAGGGCTTTACCGAGAAGGCGCATGTGAGAGCTCCAAAAGAAGGATTGTACCCGTGCGCCGGATCACAATGTATGCTGTAGGCCATTGTTCCCCGCTATCGCTGCCCGCCATCATTTCCTGCTATTGCTACCTGCAACCGGCCCGATCACCCCAATCACCATGCATGCCACCAAGCTTGTTTTGCTAGCCGCGCTTGCCGCCTGTTCGCTGTCCGCAGCCGCCCAGTGGCAATGGGTCGACGCCACAGGCCGCAAGGTCTTCAGCGACCGCGCGCCACCCCCTGACATTCCGGCCAAGAACATCCTGCGCCAGCCTGGCGGCAGCGCGCCCGCTCCAGCAGCGGCGGCGCCATCCACTGCACCGGCGGCTACAGATGCGGCCGCGCAGCCCGCTGCAGATGCAACGGCACAGGCAGCGCCTGCCGCCGCCGCCAAGGACGCCAAGCCCGCAGGCACCGACAAGGCCCTGGAAGAGCAAAAGCGCAAGGCCGAGGCCCAGGAGGCCGCCAAGGCCAAGGCAGAAAAGGACCGCATTGCCAAGGATCGCCAGGAAAACTGTGCGCGGGCAAAACAGGCCAAGACGGCACTGTCATCGGGCGGCCTGCTGGCACACACCAATGCACAGGGCGAACGCGGCTTCATGGACGAAGCCACGCGCAACAGCGAACTCAAGCGCGCCGACGCCACCATCGCCTCGGACTGCGGCCCGGTGCGCTGAGCGCCTTCCTCCTTCAGTAGCCGGCCTTGGCCCCGGGCCGTTGGCGCTGGAACAGGCCCGTGGCGCGGGCTCCCTGGCGCGCAAAGCGCTCGCGGCGCGCCACCTTGGGGTCCACGGTCAAGGGCCGGTACAGCTCCACGCGATCGCCGTCGCGCAAGCCTTGCGTCAATGGTGCGCTGCGGCCCCAAAGGCCAGCGGGCCCCTCCTGTGCAAAGCCCAGCGCCTGCCAGCCACCAGCGGCCTCGACTGCGTCGGCAATCGAGGCACCGGCCGGCAATTGCAGGGTCAGCTCAACGACTTCACCGGCACGCGGGCTGCATGCCAGCGTGATGCACAGAAACGGCTGGGGTTCAGCCATAGACCTGCTCGGCGCGCTTGACGAAGGCATCGACCATGGAGCCCGCGATGCGGTCGAACACCGGGCCGACCACGGCGGCCAGCGCCATGTTGTCAAAGCCATAGTCCAGTTGCAGTTCCACGCGGCAGGCACGCTGCGAGCCGTCGCCCACGGGACGGAACATCCAGTTGCCCTCCAGCCGCGAGAACGGTCCCTTGATCAGGCGGATGCTGACTTGGCGCCCGCCATCGTCGAGCACGCTGTGCGTGTTGCGCGTGACGAAGGACTTGCGCATGCCGCCGAATGCAATGCCCACCTCGGCCGTCATGCCCTGCTCGTCCTGCTCCAGCACCCTGGCCTGGTCGCACCAGGGGAGGAAGTCGGCATAGTGGGCCACGTCCGTCACCAGGGCAAACATTTCTTGGGGGCTGTACCAGATCAGGACGGACTTGTTGACTTTTTTCATGAATGGGGCGGGCTGCACGGCATGCAAAACACCGGCTGCGCGGTCATGGCGCATACGGCTGTCACAATGACGGCAAGGCGAAACTAAAATCCCGCACGGAGGCGAGACGGCAATCCAGTATTGTATGGAGAGCTTTCATCTCCAGGTTTTCGCCGCATCTATTACTCCATGGCCAAGAAACCTGAAACACAGTCGCGCATCGCCGACAACAAAAAAGCCGCGTTCAACTACTTCTTCGAGGAACGCTTCGAGGCCGGCATCGTGCTGCACGGCTGGGAAGTGAAGGCACTGCGCAGCGGCAAGGTGCAGCTGACCGACGGCTACGTCATCGTCAAGGACGGCGAGCTGTTCCTGCTCGGCTGCCAGATCAACCCGCTCAAGACCGCCTCCACCCACGTCAACCCCGACGCGGCGCGCATCAAGAAGCTGCTGCTCAAGAAGGACGACATCCTGCGCCTGATCGGCAAGGTCGAGCAAAAGGGCTTCACGCTGGTACCCATCAACCTTCACTGGAAGAACGGCTTCGTCAAGTGCGACATCGCCCTTGCCAAGGGCAAGGCCGAGCACGACAAGCGCGACGTGATCAAGGACCGCGAAGGCAAGCGCGAGGTCGAGCGCGCCATGAAGAGCTTCAACCGTTGACGGGCATCCGCAGCTTTTTTTGCACTGCTGCGGAATAAACCGGCACGGCCCAGTGTTCATTGCAGTGTCCGGCCGCAATTTCGCGCGCCGGCAAGCACCGGAGACAGCGATGAAGAAGCTCGGCATGAAACTTGGTACCTGTGCCTTCACGGCAGCCCTGACATTGGCCCTGGCAGGCTGCTATTCCGCGCCTGCGGCCAACGCCTCTGGCCAGACCCCGCCCAGCGCGGTCAGCGTGCAAAACGGCATGCTGGTCGGCGCCAACGGCATGACGCTCTACACCTTCGACAAGGACACGGCCGGCAGCGGCAAGTCCGTCTGCAACGGCCCCTGCGCGACCAACTGGCCGCCGCTGATGGGCAAGCAGGCGCCGTCCGGCGGCAACTACAGCGTGATCCAGCGCGACGATGGCAGCAGCCAGATCGCCTACAAGGGCAAGCCGCTGTACTACTGGGTGAAGGACGGCAAGGCCGGTGACACCACGGGCGACGGCGTCATGGGCGTCTGGCATACCGCACGCCCCTGATTCCAGCCGCATCCGCCTTCGGACCTGCCCATGGACCGCAGCCAGATCCTGGAGCACCTGCCCGGCCTGCGCCGCTACGCGCGGCTGCTGGCAGGCGATGCCTGGGCCGCCGACGACCTGGTGCAGGACACGCTGGAGCGTGCCTGCCGCAAATGGCTGCTGTGGCGCCCCGACGGCGATCTGCGCGCCTGGCTGTTCACGCTGATGCACAACCTCTACCTGAACCAGCGGCGCTCTGCCGCGCGCGGGCAGTGGCTGGACATAGACAGCCTGTCCGAGACCCTGGCCGCACCCGAGGACAGCAGCGATGCGGCCCTGGACCTGGAGCGCTGCCTGCAGCGCCTGCCCGCCGAGCAGCGGGCCGTGCTGCTGCTGGTCAGCGTGGAGGACATGAGCTACGCCGACACGGCGCGCGTGCTGCAGCTGCCCCTGGGCACCGTGATGTCGCGCCTGTCGCGCGCACGGTCACGGCTGCGCGAATTGATGGAGGCCCCATCGACCACCTCGGCCACCTCTGCAGCGCCTGCACAGTCAGCACCGACTGCCAAGGCCGCAACACCCCAAGCCGCAGCCCCCGCGCTGCGCCGGCTCAAATGACGAGGCCGCCATGACCGCATCCGCCCCCACCCCTCTTTCATCTTCCTCGCCCTTGCCCCCGCCCATTTCCGACGAGCAGTTGCACGCCCTGGTCGATGGCCGCCTTCCCGCGCAGCAGGCGCAGGCGCTGCGCGACCAGCTGGACGAAGACAGTGCCGCGCGCGTGGAGCAATGGCAACGCCAGCGCCAGTTGCTGCGCGCCCTGCATGCCGCCCGGGATGAACCCGGCATGCCCGACGAAATGCGCGCCGCCGCCGAACAGTTGCAGGGCCTGCACCAGCGCCAGCAGCAGTGGTGGCGCTGGGGTGGCATGGCCGCGGGCTGGATGCTGGCCTTCGGCCTGGGCTGGCTGGTGCATGGGCAGCAGGCGGCGCCCGCCGCCGCGCCATCAACGGCGGCCACGCTGGCCGCCGCCACCCCGGCCCGCTTCGCCCACCAGGCGGCCGTCGCCCACGCGGTCTACCAGCCCGAGCAACGCCACCCGGTCGAGGTGGAGGCCGCGCAGCAGGCCCATCTGCTGCAGTGGCTGTCCAAGCGCCTGGGCCGGCCGCTGAAGCTGCCGGCACTCACGGACCTGGGCTATGAGCTGGTGGGCGGCCGATTGCTGCCCGGCGACAGCGGCGCACGCGCCCAGTTCATGTACCAGGACGCGGCGGGCGAGCGCATCACCCTCTACCTGGGCGCGCTGCAGGACCCGGCCACGCGCGGCGAGACCGCCTTTCACTTCAGCAGCGACGGCCCCGTGCCCAGCTTCTACTGGGTGGACCAGGGCTTTGGCTATGCGCTCAGCGGCGCCCTGCCGCGCAACCGGCTGCTGCAGCTGGCCACGGCCGTGCACCAGCAGCTTTGAAGCCTGGGGCCACGTCTACCAGGGCAGCGGCGCCGCCTCGCCGTTGCCATGCTCGCCGTAGTACAGCGAGGGCAGGAAGCGCGACAGGTAGGTGAACTCCGTGTAGCAATGGCGCAGCAGGCCCAGGCCCAGCGCGTCAGGCAGCTCGGTCGCCGGGTCGGCGCAGGACTGGCCCAGCAAAAAGCGGCTGCGCAGCACGCAGCCAAAAGGCGTGTCACGCGCCAGATGCACCATCTGCCCGTCCATGGGGTCCCCGCTGGCGTCCAGCTGCACATGCTCACCGAAGCCGATGCGCGCATACACGGCGGCCGATGCGCGTTTTTCGGCAAAGGCCAGCTCCAGCTGCGCAGGGTCGAACAGCTCGCGCGGGTCGTGGAACTTGAGCCTGGCCGCCACGGGCGGAATATCGGCCAGGGACTCCACGGCCTCGATGGACGCGCCGATGTAGCTCTCGCCCTTCTTCCATTGCGCATCCCAGCCGCGATGCGCGATGTGGTCGTGCGGATGCCACCACTTGATGTGCTGCGTGGTCTCGAAGAACTTGAACCACCAGTCCAGCATGCGGCCGCTGCAGCCATGCAGGTCGGTGCGGCAGGCCACCACCAGGCAGCCGCTGGGCAGGCGCTGGATTCCCGTCTCCAGCCGCAGCGGCGTGATGTGCAGCAGCTCGTCGATGCGGGAAATGTCGGGCTCGAAGGCATGGGGGTTCATGGGTGTTTTCCGTTCCTGGGTTGATGAGGAAAAGCCATCTTATATTAAAGAAACGAACAACGTTTCCAAACAATCGGATAATCCCTGCCGGGTAACAAAATGCTGCACAACCAGGCACGACCCTGCACAACACCGAACGGAACGACAAGAAATCCAATGGAATCCGAAATCACTCCTGCGCCCCCCAGGCCGCGCGGGCGGCCGGCCCGGCCCGAGCACGAGGCCAACGACGCCGCCCTGGCCGCCGCCACCTGGCTCTTGCTCAACGAAGGCTATGCCGCCACCACCATGGAAGCCGTGGCCAGGCGCGCGGGGCTGGCCAAGAAGACGCTCTACCGCTTTGCCGCCAACCGCGAGGATCTGGTGGCCCTGGTGGTGCGCGGCTGGACCGACGGTTTCCGCCCTGCCCTGTCGGCCGATGCGCAATCGGCCGCAGAGGTGGCGCCAGCGCTGGCCGAGATCCTGCGCGTGATTGCCGCGCGCGTGCTGTCGGCCGAGGCAGTGGGCATGTTCCGCCTGCTCACCACCGATTTCCCCGCCAAGCCGGAGCTGCTGGAGGTCTACCAGCGCAACGGCATAGAGCGCGGCCGCGGCATGCTGGTGGACTGGCTGCGGCGCCAGTGCGGCAAGGGGTTGCTGCGGGCCGAACAGCCCGAAGTCGTCTGCGACCTGCTGCTGTCCATGGCCATTGCCGAGCCGCTGCGGCAGATGGCCCTGGGCCTGACGCCGCCCGTGCCCGAATGGGACCCGGGGCCGCGCATAGAACATGCGGTCCGGCTGCTTGCCGGCCAGGCCTGCAGCATGGAGCCTGCGGATCGTTGAATGAAAAAGGCCACCCGGCATGGCGCCGGATGGCCTTTTGGAAGCTTGAACGCTGCACGCTCTGCGCCGCGATCAGTCCAGCGCCGCCAGCGGATGCGAATGCGCAGGCCAGGGGCTGTCGAAGAAGGCGCACCACTGCGCTTCCTGCACATCCTCGATGCGCGCGGGGTTCCAGCGCGGTTGGTGGTCCTTGTCCACGGCCAGTGCGCGTATGCCTTCGATGGTCTCGCTCTGGCCCGGGCGCAGGTAGAAGCAGTGACGCACCATGTCGCGCTCCATGCGCAGGTCCTGGGCCAGCGTCATGCCGCGCGCGCGGCGAATCTGCTCCAGCACCACATGCAGCATCAGCGGCGAGCGCTTGCGCAGCGTGGCTGCCGTGTGCTGCGCCCACTCGCCATCTGCCGCTTCCAGCGCCTGCACCATGACAGCCACCGTAGGCAGGGCAAACACGCGGTCGATCTCGGCGCGGGGCTGGGCCGCTGGCTTGGCCGGGGCCGTGAACTTCGACTTCACCAGGGCCTCGATGGCCGCTGCATCGGCAAAGCTGCCGGCGGCCAGCGCGTCCCACAGGGCAGGCTGCTGGTCCGAGGGCAGGTAGCCATCGGCCAGGCCGAAGTCCAGCGCATCGGCCGCGCCGATCACATCGCCCGTCAGCGCCAGCCACTCACCCGCGTGACCCGGGCAGCGCGAGAGAAAGTAGCCGCCACCCACATCGGGGAACAGGCCGATGGCCGTCTCGGGCATGGCCATCTTGGTGCGTTCGGTGACGATGCGCAGCGTGCCGCCCTGGCTGATGCCCATGCCGCCGCCCATGACGATGCCGTCCATGAAGGCGATGTAGGGCTTGCCAAAGGTGTGGATCAGGTGGTTGAGCGCGTACTCCTCGGTGAAGAAGTCCTCCAGTTGCGGATTGCCCGTGCTGCCCGCGCCATGCAGGAAGCGGATGTCCCCGCCCGCGCAGAAGGCGCCGAAGACCCCTTCCTTGCCCATGCCTCGGATGGCCACGGCCAGCACCTGCTCATCCTTTTGCCAGGCCAGCAGGGTGGCCAGCAGATCGCGCACCATGCCCAGCGACAGCGCATTCAGCGCCTTGGCCCGGTTCAAGGTGATCATGCCCATGCGGCCCCGCACTTCGCTGAGGACTTCGCCGGCAGCTCCCGTCATATTTTGCTCCTTGTTGCTATGCATGCCCTGCCCCGGCAGCCCGGGGCAATGAGCCGCAACCATAGCTGAAAAACCGCGCCCGCCCCTGACAAACAGGTGCCAATATGCGCAACTGCGCGACAGGTGCCGCAACGCCCCGCACTCAGTCCAGAGAGACGCCCGTGCTCTTGACCACGCCGGCCCAGCGCTTGATCTCGCTGCGGATGTAGGCGCCGTATTCCTCGGGCGTGGAGCCCAGGCCTTCGGCGCCTTGCAGCTGCAGCTTCTCGACCACGCCCGGGTCCTTGAGCGCGCGCATCAGCTCCTGGTTGAGCCGCTGGATGATGGCGGCCGGCGTTTTGGCCGGCACCATCACGCCCTGCCAGGCCCCGGCCTCGAAGCCGGACATGCCGCTTTCGGCCAGCGTGGGTGCATCGGGGAAGTTGGGCAGGCGCTTGGAGGAACTCACGGCCAGCAGCTTGAGCCGCCCCTCCTTGATGAAGGGTGCGACGGAATTGATGGTGTCGGTCATGAAGTCGATCTGCCCGGCGACCAGATCCACGTCGGCCGGCGCGCTGCCCTTGTAGGGCACGTGGCTGGCCTCGATCTGGTAGTGCTGCACGACCTGGAAGGCCGCCAGGTGGGTGACGTTGCCGTTGCCGGCCGAGCCATAGGACAGCTGGCCGGTCTTGTCCCTGGCATGGCGCACGAACTCCTGCACGTTCTTCACCGGCAGCTTGGGGTTGACCACCAGGCCCAGCGGCACCACGGCCGTCAGCGCCACGGGCATCAGGTCCTTGCCCACGTCGTAGCTCATCTTCTTGTAGAGCGACGGGCTCAGCGCAATGGACGAGGTGTTGTAGAGCACGGTATAGCCATCGGGCGCGGCCTTGGCCACCAGGGCATTGCCGATGTTGCCATTGGCTCCGGGCCGGTTGTCCACGATCACGGTCTGGCCCAGTTGCTGGCCGACCTGCTGGGCCAGCACGCGCGCCACCAGGTCGGTGGGCCCGCCCGGCGGGAAGGGCACGACCATCGTGATGGGCTTGCTGGGCCAGGGCTGCTGCGCCAGCGCGGCGCCGGGCAGTGCAGCACCCACTGCCACCGCCGCAGCCACCGCAATGGGGGCCGCCAGGGTGACCAGCGCCATGCGGCGCCTTCTATTGCGGGCCGCCTTGTCGATCTGCTTGTCCATGCTTTTGTCTCCTGATGTCGTTATGGGAATGCTTGTGGCCGCCTAGCTGCGCCCGGCCAGCAGGCGCACGGCCGTGTATTCCATGACCTTCTGGTGGCCCTGGTTGAAGACCTCGATGCGCGAGGTGACGACGGCGCGGTTGCCCTTGGAGGTGGGCTTGATGGCGGTGACTTCGACCAGCGCCTCGATGGTGTCGCCCACCAGCACGGGGCCGAGGATCTTCTGGTGCAGCTCCAGCATGGCCAGGCCCGTGCCCTGGATCATGCTTTGCAGGATGAAGCCTTCGATCAGCGCATAGGTCATGGCGCCCGGCACGGGGCGGCCGGCAATGGCGCCGCCGTCGTAGCCCTCCTCGATGAAGATGGCCTCCAGCATGCCCGTGGCATTGATGAAGGCGACCAGGTCGGACTCGGTCACGGTGCGGCGGAAGGTGCGCAGCTGCTGGCCAACCTGCAGGTCCTGCCAGAAAAAGCCTTGGCCCATGCGGGGCACGGCGTTCCAGGCGGCGCCAGGATGGGGCTGCGGGGTGTTCACTGTCATCTCATGTCTCCTGTTGCGTGATCTGCAGGCCGGCGATGCGCTCGGCGCTCCAGCCCGCCTGGGCCAGCAGCGCCGCCGTGTGCTCGCCCAGGCGCGGTGGCAAGCCCATGGGGGCCTGCCGGCCATCCATGCGCACGGATGAACGCGGCAGGTGCACGGTGCCCATGGCGGCGTCGTGCAGCGGCACGAAGAACTCCGTGGCCTGCAGATGCGGATCGGCGGGCAGATCGTCCATGCGCGCCACCGGGGCGGCAGGAATCTCCAGGCGCTGGCAGGTGTCCAGCCAGTACTGGGTGCCGTGCAGCGCCACATGCTCGCCTGCGGTCTCCAGCAGCTCGGCAATGTGGGCCGTGCGGCTGGCCTGGCTGGCAAAGCGCGCGTCCAGGGCCAGCTGCGGCTGGCCCACGGCGGCGAAGAAGCGCTGCCAGTGCGCGTCGGTGTACGGCATCATGCAGACGTGGCCGTCCAGCGTTCGGTAGGGCTTGCGCCAGGGCGCCATCACGCGCGGGTAGCCTGCGCCGCTGAGCGCCGGGCTGAAGTGCATGCCGTAGAAATGCTCGACCAGGTTGAAGCCCACCATGGTCTCGTACATGGGCACTTCCACAAAGCAGCCATGGCCGCTGCGCTCGCGCTGGAACAGCGCCGCCAGCACGGCATGCGCGGCCACCAGGGCGCAGGTCTTGTCGGCCGCAATGGTGGGCAGGTAGCGCGCCTCGCCCGTCTGGCGCTCCATCAGGTCGGCCAGGCCGCTCATGCCCTGGATGACGTCGTCATAGGCGGGCATGCCTGCATAGGGGCCGTCCTCGCCAAAGCCATGCAGGCCTGCATAGACCAGGCGCGGATAGCGCTCGCGCAGCGTTGCGGGGTCCAGGCCCAGCGGGGCCAGCTTTTGCGGCCGCATGCTGTGCATGAACACATCGGCCGTGGCCAGCAGCGCATGCAGGGCCTGGCGCGACTCTTCCCGCTTGAGGTCCAGCACCACGCTCTTCTTGCTGCGGTTGGTGCCCATGAACATGGCTGCCATGCCGGGCTCCACGGCCGGGCCGGTATGGCGCGTGGAGTCGCCGGCCGGCGGCTCGATCTTGATGACTTCGGCGCCGTAGTCGGCCAGCACTTGGCTGGCCAGCGGCCCGAACACCACGCTGGACAGATCCAGCACCCGAATCCCTGTCAACGCAGCCTGCACTGTGGTCTCCATGTTGCTTCAGGGAGCCAGTATTTGATATCTTTGAAGTTGCGTCTAAGACTTAATTCAGCATCGCTGATACACGGTGGATATCAATGGACCTGCGCCAACTGCGTCACTTCGTCACCCTGGCCCGCACGCTCAACTACCGGCAGGCGGCCGAGCAGCTGCACATGTCGCAGCCGCCACTGTCCCAATCCATACGCCGGCTGGAAGACAGCCTGGGCGTGCAGCTCTTTCAGCGCGACCGCCGGGGCACGGCGCTGACCGAGGCAGGCCAGGCGGCCCTGGAAAGTGCCGAGCTGGCCCTGCACCATGCGCGCCAGATGCAGGAGGTCTCGCGCGCCACGGCCGGCGGCGAGCGCGGGCGGCTGCACATAGGCTTCATAGGCTCGGCCACGTTCTCGCTGATACCGCGGCTGGTGCAGGCCTTTCGCAGCGAATATCCGCTGATCGACCTGGTGCTGACCGAATCGACCACGCGCGAGATCTGCGCGCAGGTGGCCAGCGGCGATTTCGATGCCGGCCTGCTGCGCTACCCGGTGACGCAGGCCACCGACCTGTCCATCACGCCCGTGGAAAAGGACGAGCTGGTGGCCGTGCTGCCCGAAGGCAACCCGCTGCTGCAGCGGCCCGCCTTGCGGCTGCGGGACCTGGCGGACCAGCCCTTCATCAACTACCGCCCCAGCGAGGTGCCCGGCCTGCACGCGCTGGTGGTGCTGGCCTGCCAGACCGCGGGCTTCATGCCCCAGGTCAAGCAGCATGCCGTGCAGGCGCAGACCCTGGTCAGCCTGGTGGGTGCGGGCCTGGGCGTGGCGCTGGTGCCAGCCGTGGTGGCCAAGGGCAGCACGCCGGGGGTGGTGTTCCGCGCGCTGGCAGATACCGAGAACCTGCCCTCCATCGGCCTGGCCCTGGCGCTCAATCCGCAGCAAAGCGCAGCGGCCGGGCAGCGACTGCGCGAGTTGCTGCTGCAGCTGCAGTAGCAAGCAGTTGCAAGCAGCAGCAGCAGTTACTTTGCCGTGGCGCCCGCACGCCTGAACGGCGCGCCACAAAAGACAAAGGCCGCAGATGCGGCCTTTGACAGTCAGGGCGGTGAAGCCGTGCGGCTTGCGTGCACCCTTGGCGCAACAGCGCTTATGCGCCGCGCGAAGCGCGCTTGCGCTCGTTCTCGGACAGGTGGCGCTTGCGAACGCGGATGCTCTTGGGGGTGATTTCCACCAGCTCGTCGTCCTCGATGAATTCCACCGCGTATTCCAGCGACAGGTCGATCGGGGGCGTGATCTTGATGGCATCTTCCTTGCCGGACACGCGGAAGTTGGTCAGCTGCTTGGTACGCGTGGCGTTGACCACCAGGTCGTTGTCACGGCTGTGGATGCCGATGATCATGCCTTCGTACACGGGATCGTTGGCCTTGACGAACATGCGGCCACGGTCATCCAGCTTGCCCAGGGCGTAGGTGAAGATTTCGCCTTCGTCCATGGAGATCAGCACACCGTTCTTGCGGCCGCCGATTTCGCCCTTGTGCGGCTCGTAGCTGTCGAAGATGTTGGAGATCAGGCCGGAACCACGGGTCAGGTTCAGGAATTCGTTGGTGAAGCCGATCAGGCCACGCGCAGGAATGCGGTACTCCAGGCGCACGCGGCCGCGGCCATCGGGTTCCATGTTGACCAGCTCGCCCTTGCGCTCGCCCAGGGCCTGCATCACGCCACCCTGGTGGCCTTCTTCGATGTCGGCCGTCACCAGCTCGATAGGCTCGTGGCGCACGCCGTCCACGTCGCGGTAGACCACGCGGGGCTTGGACACGGCCAGCTCGTAGCCTTCACGGCGCATTTCTTCCAGCAGGATGGTCAGGTGCAGTTCGCCGCGGCCCGACACTTCGAAGATGCCGTCTTCGTCGGTTTCCTTGACGCGCAGGGCCACGTTGGAACGCAGTTCCTTTTGCAGGCGGTCCCAGATCTGGCGGCTGGTCACGAACTTGCCTTCACGACCTGCCAGCGGCGAGGTGTTGACGCAGAAGTTCATGGTCAGCGTGGGCTCGTCGATCTTGAGCATCGGCAGCGGCTGGGGGTTCAGCGGGTCGGTCAGCGTGACGCCCATGCCCAGGTCGGCAATGCCGTTGACCAGCACGATGTCGCTGGGACCGGCTTCGGTCACCTGCACGCGGTCAATGCCCTGGAACTTCAGAACCTGGTTGATGCGGCCCTTGTAGCTCTTGCCGTCAGGACCTTCCATGACCAGCACGTCGGTCGAAGGCTTGAGCGTGCCGGAGGTGATGCGGCCCACGCCGATACGGCCCACGAAGGTGGAGTAGTCCAGCGCCGAGATCTGCATTTGCAGCGGAGCGGCAGGATCGCCCTTGACGGCGGGAACGTGCTTCAGGATGGTGTCGAACAGGGCCGACATGTCGGGGCCCCACTGTTCGCCAGGAGCGCCTTCTTCCAGCGAGGTCCAGCCGTTGATGCCCGAGGCGTACACCACGGGGAAGTCCAGCTGCTCGTCGGTGGCACCCAGCTTGTCGAACAGGTCGAAGGCGGCGTTGACCACGTAGTCGGGACGCGCACCGGGCTTGTCCACCTTGTTGACCACGAGGATGGGCTTCAGGCCCAGGGCCAGTGCCTTCTTGGTCACGAAGCGCGTCTGGGGCATGGGGCCTTCCTGCGCGTCGATCAGCAGCACCACGCCGTCCACCATGGACAGGGCACGCTCCACTTCACCGCCGAAGTCCGCGTGGCCGGGTGTGTCGAGGATGTTGATGTGCGTCTCGTTCCAGCTCACGGCGCAGTTCTTGGCCAGGATGGTGATGCCACGCTCGCGTTCGATGGCGTTGTTGTCCATCACCGTGTCCACGACTTTCTCGTGTTCGGCGAAGGTTCCGGATTGGCGCAGCAGCTGGTCCACCATGGTGGTTTTGCCGTGGTCCACGTGGGCGATGATCGCGATATTGCGGATTTGTTTGCTCATAGTGTTTTCCCATTGCCGCTGCGTCATGGGCGCGGCGTGTCTTCCAAAATCTGTTGAATTTCCAGTGAACTGAGCAGGCGCCCGGGGATGAGTTCCCCACGCACCACGCGCCCCACTCCCAGCAGAGCCTGTGGGTTCTCGCCATACACAGCCACCGCCTCGGCATCGGCCCAAGCGCCCTTGCGGGGCAGGCCCGTGAGAAAACGGGCCGCATCTTGCTCGCCCAGCGTGACAGCCGTGTGGCTGGCCAGCAGGGCGTCGACAGGCTGCAACTGCTGCAGACGCTCGCCCTCGCCCATGGCGGCCAGCGCCTCCAGCGAGATACAGCGCTCGACACCCAGCCCCCCGGTGTCGATACGGCGCAGCGCGCGCAGGTGCGCGCCGCAGCCCAGGGCCTCGCCCACGTCCTCGGCCAGCGTGCGGATGTAGGTGCCCTTGCTGCAGGTCACCAGCATCCGGATCGCAGGCAGGCCTTCGCTGTCTTGCGTCAGCGAAAGCTCCAGTGCGTGGATTGTCACTTCGCGCGCCGGGCGCTCGACTTCGATGCCGGCACGCGCATATTCATAGAGAGCCTTGCCATCCTTCTTGAGGGCGCTGTACATGGGTGGCACCTGGCGGATCGCACCCGTGAACTGCGCCTGCACGGCGGCCAATCGCTCGACCGTGAGGGCGGCGAGGTCAACGGCGCGCTCGCGCAGCACCTCGCCCTCGGCATCGGCCGTGGTCGTGGTCTGGCCCAGGCGCGCAATCGCCTCATAGGTCTTGGCAGCTTCAAGCTGCAACTGGCTGAACTTGGTCGCCGCACCGAAGCACAGCGGCAGCACGCCGGTGGCCAACGGGTCCAGCGTGCCGGTGTGTCCGGCCTTTTCGGCGCGCAGCAACCACTTGACCTTTTGCAAGGCGTCGTTGCTGGACAGCTCCAGCGGTTTGTCGAGTAGCAACACCCCATGCACAGGGCGCCGCTGCACCCTTGTGCGTGGCGCGTTCATGGGGCTACTCTTCCTTTCCGCGCGAAGAAACGGCCTTGGCGATCAAGGCGTTCATGTCGGCCGCACGCTCGGAGGTGCGGTCGTAGATGAAGTGCAGCGTGGGCACTGTGTGGATGTGCAGGCGCTTGAACAGGCCATTGCGCAGGAAGCCTGCGGCCTGGTTCAACGCTTCCTGCGTCGCCTGTGGATCACCCACGAGCAGGCTGAAGTAGACCTTGGCGTGGGCATAGTCCGGAGTCACCTCCACGCTTTGCAGCGTGACCATGCCCACGCGCGGGTCCTTCAACTCGCGCGCGATCAGCTCTGCCAGATCACGCTGGATCTGGTCAGAGACTTTGAAGCTGCGATTCGGCGCAGCGGACTTGCGTGTTGCCATGGCGAATTACAGCGAGCGCGCGATTTCCTTGATCTCGAACACTTCGAGCACGTCGCCTTCGCGAATGTCGTTGTAGTTCTTGAGCTTGATACCGCACTCGAAGCCTTCCTTGACTTCCTTGACGTCGTCCTTCAGGCGCTTGAGCGATTCGATCTCGCCCGTGTAGATGACCACGTTCTCGCGCAGCAGGCGGAAATGCGCATTGCGCGTGACCTGGCCTTGCGTAATGTACGAGCCGGCCACGGTGCCGATCTTCGAAGCCACGAACACGGTGCGGATCTCGGCCATGCCGATGATCTCTTCCTTGCGCTCGGGAGCCAGCATGCCGGACATGGCCGCCTTCACCTCTTCGACTGCGTCGTAGATGATGTTGTAGTAGCGCAGGTCCACATCGTTGCTCTCGGCCGTCTTGCGCGCCTGGGCATCGGCCCGGACGTTGAAGCCGATGATGATGGCCTTGGAGGCCAGCGCCAGGTTCACGTCGGACTCGCTGATGCCGCCCACGCCCGAGTAGACCAGTTGAACGCGGATCTCGTCGGTCGAGAGCTTGAGCAGCGATGTGCCCAGCGCTTCCTGCGAGCCCTGCATGTCGGCCTTGATGATGATGGGCAGGGTCTGGACCTCGCCTGCACCCATTTCGGCAAACATGTTCTCGAGCTTGGCAGCCTGCTGGCGGGCCAGCTTGGTGTGGCGGAACTTGCCGGCGCGGTAGGTCGCGATTTCGCGGGCACGACGCTCGTCCTGCAGCACCATGAAGTCGTCGCCGGCCTGGGGCACGTCGGACAGACCCTGGATTTCCACCGGGATGGAGGGGCCGGCAGACTTGGTCTGCTTGCCGTCTTCGTCCAGCATGGCGCGCACGCGGCCGTAGGTCTGGCCTGCCAGCACCACGTCGCCCACCTTCAGCGTACCGGACTGCACCAGCACCGTGGCCACAGGGCCGCGGCCCTTGTCCAGCTGGGCTTCGATGACCAGGCCCTTGGCAGCGGCTTCCACGGGAGCGGTCAGCTCCAGCACTTCGGCCTGCAGCAGAACCTGCTCCAGCAGCTCGTCGATGCCCTGGCCGGTCTTGGAGGACACGGCGATGAACGGGGACTCGCCGCCGTACTCTTCAGGCACCACCTGCTCCGCCACCAGGCCTTGCTTGACGCGGTCGAGGTTGGCATCGGGCTTGTCGGCCTTGGTGATGGCAACCACGATGGGCACACCAGCCGCCTTCGCGTGCTTGATGGCTTCCTTGGTCTGGGGCATCACGCCGTCGTCGGCCGCACACACCAGGATGACGATGTCGGTGGCCTGGGCACCACGGGCACGCATGGCCGTGAAGGCCTCGTGGCCCGGGGTATCCAGGAAGGTGACGATGCCGCGGGGCGTCGTCACATGGTAGGCACCGATGTGCTGGGTAATGCCACCGGCTTCGCCCGACGCAACCTTGGTGCGGCGGATGTAGTCCAGCAGCGAGGTCTTGCCGTGGTCCACGTGGCCCATGACGGTGACCACGGGAGCACGCGACTCCTGGGCAGCTTCCTGCTGGGACACTTCCTCGGCCGTGAAGGCTTCGGGATCGTCCAGCGCGGCGACCTTGGCCGTGTGGCCCATTTCCTCGACCACGATCATGGCCGTGTCCTGGTCCAGAGGCTGGTTGATGGTGACCATCTGGCCCATCTTCATCAGCACCTTGATCAGCTCGGACGCCTTGACCGACATCTTGTGCGCCAGCTCGGCCACGGTGATGGTCTCGGGCACGTGCACTTCGATGGCGCGGAATTCCGCTGCCGCGCTCTGGTGCTGACCGTCATGACGGTCATTGCCACGACGGCCGCCACGCGGGCCGCCGCGCCAGTTGGAACGGCCACCCACGCCACCGGAGCTGTCGCCACGGGTCTTGATTTCCTTCTTCTTGCCATCGCCAGCCCAGCTCGACGAGAGCTTGGCGGACTTGACTTCCTTGCCGGCACCGGCAGGCGCACCCGCACGCGCACCGGCTCCACCGGCGGTCGTGCCAGCGGGCTTGTGCAGCGTGGTCTTCTTGGCATCGCCGGCAGCGGGCGCTGCAGGCTTGGCCACGGGCTTGGGCTCTTCAGGCTTCTTGGCCACGAGCACCTTCTTGGGCGCAGCCATCATGGCGCGAATGGCTTCGGCCTCGGCCAGCGCCTTGCGGCGGCGGTCTTCCAGATCCTTGGCGCGTTCGGCTTCCTCGGCCGCGCGGGCCTTGGATTCTTCCTCGGCCTTGACGCGAGCCGCAACCTGGGCTTCGGCGCGCGCGGCCTGGCCTGCAGCCTGCTCACGCGAAGCTTCCTGCTTCGCGCGGTTGGCCTCGAGGATCTTTGCGGCTTCTGCAGCCGCATAGGCGCTTGCGCGCTCTTCGGCTTCTCGTTCGCGTTGTTGAACTAGTTCGCGCTCTTCGCGCTCACGGCGTTGCTGTGCCAATTCTTCCTCCTCGCGGCCGATCATTTCGGCCTGGCGACGTGCTTCCCCTTCGCGGCGCACCAGATCCTGGGACTCGCGCTCCGATGCCGCGCGCTGCTCCTGGGCAGCGGCAACGACAGCGGGATCGGAGGCGCCCTCGGCGACCTCGTCACGCTTGACGAAGGTGCGCTTCTTGCGCACTTCCACCTGGATGGTGCGGGCGCGGCCCGACGAATCGGCCTGCTTGATCTCGCTTGTGGACCGTTTGGTCAGCGTGATCTTCTTGGCGCCACTTCCGTGGCTGGCCTGCAGATGGCTGAGCAGTTGCTGCTTGTCGCCGTCGGTCAACGCATCCGATGCGTTGTCCTTGGCGACGCCTGCAGCCTTGAGCTGCTGCAGCAACGTGTCAGGGGTCTTGTTGAGCTCTCTTGCAAACTCGGCAACCGTATTACTGGACATATATGCTCTGAACCTCCCTGACCTTACTCTTGCCCTTCGGTGAACCAGTGTTCACGCGCCTTCATGATCAAAGCCTTCGCTTCTTCCTCGGTCTGCCCGGTCAGCTCGGTCAACTCGTCGATGGCCAGATCGGCCAGATCGTCTCGGGTGTGCACATCGGCCTCGGCCAGCTTGTCCACGATCTCCGGAGTCATTCCCTCGAGCGTCAGCAGATCCTGCGACACTTTGCCCACGTTTTCCTCGTGCGCGATTTCCTGCGTCAGCAGTGCATCTTTCGCCCGGGTGCGCAACTCGTTCACCGTCTCTTCGTCGAACGCCTCGATTTCGAGCATTTCCTGCAGCGGCACATAGGCCACTTCTTCCAGGGTCTCGAAACCTTCCTCGATGAGGATGTTGGCGATTTCCTCGTCCACATCGAGCTTTTCCATGAACAGCTGGCGCGCAACAGCGGACTCGTCCGCCTGCTTTTGCGCAGACTCAGCCGCGTCCATGATGTTGATCTTCCAGCCGGTGAGCTCGGAAGCCAGGCGAACATTCTGACCGCCGCGGCCGATGGCGATGGCGAGGTTTTCCTCGTCAACCACCACGTCCATGGCATGCTTTTCCTCGTCCACAACGATGGACGACACATTGGCCGGAGCCAGCGCGCCGATCACGAACTGTGCAGGGTCTTCGGACCACAGCACGATGTCCACGCGCTCGCCAGCCAGTTCATTGGTGACGGCGTTGACACGGGTGCCTCGCACGCCGACGCAGGTGCCGATGGGATCGACACGCTTGTCATGGCTGAGCACGGCGATCTTGGCGCGGCTGCCGGAATCGCGAGCGCAGCTCTTGATCTCCAGCAGGCCCTGCTCGATCTCGGGCACTTCGTTGCGGAACAACTCGACCATGAACTCGGGCGCCGAGCGCGACAGGATGATGGGCGCGCCGCGCAGCGTGGCGTCCACTTCCATGATCATGGCCCGCACGCGGTCGCCGTTGCGCAGGTTTTCCTTGGGGATCATCTCGTTGCGGCGCAGGCGTCCTTCGACACGGCCGGCCTCGACGATGATGTCGCCCTTGTCCATGCGCTTGACGGTGCCCGTGAAGATCCGGTCGCCGCGCGACAGGAACTCGTTGAGCAGCATTTCGCGCTCGGCGTCACGGATCTTCTGCAGGATGACCTGCTTGGCCGCCATGGCGCCGATGCGGCCGATGGGAACCGACTCGATCTCTTCCTCGATGTACTCGCCTTCGGAGATACCGGGGACGCGGTCCTGTGCGTCCATCA
This sequence comes from Delftia sp. DLF01, assembly GCF_014852125.1. Lineage (NCBI taxonomy): Bacteria > Pseudomonadati > Pseudomonadota > Betaproteobacteria > Burkholderiales > Comamonadaceae > Delftia > Delftia sp. DLF01. The sequence goes on from NZ_JACVAZ010000003.1 coordinate 828,103, forward strand.
GCATTTCTTCGGCATCGGGGTTTTGCAGGCCCGCATCATCGGGCACCACCAGCCAGCGGCGGAAGGTGTCGTAGTTACCGCTATCGCGATCGATGGCCACGCGGATGTCCACCTCACCTTGGTACAGCTTCTTGGTGGCCTGGGCCAGGGCCGATTCCACTGCACCGAACACCAGATCGCGCTCCACGTTCTTTTCGCGCGAAATGGCTTCTACCAACATCAACAATTCGCGATTCATGCGACGACTCTCCTATTTCAATCACACAGGAAGGGGATGGCAGTGCCCTTCCTGCCCCAATGATTCGACGTACCCTGCCTGCTCCGATCAGACCGGCTTGGCAGAACGCCCCTTGAAATCCACGATGGGAGCCAGACGCGCCTCGCGCAGCTCCTCCAGAGTGAAGCCCAGCGCCTGCAGGGGCGCGGGAACACGCTTTTTGCTGACCTTCTGGCCAGGCTTGACGGGTGGCTCGTCGCTCCAGACGATCTGCCAGCCACCATCTTCGGCACGCTCCAGCGTGCCGCGGAATTTCTTGCGATTGGCGCTGACCTGCCCTTCAGCGGCGGCGCCGATGGGCTCCTTGAGGGTCAGGTCGATGACTTCACCGACAAAGCGGGTGAAGTCCTGCTCGTGCCGCAGGGGGCGGTCGATACCAGGGGAGGAGACCTCAAGGCGCGTGTAATCTGCGCCATCAACCTCAAGCGCGAACTGCAGCTGGCGCGTGATCTTCTCGCAGTCCTCGACTGTCACGAACTGCTCCGGCACCACCGGCCCGCCCTCCACCGGGGGCTGCCAAGGCAAATCAATTGTGACGCGCAACAGCCCGCCCGCCGAGCGTTCTATTTCCACCAGGTCATAGCCCAGACCTGTCACGGTTTGTTCAACGATTTGCTGTAGTGCCACGTGTATTTAAATTCAGTCCTGCAAACACAAAAGACCCGGAACGCCCCTGAAACATTGGCAGCAGCCATGTCCCAACAGCGCCGAGCCCCATGGCAATCCCGAAGGTCGCCCGAAGATCGCCCAAAAAAAAGGGCGGTTGGTACCCGCCCGTTTGGTCGTGAATATGCCATTGTATCCGCAAACGACCTTCAGGCCAAGCCCGCCCCGCACAAAAGCGGGGACAGGACGAGGCGCCTCATGCCGGCCCACCCGCCCTTGCCCGAGGCTCAGACGCCAACGCGCTCCAGCGCCTGTGCCGACTGGAGCCGCCGCAAGAGGGCCTGCGCCTCGGCGGGGTCGGCAGGGGCCGCGCCCGGGTCCTGGGACAATGACTGCAGCATGCGCGCCACAACCCCCGCCTGGGGCAGCACCGGCCCCAGAAAACGTGCGCGCTCGCCATCGGCCACCAGCAGCGAGGGGAAGGTTTCGATGTCCAGGTCTCCGGCCACGTCCTCGCGGTCCTCGACATCAAGCCAGACAAAGCGCATCTGCGGGAACTGGCTTGCCAGTTCCGCAAACGTGCTTCGGTATTGGTTGCAAACGCCGCACCATTGCGCGCACAGGCAAACCACCCACCAGGGGCGGGTGGCGTCGCTGTCGTCCGGCAGCTTGCCGGCCATTGAATCCATGAAAGCCTCTCAGAAACCACGCCCTTCCCGGGCACGATAAACCTCCATGTTACCGATTTCCGCCGCCTTGTTGCCCCAGGCGTTGCGCACATAGCTGGCCACGGCGGCCACCTGTGCGTCGGACAGCACATGACCGAAAGGTGGCATGCCGTGCGGCTGCGGCTGCTGCCGGGTGGAGGGTGGGTAGCCCCCCTCCAGCAACACCAGCAACAGGTTGCGCGGCTCGGCCAGGGTCACGGAGGCATTGCCCGCAAGCGCGGGAAACGCGCCCGGCGTTCCCTGGCCCTCGGCACCGTGGCAAACCGCGCATTGCCGCTCGTAGATGGCCCGCCCCAAGGCCATTTGCCCGGATGGCACGGGCGCGGCAGCAGGCCTGCTCCTGGGCGGGCCTGCTGCCGCGCCCTGCTCCTGCAGGTAGGAAGCGAGGGCCTGCAGATCCTGCGGCTGCCAGTGCTGGGTGCTGCGCGCCACGACTTCGGCCATGGGGCCCAGCGCCGATCCCGAAGGACCCGAACCCGTCTGCAGCAACTGCACCCAGGCGGACTCCTGGCCCGCGCGCACGCCGGCTTCGCCCGGATCAAGCAGCGACGGCGCATACCAGGCCTGCCCTGCCACAAAACCACCGGACATGGCCTGGGACGAGGCGCCCATGCCGTTGCGCGGTGCATGGCAGGCCGCGCAGTGCCCCAGGCCCTGGGCAAGATAGGCACCGCGATTCCAGGCAGCCGCCTTCTGCGGCCGGTCCTGCCAATCCTGCGGGGTGAAGAACAGCGCGCGCCAGACAGCCAGCGAGCCCTGCCAGCCATAGGGAAAGTCCAGCGCATGCCGGGGCACCTGCGCGCGCACGGCAGGCAGGCTTTGCAGATAGGCAAACAATGCGTCCGAGTCGGCGCGCGTCACATGGGTGTAGCTGTCATATGGAAAGGCCGGATACAGCAGGCGCCCTTCCCGTGACCGCCCGTTATGCATTGCACGCCAGAAGTCCTGGGCCGTCCACAGCCCCAGGCCACTTTCCTTGTCAGGCGTGAGATTGCTGGTGTACAGCGTGCCGAACGAGGTGGGCAGGCCCCGCCCGCCCGCATACTCGGCGCCGCCAGCCGCCGTATGGCAGCCTGCGCAACTGCCCACGCGGGCCAGGTAGGCACCGCGCTCTATCAAGGCAGTTGGCGTTTCGCGCGCGCCTGACCAGCCGCCATGGCCATAGGCGTGCACGCCCTGCTCGCCCCGCAGGTTGAGCCAGACCAGGAGCGCGCCCAGCAGGGCGATGATCAGCAACGCCAGCCCTGCCACCCTCGCCAGCCGCCGCCTGCGTGTGTTCCCGCTTGCCGCGTTTTCTGTCAGGGTATTCATGGCTTGCCCTCCTGGCCAGCAATGGCGGCCACGGCGCCGCAGCGCAGCGGCATGGGCAGGGCCAGGGCTTCATGTCCGCCCGGCGCCGCCAGTGCAGGGCGCGATGACAGCCAGGCCGTGACGGCCACGACCTCCTGCGCCGTCAGCGCCTTGGCCACCTGGTCCATGCAGTCGGGCGCTGCCGCCTTGCGCTGGCCGGAGCGCCAGGCACCGATCTGGCTGTTCAGATAGTCGCGCGACAGGCCCAGCAGGCCCGGAACATCGTCACCCGCACCCATGAGCCGCTCACCATGGCAGGCAGCGCAGGCGGGCAGGCCGCGCTGCGTGTCGCCCCGCAAGGCCAGCTGCTCGCCACGGGCGAGTTCAGCGGGCGGCAGTTGCGCCGGTACAGGCGGGGCATAGGGGAGCTCCAGGCCTGCGAAGTGCGTGGCGATCTGGCGCAGATAGTCGTCCGACATGAATTCGATCAGCCGGTTCATGGCGGGATAGCTGCGGCGCCCTTGCTGGAAGTTCTTGAGCTGGCGGTACAGATAGCCTGCGGGCTTGCCCGCAATGCGCGGAAAGTAGCCGCTGGGCGTGGCCCGGCCCTCGGGACCATGGCAGGCCGTGCAGGCCAGCACCCTGGAGGCCATGGAGCCCACATCGGGCAGCGGGGCGCTGACCACGGCCGGCGGCAGGTCTGCCATGGGCACGCCCGGTGCTGGCTGCATGGTCTGCGCGGTCTGCGCCATCACCCCGCAGGTTCCACACGCGCCGGCCACCAGCCATGCGCCCAGCAGGGCCCTCCATCCCCTGGAGCCTGGACGCCCCCGCCCAGCCCGCCACCGACTGCCATGTGCCATGTCCGACGCCTCCTGTTCCGTCCTGCCGACGCGCGAATGTAATGAACCCGTCACAAGATGCCAGTCAAGCAGGAAAAGGCCCATCGGTTGAGACCCTGCCATGACCGGGCTATGCTGCCTTCGGGTTTGTCCAGAACATCGCCCGCAAGGGCCGGAGGACGGAAATTCATGGATTACAAGGACTACTACCGCATCCTGGCCGTGGACAGGCAGGCCAGTGCCGATGACATCAAGAAGGCCTACCGCAAGCTGGCGCGCAAGTACCACCCCGATGTCAGCAAGGAGGCGGACGCCTCCGAGCGCATGGCCGAAGTCAACGAAGCCAATGCCGTGCTGTCGGACCCCGAAAAGCGCGCAGCCTATGACGCCCTGGCCGATGCGCCGCGCCGCAGCGGGCCCGGCGCCGGCGGCTTCCAGCCACCGCCCGACTGGGAAGGGCAGGACTTTCACTTTCGCAGCAGCGACGGCGCCATGCCGGAGGGCGACGCGGACTTCAGCGAGTTCTTCTCACAGATGTTCGGCCAGGGCGCGCGTGCCCGCCATGCGGGCGGAGGCGGCCAGCATCGCGCTCCGCCTGACCTGCGCGGGCAGGACCAGCACGCCAGCATCGAGCTGGACCTGCTGGACAGCTACCAGGGCGCGCAGCGCAGCCTGCACCTGCGCACCACGGTGCTGGATGAGGACGGACACCCCGTGGCGCGCGACAAGGAATTGCAGGTCAGCATTCCCAAGGGCGTGCGCGAAGGCCAGATGATCCGCCTGGCCGGCCAGGGGGGCCCGGGCCTGGGCAACGGCCCGGCAGGCGATCTGCTGCTGGAAGTGCACCTGCGCCACGACCCGCGCTGGTGGGCCGAGGGCAAGGATGTCTACCAGCCCGTGTCCCTGGCCCCCTGGGAAGCCGCACTGGGCGGCCCGGTCCGCGTGGCCACCATTGCCGGTGAATTCGAGGTCAGCGTGCCCGCAGGCAGCCGCGCTGGCCGCAAGCTGCGCATCAAGGGCAAGGGCTTGCCCGCCGCCACGCCGGGCGACCTGTACCTGGTGCTGGGCATCGCCCTGCCCGAGCCCCAGACCGACGCCCAGCGCCAGGCCTATGCGGCACTGGCCCAGGCCTTTCCCTCGTTCGATGCCCGCCAGCACGCAGCGGGCCAAGGAGCCACGCGATGAGCACGCCGCTGTACCCCTTCTACGAGCCCGCAGAACTGCTGGACGAAGGCGCTCTGGATCTGCAGGATCTGGCCCGCCACTGCCAGCGCAACACCGCCTGGGTGGTGGAGCGTGTGCAGACCGGCGTGCTGTACTGCGAAAACGAGCCGTCCGGCGAAGCGGCCGCGCCACAGGCGCAGTGGCGCTTCAGCAGCCAGACCCTGGTGCGCGCGCGCCGCATAGCCCATCTGGAGCACAGCTTCGATGCCGACCCTCAGCTGGCCGCGCTGACGGCGGACCTGATCGAGGAAGTGCAGATGCTGCGCCGCAAGCTTCAGGCACTGCAGCATTGAGAACACCGCCTCAAAAGCAAAAGCCCTCGTAAGAGGGCTTTTGCTTTCAGAACGTGGCCGCAGCAGGCGCGCATGCGGCCCGCCGTGCTCAGCGGTGACGCTTGCCGGGGTTCTTCTTGGTGTGGGTGTGGGCGCCACGGGCGCGGCTCACGCGCTGGCCACGGCCGGGCGTCGGCAGGGTGACGCCGTTGGGCAGGGGGGGCTGGGGAGTGAACTTGCGGTCGGCTTCGGTAACGATCTTGTTGCCCATGGCATTTCCTTCTTCAAAAAAATGAGAACGCGCAATTAGGCCATAGACCTGCATGACCGCGCACAAAAAAACACATGGCCTGCTCTGGCATAGGGAAAGTTCCAGCGTTGCGCGGCCCGCACAGCACCGGCGCAGGCAGCGCCGGCCTACACTGCGGCCCGGTTTTCTGTCCTAAAGTAGGAGCACGCTGCCAAGCGCGCAAGACCCTGGCATGCACGTCTGCCTGAACACGGAGTTCCGCACCATGTCACCCCGCCACCCCAATACAGAGTCAACCACCCCATCCACTTCCCGCCCCGCCTGGGTGCTGCCCACGGCCGGTCTGGCGGGGCTTGCCGTAGGCGCCGCCGCAGCAGCGTTGCTGTGGAAGGGCCTGCGCAACCCGCCCATCCCCCCTACCGTGGAGCCGGTGCGCGGCTGGGACATCCAGCGCTACATGGGCCGCTGGTATGAAGTGGCCCGCATCGACCACAGTTTCGAAAAAGGCCTGGAGCGCACCCAGGCCGAGTACACACAGCTTCCCGACGGCACGGTGCACGTGCTGAACCGGGGCTACGACGCCCGCCACCGGCGCTGGAAATCCTCCGAGGGCAAGGCCCGCACGGTGCACGGCCCGGACGTTGCGGCGCTCAAGGTCTCTTTCTTCGGCCCGTTCTACGGCGGCTACAACGTGGTGGCTCTTGATGCCGAGTACCGCTGGGCCATGGTGGTGGGATCGGACCTGCGCTATTTCTGGATTCTTTCGCGCACGCCCGAACTGGCCGAGGGCGTGGCGGCACGCCTGCTGGCGCAGGCCCGGCTGCTGGGCGTGCCCGTGGACAAGGTCCAGTGGATCCTGCAGGACGGAGTCAATCCCACGGGCAGCTGGTAGCGCGGACCGGCAACTGCCTCAGAACCCCTCGGGCATGCCGTCGCCCGAGAAGCCGGCCGCCTCCACCAGCCGCTGCGTGTACGCCTGGCGCGGCGCGCCCAGCACCTGGGCGACGGGGCCGGATTCGACGATGGCGCCGTCCTTCATGACCACCACGTCATGGGCCATGGCGCGGATCACGTCCACGTCATGCGTGATCAGCAGATAGGCCAGTCCCCGCTCGCGCTGCAGCCGCTGCAGCAGGCCCAGCACCTGCTGCTGAATGGTCACATCCAGCGCGCTGGTGGGCTCGTCGAGCACCAGCACCTCGGGCTCCAGCACCAGGGCGCGTGCAATGGCGATGCGCTGGCGCTGGCCTCCCGAGAATTCGTGGGGATAGCGGTCAAGCAGGCCGGGAAACTGTTCCTGCGTCAGGCCCACGGCCGACAGCATCTCCACGATGCGGTCGCGTTGCTGCGGCGCCGTCAGCGACGGCGCATGCACGCGCAGGCCCTCGCCAACGATCTGCTCCAGCGTCAGCCGGGGCGACAGCGATGAATACGGGTCCTGGAACACCACCTGCACCTTGCGCCGCAGCGCACGGTTGGCGGGCGAGTTGCGCGTGGCTGGCTGCTGCCAGGCATGGCCGGCAATGCGCAGCCGGCCTTCATGGGGCAGCAGCCCCAGCACGGCCTGCGCCAGCGTGGATTTGCCCGATCCCGATTCACCGACCACACCCACGGTGCGCCCGGGCAACAGCGCCAGGTCTGCGGACTGCACGGCGACGAAGCGCCCCTGGCCGAACCATCCGCGCATGCCTGCCAGCGGCACCGGATAGCTGACCTTGAGGCCCTGGGCCTGCACCAGCGGCTCGCCAGCCGTGGCCTGGGCGCCTGCCTCCACCTCGATCAGGTCGCGGCGCGGCACGCTGGCCAGCAGCTTGCGCGTATAGGCATGGCGCGGAGCCGCCATGACCGCCGACACCCCGCCCTGCTCCACCAGTTGCCCGCGCTCCATCACCGCCACGCGGTCGGCAAAGCGCCGCACCAGGTGCAGGTCGTGCGTGATCATCAGCACGGCCATGCCGGTCTGGCGCTGCAGGTCATCGAGCAACTGCAGGATCTGGCCGCGCAGCGTGACATCGAGTGCCGTCGTCGGCTCATCGGCCAGGAGCAGGCGCGGGCTGCTGGCCAGCGCCATGGCGATCATGGCGCGCTGGCGCTGCCCGCCACTGAGCTGGTGGGGAAAGGCGCGGGCGCGGCGCACAGGCTCGGCAATGCCGGTGGTCGCCAGCAATTCGGTGGCCTGGACCAGGGATTGCGCTCGCGTCAGCCCCTGCTTGAGGCGAAGCACCTCGCCCACCTGCTCGCCCACGGTCATCAGCGGGTTGAGCGCCGTCATGGGCTCCTGGAAAATCATGGCCACGTCGCCGCCGCGCACGGCGCGCATCTCGCGCTCGGGCAGGCGCAGCAGGTCGCGGCCGTCGAACAGGGCTTGGCCGCCCAGCTGAGCGTCTCCAGCCAGCCGCAGCAGCGACAGCGCGGTGATGGTCTTGCCCGAGCCGGACTCGCCCACCAGCGCCAGCTTCTCGCCTGCCGCCAGGTCGAAGCTCACGCCGTGCACCACATCCTTGCTGCCGAAGCGCACGCGCAGGTTGCGCACGGACAGCAATGTCCGGCCACGGCCCGGGGGCGAAGGTAGCTCCATTGCCGGCTGCTCTGCGTTCATGCGGCGTCCTTTGCATCGACACCGGGGGCGGCATCGCTGGCTGCGGCCTTGCGCGGGTCCAGCGCATCGCGCAGCGCATCGCCCATGAAGGTCAGCAGCAGCAGCGTCACCACCAGCACGGCAAAGGTGGACAGCGAGATCCACCAGGCATCGATGCTGTTCTTGCCCTGGTTCAGCAGCTCACCCAGGCTGGGGGTGTCAGGCGGCACGCCCAGCCCCAGGAAGTCCAGCGAGGTCAGGGCCAGGATGGCCGCACTCATGCGAAACGGCAAAAAGGTCACCACGGGCGTCATGCTGTTGGGCAGCAGATGGCGCCAGATCAGCGCGCCATTGCCCACGCCCAGCGCCCGAGCCGACTTCACATAGTCCAGCTGGCGGTTGCGCAGGAACTCGGCACGCACGTAGTCCGACAAGCCCATCCAGCCGAACAGCGACAGCAGCACCAGCAGCAGCGAGACGCTGGGCGCCAGCACCGCGCTGAAGATGATCAGCAGATACAGCTCGGGCATGGAGCCCCAGATCTCGATGAAGCGCTGGAATGCCAGATCGGTCCTGCCGCCGAAAAAACCCTGGACGGCCCCCGTCACCACGCCCAGCACCACGCCCGACGCCGTCAGCGCCAGCGCAAACAGCACGCTGACGCGAAACCCGTAGATCAGCTGGGCCAGCAGGTCGCGCCCCCGGTCATCGGTACCCAGCAGGTTGTCGCGCGAGGGCGGCGCCGGGTTGGGCGAGGTCGCAAAGTAGTTCAGCGCCTGTGGCCCATAGGGATTGAGCGTATACAGCGCCCAGTTGTCGCCCTGGCGCAGGCGGTCGCGGATGAAGGGGTCCAGGTAGTCGGTGGCCGTCTCGAAGTCGCCGCCGAAAGTCTTCTCGGAATAATCGTTCCACAGCGGCCAGTAGGTCTGGCCCTCGTAGCGCACCACCAAGGGCCGGTCGTTGCTGATCAGCTCGGCGCCCAGGCTCAGCACCACCATCACGCAAAAAGCGACCAGGCTCCAATACCCCAGCCGATTGCGCCTGAACCGCATCCAGGCCCGCCGCGCCGGCGACACTGCCACCACAGCCAGCGGTACAGGCGCTGCCCCGGGCAGCCCTGCGCCTGGAGCGGCAAGGGAGTGCATCTCAGTTTCCATGTTGCTGCATCACAGGGGCGCAACCGCCCAAAGTCAGGGACACCAGGCAAGGGCCTGCGCCAGCTGCCAATGGCCCGGACGCTCCCCCCGCAAAGCAAGAGGGGGAAGCGGCGCAGCCGTTCGGGGGGCGCTCAATCAAACCGTACACGCGGATCCACCCACACATAACAAAGGTCACTGACCAGCTTGGTCACCAGGCCGATCAGCGTGAACAGATACAGCGTGCCCAGCACCACGGGATAGTCGCGCCGAATCACGCTGTCATAGCTGAGCAGGCCCAGGCCGTCCAGCGAGAACAGTGTCTCTATCAGCAGCGAGCCCGTGAAGAAGGCCCCGATGAAGGCGGCCGGAAATCCGGTGACGATGGGGATCAGCGCATTGCGCAGCACATGGCGGTAGAGCACCTGCCGCTCGGACAGGCCCTTGGCGCGCGCAGTCAGCACGTACTGCTTGCGAATCTCTTCCAGGAAGGCATTCTTGGTCAGCATGGCCGTGATGGCGAAGCTGCCCGCCACCATGGCCGTCACCGGCAGCGCGATATGCCAGAGATAGTCCACGATGCGCGCGCCCCAGGACAACTCGTCCCAGTTGGAGGAAGTCAGCCCGCGCAGCGGAAACCACTGCAACTGGCCGCCAAAGATCACCAACAGCGCCACGCCCAGCACGAAACCCGGAATCGCATAGCCGACCAGGATCAGCAGCGTGGTGGCGAAGTCGAACCGCGAGCCGGCCCGCACGGCCTTGGCAATGCCCAGCGGCACGGCAACGAGGTAGCTGATGAAAAAGGTCCACAGTCCCAGGCTGGCCGAGACCGGCAGCTTCTCCTTGATCAGCTGCCAGACATCCTTGTTCTGAAAGAAACTGCGCCCCAGGTCGAACCGCGCGAACTGCCCGAGCATCTGGAAGAAGCGCTCATGGGCTGGCTTGTCAAAGCCGTAGAGGGCCTTGATCTGCTCTATGCGCTGGGGGTCCACCCCCTGGTTGCCACGGTAGGCCAGGCCACCGCCCTCGCCGCCACGGCCCACGCTGGCCTTGGCCTCGGCCAGATACTGCTCGACCGGGCCACCGGGCACGAACTGCACGACCACGAAGGTCAGCAGCAGTACGCCCAGCAGGGTCGGCACCATCAGCAGCAAGCGTTTGAATATGTAGGCCCACATAAGAAGTCTTGCATTATGTCCATTGCGGGGAGGGGCCCCGGCCGGGGGACGCCCTCATCATGCAACGGATCGCAACGACACAGCCGCAACGCCGGCTCATGGAGGCGGCGCGGTCAGCACCGGCATGCGGGCCCACCAGGTGTCCATGGCCCAGCTCTCGCCCTTCGCATAGGCCGGAACCACGGCCGGCCGCACCAGGCGCCAGGAGTCGTAGACCATGCGGTGCGTGCCCGCGCTCCACTGCGGAATCAGGTAGTGGCCATGCGTGATGATGCGTTCGAGTGCGTGGCAGGCAGGCAACAGTTGCGCCTCTGTCTTGGCCTCGGTCATGCGGCGGATCATGGCGTCGACCGCCGGGTTCTTCACGCCGGGGAAATTGCCGGAACCCTCGGTTGCCGCCGCCTGGCTGCCGAACAGGTCGGCGAATTCCTGGCCCGGATTGTTCGTGCCCTGGTAGGCGATGGAAATGATGTCGTAGTCGAACTTCTCCACGCGCTGCTGGTACAGCGCAAAGTCCGCCGAGCGAAAGCGCAGCCGGATGCCCAGCTTTTCCAGATTGCGTATCCAGGGCGAGACCTGGCGTATGCCCGACTCGCTGCTGTCCAGGTACTCCAGCTCCATGGCCTGGCCCCGCGCGTTGCGCAGCACGCCATCCTGAATGGTCCAGCCGGCATCGGCCAGCAGTTGCCGCGCCTGGCGCAGATTTCCGCGCAACGAGCTGTCGCCATCGGTGCGCGGCGGCTCGGCCATGGGGCCGAAGGCCTCCGGCGGGATGCTCTTGCGCAAGGGCTCCATGAGCGCCAGCTCCTCGGGCGAGGGCTCGCCATGGGTCTCGCAGGCCGTGTTGCCGAACAACCCGCGCACGCGCTGGTAGGAACCGTAGAACATCTGCCGGTTCATCCACTCGTAGTCCATGGCCAGGCCCAGGGCGCGGCGCACCCGAACGTCCTGCAGCACAGGCCGGCGCACGTTGAGCACATAGCTCTGGAATCCCGATGGCAGCTTGTTGCTGAACTCGCCCTTGACCAGCTCGCCCCGGTCGAAGCGCTTGCCGTACAGGCGCCGCGCCCAGTCACCGGCGCTGTAAAAGCGCATGAGGTCGAACTCCCCGGCCTTCAGCGCCTCCAGCCTCGCCGTGTTGTCGCGGTAGATCTTGACGGAGATGCGATCGAAATTGGCCGTGCCAACGCGCACAGGCAGGTCGCGGCCCCAGTAGTCCGGGTCACGCACATAGGTGATGTCCTTGCCGAATCGCACGGGACCTATCTTGTAGGGCCCGCTGCCGATGGGCGTGTCCGTCACCACCTGGTCGAAGGGCTTGGCCTTGCCGTTTTCCACGCCCCAGTCGCGGCTGAACACTGGAATGGCCCCCACGGTCAGCGGCAATTCCCGGTTCGGCTGCTTGAAGCGAAAGCGCACGGTGCGTTCGTCCAGTACGTCGACGCCCGCCACATCGAAGAACAGCGTTCTATAGCCGGGCAGTGCATGCGGGCCCACCAGCGTGTCATAGCTGAACTTGACATCGGCGGCCAGCACGGGCTTGCCGTTGTGAAAGCGTGCCTGGGGCCGCAACCGGAATGTGGCGGACAGGCCGTCGGCCGCGGCCTGCACATCCTCGGCCAGCAATCCGTAGCCGGTGGCGGTCTCGTCCAGCGAGGGCCACAGCAAGGTGTCGAACATCAGCTCCGCCAGATAGGCGGGCGACGACCCCTTGATGGTGAACGGGTTGTATTTGTCAAAGGTGGAGATGCGCAGATTGCTCACCAGGCGCAGCTCGCCGCCCTTGGGAGCCTTGGCGTTGACATAGTCGAAATGGCTGAAGCCCTCGGCATAGCGGGGCTCGCCCCACAGGGCATAGGCATGCGAGCCCCAGGCCGGCACACACGCCGAGGCCAGCAGCAGCGAAGAAATCATCCAATGGCGCATGCGACAATTCTGCACCACGCAGCCAGCCCTTCCGCTGGCAAACGCTGACGCGGGCCCCGGCCGTCGCCGCCAGCTGGTGCGCACTTCCACTCACTTTCTCTGGAGAACAACAATGGGCTTTCTCGCCGGTAAAAAACTGCTGATCACGGGCGTTCTGTCCAACCGCTCCATCGCCTACGGCATCGCCAAGGCCTGCCATGCACAGGGCGCGGAGCTGGCCTTCAGCTATGTGGGCGAGCGCTTCAAGGACCGCATCACCGAGTTCGCCGCCGAATTCGACTCCAAGCTGATCTTTGACTGCGACGTGGCAGACGATGCCCAGATCGACAAGCTGTTCGCCGACCTGGGTGCGACCTGGGGCAAGTTCGACGGCTTCGTGCACAGCATCGGCTTTGCGCCGCGCGAGGCCATCGCCGGCAACTTCCTGGACGGCCTGTCGCGCGAAGGCTTCAAGATCGCGCACGACATCAGCGCCTACAGCTTCCCCGCGATGGCCAAGGCGGCCCTGCCCTACCTCAACGACAAGTCCTCGCTGCTGACCCTGTCGTACCTGGGCGCCCTGCGCTCCATCCCCAACTACAACACCATGGGCCTGGCCAAGGCATCGCTGGAAGCCTCGGTGCGCTACCTGGCCGAGGCCGTGGGCCGCACGGCAGACGGCCGCGCCATCCGCGCCAACGGCATCTCGGCCGGTCCCATCAAGACCCTGGCCGCCTCGGGCATCAAGGACTTCGGCAAGCTGCTGGGCCGCGTGGCCGATGCATCGCCGCTGCGCCGCAACGTGACCATCGAGGACGTGGGCAATGTGGCCGCCTTCCTGCTGTCGGACCTCGCCTCGGGCGTGACGGCCGAGATCACCTACGTGGACGGCGGCTTCAGCCAGACCGCAGGCCTGTCGGCCGACCAGGTCTAAGTCACCGCCAGACTGCGACCCGCCCCGCAGGCATTGCCGCCTGCGGGGCTTTTTTTCGCCTGGAATCCAGGCATCCGCATCCTGCCGATGCGCGAAAGGAAATACACATCGGATTGCATACGGTCATTTTTGTTTTGAATGAGAATGATTCTCATGAATAATACAATTCTCAGATCAATATCAAAGAACCTCTGAAAACCTCGGAGCCAGCAGATATGCAAGCAACCTCTGACCTCAGTCTGCCCTCTCCCGCCCCGGCACCCTCCGAAGCATCCTTGAATCAATGGGAACAGCTGGCGCGCCGCGCCCATGGGCATTTCCATGCAGGCCAGATCGAAAGCGCGCTCGCCATGCAGATGAAGGCCCTGCATGTGGCGCAGCGCCTCATCGCCGGCCCGCTGCTGGCGGAACACGCCGATCACTGCATGGCCGCCTGGGTGGTCTCCCACCACAACCTGGCCGAGTTGCTGGCATTGCGCCAGCAGCCCGCACTGGCCATCGAATACCTGTGCGAGGCGCACCAGGGCCTGCTGGCCCTGGGTGATGCGCGCCACCATGCGGCCGCCGTGTGCAGCGCCGCCTGGCGCCATATGCGCGAAACCCATTCAGCCCTGCTGCAGTGGCAGCGCCAGCACGGCAGCCAGCCCCGCATCGATGCGGCGCTTCAGGCCTCGGCCCGCGTCTTCGACTGCACAGCCACCGCCCTGCCACCCCGGCTGGCGCATTGATTGCAGCCGCACAGACATCGCAACGCACCGATTTTTTCCCCGTAGTCCCTGAAAGAAACCACATGAGCAACTACACCCTGCCTCCCCTGAACTACGCCTACGACGCGCTGGAGCCCCATATCGATGCGCAGACCATGGAGATCCACTACACCAAGCACCATCAGGCCTATGTGAACAACCTGAATGCCGCGCTCAAGGACACGCCGCACGGCAGCCAGCCCGTGGAGCAGCTGATCGCCGACCTGTCCCTGCTGCCCGAAGGCGTTCGCGGGGCCGTGCGCAACAACGGCGGCGGGCACGCCAACCACAGCCTGTTCTGGACCGTGATGGCCCCGGTGGACCAGGGCGGCGGCGGTGCTCCCTCGGGCGAACTGGCACAGGCCATTGACCGGGAGCTGGGCGGCTTCGATGCCTTCAAGGCCGCCTTCACCCAGGCCGCGCTCACACGCTTTGGCAGCGGCTGGGCCTGGCTGGTGGTGGGCAAGGACGGCAAGCTGGCCGTGGAAAGCAGCGGCAACCAGGACAGCCCGCTGATGGCAGGCATCGGCTCCGGCGCCACCCCCATCCTGGGCCTGGACGTGTGGGAACACGCCTACTACCTCAAGTACCAGAACCGCCGCCCTGAATACATCGCGGCGTTCTACAACGTAGTCAACTGGGCCGAAGTGGCCCGCCGCTACGCCGCCGCACGCGGCTGAACGGTCCGCAACGCCAACCTCTGACCTCGACCAGCATGGATCTGCCACAACGCTTCCGCTCCAAGACCAGCGTACGGTCCAACATCCGCCTGTGGATAGGCCTGGCCATCATGATGGCCGGCGCCTGGGCGCTCACCAGCCAGTTCTGGGCCTACGCCCAGAACCATCCGGTGGTCTTCCAGGCCCTGGCCGGAGGCTCGGCCGCCGCGCTGGCGACCGCACTGGGCACCGTGCCCGTGATGCTGTCCCAGCGCCTGTCCGAACGCACGCAGGACACCCTGTTCGGCTTTGGCGCCGGGGTCATGCTGGCCGCCTGCGCCTTCTCGCTGATCCTGCCGGGACTGGAGGCCGTGCGCACCCAGGAACTGTTCGGTGGCGGCAGCTGGGCGGCTGGCGGGGTCATAGGTTCGGCCATCCTGATGGGCGGTGCCGCCCTCATGCTCATGGACAGGCTCCTGCCCCATGAGCACTTCATTAAGGGCCGCGAAGGCTTGGACCCGCAAGGCGCGCGCAAGCTGCAGCGCACCTGGCTGTTCGTCTTCGCCATCACCCTGCACAACCTGCCCGAAGGCCTGGCCATCGGCGTGGGCTATGCGGGCAACGACGGATTGCGCGCCAATGCGCTGGCCACGGGCATTGCCATACAGGATGTGCCCGAAGGCCTGGTGGTGGCCGTGGCCCTGCTGGCCGCAGGCTACAAGCGCAGCTTTGCCGTGTTGCTGGGCATGGCCTCCGGCCTGGTGGAGCCCGTGGGCGCCGTGCTGGGGGCAGCCATCGTGAGCGGCTCGGCAGCCATGCTGCCCTGGGGACTGGGCTTTGCAGCGGGCGCCATGCTGTTCGTGATCAGCCACGAAATCATTCCCGAGTCGCACCGCAAGGGCCATGAAGCCTTTGCCACGGGCGGCCTCATGCTGGGCTTCGTGCTGATGATGGTGCTGGACACGGCCCTGGGCTGAGCCAGCGCACCGCGCACGCCTGGCTCAGGGCAGCAAAAGCCCCAGTTCCCGCGCCGCCGCCAGCACATGGCGGGCGTGGCGCTCTTCATAGCGGTGGGCTGGCATGGTCAGTGTCAGCGCCGCTGCCAATTCCCCATCGCGCTTGAACACAGGGGCCGAAATCCCGGCGATCTCGCGGTGCCTGTCTCCCACCATGGCGCAGTAGCCATCGGCACGCACACGGGCCAGTTGCGTGCGGCTGCCGCCGCGCGATGCGGCGTACAGCTCGGCATCGAAAGCCGACAGCACGCGCCCGCCTGCGCCCTGGCCCAGCGGCAGCAGATCGCCCGTGCGCGCATGGTCGCGCACGGGATGGGGCGAATCCACGCGGTACAGGCACAGCCGGTCCTGGCCCTGGCGCACGTGGTAGGCCGCACTTTCGCCCGTGGCCTGCACCAGGGTGCGCAGCACGGGCATGACCACGCTGTCCAGCGAGAAATGCCGGGCATAGACGGTGTTCAGCCGCGCCACGGCCGGGCCCACGGCGTAGCGGCCGTCATCCATGCGCAGCACCCAGCCGCCATGCTCCAGCGAGGCCAGCAGCCGCAGCACGGTGCTCTTGTACAGGCGCGTGCGCTCCGACAACTGGGCCAGCGTCAGCCCGTCGTCGCCGTCGCGAAACGCTGCCAGCAGGCTCAAGGCCCTGTCCACGGCCGCCACGCCGCCCGGCGCGGCATTCTCGTCGGCCACCGATTCCGTCACTGATTTGCGAGGCATAAAAAGGCACCCAAGGGAAAACCCCAGGCACGCAGGCTTGACGATGGCGCGTGCAGCAGGGAATATTTCAATAGAGAGAATATAGTTCTATCTATTAGAACCACACAGAACCCCGATGTCAACAGGTGAATCCGCCACCATCGACACCCACCACCGGATGCAACTGCCCATGTCCTCCCACCGTTTTGACGTACTCATCAGCGAAGTCGGCCCGCGCGATGGCCTGCAGTCCGTGGCCTCCACCATGTCCACGGCGCACAAGCTGGCCTGGATCGCCGCGCTGGCCCATGCAGGCCTGCAGGAGATCGAGGTCGGCTCCTTCGTCTCGCCCAAGCTGCTGCCGCAGATGGCCGACGCGGCCGAGGTGGTCGCCCAGGCCATCACCCTGCCCGGCGTCACCGTGATGGCACTGGCCCCCAATCTGCGCGGCGCCGAGGCCGCGCTGCGCGCCGGCGCCCACAAGGTCACGCTGCCCGTCTCGGCCAGCCCCGCGCACTCCATGGCCAATGTGCGCAAGACGCCCATGCAGATGGTGGACGAGGTGCGGGCCATTGCCGCGCTGCGCGACGAGATCGCGCCGCAGGCCCTGATCGAGGCGGGCATCTCCACGGCATTCGGCTGCACGCTGCAGGGGCTGGTGCCGGAGGACGAAGTGATTGCACTGGCCCTGGCCTGCGTGGCGGCGGGCGCCGATGAATCGGGCCTGTCCGACACCACGGGCATGGCCAACCCGGCCCAGGTGCGGCGCCTGTTCACACGGCTGCGCGCCGAGCTGGGCGAACATGCAGGCGCGGCCCACATGCACAATACGCGCGGCCTGGGCCTGGCCAACTGCCTGGCCGCCTACGAGGCAGGCGTGCGCACCTTTGACGCCTCGCTGGCCGGCCTGGGCGGCTGCCCCTATGCACCCGGCGCCTCGGGCAACGTGGTCACCGAAGACCTGGTCTTCATGTTCGAGGCCATGGGCATCCGCACCGGCGTGGACATCGATCGCCTGATCGCTGCCCGCCAGCCGCTGGCCGCAGGCCTGCCCGGCGAGGAGCTGCACGGCATGACGCCGCTGGCCGGCCTGCCCAAGGGCTTTGTGCCCCGCATCTACGCACCGGCCTGAGCCGCAGCGACAACCCACATATTCATTCACCGTTTTTCCATGAGCCAACCCACCTCCCCCGACACGGCCGCAGGCCAGGCCACGCCACTGCCCTACGCAGGCATCCGCGTGGTCGAGTTCACCCACATGGTCATGGGCCCGTCCTGCGGCATGATGCTGGCCGACCTGGGCGCCGAAGTCATCAAGATCGAGCCCGTGGGCCACGGCCGCGACGGCGATGCCACGCGCAAGCTGCTGGGCTCGGGCTCGGGCTTTTTCCCGCTGTTCAACCGCAACAAGAAAAGCCTGACGCTGGACCTGCAGACCGAGGAAGGCAAGCAGGCCGCGCTGCGCCTGATCGCCACGGCCGACGTGGTCTGCGAGAACTTCAAGCCCGGCACCATGCGCAAGCTGGGCCTGGACTACGACAGCCTCAAGGACCGCTTCGAGCGTCTCATCTACGTGAGCCACAAGGGCTTTCTGCCCGGCCCCTACGAGCACCGCACGGCGCTGGACGAAGTGGTGCAGATGATGGGCGGCCTGGCCTACATGACGGGCCGCCCCGGCGACCCGCTGCGCGCGGGCGCCAGCGTCAACGACATCATGGGCGGCATGTTCGGCGCCATGGGCGCGATGGCCGCCCTGGCCCAGCGCGAGAAGACCGGGCGCGGCCAGGAAGTGCAAAGCGCGCTGTTCGAGAACAACATCTTCCTGGTCGCCCAGCACATGATGCAGTTCGCCGTCACCGGCAAGCCGGCCGCGCCCATGCCGGCACGCATCTCGGCCTGGGCCATCTACGACGTGTTCGAAGTCCGGGACGGCGAGCAGATCTTCCTGGCCGTGGTCAGCGATGGCGCCTGGCGCCTGTTCTGCGACGCCTTCGGCCTGGGCGAGCTGCGCGACGATCCGCGCCTTGGCAGCAACAACGACCGCGTGCTGGCGCGCAGCTGGCTGATGCCGCTGCTGCGCGAGAAGATGGCCCCGCACAGCGCCGCCCACATTGCGGAGATCTTCGAGAAGAACGGCCTGCCCTTCGCGCCCATCGCACGCCCGCAGGACCTGCTGGAAGACCCGCACCTGAACGCCACGGGCGCGCTGGCTCCCATCACCCTGCCCGATGGCCGCGAGACCAAGACCGTGCTGCTGCCCTTCACGCTGGACGGCAAGCGCCTGGACGTGCGCCTGTCGCCACCGCGCCTGGGCGAGCACAGCCTGGAGATCCTCACCGCCCTGGGCTACAGCAGCGAGCAGGCCCTGGCCCTGGCCCGGGGCGACGCCACCGACAGCCACGCCAAGGCTTCCCACTGAAGCCAGGCTGAGCCGCTGAAGGCGCCGCCGTCCACCCGGCGCGCGGCGCCCCTGCAACCTTGCACCCCATCCACCCCACACCGGACGACGCTTGCCGCGCGCCCGGCGGGGAGGCCTTTTCCCAAAAATTCCCGGAGACAACACCATGCCCGCCATCCACCGCAACCCGGCCGCCCAAAACCGGACACAGGCACTGACACAGACCCAGGCCCGCCCTTGTTCCGCCCCGCGCCGCCAGTTGCTGCTGTGCGCCCTGCCCGCATTGGCTGCCGCCCTGCTCCCGCTGGCGGCCCAGGCCCAGCCTGACCACTGGCCCTCACGCGCCGTGCGCATGGTCGTGCCCTACACGCCGGGCGGCGGCACGGACGCGGTCGCGCGCCAGATCAGCGAGCGCGTGGGCACGCTGAACAAATGGACCGTGGTCGTGGACAACAAGCCCGGCGCGGGCGGCAACATCGGCCTGGATGCAGTGGCCAAGTCCGCGCCGGATGGCTATACCTTCGGCATGGGCCAGACCGCCAACCTCGCCATCAACCCCGCCCTGCTGCCCAGCATGCCCTTCAACCCGCGCACCGACCTGATCCCCGTGGCCCTGGTCGCTGCCCAGCCCACGGTGCTGGTCGTGCCGCAGGACTCGCCATGGAAGTCGGTGCAGGACCTGGTCAAGGCCGCCAAGGCCGACCCGGGCGGCATCCGCCAGGGCCTGGCATCGACGGGCACGGTAGGCCACCTGGCCGGCGAGATGCTGGCCTTCAAGGCCGGCATCCAGGTGCTCAACGTGCCCTACAAGGGTGCAGCGCCGGCCGTGACCGACCTGCTGGGCAAGCAGACGCACTACATGTTCGGCACGCCCCAGGCCGTCTATCCGCTGCTCAAGGGCGGCAAGCTGCGCGCCCTGGCCGTGACCTCGGCCAAGCGCCTGCCCATCCTGCCCGAGGTGCCCACCGTGGCCGAATCGGGCTATGCAGGCTTCGAGGCCGTGGACTGGAAGCTCATCGTCGCGCCCAAGGGCACGCCGGCTGCCATCGTGCAGAAGATGAACACCGCCGTGAACGCAGCCCTGCAGCAGCCCGCCGTGCAGCAGCAACTGCAGGCCGAGGGCAGCACGGCCCTGGGCGGCAGCATCCAGGACGCGGCCCAATACCTGCTCAAGGAACAGACGGACTGGGCCGCGCTGATCCGCGACGCAAAGATACGCCTGGAGTGACCACGGAATAACAACGCCGCAGCGGCGCAATGAAAAAGGCGCGGAGCCCCTTTCGGGACCCGCGCCTTTTTGATGGGCCGTCAGCCGGCCAGGCAATCAGATCGTGCGGCCAAAGGGACCATCGTCCCCCACCTGCACCATCTTGCGGCCGCGCGCAGGCTTGGCTGCCGTGCCGACTTCAGGCGCGGCCGGCTGGGCCTTGCGCGCTGCGGGGCGCTTGGCAGGCGCCTTGACCCCGGTGACCGCGGCGGCCTTGGCAACCTTGGCGGCCGGCTTGGCTGCCGATTTTGCGGCTGCCTTGGCAACTGCCTTGGCGGCTGCCTTGGCCGCAGGCTTGGCTGCAGTCTTCACGGCCTTTTTCGCAGCAGGCTTGCCACCTGCCGGCGTCTTGCGGGCCGGCGCGGTCCCGGCCACGCAGTCGGCGTAGTAGCGCACTTCGCCATCTTCGCTTTGCAGTTCCACCAGGCCGTGGATGTCGGTCTCGAAGCCCGGGCACTCCTTGGCGAACTCGCGCGCAAACAGCAAGTAGTCCACGATCTTGCGGTTGAACACTTCGCCGGGAATCAGCAGCGGAATGCCGGGCGGGTACGGCGTGACCAGGCCCACGGTGATGCGGCCTTCCAGGTGGTCGATCTCCACGCGCTCGGTCTTGCGCTGCGCGATGTGGGCGTAGGCATCGGTGGGCTTCATGGCGGGCTGCAGGTCCGACAGGTACATCTCGGTCGTCAGGCGGGCGATGTCGTACTTGGCGTACAGCTGGTGCACGTGCTGGCACAGGTCGCGCAGGCCCATGCGCTCGTAGCGGCGGTGCTGCTGGCAGAACTCGGGCAGGATGCGCGCCAGCGGCTGGTTGCGGTCGTAGTCGTCCTTGAACTGCTGCAGCGCCGTCAGCATGGTGTTCCAGCGGCCCTTGGTGATGCCGATGGTGAACATGATGAAGAACGAGTACAGGCCCGTCTTCTCTACCACCACGCCGTGCTCGGCCAGGTACTTGGTCACGATGGAGGCGGGGATGCCCGTGTCCGAGAAATCGCCGTCCAGGTCCAGGCCCGGCGTCACGATGGTGGACTTGATCGGGTCCAGCATGTTGAAGCCGTCGGCCAGCTCGCCGAAGCCGTGCCAGTTGTCGAACTCCTTGCCGTTCTTGGCCTTGGAGCGCTTGGGCGCCGCGTCATGGCCGCGGATGATCCAGTCCTGGGCCGAGCCCACGCCTTCATCGGCCAGCTTCTCGGGGCCCCAGACCTCGAACCACCAGTCGTCGTCGCCGAACTCGTCCTCCACTTTGCGCATGGCGCGGCGGAAGTCCAGCGCCTCCAGAATGGACTCCTCCACCAGGGCCGTGCCGCCGGGCGGCTCCATCATCGCGGCGGCCACGTCGCAGCTGGCGATGATGCTGTACTGCGGGCTGGTCGAGGTGTGCATCAGGTACGCCTCGTTGAACAGGTGGTGGTCCAGCTTTTCGGTCTGGCTGTCCTGCACCAGCACATGCGAGGCCTGGCTGATGCCGGCCAGCAGCTTGTGGATGGACTGCGTGGCATACACCACCGAGTGCTTGGGGCGCGCGCGCTTCTTGCCCATGGCGTGGTAGCTGCCATAGAACGGGTGGAAGGCCGCGTGCGGCAACCAGGCCTCATCGAAGTGCAGGTTGGCCACATAGCCGTCCAGCATGCTCTTGATGGTCTCGGTGTTGTAGAGCACGCCGTCGTAGGTGGACTGCGTCAGGGTCAGCACGCGCGGCTTGACCGTCTTGGCATCCACGCCCTTGAGCAGCGGATTGGCCGCGATCTTGGCCTGGATGGACTCCACCGAGAACTCGCTTTGCGGGATCGGGCCGATGATGCCGAAGTGGTTGCGCGTGGGCTTGAGGAACACCGGAATCGCACCCGTCATGATGATGGAGTGCAGGATGGACTTGTGGCAGTTGCGGTCCACCACCACCACGTCGCCGGGCGCCACGGCGTGGTGCCACACGATCTTGTTCGACGTGGACGTGCCGTTGGTCACGAAGTAGCAATGGTCGGCATTGAAGATGCGGGCGGCATTGCGCTCGCTCTCGCCGATGGCGCCGTTGTGGTCCAGCAGCTGGCCCAGCTCCTCCACCGCGTTGCACACGTCGGCGCGCAGCATGTTCTCGCCGTAGAACTGGTGGTACATCTGGCCCACGGGGCTTTTCAGGAAGGCCACGCCGCCCGAGTGTCCGGGGCAGTGCCAGCTGTAGGAGCCGTCTTCCGCATAGTCCAGCAGCGCCTTGAAGAACGGCGGCTGCACGCCTTCCAGGTAGCTCTTGGCTTCGCGGATGATGTGCTTGGCCACGAACTCCGGCGTGTCCTCGAACATGTGGATGAAGCCGTGCAGCTCGCGCAGGATGTCGTTGGGCAGGTGGCGGCTGGTCTTGGTCTCGCCGTAGATGTAGATCGGCACATCGGCGTTCTTGCGGCGCACTTCGCCGATGAAGCTGCGCAGGCTGTGGATCACGGGATCGGTTCCGCCATCGCCCAGCGAGAACTCCTCGTCATCGATGGACAGAATGAAGGCACTGGCCCGGCTTTGCTGCTGCGCGAATTGCGACAGGTCGCCGTAGCTGGTCACGCCCAGCACCTCGAAACCTTCTTCCTCGATGGCCTGGGCCAGGGCGCGGATGCCCAGGCCCGAGGTGTTCTCGGAGCGGTAGTCCTCGTCGATGATGACGATGGGAAAGCGAAACTTCATGGGGGCAGCCTCCGTAACCTGAGCGGGCCAAAAAACGAAACAGGCGCGAAGTGTAAGGAATATCCTTATTGCGCCTTTGAAGCGTGCGGATTTTCACCCAGAATGTGCTGCACTAAACACAAGCAACTGTCACAAAGGGAGTCTCACGCATGGAATATTCCACCATCTGGTGGCTAGTCGCCGGCGCCTTGGTCATCGCCGAGCTGCTGACCGGCAGCTTCTATCTGCTGATGCTGGCGCTGGGCGCCATCGTCGGCGCGCTGTGCGCGCATGCGGGCCTGGCGCCCATTGCACAGATCATCATCGCCGCCGCGCTGGGCAGCGCCTTCGTGCTGGCCTGCTATCTGGTGCGCCGCCGCCAGCCCAGCCGCCAGCCGGCATCGAGCAACCGCGATGTCAACCTCGACATAGGCGAGTCCGTCATGGTCGAGCAATGGAATTCCGACGGCACGGCCCAGGTCCGCTACCGTGGCGCCCAATGGACCGTGATCGGCCGCCCGGGCAACCTGCCCTCGGCCGGCATGCACCGCGTGGCCGAGGTCGTCGGCAACCGGCTGCTCGTGGACAAGCTCTGAGCCACCGCTTCGCCTCTTGCGCACACCTGGGGATGCAGTCCTCGCGCCCCTTCGCCTCACCCTCTTGTTTCACTGAATGCCCTCCGGGCTTGGAGACACCATGGAAATCGCCATCGTCATCGCCGTCATCGCGGCCATCTTCATCGCACGATCCGTCAAGGTCGTGCCCCAGCAGCACGCCTGGGTCAAGGAACGCCTTGGCAAGTACGCGGGCACGCTCACGCCGGGCCTGAACTTCCTCGTGCCCTTCGTGGACCGCGTGGCCTACAAGCACAGCCTCAAGGAAATCCCGCTGGATGTGCCCAGCCAGGTCTGCATCACGCGCGACAACACCCAGCTGCAGGTGGACGGCATCCTCTACTTCCAGGTCACCGACCCCATGCGCGCCAGCTACGGCTCGTCCAACTACATCATGGCCGTCACCCAGCTGGCCCAGACCTCGCTGCGCAGCGTGATCGGCAAGCTCGAGCTGGACAAGACCTTCGAGGAGCGCGACATGATCAATGCCCAGGTGGTCTCCGCCATCGACGAGGCCGCGCTCAACTGGGGCGTGAAGGTGCTGCGCTATGAAATCAAGGACCTGACGCCGCCGGCCGAAATCCTGCGCTCCATGCAGGCCCAGATCACGGCCGAGCGCGAAAAGCGCGCCCTGATCGCCGCCTCCGAAGGCCGCCGCCAGGAACAGATCAACATCGCCACCGGCGAGCGCGAAGCCTTCATCGCACGCTCCGAAGGCGAGAAGCAGGCCGTCATCAACAAGGCCCAGGGCGAGGCCGAATCCATCAAGGCCGTGGCCGACGCCACCGCCCAGGCCATCGAACGCGTGGCCAACGCCATCCGCCAGCCCGGCGGCGAACAGGCCGTGCAGCTCAAGGTGGCCGAAAAGGCCGTCGAGGCCTACAGCCAGGTGGCATCGGACGCCACCACCACCTTGATCGTTCCCAGCAACATGACCGAGGTATCGAGCCTGATCACCTCGGCCATGAAGATGATCCAGACCGGGCAGCGCACCAGCTGAGATCCGCCGGAACCCCACGGAGAACGGGCCATCGCGGCCCGTTCTTCATTGCGCGCCGGTCTGCTGCACCAGTGCCATGGCGAAGCGCCCATGGCCCACGGACCAGTCCGAGTAGTCGTTCTCATGCATGAAGATGAACACATCGGCCGGCGCAACCCCGGCCCCCTCGTGCAGGTTGCGCGCAATGGCCGCATACAAGGCCTTCTTCATCGCATCGCTGCGTCCGCGCCGCATGGTGATCTCGACCACCACCACCGCATCCGAACGCGCCACCCCGTTGAAACTGCGGCTGAACGCGAACTGCCCGGGAGCGTACGGGTGCACCATGTTGAACAGCTCGTCCTCGGGCATGCCAATGCCTTGCACCAGCGCCTGGTGGATGCCCTGCACGACGGCATCGCGCTGGGAAGTGGAGGTGGACTGGGGCAGATAGGTGTGGACGAAGGGCATGGTGCTATGTGCTTTGGGATCGAATGGAGAGGGAGAGTCCGGCCAGAATCCATGCAGGAATTGCCGGCCGAAGCGGCAAATCTATCCACCGGCCCATTGCCTGAAAAGCGATGATTTGGCCGGTTCTATGTACCTGGAACTCACATAGCCTCCACCCGCCCGTGACCCGACTCGTGACCCGACTCATGACCCCACCCATGACCCGCCGCCTGCCCCCGCTGGCCGCCCTGCGCGCCTTTGAAGCTGCCGCACGCCTGGGCCGCATGACGGCGGCGGCAGACGAGCTGTGCGTCTCGCCCGGCGCCGTCAGCCGCCAGGTACGGCAGCTGGAGCAGCACCTGGGCCTGGCGCTGTTCGCGGGCACCAAGGCCCGCCCCACGCTCACCGCAGCGGCGCGCACCCTGCAGCCCGCGCTCACCCAGGCCTTCGAGCAGATCCATGAGGCGGTGCGCAGCCTGGGCGACGCCCACGAAGGCCCGCTGGACGTGGCCTGCTTCAGCACCTTCACCGTCAAATGGCTGATCCCCCGGCTGTTCGACTTCCACGCGCACCACCCCGGCATCGAGGTGCGCCTGCGCACCACGGACACCGGCACCGACGCTGCACGCGAAGGCTGCGACCTGCTCATCACGGCCATCCCCACCGACCGCGACAGCAGCGGCCAGGCCATTGCAGACGATGAGTTGGCCGTGCCGCTTTTCGACGAGTACCTGGGCCCCGTGATGTCCCCCGCAATGGCCGGGCCTGTCGCGCGGCCCCAGGACCTGGCCAGCCTCCCCTTGCTGCACACGCGCGGCCGGCGCAACGCCTGGGACCTGTGGGCCGACTCCATGGGCATGGCCGAGCCCGCAGCGGCCGGCCCCGTCTACGAGCACTACTACTTCACGCTGGAAGCGGCGCTGCGCGGCCTGGGTGCAGCCGTTGCTCCCTGGCACCTGGTGATGGACGACGTGCAGGCCGGCCGCCTGCTGGCACCCTTCGGCTTCACGGCCTCCGGCTACCGCTACCTGGCACTTCGCCGCAGCACCGCCGCGCCTGCCCGGCTCGACACCCTGTGCAAGTGGCTGCAGGCGCAGGTGCGGGCCATGCCGCAAGTGCCAGCCGTCCAAGGCATGCCGATCACGCAGGCAGGCAACTTCGCCGCCGCCCCCAAAAATCGATGCTAGAATCGCGGTCTTCGGAGAGGTGGATGAGCGGTTTAAGTCGCACGCCTGGAAAGCGTGTGTGGGCTAATCCCCACCGCGGGTTCGAATCCCGCCCTCTCCGCCAAAATGATCTAAGCCCTTGATTGATTCAATCAAGGGCTTTTTTCTTTGTGCAGCGTGTGACCGCACGACAGGAATCGGGCGAACCCGCTCCTGATCGCAGCGGGTTCGATTCAGGCCTGCCGCCCGGGCTACCTGAGCCGTGGCTGCACGATGATCTTCACCGCCGATTCGTTGTTGTGAATCAGCGTGTCAAAGCCCTGCGCCACCAGATCATCGAGCTGGATGCGCTGGGTGATGAAGGGCTCGAGGTTGATCTTGCCCTCCTCGACCAGCTTGATAGTTTCCTGGTGGTCGTTGCAGTAGGCAATGGTGCCGCGCACGTCCAGCTCCTTCATGACCACGCTGTGCACGTTGATGGTGGCCGGATGGCTCCAGATGGACACGATCACCACCACGCCCGTGGCCTTCGTCACGGCCACCAGCGTGTCCAGCACCTTGTTCACGCTGGAGCATTCGAACGACACATCCACGCCCTTGCCGCCGGTGAGCTTCATCACCTCGGCCACCACATCCACTTCGGAGGGGTCGAGGATGTGATCGGCCACGCCCGATTCACGCGCCTTCTGCTTGCGCTTGGCGCTCAGTTCGGTGATGACCACCGTCAGGCCCTTGGCCTTCAGGATGGCGGACAGCAGCAGGCCGATGGGGCCTGCGCCGCCGACCAGCGCCACATCACCCGCCTTCGCTCCGCTGCGGGTGTAGGCATGGTGGCCCACGGACAGCGGCTCGATCAGCGCGGCCTGGTCCAGTGGAATGGCATTGGAGATCGGGTGCACCCAGCGGCGCTTGACCGCAATCCGCTCGGACAGCCCGCCGCCGCGCCCGCCCAGGCCGATGAAATTCATGTCCTTGGACAGGTGGTAGTGGTCGCCCGGCCCCGTGGGCACGTCGTCGGCCACGATGTAGGGCTCCACCACGACGTGCTGACCGACCTTGATATCGTCGACGCCCGCGCCCACGGCGTACACCACGCCGGAGAACTCGTGCCCCATGGTGATGGGTGCGGACTCGCCCGAGATGGGGTGCGGATGGCCGCAGGGCGGAATGAAGATCGGCCCTTCCATGAACTCATGCAAATCCGTGCCGCAGATGCCGCACCAGGCCACCTCGATGCCCACGGTGCCGGGCTCCACCACGGGTTCGGGGATGTCTTCGATGCGGATGTCGCCCCGGTCGTAGAAACGTGCTGCTTTCATGATTGAACTTTCTGTTTTGCAAGGCTGGGTTGGCGGGCGGCACAGCCGCCCCATGGCGATTATTCGGCCTTACCGCAGGTGATGAACTTGCTGCAGGTCATAGACACGCACTGGCAGGCCTTCCTGCCGCGCCTTGAGCTGCAGCGCCAGGTACAGCGAATAGTGGCGCGACTGGTGCAGGTTACCGCCGTGGAACCACAGCGCCTCTTGCTGCGTGGGCTTCCACATGTTGCGCTGCTCGCCCTCCCACGGTCCCGGGTCCTTGGTGGTGTCCGAGCCCAGGCCCCAGACCTTGCCCACCTTGTCTGCCACCTCCTGGCTGATCAGGTCGGCCACCCAGCCGTTCATGGAGCCATAGCCGGTCGCGTAGACCACCAGGTCCGCCGGCAGCTCGGTGCCATCGGCCAGCACCACCGCGTTTTCCGACAGGTGGCTGATCTGTTTGCCCGCCTGCAGCTTGATGCTGCCGTCGATCACCAGATCGCAGGCCCCCACGTCGATGTAGTAGCCCGAGGCGCGGCGCAGGTACTTCATGAAAAGGCCGGAGTCGTCATCACCGAAGTCCAGCATGAAGCCGGTCGCCTCCAGCTGGCGGTAGAAGTCCGCGTCGCGCTCGCGGATGCGGTCGTACACCGGCACCTGGAAGTCGGCCATGATGCGGTAGGGCAGCGAGGCGAAGATCAGGTCCGCCTTCCTGGTCGTCACGCCGCTGGCCACGGCGCGCTCCGAATACAGGTCGCCCAGGCCGATGTCCATCAGCGAATCGGAGCGCACGATGTGCGTGGACGAGCGCTGCACCATGGTCACATCGGCGCCGTGCTCCCACAGGGCCGCGCAGATGTCATGCGCTGAATTGTTGGCGCCGATCACCACCACCTTCTTGCCCGCATAGGCGTCCGGTCCATGGTGCTGGGACGAGTGCTGCTGCTCGCCCTTGAAGACGTCCTGGCCCTTGATCTTGGGCACATTCGCCTTGCCCGACATGCCGGTGGCGAACACCACATGCCTGGGGCGCAGCACCTGCGTCTCGCCGTTGCGCTCCACGGTCACTTCCCATTCCTGCCTGTCCTCATCGAAGCGGGCGTTCAGGCAATCGGTGGAGGGCCAGTAGTTGACCTCCATCACCTTGGTGTACATCTCCAGCCAGTCGCCGATCTTGTCCTTGGGCGCGAACACGGGCCAGTTGTCCGGGAACGGCATGTACGGCAGGTGGTCGTACCAGACCGGGTCGTGCAGGCACAGCGATTTATAGCGGTTACGCCACTGGTCGCCGGGGCGCGCCTGGCGGTCGATGACGATGTGCGATACCCCCAGCTGGCGCAACCGCGCGCCCAGCGCAATTCCGCCCTGGCCGCCGCCGATGACGAGCACGAAAGGCTGCTTGTTGCGGCCCAGCTCCTGGGCCTCCTGCTGGCGGCGCTCCAGCCAGGTCTGGCGGCCACGCCGGATGCCGTGCTCGGCCCCCATCGGGCGGCGCGTGCCCATGGGTTCCTCATGGCCCTTGAGCTCCTGGGCGGCCGTCAGCAGCGTCCAGATGCGCCCGTCCCTGATACGGACATGGCCGCCGCCGCGCGCATGGCGCGTGTCGATCACGATCCAGGCGGACACCACGCCATCGGCCTCCTCCACCGTCTCACGCTCGTCCAGCGAAAAGCGAACGGGCGCCGCGGCGTCGAGCTGCGCAGCCAGCATGTCGGCGATCTGGCTGCGCCCTTCCATGGTCTTGATGTTCCAGGTCAGCAGCACCAGGTCGCGCCAATAGCATTCATCGGCGAACAGGCGGCTGGCGGCCGCGAAGTCGCGGTCCCCCAGGGCATGGTTGAGTTGGTCTAGCAGCGCCTTGGCGCGGGCATTGGGCGTCGTATCGGTCATGGTTGTCTCCTTGATGCGGTCATGCCCGCTGGTTTTTCTTCGGGCAGGCGCTCTTACGCAATCACCATGCCAGACAGGCCCGGCGGCAGGATGCGCCAGGCAAATCAAGGGGTTGCCTGCACGCCTCCGGTACAAACCCTGGGCCTTGCAACCCGCTGCCCGGCGTTGCCACCCGCGACAGGTGGGGCAGCCCTGCGACACCTGTCGCACCAGGCGTGCTGCAGCGCAGCAGGGGCAGTGGGTAAGTCTTGATTGGCGCTGCACCGTGCAGGGCACAGAATCGTCTGCGGCACGTTCAAAGCCCGCATCGACTCCACGCCATGCCCCTGCAGTCCTACGCCTCGCACATCCAGGAAATCGAAGCCTTCGGCCTCGGCTACTCCAACCGCGGCCAAGAGCGCGACCGCGCCGTGCTGCGCAGCTGGCGCCGCTGCATCGACTCCCACCGGCTTGACCCGGCGCATACCAGCGAAGCCCACATCGTGACCGACGGCCAGCTGCGCGCGCACCGCGAGGAGTCCGAGCCGCTGATCCACATCGCCCGCCATGCGCTGGAGCGGCTGTACCAGCAGCTCAAGGGCCTGGACTACGTGCTGCTGTTGGCGGACCGGCACGGCGTGGCCGTGGACTTCCTCGGGCACGAGGCCGACGCTGGCGACCTGCGCCGCGCAGGCCTGTACCTGGGCGCGCAGTGGCGCGAGGACCACTCGGGCACCTCGGCCGTGGGCGCATGCCTGGAAACGGGCGAGGCGCTGACCGTGCACCAGAGCGACCATTTCGACTTCACCCACACCGGCCTGTCCTGCACGGCCGCGCCCATCTACGACATGCACGGCGAACTCGCTGCGGTGCTGGACCTGTCGCTGCTGCGCTCGCCTGCCGAGCGGGCCAGCCAGAACCTGGCGCTGAACCTCGTCGTGGCCGCCGCGCGGCGCGTGGAGCAGGCCAACCTGATGGCGCAGTCCGGCCAGGACTGGGTGGTGCGCCTGGCGCAGTCGCCCGATTTCCTCGACGTCGATCCCGACGCCTCCATCAGCGTGGACGCACGGGGCCGCATCCGTGCCATGACCCACGCGGGCGCCCGCCTGCTGGTGGCCGCCGCGCAGCTGGACTGGCGCCAGCGCCACAAGCTCATCGGCCAGCCGCTGGAGCGCTTCTTCGACGTGGACCTGCGCCACCTGCCCGAGCTGCGCCGCCATCGCCCGGCGCAGGAGCGCATCATCCGCGCCCGCGACGGCAGCATCCTCTTCGCCCATGCCATGGAGCCGCAGCGCCCGACACGCCGCCTGCGCGCGCAGGCCATGCCGGCGCAGCCCCCGCTGCCGGCAGCGCTGCAGGCGCTGGACACGGGCGATGCCAAGCTGCAGACGCTGCTGCGCAAGGCCGCACGGCTCGCGCCGCAAACGCTGCCCATCCTGGTGCAGGGGGAGACCGGCGCAGGCAAGGAATACCTGGCCCGCGCGCTGCATGCCAGCAGCGGCCGCAGCGGCGCCTTCGTCGCCATCAACTGCGCGGCCATTCCAGAGGCACTGCTGGAAAGCGAGCTGTTCGGCTACCTGCCCGGCACCTGGACCGGCGGCGCCAGCAAGGGCCGCGAGGGCCTGATCGCCGCGGCGCATGAAGGCACGCTGTTCCTCGACGAGATCGGCGATATGCCACTGGCCCTGCAAGCCAAGCTGCTGCGTGTCCTGTCCGAATCCGAAATCACCCCGCTGGGCGCCCGCGCGCCACGGGCCGTGTCCGTTCGCGTCATCTCGGCCTCGCACCGCCCGCTGGCCGAACTGGTGCGGCGCGGCAGCTTCCGCGAAGACCTGCTTTACCGCCTCAATGCCGCCGAGCTGCAACTGCCCGCCCTGCGCCAGCGCAGCGACCTGCAGGCCATTGCCGACCAGATGCTGGCCACGCTGGGCAGCCATCTGCACCTGGGCGACGCGGCCCGCGCGCTGCTGGCCGCGCACGCCTGGCCCGGCAACCTGCGCGAACTGCACAACGCGCTGCGCTACGCCGCAGCCCTGTGCGGGAACGATGGCGACGGCACCATCGAGCCCGACCACCTGCCCGACGCACTGCACGGCACCCCGCCCTGCACCGCCGCCCTGGCCAGCAACACCAGCGAGCCCGCCGCACAGGCGCTGGAGCAACTGCTTGCCCAATGCCAGGGCAACGTCTCAGAGGCGGCGCGCCAGCTCGGCGTCAGCCGCTCCACCATCCACCGCCGCATCCAGCAGCTGCAGCTTGGCGTGCGGCATGCCCAATGGCGCGGGCCATAGGGCCGAGCGGCAACCGGCAATCCCGAAGCATCGCTGACACGGTGTTACAGGAGCTGCGGCGTTCACCAGTAGATTGGCGCGTTTCGTCCATTGCAGCCCCAAAAAAAGATGAAACCCAAGATCAACTTCATTGAACGTGAGCGCCTGTTCCGGCGGGAACTGAAACGGCGAAAGGTCAGGTTCCTGCCCATGCAGGTATTGCGCCGGCTGTTCGAGAAGGCAGGTGTCTGAGCCCTCCCCCACGGCTGCAACAACTGGAGCAGGTCCGGCTGCGCATGCAGCCTGGTCAAACCCGCCGCATTCAGCGCTACGCTGCCCGGCTCGCTGCCCATGGGCCATGCAATGAATACGGCCGGGTGACTTGGCATGTATGGGCAGCTTTGGCTTTGGATTGCCCGAGAAAACCAGATCAAGATGACTGCCCTCAACACTGCGCTCACGTTGGCGTGGATGCTTTCCTTGATCGTCATACCCGTTCTTGTTTTTCTAAAAACAAGGATGCCGCGGAGTACCTCCGCGCAGCAGGTCATCAGTGATTACGACGCGCAATTGGCGTCGATTGAAGCCCACCTGCAGGCCAATCGCGCCATTGTTTCCACCCTGCCATCTTGATGTGATGGCTTGCGAAAACGCTTCGCAGGCCATTTCCATGGGTGCTCACGCCCTCACCAACTGATGCAGCAACTGGCTCAGATCCTCCTGCGAATACGGCTTGGCCAGCCGCGTCATTCCAGGCGGCAGCGCCGGTATGTCTGCAAAGCCGCTGGCCAGGATGAAATTCAAGCCTGGATACCGCTGCGCAATGTGTTCGGCCAGCTCGACGCCGTTCATGCCGGGCATGGCGTAGTCGGAGATGACCACGTCAAAGCGTGCCTGGCGCGCCAGCAGGTCGATGGCCTCCTGCCCGGCGCCGAGGGCCGTGACACGGTGGCCCAGGTCCTCCAGCAGGGCCGAGGCGTTGGCCAGCACCAGCGGGTCGTCGTCCACCAGCAGCACGTCCATGGGTCCCACGTCCTGCGTGCGCTGGGTGCCCAGGTGGCAGGCCGTGCTCTCGTCCTTGGAGATGGGCATCCACATCTCCACCGTCGTGCCGTTGCCCGGTGTGCTGTGCAGCACGAGCTTGCCGCCGGATTGGGCCACCAGCCCGTCCACCATGGCCAGGCCCAGGCCGGTGCCCTTGCCCACGCCCTTGGTGGTGAAGAAGGGCTCGACCACGCGGGACAGCGTCTGCTCGTCCATGCCCTCGCCCGTATCCTCCACGCGGACGCAGACATACGAGCCTGCGGCAAGGCCTGCAAGCTGGCGCGGCAGCATCGTTTCCACGGCCGCCGCGATCTTGATGACGCCGCCGCCCGGCATGGCGTCGCGCGAGTTGGCAACGAGGTTGAGCATGCTGCTCTCGAACTGGCTGGGGTCGGTGAGGATGCGCGGCAGGTTGGCGGCCAGGGCCATCTTGAGAAAGATATGCGGGCCGGCCGCCTGCTGCAGCAGGCCTTGCAGGCCCGACAGCAGCACCGCCACGTCCACGGCCTCCGTCTTCAGTTCCTGCTGCCGCGCAAAGGCCATCATGCGCTGGGTCAGCGAGGCGCCACGCTGGGCGCCGCGCGTGGCGGTCTCCACCAGCGCGCGCAGCCGCTCGTCGGGCGGCATGCGCTTGCGCAGCAGCTCCAGGCTGCTGAGCACGGCCATCAGCAGGTTGTTGAAGTCATGGGCCACGCCGCCCGTGAAGCGGCCGATGGCCTCCATCTTCAAGGCCTGGCGCAGCTGGGATTCGGCGGCCTTGCGCTCGGTCACATCGCGGGTGACCTTGGCAAAGCCGATCAGCCGGCCGTCATCGTAGATGGCATCGATGACCACCGAGGCCCAAAAGCGCGAGCCATCCTTGCGCACGCGCAGGCCTTCGGCCTCCATGCGGCCCGTGCTGACCGCCGTGCGCAGCCCCGCCTGCGGCAGCCCGGCCTGCTGGTCTTCGGGCGTGTAAAAGCGCGAGAAATGGGTGTTGAGGACCTCCTCCTCCTCATAGCCCTTGATGCGTTTGGCGCCCAGGTTCCAGCTCACGATGCGGCCTTCGGGGTCGAGCATGTAGATCGCATAGTCGGTCACGCTTTGCACCAGCAAGGCAAAGCTGCGCTCGGCGCTGGAAAGCGGGCTGGACAGGGGCGGGG
Organism: Delftia sp. DLF01; assembly: GCF_014852125.1. Classification (NCBI taxonomy): domain Bacteria; kingdom Pseudomonadati; phylum Pseudomonadota; class Betaproteobacteria; order Burkholderiales; family Comamonadaceae; genus Delftia; species Delftia sp. DLF01. The sequence continues at coordinate 861,592 of NZ_JACVAZ010000003.1, forward strand.
GCGCGGCCGGCGGCGCGGACGGCGGCGCTGCAGGCGGGTGCGCATCGGCCTCGCGCACGCACAGCAGCAACGCCGGGCTGCCGTCCGGCAGCCGTATGCGCGATGTGCTCGAAGCCACCGGCCGCTCGCGCCCTGAACAGGTCAGCAGCGGCCAGCAGCTGGCCTGCCGGGGCTGTGCGGCCTGGGCAGGAGGCTCCCATTGGCGGCTTGCCCAGCCTGAACGCGCAGCCTGGGCGACGAAACGCTCTTCGAAAACGCTGCCCTCCAGCGCATCTCCGGAGTGGTCCAGCAGGCTGCGGGCTTGGCGGTTGCAGTGGGCCAGGCGGCCGTCGAGCCCAACGACAAAGACGGCGTCGGGAAACGCATCCAGAACGGCGTGGCCCGGGTCAAGGGGCAAGAGAGCGTCGGAGCCTGGAGAGGCCGACGCCAGACCATTCGAGGTCAGCATGTGAGCGACTCCGTAGGCAAATGGGTTGAATGCGCCGCGAAAATTGTAAGCAGCACGGATTCATCGCAAGCGGTTGCATCACAGGATCAGGGACGCGCTTCCTGCTCGTGCTCGGAAGCCGCCGGGGCAGGCACGGCGTCCAGGTCGGGTTCGGAATGCAAGGCCTCGCTGAGCTGGTCCACCACCAGCGCCCAGGTCGCATCGGCATGCCACTGCTGCGAGAACAGGGCGCGTTGCGCGTCGGTCCAGAACGGCGCGTCCACCAGCAGCGTGTTTTTCTCCAGGCGGTGCGAAAGAATGAACTGACGGATGCCCTCCGGGCTGGAATCCAGTCCCAGCTGATCGAAGAGGTTGGTCATGGTGGGTTCGGCTGTGATCATGGTGTGTCCTTCTTGGGTGTTGGCGGGGGTTGGTCCAAGGCTAGAAGCTCGGCCGGCTGCCCCATGTCGGACACCGAAGCAAGCTACCGTCGGAAGCCCTTCTGCGCTTGGGCCGCAGTGCCCGCGCACAGCACAGCCCTGCTCCTACAAGGCGGCACCAGCGCACTGGCGCACCATGCAGCCACTTCATCACAGGACACCTATTCCATGAAAAAACTGCTGCTTGCCACCGCCATTTCCCTAGCCTTCGCCGCAGGCCTGTCGCCCGCCCACGCCCAGGTGGGCAAGGCCGCCTCCGAGGCCGCCGACGCCGCAGACCACAAGGTGAAGGAAAAGCAGGCCGACGCCAAGGCCAAGGACAGCGGCCCGGTCGGCAAGGCCGTGAACAACGTCAAGTCGGACTACCACAAGAAGCGCTCCAAGCAGTCGGCAGACAACGCCAAGGACTCGCTGAAGAAGGCGACCGAGTAAACGGCACGGCCCAAATGGACAAAGGCCCACTTGCGTGGGCCTTTGTCTTTTGCAGAGGCCGGCGCTGCCGGCGCGGCCTCAGAAGCTGTGCCGCAGCGTCACCATCACATTGCGCGGCGCACCCGGCAGGTTCAGGTTGGGGCTGGTGCCGTGGGCCGAGACGATGTAGCGGCGATCGAACAGGTTGCGCAGGTTCAGCTGCACCGTGGTGGCACGGCCGATGCGGTACTGGGCCATGGCATCCACCACCGTGTAGGCGGGTAGCGTGACGGTGTTGCCGGGGTTGGCAAAGCGGTCGCCCACGTAGTTGAGGCCGCCGCCCACGGTCCAGGCATCGCCCAGGCGCTGGGTGAGCCAGACAGACAGGGAGTTCCTCGGCGTGATGGTGGCGCGCTTGCCCTGCACGGGCTGGCCGGCGTCCACGGTGGTGGATTCGGTGACCACGGCATCCAGGTAGGCGTAGCTGAAGGTGGCCTGGGTGCCGGGGCGCAGTTCGCCGGACAGTGACAGCTCCAGGCCGCGCGTGCGCTGCGTGCCGATGGGAATCAGCTGGGTGGGCTGGGCCGGGTTGGTGGTCTTGATGTCGGTGCGTTCCAGTTGGAACAGCGATGCCGTCGCCATGGCCTTGCCGTCCATCAGGTCCCATTTGCCGCCCACTTCATAGTTGGTGGTGCTTTCCGGCTTGATGGCGGCATTGGTGGCCGACAGCGCAAACATCTCGGCCGAAGGCTGGTAGGAGCGGCTGACCGACAGGTAATAGGACTGCACGGCATCGGGCTGCCACACCAGGCCGGCGCGCGGGCTCCAGGTGGAGTCCGTGCGGCTGAAGTCGCTCTGGCCGGCCAGGCGGTTGTCGGTTTCCTGGCCGAAGCGGTCATAACGCAGGCCCACCAGCAGCTTCCACTGCGGCGACAGCGTGACCTGGTCCTGCAGGTACAGGGCCCGCGTGAGGTAGCGGTTGAGCGTGCTGCCGCTCAGGGTGCCGCCGCCGTTGAGCGGGGCCACGGGCAGCACGGGGTTCCAGAGGTTCACGTTGGCCAGGGTGCCGCCGCTGTAGGACAGCGCATCCTTGTTCTGCTGGCCCAGCTCCAGGCCGTAGAGCACTTCATGCTGCACGCTGCCGGTGCTGAAATTCTGGATCAGCTCGGTCTGGTTGAAGATGCCGTGCTCGTTGCGGTCCACGCCCGAGCGGGTCAGTGCCACGGTGCCGGCCGCCTCGTTGGTGGTGCCGGCCGGCAAGGTGTTCTGGCGGTCCAGCTCGTAGTGGTAGTAGCGCAGCGCGTTGCGCACGCGCAGCGTGTCCGAGAAGCGGTGGTTGAAGGTGGCGGTGAAGGAGCCCACGGTGGATTCGGAGGTGTCCGCATCGCGCGCATTGGCCGAGCCGTAGTAGGTGCCGGGCGCCACATCCACGGGGCGGCCGCGATAGGCGGGAATGCCGAAGTCGGTGACGCGCTTGTCGCGCAGCAGCTCGGCCTGCAGCGTCAGCGAGGTGTTGCCGTCCGGCTTCCACATGACGGATGGGGCGATGGTCTCGCGCTTGAGGAACTGCTGGCTGCGGTAGCTGTTGGCGTCTTCGGCGGCGCCGGTGACGCGCCAGGACCAGTCGCTGCCTTCGGGCGCTCGGCCCACATCGAACTCGGCACGCTTGTCGGCCCAGCTTCCAATGCTGACGGCCACGTCGGAGACATTGACGCCCGGCTTCTTGGTCACGCGGTTGACCAGGCCGCCCGAGGACCCCCGGCCATAGAGCACGGCGGCCGGGCCCTTGACGACTTCCACGCGCTCGATGTTGGAGAGGTCGCGGAAATACAGCGCATCGTCGCGGAATCCATCCACGAACTGGTCGCCAATGCTGGTGAAGCCGCGGATGCTGACCTGGTCGCGCTGGCCGTCGCCGTGCGACAGGCCGATGCCGGCCACGTTGCGCAGCGTGTCCTGCAGCGAGGTGGCGGCCTGGTCGCGCATGACCTGCTGGGGGATCACATTGATGGTCTGGGGCACGTCGCGCAGCGGCGCCTCGGTCTTGGTGCCGCTGGCGGCCGAGGGGGCGTAGTAGGCCGTGTCCTCCGCGCGCGAGGCCAGCACGCGCACTTCTGCCATGACGGCGCCTGCCGCGCCGGAGCTGGCAGCCGGGCCGCCGCTGCGCTCCACGGTGAAGGTGCGCTCATCCTGCGCACGCACCTGCAGGCCGCTGCCGGCCAGCAGGCGCTGCAGGGCCTCGCGCACTTCCAGCGTGCCGCGCAGCGCGGGCGCCTGCAGGCCCTGGGCCACATCGGTGAGGAAGATGATCTGGGCGCCGCTTTGGCGCGCCAGCGCGTTCAGCGACTGGGCCAGCGGCTGGGCAGGCAGGTCCACGGCCAGGGGCTGGGCATGGGCCAGGCCGGCAATGCACAGTGCGGCCGCCAGGGCCGCGATGCGAAGGCGCGGCAGGCCGGTGACGGTAGGGGAAGGGTTCATGGCGACATCTCTCCTGAGGCGTTGGATACGGAATACGGGGTACGGCGGTGGCGGCAGGCCCCTCCAGGGCCTGATCGGGCCCGGGCGCGATGCCGGTCTGCCTGTAAGCCGCTGCAGCGCGCAGGTTTGTACACATGGCCACGGAAAATTTCTGGATCAGGCCAGCGGCTGCAGGGACAACTGCCGGGCGGCCTACCTGCGCCTACCTGTGACGCGTGGAGATCAGCACGCGGCCGTCGTCCTCATGCCGCACCTGCACGGGGGCAAGGCGGGGCAGCAGGTCCAGCAGCTGGTCGATGCGGTCCAGGTCGAACTGCCCCGAGATGCGCAGCTGCGCCGCATGCCGGTCGGCCAGCACGATGGGTGCGCTGCGGTAGCGCTGCATCTGCGCCACGGCATCGGACAGCGGCGTGCCGTCCAGCACCAGGCGGCCCTCCCGCCAGGCCAGGGCGGCCAGGGCAGCGGCGCCGTCGCCCGCCTCCGGTGGCACGAGCTGCGGCAGCGGCCGGCCGGCGCGCGTGCGCAGGTGCTGGCCGGTGGACAGCTCCACGGGTGCGCCGCCACCGTCCATGGAATGCACGCGCACCCTGCCCTGCAGCACGGTGATGTCGGCACCATCCTCATGGCGGTGCACGCCGAACACGGTGCCGATGTCCTGCACCACCACGCCCCCGGCCTGCACGGTGAAGGGCCGCTGCAGCCAGGGCACCCAGCCGTGCCAGAAGGCATGGGATACCTCGAAGGACGCCTCCCCCTGGTCCAGCACCAGGCGGCGCGAGCGCAGGTGCTGCGCCACTTGCACGCGCGAGCCGGTGTTCAGCCGCACCTCGCTGCCATCGGCCAGTTGCCAGCTCTGGCGCTGGCCCACGGCGGTCGCCAGGGTCTGGCGCTGCAGCGCGGGGTCGGCCCAGAGCAGCAGCGCCAGCGCCGCCAGGGCCGCAGCCGTGCCTGCGCGCAGCGCCCTGCGCTGGCGCAGCTTCTGGCGCTGGGCGGCGGCCTGCTCGATTTCCTCGGGCGTGGGCAGGTGCCGGCGCAGCATGTCGGCAAAGGGGGCCAGGGCGTCATCGACGGGCAGATGGGCGCTGCGCCCCGAAGACTGCGCAGAAGCACCCTGGCGCGCGCTGCGCGTGCCGCCTGTGCTGCGCGTGATCTCAGGCGGCATGGTCGGCCGTGAGCACGGGCTGCACATCGCGCAGCGCACGCGCCAGATGGCGGGCCACCATGCCGCGCGAGATGCCCATGCGCTGTGCGGCCTCTTCCTGCGGCATGCCGTAGAGCTTGGTGAGGATGAAGGCCTCGCGGCTGGCCTGGGGCAGCTGCTCTATCGCCACCAGCAGCGCGCGCTGGCGCTGGGCGGCGGCCACGGCCAGCTCGGGCGGGGACAGCGGCATGGCTGCGGCGGGGGCAAGGCGCTCTTCCAGCTCGGCGCCATCGAAGGGCGTTTCGGGCCGGCGCGCCTGGGCCCGGTGGCGGTCTATGGCCAGGTCACGCGCCAGATGCCGCAGAAAGGCCAGCGGGTTGGCAATGCCCTGGGGAACGGGCCGCTCCATCAACCGCAGGCACAGCTCGTTGACGATTTCGCGGGGCTGGCATTCATCGCCGAAGCGGTGGCGCAGGAAACCGACCAGTTCGTCATAGTGCTGCACCAGCTGGGCCAGCAGGGGCTCGGCGGGCGATTGTAGCGTGGAGGGGGACGGCATGGAGGAAAAGCCAATCGCGAAGAAGATCGCAAATGATTCTTATTATCCTATGCAGTTGCCATGCTTACCGTTGGCAAACCGGGCGGTGACGCGCCGCCGCAACAGCGGCGGGCGAAGGGCTCAGGGCAGCGGCGCGCGCATTCCGGTGAGTCCCGGCATGACCTCCCGCATGGCCGCGATGAAGGCGCGCAGGCGCGCCGGCTGGTGGCGCGCCGGCGGATACACCAGGTGCACGGGCAGCGGCACGGCCTGCCAGTCCGGGGCCAGGTGCACCAGGCGGCCCGCCTCCAGATCGTCGCGCACGATCCAGGCCGAGGCCAGGGCCGCGCCCAGCCCACCCAGGGCGGCGTTGCGCAGCGCATAAAGGCTGTCGGTGCTGAGCCGGGGCTCGAACTGCAGGCGCCAGGATTTGCACACCCGCTCATCGCCCACGCGGTGCAGTTCCAGCTCGCGCTGGTAGAAGGTGCGCAGCGCAATCCAGGGCAGCCCCTGCAGCTCGCGCGGGTGCTGGGGCACGCTGCCCTGCCCCAGCAAGGCAGGCGCGGCCACGGCAATGCGCGGCACCTCGGCCACGCGCAGCGCGACCACCGATGGATCGACCACGGCGCCCACCTGCACGGCGCAGTCGATGCCCTCGGCAATGAAGTCCGGCTGGCGGTCATGCAGCAGCCACTCGACCTTGACGGCCGGATGGCGGCCCAGGAACTGCAGCAGCGGCGCCATGAGCTGGTCCTGGCCAAAGGCGTGGGGAGCTACCACGCGCAGCAGGCCGCGCGGCGTGTCCTGGGCGCCGCGCAGGTCGGACTCCAGCGCCCGCCATGTATCGAGCAGTTCGCGCGCATGGGCCAGGCAGCGCTCTCCGTCGTCGGTCAGCGCCATGGCGTGGGTGGAGCGCCGCAGCAGGCGCAGGCCCAGCGCGCGCTCCAGCGTCTGCAGGCGCCGACTGACCGTGGGCTGGGTGGTGGACATCTGCTGCGCGGCGGCCGAGAGGCTGCCGCTTTCGACGATGCGCACAAAGGTCTGCAGCAGTTCGATGCGGTCTGCGCCCGAAGGCAGGGAGAGGTCGTCGATGGTCATACGCCAAGCGTATATCGATTCTGCGGATGCAGCCACTACCGTGGGTTGCTGCATCGCACCACACTACGACCATCGTTTCTCAAACACGCCGTATAGGCGGATCAACATGTCTTGCATTCAATCTACGCATAACCAGGCGGCCACCAGCGAAAAGGCGTCCGGCGTGCCCCGGTCGCTGGTGCTGCTGATGGCGACCACGGCGGGCGTGGGCGTGGCCTCGCTCTACTACAGCCAGCCCATGCTGGGCGTGCTCGGCCCCGACCTGGGCGCGGGCGAGCGCGCCGTGGGCTTTGTGCCCACGCTGACCCAGCTGGGCTATGCGCTGGGCATTTTGCTGCTGGCCCCGCTGGGCGACCGCATGGACCGCCGGCGCATCATCCTGGCCAAGACCGCCGCGCTGATGCTGGCCCTGCTGGCCAGCGGCCTGGCCCCGGGCCTGGCGCCGCTGCTGGCCGCCAGCCTGGCCGTGGGCCTGGCTGCCACCCTGGCGCAGGATGTGGTGCCGGCCGCCGCCACGCTGGCGCCCGAGCAACAGCGTGGCAAGGTGGTGGGCACGGTGATGACGGGGCTGCTGCTGGGCATTTTGCTGTCGCGCGTGGTCAGCGGGCTGCTGGCCGAGCATGGCGGCTGGCGCAGCGTCTACCTGATGGCCGCCGCTGCCATGGCACTGCTGGGGGTGGCCCTGTGGCGCGGGCTGCCCAGTTTCAGGCCCACCACGCAACTGGGCTATGGCGCGCTGCTGGGCTCCATGGTGCAGCTGTGGCGCGGCCAGCCCGCGCTGCGCCGTGCGGCCCTGGCCCAGGGCCTGCTGTCGGTGGCCTTCAGTGCCTTCTGGTCCACGCTGGCCGTCATGCTGCACCAGCAGTTCCACATGGGCAGCGCCGCAGCCGGCGCCCTGGGCCTGGCGGGCGCCGCCGGTGCGCTGGCCGCGCCGCTGGCAGGCCGGCTGGCCGACCGCAGCGGCCCGCAGCGCGTGACCTGCCTGGGTGCGGGCCTGGCCCTGGCGTCGTTTGCCGTGCTGGCACTGTCGCCCTGGCTGCCAGCCGGCGCACAGCTGCCGCTGCTGGTGGCCAGCGCCATCGGTTTCGACTTCGGCATCCAGGCGACGCTGGTGGCGCACCAGACCCTGGTGTATGGCCTGGACCCCGCTGCACGCAGCCGGCTCAATGCGCTGCTGTTCACGGGCGTGTTCATCGGCATGGCCTCGGGCTCGGCGCTGGGCGCACTGGCCCTGGCGCAGTGGGGCTGGAGCGGCGTGGTGGCCCTGGCCTGCGCGGCATCGGCGGCGGCATTGGCCGTGCGGCTGGCGGGCCGCAACCGCTGAACTTCCGCGGGCTGCCGGCAGGCTTATGCCCCGCCTTGCAGCCGTGCCGCGCGCTGGGCCAGCCGCTGCTGCTCCGAGGCGCGCAGGGCAGCGATCTGCGCCAGGATCTGCTGCTGCTTTTCCATCAGGCGCTGCGTGTGCACGCCATGCGCATCCCCCGCCAGGCCCTGGGCGATGCAGGCCAGCGCGCGCGCCGGGTCGCCGCGCTGTTGCCAGGTGTAGGCCAGGTTGAGCTGGGTGCGCGCATCGCGCGGGTCTATGCCTTCGGCCTGCAGGTAGGCGTCATGCGCGGCCGCGAACTGCTCCTGGCAGAACAGGCAGTCGCCCAGCACATTCCACAGCCAGGTACTGAGCCAGGGATTGAGGTCCAGCGCGCTGCGCGCCAGCTCGATGCCGGCGGCAAAGTCCCGCAGCTGCAGGCCCACGAATTCGGCCACCTCGCCCAGCAGCCGCCAGTCGCGCGGGCTGCGGGTGATGGCCTGGCGGTAGCTTTCCAGGGCGGCGTCCTGGCGGCCCGACTCCAGGTGCGTGCGGGCCTCATGGGCCGGGGCCTCGAAGAACTGCTGCGCGTCGGCGCTGAAGCGGTTGAGAAAGGCTGCCGCCGTGCGCTCGCATCCCTCGCCGATCAGCAGCCGCGCATGGATGGCCCTTTGCGCATCGCCCGAAGGCGCCAGCACCTGCCAGCCCTCGCGCCCGAACAATTGCGCCAGCAGCGGAAAGTTCAGGCCGATGGCGCTGGTGCGGCCAAAGCGCTGGGAGGCGCCCGCCTGGGCCGCCGCCTCGGGCGTGCAGGCGCCGTAGTCGTTGATGAGCACCAGGCCCTTGGGCGCCAGCCGCTGCTGCAGCGTCTGCAGCGCGCCAAAGGCGCCGTGGTTGACCAGCAGGCGCGGTGCCGCCTCGCTGACGGACAAGGCGGCATCCACCCAGGGCGACAGCGCTGCCTGGCCGCAGTCGAAGAAGCCCACCTCCTGCTCGAACAGGCCCACCAGGGGCAGCAGGCGCGCACGCTGGGCCGCGTCCGCATGGTCCACCAACGCACGGATCTCGCCCGGAGACAGCGCGGTGTACTGGCGCACGAGCTGGGCGTCATCGGTGAGGCGGGTGCGTATGCGCAATTCCTGCACCGGCCCATCGCCCTGCCGCCGCACGACGGTGGCAGGCAGCACGTCCAGCACGTAGTTGCAGAACACGGCATGCAGCGGCGGCAGGGGCACCGTGCTGCCGTCCGGCAGCTGCACGGCCTCGGGCCGCATGGCGTCGCAGCAGCCGGCCACGACCTGGCCGCCGAACTCGGCAAACAGCGCGCGCTCCTGCCATTGCGCGACCGTGCGGGGAGAGCCATCGGTGACGTAGTAGACCAGCCGCTGGTCGAAATCACGCCCTTCCTGCTGGCACAGGTGCCGGAAGGCCTGCAGGAACATGCGCGCAAACAGGCCGCAGCCGGCGCCCAATTCCAGCACGGCAATGGCGCCTTGCGGCGCGGTGTCCGCGCAGTGGTGGAACAGCAGGGCCGCCGCATCTTCCGAGAGGCGGCCGCTGTTGTTGACCACGTAGGGCACTTCGTTCTCGGCAAAGGTCAGCAGGCCGGCCTGCGCCCAGTGCAGGTGGCCCAGTTCCCACTCGATGCTTTCGGTGATGGGGCGAAAGTCCTGCAGCAGCTGCGAGGCAACGCGCACGCCCGAAAGAACGTCCTGCGGGGCACGGATGGCAGGCGGCCCGCCCGGCGCTGCGTCAGCGTCCATTGCGGGAAGGGCCGCTGAAAGCGACGCGGACAGGGACACAGGCAGGGGCAGCGAAAGGGACAGTGGCGCGCGCAGGGCGACCTCGCCCGTCGAAGGGTCGATTCTCAAGATGCTCTCTCCGGAAGATGCGATGGGAGTGACGCCTGCCTGCACGGCAGGCGTCCGGCCAGGCTCAGGGCACGGGCGCCCACTTGGACCAGTTCAGGTCGGCCTGCTCGAAATCGGCCTTGAGCATGCGGCGCATGGCGTCCACCTCGTTCTGGGTGATCTGCGCTTCCTTGACCTGCTTGCCGGTGGCCGCCGTGCGGGCCTTGGCAAGATCGGCCTTGGTCACGGAGGCTGTTCCGGCCCAGATGGACTTGGCGGACCCCACGTTCACCCAATGCTTGCCCTGGGACTGCAGGTCGGCCTGGTAGGCGGATTTCCAGCCCATGTTGTTCTGCGACACGGCGTTGAGCAGTTTGGCCAGCGAGCGCTGGTTGCTCACCCCCTGCTGGGCGAATGCCTGCAGGTGAACGCGCTCGAACTTCAGCGGCAGCAGGCCCTGCTTGGCCGCCAGGCTGTCGCGCTCATTCCACCAGCGCGATGCATCGGCGGACTTGACGGCTTCCAGCTGGTTGAGCCAGTCGGCGTCGGTGACGATGCTGCCGTCGCCCTTGACCCACTGGAAGCGCTTGAAGCCGATGTCGGCCGCGCGGCCGAAGTTGTGGTTGCTCTCGCCCGGGCCGGCCTTGGTCTGGGTCTCGGCGGCCTGCTGGGCAAAGGTGCGCCGGCGCCCCGTGGGCGTGATCCACAGCGCGATCTTGTGCGTGTCATACATCTGCTGCACCAGGCTGGCCAGCTTGGCGCGGAAGGTGGGCTCGTACTCCGCATCGTTGGCAATGGCGGCCTTGCTGGTGGCCACGTCCTGGGCCTTGGCCTCCAGGTACACCGTTTTGGAGTTCTGCGCGGCGCGCATGCCCTGGTGCGAGGCCGGCAGCATGCCGCTGAGCTTGGCCACCGTGGCCCCTCCGGCTGCCGCCAGGCCCAGCGCCTCCTTGGCACCCCCGGCCTGCGGCTGGCCCGGCGCAGCCTTGGCGGCGGCCAGCTTGTGGTCGTTCTGGAAACGCTCCAGCGCGGCGCGCGTCTGCGCGCCGTAGCTGCCGTCGTAGTCCACGCCCAGATACGGCGCGTTCTTGGCGTCCTTGACCACGCGCAGCATGGCCTGCAGCAGGGCCACGTCATGCACCTGGTTGCTGCCGCCCTCGCCTACGCTGTCCTTGATGTCAGGCATGCTTCTCCCCTCGTTGTGGTTGTCGATATGGCCCGCAGCAACGGCTCAGCGGGCGGGCTCGGGTTTGCGGTCGGTTTTGCGGTCGGGTTTGTTGCCGGGCTTCAGGCCGGCATCCGGCAGCAGGTGCACCAATGGCACGGTGCGCGGCTGCAGGCTGGCCGAACAGGCACGCAGCCGCAGCGATTCGGCATGCGCCTGCGCCATGTCCGCCGCCACCTGCACCAGGGCGTGATGGGGTGCGGCGCCTGCGGGGCGTGTGCGCACGACGGAATAGGCGCCCAGGCATTCGGCCTGCTGCGCGCGTGCGGCACGCGCTGCCGCCACGCTGTCATAGCGCGCCGCCACCACGGCCTGCACGGCGGCCGGTGGTGCCGAGGCCTGCTCGGCAAACGCCTGCCGGCCCTTGTTCCAGCGCAGGCTGCGGGTCTCGATCTGGTCGGGCGCATCGTCCTGCGGTGATGCATAGCGCACCAGCAGCACCGGAATCCGGCCCGTGGGTGCCAGCACCCAGCTTTGGTAGTTGCCCTGGGGCTCGTCGTACTGCCAGGCCAGGTGCGGGCCCTGGGCGGTGGCGACATACAGCGCATGGCGGCGCTTGGGATGCTCAAAGCCCCCCATCTGCGTGACCAGCAGCGCACGCGAGCCGCCCTGCACGCCGGGCAGGCGCAAGCTGCGCACGGCAGCGGTGACGGTGTCTTCTTCCTCTCCAGTCGTCCACACGCGCTCAAGGTGCTGGAGCCCTGCTGCCGCAGACAGCGGATCACCCACGCCGTACAGCGGATCAGGCTGCGCCAATTGCGCCGGCCCCCTGGACGCAGGCCAGGACAGCGCCGCTGGCTGGCCCTGCTGCACACCTGCACGCACCAGCCTCAGCTCAAAGGGACAAGGCGCCGCCGTGCAGGCAGGCAGCGACAACTCATAGGCTGGCGCTCCCTGGGCCGTGCCGGACGGCAGGCTTTCCAGCACCTGCCGCTGCGTCCCGGCAGCGAACGCCGCCCCGGCACCCAGCACCGCCGCAAGGCTCAAGGCCAGTGCCCGCCATGGCAGCGCCCCGCCACAGTAAAAATCGGAGCGCATTGAATGGTGAGCCATGGTGATAGCGGGTTTCTATGATTGGCCTGGGCTGTCGATACGCCGCAATACAGGAGGAATCTGCCGCAATGGGCGTGAAACAGGCTTTCAAGGCCCGGCGCCGCAGGCATTGTCTACAAGCTGGCATGCGGCGTCTGTTGCAAAATGCATCCGGCGCTTGAGAATTGCATTCAACATTTGCAATTCATCCAGGATGCATTCTGGAATCTTTCAAACCAGATAAATTTCATTTGCACAAAAATCAACAACATCAATGACTTACATGAAATTCACCCCAATTTCACAAAGCAAATAAAATACCTTCTTGTATACATGACAGCTCCCGACATCTGCCTCCATCGAATGCAAGGGCTGAGGAAAACCTGAATCAATGCGGATACGCCATGGGTTGCCCACTGCAAATAGTGCGCACCGAGGATTTCCTTGATGGACCCGCATCACAAGTTCGCCCGATTTCACGATACTGCAACCATTCACCATCCCAAATGGCTTGCGGCTGAACGACCGGGGCGGCCTTGCCGGTTGTACCTGCAAGGTGCACCGGGGCACACCCGCATCGCTGCCGGTTCCAGCTTCTTACCGTGACCGCCCGAAATCACTGCTACAATCGCTGGCTTCGGAGAGGTGGATGAGCGGTTTAAGTCGCACGCCTGGAAAGCGTGTGTGGGCTAATCCCCACCGCGGGTTCGAATCCCGCCCTCTCCGCCATACACCCAGCAAAACGGGCCCCTACACGGGGCCCGTTTTCGTTTCCGGGCCGGCCTGTGGCAAGGTTCATGCCCAGGTTTGCGCCCGCCGCGCCCGCCCCTGCCTCGGCCCCACGCACCGGCCGCACATCAGGGAAAGCGACAGCACGGACACCCCCTCCAAGCCTTGCGCAGACGCGCCCCAGGGCTTGCAATAGGCAGCAGCTGGCAGCAATAGGCAAGCGTCTGACAAGCACATCCTTGTTTCGGTGATGTACTAGCTGCAACAAAGCCCCCAGGCGCGCAGCTTTGTGCAACAGCACCCCTGGCGCGAACGTGCATCCAGCCCCATGGCGCGCATGGCTTGCGGCGCTTGAGATTCGACGGAGGTTCCCCAATGGAAAGCAAGGTCATCAAGCTCCCTCAAGTCCTCTTAACTTCCGTCAATTTCTCTCAATTGACGATAGTTTTCAATCGAATCGGAGCAATCGATCGAAAATTCCAAAAACCCGCCGTATATTCCACACCGCTTTGCGGCCCGCCCGGCCCGTCTTCGGGCTGAGACGGGTCCTGCCCCTGCCGGGTACAGCGCAGCACAAGAACGCACAAGCGAAGAGCACAGGAAAACGCAAAAGGGGTTGGCATGAAGATTCTTTCGTTTTTCGGGACCCGTCCCGAGGCCATCAAGATGGCGCCACTGGTCACGGCCCTGTCGCAGACGCGGGGCATCGAGAGCGTGGTGTGCGTCACCGGCCAGCACCGGCAGATGCTGGACCAGGTGATGGATCTGTTCGGCCTGCAGGCGCAGCACGATCTCGCCGTCATGCAACCCAACCAGACGCTCAACGGCCTGTTCTCCCGCGTGGTGGCAGGTGCCGATGGCGTGCTGGAGCAGGAAAAGCCCGACTACGTGCTGGTGCACGGCGACACCAGCACGGCCACCGCCTGCGCGCTGGCAGCGTTTCACCGCCGCATTCCGGTAGGCCACGTGGAAGCCGGCCTGCGCACCGGCGATCTGGCCCAGCCCTTTCCCGAAGAGATGAACCGCCGCGTGGTCGATGTGGTCAGCCAGTGGATGTTTGCGCCCACGCCCACGTCGCGCGCCAACCTGCTGGGCGAGAACCTGCAGGGCCGCATCGCCGTGACGGGCAACACCGTCATCGATGCGCTGGCCACGCTGTGCGACCGGCTCGATGCCCAGCCCGAGCTGGCCTGTGCCATTGCCCAGCGCCATCCCTGGGTGGATGCGCAGCGCCCGCTGCTGCTGGTCACGGGACACCGGCGCGAGAATTTCGGCGAAGGCTTCCAGAACATCTGCGCTGCGCTGGCCGAGCTGGCGCAACGCCATCCGGACCTGCTCATCGTCTACCCCGTGCACTTCAACCCCGCCGTGCGCGAAGTGGTCATGCGCACGCTGGGCGGCATGGACAACATCCGCCTCATCGATCCGCTGGACTATGTGGACTTCGTCTGGTTCATGCAGCGCGCCCACATCATCCTGACCGACTCCGGCGGCGTGCAGGAAGAGGCGCCCTACCTGGGCAAGCCCGTGCTGGTGATGCGCGATGTGACCGAGCGGCCCGAGGCCGTATCGGCCGGCACCGTGCTGCTGGTGGGCACGCAGCGCGCGCGCATCGTGGCCGAGGTCAACCGGCTGCTGGCCGACGAGGGGCACCACGCCTCGTTTGCGCGCCGCATCAATCCCTATGGCGATGGCCAGGCCTCGCAGCGCATCGTGCGTGCCCTGCTGGGACAGCCCTTCGACGAGTTTGCCGCCGGACACACAGGCGCCGCGGCCGTCCCGGGCATCGCGGCCGCCGTGACCAAGGGCATGGCGCCAGCCTGAACCACGCACGCACCACACCGCGCACCACGTCCACGAAGCGCATTACGAATCGAGCACCGAAGTGAGAAAAGAGGCCCCCATGCAACCGACCATCCGCCAATCGCTTTCCCGCACCGGGGCCCGCTGGGCGCTGGGTTCGCTGCTGGGCCTGGGCGCCCTGTTCGCGCAGACGGCCTCGGCCTCGGCGCTGGGTGACGCCATACGCCAGCTGGGCGCCAGCGACGGGCTGCAGCGCAGCGTCACGCTCAAGGACCTGGGCATCGTCGATCCCGTGGTGCTGGCCGGCACGGCCACCCAGGACTTCTACCTGCCCGTGCCGCGCGGCCTGCCGCTGGGCGACGCCAGCATTGCCTTCGACAGCCGCTACCTCAAGGGCGAGCCCGGTGTCTCGACCGTGGTGATCTCGCTCAACGGCACGCCCGCCGTGTCGCAGACCGTGCCCGACGGTGACGGCACGCTGCAGCGCACGCTGCCCGTCGCCCAGCAGGCCCGCGCCAGCGATTTCGTGCGGCTGGGCGTGAACTGGCGCAGCCGCAACGGCCAGGTGCGATGCGATGACAACCATTCCCTGGCCAACTCCCTGACCATCTCGCCGCAGACACGGCTGAGCTACCGCGTGGACCCGCGCGATGTGCGCAGCATCGAAGATGTCTGGAACACCCTGCCCGTGCGCACCACCGTGCTGGTGGCGGGCAGGCAGCTGGAGCAGGCCTCGTTCGACAGTGCCTGGCGCATTGGCGCCAGCCTGCAGCGCAACAACAGGCGCATGACGGTGAACGCATTGCCCGCCGTGGGGGAGACGCTGGACCTGCGCGGCCTGGAGGTTCCCGCCGCCCTGGCCGGCGTGCCCGCCTTTGCCGCACTGCGCGGCGCCGAGCCCCAGCACAAGCTGGCCAGTGACGCCGAACTGGGCGCGCTGCTCATGCTGGGGGCCGCCCAGGTCAGCGGAGACATCGTGGTGGCCGACAAGGCACTGCAGCAGCGCCTGACCGCCGCCTTCGCGGCCCTGCAGGCCCAGCTGGCGGCCGACCCCGATGCGGGCCAGGCCCTGCAGCAATGGCGCGCCCGGCGCGCGCCGCTGGCCAACGAGGCGCTGGCCTCGCAGCAGTTGCGCGCCCTGCCCATGGGCCGCCAGATGGTGCTGGCCGTGGCCGCCGACGCGGGTGCGCGCGTGGCCGGCCTGCAGGAGGCCGCCCTGCAGCGCCTGCTGGTCAGCGACAACGTGACCGTGGCCGCGGCCCAGCCCCCGCAATGGGACGAGGCCAAGGGCATACGCCTGTCCAGCCTGGGCGGCAGTCCCGACAGCTTCGACGTGCTGTCGCGCGGCGACTGGACGATGAACTTCCCGCTGAGCGCCGTGGCCTCGCAGGGCCAGATGCCGGGCGAGATCACGCTGTACGTGGCCGCCGCCCCCGGCGCCTCGGCCACGCGTCCCGTGGCCACGCTGTTCTGGAACGGCATGCTGCTGTCGGCCCGCCAGCTGGAGGCCAACGGCCAGCCCGAACGCCTGCGCGCCCGTGTGCCCGGCTATGCGCTGGGCATCAACAACACCTTGCGGGTTTCCGTGCAGCGCCAGCCCTACTCGGCCGACTGCAACGAGATTCCCCAGCCCTACCCCGCCAGCGTGCTGCCGGCCATCAGCTACGTGACGCCCGGCAAGGCCGAGGCCAACGGCAGCTTCATCGGCCTGCTGCCGCTGCTGGGCGCCAAGTCGCAGTTCCTGGTGCCCGCCAGCTATCTGTCGGCGGCGCCGGCCGCGCTGGAGCGCATGGCCAACCTGGCGGCCGCCAGCGGCCTGTCGGCTTCGCAGGCCGAGCTGGTCGTGGCCCAGGCCGATGCAACGGCCAAGCCCTCCATGCCCTTTGTCGCCATGGAAGTGCCGGTGGACGGCGCCAAGCCCCTGGTGACGGTGACGGACCGGCAGCAGCTGCGCATCCGCGGCAAGTCGGCGGACTGGCTGGACATCAAGGGACTCAAGCAACTGTCCTCGGCCGAAGTGGTCACGGCAGGCGGCCAGCAGGGCGTGCTGTGGCATGCCATCGGCGAGTGGACGGGCGGCCTGGGCGAGCCCTTCCTGCTCAATCGCGGCAACATCGCCGTGATCGGTGGCGACGGCCCGCTGGCCTGGGTGGACAGCAGCAATCCCGAAACCGGCATTCCGTCGGGTCCGCGCGAAGGCGCCTTCCACGAATGGCGCAACTTCCTTTCCTGGAGCGTGCCGGGCATCGCCATCGCGCTGTTCGTGGTGCTGCTGCTGGTGGTGCTGGCCTGGGCGGTGGCGCGCAGCAAGCAGTCCAAGCACTGAGCCCGGCCCGGGCAACGATGACGACGGCATGAGGCGATCGCCATGATCTCTTCCCTCTACTGGCCCTACCTGGTGGCCGACTACTACCACGCGCTGGAGATCGTCAGCGCCGTGGTGGCCGTCGTCATCCTGCTGTCCAGCATCGACGACCTGTTCATCGACGCCTGGTACTGGGTGCGCGAGGCCTGGCGCGCGCTGACCGTCAAGCGCCGCTACCAGCCGCTCAAGGCACAGCAGTTGCAGGAGGTCGAGGAAAAGCCGCTGGCCATCATGGTGCCGGCCTGGCTGGAGTACGACGTGATCGCGCCCATGCTCGAGAGCATGGTGGGCACGCTGGACTACAAGAACTACATGATCTTCGTGGGCACCTACCGCAACGACGAGCGCA
The DNA here is from genome assembly GCF_014852125.1 of Delftia sp. DLF01. Classification (NCBI taxonomy): domain Bacteria; kingdom Pseudomonadati; phylum Pseudomonadota; class Betaproteobacteria; order Burkholderiales; family Comamonadaceae; genus Delftia; species Delftia sp. DLF01. The sequence continues at coordinate 878,781 of NZ_JACVAZ010000003.1, forward strand.
CCAAGAACGAGGTCGAGCGCATGCGCCGGCGCTACCGCCAGCTGGTCCGCGTGGAGGTGCCCCATGACGGCCCCACCTGCAAGGCCGACTGCCTCAACTGGATCGTGCAGGCCATCTTCCAGCAGAACACGCTGCAGCCAGAGCCCTTTGCCGGCGTGATCCTGCACGACAGCGAGGACGTGCTGCACCCGCTGGAGCTCAAGTACTACAACTACCTGCTGCCGCGCATGGACTTCATCCAGCTGCCCGTGACCTCGCTGGAGCGCGAGTGGTACGAGCTGGTGGCCGGCACCTACATGGACGAATTCGCCGAATGGCACACCAAGGACCTGGTGGTGCGCGAGAGCATGTCGCACATGGTGCCCTCGGCCGGCGTGGGCACCTGCTTTTCGCGCAAGGCGATGGAGGAACTGGCGGCCGAGACCCACAACCAGCCCTTCAACACCGACACGCTGACCGAGGACTACGACATCGGCGCGCGGCTGGCACGCCGGGGCATGAAGCAGATCTTCGGCAAGTTCCCCGTGGACTACGTGATACGGCGCAAGCCGCTGTTCGGCCTGGGCAAGGAAAAGGTGTCCACGCTGACCATGCCGCTGGGCATCCGCGAGTTCTTTCCCAACACCTTCAAGACCGCCTACCGGCAAAAGGCGCGCTGGACACTGGGCATCGGCCTGCAGGGCTGGAGCCAGGTCGGCTGGGCCGGGCCGCTGTCCACCAAGTACCTGCTGTTCCGTGACCGCAAGGGGCTGGTGACCTCCTTCGTGGCCATCCTGGCCTATCTGCTGCTGCTGAACTTCCTGCTCTTCCTGCTGGCCGATCACATGGGCTGGTGGACGGTGTACTACCCGTCCCTGTTCGCTCCCAACGGCTGGCTGGTGACGCTGATGAGCGTCAACGTCATCGCCCTGCTGCTGCGCGTGGTGCAGCGCGCATGGTTCGTCTCGCGCCTGTACGGCTGGGAGCACGCCATGCTGTCCATTCCGCGCATGGTGATCGGCAACTTCATCAATGCCATGGCAGCGGCGCGCGCCTGGAAGCTGTTCATCGTCCACCTGGTCACGGGCAAGCGCCTGGCCTGGGACAAGACCATGCACGACTTCCCGTCCACCGACCAGTTGAGCCACCAGCGCCAGCGCCTGGGCGAGCTGCTGCTGTCATGGCAGGCCATCGACGAAACCCGGCTGGCCACCGCGCTGGAGATACAGCAGCGCGAACGCCGTCCGCTGGGCGCCATCCTCATGGAGCAGGGCTGGCTCGACGAGGCCACGCTGCGCGAGGCCATCAGCTTCCAGCAGGGGGAGCCCACCGACCCCACGGTGCATCCCGACATTCCCGCACAAGGCATTCCAAGCACCCCAAGGGCCGGCATATGAAGCATCTCGCTCCCCTCGTTCGCCCTCTCACGCTGGCCGCGCTGCTGGGCGCCGGCTGGAACACGCCGCCGGCCTGGCCGCAGGCCGTGGCGGCCGTCAAGGCGGAGGCGCCGCTCAGGGGCCGCGCGTGGCAACTGGCCAACCAGGCCTATGCCCACTACCAGGCCGGCCGCTTTGCACGGGCCGCGACCGCCGCCGCATCGGCCGTACAGCTGCGCCCCGACCTGCTGCGCCTGCGCATGCTGCTGATCTACTCGCTGCAAAAGCAGGGCAAGAACGAGGAAGCGCTCAAGGCCATTGCCTCGGCCCGCGCCGCCGGGCTGGACGAGGCCACGCTGCAGCAGGCCGAAACCAATGTGCGGGCCGCAGCGGCAGGCGGGGCGGCGGGCGGGCCTGCAGGGGCCACGGCTTCCGAGGCCTACAACAAGGCCTTTCCCATCGCCACGCAGGCCTACACCGACTACAACGCCAAAAACTACGCGGACAGCGCGCGCAGGGCCGAGCAGGCCTTTCGCCTGGACCCCAGCCAGGGCCAGTGGGCGCTGCTGTGGATAGGCGCGCTGGAGGCGCAGGAGCAGCTGGGCGCCGCCATCGAGGCCGCAGATGCCGCACTGGCCCTGGACCCACCCAACAAAAGCGACCTGGTGGCCAAGCGCCAGACCCTGCGCCGCAGCCAGGCCGTGCTGCCGGCGCAAAAGGCCTACCAGGCGCTGATCGCCAACAACCCGGCGCAGGCCGTGCCCTTTGCGCGCGAGGCCGTGGCGCTGGCGCCGGGAACGGCATCGCACCGCCTGCTGCTGATCACCTCGCTGCTGCTGGCCGAGCAGTTGCCCGATGCGGAAAAAGCCGCAGACGAGGCGCTGGCGCAGGACAACGAAGACACAGCGGCGCTGGGCATGCGCGGCTACATCCGCCAGCGCCAGGGCAAGACCGCACAGGCCAACGAGGACTTCGACGCCGTGCTCAAGCAGGACTGGCTGGACGAAAAGCAGTCCGCCAACCTGCGCCTGATCGCGGCCGACGCGGCCCTGGCCGCTGGCGACGCGGCACGCGCCCGCGCGCTGCTGGCGACCATGCCGGCACAGGATGAATCCGTGGCCCGCCGCCTCAAGCAAGCCGATGACCTGCGCCCAGGCCGCGACACGCCCATGGTGGCCGATACGCGCGGCGCCTCGCAGACCCTGGCCATGGCCGACTATCCGCCGCCCCTGCAGGACTGCCGCGACACGCCCTATGGCACGGTCTGCGAGCTGCAGCCTTCCGATGACCAGGGCACGGGCGGCCCCAGCGCCCAGGCCTATGCGGCCTACGCGCGCCAGGACTACAAGGCCGCCATCGACCATGCGCGCACGGCCGTGGAGCAGGACCCCGACAACCCGCAGCTGCAAAAGCTGCTGACCACCACGCTGGCCGCAGGCGACCGCGACCAGCAGGGCCAGGCCCTGCTGCGGCTGGACAAGTCCCTGTCCCTCACCCCCAACGACCCCCAGCTGCTGATGCAGCGCGGCTATCTGTACTCGCGCCAGGAAGAGCCGGCCAAGGCGCTGCAGGACTTTCGCGCGGCGCGCGCCACGGGCGAGGCGCCAGCGGGCGCCATGCTGGACGAAGGCTATGCGCTGGCCGGCACCGGCGACAACCGGGGCGCCGTGCGCACCTTCAAGGAAGCCATCGACCTGGACGACGCCGGCACCGCCAAGCTCACGCCCGGCCAGCGCGAAAACGCACGCAGCGCTGTCTCCGGCTACGCACGCGAATGGGGCGCCATCGTCTCCATGGGCTACCGGGGTGCGCGGCCTGCGGGGCGTGCGTTCTCGGACGGCATCCTCACCCAGGCGGGCGATGCGGTCTTCGGCACGGCCGAGGCCTACTGGCGCCCGTCCAACTTCCTGAACTCGTCCACCCGCATCTTCGATGTCTATGGGCGGCTGGGCAGCACCTTGCATGACGGCGGCGGCACCACGCTGGGCCAAAGCGCCATCGACCCCTGCACGGGCCTGCCCATCAATGTGCAGGCGGGCGACAACCGCGGCATCTCTGGCCTGCCCACCACCACGGGCTCGCTGGGCATGCGCTTCACGCCGTCCACCAAGTACGCGCTGACCTTCGGCATAGAGCGCCAGTTCAACATCGGCTCCGCCACGCGCTCGGGCTTCATCACGCCTGAATCGCCCCAGCTGCGCTGCCTGATGAGCGGACGCGACCCCCTCAACCCCACGGGCCCGGCGCTGGGCAACCCGATATCGGCCAAGTACAGCGCGGGCGCGGGTCAGGGCGGCTGGCTGGCCTATGTCACCCACGGCTTCTACGAGGGCACGGGCCGGCGCACGGACCGCTCCAGCTGGTTCACCATGGAAGGCTACAGCCAGGCCGGCTATGCCAACCAGAGCATGGCCTCGCGCTTCACGCTGACCGACCAGACCAATGGTGCCCTGGTGGGCGACGGCTCGGGCCGCTACAAGCGCGAGCAATGGTTCTTCTCCACCGAGGCCCGCATCGGGCGCAGCTTCCGTGCCGACGGCATCAACCAGGGGCTGGTGATCTTCCCGTTCGGCGTGGTCGCGGCCGATTGGATCAAGCAGAGAAACCGCGTCGAGGTGCGCTCCCTGCAGGCCGCCCCGGGCGCCACGCCCACCGCAGCCCAGTTGGCCGCCCAGCAGGGGCAGACGCTGGCACTGCAAGGCAATGGCAGCAGCTGGTCCGCCAGCGCCGGCGTGGGCGTCAGCCTGCGCCAATGGTTCCGCGAAAGCCACTACAGCACGGCCCAGTCCTATCTGGACTGGTCCATGCAGTACCGCTTCAACATCGGTGGCGGCCAGGCCGACCGCGCCAAGGGCCTGTTCATGACGCTGACGCTGTCCTATTGAAAGCCCTGCCCCGCCGCCACCACCCCACAGACAAGAGAAAAGGAGAAAGCTCCCATGGATTCGACCAAGCAAGCACCCCGCCCCGCCCTGCACGGACTGCGCTCGGGCATGGCACGCGCCGCACGCGGGCTGGCCAGCTGCGCACTGGTGCTGGGCGCGCTGGCAGCGCAGGGTACGGCACAGGCCCAGGCACAGGACAGCTCCTCCATCGTTCTCAGGGGCAAGGACGGCTGGCTGTTTCCGGGCTGGGGCAGCCTGACCCAGGTGGACCGCGCCGGCATCACCGAATCCACCCGGCTGATCACCGAGGCGCGCAACCTGCTGGCCGCGCGTGGCGTGAAGCTGCAGGTGCTGCTGCTGCCCGACAAGGTGCGCTTCTATGCCGACAAGATGCCCGACGGCAAGGCCATGAGCGCCGATGTCCAGGGCCGCTACAAGCAGGTGCTGCAGGCGCTGCAGGCAGCCGGCATTCCCAGCTTTGACGACGAGGCCGTGCTGCGCACCGTGCGCGACAGCGGCAAGGACGTGTTCTACCGCACCGACCAGCACTGGACCCAGGCGGCAGCCGACGCCACGGCCGAGGCCACCGCCCGCATGGTCCAGGGCGAGGTGCCCCAGCTGGCCGGCAGCGCCGGCAGCGGCCTGGCCCTGGGCGACACCGTCACCGAGCGCCGCTATGGCGACCTGGCCGAGCTGTTTCTGACCGCCGAGGAGCGCAAGCAGATCGGCCGCGAGGTCTATACCGTGCGCCGCCAGGCTCCGGCCAAGGGCCTGCTCGACGATGAGCCCGCCCCCGTCCATGTCACCGGCCACAGCATGGTCCAGCCCTACTTCGGCTTTCCGCAAAAGCTCTCCAACCTGCTGGACCGCCCGGTCTCGCTGAACTGGAAGCCCGGCAACGTGGGCCAGTGGACCATGCTGCTGGAGTACCTGGAGTCGCCGGCCTTCAAGTCCCACAAGCCCCAGGTGCTGGTGTGGCAGATGTTCGAGCCCACCTACAGCTACGGCCCCAACGCGGCCGGCCAGTGGGACAACGCCTCGCTCATGCCCAACGCCACCTGGCTGGAGCGGCTGCGGGCCGCGCTCAAGGGCTGACACCGTGGACCCCACCGCGCAAGAACTGCAAACCGACAAAGGACACCGGCGCAACGCCTGGATCTGGGGCGCCCTGCTGCTGTCGGGCCTGGCCTGGGGCGGCTGGACGCTGGCCAGCGGGGGACCGAAGGCCGGCGAGCTGCAACTGGCCGCCTGGCTGGATGGCCGCGCGGGCGCGGCGCTGAACAAGGGCCTGCGCCTGCCTGCGCAGTCCTCGCTGGAAACCGGCCAGGCCGCGCTGCGCTACCGCCTGCTGGGCGACACGGGAGCGCAGGTGGCACTGGGCTGCCCGCAATGGATGTTCTACCGCGACGGCCTGCGGCCCCAGCCCGGCACGGGCGCCGCGCCCTTCGAGGCGCGCCAGCGCCTGCTGCGCCACTGGACCCGGCAGTTGCAGGACAAAGGCATTGCCACCCTGGTGGTGGCCGTGCCCGACAAGTCGCGCATCGAGTCCGCCCATCTGTGCGGCCTGCCCGTGGCGCCCGTGATGCTCCAGCGCCTGGACCTGTGGCAGCAGCGCCTGCAGGCCGACGGCATTGCCTTTGCCGATCTGCGCCCTGCCCTGCAGACACAGGAGCAGGCGCAACCCGTTTTCTTTCGCACCGACGTGCACATGAATGCCGAGGGCGCACGCGCCGCCGCCCTGGCCGTGGCCCAGGCCGCGCTGCCGCTGCTGGGCGGGCAGCGCGGCGCCCAGGCCTTCGAGGAATCCGCGCCCGGGCCGCTGCAGCCGCTGCCCGGCGACCTGCTGGCCCTGGCCGGCCTGGCCGATGCCCCGGCCGGCTGGCGCCCACGGCGCGACCAGGTGCGCCCGCAGACCATTGTCCCCGTGCGCGGCGGCGGCCTGCTGGACGAGACGCCGCCCGTGCAGGTGCTGCTGGCCGGCAGCTCCAACGGGCTGCGCAGCAATTTCGCGCCGCAGCTCGGCCGCGCGCTGGGCCAGGAAGTCTGGAACCTCAGCATGGACGGCGGCCAGTTCAGCGGCGCCATGGTGGCCGCGCTCAAGCGCCGCGCCTCCTGGCCGGCCAGCCTGCGGCTGGTGATCTGGGAGTTCTCGGAAAACACCTTGTCCCTGCCCCTGACGGACGATGAAAAAGCGGCGCTCAAGGAGATGGACGCCGCCTCCCCGCCTGCGTGACCCCGCCCGCTACATGCTGTTCAATTCCTATCTTTTCCTGCTGCTGTTCCTGCCCATCGCGCTGGCGGGCCACTACCTGGCCGGGGCCATCAGCCTGCGGCTGGCCGCGTTCTGGCTGTGCCTGACGTCCTTTGTCTTCTACGGCTGGTGGAACCCGCAGTTCGTCGCCCTGCTGGCGCTGTCCATCGCCTTCAACTACGTGGTGAGCCTGCTGATCCTGCGCTTTGCGGGCCGCGCGCGGCTGCAGGGGCTGGTCACCGCCCTGGGCGTGGGCGCCGACCTGGCGGCGCTGTTCCACTACAAGTACTTCGCCACCCTGTTCAACTTCCTGGGCGAATGGGGGCTGACGCAGGGCGGCATGCACGAGCTGATCCTGCCCCTGGGCATCTCGTTCTTCACCTTCACCCAGATCGGCTACCTGCTGGACTGCCGCTCGGGCATCGTCAAGGAACGCAGCCTGCTCAGCTACGTGCTGTTCGTGACCTTCTTCCCGCACCTGATCGCGGGGCCTATCCTGCACCACAAGGAAATGATGCCGCAGTTCGCGCAGCCGGATAACTACCGGTTCCGCGCGGACAACCTGTCCATCGGCGGCACGCTGTTCGTGATCGGCCTGGCCAAGAAGGTGCTGCTGGCCGACGAGATCGCGCCCTATGCAGACGCGGGATTCGCCGCGCCCGGGGACCTGCAGTTCTGGGCCGCCTGGGGCGCCAGCCTCAGCTACGCGCTGCAGCTGTACTTCGACTTCTCGGGCTATTCGGACATGGCGCTGGGCCTGGCGCGCATGTTCGGCATCCGTTTCCCGCTGAACTTCAACTCGCCCTACAAGGCCGGCAGCATCATCGACTTCTGGGCACGCTGGCACATGACGCTGACGCGCTACCTCACGGCCTACCTGTACTACCCCGTGGCCATGGCCATCTCGCGCGCACGCGAAAAGCGCGGCCTGTCCGTGGGCTCCAGCGCCGCGCGCACGCCCGGCGGCTTTGCGGCCACCATCGTCGTGCCCACGCTGTTCACCATGGGGCTGGCGGGCATCTGGCACGGCGCCGGCCTGCAGTACGTGATCTTCGGCCTGCTGCATGCCTTCTACCTGTCGGTCAACCATGCCTGGCGCATCTTCGTGGTCAGCCGCAAGCCGGCCGCCGCACGCAAGTCGGGCCGGGGCGTGCAGGCGCTGTGCGTTGTCATCACCTTCATCGCCGTGCTCATCGCCCAGACCTTCTTCCGCGCCCATGGCGTGGGCGACGCCATGCTGCTGCTCAAGGGCATGGCCGGCCTGCGCGGCGTGGAGGCGCTGGAGTCGCTGTCGCACGTCCAGGGCCTGGCACTGGGCGATGCCATCCGCCTGGCCATAGGCCACCACATGCAGCTGGCCCTGGTCCTGCTGCTGCTGGCCATTGCCTGGTTCACGCCCAATGCCCACCAGATCCTGGGCCGCTTCTCGCCCGCCATGTTCAAGGTGCAGGAAGCGCCCCGCGCCTGGATGCGCTGGCGCCCCAGCGCAGGCTGGACGGCCGTGACCCTGGTCCTGCTCTTCCTGTGCCTGGTCAACCTGCACAAGGAAACCCGCTTCCTGTATTTCCAGTTCTGAAACACCTGTTGGAGAGAAACCATGTCCCTGAATGACATCGAAACCAAGATTGCCCAGATCATCGGCGCCATCATCCTGACCTCGGTCGAGCCCGATACGCTGCTGCTCGAATCGGGCCTGGTGGACTCGCTGTCCGCCGTGGACGTGGCACTGGCCATCGAAAAGGAATTCGGCGTCAAGATACCGCCATCGGAGATCGACCTGCACCTGGAATCCGTGCACACGCTGGCGCAGTACGTGGCCGAGCAGCGCAAGGCCTGATGCAGCGCCTGCACGCCGCCGCCCTGTCCCTTTGTCCCTGCGCAACAAGGAGCCCGCATGCGATTCAGTTTTGACCGCTTCGACTTCACCGAGCCCGGCGCCGACACCGCGCGGCCCGCCGTGATCGATGCCGCCGGCACGCTGGACTGGCAGCAACTGGCCCAGGCCGTGGCGCAATGGGAGCAGCAGGCGCTGGCGCGCGGCGCGCGGCGCGACGAGCCGCTGCTGATCACGGGGCACAAGGAGACCGCGTTCCTCGTGGCCATCCTCGGCTGCCTGCGCCTGGGCGTGCCCTTCGTGCCGGTGGACGTGATCAACCCGCCCGAGCGCATGGCGCGCATCGCCACGCTGGTGCAGGCCGGCCTGCACTACGACGCGCAGGCCCGCAGCTTCCTGGACACCGGCATCGCCGCGCAGCCGCTGCAGGAAAAATCGCTGGCCTACATCATGTTCACCTCGGGCAGCACGGGCGATCCCAAGGGCGTGCAGATCGGGCGCGAGAGCCTGGGCCTGTTCGCCGGCTGGATACGCGACTGCCTGGCCCTGGGCGAGGCGCCGGTCTTCATGGACCAGATGCTGTTCAGCTTCGACTTTTCGCTGTTCAACTGGATGGGCGCCCTGGTCACGGGCGGCGCCTGCGTGCTGTGCGCGCGCGAGACCATTGCCGACCGCCAGGCCTTTGCCGCCTACCTGGCGGGCACCCATGTGAATGTCTGGGCGTCCACGCCCTCCTTCGTGCGCCAGCAGCTGCTGGATGCCGACTTCGACCAGCAGCACCTGCCCGACCTGCGCGTCTTCGTCTTCGGCGCCGAATCGCTCACGCCCACCGTGGCCGAGGCGCTGTGGAGCCGCTTTCCCCAGGCGCGCATCATCAACTCCTACGGCCCCACCGAGGCCACCTGCTCCACCACCTGGGTGGAGATCGACCCCGCGCTGCGCCAGCGCGCGCCGCTGCCCTTTCCCATTGGCCGGGCCAAGCCCTATGCCGATGTGTTCCTGGACGAAGGCGAGATCTGCGTGGCCGGCGACCACGTGATGCGCGGCTACCTGAACCGCCCCGACCTGCACGCCACACGCATGTTCATGCGCAACGGCAAGCGCGGCTACCGCACGGGCGACCTGGGCGAGATCGACGGCGAGGGCCTGGTCACCTTCCACGGCCGGCGCGACGACCAGATCAAGATGCACGGCTACCGCATCGAGCTGGCCGAGGTCGATGCCGTGCTGGCCACCCTGCCCGGCGTGCGCGCAGGCGCGGCGGTGGCACTCAAGCGACCCGATGGCTTCATCGTGCGCATGATCGGCTTCGTGGACCTGGACCGCAGCGGCCCGCCCGGCATGCAGCCCCTGCCCGAAGACCTGGCCGGATGGCGCGAACTGCTGGCCCAGCGCGTGCCGCCCTACATGATTCCGTCGGAACTGCTGGCCTGCCACGGCTTCCCGCTGACGCAGACTGACAAGGCCGACCGCAAGCAACTGGAGCGCATGTACCTTGATGCACGCATGCGCCCCGCCAAGGAAACCAAGGACCCGCAGGCATGACCTCCGCTTTTTCCCCCGTGATGCGTACCGTCGCGCTCGCCCTGGCCGGCCTGGCCGGGCTCTCCTGCCTGCCCGCCGCGCATGCCGAAGGCACGCTGGCCCAGCTCTATGCGGCGCGCCCGCCCGCAGGCTCGTCCTTCGTGCGCGTGGTCCACCCCGACGCGGGCAGCCTGCGCGTGAAGATCGGCGACGGCCCCGAGCAGACGCTGTCCGGCAGCAAGCCGGCCAGCAGCTACGCCATCGTCAAGGGCGACACGCCCTTCGCCATTCAGCTGGACGGCAAAAGCGCCGGCAGCATGAAGGTGGCGCCGGGCAGCTTCACCACCCTGGTGCCGCAGCGCCAGGGCAAGAACGCGGCCGCGCGCTTCACGTCCATCGACGACTCCGGCGGAAGCCAGGACGCGCTCAAGGCCGAGCTGCGCTTCTACAACCTGATCGACGATTGCACCGAAGGCGGGCTCAAGATCGCCGGGACGGGCACGCCGCTGTTCACGGGCGTGGCGCCCGCCAGGTCGGCCAGCCGCTCCATCAACCCGGTCAGTGCCCAGCTCGCCGCCACCTGCGCCACTGCGGCCAGCGCGCCGCTGGCGCTGCCCCAGCTGCAGCCGGGCGACCACTACAGCCTGTTCATGACGGGTACGGCCGCCGCACCCGTGCTGCGCGGCCAGGCCAGCGCCACCGACACCTATCGTCCCTGACCCAGCCCAAGGAGACCGACACAGACATGCGCACCCGCTCCGTATTGCGTGAAGACCACCTGCTGTTCAAGGAACAGGTGGACCGATTCGTGGCCACCGAGATCCTGCCCCACATCAATGACTGGGAGGCCGAGGGCATCACGCCGCGCGCCCTGTGGCGCAAGGCGGGCGACAGCGGCCTGCTCAACTGCGACCTGCCCCCGCCCTACGGCCAGGGCGGCGACTTCGGCCACGCGGCCGTGGTCATCGAGGCGCTGGCGCGCGCCAACTGCCTGGGCATCGGCTTTTCCATCCATTCCGACATGGTGGCCCCCTATCTCTGGAACTTCGGCACGCAGGTGCAGAAGGACCGCTGGCTGCCGCGCATGGCCACGGGCGAGCTGATCGGTGCCATCGCCCTGACCGAGCCCGGCGCGGGCAGCGACCTCAAGGCCGTGCGCACGCGCGCCCGCCGCAAGAGCGAGAGTGAGGGCGGCGGCTACGTGCTCAACGGCCAGAAAACCTTCATCACCAACGGCGTCAACGCCGGCCTGATGGTGGTACTGGCCAGCACCGAGCCCGACCTGGGCGCGCGCGGCCTGTCGCTGTTCGTGGTGGAAGAAGGCATGAAGGGCCTGGGCAAGGGACCGGCGCTGCGCAAGATAGGCCAGCACAGCCAGGACACCTGCGAGCTGTTCTTCGACGAACTGCACCTGCCGGCCGACCACCTGCTGGGCCGCGAAAACGCCGCCTTCGAGCATGTGACGCAGGAGCTGGCGCAGGAGCGGCTGGCGATCGCGCTGCGTGCGGCAGCCTCCACCGAAGGCATGCTGGACGAGGCCGCCGAGTTCGTGCGCAACCGCAAGGTCTTCGGGCGCCGCGTGCTCGACTACCAGAACACCCGCTTCAAGTTCGCCGACGCGCTGGCCAAGACCACCATGCTGCGCGTCTTCCTGGACGACTGCCTGGCCCAGCACATGGAAGGCTCACTGGACTCCGTCACCGCCGCCATGGCCAAGCTCAACGCCACCGAGCTGCAGGGCCAGGTGCTGGACGAGCTGCTGCAACTGCACGGCGGCTACGGCTACATGGCCGAATACGGCATTGGCCGCGCCTGGGCCGATGCACGGGCGCTGCGCATCTTCGGCGGAAGCAGCGAAATCCTCAGAGAGATCATCGGCAAGCGCTTCTGACCCGGCAGCCACCGCGCTCAGCGGGCGGCGGCCTTCCACTCGCGCAGCAGTTGCCGGGCCTCTGGCGTGTCGTTCAGCACCCAGGGGTCGATGGCGAAGGCGACGACGCGCTGGGCGCCGTAGTCGCGGGCCACGTCCCACTGGCGGCGCACGCGCTCGAAACTGGCCGTGCGCGCCTGGAAGTCCGAGCCATCGGGCCGCGTGGGCGGCAGTTGCTCGAACAGTTCCACGATGAGATCGAACGGCGCCCTGCGCTCCAGCAGCATCTGCTGCAGCGGTGCCAGCGCCTCGTAGTTGCGCAGTCCCGCCACGCCCACGCCGTCCTGCACCATGGGGCGCAGGGACACGCGGTCCAGCAGGATGCTCCACAGCGTGGGCAGGCTGCCCAGCGTCTGCAGCTGGCTGAAATAGGTGGAGATGCCGGGCACCTGGCCGGACGTGGCCGCTGCCGCCTGCGCCAGTGGCTGCAGTGCGCTCAACAGCAGCTCGATGCGCTCGGGCGCGGCCCAGTGGTATTGCTCCAGCTCGTAGGGGATGTACCAGCCGCGAAACGCCGCATGGCGCGGCCAGGTGCTGGCGTACATGTGGCTGGCGCCCTGCTCGGCAATATGCGCCAGATAGGGCGCGGGGCCTGCGGCGTTGGAAAGGCTGATCTGCTTCCACCAGCGCTCGTCATAGGGCAGGCCCAGGTGCACGCCCATGCCCAGTTCGGTGCAGATGTCCAGCAGGTCGGCGATCTGCGCGTCGGCCAGCATCCAGCTGTCCGCCTCGGAATCGCCCAGCAGGCCGCTCCATTGCACGAACAGCTCCCGGCAGCCCAGCGCCTGGGTGGCGGCCAGGCGCTGGCGCCATTGGTCGCGCGGCATCTCCAGATGGCTGCGCCACGGCTGCAGAAAGCTGCCCGACACGGGCGCCGAGGCCGCGCAACCGACCAGCGAGGCACAGGCGGCGGCCGCGCCGGCGCCGAGGAATTCGCGTCTGGACAAATGCATGGTGGGAACGGCCGCAAGGCTGCGTGAAGCGAAGCACCAAGAATACAGCCAAGCGGCGCGGCAGCCGCCCCGCAAGAGCCGGCCCACCCGGACTTGACCCGGCCGGGCCGAGGGTTGATGCGCGGCGAAGGCGGCTTCAGAACGAGTGCACGATGCCCGTGTAGACGCCCTGCTGGCCCGAACCAGGCACCGGCTTGCCGCTGTTGGCCTCCACCGAGAACGAGGCTCCGCCGCCGTTGGAGACGGCGCCCACCGTGCCATACAGCATGGTGCGCCGGGAAAGATGGTAGTTGGCCCCCAGGCTCACCAGGCTGGCGCCGCCGCCACTGCGGTTGGCGCGGTAGGCGCCGCCCACCAGCACCAGGGCCGGCGTGGCCTGGTAGTTGGCGCCCATCCAGTAGGTCTGCTGCCTGCGGGCGCCTGCCGGGTTGTCGGCGTCGGCCACCGTCAGCGCACCTGACCGGATCTGGCTGTAGCCCGTGAACAGCTTCAGGCCGCCCACGCGGTAGGTTGCGCCCACCGTATACAGGCGCGATGCCGTGTAGAGCGAGGCGAACGCGCCGTTGCCGTCACGGATTTCCTCGTAGAAGGCCTTGAGCACCAGCGGCCCCTGCTCATAGCCCACGCTGGCGGCGACCTGGCGCCCGGCCCGGGAACGGCCCGCCTCTCCGTTCAGCCCCAGCTGGGTGCGAAACGAGAGCCCGCTCCAGGCCGGCGACTGGTAGCTGATGGCATTGGGGCGCGCCCCCCAGGTCCGGTTGCCCTGCAGCGTGCCCGCGCCCATGGCCTGCAAGCCCATGGGGTCCAGCGCCCAGACCTCGCCATCCGGAATGCCCATGGCCCGGCCCAGCAGCAGCGTGCCGTACGTTTGGCTGCGCAGGCCGACCACCGCATAGCGGCTGAAGAAGCTGTCGCCCACCGTGCCGTCGTCGGCGGAGAACTGGCTTTCGAGATGGAAGACAGCGCTCAGGCCGCCACCCAGGTCCTCGGCCCCGCGCAGCCCCCACCAGGTTGCGCCCCATTGCCCGGCGTGCCGGAGTTGATCGGAAGACCGGCCCGGCCCCTCGGCAATGCGGTTCATGTAGTCGACACCGCTGACGATGCGCCCGTACAGCGTGACGCTGCCTTGCGCCGTGGCCAGACTGGCTGCGCCGGCCAGCGCCGCAGCGCACAGGCAAGGCACGGTGGCCCGGGCCGCAGGGCCCTGCAGGGCGTGGTGGATTGCAGATGTCATGACGGTGTCCTCCCTTGGTTTTCATGCGTCGATGTCGGATGGCCTCAGGCGCCCAGCCGGTCCACGAGCGCGCGCAGCGTCTCGTAGCCCTTTTTCGCGTATGCGTAGCCGGGCGCGATGGCGGGGTCCTGCTCGGCCTCGACCACAAGCCAGCCCTGGTAGCCGGCATCCCTGAGCGTGCGCAGCACCGCCTCGAAGTCGAGCGCGCCGTCGCCCGGCACCGTGAAGATGCCGTTGACCACGCCCTGCAGAAAGCTCCAGTCGCCCTGGCGTGCCTGGGCAATCACCTGGGGACGCACATCCTTGCAATGCACATGCGCCACGCGCGCCACATGTTTTTTCAGCAGCGCCGCCGGATCGGCCGCCCCGCCGTAGTAGGCATGGCCGGTATCGAACAGCAGGAAGACCTTGCGCGGATCGGTCAGCGCCATCAGGCGGTCCACATCCTGCGGAGATTCCACATGGGCGCCCATGTGGTGGTGATAGGCCAGCCGGATGCCGTAACACTCCAGCAGGTGCGCGCCAAAGGCATCCAGCCGCCACGCATAGCGCTGCCAGGCCGCATCGTCGGCAAAGCGCGGGCGCCGGGACACAGGCGTGCCGATCTGCCCCTGGACCGTGCCCGCGCATTCGCCATAGACCACCACGTCGACGCCGTTGTGGCGCAGCCTTTCCATGTGGGGCTTGCAGCGCTCGGCCTCGGCGGCAATCGCCTGTGCATCGCTGCCCGCATCGGCCTGCGCCAGAAAGCCCGAGTACCAGCCGGAGACGCAGGCCAGCCCGTACGCGTCAAGCCTGGCCTTGAGCGCGGGGCCGGTTTTCGGAAACTTGTTGCCCAGCTCGAAGCCCGCGTAGCCGATCTCGGCGCCCTCCTTCAGTGCCGTGTCCAGCGGCGTATCGCCACCCAGCGATGGCAGGTCGTCGTTCATCCAGGACAGGGGATTGATACCGATGCGTACCTTCCAGGTCATGCGAGTCCTCCTTGGTGCAGATGGGCAGATGGGCAGATGGGCAGAAGTCGGACGGGTCGACGGTGGCGCGGCATCAGCGCCGCTGGCCTGCCTTGTGGTGCAGGTACTCGCGCCGCGCGCCCTGAACCTCGGGCCGGGCCGAGACTTCGGGCACGGCGACATCCCACCAGGCGCCGCCATCGGCCGTGGTGCGGTGGTGGGTGGTGTCTATCACCAGCACCTGGCTGCGGCGGGACGCCCGCGCACGCAGCATTTCGCGGCGCAGTTCCTGCACACCGCCCACGTGGACGGCCTCGGCCCCCATGGCGGCGGCGTGGCGGGCGAAATCGATGGACGAGCGCTCGCCGCCCTCGGGCACGCAGTCGTCGAGCATGTTGTTGAAGCTGGCGCCGCCGCAGCGGATCTGCAGCCGCTCTATGCAGCCGTAGCCACGGTTGTCCAGCACCACGACGATGATCTTGCGGCCCAGCAGGACCGAGGTGGCCAGCTCGGCGTTGAGCATCATGTAGGAGCCATCGCCAACGAGCACGATGACCTCGCGCTCGGGCCGCGCCAGCTTCACGCCCAGGCCGCCCGCTATCTCGTAGCCCATGCAGGAATACGCATAGTCCACGTGGTAATTGCCCGGCAGGCCGCTGCGCCACAGCTTGTGCAGCTCGGCCGGCAGCGTGCCGGCCGCACAGACCACGATGTCGCTGCAGGCGCTGTCCAGCCCGGCGTCGGCGGCCGATTCGCGCACGGCGCCTATCACCTCGGCGTCATAGGGCAGCTCGCCCTTGGGCACGTGCAAAGTCAGCGCCGCCACACGCTCTGCCCAGGCTGCGGCCCGGGCGCGGCTGTCGGCCGTCCACTGCGGATCGGCGCGCCAGCCGGCCAATCCCGCGCCAAGCTGGGCCAGGCCGACACGCGCATCGGCCACCAGCGGCTGGCCGCGTTTCCTGGCGGCATCCAGGGGCTGCACGTTCAGGGCCAGCACCCTGGCATGGCCGTACAACGCATGCGAGCCGCTGGTGAAATCCTGCTGCCGCGTGCCGACGACCAGCAGCACATCGCATTGCCGGGCCGCGTGGTTGGCGGCGGGCGAGCCCGTGACGCCCATGGCGCCCAGGTTGAGCGGGTGGTCCCAGGCCAGGCTGCCCTTGCCGGCCTGCGACTCGGCCACCGGCACGCCATGCGTTTCGGCAAAAACGCGCAAGGCCTCCCAGGCATGGCTGTACAGCACGCCGCCGCCCGCCACGATCAGCGGCCTTTTGGCGGAGGCCAGCAAGGCCACGGCCTCCGCCAGCCCGGCAGCGTCGGCCGGCTGGCGGCGCAGGCGGATCAGCGGCGGGTGGAAGAAATCCATGGGCCAGTCGAAGGCCTGGGTCTGCACATCCTGCGGCAGCGCAAGGCAGACGGGGCCGCACTGGGCCGGGTCGGTCATGACCTGGATGGCACGCGGCAAGGCCAGCAGCAATTGCTCGGGCTGCATGATGCGGTCGAAGTAGCGCGTGACCGGGCGCAAACAGTCATTGGCGCTCAGATCGCCCTGCTCGAAGCTCTCCACCTGCTGCAGAACGGGATCGGGCAGGCGCGAGGCAAAGATGTCCCCGGGCAGCAGCAACAGCGGCAGCCGCGCCACATGCGCCAGCGCAGCCGGGGTCACCAGGTTGGTGGCGCCGGGCCCGATGCTCGATGTCACGGCCATCATGCGCTGGCGAAAGTGCGCCTTGGCAAAGGCCACGGCCGCATGGGCCATGCCCTGCTCGCTGTGTGCGCGCAGCGTGGGCAGCCGCTGCCGTTCGGCATGCAGGGCCTCGCCCAGCCCGGCCACGTTGCCATGTCCGAAGATGGCGAACACCCCTGCGCAATAGGGCTGGACGGCCGTGCCGCCATCGGGCTGCATGACCTCGGCCTGCAGGGCGGCCAGGTAGCGGACCAGCGCCTGGCTGACGGTCAATCTCACGGTGCCGGTCACGGTGCCTGTCATCTCTTGTCTTGCCTTTCCATGGCCATTGCTCAGAGGCTGTCCGCAGGCAGTGCTTGGCCAGCGTCCAGAACATGGAAAAAGATTAAAACTATTAGAAATTTTTTTCCTTAGGTGTATTCACTTAGAAATTAATTTCCAAAAATTAGAGGGACAGAACTACATTTCTCCTCAGGGTCCGGGGCAATCCGGTGTTTGGCGAGTCAAGGCGGGATGTGAACGCGCCCCGCTGCCGCTCAAGGACAAGGAGACGAGGGATGAGGAAAAACCACCTGCTGGCGGCCATTGCCGCCGCCTTTCTGGCAGCACTGCCCGTGCATTCCCAGGCTCAGACGCAGAAGCAGACACAGGCGCAAGCCCACGCGCAGCCCCTCAGGATCGGCGTGGCGATGGCGCTCTTCGACGACACCGGCCTGACCATCCTGCGCAACGGCATCGTGGACGCGGCCAAAAAACATGGGGCCGAGCTGCAGATCGAGGACGCCAGCAACGATGTGGGCAAGCAGCTGAGCCAGATCCAGAACATGATTGCCCAGCGGGCCGACGCCATCATCGTCAACCCGGTGGACACCGACGCCACGCCCAGAATCACCCGCATGGTGAGCGACGCCGGGATTGCGCTGGTCTACGTGAACCGCCAGCCCGTCGATTTCGACAAGCTGCCCGCAGGCACCGCCGTGGTGGCCTCCGACGAAAAACTCTCGGGCACGCTGCAGGCCCGCCAGGTCTGCAAGCTGCTGGAGGGCCGCGGCAACATCCTGGTGCTGATGGGGGAGCTCTCCAACGAATCGGCGCGCACCCGCACCCGCGACATCGAGGAAGTGGCGGCCACGCCCGAATGCGCGGACATGAAGATCCTCGACAAGCGCGAGGGCAAGTGGAGCCGCACGCAGGGCCAGGACATCACCATGAACTGGCTGAGCTCGGGCATGAAGTTCGACGCCATCCTCGCCAACAACGACGAGATGGCGATTGGCGCCATCAACGCGCTGAAGGCGGCCCGCAAGTGGAGGCCCAACACCATCGTGGCCGGCATAGACGCCACGCCCGACGGGCTTTCGTCCATGAAGAACGGCGACCTCAAGGTCTCCGTCTTCCAGAACCTGGCCGGACAGGGCGCCAAGGCGGTCGATGCCGCCCTACGCCTGGCCGGCAAACAGCCCGTGGAGCGCTTCGTGAACGTGCCCTTCGAGCTGGTGACGCCCGAGAACATGGGCCAGTACGCCAGGCCCTGAGCCATGTCCGCATCCCCTGTGCACGGGCCGGACCGCGGCCCACCCGCGCCAGCCGCACCGCGCGCGCAACACGCGCCCCATGCCTGCAGCGACCTGCTGGAGGTGCGTGGGGTGGGCAAGTCGTTTCCGGGCGTCGTGGCGCTGGCCGATGTGCAGCTGCGCCTGCGCAGCGGCAGCGTGCATGCGCTGATGGGCGAGAACGGCGCCGGCAAATCCACCCTGATGAAGATCATTGCCGGCGTGCACGCGCCCGACACCGGCGAGATCCGCCTCAGGGGCCTGCCCGTCACGCTGCGCAGCCCGCTGGATGCGCTCAGGCAAGGCATCGCCATGATCCACCAGGAGCTGAACCTCATGCCCAGCATGACGGTGGCCGAGAACATCTGGATAGGCCGCGAGCCCGTCAACCGCTTGGGCCTGATCGACCACCGCCAGCTGCGCCAGCGCACCCATGCCCTGTTCGAGCGGCTGGCCATCGACATGGACCCCGACTCCGAGGTGCGCACGCTGAGCGTGGCAAGCCGCCAGATGGTGGAGATCGCCAAGGCCGTGTCCTTCGACTCCGAGGTGCTGATCATGGACGAGCCCACCTCCGCGCTCACCGACCGGGAGGTGGAGCATCTGTTTCGCATCATCGGCCACCTGCGCGGCCAGGGCAAAGGCATCGTCTACATCACGCACAAGATGAACGAGCTGTTCGAGATCTCCGACGAGTTCTCGGTGTTCCGCGACGGCAGGTACATAGGCACGCATGCATCGGCCGATGTCACGCGCGACGACATCATCCGCATGATGGTCGGGCGCGAGATCACCCAGATGTTCCCCAAGCAGGACGTGGCCCTGGGCGATGTGGTGCTCTCGGTGGACGGGCTGGGCGTCGAGGGCGTGTTCCATGGCCTGCGCTTCGAGCTGCGCGCCGGGGAGATCCTGGGCGTGGCCGGCCTGGTGGGCTCCGGGCGCTCCAATCTTGCCGAGGCGCTGTTCGGCGTCGTGCCCGCCACCTGCGGCGAGATCCGCATCGGCGGCGAGCCGGTGCGCATCACCTCGCCTGCCCAGGCCATGCGGCTGGGCATGGCCTTTCTCACCGAGGACCGCAAGGACACGGGCTGCTTCATGGGCCTGGACCTGCTGGCCAACATGGAGGTGGCGCTGCTGCACGAGCGCCATGTGCGCTGGGGTCTGGTCGCGCATGCCGCCGTGGCGCGCGAATGCGAGGACATGGCCCGCACGCTGCAGGTCCGGTCCCCCGGGCTGCACGAGGACATCCGCAACCTGTCGGGCGGCAACCAGCAAAAGGTGCTGATCGGCCGCTGGCTGCTGACGCGCCCGCGCATCCTCATCCTGGACGAGCCGACGCGCGGCATCGACGTGGGCGCCAAGGCCGAGATCCATCGCCTCGTGGGCGCGCTCGCGGCCCAGGGAACTGCCGTGCTGATGGTCTCCTCGGAAATGCCCGAGGTGCTGGGCATGAGCGACCGCATCCTGGTCATGCACGAGGGGCGCATGACCGGCATCGTCGAGCGCAGGGACGCCGACCAGGTGCGGATCATGGAACTGGCCTCCCGCTGAGCCCCGATACGCAACGGAGACACGCAAGATGAGCAATTCCCAGACGGTTTCGCAAGCCCAAACGCAAACGCAAACCCAAGCGCAGGCCCGGCCCGCCCGAAAGCAGCGCGCCCGGTGGCCGCCGGAGCTCAGCATCTTCCTCGTGCTGCTGGGCATCGCCCTGTTCTTCGAGGCGGCAGGCTGGCTCACCGTGGGCCAGAGCTTTCTGCTCAACGCCGAGCGGCTGCAGATCATCGTGCTGCAGATGGCGGTGGTCGGCATCATCGCCGTGGGCGTCAACCTGGTCATCATCACCAGCGGCATCGACCTGTCCTCCGGCTCCGTGGTGGCCGCCGCCGCCGTGGTGTCGGCCAGCCTGGCGCAGGTATCGGACTTTCCGCGCGCGGTGTTCCCCCAACTCACCGATCTGCCCGTGGTCTGGCCCGTGCTGGCCGGCATGTGCGTGGGCCTGATGGTCGGGCTGATCAATGGCTCGCTGATCGCCTTCACCGGCATCCCGCCCTTCATCGCCACGCTGGGCACCATGGTCGCGGCACGCGGCTTCGCCAAGTGGTTCACCAACGGCACGCCCGTCTCCATGCTGACGGACGAGTTCGCGGCGCTGGGCTCCGGCGCCCATCCGGTGCTCATCTTCCTGGTGCTTGCCGCCGTCTTCCACACCGTGCTGCGCCATACGCGCTTTGGCAAGTTCACCTACGCCATCGGCGCCAACCGCCAGGCTGCCGTGGTCTCGGGCATCAACGTGCGCCGGCATCTGGTCTGGGTCTACATGATTGCCGGCGTGCTCAGCGGCATCGCCGGCACGGTGACGGCGGCGCGGGCAATCTCCGGCCAGTCCGGCATGGGCGTCATGTACGAGCTCGATGCGATCGCCGCCGTCGTGATCGGCGGCACCTCGCTGGCGGGCGGCGTGGGCCGCATCACCGGCACGGTGATCGGCGTGCTGATCCTGGGCGTCATGACCTCGGGCTTCACCTTCATCCGCATCGACGCCTACTACCAGGAGATGGTCAAGGGCGCCATCATCGTCGCGGCCGTGGTCGCAGACCAGTACCGCAACAAGAAGGCGCGGCGCTGACGGCGCGCCCTGCAGGGAGGCATCATGAAAATCGCCCTCGATCCCTACATGATCCGGCACGAGTGCCTGGACCGCCTGCCGCACGCCGTGGCCGAGCTGGGCTATGACCAGATCGAACTGTCGCCGCGCAGCGACTTCCTGGACTGGTGGGTGATGCCGCGCGCCACCAAGGAGCGCATGGCCGCATTCCGCCAGGCGATGCGCGCCAGCGGCGTGGCGCTGGCATCGCTGCAGCCCATGTACCGCTGGGCCAGCCCGTTCGAGGACGAACGGCAATGGGCCATGCGCTGCTGGAGAAAGGCCATCGAAGTCGCCGTGGAGATGGACTGCGCGCTGATGGTGTCCGAGTTCGGCCGAGGCGCATCGCCCGAGCGCTCGGTGAACGGTCCTGCCGGCGCGAATCCGAAAGAGATGTGCGAGGCCGCCTGGTTCCGCTCCATGGACGAGCTGCTGCCCATCCTGGAGCGCGAAGGCATCACGCTGTCCGTGGAGCCGCATCCGGAGGACTGGATAGAGCAGCTGCAGCCGGCCATGGACATCGTGAGGAACATGGGCTCGAAGGCGCTGCGGCTGTCCTATATCGCCCCGCACACCTTCCACTACGGCGACGACATGGCCGCCATGCTGCGCGAGGCGGCACCGCTGCTGGCCCATGTGCGCGTGGCCGATACCTTCGACCACCGCAAGAGCAGCCAGTTGCGCTACATCGTCAACCCGCCGGGCTCGCACCACATCCGCGTGCACCAGCACCTGGACATGGGCCAGGGCGAGATCGACTGGGACCTGTTCTTCGGCACGCTGGGCGCAGCCGGCTTCGACGGCGTGCTGTCGTCCTGCGTGTTCGCCTGGGAGGAGCGGGCCGCCGAATCCAGCCGCTTCATGCGCCGGGAGATACAGCGCTACCTGAACAGGCATTTCTCCCCCGCCGCCCTGCCCCTTTCAGCCTGAGCTCTTGCCATGCACCAGCCCATCCACTTCGCCATCAACCGCATCAGCGCCTCTCGCATGCCGTTTGCCGACTACCTGGGCATGTGCCGGCGCCTGGGCGTGTCGGCCATCGAGATCCGCAACGATCTGCCCCACGCCGAGATGCGCGACGGCACGGCGCCCGCCGCGATCCGGGCTGCAGCGCAGCAGGCGGGCATCACCATCCTGTCAATCAACGCGCTGTATCCCTTCGACGTTTTCGACGCAGGCATCGAACGCAAGGCGCGCGAACTGGCTGCGTATGCGCGTGACTGCGGCGCGCAGGCCCTGGTCATGTGTCCGTTGAACGACCGGGCCGATGCGCGCACGCCCGGCGAACGGCGGCGCGACCTGGTGCAGGCGCTGCGGCAGTTGCGCCCCATCCTCGACGGCCACGGCATCCAGGGCCTGGTCGAGCCCCTGGGCTTTGCCGAGTGCGCACTGCGCCGCAAGTCCGATGCGGTGGCCGCCATCCATGAGGCCGCGGGCGAGCGCCATTTCAAGCTGGTGCACGACAGCTTCCACCACCACCTGGCGGGCGAAGACCTGTTCTTTCCCGAACAGACCGGGCTGGTGCATGTCTCGGGCGTCGAGGACCGCCAGCTGGAGAGCGGCCAGATGCGCGACGGCCATCGCGTGCTGGTCGGCGAAGGTGACCGCCTGGGCAACATCGCCCAGTTGCGCGCCCTGCTCGATCGCGGCTGCGGCGCCCCGGTCTCGTTCGAGCCGTTCGCGGAAGGGATCACGCAAGCGGCCGACAGCGAGGCTTTGCTGCGGCAAAGCATGGACTTCATCCGCCATTCATTGCTTTGACGAGGAGAGGACGACATGACATTGCAGATCGGAGTGATTGGCTGCGGGGCCATAGGCCAGGACCATATCCGCAGGATGTGCCAGACGCTGTCGGGCGCCCGGGTAGTGGCGGTGACGGACATCGATGCGCAGCAGGTGCGTGAGGTGATGGCCCGGCACGGCCCGGACATCGAGGCCTTTGACAGCGGCCCGGCGCTGATTGCCGCGCCGCAGGTGCAGGCGGTACTGGTCACGTCCTGGGGACCCACGCACGAGGAGCTGGTGCTGGCGGCCATCGCCCAGGGCAAGCCGGTGTTCTGCGAAAAGCCGCTGGCGGTCACCGCTGCCGGCTGCCTGCGCATCGTGCAGGCGGAGATGGCCCATGGGCAGCGGCTGGTGCAGGTCGGCTTCATGCGCCCCTACGACGCAGGCTACCGGGCATTGCGGCAGGTCATCGCCAGCGGCCAGATCGGTGCGCCGCTGATGGTGCACTGCGCGCACCGCAATCCCTGCGTGGCCGACGGCTACACCACCGGCATGGCCATCACCGATACGCTGATCCATGAGCTTGATGTGCTGCGCTGGCTGCTGGACGACGAATACGCCAGTGCCCAGGTGGTGTACCCGAAGAGAACGCGCCACGCCCTGCCCCATCTGGCCGACCCGCAGATCGTTCTGCTGGAGACCGTGGGCGGCATCCGCATCGATGTGGAGGTGTTCGTCAACTGCCGCTATGGCTACGACATCCAGTGCGAAGTGGTGGGCGAGACAGGCATTGCGCGCCTGCCCGACCCCGCAGCCGTCCCCCTGAAAAGCGCGGCCATGTACTCCATACCCATACTCACCGACTGGAAGCAGCGCTTCATGGCCGCCTATGACGTGGAGCTGCAGGCCTTCATCGACGGCGTGCGCGGCCAGCGGCTGACGGGTCCCTCGGCCTGGGACGGCCATGCCGCCGCCGTGGCCGCCGATGCCTGCGTGCTGGCCCAGTCCTCCGGCGCCGTAGAGCGCATGGCGGCGGCGCCCCGGCCCGCGTTCTACCAAAGCTGAAGGTGAACACCATGATCGACGCAACACCCATGCCCGGCCACCCGATTGCCTGGGCCATGGTCGGCGGGGGACAGGACAGCCAGATCGGCCCGGTGCACCGATCGGCGGCGCAGCGCGACCACGGCTTGCAGCTGGTGGCCGGTGCCTTCGACATCGACCCGGTGCGCGGCCGGCAGTTCGGCGAGCGGCTGGGCCTGGATGCGCAGCGCTGCTATGCCGACTACCGCGCCATGTTCGAGGCCGAGGCGCGCCGCCCGGACGGCATCCGCGCCGTGTCCATCGCCACGCCCAACAACACCCATTTCGAGATCTGCAGGGCCGCGCTGCTGGCGGGGCTGCACGTGGTCTGCGAAAAGCCGCTGTGCTTCACCACGGCCGAAGCTCTGCAGCTGCTGGAGCTGTCGCGTGCCAGCAGGCGGATCGTGGGCGTGGCCTACGGCTACGCGGGCCACCAGCTCATGGAGCAGGCGCGCGAGATGGTCGCGCAGGGCGAGCTGGGCGAGATCCGCATCGTGCAGATGCAGTTCTCGCACGGCTTTCACAGCGAGGCGGTGGAAGCCTCCAGCCCGGCCGCGCGCTGGCGCATGGACCCGGCCCATGCCGGCCCCAGCTATGTGCTGGGCGACCTCGGCACGCATCCGCTGTACCTCTCGCAGCTGGTGCTGCCCGGGCTGGAGATAGAGCGGCTGATGTGCTCGCGGCAGAGCTTCATCGGCAGCCGCGCCCCGCTGGAGGACAACGCACTCGCCCTCATGCAGTACCGGGGCGGCGCCATGGGCTATCTGTGGGCCTGCGCAGTCAACAGCGGCTCCATGCATGGGCAAAGGCTGCGTGTCATCGGCTCGAAGGCCAGCCTGGAATGGTGGGACGAGCATCCCAACCAGCTGCGCCACGAAATCCAGGGCCGGCCGGCCCAGGTGCTCGATCGCGGCATGGACTACCTGCATCCCGCTGCACGGCAGGAAGACCGCATCGGCGCCGGCCATGCCGAGGGCCTGTTCGAGGCCTGGGCCAACCTCTACCGCCGCTTCGCCCTGGCCATGCATGCCACGGACCGGGGCGACAGCCTGGCCCTGGGCAAGATCCGCTATCCGGACATCCAGGCGGGCGTCGAGGGAGTGCGCTGGGTGGAGAACTGCGTGCGTTCGGCCGACGCAGGCGGGGTGTGGATCGACTATCGCTGAGAGCGATGCGGGGCGCATCGCAAGCGAATGCGGCGGCCAAGGCCGCCGCATCGAGCAGGAGAGGGTTTGGTGCCCGGGGCCTGCGGACTCAGGCCTTGACGGCTGCGGCCTCGGCAGGCAGGGCCTGCACAGGCTCTCCATCCAGGGCGGCATTGAGCTTGCTGTAGTCCAGCTCGTTTTCCCAGCGCGAGACCACCACGGTGGCCACGGCGTTGCCCATGAAGTTGGTCAGCGAGCGGCACTCGCTCATGAAGCGGTCCACGCCCAGGATCAGGGCCATGCCGGCCACGGGCACTTCGGGCACCACGGCCAGCGTGGCGGCCAGGGTGATGAAGCCTGCGCCGGTCACGCCGGCAGCGCCCTTGGAGCTGAGCATGGCCACCAGCAGCAGCGCGATCTCATGGCCCAGGGTGAGGTGGGTGTTGGTGGCCTGGGCGATGAACAGTGCGGCCAGCGTCATGTAGATGTTGGTGCCGTCCAGGTTGAAGGAGTAGCCCGTGGGCACGACCAGGCCCACGACGGACTTGCCGCAGCCGGCGCGCTCCATCTTCTGCATCAGCGAAGGCAGGGCCGATTCCGAGGACGAGGTGCCCAGCACCAGCAGCAGTTCCGCCTTCAGGTAGCGCGCCAGCTTGAGCACCGAGAAGCCGCACAGCCGCGCCACGAAACCCAGCACCACCACCACGAAGAGCAGCGAGGTGATGTAGAACGAGCCCACCAGCCAGGCCAGGTTCACCAGCGAACCCAGGCCGAACTTGCCGATGGTGAAGGCGATGGCGCCGAAGGCTCCCAGCGGCGCAGCCTTCATCAGGATGCCGACCAGCTTGAACACGGGGGCCGTCAGCGCCTCCAGGAAGTTGAGCACGGGCTTGCCCGCATCACCGACCATGGCCAGCGAGATGCCGAACAGCACGGCCACGAACAGCACCTGCAGGATGTTGTCGCCCACGAAGGGGCTGACCAGCGTCTTGGGGATGATGTCCATGGCAAAGCCGGTGAGCGTCAGCTCGTGCGACTTGGCCACATAGCCCTTGACGGCGGCCTGGTCCAGGTCGGCCGGGTTGATGTTCATGCCCGCGCCCGGCTGCACCACGTGCGCCACCACCATGCCGACCACCAGGGCCAGCGTGGAGAAGAACAGGAAGTAGGCCATGGCCTTGAGGAACACGCGGCCGACGGTGCGCAGGTGCGTCATGCCCGCAATGCCGGTGACGATGGTCAGGAAGATCACCGGCGCGATGATCATCTTCACCAGCTTGATGAAGGCATCGCCCAGCGGCTTGAACTGCTCGGCGTACTGGGGCTCGAAGTGGCCGAGCAGCACGCCTGCCACGATGGCGACCACCACCTGGAAATACAGCTGGCGGTAGAAAGGCAGCCGCTCGGGGCTGGCGGCGTGGGTGGGGACGGCATGCATGGTGCGGCTCCGGCGGGACTGTGTGGGGGTGGACGCACCACCAAGGTGCGGCGAGGTCCAGGTTGTACCGCTGGCGTGCTCCGGCGCCGATAACCTATTGGTATTAGGCGCAGGTGCTCTCCCAGGGAGAATGCACGCAGAATCAGGGTAATCCCCAACCCCTTCCCGCCCCTGGAAGGCACCAAGCTGGCGCCCAATCGGGTCCACACCACCATGCCCCAACCCGTTCGACGCCCTTCACGCCGTTCCTTCTGGACCCTGCTGCTGCTGTTCGGCGGCATGCTCGCCTGCATGCTGCTGGCCGGTGAGCTGGTCTACCACCGCGCCCTGCGCGGCGAGGCCGAAAGCGTGCAGCGCCAGCTCAGCCTCTACGCCCAGGCCCTGGGCCAGCGCATAGACCGCTACCGCACCCTGCCCGAGGTGCTGGCGCTGGACGCGCAGCTGCGCGCCGCCCTCACCCACCCGCTGTCCGCCGCCGAGGTTGATGCCCTGAACCGCAAGCTGGAGCAGGCCAACGGCGCCAGCCAGTCGTCCACGCTGACCCTGATCGACCGCCACGGCACGGCCCTGGCTGCCAGCAACTGGCGCGAGACGCGCAGCAACGTGGGCGTGGACTACAGCTTCAGGCCCTATGTGCAGCAGGCGCTGTCGCGCGGCAGCGGGCGCTTCTACGGCATCGGCCTGACCACGGGCCTGCCGGGCTACTTCCTGTCGCAGGCCATCCTGGACGAGCAGAACGCCGTCGCGGGCCTGGTGGTGATCAAGATCGCGCTGCTGGAGCTGGAGCGCGAATGGCTGCAGACGCCCGACGTGGTCATGGCCTCGGACGAGCACGGCGTGGTCTTCCTGGCCAGCCAGCCCGACTGGCGCTACCGCCTGCTGTCACCCCTGAGCCCCGCCGACGAGGCGGACCTGGCCGCCACGCGCCAGTACATCGACCAGGAACTGCACCCCATGCGCTACCGCGTGCGCCAGGGCCTGGAGCAAGGCAGCCGCCTGGTGCAGATGCAGGAGCCCGCCCTGCCCGGCACCACGCTGTGGCAGACCCTGCCCCTGCCCGGCAGCGACTGGCAGTTGCACCTGCTGCATGACACGCAGGCCAGCACCGTGGCCAGCCGCTGGGCGGCGGCGGCCGCTGCGGGCGGCTGGCTGGCCCTGGGCCTGCTGGTGCTGTTCGTGCGCCAGCGCAGGCGGCTGGCCGCGCTGCGCCTGCGCAGCCGCCTGGAGCTGGAGACCGTGCTGCGCCAGCATGCCCAGGAGCTGCGCACGGCCCAGGACGGCATCGTCCAGGCCGCGCGCCAGGCCGACACGGGCCTGAGCCGCAGCCTGGAGCACCTGCCCCAGGGCGTGGTGGTGATCGATGCAGACCTCAACCTGGTGGCCTGGAACTCGCGCTACGTGGAGCTGTTCCGGTTTCCCTCCGAACTGCTGCGCACGGGCCAGCCCATCGAGAACCTGTTCCGCTACAACGCCCGGCGCGGCCTGCTGGGGCCCGGCCCCATCGAAGAGGCCATCCACCGGCGGCTGCAGCATCTGCGCAGCGGCAGCCCGCACCTGCGTGAAAGCACCAAGGACGACGGCACGGTGCTGGAGATCCGCGGCAACCCGCTGCCCGATGGCGGCTTCGTCACCAGCTACGCCGACATCACCAGCTACAAGAACGCCGCGCGCGAGCTTCGCTCGCTGGCCGATGCGCTGGAGCAGCGCATTGCCGAGCGCACGCGCGACCTGGCCGAAGCCAAGCGCGAGGCCGAGCAGGCCAACCGCTACAAGACACGCTTCGTGGCCGCCGCCGTGCACGACCTGCTGCAGCCGCTGAACGCCGCGCGCATGTTCAGCTCCCTGCTGCGCAGCCATCTGCATGACGACGCGGGCCGCCATGTGGCCGACAGCATCGACGGCGCCCTGGCCGCGCAGGACGCCATCCTGGGCAGCCTGCTGGACATCTCGCGCATGGAATCGGGCCAGCTGGAGGTGCGCGTGCGCGACTTCGCGCTGGGGCCGCTGCTGCAGGTCATGCGCCACAACTTCGGCATCCTGGCCGAAAGCCGGGGCCTGCGCCTGAGCGCGGTGGACACGCGCTGCGTGGTGCGCAGCGACGAGGCGCTGCTGCGCCGCATCCTGCAGAACTTCCTGTCCAACGCCATACGCTACACGCGCCAGGGCCGCATCGTCATCGGCTGCCGGCGCCAGGGCCAGCAATTGCGCATCGAGGTGCACGACCAGGGCCCGGGCATTCCCGAGAGCCTGCAGCACGAGATCTTCGAGGAATTCCGCCGCCTGGACGAAGGCCATGGCGACGACCGTGGCGCCGGGCTGGGCCTGGCCATCGTCGAGCGCCTGGGCCGCCTGCTGGGCCACGAGATCGGCCTGCGCTCGCACCTGGGCCGGGGCAGCGTGTTCTGGGTCTGCGTGCCGCTGGGCGATCCCGCAGCCGTGCCGCAGATCGCCGCGGCCACGCATTGCGGCGAGGCAGGCCAGGACGCACCGCTGCAGGGCATGAGCGCCTGGTACGTGGAAGACGATGCCCAGTCCTGCACCGCCATGCGCGCCCTGCTGCAGCGCTGGGGCTGCAACGTGCCGCTGGCCGGCGGCCCGGCCGAGGCGCTGGCGCTGGCCGCGCCCGGCGAAGCGCCGCAGCTGGTGCTGCTCGATGTGCGCCTGGGCCAGTTGCACGGCCCCGATGTCTACGCGCAGCTGTGCCAGCGCTGGGGCCAGTCGCCGCCCGTGATCCTGGTCACGGCCGAACGCGACGGCATGGTGCGTCGCCAGGCGGCCGAGCGCGGCTGGGGCTTTCTGGCCAAGCCCGTGCGCCCGCCCGCGCTGCGCGCGCTCATGAGCCAGATGCTGCTGCGCCACCGATAGACGTGGCACGGCAGGGCATGGCGTTCAGACCGTGCCGTCGTTCTCCAGGCTCTTGACCAGCACGGCCGCCTGCGTGCGGCTGTAGCACTCCAGCTTCTTGAGAATGGCCGTCACATGCACCTTGACGGTGTTCTCGGCCAGCCCCAGCTCGTGGGCGATCTGTTTGTTGAGCAGGCCGTCGGCCAGGCACAGCAGCACGCGGAACTGCTGGGGCGTGAGCTGGGCCAGCCGCGCGGCCAGCGCGGCGTCGGCCTCGGAGCGCTCGGCGGCCATGGGCGGGAACCAGCTGCCGCCGTCCAGCACTTCCTGCAGGGCCGTGCCTATGGCCTCGGCCGGCGCCGATTTCGGAATGAAGCCCGCGGCACCGAACTGCTGCGCACGGCGGATCACGCGCGGATGGTCGTTGGACGAAATCACCACCACCGGAACATCGGGGTACTCGCCGCGCACATGCAGCAGCGCCGAGAAACCACGCGCCCCCGGCATGGCCAGGTCCAGCAGCACCAGCTCGATCTCGGGGTGCTGCTGCAGCGCCGCGCCCAGCGTGGCGGCGCTTGCGGCTTCCAGCACGGCGAACTGCGGCAGGGCCTCGCGCAGCACATGGATCACCGCGGCGCGGAACAGCGGGTGGTCATCGGCAACGAGCAGGGTGGATTCGGGCATGGGCGCGAGTCTGACACGTCTGGAAGCACATGCCCGGCTCATGGGGCCCATGCCTGGCCCATGGCCGGGTTGCAAGCTGGCACGCTGTTTGCAATCAGTTGCAGCCAAAGGCCTGGCAACAGGCACAGATCCACCGCCCAACCGACGAACAAGGAGCCCTGAATTGACCTTTGAGCCCTCTTGCAAGGACCTGCTGCACAGGCCTGGTGCCCCGGCCCCATCCCAGTGCACGGCAGTGTTCAAGCCGCGAGAGTGCAAAACACAAATTAAGTTTCGTCATAACTGTGTCAAAGACACCACTTTATGGCCGGTGCAATGGCTGGGATGCGTTGTAATACGCGGCTTAGCCAGTCAAGACCGCCTTGCACGCAGGCCGCAAAGACGTGCCGACGCCAGCCCGCCCCTGATGCGAAAACGCCACTGTCCCAGGTTTGCCACGTAGCCCAGCCCGGGCGATTGGTTCATCGTCTGCCCCGGTCACAGCACTGGCCACCCGTTTCCACTCTCCAACAATGAAAGACTCCTCAACATGAAACGTTCCTTCATCGCACTGGCCGCTGCACTGGCCTGCGCCGGCGCTGCACACGCCCAAAGCTCGGTCCAGCTGACTGGCCTGGTGGACGCCTATGCCGGCTCCATGCGCATGGCTGGCGACGCCAGCGGCAAGGGTGTCGTGGGTTCGGGCGGCATGACCACCTCCTGGTGGGGCATGAAGGGCCAGGAAGACCTGGGCGGCGGCCTGAAGGTCGATTTCCAGCTGACGGCCTTCATGCGTGTGGACACTGGCAGCCCCGGCCGTTTCGATGGTGACCCGTACTTCTCGCGCGATGCCAACGTCGGCCTGTCCGGCGGCTTCGGCACGGTGCGCCTGGGCCGCGGCATGGCGCCCAACTTCCTGCCCACCATCCTGACCAACCCCTTCGGCGACTCCTTCACCATCTCCCCGCTGGTGCTGCACGCTAACGTGGGCACGACAGCCTGGGGCTCGGCCAACCTGACCACGCCGTCCGACACCGGCTGGAGCAACCAGGTCGTCTACACCACGCCCAAGTTCGGCGGCCTGCAGGCTAACGTCCACTACCAGTTCGGTGAAAAGGGCGGCGATTCCGGCAAGAAGAACATCGGCGTGAACGCCATGTACTTCGGCGGCCCCCTGAGCCTGGTGGCCTTCTACGAGCGCGCCCAGATCAGCAACCCCGTGAGCCTGGCCGTGATGCCCACCAAGACCGACTGGATGCTGGGCGGCACCTACAACTTCGAAGTGGCCAAGCTGTACGCAACCTACGGCCAGGCCAAGGTCAAGGATCTGGACCGCAAGAACAGCACCTACTCGCTGGGCCTGGACGTGCCCGTGACCAGCGCCGGCACCATCAAGGCAGCCCTGGCGCGCACCAAGGCCGAGATCGGCGCCGTGGACTCCACGCGCACCACGGCCAGCCTGGGCTACGACCACTACCTGTCCAAGCGCACCGATGTGTACACCGTGCTGATGCACGACCGCATCACGGACCTGAAGTCGGGCACCAGCCTGATCGCGGGTATCCGCCACCGTTTCTAAGGCGACGCCTGGCCTGCCAGCACGGGCCAGGGACTTACGTCCCGAACTTTCAGCGAGGCTCTGCCTCGCTTTTTTTTCGGCCTCTTGAAAGTCGATAGAAATTTTCTCTCAGCAGTTTTTTACAAACGTCAAGAGAGAAAGCGATTGTCCGACAGCCGCGCTGCGCAATCCGGTGTGCAATGGAGTCCAGGCCCAGCCCAATGCTCTGCCTGCGCTGCCAGACAGGAGGTCCACCATGCGCAGACCCAGCCCCTTCGGACGTCATCCCTTCATCGCCTTCACCGCCACGGTCGTGCTTGCCGTAGCCGCCAGCGTTGCCACCTTCTGGCTGGACAGCGCCGCCCCGGCCGCAGACACCTTGCTGCAAAAAGACCCGGGCGCCCTGCTGTCGTCGATGTAAGCCCCGCAAACGCCTGCAAATGCCTGCCCAGCGCCATCCCTTTCGGACTGGCGCTGTTTTCATTTGCCGGCCGATGTGCCCCCACCGCTGGCCGTCTTCTCCAGCAGCGACAGCCTGCGCCTGACGGCCTGGGCCTTGTCCACCTCGCCCGCCTGATCATGGGCCCTGGCCTGCAGCAGCAGCCAGGCCATCACCGCACGGCGCCAGCCCTGGGCCGAGGCCGTGTCGGCGCCCAGCATCAACAAGCCCGGCTCTGCCGCCCCCGATCGCAGGGCCGCGCCCGCCGCCACCAGCTGCGGCAGCGGCTCCTTGATGGCGCGCACGGCGGCCAGCGCCGACGCAGACCCGCCCAGCAGCGCCTGTGCCACGGGGCGCTGTAATTCTGGCAATAGCGCAATGTCTTCGGGCCGGGGCCTGCCTTGCAGATAGCGCGCATAGGCGGCCTCGGCCGGCGCAGCGTCAAGCGCCAGCGCCTGGTAGCCGGGGCAGTCATCCCATTCCAGACTGGCCACCTGGGCCGCGCAGCGCATCAGCTCCAGACGCGCGGCCAGGTCGGTGCGGCCCGTGGCGGCCACCTCGGCGCGGGCCTTGTCCCATTCCATGGCCTGCACGCGCTGGCGGCCTTCCAGGTAGGCGGTGGATGCGCGCTGGGACGCAGATTCGGCATTCAGCGCCCAGTCCGGCGCGGGCGGGCGGCTGCTGCAGCCGGCCAGCACCAGGGTCAGCACGGCGCCGGCGACGGCATGGCGCGCCAGGAGGGTTGCGGCAGGGCTCATGGCAGCTTCAACTCCGGTTGATGGGCAAACGGCCACTTGCGCTGCAGGTCGGCCAGCACGCCTTCCAGGCGGCGCAGGTTGCCCTCGACCTCGGCGCGCAGGGCACCCAGGTCGGCCGTGGCCTCGCGCGCATTGGAGCCCACGGCCTGGGCCTCGGCCAGCACGGCGTCCACCTTGCCCAGCGTGCGGCGCGTGTCGGCCAGCAGGCCGTTGAGCTGCACCACGGTGGAACGCACCTCGGGCATGACGCCACCGGCGTCGAACACCTGGCTGTCGGCCCGCGCCACCATGCGCTCCATGCGGGCCAGCGTGGCATTGGCACGGTCCAGCAGGGCCGTCACCTTGCGCGCCTCCTGCTCGCTGCCCATGACCACGCCCAGCACGCCGCCCGGCCCCTGGGCCCGGCCGGCCAGGCCGCGCAGTTCGGTCAGCGACCCGCCCAGGGCCGAGTCCGGCGCGGTGAGCTGGGCGATGTTGCCCAGCACTTCCTTGGCCGTGGACATGATCTGCGGCAGCTCGGCCGTGGCATCGCCGCGCAGCACGGGGCGCACGGCCTCGTCGGGCAGCGGCGGATCGCTGAGGATGCCGCTGTAGGCCTTGATGGTGGTGCCGCCCACCAGCCCCTTGACCAGGGTGAAGACGCTGGACTCGCGCAGCCAGTGCGCGTCCTTTCGCGGCACGTCGATGAGGATGCGCACATTGCCGTCCTCGGCCAGCTCGATGCGGCGCACGCGCCCGATCGGAAAGCCCGAGAAGGTCATGTCCATGCCCACGCTCACGCCCTCGGAGTCGTCGGCCGTGAGCACCAGGCGCTGCGTGGCGTCGAACACGCCGCGCGAGTACAGCAGGTACAGGGCCGATCCAAGAATCAGCACCAGCGTGAACAGCAGCAGGCCCGCCGCCTTGGCGCGCAGGTGCGCCACGGGCTTGAGGGCCTCGATTTCCTCGCCGTCCCAGGGGTCTGGCGGCGTGCGCCGCGTATCGGTCATGGCATTCCTTGTTCTGGCACGGGCCTTGCCGTGCATGTGGGGTTCGTGGAGTTCAGCGGGCGTGCTCAGTAGTAGTTGCCCATGAGCGAGATCACCTCGATCACCAGCAGCACGGCAAACATGCGCGCAAAGCCGCCCAGCGCCGCGCCGCCCAGCCGGTGGCGCCGCAGCGGCGCATACAGGCCCGAAGCCATGGGCATGATGGCCACGGTGAGGCTGAAGAACCAGGTCTTGAGCACGAAGACCAGGGTCACGGCCGGCGTGAAGATCTGGCCGAAGATGCGCGTGTAGCCGGGCAGTCCCGCCAGCGTGAAGCCATAGACGCTCAGGTAGACGGTAACCAGGGCCACCACGCAGCTGAGCACGGCCAGCGTGACCGAGGCAAACACGCCACCGGCGGCGCGCGGCACCAGGGCCATGCGCAGCGGGTCGGAGCCGCGCTCCTGCCAGGCCTGGAGCTGGCCCCGCGCGCGCAGTTGCGCAATCAGCGTGCCATTGGGAATGGTGCAGCGCATGGCCACGAACAGCGCGGCCGTCAGCGGGATCAGCTCGATCACCAGCACACGCACCACCATCTCCAGCGCATAGCGCGACAGCCCATAACTCAGCGCCGTGACGATGACGATGCGCGTGATCACCGCGCACAACAGCGCCGCCAGCGCCGTGAATCCCAGCAGGATGGGGCCGGTCTGCACATAGATCTGGTGCGCCATGGCACGCCGTGCACCGCGCCGGTAGCTGGAGGGGGACATGGCCAGCACCAGCAGCACAGCGCCCAGGTAGACGCTGCGCCACCAGGCCAGCGCATGGTCGCGCAGCGCCGCCCAGATGCGGTCGGGAAGGGACAGGGCTGCGTGGCTGAGGCTCATCGGACGATGATAGCGACCCGTACCGGGACGGTCCGTCGGACGCCGACGCAAGACAGGCAGCTGCAGACGGCGCTACACATGGCGCTTGGCGCCGGAGCTGCCCAGGGCGGGTGCCAGCGGTTCGTCGGCCTGGGCGTGCAGGGCCTCGATCAGATGGCAGTAGCTGTCCGACCCGTCGCACTGGCTGCGCAGCTGCATCAGCTCATGCTCCAGCGCGCGCAGCTCGGCCAGGCGCTCGCGCACATGGCCCAGGTGGGCGTCCAGGGTTTCGTTGGCGGCCACGCAGTCGGCCTTGCTGGCGCCGTCCAGCGCCAGCAGGGTGCGGACCTCGTCCAGCGACATGTCCATGGCGCGGCACAGGCGGATGAAGCGCAGCCGGTGCACATCGCTGTCGCTGTACAGCCGGTACTGGTTGTCCTCGCGCGCGCCTGCACTGAGCAGCCTTTCCTTCTCGTAGTAGCGGATGTTGGCGGCGGCCACGCCGGAACGCTTGGCCGCCTCGCCGATGCGCCAGCGCGCAGATTCGTGCTGTGACATGCTTGACCTTGAAGTGACTTCACCGTTTCCAATGCTCGCATGAACTCCAATCGCCTGCCAAGCCCTCAGGGCAACGAGGCCCTGAAAGCCTCCCCAGCCCTTTCCAAGCCCGCCTCGACTTCGCCGTCTTCCGCCTGCGGCACCGATTGCTGCGCGCCCTTCACCATCACCCAGCCCACGCCGGCCCGCAAGAAGGCGCAAGGCCACTCGCATGCGCATGGCGAGGGCCATGGCCACGATCACGATCACGATCACGCCCATGACCACGACCACGACCATGACCACGGTCACGACGAGAGCGATCCCCATGCTGGCCACGACCACAGCGTGCTGCCCGGCTGGCCGCGCATCACGGCCGCGCTGATTGCAGCCGTGCTGGCCGAAGCCGCCCACTGGGTCAGCGGCTCCCAGGGCGGCGTGCCGGCCCTGCAATACGGCGGCATGGCCGTGGCCGTGCTGGCCATTGCCCTGTCGGGCCTGGGCGTCTACAAGGCCGGCATCCGCGACGTGCTGCGCCTGAAGCTGGGCATCCATGCGCTGATGGCCATTGCCGTCACGGGTGCCTTCGCCATCGGCCAGTGGCCCGAGGCCGCCATGGTCATGGCCCTGTACGCCGCGGCCGAGCGCATCGAGGACCAGGCCATGGACCGCGCGCGCAATGCCATCCGCAGCCTGCTGCAGATGGCGCCCGAGACGGCCGACGTGCTCCAGCCCGACGGCAGCGTGCAGCGCGTGGCCGCCGCCGACGTGGCGCTGGACGCCACCGTGCGCGTGGCCCCTGGCGCGCGCGTGCCCCTGGACGGCGTGGTCCTGCGAGGCCAAAGCTCGGTCAACCAGGCGCCCATCACCGGAGAAAGTGCCCTGGCCGACAAGGCCCCGGGCGACGAGCTCTACGCCGGCAGCATCAACCAGGATGGCGAGCTGCAGATGCGCGTCACCTCGGCGGCCAATGACAGCCTGATTGCGCGCATCGTCCATGCCGTGGAGCAGGCCCAGGCCTCCAAGGCGCCCACCCAGCGCTTCGTCGATCGCTTTGCCGCCGTCTACACGCCCATCGTGCTGGTGCTGGCCATTGCGCTGGCGGTGCTGGCACCGCTGGTCATGGACTGGAGCTGGCATGACGCGGCCTACCAGGCGCTGGCCCTGCTGGTGATCTCCTGCCCCTGCGCCCTCGTGCTGTCCACCCCCGTCACCGTGGTCAGCGCGCTCACGGCGGCTGCACGCCGCGGCCTGCTGATCAAGGGCGGCCAGGCGCTGGAATCGGCCCGCAAGCTGCGCGCCATTGCCCTGGACAAGACCGGCACGCTGACCACGGGTAGCCCGAAGCTGGTCGAATGGAAATCCTGGAGCGAAGAAGACGCGGCCCAGGACTCCAGCCAGCCCGCCGCATATGCCCTGGCCCTGGCCGGTCGCTCGGACCACCCGGTCTCGCGCGCCATTGCTTCCGGCCTCCAGGCCGATGCCGCCGTGGCCGCCGATGCCGCACGGGCCTCGGTCAGCAAGCTGCTGGCCCTGCCCGGCCGTGGCGTGCAGGCCGAGATCGACGGCCAGCCCTGGACCCTGGCCAACCTGCGCTGGGTGCAGGAGCAAGGCTGGGACAGCGCCGCGCTGCGCGCCGGCCTGGCCATGCACGAAGCCCAGGGCCGCACCGTGACCCTGCTGGCCGACAGCAGCGGCGTGCGGGCCCTGTTCGCCGTGGCCGACCCGCTGCGGCCCCAGGCCCGCGAGGCCGTGGCACGCCTGCAGGCCCTGGGCGTACAGCCCGTGGTGCTCAGCGGCGACAACACGGCCACCGTGCGCTCCATCGCTGCCGAAGCCGGCATCCAGGATGCGCGCGGCGGCCTGTTGCCCCAGGACAAGCTCGACGCCCTGGCCGAGCTGCAGCGCACCCGCGGCCCCACCGCCATGACGGGCGACGGCATCAACGACGCACCGGCGCTGGCCCAGGCCGATATCGGCTTTGCCATGGGCGGCATGCACAGCACGGGCATGGCCATGGAAACCGCCGACGTGGTGCTGATGAACGACGACCTGCGCCGCCTGCCCGAAGTGGTGGAGCTGTCACGCAGCGCCCACGCCGTGCTCTGGCAGAACATCGCCCTGTCGTTGGGCGTCAAGCTGGTGTTCTTCGCACTGGCCCTGGCCGGCAACGCCAGCATGTGGCTGGCCGTGCTGGCGGACATGGGCGTGAGCCTGCTGGTGGTCGGCAACGGCCTGCGGCTGCGCCGCTGGGGCAGCGACAGGGAGGCGGCATGACCGACGCCCAGCTCCGCGCCGCCTTCACCCACCTGCTGCACAGCTTCCGTTCAAGCCAGGACCAGGCGCCCGCACAGCGCTGGCTGCTGCTGGAGGCCAGCCATGTGCTGGGCCAGCAGCTGCTGGGCCTGCACTGGCGATCCCACTGCTGGATGCTGCGCCATGCGCTGCAGCTG
Source organism: Delftia sp. DLF01 (assembly GCF_014852125.1). Classification (NCBI taxonomy): domain Bacteria; kingdom Pseudomonadati; phylum Pseudomonadota; class Betaproteobacteria; order Burkholderiales; family Comamonadaceae; genus Delftia; species Delftia sp. DLF01. Next base: position 916,064 of record NZ_JACVAZ010000003.1, read on the forward strand.
CGCGATGGCGGGGAGGTGGCAGGCCAGTTGCTGCGCCTGGCCCTGGTGCCTGCAGGCCACCTGCTGGACAGGCTGCCGCGCGGCAACACAGGCCGCGCCACGGTGCCGGCCACCCTGCCCATGGACATGCCGCCCGCCGTATCGGCCCTGATCGCCGAGGCCCTGCGCGCCACGCGCCGCCCGCCCCGGCAAAGCCCACGCGCCTGAGGAACTTCGCGCCGCCGTCCGGTATCATCCAAACCTATGCGCCGCCCCCTGTCCATTGTCCTGGTCTTGCTGCTGGTCCTTCGTGGCCTGCTGGGCGACGCCATGGCCATGGGGGCTGCGCCGGTCATGTCGGCCCTGGCGCCGGCTGCGGCATCTGCGCCAGCGTTGGCTCCGGCGTCGGCACTCCACCACCACGCGCCCGAAATCGCGCGGGAAGTCGCGCTGGAAATCACGCAATCGCCGGACAGCCCTGAGCAGCATCATGCGGCGCACGTCGCAGATCACGACCCAGATCACGCATCACACGCCGAGCACAGTACAGGCTGCGCTCCCCAGGCCGGTGGCCTTGCGGGCGGCAGCTGCGGCGAACATGAACATGGGCCCAGCTGCACCCTGTGCGGCATCTGCCATTCGGCCCTTTTCACTCCTTGCCAGATCGGTTCGGACGGCGCAGCGCCGTCCGCCGCACTGCGCCCCCAAGGCAGCGCGCGCTTTGCCAGCGCGGCCAAGCTGCAGGCCATCAAGCCACCCATTTCCTGAAGCCTGACGCCCGAAGTGCGTCCGCGCCATCCCTGCCGCCCCTCCATGGGCAGCCCGCTTGCGGGCATGGCGGGGCGTCTGGCCGCGGATGCGTTGTCCGTTTCGCATTCAGGAGAACACCATGCGCCGAGCGCATTTTCTCGTCCCCCTTATCCAATTCGGGTTGGTGGCCCTTGCCGCATCCAGCCCCGCTGCCTGGGCCCAAGCCCATGACGGCAGCCACCCCCCGGCCTCTTCCTCCGCAGGCCTGACAGGCGCCATCGATCCGGCTGCGGCCAGCCTGCCGCTGCGCCATGCCGCGCTGCCGGCCAGTGGCGCCGTGGAAACCGAGCTGACCGACTGGCGCCAGGCCAATGCGGCCGTGGCCGAGTTTCCCAACGGCCATATGGACATCCTGCGCTGGGAAGCCGCCCAGGGCGGCCGATCCACGCCTGCGCCGTCCCCGCACGGCTCTCACATGCAGCACGGAGGCCGGCCATGAAGCGCACCCTCTTCGCCCCCACCCGGCTGGTCGGCGCCATGGCTGCCGTGCTGGTCCTCGCCGGCTGCGCCAGCATCTCGCCCGACGGCCTGCGCGGCGCTGTCCAATCCCATACCGCCAGCCGCCTGCCGGACGGCGCCCAGCTGCCACCAACCGATCTGCAGGCCCGCGACACGGCGCAGCAGCGCATCGACGAGTGGCTGCGCCAGCCGCTGGACATGGACCAGTCCGTGCGCATCGCACTGCTCAACAACCCCGGCCTGCAAGCGCGCCTGGCGCAACTGGGCGTGCAGGATGCCGAACGCGTTCAGGCCCTGACCCTGCCCAACCCCACGCTGGCCCTGGGCCGCATGGTCAACAGCGACGAGCGCGAGATCGAACGCCAGCTGAGCTTTGGCCTGGTCAGCCTGATCACCCTGCCCTGGCGCAGCCGCTGGCAGGGCATGCAGATGGAACAGGCCACCCTGACCGCCGCGCAGGATGTGCTGCGGCTGGCCGCCGACACGCGCCGCGCCTGGCTGCGCGCCGTGGCCGCACGCCAGCAGCTGGCGTCCAGCGAGCGCATGCACGAGGCGGCCGAGGCCGGTGCCGAGCTGGCGCGCCGCATGGCCCGCGTGGGCAACTTCAGCCGGCTGCAGCAGGCACGCGAGCTCAGCATCCAACAGGACACCGCAGCCCAGCTGGCGCGTGCGCGCCTGGCCGCCACGGCAGAGCATGAGCAACTGGCCCGTCTGATGGGCCTGTGGGGACGGCGCATCGATTTCAAGCTGCCCGACCAGCTGCCCGCCATCCCGCAGGCCGCCACGCAGTTGCGCTCCGGGGACGATGCCGAAGCCACCGCGCTGCGCGAGCGCCTGGACCTGCGCGCCCTGCGCCGCGACCTGGACCAGTTGACCGAGCGCCGTGGCTGGGCACGCCTGGGCGCAATGTTCGGCGACGTCGGCCTGGGCTACAACCGCAACACCGCCACGGACCGGGCCACCGGCCACAGCGATGTGACACGCGGCTGGGAGATCGACCTGCCCCTGCCGCTGTTCGACTGGGGTGGCGCTGCCAGCGGCCGCGCACGTGCCGAGGTCCAGCGCAGCGCGGCCCAGTTGCAGCAAGGCGCCATCCAGGCGCGGGCCGAGGCGCGCAGCAGCTGGATGCGCTACCGCACGGCCTGGGACCTGGCCCACCAGCAGCAGGCCGAGGTGCTGCCGCTGCGCCGCTTCATCCAGGACGAAACCATGCTCCGCTACAACGGCATGTTCGTCAGCGTCTGGGAGTTGCTGGCCGAGGCCCGCAACAGCGCCCAGGCCGTGGCCACCGCCACCGACGCCCAGCGCGACTTCTGGCTGGCCGACACCGACCTGCAGCTGGCTCTGGCCGGAACCTCGCCAGGCACGGTCGAGGCCGCATCCAGCGCCGCCGCACCCACTCCCACGAACACAGCGAGCCACTGACATGAACCGCCGCAACTTCTTCACCGGCGCGGCCGTGGCCGCCGTCTCCAGCGCCGCCGTCAGCCGCGTGGCCCTGGCCGCCCTGCCCGAGGCAGCGACCCAGTCCTCGGCCGAAACCGCCGCCCCGCTGGCACCGCCCAACGGCCGCCCCTACCGCCCCGTGGTCACGCTCAACGGCTGGACCACGCCCTGGCGCATGAACGCAGGCGTCAAGGAATTCCACCTGGTGGCCGAGCCCGTGGTGCGCGAGGTGGCTCCGGGCTTCTTCGTCAACATGTGGGGCTACAACGGCCAGAGCCCCGGCCCCACCATCGAGGTCGTGGAAGGCGACAAGGTGCGCATCTTCGTGACCAACCGCCTGCCCGAGCACACCACTGTGCACTGGCACGGCCAGCGCCTGCCCAACGGCATGGACGGCGTGGGCGGCGTGACCCAGCCGCACATCCCGCCCGGCAAGACCTTCGTCTACGAGTTCACGGCGCGCCGTCCCGGCACCTTCATGTACCACCCGCATGCCGACGAGATGGTGCAGATGGCCATGGGCATGATGGGGCTGTGGATAACGCATCCGAAGGCGGCCCACCCGCAGATCGCCGAGGTCCAGCGCGACTACGCCTTCCTGCTGTCGGCCTACGACGTGGAGCCCGGCTCCATGACGCCGCGCGTGGCCGAGATGACGGACTTCAACATCTGGACCTTCAACAGCCGGGTGTTCCCCGCCATCAGCCCCGTCGTCGCCAGGCGCGGCGACCGCGTGCGCCTGCGCGTGGGCAACCTGACCATGACCAACCACCCCATCCACCTGCACGGCCACGAATTCGAGGTCACGGGCACCGACGGCGGCCCCGTGCCCCGGTCCGCGCGCTGGCCCGAGGTGACCACCGACGTGGCCGTGGGCCAGATGCGCCAGGTGGAGTTCATCGCCGACGAGCTGGGCGACTGGGCCCTGCACTGCCACAAGAGCCACCACACCATGGGCGCCATGGGTCATGACACGCCGACCATGATCGGCGTGGACCACCGGGGCCTGGTCGGCAAGATCCAGAAGATCGTGCCCGACTACATGGTCATGGGCGAGCGCGGCATGGGCGACATGGCCTCCATGGAAATGCCCCTGCCCGACAACACCTTCCCGATGATGACCGGCACGGGCCCCTTCGGCCCCATCGAGATGGGCGGCATGTTCACCACCCTCAAGGTGCGCGAGCAGCTGGGCGCCAACGACTACGGTGACCCGGGCTGGTTCACCCACCCCAAGGGCAGCGTGGCCTATGAATGGAAGGGGCCGGCGGCCGAGGCCTCCGCACCGCGCCAGACCACGCCCGGCCAGTCCCCCGGCGCACCCAGCGTGCGCAAGCCCGGTGCGGGCCATGAGCACCACTGATGCCATCCAAGGAGCACCTCATGAACACCTTTGCCCTCCTCCTCGCCACCGCACTGCTCGCCGGCCCCGCTGCCGTCTTCGCCCATGGCAGCGAAGCCCACGATGAGGCTCCCAAGGCCGCCGCGGTCAAGGAGCAAAAGCCCTGGGGCATTGCCGGCGATGCCTCGGCCGCCCGGCGCACCATCACCCTGGACATGAGCGACAACATGCGCTTCACGCCAGAGCGCATCAGCGTCAAGCGCGGCGAGACGGTGCGCCTGCGCGTGGCCAACAAGGGCCAGGTCATGCACGAGATCGTGCTGGGCACGCCGGCCTCGCTGGACGAGCACGCGCAGATGATGCTCAAGTTCCCCACCATGGAGCACGGCGAGCCCTACATGGCCCATGTCTCGCCCGGCAAATCCGGCGACCTGGTCTGGAATTTCAACCGCGAAGGCAGCTTCGACTTTGCCTGCCTCATCCCCGGCCACTACCAGGCCGGCATGCGCGGAACCATCACGGTGACGCAATGAGCGCGCCCCTTCTTCCCCCCCTTTCAGGAGCACCTCATGAAACATGAACGCATGGCATCCGCCCACCCGCGCCGCAGTGCGCTGCGCCGCATGGCCCTGGCCTGCACGGCATTCGCCGCCCCTTCGCTGTGGGCGGCTGCACCCACGGTGCCCAAAGAAGCACCCAGCACCCGCATCCCCGTCGAGGTCTGGAAGGACCCCAACTGCGGCTGCTGCCAGGACTGGGTGGTGCACATGGAGCAAAACGGCTTTGCCGTCACCGTGCACGACACCGGCAACAGCGCCGTGCGCGCCAGGCTGGGCATTCCGGCGCGCCTGGGCTCCTGCCACACGGCCCTGGTCGAAGGCTATGCGCTCGAAGGCCATGTGCCTGCGGCCGACGTGCACAAGCTGCTCAAGCAAAAGCCCAAGGCGCTGGGCATTGCCGTGCCCGGCATGCCCGTGGGCAGCCCCGGCATGGACGGCCCCGAGTACGGCGGCCGCAAGGACCCCTACGAGGTGCTGCTGATCACCAAGAACCTCATGAACAGCGACGTTTCCACCCGCACCTTCACCAGCTACCGCTGAACCCCGGAGCACACCATGCACAAAACAGCCCTCCTTTTTTCCCGTACGTCCCGTACGTCCAGTACCGCCCTTGCCGTGCGCCTGGCCCTTGCCGCCGCGCTGATCCCGGCCTGGGCCGGTGCCCAGGCCACGGCCCACGACCATGCGGCGCATGGCGCGCAATCTGCCGAAACCGCACCTGCCGCCGCCAGCCAGGACCTCAGCGAAGGCGAGGTCACGCGCTGGGATGCTCGCACCAGCAAGGTCACGCTGCGCCACGGCGAACTCAAGAACCTGGGCATGCCGCCCATGACCATGGTCTTCCAGCTGCGCGTGGCTGCACCCGAGCCCGCCCTCAAGGCCGGCGACAAGGTGCGCTTTCGCGCCGAGCAGGACCAGGGCGCCTTCGTGGTCACGCAGCTGGAAGTGCTGCGCTGAAGAGCGGGTGCAGGGCTGCCGTTTCGGCTAAGGTGAAGGCCTGTCCATCACCGAGCAGAGCAGCGCATGCCAAGCACCGACTCAGACCCCGGCTCCATCACCCGCGTACAGGGCATCGAGGTAGGCCACCACACCGATGCCCGCCGCCCCACGGGCTGCACCGTCGTGCTGGCGCGCGGCGGTGCCGTGGGGGGCTGCGATGTGCGTGGCGCCGCCCCCGGCACGCGCGAGACCGACCTGCTGCACCCCTCCAACCTGGTGCAGCAGGTGCATGCCGTCATGCTCTCGGGCGGCAGCGCATGGGGGCTGGACGCGGCCAGCGGCGCCATGCGCTGGCTCGATGAGCAGGGCATAGGGCTGGATGTGGGCGTGGGCCGCGTGCCCATCGTGCCGGCCGCCGTGCTGTTCGACCTGGCGGTGGGCGACAGCCGCATCCGCCCGGGTGCCGATGCCGGCCATGCGGCCTGCCAGGCCGCCAGCGCCGCGCGGCCTGCCGAGGGCAATGTGGGCGCCGGCATGGGCGCCTGCGTGGGCAAGGTCTTCGGCATGGATCGCGCCATGAAGGGCGGCATCGGCACGGCCTCGCTGACCGTGCGCGGCGTCACCGTGGGCGCGCTGATCGCCTGCAATGCCGTGGGCGATGTGGTCGACCCCCACAGCGGCGCCCTGCTGGCCGGCGCGCGCAGCCCCGATGGCCGCCAGCTGCACGACACCTGCCGTGCCCTGCTGCGCGGCGAAGAGCCCCGGCCGCTGCTGGCAGGCACCAACACCACCATCGGCGTGATTGCCACCGATGCACGCATCACCAAGGTCCAGGCCCAGCGCCTGGCCGTGGTATCCCATGACGGCCTGGCACGCGCCATACGCCCCGTGCACACCATGAGCGATGGCGACACATTGTTCGCCCTGGGCACGGGCCTGGCCGAGCACTCGCTGGGCATGCTGACCCTGTCCGCCATGGCCGCCGAGGCCGTGGCCCTGGCCACGGCGCGCGCCGTGCTGGCCGCGCAGTCGCTGACCACGGCCGAAGGGCTGGAGCTGCCCTGCGCCAGGGAACTGGCCGCCTGCCGGCCCTGACCGGGCTCAGGCCTGCAACGCTACCACCCAGGCGTCGTAGCCGTAGACGCCATCGGCATTGCCACCGGCGCGCAGCCAGTTGTTGCCGCGCGAGCCGATCTGGATCTCGCTGGTGCGCTGCATGCGCATGGCCTGGTAGCGCGCCAGGACCTCGGGCACCTGCTGCGGACCCGGTGCGGCATCCAGGTTGCGGGCCAGCACCACGGCGTCTTCGATGGCCATGCCTGCGCCCTGGGCCATGAAGGGCATCATCGGGTGGCAGGCATCGCCCAGCAGCGTGATGCGGTCCTGCGACCAGGCCGGCAGGGGATCGCGCTCGTACAGCGCGGTCTTTAGCACGCCATCGCAGGCGTCGAGCAGCGCCCGGGCATCGGGATGGAAATCGGCGTAGAAGCCGCGCAACTCCTCGACGCTGCCGGGCGTGGTCCACGATTCCTCGTGCCAGGAATCCTGGGCCGTGGTGGCGAAGATGAAGGTGTCGCGCCCCTGGTTCAGCGGAAAGGTCACGATCTGGCTTTGCGGCGTGGCGCCCCACCATTTGGTGAAGGCCTGGATGTCGGGCACATGGCGCACGCGCTCGGTGGGCACCACCGCGCGGAAGGCCACCACACCCGTGAAGCGCGGGCTCTCGGCACCGAACAGGGCCGCGCGCACCACGGAGTGGATGCCGTCCGCGCCAATGAGTGCGTCCAACCCGGCCACTTCGCTGCCATCGGTGAAGGCGATGTCCACGCCTTGCCCCGTCTGCGTGATCTGGCTGGCACGCTTGCCCAACTGCACCTGGTCCAGCGGAAAGGCATCGGCCAGCGCGGCCAGCAGATCGGCGCGGTGGATGGTCAACTGCGGGGCGCCGTACTTGCGCTCGGCCTCGTCACCCATGGTCAGGCGCGAGGTTTCCTCGCCCGTGTCCCAGTTGCGGCTGATGCGGTGCGTGGGCCGTGCGGCGCTGGCGCGCACGGCGGCGGCAATGTCGGCGCCCAGGCCATCGAGGGCGCGCACGGCATTGGGCGTGAGGTTGATGTCCGCGCCCACGCGCAGAAACTGCCGGCTTTGCTCGAACACCAATACTTCATGCCCTGCCTGGTGCAGCGCATTGGCTGCCGCCAGTCCGCCAATGCCTGCTCCGACGATGCCTATCCTCAAACGCGCCATGGTTCCTGCCTCCTGCTGGTGGGGTCTATTCGGTGATGCGCCCCCTGATCCGGAGCGCACCGATGCAGGACATTGTCTTTTTGACAGGCCTCAGGCCTCAACCTCCGCAAGGCCCGAATTGGGCACGATTCGTCCCCATCGGCGCCGGCGCATGTGCGGCAGGCGCCTCAGTCCACGCGCCGCAGCTGCCCTTGCGCCAACAGCTTGTCGCGCATGCGGCGCGTCATGGACTGGGTGCTGCCATCGGTGGCCGTGAACAGGAACAGCGTCTGCTGCGGGCTGACCCAGGTCAGCTGGGTGCGGATGCACTGCCGGGCGTTGGACAGTTCCACCCAGGTGCCCAGCGCCCAGTCTTCGGACACCACGGGAACCACCGGCGGCGGTGGCTCCAGGGGCAGCGCGGGCTCGGCAGGCATCGGGGCGGCTTCGCCACCGGCCAACGCAGCCTGCGCGGCAAGCCCAGCAAGCCCCGTAAGCCCCGCAAAGGCCTGCGGCTCTTGTGCAGCCGGGGTGGCCGGGGTGGCCGGCAGCTCATCCTGCAGCGCCTCGGGCAGTTCCAGATCCTGCTCGGTCAGCGCGCCGATATCGTCCCCCATCGGCTGCCGCACATCGAGCGGCACCGGCAGGGAGGCCGCCACGCCAAACAACGACTGCGGCAGACGGCCCGCCAGGGAGCCTGGCGTTGTCTGGCCAAGCGTTGCCGCACCATTGGAGGAAGACAGGGACGCCAGCACCGAGTCCGACCCGTAGATGGTCGGCGGTACGGAGTCCAGATAAATGTCCACGCTCTCTATGGGCTGGCGGACCACACCAGCATCCAGCGCATCCTGGTGCAGGCCGGCCAGGCGCGCGGCAAAGGCCTGGATTTCCTCTTCCGTACGCCCTACGCTGCGCAGGCCGGCGCGCAGCCGGGCCTGCAGCCGGGGTGCCAGCGCCACCAGGCGGTCGGTATCACGGCCCGCATGTGCCGACACGCTCCACAGCAGGCTGGGCACCAGGGCCAGATAGCCGCCGGGATCCCGGGCCTCGCTGCCGTCCACGGGTTCCTGAACGCTGGCGATCACTTCGGCCCAGGGTCCCGTTGCGAATTCCAGAATGTCATCGGGCACGCCCTGGGCGCTGGGCAGGCGCCGGATGGCGGCTGCAATCTGCTCGGCCCTGGGCATGGCGGTTTCGGGCCAGCGCGGGTCCACGCCCCGCCTTTCCACATGCCTGAGCGCAGCCGAGACAGGCCCGGTCACCGTGCCGCCTTCCGGCACTTCGCCAGGGCCCACGGGCTGCATGCCGCTGCCGCCCCAACCGTCGCGCAGTTGCTGCAGAACCGTGGCAAAGGCCGACGCATCGGCACGCTGCAGGGCCGCCAGCCGCATGGCGGCGGAATCGGCCACCTGCAGGAATTGTCCGTAGCCCGGCGCGGATTCACTGTCGAACCACAGGCTGCGTGCCGTCAGCTCATCCAGCAGTTGGCGCGCGGGGTGGCTGCGGTCTTCAAAAAATCGCGCGTCCTGGACCACCAGCTGCTGCAGCAGCGGCTCCAGACGGCCCACGGTGCGCTGCACGGAAGGCAGCAGGCGCGTGTCGGCCGCCATGAAACGCATCATGCGCTGCAGGGTGTGCAGCGCGGCGCCGTCGTCGGCACGCACGCCGGGTGCGGGCTCCTGCTGCTCGGGCGGCTGCAGCGCCTGCATCAGTTGCTCCAGCTGGGCCGAGTGGTGCTGCACGGACTCCAGCGCCATGCAGCTCAGCGAAGTCCAGCCTTCGGGCAGCGCCGCCAGCACGGTGGGTGCCGTCTCGCTGCCCTGCCAGGCGGTGGTCTGCAGGCGGCTTGCGCCGTCCATGGCCGGCGCAAACTGCCCGGGCACGGAATAGGCGGATGTGTGGGCCAGCGCCAACATGGAAGAAGGCGCCGCAGCGGGCGCCTCGCGGTGCGAATCCATCCAGCGTGGATCGGACAGCAGGGCCGCCACCAGGCGCCGCGTCAGCTCATCTTCCTGGGCCTGCTGGCCAAAGGAGCCATAGGCGCGGCTCTGGGCCACGGCATCGCCATAGTGGGAAGGTGCCCGCCAGCGGCTTTGCCCCGGCAGGTCGGAATGGCGGCGTCCCGCCTCGGGCGAAGGGGCCTGTACCGGCGCCAGGCCATAGGCCGCAGGCTGCACCCCCTTGTCACGCAGGGATTGGGCGATATGGCCGTATTCGGACACCAGCAGCGCACCCAGGTGCTCGCGCATGAAGCCCAGCCAGCAGGCGGCGGAGCCGGGGTCCACCCCGGTGTCGTCGATCACGCGCTGCAGCGCCTGCACATAGCTGTGGGGCCGCAGCGGATTGCGTTCGGGCTGGACACGGTCCAGGCCCTGGACGGCGCTGACCAGGGCATCGAGCTCGGCCAGCGCGATCTCCACCTGCGGCGCCACGTGCTGCAGCAGACGCTGGTGGGCCAGCTGGGACTGCAGCACGGAATCGTCCAGGAGGGAGAGGGAGGCGAAATCGGTGGTGCCGGGCATACCGCACGCACCGGGCATGCCAGGAACAGGGGGCCAGGCCGCAGCGCCGCCGGATTGACCAAAGCATTCCAGCAGCGCCCGCCCATAGCCCTTGAGCATGGGCGCCCGGTGGCGGGCCAGCAGCTCCAGCGCCTCGGGGATTTCAGCGCGGCGCGGCAGGCCGGAGCCCGGCTGGTCGGCCTGCTCCATGGCATGCGCCGTGCGCTGCAGCAGCCGCAGGATCAGCGCCTCCGAGCCACGCACGGCCTGCACCAGGCAGGCTTGCAACGCGGCAACAGAAACGGGTGGAGGATTCATGGCCCGAAGAATACAGGCTCCAGCCCGTGCCGGAGGCGCTTTGAGGCTTGCCTTTGATGCTTACTTCAGTGCCTTGTAGCGCATGCGCTTGGGCTTGGCGCCCTCTTCGCCCAGGCGCTTCTTCTTGTCGGCTTCGTACTCCTGGTAGTTGCCGTCGAAGTACACCCATTGCGAATCGCCTTCGGCGGCCAGGATGTGCGTGGCGATACGGTCGAGGAACCAGCGATCGTGGGAGATCACCAGCACCGTGCCCGCGTACTCCAGCAGCGCATCTTCCAGCGCGCGCAGGGTTTCCACGTCCAGGTCGTTGGAGGGCTCGTCCAGCAGCAGCACGTTGCCGCCCTGGATCAGCGTCTTGGCCAGGTGAAGGCGGCCGCGCTCGCCGCCGGAGAGGTTGCCCACCTTCTTTTGCTGGTCCTGGCCGTTGAAGTTGAAGCGGCCTGCGTAGGCGCGCGACGCCATCTGGAACTTGCCGACGTTGATGATGTCCAGCCCGCCCGAGATGTCTTCCCACACCGTCTTGTCGTTGGCCAGCGCGTCACGCGTCTGCTCCACATAGGCCATCTTGACCGTCTGGCCCACGATGACTTCGCCGGAGTCGGCCTGCTCGCGCCCCGCGATCAGCTTGAACAGCGTGGACTTGCCGGCACCGTTGGGGCCGATGATGCCGACGATGGCGCCAGCGGGGATGTTCATGGTCAGGTTGTCGATGAGCACGCGGTCGCCAAAGCTCTTGGTGACGTTGTTGAACTCGATGACCTGGGTGCCCAGGCGCTCGGCCACAGGAATGAAGATTTCCTGGGTTTCGTTGCGCTTTTGGTATTCGAAATCGCTCAGTTCCTCGAAGCGCGCGATACGGGCCTTCGACTTGGTCTGGCGGCCCTTGGCGTTCTGGCGAACCCACTCCAGTTCCTTCTTCAGGGCCTTGGCGCGGGCTTCCTCGCCCTTTTGCTCGGACTCCAGGCGGCTTTGCTTCTGGAACAGCCATTCGGAATAGTTGCCCTTGTAGGGAATGCCGTGGCCACGGTCCAGTTCCAGAATCCACTCGGCAGCGTTGTCCAGGAAGTAGCGATCGTGGGTGATGGCCACCACGGTGCCGGTGAAGCGGTGCAGGAATTGCTCCAGCCATTCCACGGACTCGGCGTCCAAGTGGTTGGTGGGTTCGTCAAGCAGCAGCATGTCGGGCTTGGACAGCAGCAGCTTGCACAGGGCCACGCGGCGCTTTTCGCCACCGGACAGCTTGCCGATCACGGCATCCCAGGCCGGCAGGCGCAGGGCGTCGGCAGCGATCTCCAGCTGGTGCTCGGAGTCGGTGCCGGCAGCGGCGATCTTGGCTTCGAGCTCGCCTTGCTCGGCGGCCAGCGCGTCGAAGTCGGCATCGGGCTCGGCATAGGCGGCGTAGATTTCATCAAGGCGCGAACGGGCCGCGTTGACTTCGGCCATGGCCTCTTCCACGGCCTGGCGCACGGTGTGCTCCGCATTGAGCTGCGGCTCCTGCGGCAGGTAGCCGATGGACAGGCCCTGCATGGGCAGCGCCTCGCCTTCGAATTCCTTGTCCACCCCAGCCATGATCTTGAGCAGCGAGGACTTGCCCGAGCCGTTCAGACCCAGCACGCCGATCTTGGCGCCCGGGAAAAAGCTGAGAGAGATGTCCTTCAAGATCTGCCGCTTGGGCGGCACGGTCTTGGTGAGGTGGTTCATCGAGAAAACGTATTGAGCCATTCTGGTCCGAGTACTTGAATCGTTGATTTCTGCAAAAACCGGGCAACAAATCGGTTGCACGCCAGCCGTGATTATCCGCGCATGCGACAATACCCTGCGTCACGGGTTCCAGTTGCCCGTGACATCAGCATTCCAGCTGGGGACGATGGACGCTGTTTTCCAGGCTCCCGACATTGAACTACATCCGCCTACGACTGGTCCGGCAACCGCCCTGGTTGCCTCGACAGGCAGATACCCAGCGCCCCGGACGGGCGCATCTTTGATCACATGACATTTGAAGAACTGAATCTGGCTCCCGCCATTCTGAAGGCCGTGCTTGAGGAGGGTTACGAGAACCCGACTCCCATCCAGGCACAGGCCATCCCTGCGGTGCTCGCCGGCCACGACCTGCTGGCAGGTGCCCAGACCGGCACCGGCAAGACCGCTGCCTTCACCCTGCCCATGCTGCACCGCCTCTCGCAAGGCCAGGTGCCGCGCAACAAGTTCGGCGGCAAGGGCATCCGCGCCCTGGTGCTGACGCCCACGCGTGAACTCGCCGCACAGGTCGAGGAATCGGTGCGCAGCTACGCCAAGTACCTGGACATCAACTCCACCGTCATCTTCGGCGGCGTGGGCATGAAGCCCCAGATCGACCGCATCAAGAAGGGCGTGGACATCCTGGTCGCCACGCCGGGCCGCCTGCTGGATCTGCAGCAACAAGGCTTCATGGACCTGTCCACCGTCGAAGTCCTGGTGCTCGACGAGGCCGACCGCATGCTGGACATGGGCTTCATCCATGACGTCAAGAAGGTGCTGGCCCTGGTGCCCAAGGACAAGCAAAGCCTGCTGTTCTCGGCCACCTTCAGCGACGAGATCCGCGACCTGGCCAACGGCCTGCTGCGCAACCCGCAGTCCATCCAGGTCACGCCCAGCAACACCACCGTGCAGCGCATCACCCAGGTGATCCACCCCGTGGGCCGCGGCAAGAAAAAGCAGGTGCTGCTGCACATCATCAACGAGAACAACTGGAGCCAGGTTCTGGTGTTCACGCGCACCAAGTTCGGCGCCAACAACGTTGCCGAATTCCTGACCAAGAACAACATCAGCGCCATGGCGCTGCACGGCAACAAGAGCCAGAGCGCCCGCACCCAGGCCCTGGCCGGCTTCAAGACCGGCGAGCTGCGCGCCCTGGTCGCCACCGACATCGCTGCACGCGGCATCGATATCGACGAGCTGCCGCACGTCGTGAACTACGAGATCCCCAACGTGTCCGAGGACTACGTGCACCGCATCGGCCGCACGGGCCGTGCCGGTCGCGAAGGCCACGCCGTCAGCCTGGTCTGCATGGACGAAGAAGGCTTCATGATGGACATCGAGCGCTTCACCAAGCAGGAAATCCCTGTGCAGGTGCTCGAAGGCTTCGGCCCCGAAGAGGACGAAGTGGCCGAACCCATCGCCATGGGCCGCCAGACCATCTGGGGCGGTGCAGGCAAGCCGCCCAGCCGTGACGTCATGCAGGCCGCCGCCAAGGCTGCGCGCCAGGAAATGATGGACCGCATCCGCACCACCAAGGCCACCCAGCCCGACCGTGGCGGCCGCGCAGGTGGCCGTGGCCAGGCTCCCAAGGCCGGCTCGGACGAAGGCCGCTCCGAAGGCAACGCCGGCGGCCAGGGCCGTGGCCGCAACCACGCCGGTGCAAGCGCCAACAACAAGCCGCGCCGCGATCGCTTCGATGGTCCGGGCAATGGCTCCGGCGCCGCCCACCGTCCCAAGGCAGCCCCCCAGAACGCCCCCAGGCGCGGCCCGCGCCCTGACGGCGAAGGCGGCGGCGGTGTCCGTCGCTTCGATGACCAACCCCCGCGCGCTGATGCCCACCTGGGCACGCAGCTGGGCCATGCACGCAGCAGCGGCCCCCGTGGCAGCGCAGGTGGCGGCCAGCCCGATCCGATGCGCACCAGCGTGGACACCATGGCCGAACGCGGCCGCCGTGGCGGCTTCAACCGCGGCGGCAATGGTGGCGGCGGCGGTGGTGGCGGCTTCGGCGGCGGTGGCCGTGGCGGCCCCTCGCGCGGCGGCTACGGTCGCTGACCTGCACCACGGCTCCTTGGCATGCCCTGCGGCAAGCCGAGGAATCCGCCAGCAAAAATGGGCTGCATCTCTCCGGGGCTGCAGCCCTTTTCACATGGCGCAGATTGCGCATTCAGCCGACAGCGCGCCGCAAGCCTGCATGGCTATCATCCCGATAGCATTGCGGCCTGCGGCGATTGAAGGCCGCGCCCTTTTCCCGGATTTCAAAGACTCCCCCGACTGGTTCCTCAAGGCCACGCCATGACACTGCAGACCCCACACGCCACCCCCTCCAGCCAGCGCCCCGATTCGGAGCTGCCACAGGACAGGTTGCGGTGGTCGGCCCTGGCGTGCGCAGCCCTGCTTTCCGCCTGCGCCAGCACCCCGCTGCCGCCATGGCCCACCACCTCCAAGCCCCAGGCGCCCGCCCCCACCCGGCCGGCCCCGGCCACCCCGGTGGTGCCCCAGGCGACCACGCAGCCCATCGCGCCGGCCAACAACCTGGTCCCCCTGCCCTACAACGCGGCCGTGGCTGCGCGCTTTCCCGATCCAGCCACCCGCTACGACACACCGGGCCTGGCGCCGCAGCGCAACCAGTTCACCACGGCCAGCGAACTGTCTTCCTGGCTGAACAGCCAGGCCAGCAAATCCCTGGGCCGCGACACGCGCCTGGGTATCGTGCAGCCCGGCAGCTCGCAGCGCGGCAGCCCCATCCAGGCCCTGGTGGCCACGCGCGCACCCGGCATTCAGCCGTCGGCGCTCTATGACAGCCGCCGCCCCACGGTCATGCTCGTGGCCGGCCAGCACGGCGACGAACCTGCGGGTACGGAGGCCTTGCTCATCATCGCCCGCGAGCTCGCTCCCGGCGGCCTGCTGGAGCCGCTGCTGCAGCAGATCAACGTGATCCTCGTGCCGCGCGCCAACCCCGACGCCGTGGAAGCCGGCACGCGCAACGCAGCCGATGGCACCGACATCGCCCATGACCACCTGCTCCTGAACACGCCCGAGGCCAAGGCCCTGGCCACCCTGGCACGCGACTACCGCCCCGTCGCCGTGGTGGACCTGCAGGAGTTCCCCGCCGCCAGCATCTTCCTGCAGAAGTACCAGGCCATACAGCGCTACGACGCCCTGCTGCAGTACTCGGCCACGGCCAACCAGAATGAATTCGTGACCAAGGCTGCGCGCGAGTGGTACACGGCGCCGCTGCGCACCGCGCTGTCGCAGGCCGGGCTGAGCAGCGACTGGTACTACACCACCAGCCAGGATCTGCAGGACAAGTCCATCTCCATGGGCAGCCTCGCGCCCGATTCGCTGCGCAACGTCAGCGGGCTCAAGAACTCGGTGGGCTACCTGGTCAGCAGCCGCGGCTCGGACCTGGGCCGCGCCCACATCCAGCGGCGCGTGCACACCCTGGTCACCGCGTCCACACGCATGCTGCATTCCAGTGCCGAGCGCGCCAAGGACCTCACCCAGGTGCAGGCCTTCGTGGCCCGCGAGACCGCCTCCCTTGCCTGCCACCAGCAACTGGCCGTACTGGCCGAGCAGACGCCCGAGCAGCGCACCCTCACCATGATCCAGCCCGACACGGGCGCCGACCAGCAGGTGCGCGTGGACTGGAACGCTTCACTGCAGCCGCGCACCACGCTGTCGCGCCCGCGCTCCTGCGGCTACTGGCTGTCCGCCAGCGCCCAGCCCGCCGTGGACAGGCTGCGCCTGTTGGGCCTGCAGGTGCTCAAGGTGGCCGAGCCCGGCCAGCTGCTGGCCGACTCGTACAACGAAGCCCGCTCGGCCACGCCCGCCAGTGGCGCCTATGCGCTCACGCGCGGCGCCGTCGAAGCGCCAGTGGGCAGCTACTACCTGACGATGAACCAGCCCATGGCCAATCTTGCCGCTGCGGCGCTGGAGCCCGACACGCCCTACAGCTACCTTGCACGCGGCCTGGTACCCACGATGACCGACATGGCGCGCGTGATGGCGCCTCCTTCGGTGGTTTTCGAGGAAGAAGACGACGCCGAATGACGGCAAGGGCGCCAGGGCACGCCGCCAAGCCCTGAGCGCCCGCCCATTGCGGGTATGATCCGCGCTGGCCCGTCAGCGGCCATACCTGCCCGTAGCTCAACCGGATAGAGCAATTGCCTTCTAAGCAATAGGTCGGGGGTTCGAGTCCCTCCGGGCAGGCCATCCTGGCATCCCAAGAAATCCCAATACGTCCAAAGAAGTCCAAGGGCCCGTACTGGTCTCGGGCTTCAGGTACATCCAGCTTTCGATGTCGTCCAACGGCGCCCCGGTGGCGCCATACACGCGTGACGTGATGCCATCCGGAGTGGGTTCGACGTGCCTGACTACGTGCCTGACTAACGGCAAGCACCGGGACATTGCCGTGCTCTACGGGCAGGATCGATGTCGCACAAGAGCTGTCTCCTGGCGTCCGCTCGGCGCACATGTAACACGACGGCCGCGTGATCGCACGGTCCCGATTGATTGAAAATCTGGTCGCTCTGGAAAAGCAGCTTCCGGAGGAGGAAGGCATCAAGGTACCCGGCCGGATCGTTCATCTGTCAGCGATGAAGATGGAGCTCCGGGTGGTAGCCAGTCGGCTTCCCGGCAGCTCAGTCTTCGTCCAGCGCCTCAAACCGCTCTGCCAGGAAATCCAGCAGCGCCCGCACGGCCGGCAGCAGCCCGCGCCGTGAGGCGAACACCGCATGGATGATCTCGCGCCGTGGCGCCCAGCCCGGGATGACGTGGACCAGTTCACCGCGCGCGATCTGCTCGCGCACCATCATCGAGGGCAGTTGCACCACGCCCACCCCCGCCAAGGCCGCCGCGCGCAGCGCCAGCATGCCGCGCGTGACCAGGCGCGGCCGGTGGCGGATGGCCGCCTGCGTGCCGTCCGGGCCGATCAGGTGCCACACATGCTCGTGCTGCGGCAGGCCCAGGTCCATGCTCGGCAGGCCTGCCAGGTCGGCGGGCACCTGGGGGATGCCGCCTGTCAACAGCCGCGGGCAGGCCACCAGGCATTGCCCGCGCTCGGCGAGCATGCGCATCACCAGGTCGCTGTCTTCCAGCGGCGGCGGGCGCACGCGGATGGCAACGTCGATTCCTTCGCCCACCACGTCCACGCGGCGGTTGGTTTCCTCGAGGTGGATCTCCACGCGCGGATACGCGGCCATGAAGGCCGCCAGCATGTCGGCGATGCGCGCATCGAGCAGCGCCACCGGGCAGGTCATGCGCACGATGCCGCGCGGCTCGGCGTGGGTCAGCGCGATGGCCTCGTCGGCGGCGTCGGCCTCCACCAGCATCGCCTTGCAGTGGCCGTAGTAGGTCTGGCCGGTCTCGGTGACGGCAAATCGCCGCGTGGAGCGCTGGATCAGGCGCGTGCCGAGACGCTCCTCAAGCTGCGCGATGCGCCGGCTCAGCTTGGATTTGGGCATCCCCAGCGCGCGGCCCGCGGGCGCAAAGCCGCCGTGGTCCACCACCTGCACGTAGTAGTAGAGGTCGTTCAGGTCTTTCATTGCACACCGCCTTCATCGTTCCTCAGATAGGACTCTGATGGCAAATATTAACGACTATCGCGTTCATCGTTCAAATCCTATTCTCTATCCGTCAGCCAAGACCTTTGTCTGGGCGACCCAAGGAGATTCACCATGACCAAGCCCTACGTCCGCCTGGACAAGGACAACGCCGCCGTGCTGCTGGTAGACCACCAGACCGGCCTGCTATCCCTTGTACGCGACATCGACCCGGACAAGTTCAAGAACAACGTGCTGGCGCTGGCCGACATCGCCAGCTATCTCAAGCTGCCCACCATCCTGACGACCAGCTTCGAGAACGGTCCCAACGGACCGCTGGTGCCGGAGCTCAAGAGCCAGTTTCCCCAGGCGCCCTACATCGCCCGGCCCGGCAACATCAACGCCTGGGATAACGAGGACTTCGTCAAGGCCGTGAAGGCCACGGGCAAGAAGCAACTGATCATCGCCGGCGTGGTGACCGAGGTGTGCGTGGCCTTTCCCGCACTGTCGGCCATCGAGGAAGGCTTCGACGTCTTCGTGATCACTGACGCCTCCGGCACCTTCAACCCCATCACACGCGATGCGGCGTGGAATCGCATGTCGCAGGCCGGCGTGCAACTGATGAGCTGGTTCGGCGCTGCCTGCGAACTGCACCGCGACTGGCGCAACGACGTGCAGGGGCTGGGCACTCTGTTTTCCAACCACATCCCCGACTACCGCAACCTGATCACGAGCCACACCATGCTCACCCAGGGCAATTGAGGAGAAGACTGTGAGCACACCCCAAACCATCGCCAACTTCAACGGCGCCCGCCCGGTCATCGATCCCGACAATGTGGCAATGCTGCTGATCGACCATCAAAGCGGCCTGTTCCAGACCATCAAGGACATGCCCTTCACCGAGGTGCGTGCCAATGCCACCACACTCGCCAAGGTAGCGACACTGGCGAAGATCCCGGTCATCACCACCGCATCGGTGCCGCAGGGTCCGAACGGCCCCTTGATCCCCGAGATCCACCAGTACGCCCCGCATGCCCGGTACGTTGCGCGAAAGGGCGAGATCAACGCCTGGGACAACCCGGAGTTCGTCGCTGCCGTCAAGGCCACTGGGCGCAGGCAGCTCATCATCGCGGGGACGATCACCAGCGTTTGCATGGCCTTCCCCAGCATCGCCGCAGTGCACGAGGGCTACCAGGTCTTCGCGGTGATCGACGCCTCGGGGACCTACTCGAAAATGGCGCAGGAGATCACGCTGGCGCGCATCGTGCAGGCTGGTGTCGTGCCGATGGACACGGCGGCGGTGTGCTCGGAGGTGCAAAAGACCTGGAACCGTGAGGACGCGTTGCAGTGGGCGCAGGCCTACAGCGCCATCTTTCCGCCGTACCAATTGCTGATCGAAAGCTACTCCAAGGCGCAGGAAGTGGCCAGGAACGGTGAGCAGCTGGATTCGCAACGCACCTGACTGCGGTAACACGGCACGGGTACGAGGCCGCTTGCCCAGGTCAGGGGCAGAAGTCATTACACTTGTCGCCAAGCCGAAAGGCCCGGTGTGTCGAAGCACCTTACCAGTAGCGTTTGCGACCCCCAACGTCAAGCGGGGTTCTGTCATGCCCGAATTCCTGAGGCGGACGTGCCTGTGCACGCCCCTTCCAACGGTTTTGGGCGGGATGGGGCTCTCCGTGAGGACGCCCGCACGGCTACTGACGTGCTTCGAACATCCCGTCCACCCGTCTCGTGTCGAAGCGGTGCGGGTGGCTTCCTTGAATCCAGTAGGAGCCAAGCGATGACCGCATCTTCACCCGCTTCCCGTCCACCCCCTTCCCTCACCACTCGCCAAGCGGGAAAAGCCAAGGCTTGCCGCAGGCATCGCAGGACTCACTGCACCATGCGGACCGCGCTGGCCTTCATGCAGCGATCCCTGGAATTCCTGGTGCGCGTGGCAGGCGAACACGACAACGCCAACTACGACGACGACGGCACCGATGCCGATGTGGAGCTGGCCGTGGAACTGGCGCTGGAACACATCAGGCGCCTGCGCGCAGCGGGGCCCATGGAGCGCGAGGCCTTCGCCCAACACTGGAACATGGCGGCGGCCGCCATCCGGCTGGGGGCGCTTGCCTACGGCCGAACCGACAGCACCTACTACCGCATGCTGGGCTTTGTGCAGCAGCAGTTCGAGGTGTCGGCGGCCATGGTGGAATTTGTGGATGAGGCGCAGGACTGAGACCCCGGCCCCGGTGGCGCTCAGCGCCAGCAGTCTCCCACCGTTCCCAAGGGCGAGATGCCCTTCACGCCCAGGGCGTTCAGGGTGTAGTCGCCGCAGCGCCTGTCCGATGCCTGGCGGCCGGTGCGCGTGGCCTTGAGCGTGTAGCCGCCGTCATTGGCGGCCGTGGCCATCGTCAGGGTGTAGTGGCCGTTCTCGGACTTGTCCCCCCAGGGCAGCCTGAGGTTGGCGACGGAGCTTGTGTAGCCGCCGTTCTGCGCCCGCCAGCGCTCCTGCCGGGCGGCGGCCTCGCCCAGCAGGCTTTGCGCCTCCACGCGCCGCGATCGCAGCACGTATTCCTGGTAGGAGGGGTAGGCGATCGCCGAAAGAATGGCGACCACCGCCACCGTGATCATCAGCTCGATCAGCGTGAATCCATGTAGCTTGCTGCGCACGCATTTCTCCTTGGGGGCCCGCAGGGCCAGCCAGACGGCCGGGGCCGGCAGGCCCCTGTGTGTAGTGGATGGCATAGCGGTCACGGGTTCGCTGGCTGGCGGCGCCAGCTCTGTCGCCCCCGGTCCACTCCGCTGTTGATATCGTCGCCCCCGGTCTTGACTGGGTCTCCCGCCCCGCTTTGCTTTCCGCTGGAGTCGAAGATCTTCGCGCCGCTGATGGTGGGCTTGCCCGGCCCCACCTCGCGGCCGTTGACCTGCTGGCCTGCCAGGTTGTCGGAGGCGTTGAAGATGCCGTCGCCGTTCACATCGAAGGCGACATAGTCGGTCTTGCCCCCGGTGTCGGGATCGATGGCGTAGATCGTGCTGGCCAGACCCGCGGAGCAGGGGTCGCCCAGCGGTGGCCGGATGGAGGTGAACACCAGACCCCGCCCGTACAGGCTCATGTCGTAGACCAGTCTTTCTCCATCGCGCGGCAGATCGACGTACCAGCCCCAGCTGTGCACATTGGAGTCGGCGGTGCTGGTGGCGTCCTTGTACCAGGTGACCGGGTTGGCCGACAGGGCGAACTTGCCCGGAAAGCCGCTCACCTGGGTGAACTGCTGGGCCTGCAGATCCCCGCGTCCCTTGCCGGCGGTAGGCAGCGGCTGCGGCGCAGTCGTGGCGGGTGTGCCGTAGCGATCCCAGACGCCGAACACCGATTGCCGGCGCATGTCCAGCTTGTCGTCATCCGTCATGAAGCGGCCCGTACCGAAAGCCACCACATCGCCCTTGCCGCTGGAGTGCCGCACCACGTAGGGTGCGGTGGTGATGGACAGCCGCTTGCCGCCGCTGCGTTCGGACTCGCGTGCCACAAAGAACAACTGCGCATTCCATGAGCCGCTGGTACCACTGGCCAGGTCCACGCGCCATACATTGCCCGCAAGATCACCGGCATAGGCCAGGTCCACCTTGCCATCGCCGTTGTTGTCCACCACGGCGGCACGCGACAGGCCATTCTTCGGCGCAGGCAGCGCGTTCAGCTCTGCGGCCGTCATGCCTGCCGCAAAATCAAAGCGCCGGATGACCTCGCCACTGGAGACATCCAGCACAAACAGGCTGGACTCGCCGGAGGCGCTGTTCGACGCCTGGTAGCCATTGGACAGGAACACCACCCACCTGCCCTTGGACCGGCCGGCGTCGTTGAGCCGCGCAACGACAGGCGCGGGCATCGAGTAGCCCATGCGTTCGTCCTGTTCAACCCCGAACTCCCACAGCAACCGGGGGGAGGTGGGGTCCGTGACGTCCAGCGCGAAGACCTGCCGCCCGCCCGCGCCCAGGCTGCCGACCAGCACCCTGTGCCAGGCGTTGCCGAAGTAGACATCCGAGACCACGGGCGTCCCGTCCACGAAATAGCGGTGCGGAGCGCCGCCCGCGCCATACCGGGACGCCAGGACATTGAGCGAATCCTTCACGCCCGATGGAATGAAGGCGAACTCCTCCTTGCCCGATGCCGCATCGAAGGCGTGAAGCATGCCGTCGTTGGCGCCCACATACAGCATCTCCTTGGCAGCCTGTTTCGCGGCAAAGGCGGCATAGGTGGTGCTGCCCTCCAGCTTGTCCGCAGCGGAGGCGCGGTACAGGCCGCCCTTGACCCGCACCAGCGAGGAATTGACGATATCGCCCAGCACATTGGGCTTTCCGCTGTCCAGGGGCTTGCGCACGCGCAAGTCATCGCGCACCTCGCCGCGCAGGAACTCGATGCGCTTTTTTGCCTGGCCATCGGCGGAGTTCGTGGCCGGGTCCGTGTTGAGCACGGCCAGCCAGGACGCATCGGAGCGCTGCCCGCTGAGACTGGAGTACGTGAAAGGGCTCAGCGACACGGCACTGCCGGTCCTGCTGGGATAGTAGATCTTGCGGTCATCGGCGGACCGCTCCGACAGGAGTTCCGCCGCGCTCCAGACCAGCGTTCTGTCGCTGGTGGTGAGCTTCTCGCGGATGACGTCGCCGCTCCAGTACTGGACCTCGAACGTGGTCCGGTACAGGTCGGCGCCTTCGCCCAGTGTCGCAGTGGGCATGTCCACGCTGACCGCCGTCACGGAACTGATGCTCTGCAGGATGTCGTTGAACGCCTTGGTCAATTGGTCCTTGAGCGTGCCGGCATTGGTCACCAGAAAATAGTTGTCCGGATCTCCCGTGATCTTGGAGGGGTCGCGGTCCGGCACACCGTACTTGGCGGCATACCACAGCGGTCCCTTCAGGAAGCTGCCCGCGTCGGTCGCATTGCCGGGAGTGAAGCTGCGGGTGGCCGTGAGTCCCAGGTTCGTGCATTCCGTGCGCTGCTGGGCCGAGATGCTGCCCCGGCAGTAGCCCGGATCGCGATTGGGTGGCGTGTTGTAGGCGTAGTAGGCCGAGGCCGTGTCCTTGTCACGCACCTCCAGGTACATGCCGTCCTTGGTGGTGCCCGAGATCACATAGCCCATGTGCTGTCCCAGGCCGCCAGCGGCGTATTCGGACACCATGTCGATCTTCACCTTGCCATCGGCCTGCAGCGCGATCGTGTAGCGCGCGATGGCGTCCATGTCATGGTCGGCGCCCTGCTCCACGTCCTCGTAGTTGATGCGGAACTCCGCATAGGGCCGCCCGCCATTGACCGAGGCATCGATGTCCGCCTTGCCCGTGTTGGCAATGTTGACCACGTAGTAGTCGACGATCTGGTTGGTCGGCGTGAAGACCGCATTGTTCACGGTGCTGCCGCCGGCACTGCCGGAGACGGTCTTGGCAAACGGAGCAATGGTCACAAAGCGTTTGCCGCCGATCGGAAAGCGTATTTCCGGCAGCGGTGACGCAATGGCCACGGAGTAGGTCCTCAACGCATTCTTGCCCTGGCTGTTGCCGAAGATGGCATTCCTGGCGCCGAAACGGGCCACACCGGCGGCATAGTAGGTGCCTTCCTTGCTGGGCTCCTCGGGAGACAGGCCGCGCGCCCAGGACAGGTCTGCAATGGTCTTGACCGAAGGAGCCTGGTCGGCATTGGCCGACGTTGACTGGCCGATGAAGAAGTTCTTCCCGTCTATGCGCTCGGCGGAGCCGATGGCCGCCACCTCGTCAGAGACATTGAAGCCATTGAGGGCGCTGGCGCCGACGCTCGCGTAGCGGCTGCCGGGCAGCTTGCCGTCGTAGGAGGGATTGATGTCGCTGAGCACCGTCATGACGGGACGGGAGCAGTACTGGTAGCCGCCCCCGCCTTCGGCCTTGGCCCTGTAGGGCGTTTCCCAGGCGGGCTTGGACAGGCCCAGGGACGCGTCCTTGGAGGAGCCGCCGGCGTAGTCATAGATGCCGAGGGCCTGGGACGCGCCGCCGAAATAGCGCATGGTCTCGAACATCATTTCGCTGATGGGATTGCCCCACATGGCGCACTTCGAAGGCTTGTCCAGCGAACTGATGGGGCCGGACGTGATCCAGCCGCATTCCACGTATTTGCCGCCGGTGTAGCCGATCAGGCGCTGGCGGTCTATGTTGGCGACCACGCCATTGACACCCGTCCTGAACTGGCCCGTCTGAGGGTCGACTTCCTCTGCAAAATTGCTGATATTGCGGCGCAGCACGCCGCCGGCGATGTTTTTCTCGTACGAGCCTGTGAGCAGGCCGAAGTACATCTTCCCGTTCTCTCCGAAGTCGTGCAGCAGCCCCGTGGGCTTGTAGATGGTCTTGCCGCCGTTGGGATAGGCCTTGCAGCTGGCCTCGAGCAACTGGACATTGCTGCTGGAGCAGGCCTCCACAAGCAGGTTGTAGTCGGTGATCCTGCTGGTGCCTCGCGCGCACGAATTGCCGCCTGCACAGTTGCTCTGCCCTGCAAAGCCCTCCTGGGACACCCAATCCCAGATCTGGAACGAGGAGTCATTGAGCACGCGCAACTGGGTGATGACGCCAGCGGCCTCCCCCAGCGTGGTGACGGCAAACAGATGGCGCGTGCCGGCCGCCGGCGGGCGCAGCGGCGCATAGTCCGAAATGCTGTAGACCCCGAGATCCCGCGCAGGGTCATAGGCCTTTCCCCAGCTGTGCGCATCCCTGGGAATGTAGGCGGTCTGCAAAACGGTGCGCGAAGCCGTGTCCTCCGCACGCATGCCGCCATAGAGCACGCGGCGTATGGCGTCCATGCGCGATGTGCCCAGATAGTTCAGGAAGTCGCCACTCCAGTTGTTCGAGCACTTTTTCCTGTTGCTTCCGGTCGCTGCCTGCGAGGGCACGAAAACACCCTTGGAATAGCTGTAGCAGACGTTGTTGTTGAAGTAGCCGTAGTAGTCGATCTGGTCCGGCTTGTACCCGACATCGATCACACCGTCGCCGTTGAGGTCGGAGGCATCGTTGTAGGCCTCGTAGTACAGCTTGTGGTCACGCCCCATCACCAGCATGTTCAAGGGCGCCAACGCCTGGTTCACGAACAGCGGCATCTGGGACAGCACGGTGTCCGCGCGCCCCTGGGCATGCGTCGGCGTACTGGCCAGTGCCAGTGCGCACGTCCACAGCGCCAGGGCCGGCCACGCGCGTGCCCGGCCCTGGCGCGCCCTCGGGCCATGCCTGGTTTTCCAACTTGCAATGCGAGCCATTGAAGCTCCCTCCCCCTGCTTACTTTATGAACATGTTGACGCTGGACCGCAGGCACAGCGCATCCGCTCCGCAGGCCTGGGCCTGCGACTTTTCCGTGGCCTGGGCATTGACCTCATAGAAGTCCGTGCAGCCGGTGGCGGGTGCATCCAGCGCGGACGTCGCACTACCCGACTTGGGACAGGCGGTCGTGATGTATCGGGGATACCAGTACCCATCGGGCTTCTGAAACCCGGCCGCCTTGGCCTTGGTCGTCCGAAAATCCGTGCCGAGCCCGATGGAGTCCGTACGCACGTCGGACACCGAGCAGGGAATGCCGCTGCCCTCGGCCACCGGAGTGCCGGCGCCTTTGCAAGACTTGAGCGCGACGGCATGCTCCAGCAGCTTGCGCTCGCCTTCTCGCAGCGTGCCATCCGCGGTTTCATACAGCCGCTGGCTATCCACCATGTTGGCGGCGATGCGCGCCTCCAGCGTGGCCACGCGCATGCCGACCACCGCCAGCAACAACACCAGCAGCAGCATGATCATGGACACCAGCAAGGCATTGCCGCGCTCGCGCTCGCGCAGGACACAGGACATGCAGCGGCGGCTCCGGGCTCCGATCAGCGCGGTCATGGCATCAGATTCCTCAGGGTGAGTGTGCCGGTGGCCAGTCGCAGCAGGGCGCCGGCATTCGCATCGCATCGGGCCGCGGCGCCGCCCAGTTGCGCCCAACGCTCGCAGACGGTGGAGGCCATGCCCTGCGTCACCTTGCCGGAGCTTTCCAGCAAGAGGGCAAGGCGCAGGGAACGGATGGCTTCCTGCTGCCCGGGCAACGTGGCCGCGAAGGCATCGACCCGACGTATCGCGCCGGGCGCTGTCTGCCGATCGATGCCGAACTCGAAATGCACCGCCCGCACGCCATCGGCAAGCGGCACAACCTCCTGCGCAGCCCGGCAGACCAGCACACCACTTTCAACGGTGTATTTCTCCGCGAACATGCCGGTCGCCGGCGCCGGAGCGTCATAGGGGCCGGCGGCTCCCAGGTTCGCGGGCGTGCCCGCACAATCGGTTTCCGCCGCGTCCCGGGGCTGGAAGCGAAGGCAGATGCTCTGCGCGTCAGCCGCGTAGAGCGCCTGTCCCTGGGCGAACTGGCAGCCGTTGGGATGGGGCGAGGAATCGGCAGGAAATGCGTCGAACATCGCCTGCGAAGGATCTCTCCTGTAGCCTGCCTTGGAAAACTCGGAGTCCAGCACGGCCAGTGCCAGCCGGCTGTTGCCAAGGTTCTCGCTCTGCCCCACGCGAAAACCGAAGCTCGACAGCCCCTGCATGTAGATGGTGGTGGCAATCAGCACGAGGAACAGGCCGATGGCCAGCGCCACCAGAATCTCCACCAGGGACAGGCCCGCCTGGGACGGCACGCGCATGCGGCACGCCCATGCGCCCGGCCCGCGCTCAAAGCCGCGACCGCAGCGTGAATGTGCAAAATTCATTGTCGCTTCCATCCAGACATTGGCCTTTCTTGACCGGCCAGGCCACCGTCACGGACACCAGGCCATCGGCATCGGCGCTCACGGCGAAGGAGCTGTCGATGCGGTCCGCGGTGAGATCGGGCACCAGCTTGCGGGCCCGGTCGCCCCAGCAGGCCAGGCGCTGCTCCCGCGGCTGCGGCAAAGGCTGGCAGGCCGCAGGGGCCGCGGGCATCGCGGCCCCCTGCAGCTTCTGATAGCCGGCCAGTTCCTCCACGGGCGCACCCTTCGCGTCCAGGACCGTGGCCGTATCCCCCCGCAGGGTCTCCAGCAGTTCGGAAGCCAGCATGGATGCCATCTGGCGCCGCTCGGTATCCACGGTGTATTCAATGGCACGCACATGGATGCGCACGGCGCCCAGCAGCCCCACGGCCACCAGCAGCACGGCGACGAGTACCTCGATAAGGCCTGCGCCGCGTTGCCTGCGAGAAGAAAAAGGAATGGACATGTTGCAGACCCGTTGCACGCGCATCAGCAACTGCCGCCGGCAGGCAGCCGCTGCTGGCGCACAAGCCCGGCGCGAGTCACTCTCAGGCAGTGCATGCGCGTGGCATGGCGAGCCGTGACGGTCAGCGTGTACAGCGTGCTGGCGCCGGAGAACTGCCTGGCGGTCCCCGTGGTTTCGAACAGGACGCCCTGGGAAGAATCACCGGAGGGCGACACGGTCACGGCATCAGGCACCCGGGCCTCGCGCACCAGTTGCCCTCCCGACTTGGCGGACCATGTCTGCCCCGCGCCCACGAAGCTGCTTTCCACTCGTTTGTAGACCGCTTCGGAGCGAGCCAGCTGCAGCAACGACTGCAACTCAAGCGCAGCCGAGCTGACGCGCTGGTTGGCTATTTGGACGATGAAGGAAGGAGCGGCCAGAGCGGCCAGAATCGCGACCAGCGCCACCACAACCATCATCTCGATGAGGGTGAAGCCACGGGGCCGTTGCCACCTGCCGCCTGGACAGCCGTTGCGCGTGTAACCGGGATTTTTCATGCAAGCGTGCTTCTCGTTGGCGGGGGACCATGCGACAGGCCTGCAAGCCCTGCGCCATTGCTCTTGATTGATGTTTGCAATCGTAATTCAATAGCAATGCAAAACACCTATTGACACAGGTCATGGGACAAATATAGGACTTGTCTTATAAAAACCTGCGCAGAGCGCAACACCCCATCCAGCAAGCTCGGCGGAACGGCCCGCGCAACGGGCATGGCCACGGTGGCGGTACGGCAGATCGCGAAGTCACGCAGGCAGGCCTCGCATCAAGCGCCTGAAAATCCACGGCAGCATGAGCGGCCGCAATCCAGCCTCAGCGCGATTTGGCCATGCGAATATCCCGCCCGCTTCCAGCCCGAGGAAGAAAAAGTTTCCGCCCAAAGCAAAAATCCCCAGCGCATTTCTGCACTGGGGATTTTCTTGTTTGGGGTGGCTGATGGGGCTCGAACCCACGACAACAGGAATCACAATCCTGGACTCTACCAACTGAGCTACAGCCACCGTTGAAGCATTCGATTATATGCCAAAAACCAGCAGGCAAATGCTTTGGAACAGGCGTTGCGTGACGCATCGGGAGCAGCCGGAACAAAGGCGCATTGGGGGACGCGGGCAACGGGCAGGATGCAACCATCCTCCATGCAGCCGCAGCCGGCAGGAACCTTGCCAGGCGCATCTGGATGCTTCCGGGGACAACCAGTCCCCCCTGCCGCCCAAAGCAAAAATCCCCAGAGCATTTCTGCTCTGGGGATTTTTCTATTTGGGGTGGCTGATGGGGCTCGAACCCACGACAACAGGAATCACAATCCTGGACTCTACCAACTGAGCTACAGCCACCGTAGAAGAACGCTATTCTATTCCAAAAAACTGCTTGATTTTTGAAATTTCTGTTTTGCTAGAAATTTCTCTCATCAGGGGCGCGGGACCTTGATCTGCACCTTGAGCTGTTTCTTGAGAAGCTCGTAGTATGCCATAGCTTCTGCGACCGCAGAGCTTCGCAGGAAGTCCTGCTTCTGCGCGGCAGCAGCCTGTGCATCATCGGCCGGGCGCTCGACGATGCGGTTGATCTTGACCACGGCATAGCCTTGGGCACCCATGTCGACACCCGTCCAGGCAGGCAGCTGAGCGGTCGGTGCGCGCAGGGCGGCATCCACCACTTCGCGCGACAGGCCTTCGGGCTGGTCACGGCTGATCACCTTGGCGGCAGGCAGTTGCGCCGCATCAGGCTTGGCCTTCCATGCGGCGAGCTTGGCCTCGCCATCGGCCTTGGCCAGTTCGGCGGACTTTTGCGCCACGTACAGGGTGCGCAGCTTGTCGCCCACCTCGGCCATGGGCAGCGTACGGGCAGGCGTGTACTCCACCACGCGGCCGGCCACCAGTTGGCTGGAACCCAGCTCCACCGCATCGGTGTTGCGCTTGTTGTTCAGCGAGTCGCTGGAGAACAGCGCCTCCAGGAAACGGGGATTGGCCAGGGGACCCTTGACGTTGGGGCCGGGCTGGCGCGTCACATGGTCTGCCTTTTGCACGGTGAGCTTGAACTTTTCTGCCACGGGCTGCAGGCTGTCCGACTGCTCGTAGACCGCGTTGGAGAAGCCTTCCGCCAGTTCGGCGAACTTGCGCTGGGCCTGCTGCTGCTTGAGTTCGGCTTCCAGCTTGGGACGCATCTGCTCGAAGCTCGGAGCCTTGGGCTTCTTGATGTCCACCAGCGAGATGATGTGGTAGCCGAAGTCGCTGTGCACCACGTCGCTGATGTCGCCCACCTTCATGCCGAAGGCTGCGTCCTCGAAGGGCTTGACCATGGCGCCACGGCCGAAGTAGCCCAGATCGCCACCCGATGCAGCGGAGCCACCGTCCTGCGAATTGGCCTTGGCCAGTTCGGCGAAGCGCTTGGGGTCCTTGCGCAGCTCGGCCAGCAGTTCCTCGGCCTTGGCCTTGGCTTTTTCCTGCTCGGCAGCAGGCGCATCCTTGCTTGCATTGATCAGGATGTGGCTGGCACGGCGCTCTTCGGGGCCGGCCAGGCGCTCGGCGTTCTGGTTGTAGTAGGAGCGCACATCGTCTTCGCTCAGCGTGATGCCGGCCTCGATGCTGGGAACGTCCAGCAGCAGGTATTCCACCTTGGCCTGCTCCGATTGCTGGAACTGGCTGGTGTGGGCATCGTAGTAGGCCTTGAGGTCTGCCTCGGTGGGCTGGACCTTGCTGGCGTAGGCGCTGGCTTCAAAGCGGGCCACCTGCACTTCGCGGCGCTGGTACAGCGCATCGATGGCCTGCTTGACCTGGGTGTCGGTCGCAAAGGCCGTACCCGTCACGCCACCCATCACCTGGTTCATGGACAGTTCGCGGCGCAGGTTGGCCTCGAAGCCTTCGGGCGTCAGGCCCTGCGATCCGACCAGGGCGCGATAGGCCTCGGCATCCATCGAGCCGTCAGGCTTCTTGAGCGCGGCAATCGCGGGGATCTCCTGCAGCGTGCGCACCAGTTGCGCATCGGACGCTGCCAGGTGCATCTTCTGCACGGCAGCGGCCAGCACCTGGTCACGCACCATCTTCTCCAGCGTGGCGTAGCGCGCCTGCGGCGAGTCCAGCAGCTTGGGGTCGATGTTGGGGTTCTCGGCGCGCAGGCGATCACTCTCCATGCGGTGCGCGTTCTCCCAGTCGGCCTGCTTGATCTCATGACCATCGACACGTGCGACGATGACGCTGGACTCTGTGAAGTAGTTCTGGTTCACACCCACGAAGATGAACGAGGGAATGATCAGCAAGAACAACAAGATCATCACGAACTTGGAATGCTTGCGGATGGATTCGAACATGGTCTGTCGTCTTTCAATGGCAGAAATAGAAAAGGCGAACTTTCGTTCGCCTTTTGTTCTTGGTGGGTGCTGACGGGGTCGAACCGCCGACCTACGCCTTGTAAGGGAAAATTCCACCGTTACAAATCAATAGCTTACAGCGTCTACCAACTTCGTCCCACCAGCTTTAAGGAGTCGAAGCGAAACATTCTACTTTCTTCCGCGCATCAGCCTCTCGCTTCGCCGGGTCATATACGCCACAGCGCGGGAACGCGCTGACTTGAGGGAATCTCCGATTACTGTATATTTATACAGCACAAGGAATTCGGCCATGCCCCACCTCATCACCCCCACCAGCCCCGTCGCAGCCACGATGCCTTCGATGCCACTGCCGGCCCCTGACAGCCCGGTACGCGCTGGCTTTCCAAGCCCGGCAGAAGACTTTAGCTGTGCCCGCATCGACTTGGCCAAGATCATGGTCAAGCACCCCCAGTGCACATTTCTCCTGCGAGTGCGCGGCGACTCAATGACGGGCGCGGGAATCTTTGACGGAGATTTGTTGGTGGTTGACAAGTACCTGCGGCCGCAGCACGGCGACATTGTGGTTGCCGAGGTCGATGGAGATTTCACCTGCAAGCGGCTGTGGTCCAGGTTCGACCAGGTGATGCTGCGTCCCGAGAACCCCACGTATCCCGACATCCGGGCAAAAGAAGGCCAACAGCTGGAGATCTGGGGCGTGGTGACGTGTGCCGTCAAGTCGTTCCGCACATTGTGAGATCAGGTCATGTTCGCGCTGCTGGACGGCAACAATTTTTACGTGAGCTGCGAGCGCGTTTTCCGCCCAGCGCTGAAGGGCCTGCCTGTAATCGTCCTGAGCAACAACGATGGCTGCGCTATTGCCCGCTCCGAGGAAGCAAAGGCCCTCGGCATCAAGATGGGTGAGCCCTTCTTTCAGATCAAGCATCGCATTCATCAGGGCCTTGTTGCCCTGTCCGCAAATTTCGTGCTGTACGGCGACATGAGCGACCGCATGATGTCTCTCGCGGCCGGCCTCGGCCCAGAGCAAGAGATCTATAGCATCGATGAATGTTTCATTGGCCTGGCTGGCGTGCACGACGTGACGCGCAGATCCTGGGCAATCCGTGACCGCATCTTGCGCGGCGTCGGCATCCCCACGTGCATCGGCATCGGCCCCACAAAGACCTTGGCCAAGGTCGCCAATCATGTGGCCAAAGACGCGGAGCGCAAGCCCGGCAGCTACCCTGCCTCACTGGCTCAGGTATGCAACCTCACCGAGCTTTCGCCAGCACAGCTGCAGTCGCTGCTGGAAAGCGTGCCCGTGGGCGACGTCTGGGGCGTGGGGCGCCGAATCAAGATGCGCCTGCTGGATCACAAAATCTTCACGGCTTGGGACCTTGCCCGCGCCCCACAGCCGCTGCTGCGCGCCCACTTTGGTGTGGTGCTGGAGCGCACAGCGCGCGAGCTGCAGGGCATGCCTTGCCTGGGGCTGGAGAATGAGCCACCACCAAAGCAGCAGATTGCCTGCACGCGTTCTTTTGGCCGCCCGGTCAGCGACCTGGCGCCGCTGGTTGAGGCTGTCTCCGCCTTTGCCCAGCGCGCGGCAGAAAAGCTGCGCGCACAAGACCACAGGGCCGGCGCCGTGCATGTGTTCGCGCACACGAGCCCATTCCGGGATGGCCCACGTTTTGCCCGCAGCACCACGGTCCAGCTCCAGCAGCCCAGCAGCGACACAGCTTTGCTTGTGCGGGCTGCTGCGCACGGAATCACCAAGATCTACGAGCCTGGCTATCAGCTTTCAAAGGCCGGCGTGATGCTTCTGGATCTCTCCACCGTGGCATTGCAGCAAGCCTCATTGCTCGATGTGCCCACTGACTTCGCACGCGACCACAGCCCACTCATGGAAGCCATGGACCAACTCAATGCGCGATATGGCAGGGGCACTGTAGGCATGGCCAGCGCACAGCAGGAGTCCGGCTGGGGCATGCGCCAGGACCGCCGAACCCCGCGCTACACGACAGAGCTGCGCGATATCCCAATTGCGCGGACGTAACCCCAGGAGACCTTATGAAAATGCCTCTTGATGTTGAGCTTTACCCCACTCTGCTCACGATGCCCAGATGGTTTGGCACCCCAGAGGTCCAGATCCTGCCAGGCCATCCGGAGCACTACTCAATTGATGAGGTACAACCAGGCTGGTTTGTTGTCACGGATCTTGACGGGGACCGCATTTACTGCGGTCTTGGCCCTGTGTCCGTCGAGCGATCACTGGCGCCATTTTAATGGATAACAATAAAGCTCATCCCCCTCATAGCATGCGCCATTACGCCGCAACCAAGAAATGTCTAGAAGAACAGTTCTGCACTAAAAGCAACGCTGCAAAAACGCAGAAACTTACGCCATTTTAAGACTTAACAAACGTCAATCGCAAAGTAAAAAATTCAAAAATACAGAATTAGGCGCCAATTTTTCCAGTCACATAGTGCTTTGAATAGTCTCCAAGCACTGGGTTACGACTAATAAGCCACTGGCGCGTATCATCCCATGCGGTAACAACGTAAAACCTTTCACAAACCTTATTTGAAATCAGCTTCTCAACACACAGATTATCTAGACTACCATGGTCTGCGCCAGACTCATTCTTAGCAAAGCATTCATCAACAAATTTCCGCGCACGTTCCACACTTTCCTTAGATTCCAACCTGAGCTGGCCATGAATCTTAGAAATGGATTCTGCATAAGTCCGAACCAACAATCTTAAATCCATTTTTTCTTTTATATCAGGGCGAACTGATGCCTTGGTTTTTTTATTCTCAAGTAAGCGTCTACCTGTTAAGCTAGGGGCTACGCTAAAAACTTTATGCCCATCAACTGGCTCACGGCAGCCACCAATGGTATGTGATAGCACACCCACGTCTTTATGCTGCACGTGATTTCTAAGCGCCTCCATAACACGATATTCAGCTTTCGCATCATACTCCGCACTCACAAAGCGCTTAGCCAACTCCATAGAGTCATCTTTAGAGGCACAATCCGCAAATAAACTAGGAGCTTGATCAAAATAGGAGCGAGCACTGGATAGCAAATTAGCCAATCTTCTACCTATAGCTGCACTAATTGTATAAAAATTGTTGTGCGAAAAATCGCACAATAGCATGTCATCAACAGAAATAATCAACAACTCCTTCTCAAAATCCCTAAGATTTGAAACAAAATAATCGTAAACTTCTTCAAGCGAGAGCGCTGCAGACATAACTTCTCTTGCCTGCTTAATATTATTAAACTCTCCCTCATCTATCTCCACAATCTTACGACCCGATGAAAAGAATTTAATCAATCTAAATTGATGACTGGATACCATAGTTTTTCAAATTTCATTGAAGAAATATCTAATTAGCAAGCATTGCACTCTCACAGCATCGACATATGTCCCACAAAAAACTGGCATCCAAATTTATAAAGAAATTTGTTCCGCCTCAATAGAACAAAAGCCACAGTCTAAACTGCACTTGCCGAAAATCCACGGAAGGATAGAGGGCGCCATGTGATGCCTTTATTGTGGTTTGACACATGATGCTAGATGGCAGATCTCAGCACAACCCCATCAATCCGCTACCGATCCTGAGTGCCGCGCATCAATAGGCTTGCAGAGTCGTAGGAGCGTTCGCAGGCGCTGCCCCGTCCACGGGCATCGTCAGCAATGCGCGCCAGCTCTCCCGCTCGCTCGTCAGCGCGGCGCTGCAGCTCGGCGAGCAGATCGAGGGCGCCGGCGTCTGGCGCGCACTGTCCGGCAGCGGCGCGAGCCTGGGCGGCCGCACGGTGGGCTGTGATGTAGTCGGCGAGGTCGCCGCGCAGCCGGCCAGCAGCAACGCGGGCAGCGTCAGCGTCAGCAGCAGCGCGGGCTTGTGCCTGGCCAGATTCGCGGGCGATGGTGTCGAGGTTTTCACGGTAGGTGCCTTCCAGTTTTCGATATCGCTCGGATGTTTCGGCGGCCGCTGCAGCTGCGGCCGCGCGCTCCATGGCCAAGTCAGCACGGGCGCTGAATGCAGCCACGCGGTCCACCTGGCGGGCCAGGCTCTGCCACAGCAGCAGCACGGCCAGCACCAGGGCCAGGAACTGCCAGGCGCGGGATTTGAGGAGGGCCAGCATCTACACCTCCTGGACGCCCACCAGCGTGCTTTTTCCGCTGACAGTGATCACCCGATTAACGGGTTTTTCCGGCGTGCGTGTGGACAGGTGCACCCAGTGCTTGCCGCCCACGCTCTCATAGATGATTTGACCGATGCCCAGCGCGTTGACGTGGGGGGCAAGGGCCTTGGCCACGGCGTAGGGCATGCCGAACTGTGGCGCCACGATATCGGCGGCCGCGCCGATGGCGTGGTCGCTACTGGTGACGCCGCCCACGGCGGCATTGACAGCGCGCGAGCGGTAGCCGCTGGTGACGACGATGGGCACGCCCAGGTGCGCGCGCACGCGCTCCAGCATCGCGGCCGTGAGCGCCAGGCGCTGCAGGGCTTCGGGCGTTGGCGTGTTGTCCAGGCCCTGGCGCTGGGCCGTGCTGCTGGCAGTCATTTCTGCCAGCGTGAAATGGGGGGTCAATTGCATGTCTATCCCTCTTTGAATCGGGTACGAACAATGAGCACGACAAAGCCCGCGAACATGCACAGTTCACGCGCCGTGGGTGCTGGGAAGTCGAAGATGGGCGCGACAAGCGCGCCGGCGCCGGCGGCCGCCAGCAGGCACCAGGCCAAGGCCTTGAGCCAAGCGAGCAGCCGCTGATTGCGCGTGAGGCCTGGCAGGCATGGCCGCGTGCGCTCCAGCTTGTTGAGCGCTTCGGCGAGGACCACCAGGCCGAAGATCCAGAGAGCAAAAAAGCCGAGAACTCGCATATCAGCTCTCCCCGGCCTGCGGCCAATACTTGCGCATGAGAGCGAGCAGCACGCGCTGCGCGCCGGCACCGACCAGGAACGCCATTGACAGCATCAGCGATGCCGGCACGTTGGCGATGAGCAGTGCCAGCGGCGTGAGATAGCCGGCAGTGATCGAGGAGGCCCAGGCCACGGCCAGGCGCCGCACGGAAGTGCGCAGCAGCTCGCGCCAGGTGTCGGCAGTGCCCGGCACGGTGTTGAGCAAGATGATGCTCACCAGGGCGCCGAAGAAGCCGGCCAGCAGCAGGTCGACGTGCAGACCCAGCGGGACGCCGAATGCCGTGAGTGCAGACGTCGAGACTGCGGCGCCGGCGACGGTAGCGAGCCCGGCTGCAGTGGTTGTGGGTTCGGGCATCAGATCCTTTCGGGCATGAAAAAACCCGCCGTAGCGGGTTGATGTGTTGCAGCTTGAGCCGCAATCAAGATGTCGGAAGCGGCGGCGTTGGCGGGGTGAAGTTACCCATGAACCGCGCCACCAGCGTCACGCGAATGTCGGACGCCGTGCCGGTCAGCGGCTGACTGCCGATGTAGTTTTGGCCGATCACATATTCGGGAGATACCCCGAGCGTTCGCGAATCTGTAGCAGAGCCGCGGGCCACGCCGTTGAGATAGACCGTCACGACTCCACTCACACGCTCAACCGCCCAATGAAATGCGGTCAGCGGGAAATTGACACTGCTGTCGATGAGCGAGATCGAGTTATTGGTGTACAGAAATTTCCCCGTCTCGCCGGCATAGAGCCCCACACCCTGCACACTGCTGCCGCGTGTATCGAGGATCGTCTGGTGCGACCCGGTAACAGTCGTGCGCAGAAAACCATCAATGCAAAAATCCCCAGACCCGAGCGATAGCAGGCTGGAAGCTGGAGTCTTGATGCGAGAGTCGGCCGCGCCGTTGAAAACCATGCCCCCAGGAAGATCAGCGCTGGACTGCCCAACGCCAGCCCCCACATCAAGAGCAATGCCGTTTTGCGACACGTCGCTGATGCTCACGCCGTTGCCGACGACATGCAGCGCGACATACGGATACAGCGGGTCCGTACCGCCGCCCCCGCCGCCGAAACGGTAGGGGTTGAGGAGAAACCCACGTTGGCGATGACGCTTCATGCCGGCTCTCCGATCAAGTAGACCTTCAGACCCTTCGCGCTACCATCTCCCACCTGGTCGATGTCGATGGTGATCTCGGCATCGTCTGCGAGGTTGATGTCGCTGATGACCGGGGGCGCGGCGGCGGTGGTGCTGGTCTTTTCGGTGTTGTCGATGGTCAGCTTTGTCGAGAGGATCGACGCCCCTGACTCGTTGATATCCACGGTGAACAACGAGCCGCTAGCCTGGGCCGTTGTCAGCGATGCGCGCACGCCGGAAAGCGTGAATGCGTAGGGCATGCGGAACGTCACTTTCCCAGCACCCACGGTCAGCGCGGCGGTCTCGTCGCTGGCTGCAACACAGATGCTCTGCAGCGCACTACCACCGCCGCCGGCCATCTCTTCCCAGGCCGAGCCGGTCCACTGCTGCAGACTGCCGAGCATGTGGACGACAAGGCCCGTCACGGGCGCGAACGCGTACCAGGTGCCCCCACGAAACAGGGCAAGATCGCCAGCGGTGAAGGTGGCCCACATCGCCCCCGTGGCTCCGGCCGGGATGATGTAGATCGCCCCCTCCGCTCCAGAAGGCTGCGCAGTCGTGGTCTTGCTTATGACGCGGCCCGCGAGGATCTCGGAACGCAGCGCGTTGTCGTTGGCTGGGATGCTGGCCTGGTTGGAGCCAGGCGGCCAGACATCAAAAGGCAGGATGGGTGTACTCATGGCTGCAAGTCGTAGTAAGCGGTCCAATTCCACGCGCCAGCGATGAAGCGCGTGGGGCTGATGATCGACGCCATGGGCGGCGCGACCTGTGAGGGACTGTCGTCCGGTATCGAGAAGCTGCCGAGCAGCTGGCCCGTGGTGGTGTCGATGGCAAAGCTGTTGCGGCCTCCCACGCCCAGCACATCCCCAGCGACACCCAGGGAGCCGGGGGTGTTTGTCAGGCCCCGCTCGAATGCCTCCTGCGCGCCCGTGCCCGCGTCGTAACGCAGCAGGCGCGGCGCAGGCTGTAGGCTTGTGACCCACAGCTTGCCCGCGTGCACAAGCACATCGGCCGGGAAATCGGCAGTCGGGAATGTGTTCACAAGCGCGCCGGTTGTGCCGTCGAGCTTGTAGATGCAGTTGTCGCCGCGGCTCGCGCCGTAGAGATACGCGCCATCCGTGGTCAGCGTGTTGATGCGCAGCGCCGGCCCGGTGCCGGCCGAGGCCAGCGTTCCGGGGTCCAGCATGACCACCTCCGGCGTGTACGGGCACGCGACCCACAGCACGCCGCCGCACAATGCCAGGCTCTGCGCATCCCCCGTCCCGCCGACTTGCACGGTGGCCAGCAGATCCAGGTCGAGCCCAAACTTGCGGACATACCCAGAACTTCCCGCATACAGCGCCGCTCCATCGTTGATGAGGCTGAACAGAAATGGGCCGGCATATGCGCCTCGGATCACCTCCAGCGTGTCTGCACGCAGGCGCCAGATCTGCCAGCTCGCACCGGAGTTCTGGGCTGCGTACACATCTCCACCGATGATCTGCCCGCGCGCGCCCGCAGCAGCTGAGCCGATCATCGTCAGCCCGCGCTGCCATGTGCCGTCGCCCACGGGCGGCTCTCCGCTGCCATCGTCGCCTGGCGGCCCGTCGCCCTCGCCTGCAGTGCCATCTGTGCTACGCCATACCCACGGCCCCGCGCCCGTGATCGCATTGACTGCGGCCACATGAACACGAATCGGCCAGGTCATGGCGCCGAGCTGCAGCGTCACGCTCTGGGCCGTCAGGTCCTGCGTCGTGCTCTGCCCTGAGGCGTCCGTGACGTAGACCCTGAAGCCTCTGAAGTACTGGCTGGCCACGGGCGAAACATCGGTGCCGAGACGGTGCCGAGGCGCCCAGCTAGCGACGATGCTGCCGCCCACGGGGCCGCCACTGGCGACCAGGCGCAACGACGCCACAGGCCACTCCCGTTGCGCGCGGCCAGCGTAGGTCATCATCTGGGGGACAGCGCTCTCAACGGCGCCCCCAAAGCTCGGAGCACGATGGGTGAGCACGCGCTGCAGCCACGCGGACTGCGCAGTAACGCGGCTCACGTCATCCAGCAACACCAGCAGCGCGCCGGCCGCATGCTCGGCTGCAGGCGTGTTGAGCTGGCCACGGTGCAGCGTTGACAGCTGCCAGCGCGCGCCGCTGACGTGCACGGCATCCCGGTACTGCGCAACCTCCCACGATCCATCCGGCAGCTGCAAGGCGATGGCGCCAGCACGCTGCAAAAACTGCGCATCGGTCACGCTGTCCAGGCTGTCCCCAGGGCGGATCAGGTCCACCTCGATGACATTGGTGCGGTCGGTGTACCAAGGTGACGCAGCAGGCACGGCCGATGCGAGGCGGCCGATGGTCGCCGCAAAGTCCAGGCCCAGCGCATCAACATACGATGCCCCTCCGTCCAGGCTGCGCTGCAGCTGCGCACCGCGCCATGCATCGCGCTCGCCCGTGGCGGCAGCGTAGTAGTAGAGCGCATCGTCATCGTCTCGCAGTGTGGGCACGTCGAGCACCGCAAGCACGCTGTCTCCCACAACACCGGACGCCGGGGGCGTTGGCGTGGGCAGCGGCACATACCCCGTTGTCGATGCATATGCGCTTTGCCGATCCACATGGGTGGTGATCTGCATGATGCCGCCCGCCATCTCGATGCCGTCGATCCGCAGCCGGCGCGATGTGCCGCGCAGGTTCAGCGCAACGCAGTCCGAAGGCACGAGACGCAGCCAGCTGTCTGGCAACGAGAACTTGACCTCTCCATCCGCCTCCGTCCGGCTGACCTTGTGCAGGATCGCCGCTATCTCAGCCGCACGCTCAGGCGTCAGCACGACTGGCACCTGCAGCGCAGATTCACCCGTAACGCGCACGTCTGGCGAAGAGCTGTCGCTCGTCGCCTGGGCCGTCTCGTAGTTGACGGCCGCCGACTGGTACGTCAGGTGCATCTTGCGCGGGTACTCGATCTGGGCCTGCCGCTCGCTTTCGTCTGGCTCCTCCACCAGGTCATCCAGCACGATGGTGGCCACAGAAGGCTTGCCGCGCTTGATGTAGCGCATCTTGCCTCCCCATTCCGCCAGGTCGAAAAAGTACGGCACGCGCAGGGTGCCAATGGCCTCAGCGCCAGAGTAGCCCGCGCTGGCCAGCACCAACCCATCCACGCTGTCGGTCAACTCCGTCACGTCATAGTCGGCGGCCGGGATACCGCAGCGCGCGTGGATGTCGGCCACGATCTCGGACAGCAGCTCAGGCTCTCCCTGGCTCGACCCCAGCCCAAGTCGATAGAGGCTCAGCCCGTACTGGATGTATGCGTCTGTCGAGGAAAAAACGATGCGGCTGAATGCCGTTGGCGCGCCCGCAACCTCATGCGTCGCCAGCAGCTCGCCGGAAGACAGCCGGAACATCCTGAGCAGGGATGCAGTTGCACTGGCGGCCGTGAGCACCAGCAGCAAGTCACGCTCATCATCAGCCCCGAATGCCAGCGCAGCGATGCCAGCAACTTCGACAGGCACGACTTCATCGGCCTCCCACACCAAGTTTTGCGAGTAGCGGCGCAGGGATGGGGCGCGGTTCAGGATGCGCAGCTTGCCCTGGCGGCTGAGGTGGAGGGCGAAGTCTTCGTCTGCTTCAGGATCGGCATTGACGTCAAAGATCGTTGCCGATGGCAGGCTCCGGGCCTCCTCAGTGCTGGGCTCATAGCCAAATTTGCAGACCCGATTCCAGCGGGCCACCGATGTCTGCCGAATCCCGATGTACCAGGCTGAGTCCGTCATCCAGACCATGGCGCCGCGACGGTCTGGGGATGAGTAGCCAGGCTCGTTGAAGTACCACGGCGGCGGCGCGGAGGCGTCTGGCGCGACGTAGCCCAATACTCCTCCATTGTTGATGAGTTTGAGGAGTCCGTTATTGCCGTCGTATGAGACGGCAATTCCGTTGTCTCTGGCCGCCATCACCCAAAGCCGGTCAGATCCCGCTGAGTCTCCAGCATTGACCCAGCTGAATTCCGTTGGGTCGCTGAAATCCTTCTCCCATTTCGTGATCGTGAGCGCCCCGCCCACTCGCACCTCGTCCAGGCCAGGTATCAGCTGCTCCCGGCCGGTGATTGCATATGGCAGGCCGTCGGCATCCACGTCAATCCATGTGGTGGGCGACGCCAGCTCAGGACCTGCCACCAGGCCGCCACCGGTTTGAGACACTTTGCGCGCCACCACGAACTCATACTGAGGGACGGAGCCGCGCCGGTCGGTCACATCGTCATCCACGAACACGATGTACGCGCTGCCACGATGCGCCGGCACCTCGCCAACACCCCTGATAGCCTCCAGGTCCGGATCAGGCATTTGCTCCTCGTCGCCCAGATAGATGCGGCAGCCGGCCAGAAATTTGGAGCTATCAGCCTCGAAGTCTGCACCTGGGCGCACGTCGTAGACGATCTTTCCATCCTTCTTTGCGACGAGCACGCCAGCGATGGGGCCT
Source organism: Delftia sp. DLF01 (assembly GCF_014852125.1). NCBI lineage: Bacteria > Pseudomonadati > Pseudomonadota > Betaproteobacteria > Burkholderiales > Comamonadaceae > Delftia > Delftia sp. DLF01. Next base: position 956,953 of record NZ_JACVAZ010000003.1, read on the forward strand.
TCGCAGATCCGAATCGCGTAGGTGCGCAGTAGGGCTTCAGTCTCGACAGATGCGCCGCCCTTTCCCTGGCGCTCCTTGCTCGTGATCTTGCGCGTGCGGCCGGCGTCGATGACGTTGCCCGAGACCATCGCCGTGCCGTACACGATGGCGCGCGGAGCACCCTCAGCGGTTGTTTGGGTGCCAGCCTCCTCGATGCTCGGTCCGCGAGTTGTCTGTGGGATGAGTTGCCCGACAACGCTGCCAGCCATCCAGCCCACCTGCGCGCCGGCAGGACCGCCAACAATAAATCCAGCAACAGCGCCGCCAACGGCCAATGCAAGACGTGCCATTACACAGGCCTCCGATATACGGCTACGATCCGCGCCCGCCAGTCGTCGCTCAGCCTGTGTTCTACGACACAGCCGTGCATGCTGTCAGCGTGGATCATCGTTAATTGGTCCGCATATGGCGCCCTGGCAATCAGGGCAACATGGTGCGGGTCTTTGTCAAAGCGCATGACGACGACATCGCCAGGCAGCGGTCCGTCATCAACGGGATCGCCCAGGGCCGCGCGCAGGCCTTCCATCAAGCCGTTTTTAAAGGGCTCGCGGCCATAGGCCCGCACGTCGGGCAGCTCAATGCCGAGGTCGCGGTATGCGATCCAGCCAAGGCCTGCGCAATCCAGGCCACTGGCGCTGCGCCCGCGATGGCGGAATGGCACGCCTAGGTACTTGCGTGCAGAGTCCACGAGCGCGCTCATATGCTGGCCCCTGGTGCGTTGACCTGGCCGGTGTCGCCCACCGGGATGTACGGCTCGCCACGGTAGTGCAGCACCCACTGCGGACCCCACCAGTGCTTGCACCCGTTCGGGCCATCTTTCCACTTCGTGCAGTCTGGCCTGATGCGGTAGGTTTCATCCTCGGAGATTGGGAACATCGAGGGGAAAGTCAGGGTCGCTTCTCCTGAAGCGAACTCCTCGATGTCATAGGTGCGGCCGGCGTTCGGCCCGGTGAGCCACTGCAACACACCAGGCTTGAAGAAACCATCAGCGGCGCCAGAGTCCGTCTCGAACACCACTGTGTTTTCTTCGCCGACGGATACCACGCTGCCGTTTTGCCATAGAGGCCCAACTGGGAAGCCGCAAGGGAACCGCTGGGTAACTTCCGCGCCAGGAGTGCCCACAGGCTGGCTGCCGAAGATCGCGCGGCAGCGCAGGGAGTCCTTCTCCACGATGGTCTGCTTGAGCCTTTTCGTGAGGCCCAACATCTCGAAGGTGAACGACATGCCCTGCAGCACGCGCACCTGGCCCAGCTCGCCGCGCGCAAGCTCGACAAACTGCGTGGTGCCCTCGAAGTTGACCAGGTAGCTCGCCCAGCGGGCATAGTCGTAGGCGCCTGCGATCAGGTCGCGCTCCGACACAGGCACGTCGAACTCAGGCACAAGGCTCGTGCCCTCTGCGTTGTCTACGGCCATATCCGAGCTGCTCACGCGCGCGCTGGAGTCAACACCTACGGCCGCCCGGTACAGCAGCGCGCCGCTGCCGGAATCGAACGACACATCGCGGTCCAGCGTGGTCACGCCCACAGGGGCGTAACCGGGCGCCACGGGCTCAATGCGCACCAGCAGACACACCGTGGTGGTGTCCCTATCCAGGTGCTGCTGCAGGGCGATTGGGATGGTCCTCATGTTCCAAATTCCTCCACCAGCTCCACCGTGGTGTGGGCTGATACATGCGAGTCGCGGGTGAAGCCAAAGAAGTCCGACGAGAACCGCACACGGACGTTGAAATCAAAATCCGCCGTGATGTCCTGGCCGGCCAGCCAGGGGGCTTGCGGCGTGACCAGGCCGGTGAGCCTGTCCACGGTGCAGGGCACCTGAGCGCCCCCCTGGAACACGCGTACGGTGCGCTCCACGGGCAGCGTGATGGTCCGCACGTAGCGGGCGGGCCCGAACGCATAGACCTTGACCAGTTGCATGGGCGTTGCCGCCCCGTCGCCCTGGCCGATGACCTGGCCCCGCGCCCGGTAGTCGTTCCAGTCCTTGAGTGCAAACGTGTGCATCTGCCCATGGCACGCCAGGAAGGCGGCAAGGATGTCGTTCTGCACCGTCGGGTCCAGCGTGGTGTAGTCCACGGTGTACTTGTGGTGCGGCATGGCCCATTCCTGCCGCCGGCGATTGCGGCCGCTGGCCAGCGGCACCACAAGCGTTTGCCAGGCCGGGCCGCCGACAAAGCCGATGTCCACCTTGTCATTGATCCGCGCATCGATAAAGCTCATCGCATCCTCTCTGCACTGCGCATCTGCAGCGCCACCTCGCCAGCGATCTGGCTGCGGGTGCGCCGGTCCACGCGGCCCTCCACGGGCACATTGATGTTGTAGATGCGATCCCCGCCACGGCCGCCGCCCGCAACAGCACCGGGCTCGCTGACGGCACGCACGCCGAGCACACCGGCAGAGTTGCGGGTCAACGGCATGATGGCTTCAGGTCCCGCCTCGCCGAACACGCCCGCGCCCTTGGCGAACGCGAAGAGCTTGGGCGAGCTGTGCACCTGGTTGCTGTAGCGGCTCAGGCTGGGGCTGTCGTAGACGCCGCCCTTTGCGTTGAACAGGAAGCTGAAAAGGCTGCCGATTCCGCCCCCGCCTCCACCGCCGCCTTTGCCCCCCATGAGCGAGCCGAATATCTGGGACAACCACGAGGTTGATTCGCCCAACTGGCCGTTGAGCCACTGGGCCAGCGGCGCGCTGATCTGCTGCGAAATGATCCCGGCCGTGATCTGCTTTGCGATGGTTTCGCCCAGCGATTCGAACGAGTCCAGATTGCCTGCATAGAGCGCATCAGTGGCCGCCGAGGTGAACCCCGACAGCGCATTCCCCACGATGCCCTCGGTGCGCTTGGCGACGTTGCCCACCTCATCCAGATAGTTGGCGATGGCCTCGTTCGCGCCGACGAACCAATCCGACTGCTGCTCACGCCGGCGGCGCCAGAAGTCGGCATCCAGCTCAAGCGCTTTCTGGTTGGCGTCATTGATGATCTGCAGGCGGCGCGCATATTGCTGTTCCAGCTCCGCATTCCATTTGCCCGCCATCTCCAGCAGCTCGCGGTTGTTGCGCAGGTCGTTGCGCTGGCCCTGGTAGCGGTCATTGATCTGGTTTTGTGCCGTGTTGCGGTCGCGCCATTGGTTGCCTAGGCCCATGCCGTCCAGCTCGCGCTGATAGCGGTCCCGGCTGCTTTGCAGGTAGTCCTCCATGGACTGCGTAAGCGCCTTGTACGAGGCCTCCAGCTGGCGATTAGCCGCCTCCTCCTGCAGGGTGGAGATGGCCACGTCCGTGGCAGCCTTGGCCCGGATTTCGGCAATCTTCCCCACGTTCTGGGCGATCTTCTTGTCGTTGTTGATCTTGTCCGCACCGGTGGCCGACTGCTTGGCGTAGCGCTGATTTTCTTCCTCCAGCTCACGGATCTGCAGCGCGGCGTTGTCCTCCAGGAACTGGCGCTTTTGGGCGTAGTAGTCCCGCTCGCTGACCAGGCCGGCGGCGCGCTGCGCATCGAGCATGCGTTCGGCGTTGCCCTGGGCGGTGGTCAGCTGGCGATAGCGGATCTGGATGTCGGTGATGTCTGCAGAGAGGTCGGCCTTGGAGATGCGGTTTGCCGCAGCCACTGCGCCGCGCTGCTTTTTCGCGTACTCCTCCTGAGCATGCTTGATACGGGCATCGATGTCCTTCTGCTCGACGCCGGCGGCCGCTCCCTCATTGCGCAGGCGCAGGATCTCTCTGCGCAATTTCTCTTCATCAGAGAGGTACTTGACACCCTCTTTATCCCAGGCAATCAAGGCCTTGCGGCGCTCTGCGTCCCGGGCCGTGGCAGCCGAGGCATCTGCCTCGACCTTGGCCTGCTCCTGCAGTGTGGTCAAGGTTGCCTTGGCCGCCGCCAGCTGGGCGGCAAACCGGTCCGTCTGGTACGCACGCCCACCCGTCGCCTGCAGAGCCTCCAGGCTTGCCACGGTCTGGGCCTGCTTTGCGACCAGTGCCAGGCCTTCCTGCTTGCGCCCCACATTGAGGAGAGCATCCACCGCTTCGCCTATCGCACCCTTGACCCCGCGCCACGCGCGCTCGATGGTGCCCAGATTCGCCTCCATTTTTCCCGCCTGGTCGTTCAGCGAGTCGGCGAACTGGTTCTGAGCCACACGCGCCGCCTCGACGGTTCGGCCCTGCTCCATCAGCGCCTTGATCTGCTTGTAGGTCGCGTCGGTCAGGAAATTCATCTGCTCATTGAGCTTGATGGAGGCATCCAGAGGATCTTTCTTCAAGTCCGCAAAGGACTTGGCGATCTTGTCCACAGACTCGCCAGTGACGCGGCTGAAGCGCACTGCGGCCTGGGCGTTTTTCTCCAGCATGTCGCCGTAGGTGGCGTTCTGCGAGACCAGGGCAGTCAGGGCCTCTGCGGCCTGCATCTGCGTGCCCACGGATGCATCGATGTGCTGCGCCATCACCTGCAGCTGGCCAGCTGTCACACCCATGGCGCTGCCTGTCGTCACGATGGCCGAGCGATAGGCATCCAGCTCGGCAGTGCCCTTGTTGTAGAGGTAGATGAGCGCCGCAGCTGCCGCAGCTGTCAACGTAAAAGGGTTGACCAGACTCAGGATGGTGGAGCCCAGCGCTTTAGCCGCGCCCCCGATGCTGCCGAACATGTCGCGCAGTTGCCCACCCTGCTGGAGCAGCACAGTGAGGGGAGCCTGCCCACCCTGAAGGCTGACCACGATGTCCGTGATCTGCGCAGGCACGCCGCGCATGGCGGCATTGATCTGCTTTTGCGACATGGCAAACTGGTTGCCGTTCGCCTGCGCGGCGGCACTGGTGGCCGCCAGCTGCTCGCGCAGGTACTTTTGCACCTCACCCGTCGTGCGCGTCTCGATGCGGAATGCGGTCATCCCCTCTTTGCCCAGCTGCAGGGTGTTGACCTGGCGCAGCATCTGCTCGGCGGCACGCCGCTGCGCGTCGGTCATGCGGCCCAGCTCCTGCTTGACCGCTTCAGATGCGCCCTCGAACCCTCGCATCTGCCGTTTGGCGGCCTCAATGCCGGTCTGCATGTCATCGGTGTTGACCACGATGTCAACCCGCGCAGTTCCAATGGTTTCCGCTGCCATGAGACACCCCAGAAAAAAGAAAAGCCCCGCAGCTGCTGCCACGGGGCTTGTGAATGGTCGCCAGCGATCTTGCGCTGGGGTTATGCAATCAGTGCGTCATGGGCTGCTACCGAATCGAGCGCGGAAATCGCGTTCCAGTTGCTCGCAGGTACTTGCAGCCAATCGTGCGGCGTCAGGCTCCAGAGACTGCCGCGCCTGCTCTTTGCGGCACAGCTCAATCACGTCTCGCTGACGGCGCTTTTCCTTGCCTTCTGGTGTATTGCCTATGCAGGAGCCAACGAGAAACAAAATCACGAACAGGCCCACCGGGAGGCCAATGATCCATTTCCAGATGCTGCCTTTTTGCTCTGAAGGCGGAGCTACTGGGGCGGAGGACGGTGCACCCGCTATGGGTGCACCGCACTGCGGACAGGCCGCCGCCTTATCGCTCACCATCTTGCCGCATTCCTCGCATGCGATCAGTGCCATACGCCCCTCCATGATGAAAGCGGGCATGGTAACTGACCCATTCACCCGGCCTCGGCAGAGATCTTCAAAGCCTCATCCTCGATCACGCCCAGGGCCCACAGTGCATAGTCATATGCCTCCTCAGACACGCGAAGACGGTCCAGTTCGTGCAGGAAGACATTCATATCCAGCCCGACAGCGCCAGAGGCGCCCACGCGCCACTGGCTGCTGAAGCGCCGGTATAGGTTCAGGGCCAGAGCATTCTCCGGCAAGGGGTAGACGGGTGGCGGCTTCAGCTGGTCGCTGACCATCAGCCCGAACTCGGCAAGCTCAGCAGCCGAGGGGGGCTTGTAGTACAGCGCCCGCGTGGCCGCTATCAGTTTCCCTTGCGTGTCGCCGTCAGCGCCTCGCCGTAGCCCGTGACAATGGCCCAGTCGATGCCCGGCATGTCCTGCATGATCGCGCTCACGCCCTCCAGGGTGAGCGGCCTGTCCGCGTTCCATTCCTTGAAGATCTGGAGCACGGCCGCAGCGGACTTGATGCTCCCGTCCGCAAGACCTGCAAAGAGTGCCTTGTACTCGTCGTGGGACATGTGCACCATCGTGCCTTCCAACTTCTGCTCACGCCCCTTGCAGACGATGGTGATGCTTCCCAGGAAGGTGGCTTCGGGGATAGTGGTGAATACCGCCATGAGATCAAGCCTCGTAGCGGGTGAACTTGCCAGCCATGGAGAACGTGGCAGTGTTCTGCATGTTCTCGTTCATGGTGAGCGAGGGGTCTGCGTCGAAGGACGGATAGACCGGGTAGTAGATGCTCGCCCCGTTGGGGAGGGCTGCGCGCAAGACGATCAGTTCGGCCTTCTCATCCAACTTTTCAAGAGCCGTGTACCACGCCTTGGCCGGGTCGTAGTCCAGCGTCAGCGTGAGCACCTTGGCGTTCTTGAACGTTGGGCGCTGCTTCTGCGTCCTGGTGCGGTCTTCCAGGTACTGCCAGTTGTAGAACTGCTGCTCTCCACCCGACTTGGCCGAGCTGGTGACCTGGGACAGCTGCACCCAGGTATCCACGGCCAGCAGAGAACCTGCGCCGGCGCCAGTGCCCGGGGTGTAGATGTCATCGTCCGTGGTGTCGATGCCGTCGAGCGTGACCTCTCCAGCCGTGGAGCCGGACGCACGGGCCACGCGGCCATCGATGCCGGCCCAGTTGCTGTTGATCAGCGCGATGGCCCCAGCCGCCACGGTGCCGCTGGCCAGGGTTGCAACTGCCGGCATGGCGTTGGAGATCCCCGATACCGCCACGGCGGTCTCGAAACCAGTGGACACCGAAAAGATGGTGCCGTTGGGAAACATGGAAGACATGGGAGAGTTCCTTTCAGACGAAAAAAAACCGCCTGAAGGCGGCCGGTTGCACAAGGGGCGGCATCAGGTGTCCCGATGCCAGAAGTAAAAATCCTGCCGCGTTCCCCGCAGCTTGGTGGCCTGGTCGTAGACGCTGGAGAACGCCCCCAGCGCTTCCGAGACAAGCTCACTTTCGATCAGCACCTTTTCGACCTGCAGGGCAATGGCCGTGGCCTGCGTGCGCCGGTCGTCCCAGACGTTGATCTGTATGCGCGCATGCCGGTGGTCCGGCAGCCGCTTTTCCAGGTACTGCCTGGCGCGGCCGCCCGTCTGCTCGTAGGTGATGTAGGGCTTGCCCGCATGGTCGGGCGCAAGGTCAGGATAGATCCGCCCGCCCACCAGTGGCCCCAGCAGTTGCACGATGCGCTCATTGAGCGTTGCCATTCGGTCCTCCTACTCCAGCGATCTCGCTGATCAGCTCCTGCCAGCGCTCACGCCCTCGGCGCATCATGGCCGCCTGCGCGCTGGCGGTAGTGGCCTCGTAGGCCGAGCGCAGGAACGATTGACCGGGGATGTATTTGGGCACTGGCAGGCGCTGGGTTTTATCGGTCCAGAACCTGCCCAAGCTGTCCACGCGAACCTTGTAGATCTGCATGTACCCAAATTCCACCAGGTGGCCATGCGGCGCCTTGCGCCCGTTCCAAGTGACCGAATAGCGCGCCTGGTTGGTGCCCTGGGACTTGGTCTTGTAGGCCAGGTAGATGGCGCCGTACAGCACATCGGTGCGCAGCGGTACGCGCTGCTTGGCCTCGTCGCGGATGACCTTGCCACCTGCCACCGCCATGGAGCGCGCCAGGCTGACGCGCGCGGCCTCGCCCAGTTTGTCCAGGTTGGCGAAGACTTCGGACATGTCCGTGGCCATGCCCGCGCCCTTGGCAGCCCGGGCGCGGTCGCGCGCAGTGACGAGGTTGCGGCCGTTAGCCATTGTTGGCCCCCGTGGCCACCACCAGGTCAGTGTGCTCGCGCCGCGCCTCGTCGTGAACAACCTGGCGGATCTCGTAGACCACGCCGGCGCCCACCGCACGCATGCCGGCGGTCAGGCCTGGCCGGTACGGCGTGCGGATGCTGTACTGCACCCGGCTGACTTCCTGAGCCGCCGCAACGAACTCGCCCGCGATCTGGCCCAGGCCGGAGGGCGCGAGGATGTTTCCCCAGACCTTGATGACATCCTGCCAGTCGTCCAGGGGCTGCCCATCGCCATCGACGCCTGGCGCGCGCTGCTGGATGAGAAACCGGCGCTTGTATGCTCCTGCACCCATCTCTAGCCCCCCCAGCCCACACGGTCGGGCAGCAGGAAATGCTCTGCGCCCACGGGCAGGTCCGTGACCGTGGCGCCGCGCGCCACCGTCTCGCGGTTCTCGCTCAGATGACCCAGCAGCAGCAGCAGGGCCACGCGAATATTCGCGGTGAGCACCATTCCGCGCAGGACATGCTGGGCAGACTCCAGCGCGTCGGCATAGGCGTCGTCAGCAGCACAAGAAAGCAGCCGCGCTGTCGCAGGGTCCGCGATCTGCCCTGCAGCTTCTTGCGCCTGCTCCCGCGCAGCGAGGGCGGCCGCCAGCGCAGCAGGGACACCGGCCCGGGCCGCATCAAGGGAGGCCTGGTCCGGGTACACATTGCGGTTCAGGAACCGCTGCGCGGCAGCGTCCGCACCATCCAGGTAGGGCTGTATCTGCTCGGCCGGATAGTCGGGCTCTACGCGCAGGTGCGCGCGGCCCTCATCGAGCGAGATGAGGCTCATGAGAGTGCATCCTCCAGGGTTGCCAAGGGGAAAAGGTCCAGCGCCGTGGAGCGCGTGGCGTTGACGATGTGCATGCCCGCCAGCCTGGGCAAGACAGCGCGGAACTGTGCGGGCCAATGCGCAATGCCATCGGCGTTGCCCAGGCCTGCAGGATGGTCCGCATGCCAGTGCGCGCGACCGTCGAGCCGCTGCAGGTCGTAGCCAAGCAGGGTGACGTGCCGCACACCCCACCAGGCAGCCTGCGCGATCAGCGCGGCACCGCTGTTGGTGCGCTCACCACCGAGCCACGCACGCTCGCAGCGGATACCCAGGGGCTGCAGTTTGGGCTGGGGTGACACCAGCAGGCCTGCGCACTGGGCGCGCACCTCGGTCAGGTGCTCGCGCCACCAGGCGAGGTCGAGTCCGTAGATGACGTCGGCCCAGGGGCATCGGCGGAAGGTGGTGTTGGTGACGAAGACAGCTCGGCCTATTCCTCGGCCTTGCCCGTCTTCGCGCCAGCGGCGCGCGGCTTCGCAGTCTGCTTGGGTGAGGCTTGGGCCGCTGGCGATGCAGACGGCTTGCTGCCAGCGGCCGGTGTAGGGCCCGGCGTGCCAGGGTTGGCAGGCGCCGGGTCCGTGGACAGCCGGACCAGGCCTGATTTTTTCAAGGCCAGGGCCTGCACCTGGCTGACGCGGAAGGTGTCTCCACAGCGGCGGCGGCCGTCGTGGTCGAAACCGCTCAGCGCGATGACTTCGATAGTGCTCATGGTGCTACATCCAAAAAAAAGGGCCACCGTGCAGACGTGTGCACGGCAGCCAGGTGGATCAGGAGCTGGCCGGCACGGGTGCAGGGTTGACGCCCGTGAAGTTGCCATTCACGAAGGCTTCGGGCCGGTAGACCGTCAGCGCGGCACGCAGCTCGGCCAGGATCGTGACCATGTTCTTCACGAAGTTGTCACGGTCCTGGGTGCTGACGGTCACAACTGCGCTTTCGCGGTCCCAGGCCTGCGCGCCCAGGCTGAACGCGCCGACAAGGAAGTTGTTCGCGTCCTGCGCCGGCGTGGAGACCACGGGACGGCCCCACAGTCCCGGCACGGCCAGGCCGCGCGGCGTGGCAAACAGGTAGGCGTTGTCGGCGGTCTTGGTCAGCTCGATCTCTGTCCAGTCGATGGGGTTGAGCACGATGCCGTCTGCCGTGTACTCGGCCAGCTCGGCCTGCAGCAGCGCGATGCGCAGGCGGTCGATGGCGGTCTCATTCTGGACAGTGACGCCAGGATTGGCGTAGGCCGCTGCCTGCGGAATGATGCCGTGCATGTTCAGGCCCACGCCGGAGCCCTTGAGCAACTGCAGCTCCAGCTTGACATCCAGGCCGTACAGCAGGCGGCCGTCGATGTACGACTGCAGCATGGGCACATCGCTCAGCACCTGCTTGGATGCGCGGATGAAGTGGGCAATGGTCGCCACTTTCTCACTGTCCAGCTCGAAGGTGATGTCCGATTCGGGCTTGGGGTTGGACGGGTTTTCCGCCACCGGGGCAGCGTTGTTCGTGAAGCCGGTTTCGCGCACGAATTCCACGGCGTTGCCGGTGGTCGGCCCCCAGTTGAGCAGATCGCTCACGAAAAGGCGCTGCTGGGGCGGCACGATGAGGCCAGGCACGCGCTGAGGCTGGATGAGCGATCCCGCCGAGCCGTCGCCGCTGGTAACAGCAGCCTTAACGGAGCCTACCTTCACGGTCACGCTGGCAGGGTTGCTGACGTCGAAGTTCTTGATGGCCTCTGCAGCCACCACCCGCGCACCGATGGACTGCGGGGTGCCGTCGCTGCCCCCGCCGTGTTGCAGCTTGGCCAGGATCTGCTCGGCCGCCTTGAGGTTGGCGCGCAGTTCACCCTGATCGACCAGCAGCTTGTCCACGCTGGCCTTGGTTTCCTGGCTCATCTGGGCATTGGCCTTGATTTCCTTTTGCGCCGTCTCGGCATAGGCCTTGAGCTTGTCGCCCACGTCCTTGAGGTCGGCCTGGACCTGCTTGTATTCGGCTTCGATATTGCTGGGCATGAGATTTCCCCTGTCAAAAATTTGGATGGATGGATGGATGGGTGGATGTGGCGCGCTATGCCCGGGCAAGCAACGCGCTCAGCGAGCCGGAAAGCGACGATGCCGCTCCGGTTGCTGTGGACCGCTCAAGGTCGATGGGGTCGCCCGCATCGCGCCCGCCCGGGTCGCCCAGGCTGGCCTTGAACTCGCTGATGAGGCGCACGGCCTCTGACTTGGGCATGCCCGAGGTGCGCAGTGCGGCCTCGATGCGCCGCACCGCCGCTGCGCTGGCCTTGGCCTCGCCCTTGCCGACCTGGTCAGAGGGCAGCAGCTCGTCGGCCAGGCCGCGCTCTATGGCGTCGGAGCCACCGATCCAGGATTCGGCATCCATGAGCCGGCGCGCTTCTTTGTCGGCCATGCCGGAGCGCGCCACGTAGATGTCTGCCATGGCAGCGTCGAAGGGCTCCAGCCAGTCGGCGATTTCGCGGAAGTCGTTGCGGTTGCCTGCTGCGATGACCCATCCGTTGTGCACCATGAAAAACGCCGCACGGGCGATCTGGACGGTGTCTCCGGCCATGGCGATGATGGAGGCCGCCGAGGCGGCCAGGCCAACAACCTTGACCGTGACTTCACCCTTGTGCTCGCGCAGCAGGTTGTAGATGGCCAGGCCCTCGAACATGTCGCCGCCGGGGCTGTTGATGTTGACGGTGACAGGGCCTGCACCCAGGCTGCGCAGGGCGCCGGCAACGCGCTTGGCGGTGACGCCCTCGCCGCTCCAGTAGTCGTAGCCGATCACGTCATAGACGCTGATGCTGCGGTCCTCCTGGTCCTCGGTAAGGGCGGAACGCACCTCGCGGTTCCAGCGGTCCAGGGCGCGCGGCAGTATTTCGCTGCGCACGCTTGCGCTCGGGCGGCCGGCCGGGGCGCCCGGTAGTTCTCTGATGCTCATGGTTCAGCCTTTCTGTGGCTCGTCGGTGTCGAAGCCCAGCAGCGACCTGAGCGCTGCCCGGGCCTGCTGGTTGTTGTCGAGCTGGCCCAGGGAGTCCAGCGTGGTCATGGCCGATTGCACGGTGAGCACCGCAGCATTGCCGCCCATGGGCGGCCGGTCCTCCAGCTCGCGCACCTCGTCGCGGGTCAGGATGCCCTTGTCCACCATGACGCCGTAGAACGCCGCCCGCGCCGCGCTGTCGGTGCGCAGCAGGCCCTCCACCGCGTACTTGGCGTAGTAGCGCAGTCGGTCGCCAGGGGTGAGCAGATCCTTGGTAATGGCCTGCTCGATGGACTTGATGATCGGACCCAGGCAGAACGTCAGGAACCCAATCAACTCCTGCTCCATGCCAGAGCCCCATTTGGTGGCGCCCTGCGATGCATGGCCCACCATCCAGGGCGGCACGCCGAACCATCGGCAGATCTCTTCAACGCTCCACGCCCGGGATTCGAGCAGCTGCACATCCTTGGGGCTGATGTTGATGGCTTCGACCTCGATCCCGCCCTCCAGCAGCGGTGCCTCGCCGTTCTCGATGAGGCCGACGACGTTCTTCCGGAATTCGGCACGCTGCTCCGGCTGCAGGAACTTGGCCACCTTGTAGAACAGGTTCTGCAGCGCGCCGTTGCGAAACGCCCGCCCTGCTGCCTGGTCCGCCGCCTGGGCCTGCCCGAAAACCTTGGCGCCGTACTCGATGACGCTGACGCCGTTGCGGCCGTCAAGCGTGAACCCGGGGACAGTCCAGACCCGGGACGCAGGGATGATGCGCTGCTTGCCGTTGAAGTCCAGGTAGCGCCAGTCCAGCACGATGGAGCCCTGCTTGCGTCCCACCGTCAGGCGCCCAGGGACCAGGAATTCCAGGCCCACCAGGCGCTCGCCGAGCATCAGCCTTTCTGCCCGCCCGCAGCCTTGGGTGAGCATGGCCGAGACCATCGCCTGCCAGAACATGGTTGCTGTGGCATCGGGGTTGGGCACATCGTGCAGGATGCTGTGCAGGCCATGCTCCGGCGCCACCCGCTTGCCGGCGCCGTCCTTCGCGTAGATGCTCAGCGGCAGCGTGGCGATGGTGGAGGAGATGAGCCGCACACAAGCCCAGGCCGCCGACAGCTGCAGCATGCTGCGCTGGTTGACTGAGACCCCGGAGGCCAGGTCCACGCCGAAAACGGCGGCCGAGCCAATGGGGTCGCTGATGCTGGCGGACTGGCCTCGCAGCCCATGCACGGCGGCGCGCAACCTGCCGCGCATGCGGTGGTAGAGGGTTGGTTTCATCTGCTCGTAGTTCCTGCTGTTGCGGGACTGGCGAAGAAGCCGTCCTCATCACCCGTTTCATCGGGCCTGGCGTAGCGGCCCAGGGCCATCACCGTGGCCACGATGCCGTCTATGCGTCCGTTTTCCTTGCTGGTCTTTTTGTTCGGCCGGTAGTTGCCATTGCTGTCGAACAGCAGCGACACATTGCCCGCGCAGTAGCGCAGCACGGGGTTGCCGCCATGGGCCAGCATGCCGCCGTACACCAGCTTTTCCAGTTCCTTGCTGCCAGGCCCCATGCCGCCGGTGTTCTGCGGGATGTTGACCATGGGCAGGCCTTCGGCCATCAGCTCGTTGACCAGGTGCTGGGCATTCCAGTCGTCAAAGCCCAGCTCAACGATGTCGAAGTCCTTGCCCGCCTGGACGATGACCTGTCGCACCGCGCTGTAGTCGGTGACGTTGCCAGGCGTGGCGATAAGCCACCCCTCCTCCACCCATTGGCGATAGGAGGCCTCGTCTTCGGCCTCTTCGAGCAGCTTGGATTCGGGCACCCAGTGCCACGCCAGGACGTGGACCGTGGTTTCGCCCTCCAGTGGCGGGAACACCAGCACGAAGGCGGTAAGGTCCCGCACGCTGGCCAAGTCCAGTCCGCCATAGCAGCGGCGCCCCTTGAGCATGGCCGGCAGGAAGGGCTTGCCGCACCTGTCCCAGACCTGGATATCGAACCACCCTTCGGCGTCGTTGCACCAGATGTTGAGGTCCTTGGTCAGGAAGTTGGCCCGCGCACCCGGCAGGGCCTTGGCCTTGCGCGCCTGGGTGCGCATGTAGTCCCACATCTTGCTGCGGCCCAGCCCGGGGTTTGCCTTGGGCCAATTCCGCTCGTCGTAGTAGTCATCCCCCACGTCCAGCGTGTAGATGTAGCCGAAGAACGCATCGTCCTGGCGGCGCCCCTCAAGGATGCTGACCAGGTAGCTGCGTATCTCCACGCAGATGCCATTGAGGATGAAGCCCGCCGTTGTGATGGCCGACAGCAATGGATCTTCACGCGCGCCCAGGGCCGACTCCATCACGTCCCACACATCGCGGTTGCTGGCCGCATGCAGCTCGTCGTACATGATGGCCGAGGGGTTCAGGCCATCCAGGTGCTCGGCATTGGCCGGCAGCGGCTGGAAAACGTTGCTGTCGCCGAACTGGACCTTTTCCTGATTGGCGCCCTCGTAGATACGAAAGCTGCGCCGGGTGCGCTCCGAGCGGCGGCACCATCGCTTGATGTTGTCGAACGCCGGCTTGAACACCGTCATGGCCTGCGCCCGCGTGGTGGCCACTGCGTAGACCTCGGCGCCACCCTGCCCCGCCATCGAAAACAGGTACGCGCCCTGCGGCCCCTTCCAGGTGCTTTTGCCATTCTTGCGCGCCACCTCCTCATAGGAGCGCGTGAACCTGCGCAGCCCTGTGGCGGCGTGGCGCCAGCCGTAGAGCACGGCCGTCCAGAACTTCTGCCAGGGGTCCAGCAGGATAGGCTTACCCGTCAGCGGCCCCTTGATATGGACAAAGAACCGCTCGATGAAGTGGATGATGTGCCAGGCGTGATCCGGCTGGAACACCAGGCCTCGGGCACCGGCCTCCTTCAGATCGCGGTAGTGCCGCAGCACGGCCAGGTAGACATATTTGCCGGTGACCACCTCATTGCGCAGCACGGGCAAACCGTAGTCCACATCCCATTGCTGCAGCTGCTCGGGGATCAGTGCGTCGCACTGCCGCCGGGTAAGCTGGTAGCGTGGCTTGCGAGGGCGGCGAACAGGTCGTCCTGCTGCCCCTGCGGCCCCGCGTCTTTCCGCACCCGGGCCAGTGACGGTATGGTCAAGCATGCTTTGGGTAGCCACTGGCCCAGCTCCATTTTCAAGCGGGCCTCATCCTTGGCCCAAGGCATTTCCGTCACCCATCCCGTTTTGGATGTCTGGGTCCGGCCCTTCTCATCGCACAGCGCCACGGCCTTGAGCCAGTCGGCGAAGGTGCGCACGATCACCGCAATCGGAATGCCGGCGGTCAGGTGCTCGACCCCGGCGCGGCGCAGCGAGTCGCAGATGTACTCGTAGAGCTTTTGCTCCTCCTCGCCCAGCCGCAGCATCTCGGGCGCAGCCGGAGATTCGATTGCTCCCGGCTGACTCGCCACGTATCCAGCGCCCACGGCCGGCAACTGGACCGCGAACTCATCAGCTTTCTTGGTCATGACACTCCTAGTTAAACCCCCAGGGGGTAGTTACCGCTCCCCAAGAAAGTCCAGTGGAGCGGTCGGTTTCCAGGGCCGAGGGCCCCGACTTTTGACCCCCCCTCCCCCCTGGGTCCGGTCGATGGCAGGGGTCGGGCACCCCCGCCGATGGGGCGGCGATGGCCCTGGCAGGGGCGCCATGGGGCGATCTCCCGCACACCCATGCCCGGACTAGTGCGAGCGGGCTGCGTGCGTCCTGCGGGCTGTGAGGGCCTTTGCCGCTGGTGCGTCCCGGCCGGCGGGCAACCTCGGCCCGCCGGCCCATCAACGTCCGCGATACGCAGCCCGATGCAGGCCGCGCCGCCGCTCAAGTTCCGTCTTGGCATCGTGGTGCTCATCGCACAAGCCCTGCAGGTTGCTCGGGTCGTTGGTCCCGCCCTCTTCAAGAGGCACGATGTGGTCCAGCTTGTCCCACAGCCGCACGATGCCGGCCTTAGCGCACTCCACACACAGCGGCGCCTCGCGCTTGCGCTCTTCGCGCATGCGCTGCAAGGCTCGGCCAGCAAGGCGCTTGATGGGTGCCGGTCTGTTGCGCACCCACGCTTTCTTTGGGTGCTTGGCACAGCGGCCAGAGCCGTCATGCACCAGTGCGCCACATCCCGGATGCGTACAGGGACGCGGAGCAGCAGATGGCATGGTTCTTCCAGAATGTGCCGGTTACGGGTCCGGCGCTGATGGGTCAGCCGTCGAGGTTCGCGCGCACGATTCCCAAGATCGCGCGCCGTGTCGTTTACCCAGACACGCGGCCCCTAGCACTCTTGGCATCGCGGTAATGGGAAGGCCCGGCGTTGCGCTCCACCTCCGTGGCGCCGGTTTGTCTTTATCACTCGTACCTCAGCGAGTCATGGGACACCGGGGATTGCTGCCCGATGGAGCCCAAAGAAAAGCCCCGCCGGGTCTGCACCGGGCGGGGCTGGCAAGTGATCAGCGGTTAGGGGCACTGAGCACTAGCTTGCCGCAAATGTAGCCCAACTCTCTATGGTGGAAAACTCCCCGCGCGTCGCATGTACTCACGGCCACGGGCCAGCGCCTCGCGCTCTTCCCTGATGCGTTGCTGCTCCTGCAGCCAGTGGTCAATGTACTGGTCCGCCTGGTTGAGATGGGCATGGATGGTGCTCGGCCCCTTGCCCATGGTACGGGCGATCATCGACACACCCAGGTCCCGCAGGTAGTAGGCATGGACCGTTGCATAAAGATGGCGCCTCTCCTGCTCCATCTCCTGCACCGCCTTGTCTACCTCCTCGGCCTCCTGGTCGATATGCGGGATCTGGCAACCTCCATAGCTGTTACGGCCCCAGACATCGACTGCCAGCACGTTGACCGAATGGAAACCCAGGCCACTGCTGTTGAGCCGGGACTTCCACAGCGCCCAGTTGTCCAGCTTGCGCTTGATGTGCTCGATGCGTGCCATCAATTCGCCCCCAGATCACCATGGCCAGCGATGATGCAGACGTGTGCACAGCCCATCCGCGAGATGAGGCGCGAGACCTCGACCATGCGGCTCAGCTTGGTGAAGGGCGTCCCTGCCACCTGCCCCGCCTCTGTCGCCCAAAAGCAGCCAGGCCGGCCAGCCAACCCCATCCGCACCAGTCGCCACACCCGAGCGTCTTTCTCTGCATGGCGCTGGATCGTCTTGTAGACCTCGGGCATTGAGGACTTGATGCGCTGCTGCCCCGCTGCAATCAAGGCCTTCTCCTGCTCCGTCCATTCAGTCTGACCGCTCCCATTTGCTGCGGCCCCACCCGTCTTGTTCATTTGTTCACCCTGTTCAGTCAAATAGATAGAGGGATTGCGAGTGGACTTGCGCACATGCGCGTCAGCGCCCAGGTGCGCCCACCTACGCACATCCGGGCCTTGGGGTGAACGGTCAATGACCAGGCAATGCAGCGGCTTCAACCCTTGAAATCAAGGTTTGCTATTGCTGTATGGACCCAGGCGAAAGCCTGAACACCCTGAACAACTGAACAGATCAGCTCATGGGGGCATGGCAGGCCATCCCCGCCACTGCACCGCAGGCCGGGCGCACTGTCGCCCTGGCCACTGCATGGACGCGAATCACGCCTCCAGCCATGCAGGCAGTGCAGCGCGTTTCAGGCGCTGCCGTGTTGTTGCGAACGAAATCAGAAGGGCTCATCGTCACCAGGCCATGCGGTTGGCTGATCGCCCAACCCATTGGGCAGGGGCGGCAGATCGCCGGGACGCGGCCCCTCTGGCTCCGGCCTGGCATCGTCTTGCCTGGTCCAGTCCTCGGCCACCGCCTCCAGCTCGGGCGGCCAGACAGCAGGGCGGAAGTACACGCCCGACTCCAGCGCTCCATTGACACGCTGCCTGCCCTTGAACTCCCACCCGTTGCTCTCAAGCCAGGCCTCAACCTGGCCCTTGAGCGCCGGCGTGGCCTTGCCGATGTCCACGCCAAGAGCCTTGATCAATGCGTTGATGGGCACACGCTCTGCATGGGCGTTGATAAACTGGGCATTCATGCCGGCTTCCCGTGTCAGCAGCTTGAACAGCTCGCCATCCACCGCCGACTCCTGCAGGCGGCTTTCCTGCATGGGGACGAACAGGCGCTTTTCCTCGTCCTCAGAGGGCGTGTAGACGATTCCGCCCTGCTGATACAGCGCATATGCCTCTGCCATCAGCTGGCCCCGCATGCGCTCAAGCCACTCCGTCTTGATGACGTGACGCACGGGGACGGGCCAGAAACGACGATTGCCCGTGCGGTCGCGCAGGTACTTCTTGTCATTGGTCGAGCCCACCAGCACGCACTGCCGGGGGAAAGCCTGCGCCTGCTCCCCGTAGGCCACACGGTAGTTATCGGTTTTGGACGAGATAAAGGCCTTGATGTCGTTGACATCCGCCTTGGAAAAGCTCGACAGCTCGCCCAGCTCGTACACCCATTTGCCGCGCACCTGCTCATAGGCATCCTTGCCTCGGCTCAGGTCGAACTTTGTATCGCTGTACCACTCCGGGCGCACGGCCAGCACCTCGACCATGGTGGACTTGCGCAATCCGCCCTTGCCTTCCAGCACCGGGCAATAGTCGAACTTGCAGCCGGGCTGCATCACCCGCCAGATCATCCCCAACACCCAGTAGCGGCCCACCAGCTTGAGGTATTCAGCCATCGACGGAGACAGAGTTTCCGGGGACTCACCCAACACATGGATCAGCCACTTGTCCAGGCGCGGCTCCTGGTCCCACTCCTGCTCCTGCAGCCACTCCCGCACGGGATGGAAACGCTCGGTATAGGCCACCGTCGCAATGCCGTCTTTGATGTTCTGCGTTGACACGTCACCCACCTTGTAAACATCGTTGAGATACAAGCCGAGCAGCAGGGTGCTGTCGGCCTCCAGTTCGCCCGCTTGGGCATGAGCCCAGGGCCAGGCCTTGCGCACCTGAGTGCCCTTGGTCATCTCGTTGTAGGCAACGCATCCCTGCAGCTTCGCGTCGTTCTGCAGGGCGGCCACCACCAGGCTGCGGCGCAGATCCCAGCGCCGCTTTTTCTTGTCGTAGAACGGCCAAAGCCAACCCTGGTCGCCGGGCTCGTCGTCGGCCATTGGCGGGTCCAGTGGCGGCATCACCCCACCGCCGCCCGTGCCAACGGGGACAAGGGGTTTGGGCGGCTGGTCGTCGCCAGCTGCAGCCCCTGCAGGAGCGTCATCCGCCTGAGCCGCCAAGGCGGGCAAAGGCTGCGCGCGGCCAAAGAACGCAAGCACGTCATCTGCCGTCCATCCGTCCTCGACAATCGCATCCTTGCAGTCCCAGCCGCTCACCTTCTCGCCCGGCTTGGGGATAGGAAGCAGTTGCACCGTGCACGCGTGTTCATCTCGAAGAACCTGGCCGATGCCCAGCATGGCTTTCATGCCCGGCTGCTTGTCTTCCGGGAGCAGAGGCTTGCGGGCCTGCAGCGCCTCCTTTGCAGCGTCGTCACCCTTGACGCTCTCCTGCTCGGCCCGCGTCAACCGCTCACGCTGCGCATCGCAGTCCGGCCACAGCAGCACCGTGCACCCGGCAAGCCAGACCCACAGGGCCTTCTGCCAGACCTTGCATCCACCCGGCCAGCTGGCAACGCAATAGACACCCGGCGCCACCCGGTCCAGCAGTTGCTGCAGCACTTCGGCTTTCACCTCGCCTTCCACAAGCACAACCGTACGGCCACCAGGCAGCGTCCAACCAGGCAGATACAACGGGCGCGGTTCGTCCCACTGCTTCCATTTCCATTGCCCTGCTCCATCGCGGGCGGACTTGCAGAATGTGAGCGGTAGCGTGTCCTTGCCTCCGCTGCTAGTCAGAAAGCGTACGACATAGCCGTGGTGCTCATCGCCCACGCGATACTCGGCCACATGCACCAACGACTCGGGCTTGCGCTCGTAGTGCTGGAAAGTTGCCGCCGGCGCATAGTCAGGAACTGGCACCAGGGTGCTCCAACCTTCCCGCTCTTTTTGAGGCTTGGGCGCTGGCTGCGGCCGTGGATTCGCCGCCGCCACAACCGGAGCCCCTGCAGCCGTCTTGACCAACCCCGCGACACTCTCAAGCCGCTCCTCACGCGCCACCTGCACCGCGGCCTTTGCGTTGCTCAGGTCGTGAATTGCCGCGTAGAGGCTGATGAGGTCTCGGCCCTGCTCATCCGATGCGGCGAAGTCCGCCCATTGCCCTGTGATGAGATTGACGCTGCAGCTGTCGCCCCGGCCTCCGCTCAGGTCCGCGCACTTGTACTCATGGCCGAGCACAGTCCCGCCGGGCAGCCAGCGCGGCACCAGATTGTGAGCATTCTGCAGAAGCGCCTCGGCCAGCGCCTCGAAATTGATGGGGGGCAGTGGTTCCCGGTGCTGGGTCATGCAGCACCCCACGCGCCCGCAAGCGGACCAGACACGCCGGCGTCCCTAACACCAGCGACGTGCACAAACATCATTGACTATCCCCAGAGCTGCAGGGCCTGCGTGAGGCCGAAATTCGATTCGTTGGCGGCGTGGACCTGGTGCGGCAGCGCGTACTCGGCTGCGGGCCGATTGCGGCCCGGCACGGTGCGCTCACCACAGATGGCAAGCCGGTGATACCGGCGCATGTCCTTGATAGTTCGGCTGGCGGCTGCAACACCCACGCCCGCCGCCTCGGCGATCTCGCGCATGGTCGGCCCCCTGCCCGGGGTCCACAGCCGCTCTACGGCCTGCAGCAATGCCTTGCTGATCTCGCCCGCCGGCCTCATGTGAAGTCCTCCGAGCGACCAGCAGCGCGCCGGGCGTTGCGGCGCAGGCGCCACAGCAGCTCGATGGCCTGCATGCATTGCGCCTCCAGCTCATCGCACTCGCGGCCATCGATCAGGCCGTCTGCAGTGGCATTCATGCCGATGGTGGCGAGCGTTCCGTTTTGCGCGGTGATCTGCAGGAGCTTTTCGCGGATCGCAGCGGCCTCGCAGGGCCAGCCACCATCGGGCGGCGGGGGAAGGTGAGCAGCCGCCATCCCGAAGCGGCCATTGAATGCCTGCAGCCAGCGAAGGGCATCAGGGTCGTGCTGATCGACCAGCCACTCCGACAGCAGCTCAAGCATCTCTGTGCTCAGCGACTCGCCATCAGCACCCCGCAGGCGGCGCCGCAGATCCTCAGGGTGAATGGACTTTTCGCGGCGGTCCGTCAGGAAAGTGGCCGCTGCCGTCACGCCACCACTGGCACGGCGGATCGTGTTGTAGAGGATGTCGCGCCAGTCGGCAGCGGAATAGCGGCGGGTCATTGCCGGTCCCCTTGAATCGTGGAAATTTCAGGATGGCGCCCGCGCAACGTGCCGAAGACACTGCGGGCATGACGAAAAGAAAGACCCACTCCAGGAAGCAACGCAAGCCGCATGCACCTGCCCGCGCGTGCAGCACCCAATCGGGGGAGGAGACAAATCCCGGGCGACGTTGCCGGGTTGCTGGAGGGGGAAGAAAAGCTATGCACTGGTATCTCCCACCGCATGAGCACCACGGCGAAGCAGGACATCCCAGCGCACCCGCGGCCTCAACTGCTCACACAGGACACCTGTGCTCTCCTCGATGAGGGGGCAGTACTCAGCGGGGACGCCGTTGCCAGAGTCCAGCCAATAAGACACATGCCCCTGCTTCTTTCCAATCAATCGAGCGAGCGCGGCTTGGCCGCCCGCCTTCTTGATGGCAGAGAGCAGAGCATCGTGTGGATTCAAAGCAGTTTGTTGGGTCATAACAAGCTGCTTTGTATCTTACTACAAAGAATTTTGCAACCAACAAAACAAAGAAATTTGTAGCATCAAGCCATGTCGCTGACTCACCCACAACTTGCCGAACGAATACGCCTTGCAATGGAGATCGCCAAAATGCCTAGCCAAAGCGAGCTTGCAAGGGCCGTGGGCATCAAGCCGCAGGCGGTGCAGTACTTGCTCGACCCACGCAACAACGCCACCGGCAGCAAGCACTTGGTGAAGATTGCCGAGGCGCTTGGAGTGAATGCGGTGTGGCTGGCAACAGGCCTGGGAGAACCTACGGACCAGCAAACGCATTCAAACGTTGAGCCGGGCCCAGACGTCAATCGCGGCATCCTTTACCCCCTGATCACCTGGGTGCAAGCCGGGGTCTGGAACGGCAACTGCGAGGCCTTCACCCCCTACCAGGCAGAGCAGTGGTACATGAGTCCACATAACCTCGGGCCACGAGGGTACGTTTTGCGGGTGCGCGGCGAGTCCATGACAAATCCCCAGGGGCGCTACTCGTTTCCTGAGGGAATGCTTCTTTTCGTCAACCCCGACAAAGACCCAACACCTGGGCAATTCGTGATCGCCCGCCGCGATGCAGACAACGAGGCGACCTTCAAGCGGTACACCCTGGTTGATGGGAAGCCCTACCTTGAGGCCCTAAATCCAGACTGGCCGCACAAGTACATAGAGATGCGTCCGGGCGACACCTTCGGCGGCATTGTTGTAGATGCGTCGTTCGGGAAGCTCCCCTGATCTACAAATTGCCTTGTTGACACAGGCAACAAATTGATTTGTAATTCGCCTGCCTGAGCCCCCCGCTCAGGCGGGCGCACCGGCCTGCAAAGCCGCGCGCCCTCCGTCAAACAGGAGGCCCGGCATGCAATGCAGCAGTACAGCAGACAGTGCACACGTCTGCACCCTCACTCTCGCCGTAGACACGACGCCGCTGCAGCGGCAAATCCAGCAGCTTGAGCGCCTGCTCTGGCCCTATCGACTCGCCGCAATGTGCGATGCCGCGACTGCACGGGTGCAGCAAGGCATCCTGCACGCAGCCGGCGAGGCATACATCGCCCTCGACATCCCACCCCCGGACAGCCACGTCATCGACGTGCTGATGTCCATCCCCGGCCTGGCCGGCGTCGTGCTGACCGATGCCGATGCGGGAGGCCTGTGATGTCGGCAGCCGTCACACAAGCCAAGCACTCGCTGCACACGCCGTACGCGGCGATGTACCTGCTCATCGCAAACCGTTGCCTTGCCGAGGCCGCGACCCTGAAGCTGGTGCATGACCGCTGCATCAAAGACGCCCCCGAAGACGAAGTAGAGGCCCTTTGGTCCGGCGCGTACGAACTGAGGAAAAAGGGGACTGAAGCACTCAAAGACGCCACTGCGCGCGGCGCGCTGCTGTTTTTCGGACAGCCCGCCGCGATTGACGCAGCGCAGGTGATTGAGCTTCGCGCTATACCCAAGGGGCCAGCATGCTGACCCTCTACACCGTCACATGCGGCCGAACGCGCCACACCATCCGCGCCACCGGCGCCGCTGATGCCATCGCCCGCGCAATGGCCCTCTTCGGCCACAGCCACCCCATCAGCGCGAGGGCCGCACGATGAGCCGCCCTCCCATCCAGATGGACGGCCCGCACCGCCCACGCCGTGCCATGCGCCGTGCAGCCAGCCGCTGGGCTGTAGTCGTCGTGCTCGCACTGGTTGCAGTGCTGTGCATCGTCGCACCACCCGCCATTGCAGCCGCCATCCACTTCGGGGGCACGCCATGGCTCTGATCCAGATCACCGGCACCCTGGTGCAAGACGTCGAGGTGCGCACGCTGCCGCAAGGCCCGGACAGCACCCCCATGCCCGTGCTCGTCGCCATCTTTGACAGCGACGGTCCTGGCCAACTGCCCGTCAAAGCCGAGCTTGTCTACCCGCCCAACCTGCGGCCCCAAGCCCAGCAATACGCAAAGACGCTCAAGCGCGGCATGCGCGTGTCCGTCACTGCGCCCATCCATCAGATCCGCACAACGCTCGGCCACTGCCAGGCCATCCAGCAGCTGCGCGAACCCGCCCCCGATCAATCTCAACTGCAACTACTGGAGGCCGCTCATGGCTAATCCCATCGTGATCGCTGTTTCCCTCATCGGCCCTGGCGAAGTCCAGATCGAAACCAACCTGCAGGCGCCCCGCCCGGGCGCGCCCCTGGCTCCCCAGGAGGCTGCAGCGCTGGAACTGGTCCAGCAGGGCGCCAAGCAACCGTCTTGCCGCCGCGTGCTCTTCGACACCGCCAAGGTCGATCCCGACACAACTGCGTGCGTTGACCTGGTGCGCGAACTGTTCAACCCCGAGGGCTTCGCTCACAGCGTGAGCGCCGAGGTGCGCAACGCGGCACGCCGCGCCTTCGGCATCAAGGGACAGCAGGAGGGCCTTGCAGCATGACCACCGCGAACGACAACCCGACAGCCGCCCTGCCCACACCTGGCGCGGGCGCCCTGATGCTGCATGTGCCCCTGCAGAGCATTGCACGCAGCCTGCGCAACCCGCGAAAGCACTTCGACCAGGCAAAGCTGCAGGAACTGGCGGACAGTATCAAAGCCACGGGCGTGCATCAGCCCATCCTGCTGCGCCCGCTGCCCGAAGCGCGCATTGCTGATGAGCAGGCGTGGGCCAAGGCCGAAAAGCGCGAGCGCGCGCAGTATGAGCTGGTCGCGGGCGAGCGCCGGTGGCGCGCCAGCCAGTTGGCAGGCCTGGGAGAGATCCCCGCGATGATTCGCCCGATGTCCGACGCCGACGCACTGCGCGCGGCCGTGATCGAGAACCTGCAGCGGGCCGACATCACGAAGCTGGAGGAGGCCGAGGGCTACCGCGAGCTGCTGGACCTGGGAGAGACAACCGCCGAAAAGATCGCAGAAGACGTGGGAAAGAGCCGGACCTATGTGTTCAACGTGATGAAGGTGCTCGACCTGTGCGAGGAAGGCCGCGATGCGCTGCGCCAGGGCAAGATCGATTTCAGCAAGGCGCAGTTGATCGCTCGCATCCCCGACGAAGGGCTGCAGCTCAAGGCACTGGGCTACTGCACGGAGACCAACTACAGGGGCGACACTCCCAGCTATCGCTCCTGCGCCGAGCATGTCCAGCAGAACTACATGCTCAATCTGCACAGTGCCCCGTTCAAGATGACGGACGAGGCCCTGCTACCGGCCGCAGGAAGCTGCAAGGCCTGCCCAAAACGCACCGGCGCCAATCCCGACCTCTTCAATGATGTCAGTGCAGACGTATGCACCGACCCCAAGTGCTACCGCGAAAAGGAAGAGGCCCACGCCATCTCCATCAAACGCACAGCTGTAGAGCGCGGCCAACACATCATCGAAGGCCGCGAAGCCAAGACCCTGATGCCAAGCGCCTATTCCGGCGAAGTGGCCGGCTATCTGCGCCTCGATGACAAGCGCGACAGCCCCACCGACAAGCCCCTGCGCAAGCTGATCGGCAAGGCCATGGAAAGCCATGGCATCCTGCCCACCCTGATCGCCAACCCCCACAAAAATGGGGAACTGATCGCGGTCATCACAGCTGACCAAGCACAACTACTTCTCAAGGATGCGCAGCAGGAAGAAGCTGCCGAGAAGATCCAGCAGGAAACCCAACGCGAGCAGCAGCAGGCCAAGCATGCCGCCGATCAGAAGCGCAAAAGCGACTATGAAACCCAATGGCGCTGGGACGTGCTCGAAGAGACTTGGAAGGCGCTCTCCGAACTTGGCGGCGCTCCTGTGTCCGATGAATTGCTGCGCTACTGCGCCCGCAACATCGCGCGAAGCTACAGCCAGGACCGCGCCAAGAAGCTGTGCAAGCTGCTGGACCTGGGCAAGGTCGCGCCCGTAGAGGGCCTGTTGCAACACATCGCCGACAACGATGCGCCCGGCGACCTACTGCAGTTGCTGGTGATGTACGGCGACGTGGAATACCGCCACTGGCTCAAGGACGACGCCGACGCAAACAAAGGCCTGCACCTTGTTGCGGCGTACTGGAGCATAGACATCGCAGCCGTCAAGGCCAAGACAAAGGCCAATCAGCGCGCCGCCGCAGCTCAGGCCGAGGCAAGAGCAGCCGCAAAGGCCTCTGTATCTGCTGCCCCGAAGGCGGATCTACCCCTTGATCCCGCTGCGCGCGCTGGCGAGAGTCGCGCGAAGGGCAAAGCCAAAAAATCCCCCGCTGCGCGTGCGAGCGCCGAGCCGAAGACGACTGCCGCCGAAGCCTCGGCCGCCATCGCGGCCGCGCTACAAGACCAAGAATCAGGCGCGGCCGCAGCCGCGCAAAGCGACGAGGGGGCGCCTGTCGCTGACGCGCAGGCACCCATTCAAGGTGCGGCTGCAGCCGCACAGGGCGACGATGCAGGCCCAGTCGCAGCTGACGCTGCGCAGGGCCTGCCGCCCTCCTCCGCAGCCGCCGAAGTTGACCAGGCCGTGACCCCTGACGTGCAGCAGTCTGCGCCCGCGCAGACTGCCCCCGCTAACGATGGCCAGGACAGTGCGCACGCCGGCACCTGGGCAGCAGATCAAGTAGCCACCAGCCAGGCGCCCACGTTCGCGGCCGGCGACCTGGTGCGCGTCAAAGACGGCCTCAAAGGCACGACGGGGAGGCCCCTCAAAGAGTGCGGCCGCGTGGGCGTGGTGCGGCCCGGCCATTTGTCGCTGATCGTGGAGTTTGGCCGTGGTGTAGGCCAGCGCGCAGGCTTCGAGGCCGAGGAGCTAGAGCCCTACACAGCGGACCCCATCGTGGGCAAGCGCGTGCGTGTGCTCAACCCCGATAGCGCACATCGCTGGCAAGAGGGAGCCGTTGCCGCGCTGACGGCCGAGGGCTGGAAAGTGGAGTTTGCGGGCAAGCCTGGCTCTGTGGCCAAGACCGCGATTTTTGAGACCAAGGAATTGGAGAGCCTGGCATGAGCACCCAAAATTCAACCCACCCAGCAGTCGCCGCCCTGCGCCTCTATGAGGCGGCTCACGAAGACCTGTTTGTGCAGTGCTGCAGCAACCCCATCAAGAACGCCTGGGGCAAAGAGGTGAACCTCGCCAAGCTGAACATTGCGCACGAAGCAGCCGGCCGCGCTCTCAACGCCTCGCCCGCCCTGGAAGCGCCTGCAGCTCCGGCCCTGGACGCCAAGGCCATTGCCGAGGACGTATGCCAGCGCGTGGCCGAACTGCCGGACAGAGACAGCCCGACTGACTGGCCTGAGGCCATGCTCGTTACGGGGCCGGAGCTGATCAACGCTGTGACGTGCGAGATCATGCAGGCCCTGGCAGCAGCCAAGGGGAGCCAGCCATGCGCATGATGTGCCCCCACTGCAACGAGTTTGCATACACCCGCACCAGCCAGCAGCTGACCAGGACCAGCCGCGAAACCATCTTCCAATGCCGCAATACCGACTGCGGCCATGTGTTCTCGGCCGTCACGGAAATCAACCGCACGATCAGCCCGAGCGCGATCCCTGACCCCAAGGTGATCCTGCCCATGAGCACGCACATCAAGCGCCAACTGCTGCAAACGCAGCTGGCCGAGATGCCAAGCGCGCCGCATCGCACGGGCATGCATCCAGTCTTTGGAGCAGACCTATCATGAGCAGCCGTCGCAAACCCTTCCGCAGCCGCTGGGCCAAGGGCAACCCGCTGCAGGTCATCAACCGGCATGGGACGCACCTGACGGCCGCCGAGGTCGCTTCGATCATTGACCCTGTGCGCGCGTGCTTCGCCCAGATCCGTGCTGGCACAGCCACCGAGCTGCAGGCCACGGTCTTGCACACCACCCTGCTGATCTCCCAGGAGATTGAGCGCGGCGGAATCGTGCGAGGCCTGGCTGAGCACATCGACTCGGCCCGGGTGGCATGCGAAGCCTATTTCGCACGGAGCATCAGCGCCGGCACCTGGCGCCCAAGCGCCGTCCACTTCCACGAGTTGGACGCTCTATCCGTCTCCATCGACCTGCACATCTACCAGCTGCAGCAGCTGACATCGGCCGAGCTGGACGAGATCAAACGCAAGGTCATCGCACGCGCACAAAGCAGTGGCCGCGAAGTGATCGCGGCCGACACCGACCTGGGCAATGCCAGGCCATACCGCTACAGAAAGACAAAGGTGCATGCATGAGCACTGCCCCCATCCTGCAATTCGCGCCGGCCGCGCTGGAACGCGACCAGGTAGCCGCCGCATAAAAGGAAAAAAACAATGACCAACACAGAAACGCTCAACATCCGGGAAGCAGCGGAAATCCTCAAAATCCACGTCAAGACCGCCGAGGACCTGGTGCGAGATGGCGAAATTCCAGCGGGCAAAATCGGCCGCGCCTATGTCCTCATGCGCCGTGACGTGGTGCGCTACGCCGAGAAAGCCATTCTCCAGCAGACAGCCGAACGCCTTGTGCGCAAGCGCTCACCAAAGAGCGTTGGCAAGGTCCGTGCCCCGCAGGTTCGCGTAGCGCATTAGCATGCGCTGCGTCTTGTGGCCTGTGATCTTCATGATCTGCGTCTCGCTCAGCGTGGTCCGCTCAAACAGGCGGCTGGTCGCTTCGTGACGCAGATCATGAAATCGCAGGCCCTTGGCGCCGGCCTGCTCCATGATCCCGGCATACAGGTTCGACAGGTAATCAGTGGTGGCATGCAGGTCTTCATCGCGCTTCGACCACCACGGGAAAATCAACGACTGCGGACTGGGCAGATCCAGGCCCTGCAGGTAGCTCTCCAGCACTCCAACTGCCACCGTGGACAGCGGCACCTGCCGTTTGTCACCGTTCTTGGTCTTGTCCAAAAACACCGTTCGCCGCGGCAGGTCCACCTGCACGAGCGTCAGCGTGTACATCTCGCGCATCCGCATGGCCGTCTCCACGGCCAGGACAAATAGGCATCCCAGCGCCGCCTGATGCTCCAGCTTCAGCGGCCGTTGCTTGCGCGCCAGCACTCCCCCATCGATCACGGCCAGCACGGCCTCATATTCCCCGCGCTCCAAGCGCCTGTCGCGCTCAACATCTGTGCGCGCACCACCTTCAGCCAGGGCGGCGTCGGTCTTCGTGTACTGTGCATACCCGTCGGGCAAGGTGCGCAATGGGTGGTCAGGCAGGGACAGCAGCCCCTTTCGCATCCCCCAGTCTGTGCATCTGGCCAGCGCGCCCACCTTCGCGCGGATGGTTGCCGGCGCAAGGTTCTCCACTCGCTTCATCTCGGAGATCCACCCGTCCACCCAGGCCGAATTGATCTCGCTCAGCGGGTAGTGGCCACGGCTTTCGAGAATGGTGCCGAGGGCACTTCGATCCTTCGGCGACGGGTGCGCATCACGCTCGTACTCGCGCACCAGCTCCTTGATCGTCAGCACAACCTCAGCCTTCTGGTGCTCGGCGGGCACGATGCCGCGTGACAGCAACGCATCCAGCCTGGCTGCATATTCATCGCCCTCTGCCTCGGTTGCAAAGGTCAGGTAGAGCGGTTTGTCCAGCACGCCCCGGCGCTTGAACGTGTACTGCCAGGTGCCATTTGGGAACTGTTTCTTGCCTGCCAAGCCGGCCTCCGATGTGCTGCAAATGGGGCGCGAGTCTACGCCCAGGCAGGATGGTAGACAACTATTCTCGGCTGGTAGACGCTCCCTTTGGCTACCATTCTGGCGGGTAAAACGGGCAAAGAAAAAGGCCCTAGATGTCTCTAGGGCCTTGATTTCATTCAGTTTTCGGTGGTGGGTGCTGACGGGGTCGAACCGCCGACCTACGCCTTGTAAGGGCGCCGCTCTACCAACTGAGCTAAGCACCCCACCTTGACTGGTGTCAGTTCAGGGCATCTTTCAATGCCTTGCCCGGACGGAACTTTGGAACCTTGGCGGCCTTGATCTTGATGGTTTCGCCGGTGCGGGGGTTGCGGCCCGTACGAGCAGCGCGCTTACCAACGGCGAATGTGCCAAAACCAACGAGCGACACTGTACCACCCTTTTTGAGGGTTTTCTTCACAGCCTCAATCGTGGAATCCAGTGCACGAGCAGCCGCAGCCTTGGAGATGTCGGCGTTGTTAGCGATGTGCTCAATCAGTTCGGTTTTATTCACAAGATGCCTCTGGAGAAATAAGTGAATGGGATGTCTCTGCGGCCACCAACTTGGCTCGGCCAGAAACCCGGCGCGACGGATACGGAATCTGGCTTGCCGTTCGATGCCTGCCTCGGGGCAGACATCGGTGAATTAAAGCCATCGACCTTCCAGGTGTCAATGCACGCTGCGCATCGCAGCGACAGGGGACGATTCTATGCGGTTTTGGCGCCAGCTTTGGCTTTGCGGCCGGTTTTTTGCGCCCGGCGCAGGCTAGCGGCTTCACGAATTGACAAGGGTTGACAATGGACTTGTCCGCTGCAGGCCTTGCCAGTGCTGCAATGCGCCTCACCGCTTCGCATCCACGACGCCGCAGCGGCTGCCCTGCCTGATTCAAATGCTTCCAAAAAAATAGCAACGCCAGACAGTTTGACGTGTCTGGCGCAGGATCCCGGGAACGGCCGGAAAGGCCCTCAGTGCGTGACCCGCGCGCGGATCTCGGGCAGGGCTTTTTGCAGGTAGTACACCATCGACCAGACGGTGAGCACCGCCGCCACCCAGATCAGCACCTGGCCCCAGACGCCGGTGTCGATCATGCCGAACACGCGGCCGTCGTACAGCAGGAAGGGGATGGCCACCATCTGCGCCGTGGTCTTGAGCTTGCCCAGCATGTGGACGGCCACGCTCTTGCCCGCGCCCAGGTGCGCCATCCACTCGCGCAGGGCCGAGATGGCGATCTCGCGGCCGATGATGATCAGGGCCACGAACACATCGGTGCGCTGCAGGTGCACCAGCACCAGCAGCGACGCGCAGACCAGGAACTTGTCGGCCACCGGGTCGAGGAAGGCGCCGAAGGCCGATGTCTGGTTGAGCTTGCGCGCCAGGTAGCCGTCGAGCCAGTCGGTGGCCGCGAAGACGATGAACATGACCGTGGCGACCAGGTTGCGGGTCGCCACATCGAACGGCGCGTAGAACACCCCGACGATCAGCGGAATCGCGACGATCCGCGTACAGGTCATCAAGGTGGGGATTGTGAGAAACATGGCCGCCATTGTGTCACGTACCTTGGTGTTTGAGGTTCTGTTTCAAGGCCCGCGGTGCAGCCTGCGGGACGGTCATTTCAATGCAATGCACGGTAGATATCTTCAGCCAGCGCGGCCGAGATGCCGTCCACGCTGCACAGGTCCTCGACGGTGGCTTCGGACACACCGCGCACGCCGCCGAAGCGCTGCAGCAGGCGCGCGCGCTTCTTGGGGCCGACGCCCGGAATCTCCTCGAGCTTGCCGCCGCCCACCCGCACCTTGGCACGCGCCGCGCGCATGCCGGTGATGGCGAAGCGGTGGGCCTCGTCGCGGATCTGGGCCACCAGCATCAGCGCGGCCGAGTCGTAGCCCAGGTAGATCTTCTCGCGCCCGTCGGCAAAGACCAGCTCTTCCAGGCCGACCTTGCGCCCCTCGCCCTTTTCCACGCCCACGATGCGCGAGACATCGAGGCCCAGCTGCTCGAAGACTTCGCGCGCCATGCTGACCTGGCCCTTGCCGCCGTCGACCAGCACCAGGTCCGGCAGTTGCGGCTGCTTGCCCGTGAGCTCGGCACCGCCCGCCTCTCTTTGCGCCTCGGCCACGCGGCTGTAGCGGCGCGTCAGCACCTGGCGCATGGCGGCATAGTCGTCGCCGCCCGTGATGCCTTCGATGTTGAAACGCCGGTATTCGCTGCTTTGCATCTTGTGGTGATGAAAGACCACGCAGGAGGCCTGCGTGGCCT
Source organism: Delftia sp. DLF01 (assembly GCF_014852125.1). Classification (NCBI taxonomy): domain Bacteria; kingdom Pseudomonadati; phylum Pseudomonadota; class Betaproteobacteria; order Burkholderiales; family Comamonadaceae; genus Delftia; species Delftia sp. DLF01. The sequence continues at coordinate 988,168 of NZ_JACVAZ010000003.1, forward strand.
CGCCCGCCGTGTGCGAGATGTCGAAGCATTCGATGGTGAGCTCGTCCAGGTTCTCGCAGGCCAGGTCCAGCGCCTCGACCAGCGCGCGCGTGCGCGCCTGCTGCGAGCCTTCTTCGGCCAGCAGGCGGGCCATCTGGATGTCGGCGTTCTTTTGCGCCATCTCCAGCCAGATGCGACGCTGCTCGCGCGGCTGCTGCACGGCGGTAATGCGCACGCCGCCTTGCTCGCTCAGCAGCGCCAGCAGTTTCTTGTCCACCGGATGGCTGACGATGAGCACAGGCGGCACGGCCACGCCGGTGTAGTGCTGGGCGATGAAGGCCTCCAGCACGATGTCCTCAACCGGGCGCGCGGATTCGGCAAGATTGGCCTCTTCCTCGCCGGCGTAGACCGAGGCGGCATCGCCCAGGTTGGCGGGAAAGTACGGCCGGTCGCCCAGGTGGCGGCCGCCGCGCACCATGGCCAGGTTCACGCAGGCGCGGCCGCCCTGCACCTTCACGGCGAGGATGTCCACGTCGCGGTCGTCGGCGGTTTCTATGACCTGCTGGTGCAGCACGCGCGACAGCGCCGTCATCTGGTTGCGTACCTCGGCGGCCTGCTCGTACTCCATGCGCCCGGCGTGCTCCATCATGCGGGCCTCCAGCTGGCGCAGCAGTTCCTGGGTTTCGCCGCGCAGCATGGCCTCGGCATTGCGCACGTCCAGCGCATAGGCTTCGGGCGAGATCAGGTCCACGCAAGGGCCGCTGCAGCGCTTGATCTGGTAGAGCAGGCAGGGGCGCGAGCGGTTGGCAAAGACCGTGTCCTCGCAGGTGCGCAGCCGGAAGACCTTCTGCAGCAACTGGATGCTTTCCTTGACAGCCCAGGCGTTGGGATAGGGACCGAAGTAGCGGTGGCGCTTGTCCACGGCGCCACGGTAGTAGGCCATGCGCGCGAAGCGCTGGTGGGCAGGCTCGCCAGCCTGGCCGTCGCGCGCGGCCACGCCGGTGATCTTCAGGTAGGGATAGCTCTTGTCGTCCCGGAACAGGATGTTGTACTTGGGGTGCTGCGTCTTGATGAGGTTGTTTTCGAGCAGCAGGGCCTCGGCCTCGGAGCGCACCACCGTGGTCTCCATGCGGGCGATCTTGCCCACCATGTGGCCTATGCGCGTGCCGCCATGGTTCTTGGTGAAGTAGCTGGAGACGCGGCGCTTGAGGTTGATGGCCTTGCCCACGTACAGCAGGCCGCCTGCCGCGTCGAAATAGCGGTAGACGCCGGGCAGACCCGGCAGCGCTGCCACCTGGGCCAGCAGTTCATCGGAATGGGGTTCGGACATGCGCCTATTGTGGCCGCTGCCCGGGCCCGCCGCAGCGGGCCTGCGGGCCCTCGGGCTCTTACTCGGCCTCGATCTTCGAGGACTTGACCACCTGGGCCCAGTTGGACCACTCGGTCTTGACCATGGCGCCCAGCTGCTGCGGGTTCATGTAGTCCGCCGTGGCGCCCTGCTCCTGTGCCTTTTGCTTGAAGGCCGGGTTCTCCACCACCTTCTTGAGGTCGGCCGTGAGTTTGTCGATCACGGGCTTGGGCGTGGCGGCGGGCGCGAACACGGCAAACCAGGAGGTGGCGTTGACGCCCGCATAGCCGGCCTCGGCCGTGGTGGGCGCGTCAGGCAGGCTGGGCAGGCGCTGGGTGCCGGTGACGGCCAGCACGCGCAGCTTGCCGCTTTGCACATGGGGCATGAAGGGCGGCGCCGTGCCGAAGGTCAGGTCCACCTGGCCGCCCAGCAGGTCCTGCAGCGCGGGGCCGGTGCCCTTGTAGGGGACGTGGACCATCTTGATGCCGGCCTGCTGCTCCAGCATGGCGCCCGTCACGTGCTGCAGCGAGCCATTGCCCGACGAGGCGTAGTTCAGCTTGCCGGGGTTGGCCTTGGCATAGGCCACGAGTTCGGCCAGCGTCTTCACGGGCAGCTCGGAGCGCACCACGATGATCTGCGGCGCCGACAGCACATTGGCCACGGGCTGGAAATCGCCCTGCTCCCAGATGCGGGCCTTGGTCAGGTGGGGCGAGATGACGTGGTAGCCCGAGTACTGCATGAGCAGGGTGTAGCCATCGGCCTCGGCACGCTTGACCAGGCTGGCTGCGATGGAGCCGTTGCCGCCGCCCTTGTTGTCCACCACCACCGACTGGCCGATGACGGGCGCCAGCGCCTGGGCCGCCATGCGCGCCGCCAGGTCGGTGGTGCCGCCGGCTGCGGCCGGCACGATCATGGTGATGGTCTTGGCGGGGTAGCCTCCCTGGGCCAGCGCGGCTGTGCCGCCCAGGCCCAGTCCTGCGATGGCCATGGCCACGGCTGCGATCTGTCTGCGTTGAATCTTCTTCATCTTTGTCTCCTTGGTTTGCTCGGTTCTTGTGAATGAGAATGCGCGCCGGCCTCAGCCCTTGGCCAGAGCCCGTTCGCGGATGGCTGCAAAGTCGGCTGGTGGCTGGTGCAGGTCCAGCCGCGCGCCGGCCTTGGCGATCTGGCTGGCCGTGTCATGGCCGATCAGCGCGGGCAGGCTGCGCGCGGCCGCGACGATCTGCGCCAGGTCCACGCCGGTGTCGTAGCCCATGAGCTGAAGCGCGTGAACGATGTCCTCGGTGCAGGCATTGCCCGATGCGCCGGGCGCGTAGGGGCAGCCGCCCAGGCCGCCAATGGAGGCGTCGAAGCGGTCGCCGCCCGCCTCGATGGAGGCCAGCACATTGCCCAGGGCCATGCCGCGTGTGTTGTGGAAGTGCAGGGTCAGTCCCAGCTGCGGCCAGCGCTGCCGGAAGGCAGCCACCATGGCACGCACCTGGGTCGGGAAGGCCATGCCCGTGGTGTCGCACAGCGTGATGCCCTGCACGCCCAGGTCGGCAAAGCGCTGCACCCACTCGAAGACTTCCTGCTGCGGCACCTCGCCCTCCATGGGGCAGCCAAAGCAGCACGACAGCGAGACGTTGACCGGTACGCCCGCCTGCTGCGCCGTGGCCACGACCTGGGCCAGCGCCGCGAACGACTGGCTGCGCTGCATGCGCAGGTTGCACAGGTTGTGGGTTTCGCTGACCGACATGACCAGGTTGAGCTCGTCCGTGCGCGCCTCGATGGCGCGCTCGGCGCCGCGGGCATTGGGCACCAGGGCCGTGTAGACCGTGCCGGGGCGGCGCTCTATCTCACGCATCACGATTTCGCCATCGCGCAGCGCGGGAATGGCCGTGGGCGAGACAAAGGCCGTGACCTCGATCTTGGACAGGCCGGCCTGCGACAGCGCATTGACCAGGGCGATCTTGTCCTCGGTGGGGACAAAGGCCTGCTCCATCTGCAGCCCGTCGCGCGTGCCGACCTCGTTGAAGAAGACGCGGCGGCCCGCGCCCTGCCAGACATCCGTGGGGTGGACGGCATTCATTGGATCACTCCCTTGCTGCGCAGCAGCGCAATCTGTTGGGCCGTGAGGCCGGCCTCGGCCAGCACGGCATCGGTGTCATCGCCCACATGGGGCGCACTGCTGCGCACCGTGCCGGGCGTGAGCGAGAGCTTGGGGACGATGCCCGGCACCTCGATGTCGTCTCCGTCGCGCGTGTGCTGGCTGAGGATCATGTCGCGGGCGCGGTAGTGCGGGTCCTCGGCAATGTCCTTGGCCGTGTAGACCTTGCCGGCCGGCACGCGCGCGGCGGCCAGCTGGTCCATCACGGCCTGCACGCTCTGCGAGCGCGTCCAGCCGCCGATGACGGCGTCGATCTCGGCGATGCGCGCCACGCGGCCCGCGTTGTCGGCCAGCTGCGGGTCGTCGGCCAGGTCCTGGCGGCCGATGGTGGCCATCAGGCGCTTGAAGATGGAGTCGCCATTGCCGGCCACCAGCACCCAGCCGTCCTGGCAGGGATAGGCATTGGACGGCGCAATGCCCGGCAGCGCGCTGCCCGCCGCCTCGCGCACGGCACCAAAGGCGCTGTATTCGGGCAGCAGGCTTTCCATGACGTTGAACACGGCCTCGTGCAGGGCCACGTCGATGACCTGGCCGGCACCGCCGTTCACCTTGCGGTGGTACAGGGCCATCATCACGCCGATCACGCCATGCAGCGCGGCCAGCGTGTCGCCAATCGAGACGCCCACGCGCACCGGCACGCGGCCGGGCTCGGCCGTCAGGTGGCGCAGGCCGCCCATGGCTTCGCCGATCACGCCAAAGCCCGGCAGGTCGCGGTAGGGGCCGGTCTGGCCGTAGCCCGAGATGCGCAGGATGACCAGGCCGGGATTGAGCGCATGGAGCTCTTCGGGCGACATGCCCCAGCCTTCCAGCGTGCCGGGGCGGAAGTTCTCGACCAGCACATCGGCCTCGGCGATCAGGCGCCGCGCGATGTCCTGGCCCTCCTGCTGGCGCAGGTCCAGCGCCACCGAACGCTTGTTGCGCGACTGCACCTGCCACCAGACCGAGGTGCCGTTCTTGATCAGGCGCCAGTTGCGCAGCGGATCGCCCGCGCCCGGCGCCTCTATCTTGACCACGTCGGCGCCGAACTCGCCCAGCGTCTTGCCGCAGAACGGTCCTGCGATCAATTGCCCCATCTCGACCACGCGCACGCCATTGAGCGCGCCGGGTGTGGGTGCCTGCCTTGTCTGTTGTGTCATGGGTTAGCGCTTCCTCTTTGTCTCCTGCGGCCAGCCTCCGATGGCATTGCCGCGGCGCCGATCTTGCCGCCGTCCGCGCGCGCTGCAAAACGCTCAAGCGCGACGCTGCCATCGCAAACCGGCATGGCAGAACCCAGCCGGGCGGGGCCGGGAGATAATCGCCACCCCATGAAACTCGACCCGATTTCGCTGCGCCTGTTCGTGGCCGTGATGGAGGAAAGCGCCATCGCCCGCGCCGCCGCACGCGAACACATCGCCCCCTCGGCCGCCAGCCGGCGGCTGGCCGAGCTGGAAAGCCAGCTGCAGGTGGAGCTGTTCACCCGCAGCAACCGCGGCAGCGTGCCCACGGCCGCCGCCTATGCACTGCTGAACATGGCGCGCGGCGTGCTCAACGACCTGGACGGCATCGGCGAGCAGATGCGCGAGTACGGCAGCGGCCTGCGCGGCCATGTTCGCGTGATGGCCAACATCTCGGCCATCACCCAGTTCCTACCGTCCCAGCTGCAGCGTTTCCTGGACCAGCATCCGCATGTGGACGTGCGCCTGCAGGAGCGGGTGAGCAGCGACATCGCGCGCGCCGTGGCCGACAACGAGGCCGACATCGGCATCCTCAACCAGGGCAGCTATGGAGAGAAGATTCGCCTGCGCCCGTACCGGCGCGATCGCCTCATCGTCATCGTGCCCCAGGGCCATGCGCTGGTACGGCGGCGCTCGCTGCGGCTGGCCCAGGTGCTGGACCATGACCTGGTGGGCATGCACGCGGGCAGCGCGCTCAACCACCAGATCACGCGCGCCGCGGCCGACCTGGGCCTGCAGCCCCGGCTGCGCATGAAGGTGACGGGCTATGACGCGCTGTGCCTGATGGTGGCCTCGGGCCTGGGCGTCGGCATCCTGCCCGAAGGCAGCGCACGCCTGTACCTGGGCGCCCTGCCGCTGCGCTGCATTGCGCTGGACGAGCCCTGGGCCGAGCGCCAGCTGATGCTGTGCGTGCGCTCGCAAGAGGCACTGCCGCCCGTGGCGCAGTTGCTGGTCGAACACCTGTGCGAACCCTGATCCCCATGCTTGCCTTCAAACCCATCCCCCCGGCCCCTCTGCCAGAGCAGGCCGTTGCACGGACCTGGGACATCTTCTGCCAGGTCATAGACAACTTTGGCGACATCGGCGTGTGCTGGCGCGCGGCGGCCGACCTGGCCTCACGCGGCCAGCGCGTGCGGCTGTGGATGGACGACGCCAGCGCCCTGGCCTGGATGGCTCCCCGGCCGCACCCGGCCGGGCTCAGCGTGCACGGCTGGCCCACGCAGGCACAGGACATCCCGCAGGCCGTGGGCGATGTGGTCATCGAGGCTTTTGGCTGCGAGATCCCGCCGCCCTTCCTGGCGGCCATCGCGCGCCGGGCACCGCTGTGGATCAACCTCGAATACCTGTCGGCAGAGGACTATGTGGAGCGCTGCCACCGCCTGCCCTCGCCGCTGATGTCGGGGCCGGCGGCGGGGTTGACGCGCTGGTTCTTCTACCCGGGCTTCACGGCCGCCACGGGCGGCCTGCTGCGCGAGCCGGACCTGGCCGCGCGCCAGGCAGCTTTTGCTTCCGAGGGCCGGCAGGCCTGGCGCACACGCCACGGCATAGGCACCGGCGATTGCGCCATCTCGCTGTTCTGCTACGAGCCCCCTGCCCTGCCTCAATGGCTGGCCCAACTGCATGCAGCGCCCCCTGCGCCGCAGGCCACGCATTTGCTGGTTACCCCGGGGCGCGCAGCCGCCGCCGTGCAACAGGCCATGGCCAGCGTGCCCGCCCCGGAGCAAGGCGCGGTGACCCGGCATGCGCTGCAGCCCTGCCCCCAACCTCAGTTCGACGAAATGCTCTGGGCCTGCGACCTGAACCTGGTGCGTGGCGAGGATTCGCTGGTACGTGCGCTGTGGGCGGGCCAGCCGCTGGTCTGGCACATCTATCCCCAGCACGACGACGCCCATCACGACAAGCTCGACGCCTTTCTTGACTGGCTGCAGGCACCAGCCAGCCTGCGCGCCTTCCACCATGCCTGGAACGGCATGGCACCGGCAAGCACCCTGCCCGAGATCACGCCCGCGCTGCTGCAGCAATGGCAGGAATGCGTGCAGGCGGCGCGCCTGCGGCTGCTGCAACAGACCCCATTGATTGAGCAGCTACAAGCTTTCGTGACCGAAAAAAGCTAGAATGCACGTTTTGCCTCCCTGGAGGCGCCGCTGCGGGCGACCGCCAGCCGGCCGCCATCGACCAACCAGGGTTGCACCCGCCGCGGAACTGCGGCAGGCGCACCGTCCCAGCGACTTCGCTTGCCTGCCCTGTTGAGCGGCTCAACCTCAGCCAAGCAAGCTATGAAAATCGCTCAAGAAATCCGCGCCGGCAACGTGATCATGCACGGCAAGGACCCGATGATCGTCCTGAAGACCGAATACGCTCGCGGTGGCCGCGGCGCCGCCACCGTCCGCATGAAGCTCAAGTCCCTGCTGGGCAACATGGGCACCGAAGTCGTCTTCAAGGCCGACGACAAGATCGACAACGTGATCCTGGACAAGAAGGAGTGCACCTACTCCTACTTCGCCGATCCGATGTACGTGTGGATGGATGCCGACTTCAACCAGTACGAAGTGGAAGCCACCAACATGGGTGACGCCATCAACTACCTGGAAGACGGCATGGAAGCCGAAGTCGTGTTCTACGACGGCAAGGCCATCTCCTGCGAGCTGCCCACTTCCGTGGAACGCGAAATCACCTGGACCGAACCCGCCGTCAAGGGCGACACATCGGGCAAGGTGCTCAAGCCTGCCAAGATTGCCACCGGCTTCGAAGTGCCCGTGCCCCTGTTCGTGAGCCAGGGCGACAAGATCGAAATCGACACCCGCACGGGCGAATACCGCAAGCGCGTCTAAACAACGCTTGCAGTTCCCTCTGCGAAGCCCCTGGCAGTCTCTGCCAGGGGCTTTTTCTTTGGGCGCGCGGTATCCACGCAGATATTTACCCGGATTTAATTGACTTGCGAATTTTACCCGGCTAATATCTGCCGCATGACTACCGACTCTTGCATGGCGGGCGCCGAGCCCGCACCCAGCTACACCATCTTCCAGGGCCATGGCCGTCTGCTCCAGGGGGACAGGCCTGCCGTCCTGCAGTTCCTGCAAAGCCATGAACAACAGGCGCAGGGCAGTGGATCGGCACCGCCGTTGTGGGTTTTCGACGACCACAGCGGCATGCGGCTGGACCTGGACTGGCGCAGCGAACTGGCCGCATCGCCCGCACCCGGTCAAGCCGCCGCCCCGCGCAGCGTGGGCCGCCCCAAACTGGGCGTGGTGGCACGCGAAGTCACCTTGCTGCCACGGCACTGGGAATGGCTCAACCGCCAGCCCGGCGGCGCCTCCGGCGCACTGCGCAGGCTGGTGGACGAGGCGCGCGGCAAGCACGCCGTACAGGATGCCGTGCGCGCCGCCACCGAAGCCGTCTACCGCTTCATGAGCGAGATGGCGGGCGACCTGCCCCATTTCGAGGACGCCAGCCGCGCCCTGTTTGCACGCCAGGCCGAAGCCTTTGCACAGCACACCGCCACCTGGCCCGAGGATGTGCGAAGCTACCTGCAGCAACTGGGCGGCCCCGTGTGGGCGGACTCACCTGCGGCGCCAGCCCAGGACTGAAGACCTGACCCGGCCCGACCTCACTGCTTTTCTCGTCGCATTACCAGACACAACATGACGAAACCAACCGAACCCCTGCCCCAGGCCGCCGCGCCTGCCGCATCCAGCCACGGCGGGCCGCCCATTGCCGGCAGCCAGCCGTTGTGGCGCACCTTTCTGGTGTTCCTGGGCCCCATGGTGCTGGCCAACATCCTGCAATCGCTGTCGGGCACCATCAACAGCGTCTTCATTGGCCAGATGCTGGGCGTGCAGGCGCTGGCCGCCGTCGCAGCCTTCTTTCCGGTGATGTTCCTCTTCATCGCCTTCGTGATCGGCCTGGGCGCGGGCTCCTCGGTGCTGATCGGCCAGGCCTACGGCGCGCGCATGCATGACAAGCTGCGCGCGATTGCGGGCACGGCCATGTGCATAGGGCTGCTGTTCGGCGCCATCGTGGCCCTGTTCGGCGGGCTGTTCACCGAGCCGCTGATGCGATTGCTGGGCACGCCGCCCGACATCATGGAGCAGGCCACGCTGTACTCGCGCATCGTGCTGCTGGGCATGCCGGGGCTGTTCGTGTTCCTGCTGGCCACCTCGCTGCTGCGCGGCGTGGGCGACACGGTCTCGCCCATGCTGGCCCTGCTGATCTCCACGGGCACGGGCCTGGCCTGCACCCCGGCACTGATCGCGGGCTGGGCCGGTCTGCCGCGCCTGGGCGTGGCCAGCGCGGGCGTGTCCATGATCCTGGGCTTCACCCTGGCGCTGGCCTGGCTGGGCTGGCGGCTGCGCCGCATCGGCAGCCCGCTGGCGCCCAATGCCGCGCTGTGGAAGGCCATGCGCATCGACCGGACCCTGCTCAAGAGCATCCTGCGCGTGGGCATTCCCACGGGCGTGCAGATGATTGCCTCGTCCATGGCCGGGCTGGTCGTCGTGTCGCTGGTCAACGGCTTCGGCTCCAGCGCCACGGCCGCCTATGGCGCGGTCAACCAGATCAACTCGTTTGCGCAGTTTCCCGTGATCTCGGTGGCCATCACGGCCTCCATCCTCGGAGCCCAGGCCATCGGCGCGGGACGCAGCGAGCGCCTGGGAGCCATCACGGCCACAGCCATTCGCATGAACCTGGCATTGGGCGCCGCACTGGCCCTGATCGGCAGCCTGTTCGCACGGCCGCTGCTGGGCATGTTCATCACCGACGAGCAGGTGCTGGTGCTGGCCATCGAGCTACTGTACATCGTGCTGTGGAGCGGCCTGCTGCTGGGCTGCTTCATCGCCCTGTCGTCCATCATGCGCGCCAGCGGCGATGTGATCATTCCCACGGCCATCACCATCACGGTGCTCGCCGTGCTGGAGCTGCCCATGGCCTGGTGGCTGAGCCGCAGCTTCGGGCTGATGGGGATCTGGATGGCGCTTCCGCTGTCCTACACCCTGACGCTGTGCCTTCAGACCGCCTACTACAAGCTGGTCTGGAAGAAGCGCCCCATCCGCCGCATGGTGTAAGGCGTGCGCCATGCAAAACAGGCTTCCCGAGGGAAGCCTGTTTTTTTGGGGTGGGCAAGGCGTCAGGCGTTCAGGTCCAGCACCACGCGCCCTTCGATCTTGCCTTCATGCATGCGCGCAAAGATGTCGTTGATGTTCTCCAGCCGGTCGGTGGACACGGTGGCCTTGACCTTGCCCATGGCCGCGAAGTCCAGAGACTCCTGCAGGTCCAGCCGCGTGCCCACGATGGAGCCGCGCACCGTCACGCCGCTGAGCACCATGTTGAAGATGGGCAGCGGAAAGCTGCCGGGCGGCAGGCCGTTGAGCGACACCGTGCCGCCGCGCCGCACCATGCCCAGCGCCTGCTCGAAGGCCTTGGGCGATACCGCCGTCACCAGGGCGCCGTGTGCGCCGCCAATCTCCTTTTTCAGGTAGGCCGCAGGGTCCGTGGTCATGGCGTTGACCGTGACCTGTGCGCCCAGGCGCCTGGCCAGCGCCAGCTTGTCGTCATCCACGTCCACCGCCGCCACGTTCAGGCCCATGGCCTTGGCGTACTGCACGGCCATGTGGCCCAGGCCGCCGATGCCCGAGATCACCACCCAGTTGCCGGGCTTGGTGTCCGTGACCTTCAGGCCCTTGTAGACGGTGACGCCCGCGCACAGCACGGGTGCGATCTCGATCAGGTCCACGCTGCCGGGCAGCAGGCCCACGAAATTGGCATCGGCCAGCGCGTACTGCGCAAAGCCGCCGTTGACGGAGTAGCCGGTGTTCTTTTGCTGCTCGCACAGCGTCTCCCAGCCGCCCAGGCAATGCTCGCAATGGCCGCAGGCCGTGTACAGCCAGGGAATGCCGACGCGGTCGCCCTCCTTCACATGGGTGACGCCCGCGCCCACGGCGGCCACATAGCCCACGCCTTCGTGGCCGGGGATGAAAGGCGGATTGGGCTTGACGGGCCAGTCGCCCTGCGCTGCGTGCAGGTCGGTATGGCAGACGCCGCAGGCCTCGATCTTCACCAGCACATGGCCGGGATCGGGCCTGGGCACCGGGACTTCCTCGATGGTGAGCGGCTTGCCAAACTCCCGCACCACGGCGGCCTTCATGGTCCTGTTCATTCGCGCCATCCTTTCTTTGCGTCAAAGTAGGTACAGCATTTCAGCGAAGCGACCTGAACGCCTTGATCAAAATCAGGCCTTGGACCATCAAGGACAAAAAAAACGGGCAAGGAAAACCTTGCCCGCTTTTCAGGGATGCGAATGCAGGCCTTACACAGGCTGGCCCACCAGGTCGTGGCCCTGCGTGCCCACGATGCGCGCCTTCACGAAGTCGCCCACCTTGTAGGTCTTGCTGGCCTTCTCGGGCGGCAGCAGGTGCACCAGGCCGTCGATCTCGGGGGCATCGGCATAGCTGCGGCCCACGCCACCCTTCTTGCCCAGGCCCACGGACTTGTCCACCAGCACCTGCATGGTCTGGCCCACGCGCTTTTGCAGGCGCGCAGTGGAAACCTCTTCGGCCACGGCCATGAAGCGCGCGCGGCGCTCCTCACGCACCTCCAGGGGCAGCATGCCGGGAATCTCGTTGGCGGCAGCGCCTTCGACCGGGCTGTAGGCAAAGCAGCCCGCGCGGTCTATCTGCGCCTCGCGCAGGAACTGCAGCAGGTGCTCGAACTCCTGCTCGGTCTCGCCGGGGAATCCCGCGATGAAGGTGGAGCGGATCACCAGGTCCGGGCAGATCTCGCGCCAGCGCTGCAGGCGCTCCAGGTTCCTCTCGCCGTTGGCGGGGCGCTTCATGCGCTTCAAGACATCGGGATGGCTGTGCTGGAAAGGCACGTCCAGATAGGGCAGCACGCGGCCCGTGGCCATGAACGGAATGATCTCGTCCACGCTGGGGTACGGGTAGACATAGTGCAGGCGCACCCAGGCGCCATAGGGCTCGGCGATCTCGGCCAGCGTCTGCACCAGTTCGAGCATGCGCGTCTTGACCGGTTTTCCGTCCCAGAAGCCCGTGCGGTACTTCACATCCACGCCATAGGCCGAGGTGTCCTGGCTGATCACCAGCAGTTCCTTGACGCCACCCTCGAACAGCGCACGCGCCTCCTTGAGCACATCGCCCACGGGACGCGAGACCAGGTCGCCGCGCATGGAAGGGATGATGCAGAAGGTGCAGCGGTGGTTGCAGCCCTCGGAGATCTTCAGGTAGGCGTAGTGCCTGGGCGTGAGCTTGATGCCCGCCTCGCCAAAGGCGCCCGGCACCAGGTCGATGAAGGGATCGTGCGGCTTGGGCAGATGGGTGTGGACGGCGTTCATCACCTCCTGCGTGGCGTGCGGCCCGGTCACGGCCAGCACGCTGGGGTGCACTTCCTGGATCAGGTTGCCGCCATCCTTGCCCGCCTTGGCACCCAGGCAGCCCGTGACGATGACCTTGCCGTTCTCGGCCAGCGCCTCGCCAATGGTGTCCAGGCTCTCGCGCACGGCGTCATCGATGAAACCGCAGGTGTTGACGATCACCAGATCAGCGCCCTCGAAGGTCTTGGAGGTCTGGTAACCCTCGGCGCTGAGCTGGGTAAGGATGAGTTCGGAGTCCGTGAGTGCCTTGGGGCACCCAAGAGACACGAAGCCCACGCGCGGAGCGGCCGCGCCGGCAGGGGTTGTCATGGTTGTTGCGTCGCTCGTGGGGGTCATAGGGGCGATATTGTCCCAGTTCTGCGAGAACTTGGTAAACCGCCCCTGAACTTATCCCTGCAAGCTCAGCTATTGCGCTTGATCCCGAGCGCACCCAGCATCTGCTCGGTCTGCTTTTGCATCTGGTCCTGCATCTGGGTGAACATGTTCTGCGACTGCTCCATGTAGCTGCTCATCATGTTCTGCATGGCGGGCGGCTGCATGCGCATGAACTGGCTCCAGGCCTCGGGCGAGGTGCCCTGGGCCTGCTCGGCCAGCTTGTTCTGGAAGTCGGTGAACATCTGCACGTTCTTTTCCAGGTAGGAGCCCATGTAGCCCTGCATGGCATGGCCGTAGAAACGGATGATGTTGGCCAGCACGGTCTCGGAGAACATGGGCGCGCCGCCGGCCTCTTCTTCCAGAATGATCTGCAGCAGGATGCTGCGCGTGAGGTCTTCGCCGCTCTTGGCGTCCTTGACCACCACGGGCTCGTTGCTCATCACCAGCTGCTTGACTTCCGTCAGCGTGATGTAGGAGGACGTGTTGGTGTCGTAGAGACGGCGGTTGGGGTATTTCTTGATCACGCGCTGGGCGCTGGGGGCGGCGGCTGTTGTCGTCTCTTGCATTGCAATGCTTCTCCTCTTGTACGTGCTTGTACGGGCAATTGATCTATTGCACTGCAACAGATTCTAGGCAGCGCACACAGCACCTGGCGCAGCAGTAACCCTGATGGTGATCAACGCATGCGACAGAGCGAATGGCTGCCTTGCCGCCGTCCGGGCAAAAAAAAATCCCGCTTGAAGCGGGATTTTCTGCAGCCCCTGGTGAGACTGCTTTGTTTGGTAGGCGCGATTGGACTCGAACCAACGACCCCCACCATGTCAAGGTGGTGCTCTAACCAGCTGAGCTACGCGCCTGTCGTTTGTTGAAGCCGCAAGTATAGCAGTGCAAAACAGGGCTTCCGGGCAAGTTGCGCAGTTTTTCCGATCACAGCACCCTGGCGCGTTCCAGCATGGCGTGCATCAGCACATTGCAGCCTGCGGTGATGTCCGCGGGCGTGGCGTCCTCGATCTCGTTGTGGCTGATGCCGTCCTTGCAGGGGATGAACACCATGCCGGCCGGTGCCAGCCGCGCCATGTAGACCGCATCATGCCCGGCGCCCGAGACGACGGGCATGTGCGAGTAGCCCAGGGCCTTGGCGGCGCGCGCCACCGCATCCACGCAGTCGGCATGGAAGGGTTGGGCGGGGTAGCTGGACACCAGGTTGATCGCTATGGGCAGACCCGTTTCCCGGCTGATGCGGTCGGCCACGGCGCGGATGTCGGCGTCCATGGCTTCGCAGTCGGCATCGGTGGCGTTGCGCAGGTCGATGCTGAATTTGACCTGCCCCGGGATCACGTTGCGGCTGTTGGGATGGACCTGCACCATGCCCACGGTGCCGCGCCCGTGCGGCGGATGGCGGTGGGCGCAGGCCACCACTTCCTGCATGAGCTGCGCGGCGGCCTGCAGCGCATCCTTGCGCAGGGCCATGGGCGTGGGGCCGGCATGGGCCTCCATGCCCGTGACCACGCAGTCGTACCAGCGGATGCCCAGCACGCCGGTGACCACGCCAATGGTCCTGGCGTTGTCCTCCAGCACCGGGCCCTGCTCGATGTGGGACTCGAAGTAGGCGCCGATCGGGTGGTCGCCCGGCTCCTGGCTGCCCACATAGCCGATGCGCTCGAGCTCGCCCTTGACGGTCTTGCCTTCGGAGTCGGTGGCTGCATAGGCATGCTCCAGCGTGAAGGCCTTGGCGAACACGCCCGAGCCCATCATCACCGGCACGAAGCGCGAGCCTTCCTCGTTCGTCCAGAAGGCCACCTCGATGGGCGCTTCGGTCTCGATGCCGTGGTCGTTGAGCGTGCGCACCACCTCCAGCCCCGCCAGCACGCCGTAGTTGCCGTCGAACTTGCCGCCCGTGGGCTGGGTGTCGATGTGGCTGCCCGTCATGATGGGCGGCAGGCTGTTGTCGCGCCCGGGCCGGCGCATGAAGCCGTTGCCGATCTTGTCGATGGTCACCGTCATGCCCGCCTCGCGCGCCCAGCGGGTCACCAGATCACGGCCCTGGCGGTCCAGGTCGGTCAGCGTCAGGCGGCAGACGCCGCCCTTGGGCGTGGCGCCGATCTGCGCCAGCTCCATGAGTGAATCCCACAGCCGGCTTCCGTTGACGCGCAGCTGCGCGATGTCCTGCTTCACTTGGGTATCTGTATCCATTGCGGTCTCCTTGTCATGCGGGCTTCAGCGCGCCACGGCCGTGGGCTGCAGCGTGGCGGCGCGGCGCTGCACCGCGTCGAAGTTGGGGCCGAAGGCCGGGCGCTTGATATAGCGCCCCTTGCCCATCTCGGCGCGCAGATCGCCCTGCGCATAGGCCACCACGCCCTGGCTGATGGTGTGGCTGGGCATGCCCTGCACAGTGCGCCCCTCGAAGATGTTGTAGTCGCCCTTGGAATGCTGGGTCTTGACTGACAGGGTGTGGGTGGCGGCAGGGTCCCAGACGACCAGATCGGCATCGGCCCCCACGCCGACCAGGCCCTTGCGCGGATAGATGTTGAACAGCCGGGCAGTGTTGGCCGAGGTGATGGCCACGAATTCGCTGGGCGTCAGCCGGCCGGTGTTCACGCCCGCATCCCAGATCACGGCCAGGCGCTCTTCCACGCCGCCGGTGCCGTTGGGGATCTTGGCGAAGTTGTCCCGGCCCATGGCTTTCTGCGCGGCGCAGAAGGTGCAATGGTCGGTGGCCGTGGTGTGCAGCTGGCCCGACTGCAGGCCCTGCCACAAGGCCTCCTGGTGGCCCTTGGCGCGGAAGGGCGGGCTCATCACGTGGGCGGCGGCCTTGGCGAAGTCGGGGTCGCGGTACACGCTTTCGTCGATCACCAGATGGCCGGCCAGCACCTCGCCATACACACGCTGGCCGCGCGCTCGGGCAGCGGCAATGGCCTGCGCCGCCTCGGTGCAGCTGACGTGCACCACGTAGATGGGCACGCCCAGCACGCCGGCGATGGCGATGGCGCGGTTGGCCGCCTCGGCCTCCACCATGGGCGGACGGGCCAGCGGATGGCCCTCGGGCCCGGTGATGCCCATCTTGGCCACTTCCTGCTGCAGCAGGTAGACCAGCTCGCCGTTTTCGGCATGCACCGTGGGCATGGCGCCCAGCTCCAGCGCGCGCTTGAAGCTGTTCACCAGGGTTTCGTCGTCGCACATGATGGCATTCTTGTAGGCCATGAAGTGCTTGAAGCTGTTGATGCCCTCCTCGCGCACCAGCGTGCCCATATCGGCATGGACGCTGTCGCTCCACCAGGTGACGGCCACGTGGAAGGAGTAGTCGGCCGCAGCCTTCTCGGCCCAGCCACGCCATTTGCGGTAGGCGTCCAGCAGCGGCTCCTGCGGATCGGGAATGACGAAATCGATGATGCTGGTGGTGCCACCGGCCAGCGCCGCCGCCGTGCCGGTGTAGAAGTCATCGGCCGTGACCGTGCCCATGAAGGGCAGCTGCATGTGGGTGTGCGGATCGATGCCGCCGGGCATGACGAACTGCCCCGAGGCATCGATCACCTGCGCCCCGGCCGGCACCAGGGCCGCCACATCCGGCCCCACGGCCGCAATCGCCCCATCCACACACAGCACATCGGCCTTCTCCTGCCGGTCTGCATTCACCACCGTGCCGCCACGCACCCATACCGAACCCTGTGATTGACCCATAGCGTCATGCCTCCTGTTGGTTGGTCCGGCCTATGCCTTGCTCAGCGCGGGTGCGCCCTTGGTCACCTGGCCTGCCATGCCGATGCGGTAGACCACGCCGGCAATGAACAGGCCGATGAACCATGCGTAGTCATAGGCATGCTTGAAGAAATCACCCACGTTCGGGAATGCAGCGGGGAACGCCGCGTGCAGGAAGCCGGGCAGGTTGGGCGCCACGCCCAGGGCGAAGGCCGCCACGGCCACCCAGTTCCAGCCGTTGGAGTAGCGGTAGACGCCCTCTTCCCTGTACAGGTCTTCCACCACCAGCTGCTTTTTGCGCACCAGGAAGTAGTCCACCATCAGAATGCCCGCGATCGGCCCCAGCAGGGCCGAGTAGCCGATCAGCCAGGTGAAGATGTAGCCCTCGGTCGATTCCAGAATCTTCCAGGGCATCATCACGATGGCAATGGCCACCGTCATGTAGCCACCCACGCGGTAGCTGATCTTCTTGGGCGCCAGGGCGGAGAAGTCATAGGCCGGCCCGACCAGGTTGGCCGCCAGGTTCACGCTCACGGTGTCGATCAGCAGCACGATCAGCGCGATCAGAACGGCCGCGCCCGTCATGCGGCTGGCGACATCGACGGGGTCCCACAGGGCCTTGCCGTAGATCACCACGGTGCCCGATGTCACCACCACCGCCAGCATGGCCAGCAGCCCCATGGGCACCGGCAGGCCGATGGCCTGGCCCACGACCTGATCCTTCTGCGACTTGGCAAAGCGCGTGAAGTCCGGAATGTTCAAGGCCAGCGTGGCCCAGAAGCCCACCATGGCCGTCAGCGACGGCCAGAACACCGACATGAACTGGCCCGCCTTGGGGCCGCCCGGCGCGTACTGCGAAGGCTGCTCCATGATGGGGCCGAAGCCGCCGGCCTTCTGGTAGACCCAGCCCAGCAGCACGAAGCAGATCAGGATCTTGAGCGGCGCAGTCCAGGTCTCCAGCTTGCGGATGGACTCTATGCCATGCACCACGAAGTAGAACTGGATCGCCCAGAACACCAGAAAGCACACCAGCTGCCCCACATTGATGCCCAGGCCCGCGATCTTCTCGCCTTCCAGCGGATGGCCCAGCAGCACGCCCAGCAGGGTGTAGATCATCATGCCGCCGAACCAGGTCTGGATGCCGTACCAGCCACAGGCCACCAGGGCCCGCAGCAAGGCCGGCAGCTTGGCGCCATGGGTGCCGAACGAGGCACGGGCCAGCACGGCAAAGGGAATGCCGTACCTGGCCCCGGCATGGCCGATGAGCAGCATGGGAATCAGCACGATGAGATTGCCAAGGAACACCGTCATCACCGCCTGCGACCACGACATTCCGTTCGTGATCATGCTGGCGGCCAAGGTGTATGCCGGGATGCACATCACCATGCCTATCCACAGGGCGGCGAAGTGGTACCAGGTCCAGGTGCGCTGGCTAGGCAGCGTGGGTGCGAGGTCGTGGTTCCACAGGCTGCCTGTGGACTCACCGGAATGCGGGGCATGCGACATTGCGAAGCTCCTTCTCGAAAAGAGAAATCACCAATCCATTGCTGATCCAGGGTCTGACCTTTTCCATCAAGCGCATTTCGTGCCAGGTCGGCCCGGATCCGGGCCGTGCGCCGACCTGCCGCAATGCCCCTCTAGCCCTGCGCCGTCACGGCCTGGCGCATGGGGTTGTTCGGATGCGTGGTCCAGTTCGCATACTCCCCGGTGACCGTCTGGCCGGTGCGGGGGTCCACCTCGCCCGGCTGCAGGCTGCGCATGGTGATGCACTCGGGCACGGGGCAGATGGACACGCACAGGTTGCAGCCCACGCATTCGGTGTCATCCACCTCGAACCGGCGCACACCGCCCTCCTTGCTGAAGGTGATGGCCTGGTGGGAGGTGTCCTCGCAGGCCACATGGCAGCGCCCGCACTGGATGCAGCTGTCCTGGTTGATGACGGCCTTGTCGATGTGGTTGAGGTTGAGGTCCTTCCAGTCCCTGACCGTGGGCACGGCCCGGCCCTGGAAGTCCTCGATGCGCGCAAAGCCGTGCGCGTCCATGTAGTTGGACAGCCCGTCGCACATGTCCTGCACGATGCGAAAGCCGTAGACCATGGCCGCCGTGCACACCTGGACATTGCCGCATCCCAGCGCAATGTATTCGGCCGCGTCCTTCCAGGTGGTGATGCCCCCGATCCCCGAGATGGGCAGGCCCGCCGTCTGCGGGTCGCGCGCGATCTCGGCCACCATGTTCTGGGCGATGGGCTTCACGGCCGGGCCGCAGTAGCCGCCGTGCGAGCCCTGGCCGTCGGTGCTGGGGTGCATGACCAGGGTGTCCAGGTTCACGCCCATCAGCGAGTTGATGGTGTTGATCAGGGACACCGCATCCGCGCCGCCGGCCTTGGCCGCCCGCGCCGGAAAGCGCACGTCGGTGATGTTGGGCGTGAGCTTCACGATCACGGGCAGCCGGCTGTACTGCTTGCACCACTGCGTGACCATCTGGATGTACTCGGGCACCTGGCCCACGGCCGCGCCCATGCCGCGCTCGCTCATGCCGTGCGGGCAGCCGAAGTTCAGCTCCAGCCCGTCGGCGCCGGTGCCCTCCACCATGGGCAGGATGCGCTTCCAGCTTTCCTCCACGCAGGGCACCATCAGCGAGGCGATCAGCGCGCGGTCAGGCCAGGCCTTTTTCACGCGGGTCATCTCCTCCAGGTTGGTGCGCAGCGGCCGGTCGGTGATCAGCTCGATGTTGTTCAGGCCCATCACGCGCCGGTCCTGCGCCATGAGGGTGGAGTAGCGCGGCCCGTTCACGTTGACCACATGCGGGTCCTCGCCCAGCGTCTTCCACACCACGCCGCCCCAGCCGGCCTCGAATGCGCGGGTGACGTTGATCTCCTTGTCCGTGGGCGGTGCCGAGGCCAGCCAGAACGGATTGGGGCTGGAAATGCCCAGAAAGCGGCTGCTGATGTCTGCCATGTCGATGCTCCTTGAAAAGCGCGGGCACAGCCGCTCAAACCCCGGCCGCCACGGCGCTGGTCAGCGCCTGGTGCATGGCTCGCGCGGCGACCTTGCCGTGCTCCACCGCCTGCACGGTCAGGTCCTGGCCACCGGCGCGGCAGTCGCCGCCGGCCCACACGCGCGGCACGCTCGTGCGGCCTTCGTCGTCGGTGTCGATGCGGCCGTCACGCAAGGCAATGGCCGCGCCCGCCGGCGTGGCGACATAGGTCTGGCCAATGGCCTTGAGCACCATGTCGGCCGGCACGTCGAACACCTCCTGCGTCACCTGCAGCCTGTCGCCCTCCATGCGGGTGCAGGCCATGCGCACGCCGCAGACCTTGCCGTCCTGCACCAGGATCTCCTGGGGCGCAGCCCACAGCCGCAGGTTGACGCCATGGGTCTGCGCCCATTCCTGCTCCACCCAGGAGGCGGACAGCGCATCCTTGCCCCGGCGGTAGAACATGGTGACCTCGTCGGCGCCCAGCAGCCGGGCCTGCACGGATGCATCCACCGCCGTCATGCCACCGCCGATCACCACCACGCGCCGGCCCACCGGCACCGTGGATTTGTCGGCCGCCTGGCGGATGTCGGCAATGAAGTCCACCGCATTGCACAAGCCCTCGGCTTGCGGCTCGGCCGCGCCCAGCGCATTGACGCCCGCCAGGCCCAGGCCGAGAAATACGGCGTCATGCGCCGCCAGCAGCGAATCCAGCGTGAAATCTCGCCCCAGCCGCTGGTTGTTGCGCGGCGTGATACCGCCCACGGACAGCAGCCAGTCGATCTCCTTTTGCGCAAAATCATCGGGAGTCTTGTAGCTGGCCAGGCCGTATTCATTGAGCCCGCCCAGCTTGGGCCGGGCGTCGAACAGCACCACCTCGTGGCCCTGCAGCGCCAGCTGATGGGCGCAGGTCAGGCCGGCAGGGCCAGCTCCGACCACGGCCACCTTGCGGCCCGTGGCGGCGGCACGCTGGAACAGCGGTGCACCATCGGAGGCCATGAAGGCATCGGTCGCATAGCGTTGCAACGCACCAATTTCGACCGGCTTGTCTTCCTGGGTGTTGCGCACGCAGGCCTGCTCGCACAGCTGCTCCGTGGGACAGACGCGGGAGCACATGCCGCCCAGCGGGTTGGCCGTCAGGATCTCGCGCGCCGCGCCACGGACGTTGTCCTGGGCGATGCGGGCAATGAAGGCTGGCACATCGATGCTGGTGGGGCAGGCCGTGGTGCACGGCGCGTCATAGCAGTAGTAGCAGCGCTCGGCCTCGATCAAGGCCTGGGCGCGGTTCAGCGCGGGATGGGCGTCGGAGAAATTGGCCGCGTAATCGGCCAGGTTCAGTCGGCCGGCGGCAATGCCGCAGGCGCGTTGCGCGGAGCTATCCATGGTGCATCCTCCAGAGTCAGGATTGAGGGCGTGAAAGGGGCCGCGGCATGCAGGTGCACGCCAGGCCATCTCGGACAACGCAAGGCGGGCCGCAGGAAGGACTCCTGAACGGCCCCGGATCCAACAACACAGTCTTCGGAGGTTTCATCGTGGTCCTCGCATGTGTGAGTGACGCCTCTTGTCGGGCGCACTGGGGGTGGAACGGAATTTACGCGGGTGAAAAAATTTACCAATCAGTAAAATCACCCAGAAAGTCGTCAGCAAGAAAGATGCCAGACAATCGCACCAAAATGGCGCCACTTATCCCGACTTACCATCTGCGCAATGGCAACCCTTTCTGACAATGCGCCCCCTTCCCTGGCGCGATCGGCCACGCGCAAACCCACGGCTGCACGCCTGCGCAAGGAACTGAACATCCTGCAGACGGCCGAACTGCACTTTGCGCAATACGGCTTCGAAGGCGCATCGCTGGAACTGATCGCGCACGACGCCGGCCTGAGCCGCCACAACCTGCTGTACTACTTCGCCAGCAAGGAGGAGCTGTACCTGCGCGTGCTGGGCGACGTGCTGACGCAGTGGCTGGCCGGCATGTCCGACCTGCTGCGGGGCGACGACCCTGCGGAGGCCCTGCGCATCTACATCCGGGCCAAGCTGCAGTCCTCGCGCGAACGGCCCCATGGCTCCCGTGTCTTCACGCGCGAGGTGATGGCCGGCGCGCCCCGCTTCGGACAGGCCATAGCGAGTCAGGTGGGCCCGGCGCTGGCGGCAGACGTGCAGGCCTTCGAGCGCTGGGTGGCGCAGGGCAAGATTGCCCGCGTGGATTTCACCCACCTGATGTTCATCCTCTGGTCCGTGACCCAGGCCTATGCCGACCAGCAGGCCCAGTTCGCGCTGCTGCTGGGCCGGCCGGAACTGACCGCCGACGACTACGACACGGCGGCCGACCTGATCTACCGGCTGGTAATCCGTGGCCTGCAGCCGGATACCGCGGCTCTCGCACAATGAGCGCATGAATCACAGCATCCGCCTGAGACCCCTGGAGCGCGAAGATCTGCGCTCCGTGCATCTGCTCAACAACAACGCCGCCATCATGCGCTACTGGTTCGAGGAGCCTTACGAGACCTTCGACGAGCTTTCCGCGCTCTACGACGCCCACGTGCACGACCAGACCGAGCGCCGCTTCATCGTCGAGCACCAGGGCGATCGCGCCGGTCTCGTCGAGCTGGTGGAGATCGACCTGATCCATCGGCGCGCCGAGTTCCAGATCATCATCGCCCCCGAGCAGCAAGGCCAGGGCATCGCAGCCCAGGCAACGCGGCTGGCGCTGGACTATGGCTTCAAGACGCTCAACCTGCACAAGATCTTTCTCCATGTGGACCAGGAAAACGAGAAGGCCATCCACATCTACGCGCGCATAGGCTTCGTGCAGGAAGGCGTGCTGATCGACGAGTTCTTCGCCAACGGCCAGTACCGCAACGCCATCCGCATGTACCTGCTGCAAAACGATTACCTGCAGGCACAGGCCGGCATCGGCACCTGAGCGCGGACCTTCATCCTTTCGGCGACCTCTTCCTGGCTGCCGTCTCGTTGAGGGCGGCTGCCTCGCGCACCAAGTCCTTGAACGCTTGCGCATTGATCTCCTCGCCCTCGCGGATATCGATGGCACGGCGCACCTTGCCTTCAAGGCTGGCGTTGAACAGGTGCTGCGGGTCGGCCAGCGATGCGCCTTTGGGAAAGGTGAGCTTCACGGCCGATTGGTAGGCCTCGCCCGTGCACAGAATGCCGCTGCACGACCAGACCGGCACCGACCATTTCCACTCTTCCACCGCGTCCGGAAGCGCTTGCACGAAGAGCCGGCGCACATGCGCCAGCACCTCGCCGCGCCAGTCGCCCAGCTCGGCAATGCGCTGGTTGATCAATGCGCTGGCCGACGCGGCCGCCTCGGGCGAAACTGTCTTGATCATCCATGTCTCCCAAAGTGATGCATGTTCGATCACAAGACAGGCCAAGGCAAGACCACAGGGAGAACGCACAAACAAAAAAGCCTTCTGAGTGATCAGAAGGCTTTTTGCATTCCATCTGGCAATGGAAAATTGGTAGGCGCGATTGGACTCGAACCAACGACCCCCACCATGTCAAGGTGGTGCTCTAACCAGCTGAGCTACGCGCCTGTGTTTGTTCGAGAAAGCGATTCTAGCACGGCTTTTTCAGCCTCCAGGCAAAAATGCCTGAACATGATCAACGCCGCCGCGCCGAACGCACGCCCGCCACGGCGGCCACGATGCCCAGCACCTTGCTCAGGCGGCCCGAATCGGCCACCTCCACGGTGAAGGTCATCCAGGCCGTTCCCTTGACGGACTGGGTCTGCACGCCAATGACATTGGTCTTTTCGCGCGCAAAGACTTCCGAGATATCGCGCAGCAGGCCCTGCCGGTCGGCTGCCTCCACGGACACATCGACCGGGTAGACGGCCGAGGCCACGGTGGCCGCCTTGGGCTGGCCCCAGGCCACGTCGATCACGCGCTCGGAATTGCGCGCCGCCATCTCGCGGAAGTTGGAGCAGTCGGAGCGGTGCACGCTCACGCCCTTGCCGCGCGTGACGAAGCCCCGGATGTCGTCCGGCGGCGCAGGCTTGCAGCACTTGGCCAGCTGGGTCATCAGCGAGTCAACGCCAACGACCAGCACGCCGCCCTTGGGCGAGTCCGTGCCGCGCGCCTTGCGCACGAGGGTGAATTCCTCGGGTTCTTCCTCCACCTCGGCGGGCCGCAGCACGGTCTCGATGTTGCGCAGCGAGTACTCGTCCTTGCCGACGACCTCGAACAGCGCATCTGCCGACTTGAAGCCCAGCTGCACCGCCAGCTCCTCCAGCTTGACGGCGGTCTTGCCCTCGCGCTGCAGCAGCTTTTCGACGGCCTCCCGGCCGCGCGCGACGGTCTCGTGCGTGGCCTGGGCATTGAACCAGGCGCGCACCTTGGCCTTGGCACGGTTGCTGGTCAGATAGCCCAGGTCGGCATTGAGCCAGTCGCGCGAGGGGCGGCCTTCCTTGACTGTGGTGATTTCCACGGTCTGGCCGTTTTGCAGCGGCGTGTTCAGGGGCACCATGGCGCCGTCCACGCGCGCGCCACGGCAGCGGTGACCCAGGCTCGTGTGCACCGAGTAGGCAAAGTCCACCGGCGTTGCACCCTGCGGCAGCTCGATGACGGCCGCGTCGGGCGTGAGCACGTAGATGCGGTCCTCGAACAGGCCGCGATGGTGCGCGCCCGCCAGGTCGCTGCCCCAGGCCAGCAGCTGGCGCAGCACGGCGATCTTGGCGTCGTACTCGCTGCTGGCAGTGACGCCCGCGTATCCCTTGGTGCCCGCCTCCTTGTAGGCCCAGTGGGCGGCCACGCCGTGCTCGGCATGGTCGTGCATGGCCTGGGTGCGGATCTGGATCTCGATGGCACGGCCCGTCTCGTCGCGCACTACGGTGTGCAGCGACTGGTAGCCGTTGGGCTTGGGCTTGGCGATGTAGTCGTCGAACTCCGCCTCGATGGGCGTGAACTGCTCATGCACCCAGGACAGGGTGGCGTAGCAGTCCTTGATCGTGGGCACGACGACACGCATGGCGCGGATGTCGAAGACCTGGTCGAAGTTCAGCGACTTGCCGCGCATCTTCTTGACGATGCTGTAGATGTGCTTGGGCCGGCCCTGCACCGTGGCGCTGATGCTGTGCGCACGCAGATCGGCCTCCAGCCGCGCCCGCATCTGCTCCATGTAGGCCTCGCGCTCCACGCGCTTTTCATCGAGCAGGCGGGCCACTTCACGGTAGGTCTCGGGCTCCAGGAAGCGCAGGGACAGATCTTCCAGTTCCCACTTGATCTGCCAGATGCCCAGCCGGTTGGCCAGCGGCGCGAACACCGTCAGCGCCTCGCGCGCAATACCGGGAGAGACCGGGCGCTTGCTGGCCGCGTAGTAGCGCAGCGTCTGCAGGCGCGAGGCCAGCCGCAGCAGCACGACACGCAGATCGCGCGAGAAGCCCAGCAGCATCTTGCGCACGTTCTCGGTCTGCGTGGCCTCATCGTCCAGATACTGGCCGCCCAGCTCGGCGCCGCGCGCCTGCTGCTGCACGCGCATGAGCTTGTTGGTTTCCACGGCCAGGGTGGCGAAATTCTCGCCAAAAGCCTTGGCGATCACTTCCTGCGGACGATTCAGGTGCACGCTGGCATGCACCAGATAAATCGCCGCCTGCATCGTTTCGGAGCCACCGATGGTCTTGAGGATGGCTGCCACCGCATCGGCATGGGCCATCGTGTTCTCGCCGGACTCCATGGTCTCGGTGGCGATCAGCGGCTCGGCAAAGCTGCGCGCGCGGGCCAGCGCATTGACCTGTTCGGGCAGGGTCTGCGACGTGGCCGTGATCAGGTGCGGCAGAACCGCCGGCACCTGGCCCGGCGCGGCTGCGGCGGGCGAAGGCGCCTGCACGGCGGCCTCGCTGCTGGCGGTCTTCATTCGTCACTCTCCCTGGCCTGCTCGGCAAGATTCATGGTGCTTGGCAAGCGCTCTTCTCCCCATAAGAACCGGCACAGCAAGGCCACCTGCCCTGCTGCGACGAAGGTGGGCGCATGCCCCACCCCTTCAAATTCCACGCAATGCGCCTTCGGGCCGCGCTGCGCCATGGCCTGCGCCGTGGCCGCAGTCAGCAGATCGGACTGCGCACCACGAACTAGCAAGACGCGTGCCTTGATCTGGTCATACAGCTGCCACAGCAGCGCTTCGCCGGCCTGGGCCATCTCGCGCGTCATCTGCTGCAGAGACACTGCAATCTGAGGGTCATAGTGCAAGACAAGGCCGCCATCGGCGGCCGGCCGCATCATAGGTCGCGTCAATCGCAACCATTGCCCTTCGCTATGTGGGCCGAAGCCTTCGGAAATCAAGAGCAGCGCATGGGCTGCCTGTTCAAGATTTTCAAAATGCAGGCCCTTGCCCAGATACTGACCTATGCGCTCCAGGGCAGACCACTCGATGACAGGCCCCACATCGTTGAGCACCAGCCTGCGGATGGGCGCCGGCAGCGGCAGCGGCAGCCCCGGCTGGCCTGCAAGCGCCATGCCGATCAGCCCGCCCATGCTGGTGCCCACCCAATCCAATTGTTCGACAGGCGCCTGCGCATGCACCTGGGCCAGCAAGGCCAGCATGTCGGCTGCGTAAAGAGGCACCTGGTAGGCGGCCGGATCCTGCAGCCAGTCGCTTTCGCCACGCCCGACCACGTCGGGGCAGATCACGCGGGCGCGTTCGCTGAGCCGCTCGGCCAGCACGTCGAAGTCACGCCCCTGGCGCGACAGGCCGTGCACGCAGACCACGACATGGGGATGGTTCGGATCGCCGGTGCGATTCCATTCCCAATAGGCCATGCGGTGCGACGCATTCTCTTGAGCAGCCGGGCTGGCAGTACGGCTCCAGGGTGAGGCACGCCCGGCAACTGCCGGGCAGGATACGTAGTTCAGCGTAGGATGATTCATGGAAACGCATTCGCGGAGCCGGCGCCGATAATGGCTGTGTTGCATCGTACATTCATTCGGAGACTCTCTATGTTGAAAGGCAAGACCGCCCTCGTGACCGGTTCGACCAGCGGAATCGGCCTCGGGATCGCGAAGGCGCTGGCCCGCCAGGGCGCCAATATCGTGCTCAATGGTTTCGGCGATGTGGACGGCCCCCGTGCCGAAGTGCTGGCCGCAGGCCAGGCCGCCGGCGCCCAGGTCGCCTACCACGGTGCCGACATGAGCCGCGTGGCAGACATCGAGGACATGGTCCAGTACAGCGTGCGCAACTTCGGCCAGATCGACATCCTCGTGAACAATGCCGGCATCCAGCACGTGGCACGCGTGGAGGACTTCCCGCCCGAGCGCTGGGATTCCATCATCGCCATCAACCTGTCCAGCGCCTTCCACACCTCGCGCCTGGTCCTGCCCATGATGCAGGCGGCCGATGGCGGCAAGGGCTGGGGCCGCATCATCAACGTGGCTTCGGTGCACGGCCTCGTGGGCTCGGCGCAGAAGTCCGCCTATGTGGCGGCCAAGCACGGCATTGTCGGGCTGACCAAGGTCACGGCCCTGGAGAACGCCACCTCCGGCATCACCTGCAACGCCATCTGCCCCGGCTGGGTGCTGACGCCGCTGGTGCAAAAGCAGGTGGACGCCAAGGCCGAGCAGCACGGCATCAGCAATGAAGAAGCCAAGAAGCTGCTGCTGGGCGAAAAGGAACCCTCGATGCAGTTCACCACGCCCGAGGAGCTTGGCGAGCTGGCCGTGTTCTTCTGCTCGCCCGCCGCAGCCAACGTGCGCGGCGTGGCCTGGAACATGGATGGCGGCTGGGCTGCGCAGTAATCGCGGCCAGACAGGACCACTGCCAAAAAAGGAGCGCCACGGCGCTCCTTTTTTCATGGATGGGTCACCCGGTCAGTACATCTGCACCGAGCCCGACACCTGGACCATCACCTGCGCCTTGCCCGCTTCCACGGACACGGCATCCATTTCCGCGCCGGCGGCCTTGGCGGACATGGCCATCATGCGCGGACGCGGCATGGGCACCGAGGTATCGCTGCTGCTCACGTTGACCTCGCGCAGGCTGTAGTTGGCAAAGCCGAAGCTCTTGGACAGCGTGGTGGCACGCTGCTTGAACTGTTCGATGGCCTTGGCCTGGGCCTCGCCCTCGACCTTTTCACGTGCCTCGCGCGACAGGCCGAAGCCCACTTGCGACAGCGTCATGTCCTGCACCTGGGCCGCCGTCTGCGTGATGCGCGCGAAGTCGCGGCCCTGCAGAAGAATCTCGGCGCGGCCCTGCCAGCCTTCCACCTTGTTGTCCTTGCCATAGCGCGGATAGATGCCGAAGCTGCCGGTGCTCACATCCATCTGGCCCGACTGGGCGCTGCGCTTGGTCACTGCCATGGCGGCCTCGACCACTTTCTGCAGCTGGGACTGGACCGTGGCCGCATCGCGCCCTTCGCGCGTGGCCGACAAGGTGGCGGTCAGCAGGTCCTGCACCACATCCACCGAGCCTTCTGCAGACAACTGCACCACATTGGCCGGCTGTGCCTGCGCCGAGGCGGCGTTCTGCGCCCAGGCACCGCTGGCACAGGCCAGCGCAGTGGCCGCGACCACGGACTTGACCCAGGGGCGGGACAGCTGTTTGGAAAGCTTGCTCATGCGTTCACCCTTTGAAATGAAAGGTAGTTCAGGGATACAACTGCATGCCGCCCTTTCGCTACGGCATGCCGCCAGATGGTGACAGGTGTGGAGCCGTTCAGGCCTATTCGCCCCGTCATTCACAACATTATTGCAACGATAAATGCATCAACGCGGCGAACCCATAGTTAAATATTCTAAAGACACATTTTCCGTTCTAAATTTAAAAGCAACATCTGTAACACACGGCAAAAGTTCGGGGTTTTGACCAGACTTTTCAGCGCAAGCTGGTAACAATGGCGGCTGTTACAAATGACCGACCGAGGATGAACATGGCCACTACGACCAACCGCACCGACAAGATCCTGGTGGTGGATGACGATGCGCGCATCCGCGACCTGCTGCGCCGCTACCTGACGCAGGAAGGCTTCGAGATCATGATTGCCGAAGATGGCAAGGCGCTGAACCGCATCCTGCTGCGCGAAACAGTGGACCTGATCGTGCTTGACCTGATGATGCCCGGCGAGGATGGCCTGTCCATCTGCCGCCGCCTGCGCTCGGCCAATGACCGCACGCCCATCATCATGCTGACCGCCAAGGGCGAGGATGTGGACCGCATCGTGGGCCTGGAAGTGGGCGCCGACGACTACCTGGGCAAGCCCTTCAACCCGCGCGAACTGCTGGCCCGCATCCACGCCGTGCTGCGCCGCCGCCCGCCGCAGGAAGCGCCGGGCGCGCCCTCCGGCGACAACGAGGTGGTGAGCTTCGGCCCCTTCACCTTCGACCTGGGCACGCGCGTGCTGCAAAAGAACGGCGAGGAACTGCCGCTGACCACGGGCGAATTCGCCATGCTCAAGGCCCTGGTGCGCCACCCGCGCCAGCCGCTGTCGCGCGAGAAGCTGGCCCTGCTGGCGCGCGGCCGCGAGTTCGAGCCCTTCGACCGCAGCCTGGACGTGCAGGTCTCGCGCCTGCGCAAGCTGATCGAGGAAGATGCTGCCGCACCGCGCTATATCCAGACGGTCTGGGGTGTGGGCTACGTGTTCGTACCCGATGGCGCGAACTGAAATGCATCACCCCCTGAGGCGCTGCGCGCCTTCCCCCTCTCTCGCTCCGCGGGAGGGGGACGACGCCCTCGCCGCGAGGCGGCTCTTGCTCGGCGTCCCTGGGTTGGGGCCGTAACATTTTATGTGCCGTTGACAATGCGCAGCGCCAAAACCTCACCCTGTCGACCGAGACAACCGGTAACGCAGGCTGGCCGGCACAGGCGTAATCTCGCAGCCGGCCCCTAGAATGACGAACCGCATTCCATGAGTTCCTTCACCGTCCCGCCCCACGACGCCACCAGCCCTGCGCCGCTCGACTACGAGCGGCGCATGACTGCGCGCTCTCCGCTGGGACTCAATCTTTTCTGGCGCACCTTCTGCCTGCTGGCCCTGCTGCTGGTGGGCAGCATCCTGGCGTGGCTGCAGACGCTGCGCGCCTTCGAGTTCGAGCCGCGCACGCTGCACACCGCCCAGCAGATCGCCTCGCTGGTCAACCTCAGCCGCGCGGCCCTGGTGCATTCGGATGCCATCAACCGCGTCTCTCTGATCAAGACCATGGCCGACCAGGAAGGCGTGCGCATTCTGCCGCGCGAGCCTGGTGACAGCTTCGAGCTGCTGGACCAGAGCACGCTGGGCAAGCGCCTGACCGAGGAGCTCACGCGCCGCCTGGGCTACGGCACCATCGTGGCGCGTAGCGTCAATGGCGAACCGGGGCTGTGGGTGGGCTTCACCATTAATGGCGACCGTACATGGCTGCTGATGGACCGCTCGCGCTTCACGCCGGCCAGCGGGCGCACCTGGCTGATCTGGCTGATCACGGCCGGCCTGCTGTCCCTGGCGGGGGCGGCAGCCATCGCGCGCCTGATCAACCGGCCGCTCAAGCAGTTGAGCTATGCGGCCAACCGCGTGCGAGATGGCGACTTCGACGCCAGCCAGCTCGATGAGGAAGCCGTCACCAGCGAGATCCGCGAGGTCAACATCGGCTTCAACCGCATGGCGCAGAAACTGGCCCAGCTGGAGCAGGACCGTGCCGTGATGCTGGCTGGCATCTCCCACGACCTGCGCACACCGCTCGCCCGCCTGCGGCTGGAGACCGAGATGAGCGTGGTGGACGACGTGGCGCGCGAGCACATGGTGGCCGACATCGTGCAGCTTGACGCCACCATCGACAAATTCCTGGACTACGCCCGCCCCGACCATGTGACCCTCAACCCGGTCAACCTGCATGCCGTGGTCTCTTCCTGCGTCTATGCGGTGCAGGACCACCGCGAGCTGCAGATCAGCATGGCCGTGCCCGAAGGCGTCTATGTACTGGCCGACGAGGTGGAACTGGCGCGCGTGATCTCCAACCTGTTCGAGAACGCACGCCGCTACGGCAAGACGCCCGAGACCGAAACCACGCATGTGGACGTGACGGCATCGGAGCGCGAAAGCTGGGTCGTGATTCGCATCCGCGACCATGGCCGTGGCGTGCCGCCCGAGCAGCTGGCCAGCCTGACCCAGCCCTTCTTCCGTGGCGACTCCGCGCGAACGGCCGCAGCGGGCGCGGGCCTGGGCCTGTCCATCGTGGACAAGACGGTGCAGCGCATGGGCGGCGTGTTTGCGCTGTCCAACTCCTCCACGGGCGGGCTGGTTGCCCATGTGCAGTTGCAGCGTGCCTCGGGCGTGGCCAAGGGTGCCGAGCCCGAGCAGCGTCTGCAGCGCCCGCAGATCAAGCGCCAGCTGCCCCCGCGTGCGCAGGACGGAGCCCTGGACGGAGAGGACTGAGCCCGCAGCGCGCGTTCGTCAGATACGTTCGGCAGACACAAAGGCCCCGGCGATCATTGACCGATCGCCGGGGCCTTTTGCCATGGGGACGGCACCCCGCTGGTCAGGCGCGGAACAGCAAGGCGGCGGCGCGCGCCTCCATGGCCTGCTGCTGGCCCACGGGCCCGAGCTTCTCGGCCGTCTTGGCCTTGACGTTGACCTGGTCCAGCGCCAGGCCCAGCGCCGTGGCGATGCGCTCGCGCATGGCAGGAATGTGCGGCGCCAGCTTGGGGGCCTGGGCAATGATGGTGCTGTCGATGTTGCCAATCTCCAGGCCCGTGGCGCGCACGCGGCGCGCCGCCTCCACCAGCAGCACCAGCGAATCGGCGCCGCGGAATTCGGGGTCGGTGTCGGGGAAATGCCGACCGATGTCGCCCAGCGCCGCGCCGCCCAGCAGCGCGTCGGTGATGGCGTGCAGCAGCACGTCGGCATCGGAGTGGCCCAGCAGCCCCAGCTCATGCGGCACCTCGATGCCGCCCAGGATCAGCTTGCGCCCGGGCACCAGGGCATGCACGTCCCAGCCCTCGCCAATACGAAAATTCATGTGAAACATTCCAGGTTCAGAAAAACGGATTGCCCGACGCCTGCGGCTGGTCGCGCTTGCCCCGGTAGCGTTCCAGCGTCGCGCCATGCGCGCGCTGCGACAGCACGGCGGCAGCCAGCGCAAAGTCGTCGGGATAGGTGACCTTGAAGTTCTGCGCGCCGCCGGGCACCAGGCGCGGGCGCTGGCCCACGGCCTCCATGGCGCTGGCCTCGTCGGTCACGGCCGATCCCGCGTGCTCCAGGGCGTCGAGCAGCGGCGCGATGCGAAACATCTGCGGCGTCTGCGCCAGCCATTTGTCGCTGCGGTCCACCGTGCCCGCCACGCGCACGCCCCCAGGCCCGGTCACGGCCGTCTTGAGCGTGTCGGGCAGCTTGTGCGCCAGCAGGCCGCCCACGGCATCGTGCTCGCAGGCGTCGATCAGGGCATCGATCAGTTCGGGCGTCACCAGGCAGCGCGCGGCGTCGTGCACCAGCACCCAGTCGTGCGCACTCGCTCCGCGCGCCAGCAGCTCCTTCAGGCCGTTGGTCACGGATTCGGCCCGCGTGGCGCCGCCGCAGGCCGCCGTGGAGTAGCGCGTGGGCGACGGGCCCGGCAGGCCCTGGCGCCAGAAATCATCGCCAGGCGCGATCACCACCAGGGTATGGTGCACGCGCGCTGCGCCCGCAAAGGCGGCCAGCGTGTGCGCCACCATGGGCGCACCGGCCACCAGGTGGTATTGCTTGGGCAGTTCAGGCGCAGGCGCATCGGGCGCGATGGCGCGCGAGCCCGTGCCCGCACAGGGGATCAAGGCCCACAGGCGGGCCGGCTCCAGGGATGCGGGCGCAGCCGCCGCAAGCAGATCTGTCATGGTGGCGCATTGTAGTGACGGCCATGCGCCACCATGGACATGCGGGCATGCCTGCA
Organism: Delftia sp. DLF01; assembly: GCF_014852125.1. Taxonomy (NCBI): domain Bacteria; kingdom Pseudomonadati; phylum Pseudomonadota; class Betaproteobacteria; order Burkholderiales; family Comamonadaceae; genus Delftia; species Delftia sp. DLF01. Next base: position 1,020,122 of record NZ_JACVAZ010000003.1, read on the forward strand.
TGGCCGCCATGCGTGCTGGCTAAAATGGTTCGATACCCCTCTGCGCGTGCCGAGGGGTTTTGTCGTTACTTCGCCCAGGCGCTGCGGCGCCCACGTCCAAGCACCATGGAACTGCCCAAGCTCACTCCCGGAAAACGCTTCACCCTGCCCCGCCCTGTGGGCAGCGCCGACGCCCTGCTGCTGGCCCGCCTGGGCGAGCGCGAGAAGGCTGCAGGCCGGGTGACGGCCATCGTCACGGCCGACGCCTCGGATGCCCAGCGGCTGATCGACGAGATGGCCTTCTTCGCCCCGGGCCTGCGCTGCGCGCTGTTCCCCGACTGGGAGACCCTGCCCTACGACAGCTTCTCTCCCCACCAGGACCTGATCAGCGAGCGCCTGGCCACGCTGTGGCGCATCAACCAGCGCGACAAGGAGCATGGCGCCGACGTGGTGCTGGTGCCCGCCACCACGGCGCTGTACCGGCTGGCGCCGCCCTCCTTCCTGGCCGGCTACACCTTCGAGTTCAAGAGCGGCCAGAAGCTGGACGAGGCCAAACTCAAGGCCCAGCTGACGCTGGCCGGCTACCAGCATGTCTCCCAGGTGGTCAGCCACGGCGAGTACGCGGTGCGCGGCGGCCTGATCGACCTGTTTCCCATGGGCTCGCTGCAGCCCTACCGCGTGGATCTGTTCGACGACGAGATCGACTCCATCCGCACCTTCGACCCCGACACCCAGCGCAGCCTCTACCCCGTGCCCGAGGTGCGCCTGCTGCCCGGCCGCGAGTTCCCCATGGACGAGGACGCGCGCGCCAAGTTCCGCCAGCGCTGGCGCGAGCTGCTGGAGGGCGATCCCACGCGCAGCCGCATCTACAAGGACATGGGCCAAGGCATTGCCACGGCCGGCATCGAGTACTACCTGCCGCTGTTCTTCGACGAAACGGCCACCGTGTTCGACTACCTGGGCGCCGATGCCACCGTGGTGATGCATGGCGACCTGGAGCCGGCCTTCCAGCGCTTTTGGCAGGACACCAAGGAGCGCTTCCGCCTGGTGCAGGGCGACCCCGAGCGCCCGGCCCTCCCGCCCGAGGTGCTGTTCCTGTCCGCCGACCAGTTCTACACGCGCGCCAAGGAGCACGCCCAGCTCGCGCTGCGCCCAGGCACCGAGGACGTGGCAGACAGCGCCATCTTCCAGAAGCTGGAGGACCTGTCCGTGGTGCGCGGCGCGGAAGACCCGCTGGCGCGCCTGCAAAGGCACATTGCCAGCAGCGCCCACCGCATCCTGCTGCTGGCCGAGTCCGATGGCCGGCGCGAAAGCCTGCTGGACTTCTTCCGCGCCTCGGGCGTGAACCCGCCGGTCTTCGACTCGCTGGCCGAGTTCCAGGGCGATGCGGGCGAGAAGGTGGGCATTGCCACGGCCGGGCTGATGAACGGCTTTGCCTGGGTGGAGGAAGGCCTGGACTTCGTCACCGAGACGGAGCTGTTCGCCACCAGCCCCACGGGCCGCAGGCGCCGCCGCCAGGAGCAGGTCAGCGATGTGGAGGCGCTGATCAAGGACCTGTCCGAACTCAAGGTGGGCGACCCCGTGGTGCATTCGGACCATGGCATCGGCCGCTACCAGGGCCTGGTCAACATGGACATGGGCCAGAAGAACCCTGACGGCACGCCGGCCGTGCAGGAGTTCCTTCACCTGGAGTACGCGGGCAACGCCGTGCTCTACGTGCCTGTCAGCCAGTTGCAGCTGATCAGCCGCTACACGGGCGTCTCGCCCGAGGACGCGCCGCTGCACAAGCTCGGCGGCACGCAGTGGGAAAAGGCCAAGCGCAAGGCGGCCGAGCAGGTGCGCGACTCGGCAGCTGAGCTGCTGAACATCTACGCACGCCGCGCCGCACGCCAGGGCCATGCCTTCCGCTACTCGCCCCAGGACTACGAGCAGTTCGCCAACGACTTCGGCTTCGAGGAAACGGCGGACCAGCGCGCCGCCATCCACGCCGTGATCCAGGACATGATCAGCCCCCAGCCCATGGACCGCCTGGTCTGCGGCGACGTGGGCTTCGGCAAGACCGAGGTGGCCCTGCGCGCGGCCTTCGTGGCCATCACGGGCGGCAAGCAGGTGGCCTTTCTCGCGCCCACCACGCTGCTGGCCGAGCAGCATTACCAGACCCTGGTGGACCGCTTCTCCAAGTGGCCGATCAAGGTGGCCGAAGTCTCGCGCTTTCGCTCGGGCAAGGAGATCACGGCGGCCGTCAAGGGCATTGCCGACGGCTCGGTGGACATCGTCGTGGGCACGCACAAGCTGCTGTCGGAGTCCACGCAGTTCAAGAACCTGGGCCTGCTGATCATCGATGAGGAGCACCGCTTCGGCGTGCGCCACAAGGAAGCCATGAAGGCCATGCGCGCCGAGGTGGACGTGCTCACGCTGACAGCCACGCCCATCCCGCGCACCATGGGCATGGCGCTGGAAGGCCTGCGCGACCTGTCCGTCATCGCCACCGCGCCCCAGCGGCGCCTGGCCATCAAGACCTTTGTGCGCAACGAGGGCACGGGCGTGATCCGCGAGGCCGTGCTGCGCGAGCTCAAGCGCGGCGGCCAGTGCTACTTCCTGCACAACGAGGTCGAGACCATCGAGAACCGCAAGCAAAAGCTCGAGGAAATCCTGCCCGAGGCACGCATTGCCGTGGCCCACGGCCAGATGCCCGAGCGCGAGCTCGAACGCGTGATGCGCGACTTCGTGGCCCAGCGCTACAACATATTGCTGTGCTCGACCATCATCGAGACCGGCATCGACGTGCCCAGCTCCAACACCATCCTCATCAGCCGCGCCGACAAGTTCGGCCTGGCCCAGCTGCACCAGCTGCGCGGCCGCGTGGGCCGCAGCCACCACCAGGCCTATGCCTACCTGATGGTGCCCGACCTGGACAGCCTGACCAAGCAGGCGCAGCAGCGGCTGGAGGCCATCCAGCAGATGGAGGAACTGGGCTCGGGCTTCTACCTGGCCATGCACGACCTGGAGATCCGCGGCGCCGGCGAGGTGCTGGGCGAGAACCAGAGCGGCAACATGATGGAGGTGGGCTTCCAGCTCTACAACGAGATGCTGTCCGAGGCCGTGCGCAGCCTCAAGGCCGGCAAGGAGCCCGATCTGCTCAGCCCGCTGTCGGCCTCCACCGACATCAACCTGCACGCGCCGGCCCTGCTGCCCAACGACTACTGCGGCGACGTGCATTTGCGCCTGTCCTTCTACAAGAAACTGGCCACGGCACGCACCAGCGACCAGATCGACACCCTGCTCGAAGAAATCGTGGACCGCTTCGGCAAGCTGCCGCCCCAGGCGCAGACGCTGATCGACGTGCACCGCCTGCGCGTGCTGTCCCAGCCCTACGGCGTGGTCAAGGTGGATGCGGCGCCCGGCGTGATCAACATCACCTTCAAGCCCCAGCCGCCCGTGGACCCGATGGCCATCATCCACCTCATCCAGAAGAACAAGCACATCAAGCTGGCCGGCAACGAGAAGCTGCGCATCGAGCGTGCCCTGGACAACCCCAAGGACCGTGCCCAGATGGTGCGCGACGTGCTGCGCAGCCTGGGCCAGCCGCTGGTGGAGGCGAAGGCGGCCCAGCCCGCATAGAACGCGTCGTTCCAGCCATGTTCCTCGAAGCGAGCATCGCCCTGCTGGCCCTGGCCACCGCGCTGTGGCTGCGCCCCTGGCGCATGCTGGCCGGCCGCCCAGGCCCGGGCGGCCCGCAGGACCGCATGGCCTCGCCCCTGGTCACCCCGCTGCTGGGCGTGCTCGTGCTGCTGCCCTGGATCTGGGCCCTGCCCACGCTGCACCGCATGCCGCTGCAATTGCAGTGGTCATCGGCGCCGCTGGTGGTGCTCATGCTGGGCTGGCCGCTGTCCGTGCCGCTGCTGCTCATCGTGGGCGGGCTGGCCGCCCTGCTGTCGCCGGCCCTGGGCTGGGGCGATGCGCTGGGCATCTCGGTCTGGCAGGGCATCGTGCCCGCCACGCTGGCCATGCTCTGGGGCGCGGCGCTGCGGCGCTGGCTGCCGCACCAGATCTTTGTCTACATCCTCGCGCGCGGCTTTGCAGGCACGGTGCTGTGCGTCTTCGTCGCCGCGCTGCTGGCCCAGGCGGCGGGCCACGCTTTGCCCGGCGTCAACGAGGATCTGTCGCGCATCGCGCGCTGGCTCATGGCCTGGGGCGATGCCGTGGTCACCGGCATGGTCACCGCCATCTTCGTGGTGTTTCGCCCCCAATGGCTGGCCACCTGGTCGGACGCCATCTACCTGCGCCAGCCGCCCGCAGCCTGACGGCAGGCCCGCCACTGGATATGATTTGCGCCTGTTTCCCGCCAGCCCGGCGGCCCGTCCCCTTTTTGCTGCCCCACCCATGACCGATGTCACCGAATTCGCGCCCGGACTGCTGATCCGCGGCATCCAGCCTCCGCTGAAGCTGGCCGACTACAAGCTCATCGCGTTCGACATGGACTCGACGCTGATCACCATCGAGTGCATCGACGAGATCGCCGACGCCACCGGCAAGAAGGCCGAGGTCTCGGCCATCACCGAAGCCACCATGCGCGGCGAGATCACCGACTTCAAGGACAGCCTGCGCCAGCGCGTGGGCAAGCTCGTCGGCGTGACCGAGGCCGACATGGCCCGCGTGCTGGCCGAGCGCCTGAAGCTCTCCCCGGGCGCCGAAACCCTGGTGCGCGCAGCCCAGGCTGCGGGCCTGAAGGTGCTGCTGGTCTCGGGCGGCTTCACCTACTTTGCCGAACATGTGCGCGGCATGCTGGGCATCGACTTCGTGCGTGCCAACGTGCTGGAGATGCGTGACGGCGCGCTGACCGGCGGCCTGATCGAGCAGCCCTGGGGCGACATCTGCGACGGCGCCGAAAAGCGCCGCACCCTGCTGGAAGTCGCCTCGCTGCTGGGCATTCGCCCCGACCAGTGCATCGCCGTGGGCGACGGCAGCAACGATATTCCTATGATGCAGGTCGCAGGCCTGTCCGTGGCCTACCACGCCAAGCCGCGCGTGCGCAACGAAGCCAAGGTCTCCATCACCGAAGGCGGCCTGGACCGCCTGCTGGAAGTCCTGCGCTGAAAACGGGTGGCAGCGGCGCGCGCAGGCCGCTGCGCCGCTCCGCAATCAATAGCTGAGAATGTTCTGTGGGCTTGCTTTTCCGGCAAGCCCCAGTCTTTTCTACAATGCTTCACGCAGCCCCATAGGCCACCGCCCCAGCGCCGGGTGGCCCACCTACAACAGCAGGCTGCACGCCGGCGCATCCGCGCGCCGGTGCTTGGAATCTCCTCCCCCATCCCCATGCGACACACAAGGCCGCAGGCCTGCCCGCATACGGGCGGCCTGTGGCGCGCCGACCGGCGCGGGCCCGCCTGCGCCGACCGTGTACATGACCACCATGATTGGAAAAAACTCCGTGAAGACTTCGTTCCGCGCCACTGCCTCCGTGATCGCCCTGGCCATTGCATCGCTGACCGTGCCCACGCTGGCCCAGGCCAAGCGCATGGGCAGCGGCGGCAAGTCCGTGCGCCCGGCGTCGATCGGCAAGGCCCCCGCTCAGCCCGCAGCGCCTGCGGCGCCCACCGCCAGCAAGGCGGCGACTCCGTCCACCCCCGCCGCACCGGCCGCACCTGCAGCCCCGACCGCTGGGGCAGCCCCCGCTGCTGCACCTGCGGCCGGGGCAGCCCCCGCTGCTGCTGCACCTGGCGCGGCTGCCGCTCCCGCAGCACGCGGCTCCGGCATGATGGGCACGCTGGGCGCCGCTGCCGTGGGCGCCGTGGCCGGCTCCATGGCCGGCAATGCGCTGGCCGGCGCCATGACCCCTGAAAAGGATGCAGCCGCCAAGGAAGCCGAAGCCAAGGCCAAGGCCGCTGAAACCGAGGCAGCCGAGCTGCAGCGCAAGGCCGACGAAGCCAAGGCCAAGGCAGAAGCCGCCCGCGCCGCCGCCAAGTAAGCCGCCTGCGTTTTTCCCCGAAAAGGCCGCGCCCGTCGCGGCCTTTTGCTTTATAGGGCGGCCGCTTCAGCGCGGCCCGGCGCGCAGCGGCTGCAGCAGGTGCGACAGGCCGTTGTGGTCCAGCTCCTGCATCAGCGCCAGCAACTGGCCCAGCTCTCCCTTGGGGAAGCCTTCACGTGCGAACCAGTTCAGATAGTTGCCGGGCAGGTCGGCGATCAGCCGGCCCTTGTACTTGCCATAGGGCATGTGCACCTGCACCAGCTTTTGCAGCATTTCGGAGTCCATGGCGGCGATGGTACGCGCTGCGGCATCGCAAGAATCCGCATAAAAAGCCACAGCCTTATAACCAAATAGCAAAATTGTTCATTGCGGCCGCTGGCGCCGCACTAGACTATGCGTCTGCCTGCCGTACCGCCCGATACAGAACCACTCCACCGGGCCTGCGGCGTTTTTGCAACCCGTTGAAGAAAGTCCTCCGGTCATGTTGAAGAAAGCCCTCTCCGCAATCGCGATTGCCACGCTGGCCCTGACGGCCCAGGCCGCCGACGTGCTCAAGGTCGGCGCCACCGCCGTGCCCCATGCAGAAATCCTCAACCATGTGAAGCCGGCCCTCAAGGCCCAGGGCATCGACCTGCAGATCAAGGAATTCAGCGACTACGTGCAGCCCAATGCGGCCGTCGAGGACAAGCAGCTGGACGTGAACTTCTTCCAGCACCAGCCCTACCTGGACAGCTACAACAAGGACCGCAAGACCTCGCTGGTGGCCGTGCCCAATGGCAAGGTCCACGTGGAGCCCTTCGGCGGTTACTCGCAGAAGATCAAGAACGTGAAGGATCTGAAGGACGGCGCCACCATCGCCATCCCGAACGACCCCTCCAACGGCGGCCGCGCCCTGATCCTGCTGGCCAAGCAGGGCCTGATCGAGCTCAAGGACCCCAAGAGCCTGACCCCCACGCCGCTGGACGTGGCCAAGAACCCCAAGAAGCTCAAGTTCAAGGAACTCGAAGCCCCGCTGCTGCCACGCGCGCTGGCTGACGTGGACCTGGCCCTGATCAACACCAACTACGCCATCGAGGCCAAGCTCAATCCCACCAAGGATGCGCTGTTCATCGAAGGCTCCGATTCGCCCTACACCAACATCGTGGTCTCGCGCCAGGACCGTGCCAACGATCCCAACATCGCCAAGCTGATGAACGCGCTGCACACGCCCGACGTGAAGAAGTTCATCCTCGAGAAGTACAAGGGCGCTGTCGTTCCTGCGTTCTGAGGCGCAGGGAATGCAGCCGCTCGGCTGCATCCTGTCCCCGCAAAAAAAGCGCTGCCTCGGCAGCGCTTTTTTCATTCCCCTTCCCTGGTATCGCCACTCAACCTGCAGGCGTCACCTCGGCCGGCGCCTTGGCCGCCGCAGCGGGCCGCGTGATGGCGCTGCCCATGGCCGCGCCCATGATGCAGGCGATGGCCAGCCACTGGGTCCCCACCAGGTGCTCATGCAGCAGCAGCATGCCCATGAGGGCGGCAATCGCAGGCTCCGTGGCCAGGGCGATGCCGAAGGTGGCCGGTGGCAGGCGGCGCAGGGCCATCATCTCCAGCGTATACGGCAAGGCGCTGGAGATGGCCGCCACCACCAGGCCGAAGGCCAGGATGGACGGCTGCAGCAGCTTGGCCCCCGCCTCGGCCACACCGAAGGGCACCACCACCATGGCGGCGAACACCAGGCCCAGCGACACGGCCTGGCCGCTGGGAATGCTGCCCAGGCGCTGCCCCAGCAGGATGTACAGCGCCCAGCAGATGGCAGCGCCCACGGCGCAGGCAATGCCCACGGGCTCCAGCACCAATCCGCCCGCGCCGGCGCCCCCTATCGGCAAAATCAGGGCCAGCCCCGCCACGGCCAGCGCCAGCCAGACAAAGTCCACCGGCCGGCGCGAGTGGTAGATGGCCACGGCCAGCGGACCGGAGAATTCGATGGCCACGGCCAGGCCAAAGGGAATGGTGCGCAGCGCCATGTAGAACAGCAGGTTCATGGCGCCCAGCGCCACGCCGAAACGCAGCAGCGCCCAGGCCTGGGGGCGGGCCAGCGTCCAGCGCCAGGGCCGCCAGATGGCCACCAGGATCAGCGCGGCAAAGCCCACGCGCAATGCCGAAGTGCCCTGGGCGCCCAGCACCGGAAAAAGCTGCTTGGCAAGAGAAGTGCCCACGCCCAGTGCCGTGACCGAGCCCAGCACGGCCAGCAGGGGCCAGGCGCGGTTCCATGTGGTGTTTGTTGTCATGGCCCGTACGATATTGCAGGCCAGCGATGCAAAAGGCTCGTTTTGGGGCCTCTTCGCGCAATATTCGCTCTTTCCAACCGCCTCGCCCCCGTTTTCCGCCCCTCCCCCCATGCCCGCCATCGCACTCGATACTTTTGACCGCGCCATCCTCGACGTGCTCCAGCGCGACAACCTCACGCCGCAGCGCCTCATTGCCGAGCGGGTCCACCTTTCGGCACCGGCCGTGCAGCGGCGCATACGGCGCCTGCAGGAGCTGGGCGTGATCACGGCCAACGTGGCCGTGGTCGATCCCGTGCGCACGGGGCGCCCGCTCACCGTGCTCATCAACGTGCAGCTGGCCAACGAGCGCCCGGACCTGTCCCTGGCCTTTCGCGCGCGCGTGGCGCGCGAGCCCGCCGTGCAGCAGTGTTACTACGTGACCGGGGAAGCCGACTATTCATTGATCGTCACGGCTGCCGATATGCAGGAGTACCAGGCGCTGGCGGCGCGGCTGTTCTCCGGAGACGACAACATCCGGCGCTACACCACCTCGATCGCTCTGGAACGCATCAAGACCGGGCTGCAGTTGCCGATGGCAGAACACAAGCCCGACAATGAAACAAGTTGACACAACCTAGACATACACCAGGAGACTGCTTTGAGCGCACCTTCACCGGACAGCATGGCCCGCCTCGTCGCCACACGCACCCTCGACAAGTACGAGCGTGACTACTATTCCAAGCGCGAGCGCATCACCATTTCCTTCCGGGGCGACCTGGCCGAGCAATACAACTACGACAAGATCCAGCCCTTGTCCGAGGCCCAGCGCCATGGCCACAAGGTCGTCATCGAGGCGACCAGCCAGAAGACCGGCGCCACGGGCCACTACTGCATCGAATGCAACAGCTGGAACCTCATCGAGGCCGTGGGCACCTGGGCGCCCGGCGAGCAAGCCCCGGCCGCAGACTGATCTGCGCCGTCAGCCAACTGCCGGTGCCAACGCGCTGCCAGCCACCCACCAGGCCAGCGCCAGCATCATCACGCCCGTGAGGCCATCGAGAACGCGCCAGGCCTGCGGCTTCTCGAACAGGCGCTTCATGCGGCGGCCCGCAAAGGCCAGCGCCACGAACCACGACAGGCTGGCCGATGCTGCGCCCACCACATAGACCCACTTGAGCACGCCTTCCTGGCGCGCGCCGATGGAGCCCATGAGCAGCACCGTGTCCAGATAGACATGGGGGTTGAACAGGGTGATCACGGCCAGCGTGGAGACCACGCCCAGCAGGCCACGCGGGGCCAGTTGCCCGCCCGATGCCGCCAGTTGCGCATCGGGCGCCATGGCCATGCGCCACAGCGCGATCAGCCCATAGGCCAGCAGGAACAGGGCGCCGCCCAGCGTCAGGTAGCGGGCCAGGTCGGGGTTGTCGCCCAGCAGCCGGGCCATGCCCGCCACGCCCAGGCCGATGAGCACCACGTCGCTCACCACGCACCAGGCCACGCACGCGCGCACATGCTGGCCTTGAACGGCCTGGCGCAGCACATAGAGGTTCTGGGCGCCGATGGAGACGATGAGAGACAGGCAGACCGTGAAGCCCGCCAGCCAGGAAGAAGAAACATTTGCAGTCCACATGGCCGGGATTGTCTGGCCGGCAAATGGTTAAGTAAAATTACATTTACTCAACCAAATGAAGAATATCTAAATGCTCGACTACGCCGGACTCGAAGCCCTGGCGGCCGTGGTGCGCGAAGGCAGCTTCGAGCGCGCGGCACGCAAGCTGCATGTCACGCCCTCGGCCGTTTCCCAGCGCATCAAGCTGCTGGAGGAGCGTGTGGGCCAGGTGCTGGTACTGCGCGGCCAGCCCTGCTCGGGCACCGATGCGGGCCGCAGGCTGTGCCTGCACCTGGAGCAGGTGGCCCTGCTCGAAAACGATCTGCGCCGCAAGAACCCGGAACTGGTCCCCGAGGGCCAGACCGCCCTGCCCACGCTCAAGCTGGCCGTCAATGCCGACTCGCTGTCCACCTGGTTCATGGATGCCATGTCCGCCTTCACGCGCGACGGCAACGAGCTGCTGGACATCAGCATCGACGACCAGGACCACACGGCCAAGCGCATCCGCGAGGGCGAGGTGCTGGCCGCCGTCACGGCCACTTCATCGGCCATTCCCGGCTGCAATACCTGGCCACTGGGCCGCATGCGCTACGTGGCGGCCGCCAGCCCCGACTTCATTCGCCGCTACCTGAAGGACGGCATCACGCCCGAGGCCATGGCGCGCACGCCCATGATGAGCTACGGCCGCAAGGACAGCCTGCAGGACCAATGGCTGCAACGCCTGGGCGCAGAGGGGCGGCGCAACACGCCGCGCCACTTTCTTCCCTCCAACCAGGGCTATACGCGGGCCTGCGAGCTGGGCATGGGCTGGGGCATGCACCCGCCGCTGATGATCGGCGCGCAACTGGCCGAAGGCAGCCTGGTGGAGCTGCTGCCCGGCAACGACCTGGACATTCCCATGTACTGGGCCCATGCGCGCAATGCGCAGGCCAGCCTGCAGCGGCTGACCGACTGCGTGATCCAGGCCGCGGCGGCCTGCCTGGACCCGATGGAGTGAATGGGCGACGGCGACGATGGCGACAGCGACGGCGGCGCCGTCCGCGCCCGGCTCAGGGCTGGCGGCCGGTGTCGTCTGCCGGGGTGGACGGCTCAGCCTGGGCCTGGTCGTTGCGTTCCGGCCGCTGTATGGTGCGCACGGCCGCACGCACGCGGGTCAGGGTGTGGAAGTCCAGCAGGCTGGTGGCCATGATGGTTTCCCAGAGAAAGCAGGCCAGGGCCGAGAGAAACATCAGCACGCCGAACAGAAAGCCCAGCACCGCATAGCCATGGCCGTTGATGCCGTAGGCCTCGCCCAGGAACAGCAGGGCAATGGTCAGGCCGATGCAAAAGCCGCAGACGGTCAGCAGCCCTATGCAGACATTGGCCAGCCGGCCGCGCTTGCGCAGAAAGTGCAGTTCCGTGAGGCTGCGCGCGATGAAGTCCTCTTCCTGCGGGTTGCGCAGCAGTTCTTCCAGCTTGCGCGCGCGGTCGATGATGCGGGCCAGCCGCCCGGCCACGGCGCCGATCATGCCGGCCACGGCCGTCAGGAAGAACACCGGCGCCAGCGCCAGCTGGATGCTGTGGGTGACGGTATCGGCGTCTAGCGACCAATTGATCATGCGGTCCTCTGCGTGCTTTCGTTGTCTGGTGCGGCCATGCTGCCGTGTTTTCGCGCGGACAGTATTGTGGCCGCAAGCGGGGCCGGCAAGAAGCCATGTCGCCAGCTTTTGGCATTCAGCGGGCCGGTGGCGCTGGCAGCATCTGCCGGCACAGCGACAGCATCTCGGTCAGCAGGGCAGGCGCCTGGTCGCGCCGGCAGACCACGCCCAGCGGCGCCAACCTGCCCGTCAGCCGCACATCGAGCCGGCACACGCGCGCATGGGTCTGCAGGCCCGGCGCAATGCTCAGCGGCACCAGGGCCACGGCGCCGGGCTGGCTCAACAGGCCCTCCAGTATCGGCAGGGAAACGGTGGAGACGGGAAACCAGGGCGCATCGGGCAACGCCTGGAGCACCTCGGCCTCGAAAATCCCGCGCACGGCGATGTTGGCCGTGGGCAGCACCCAGCGCGCGCCGGTCAAGGCCTGCAGCGGCACGTCGCGGCGCCCGGCCAGTGCATGCGAGCGTGCGGCCACCACCACGGCCGTGTCGGCCAGCAGCGGCTCGAAGGCGAAGGGGCCGGGCAGCAGCGCCGGCTCGCGGCAGAACACCGCGTCCAGCCCGCCGCCCAGCAGCTGGGAAAGCAGCCGGGTGCTGGCGTCTTCGTGCACATCGACATGCACCTCGGGGTGCTCGGCATAAAAACGCGCCAGCAGGGGCGAAAGAATGGCCAGGGCTGCCGCCGGAATGGCACCCAGGCGCAGCGCGGCCGCCGCGCCCCGGCGAATTGCAGCCAGCGATTCCGCCACCTCCTCCAGCGCGGCCAGCACGCCGCGCACCGTGTCCACCAGGGTCTGGCCGGCCAGCGTGGGGCGTATGCCCCGCGCATGGCGCTCGAAAAGGCGGATGTCCAGCACGCGCTCCATCTCGGCCAGCGCCTGGGTGGCGGCCGACTGGCTCATGTGCAGCGTGGCGGCGGCCTGCACCACCGAGCCGCATTGCTGCAGCGCCACCAGCAGCTGCAGCTGGCGCAGGCGCACATGCTTGGTCAGTCGCGAATACAGCAGCCGCCCCTGGGGCGTGGCCGCATCGTCCAGGCCGTCGCGGTCATCGAATTCATTGCTCATGGGAGTCTCAGTGTTTTCCCCAGGCAGGCCCCGGCGCGCCACAGGCGGCGCAGGGCAAGCTATCGGAACGGCTTATAGCTTGGCACAAATACCGTGGCCCACGCGGGCGGCAGGATTTCTATAGTCGCCTGCATCGGGAGCCGGCGCGGCCCAGGCCTGCGGCTCCTCCACCGTTGATGGAACCCATGCCATGCAAGCCAAACCCCTCTTTCAGCTGCCGCGGAGCACCCTGCTCTCGCTGGGCACGTCCGGTCTAGCCGCCGTGTTGTGCGGCCTCACCCTGGCCCACACGGCCTCCACGGCCCATGCGGCCGACGCCTATCCGAACAAGCCGGTCAAGCTCATCGTGCCGTTTGCGGCAGGCGGCTCCACCGACATCGTTGCGCGCGTGATCGCAGAGGGCCTGCGCAGCACGCTGGGCCAGCCCGTGGTGGTGGACAACAAGGCCGGCGCTGGCGGCCTGATCGGCACCGAAAGCATTGCCCAGGCCGCGCCTGACGGCTACACCATCGGCATGGCCACGGTGAGCACGGCCACCATCAATCCCTCGCTGTACACGCGCGCCGCCAAGCTGGAAGGCAGGCTTTTGCCCGTGGCCAATCTGGTGACCATGCCGTCGGTCTACATGGTCCATCCCAAGATGGGCGTCAAGGATTTCCCGGGCTTTCTGGCCAAGCTGCGCGCCCAGCCCGGCGCCTACAGCGCGGGCGTGCCGGGCCTGGGCACGCTGGGCCATCTGATGGTGGCGTCCTTCAACGAGACCATGAAGACCCAGGTGCAGATCGTGCCCTACCGCGGCAACGGGCCGGCGCTCAACGACGCCCTGGCCGGCATGGTGCAGGTGATGACCGACCAGTTGCCTTCGGCCATGCCCCAGATCAAGGGCGGCAAGCTCATCCCCGTGGCGCTGTCGGGCGACAGCCGCTCGCCCGACCTGCCCGATGTGCCCACCTTCAAGGAGCTGGGCTACGCGCAGCTCAACGAACTGGGCATCAGTTGGTTCGGGCTGGTCGTGCCGGCCGGCACGCCACCGGCCATCGTCCGGCAGTTGCAGGATGCGTCGGTGAAGGCCGTGCGCCTGCCCGAGGTGCAAAAGCACCTGAAGCTGCTGGGCGCCTCGGTCACCGAGATGGACCAGAGCCGCTTCCCGGCCCAGATCGCCAGCGAACTGCAGCGCAACAAGGCGCTGCTGGACAAGGCAGGGGTGAAGCCGGAATGAGCGCAGTCGAGCACCTCCAGGACTTCTTCCAGCAGCAGTCCCCGCGCATGGCGGCCCTGGCCGACAGCATCTGGTCCCTGGCCGAGCTGCGCTATGCCGAAACCGCTTCTGCCCGGCTGCACATCGATGCGCTGGAGCAGGCCGGGTTTCGCATCACGCGCAGCGTGGCCGGCATTCCCACGGCCTTCCTGGCCGAATGGGGCGACGAGGGCCCGGTGCTGGCCTTCCTGGGAGAGTACGACGCGCTGTCGGGCCTGAACCAGCAAAGCGGCGCCCTGGTCTGCACGCCTTCCACCGACAGCCCGGGCCTGGCGGGCCACGGCTGCGGCCACCATCTGCTGGGCACCTCGGCGCATTTCGCGGCCGTTGCGCTGCAGGAGCACCTGCGCCGCAGCGGCGCCAAGGCACGCGTGCGCTACTACGGCTGCCCGGCCGAAGAAGGCGGATCGGGCAAGACCTTCATGGCGCGCGCCGGGGTCTTCGACGATGTGGACGCGGCGCTGACCTGGCACCCGGCCAGCTTCACCGGCGTGTTCAGCCAGAGCACGCTGGCCAACATCCAGGCGAAATTCATCTTCCACGGCAAGGCCTCGCATGCCGCGCATTCCCCGCACCTGGGCCGCAGCGCGCTCGACGCCGTGGAGCTGATGAACGTGGGCGTGAACTACCTGCGCGAGCACATGCCCACCGATGCGCGGGTGCACTACGCCATCACCGACTCGGGCGGCCTGTCGCCCAACGTGGTCCAGGCGCGCGCCGAGGTGCTGTACCTGGTGCGGGCCGCGCGCAACCACGAGGCAGCAGCGCTGTACGAGCGCGTGCAGAACGTGGCACGCGGCGCCGCGCTGATGACGGATTGCCGGCTGGAGATCGTCTTTGACAAGGCCTGCTCCAACCTGCTGCAGAACCGCACGCTGAACCAGGTGATGTATGCGCAGATGCAGGCCCTGGGCCCGCTGCACGTGGACCCCGGCCTGCATCGCCTGGCCGGAGACTTCCAGGCCACGCTGGACAGCAACGACGTGGACCAGGTCAGCCGCCCGCTGGCCAGCGTGCTGCGCGGCAAGGTGCCGGCCGTGTTCGAAGGCCTGGCGCCCTACGATCCTGCCGCGGAAGACACCCTGTTCGGCTCCACCGATGTGGCCGATGTGAGCTGGATCACGCCCACCGTCCAGGCCTGGGTGGCCTGCTACGCCTTCGGCACGCCGCTGCATTCCTGGCAGATGGTCTCGCAAGGCCAGTCCGGCCTGGCCCACGCCGGCATGGTGCGCGCCGCCCAGGTGCTGGCGGCCACGGCCATCGCCTTGCTGGAGCAGCCCGAACGCATTGCCCAGGCCAAGGCGGAGCTGCTTGAGCGCCGCGGCGGCCGACCCTATGCGTGCCCGATTCCTGCGGAGGTGCCCTTGCCGTTCATGCGGGGGTGATGGGCTTGGCTCGCCCTGGATGATCGACTCCTACCCCATGCCCAGTTCCCGGGCTTGCCCGGGCTTGCAGGGGCTTGCCCCTTTGCGCTGCCGCAAACCCACCCCGCCGCCGCGTTGACCCATCACAAGCCCTCCGCGCCAGGCCACGGCGATAGTTGGATCGGGACCCCACCGATACCAACAAACCACAGGAGGACTTGTGAAGCTGATGATTGATCTTTTTTCCACCGACTACGGCCTGATGAGCCTGGGCGCCATCGTCTTCATGCTGATCATGGCGGGCTTTTTCCTGCGCCTGTTCCTGGGCAAGATGAAGCACGTGGCCAACAAGCCGCTTGAATGAAGAAATGCCCAGGCAGGGGCTGGCCTGGGCATTCGCACGCAGCAGCCCTGCGCACTCAATAGTGCGGGGGCAGTTCGTCGCGCAGATTGGTCGCGCCGCCGGCGGGTCCGCCTTCGGGCACCCGGCGGCGCAGGTCGCGCAGCTCGTCAAGCAGCCGGTCGATCTGCTGCTGCTGGCGGTAGATGGTCAGGTTCAACTGCTCCAGCAGGTCATCGGTGTAGCTGGCCTTGATCTCCAGCTCCATCACGCGCGCCTGCAGGGCATCGGCGTCTGCGTGCCCGCCGCCGTGTTCTGCGTCGTCAGCCACGCTCATGCCTTGAGCGCCTGGGCCAGGCGGGCGATGCCTTCGCGGATCTTGTCCTCGTCAGCCGTGGCGAACGAGAGGCGGAAGCTGGTGGCATCGGGGTTTTGCGCAAAGAACGGCGCACCCGGCACAAAGGCCACGCCCTGGGCAATGGCCCGCTTGGCCAGCTCACCGGCATCGGCCAGCGCGCCGCCCTTGCCGGTCAGGCGCACCCACAGGAACAGGCCGCCCTGGGGCTGCAGGAATTCCACGGCATCGCCGAGGTGCTCGCGCAGCGCATCGCCCATGGCCTTGGCGCGGCGCGCGTAGACCTCGCGCACATGGGCCAGCGTGGCGGGCATGGCGCCGGACTTCAGGTACTGCGCGGCCGTGGCCTGGGCAAAGGTGCTGGTGTGGGCATCGCTGAACTGCTTGCACATCACGGCGCGGCCCAGCAGCTCGGCCGGGGCCACCAGCCAGCCAATGCGCAGGCCGGGGCTGAGCACCTTGCTCAGCGAGCCGCAGTGCGCCAGCCAGTCGCGGCTGCCGGGCACCTGGCTGGACAGCGCCAGCAGGCTGGGCGGAGGCGCTTCGCCAAAATACAGGTCGCCGTAGGGATCGTCCTCCACCACCAGGGTCTGGTACTTGACGGCCAGCTCCAGCACCTTCTTGCGGCGCTCCAGGCTCAGCATGGCGCCGCTGGGGTTGCCGAAGGTGGGGATCAGGTAGACCAGCTTGGGGCGGTGCTCGGCAATGAGTTGCTCCAGCGCATCGACCTGGGCGCCTTCGGCGTCGATCGGCGCGCTGATGACTTCGGCGCCATACAGGCGGAAGCACTGGATGGTGGCCAGGAAGGTCGGGCCTTCGACGATGACCTTGTCGCCGGGGTTGATCATGGTCTTGCCCAGCAGGTCCAGCGCCTGCTGGCTGCCCGTGGTCACCACCAGTTGCTCGGGGGCCAGCTCGCGCACGCCCTTGGCGGCCATGAAGGCGGCGATCTGCTCGCGCAGCGGCTGGTAGCCCTCGGTCGCACCGTACTGCAGCGCGGCGCCCGGCTCCTGCTGCAGCGCAGCCTGGGAGGCGGCGCTGATGCCGGCCACGTCGAACATGGCGCTGTCCGGGAAACCACCCGCAAAGCTGATGATGCCGGGCTTGCCCAGCAGCTTGAACAGCTCGCGGATGGCGGAGGTTTCTACGTTGTTCAGACGGTCGGCGAATTGCATGGGCAGGAGTCTCTTTGTCGGTGCAATGAAAAGGCGAAGCCTGCATTGTCGCCAATCCTGCCGCAGCTTTCCTGCACGATTAGAAGCCCCCTGAGTCGATTCGCGCCTTCCCCCTCTCTCCCGGAAGGCAGCTGCGTTCAATCCACCTTGATGTCGGCTCTGGCGGCCACGGCGCGCATTTGCGGCAGTTCGCGCTCTATGCGCTCCTGCAGCGCGCTGGCCGGACCCCATGCGGGCGACAGGCCGATGTCCACCAGCTTCTTCTTCATGGCCGGCTCGGCCATGGCGTCGGCCAGCGCCTTTTCCAGCTTCTTCTGGATGGGTGCGGGCAGGCCGGCCGGGGCGAGGAAGGCAAACCAGGTGTCCATGGCAAAGCCCGGGTAGCCGCTTTCGGCCACGGTGGGCACCTGGGGCAGCAGGGCCAGGCGCTGCGGGCCCAGCGCTGCGATGGGACGGATCTTGCCGGCCTTGATCAGCGGCGTGGTGGCCACCACCGTGTCCACGGCCACCTGCACCTGGCCGCCCATCAGCGCGGTGAGGCTGGGCGAGCTGCCATTGAAGGGCACATGCACCATGCGCATGCCCGTGGCGGTCTTGAGCATTTCGCCGCCAAAGTGCACCGAGGACCCCGTGCCGAAGGAGCCGTAGGACAGCTTGTCGGGGTCGGCCTTGGCCAGGGCCACGAGTTCGGGCAGCGTGCGTGCAGGCGTTTCGTTATGGGCCACCAGCACCAGGCCCATGTCGGCCACCAGCCCCAGCGGCGTGAAGCTGCGCAGCGGGTCATAGGGCAGCGGGTTGCGGATGGCGGGGTTGAGCGTCAGCGTGGTGCTGGCGCCCAGCAGCAGCGTGTAGCCGTCGGGCGGCGCCTTGGCCACCAGCGCGCCCGCCACCACCGTGCCTGCACCGGGACGGTTTTCCACGACCACGGGCTGGCCCAGCCGTTCACCCAGCGAGGTGGCCAGCAGCCGGCCCAGGATGTCGGTGGCGCCGCCCGGCGCAAACGGCACGACCAGCTTGATCGGGCGATCCGGGTAGGACTGGGGCTGGGCTTTGGCTGCGGGCAGCGCAAGTGCCGTGGCACCGGCCATCAGACACGACAGAAAACGGGAACGGGACAAGGCCATGGCGCGGATCTCCTGGGGGACGAGGGAACGGGAACCTGGGAAAAATCGATGCGGCGGTTTCAGTCGAGCAGCGGGCTGCGCACGCGCGAGAAGCCGCCGGCCTGGTCATACGCATGGCCGATCTGCAGCACGGCCAGATCGGCCTGCGCCGGGCCGATGATCTGCAGCCCGGCTGGCAGCCCCTGCGGCCCGAAGCCTGCGGGCGCGGCCAGGGCCGGCAAGCCGGCCATGGTGGCGGGCACCACGGTCTGCATCCAGCGGTGGTAGGTGTCCATCTCGCGGCCGCCCACGTCATGCGGCCAGTCCAGCGCCGCATCGAACGGGAAGACCTGGGCGGAGGGCAGCACCAGAAAGTCGTAGCTGTCGAACAGGCGGCGCAGGGTTTCGTACCAGGCCGAGCGCACACGCGCCGCGTCATAGACCGCGATGGCCGGCAGCGCCAGGCCGCGCTCGATTTCCCAGAGGGCCTCGGGCTTGAGCAGGGCATGCGTGGCCGGGTCGCGGTACAGGGCGGCGTTGGCACCGGCCACGCTGAAGCTGCGCAGGTCGATCCAGGCGCGCCACAGGCGTTCGAAGTCGAAGGCCGGCACGGCCTCTTCCACCGTGCAGCCGATGGTCTTGAAATGCCGCAGCGCCGCGCGGCAGGTCTCCAGCAGGCCGGGCTCGGTGGGCAGGTGCCCGCCCAGGTCCCCCAGCCAGCCGATGCGCAGGCCCTTGCAGTCGCGCGCCAGGTGGGCGGTCCAGTCCTTGGGCGGCTCGCTGCGGCGCGTCAGCGGCAGGCGTGCATCAAAGCCTGCCTGCACGGACAGCAGCAGGGCCAGGTCGGGAATGTCCCGCGCCATGGGGCCGGCCACGCTGAACTGCTGGAAGAACACCTCTTCCGAAGGGCCATGCGGCACGCAGCCCACCGAGGTGCGCAGTCCGTAGACATGGTTGAAGGCGGCCGGCGTGCGCAGCGAGCCCATCATGTCCGAGCCATCGGCCACGGGCAGCATGCGCAGCGCCACGGCAACGCCGGCCCCGCCGCTGCTGCCGCCAGCGGAGCGCGAAGGATCGAAGGCATTGCGCGTGGTCCCGTAGACCGGGTTGTAGGTATGGCCGCCCAGGCCGAACTCGGGCGAATTGCTGCGCGCCACAAACAGCGCACCGCCTGCGCGCATGCGCTCGAACACCACGCAATCGGTCTGCGAGACTTGGCCCGCGAAGATGGGCGATCCCTTGGTCGTCACCATGCCGGCCGCCGGCATGATGTCCTTGGGTGCCTGGGGAAAGCCGTGCAGCGGCCCCAGGCTCTGGCCGCGCGCCAGCAGCGTGTCCAGCTCGCGGGAGCGGCCGCGCAGCCAGTCGCGGTCCAGCGGAGACACCAGCGCGTTGACCACGGGGTTGAGCCGGTCGATCTGCGCGCAATAGGCATCCAGCACCTCCACGCAGGACAGATCGCGGCCCTGGATGGCCTTTGACAGCGCGACGGCCGACATCTCCACGACGCTGCCACCCCCGGTGGCCAGTTCCGGCTGCTGCTTTGCGATGCTTGCGTTTGGCTCCATGGATTTCCTCGTTTTTGTGACAGAACGAAGTCAGCATAAGCAGGCGAAACTATTTCGACAATCGCCTTTTTCTTGGCTTATCGTTGCGTTTTTCGCAAACCATGAGCAGGCCATCATGCTTTCCAACCGCCTACAGGACACGGCCCTGCGCTACTTTCTCGAAGTGGTGCGCAGCGGCTCGGTCAGCGAAGCCGCCACGCGGCTCAATGTCTCGCCCTCGGCCGTGAGCCGCCAGGTCGCCGGACTGGAAGAGATGCTGGGCGTGCCGCTGTTCGAGCGCCGCCCGCGCGGCATGGCGCCCAGCCCGGCAGGCGAGCTGCTGGCCGCCCACGCACGCCGCGGTGCGCTGGAGGCCGACCGTGTGGTCTCCGACATCGAGGCCCTGCAGGGCCTGCGCCGGGGCGTGGTGCGCGTGTGCAGCTCGGGCGGCTTTGCCATCGAATTCCTGCCACGCGCCATAGCGCTTTTCCGCGAGCAGTACCCGGGCATGCAGTTCCACCTGCGCGTGGAAGCCCCTGCCGCCGTGACCCAGGCCGTGCTGGGCGGCGAGGCCGATGTGGGCCTGACCTACAGCCGCGCGGCGGCACGTGACATCGAGGTCTGGCACCGCCAGGTCTCGCCCGTGGTCGCCATCATGCGGCCCGACCATGCGCTGGCCCGGCATGCCAGCATCACCCTGGCCCAGATGCATCCCCATGCGATTGCCCTGCCCGAGGACGCCAACACCGCGCGCCAGCTGTTCGACATCGCCTGCAGCCACCGCCGCCTGGTGTTCGAGCCCGCCCTGGTCAGCGGCCAGTTCGAGACCCTGGTGCACTTCGTGCTGCACGGCGGCGGCCTGTCGCTGGGCGGTGAGGTCACCATGCGCGAGCGCGTGCGCCGAGGCGAGCTGCATGCGGCGCCCATCCGCGAGCGCGGCATGAATGCGCGCGCCATCGAGCTGCAGACGCTGTCCGGACGCACCCTGTCCAAGGGCGTGCGGGCCTTTGTGGAGCACCTGCGGGAACTGCTGCCGCCTGGGTAGGAGGAAGAGGAGAGGGGAACGAAGGAAGAAGAAGAAGAAGAAGAAGAAGAAGGGGAACGGGTCTCAAGCGCAGCGGCAGGCGCTCAGGCCTGCCCGCCTTCCAGCTGGCGCTGCGCCCAATGCCACTGCGCCCGGCGTGTGGCCTGCCGCAGCCGCTGTGCCAGCGTCTGGCGCTCAGGCAGGCCGGGCAGGTACTCGGCCATCTGCACGCCGCGCAGTCCCAGCTCCAGCAGCTCGATCTGCTCGGAGCTGTTGCCCGTGCACAGCACCATGCCCATCGGCGTGTTCTCGCCCTGCTCATGCTCATGCCGGTCCAGCCAGCGCAGGTATTGCTCCATCTGCTCCTTGTCCTCGGCCGTGAATTCGCCCACCTTCAGCTCCACCGCCACCAGCCGCCGCAGCTTGCGGTTGTAGAACAGCAGATCGAGGTGGAAGTCCTGCTCATCCACATGCATGTGCATTTGCCGCGCCACCAGGGTGAAGCCCGTGCCCGACCGCAGCAGGAAGGCCTCCATCTCGCGGATGATGGCGGCCTGCAGGTCGCCCTCCTGCCAGGCATCGTGCAGCCCCAGAAAGTCGAAGATGTAGGGATCGCGCATGAACAGCGCCGGCGACATGCGCTCGGTGCTGCGCGGCGTGACCGGCTCCTGCGCGATCAGCGCCTCGGCATCGCAGGGCAGCGCCAGGCGTTCATAGAGCTGGGAGTCGATGCGGCTGCGCAGCGTGCGTGCGCTCCAGCGCTCAAGGCTCGCCATGCTGGCGTAGTACTCGCGCTGCACCGGGTCCTTGATCGCAATCAGCACGATGAAATGCGCCCAGCTCAATTTCCGGGTCGGCGAGATGACCAGGGGCTGGTCGGGAAACGCGGTGGAGAACTGCGTCATGCGCCACAGGTTCTTCTCCGAGAAGCTGCTGCCATAGTCCTGGACCAGATGCCCGGCCAGCACCGGCAGGACCTCATCGCTGCAGCCTGCCTGCCGCACCTCGGATTCATGGCCATGGATGTGCTGGCCGATGTGCCAGTACAGCAGGGTGAGTTCACTGTTGACGTTGGCTGCCACGCGAAGCCGCGCGGCCTCGATCAGGTCCCGTACATTGCCCAGCAGGGCCTGTGACGATGCGAGCGCGGGAGAAACGGATATCTTGCGAGTGGCCATGTGGTCGCCCCCCTCCTGGTGGCGTGATGTCTGGATGTCTGGTGTCGGCGGAATCGATCCGGCCGACTATTGCGATGCGGCCTTGGCCAGTCAACGCCGCATCTGCATAACCAGACGATCTGACCCTGGCAGACATGAAAAATCAGAACATTCCTAGAGCCTGTTACGCACTTTCAAATACCCGCGCTTGCATGACAATGCACGCCACATCGATGGATACGCGCCCCCCACAATGAAAACCACCAGCATCGAACCCTTCTTCGCCACGCTCAAGGCCGCCAATCCCTCGCCCCAGACCGAGCTGGAATACACCAACGTCTTCGAGCTGCTGTCTGCCGTGCTGCTCTCGGCCCAGGCCACGGACGTGGGCGTGAACAAGGCCACGCGCAAGCTGTTTCCCGTGGCCAATACGCCCCAGGCCATCCTGGACCTGGGACTTGAAGGGCTGGAGGGGTACATCAAGACCATCGGCCTGTACCGCAGCAAGGCCAAACACCTGATGCAGACCTGCCAGATCCTGGTCGAGCGCCACGGCGGCCAGGTGCCGCGCACGCGCGAGGAACTGGAAGCCCTGCCCGGCGTGGGACGCAAGACCGCCAACGTGGTGCTCAACGTGGCCTTTGGCGAGCCCACCATGGCCGTGGACACGCACATCTTCCGCGTGGGCAACCGCACGGGCCTGGCGCCGGGCAAGACGCCGCTGGCCGTGGAGATGCAGTTGATGAAGCGCGTGCCCCCGGCCTATGCCGTGGACTCGCACCACTGGCTCATCCTGCTGGGCCGCTACGTCTGCCAGGCCCGCAAGCCACGCTGCTGGGAATGCGTGGTGGCACCGTACTGCGACTACTCGCCCAAGACCCCTGCCCCGGCTGCGGGCAAGCGCTGAGCCTCAATCGGCCTTGAACCCCGTGGCCGCCACGGCCTTGCCCCAGGTGACCGTGTCGGCGCGCATGATGCGGGCGAGCTCGTCGCCCGTGGTGCCCGTCACGCGGAAACCCGCCTCCTCCAGCCGGCTGCGGCTGTCGGGCTGCTGCAGGGCGCGCACGATGTCGGCCTGCAGCCTGGCCACGATCTCGGGCGGTGTCTTGGCGGGCGCGACCACGCCGAACCAGGAATTGAACTCCAGCGACGGATAGCCCTGCTCCCGGATGGTGGGCAGCTCGGGCATGGACTGGGTGCGCGTGGCGCCCGTGCTGCCCAGGGCCGTGAGCTTGCCGGCCTTGACCTGGGGCGCGGCCAGGGCCGCCGTGGCGAAGACGGCCTGCACGTCGCCGCTGAACAGGCCGCCCAGGGCATCGTTGGTGTTCTTGTAGTGCACGGGCTCGGGCTTGAGCTGCACGGCATTGCCGAACATGAAGGCGCCGAAGTGGCCGGGCGTGCCGGCACCGAAGGTGGCGATGAACAGCTCCTTGCGCTGGCGCGCCCAGGCCACGAAATCGGGCACATTGCGGGCCGGCACTTTCTGCGGATTGACCAGCAGCACGAAGTCGGAGGTGACGACCTGGCTGACGGGCACAAAGTCCTTTTGCGGGTCGTAGGGCAGGCGCTGGTAGGTGTTGGGCGCAATGCTGAGCTGGCCGGTCTCGCCCAGCATCAGCGTGTAGCCGTCAGGCACGGCCCGTGCCGCCTCGCTGGCGGCGATGAGACCGCCAGCGCCCGGCTTGTTGTCCACGACCACGCCCAGGTTGCCCCATTGCTCGGAGAGTTTCTGCGCGAGCAGGCGCGCCACGATGTCCGGCCCCGTTCCCGCAGGAAAGCCGACGAGCAGGCGCACGGGCTTGCTCGGAAAGGCCGGCTGGGCGCCGACCGCGGTCCAGGGCGCCAGCCCGGTGGCCAGCACGGCGGCAAGAGTGGAGGCCACGGCGGTGCGGCGCGACTTCGATGCCTGGTTTTTCATGTGTCTTGTCTCCTGCATTGTGGGTATCGAGAGGGGAAAGGCGCGGCTCAGAGCAGTTCGTGAAAGCGCATCTGCACGCGGTCGGGATGGCGCGCGCCGGTGCCGAAGAACAGGCGCTCGTTGATCCAGGCCAGCGCACGGCTGGCCGTCTCCATGCGGGGCGCGCAGCGGAAATAGATGTGCGCGGGGTCCACGGGCTCGCCGCGCGCCAGCTTTGCCATGAGCGCCGGGTCGCCGCTGCGCAGCGCCTGGTTGCAGACATAGATCAGGTCGCCGGCATCGGTCTCCAGCACATAGCGCGCATCGAGCTCGGCCAGCCCGGCGTGCACGATGCGCTGGAAGTCCGCGCCTCCGGGCAGCACGCGCGCGCTCCAGCCGTCGCCCCGGGCCGTGCCGCCCAGGATGGGGATCAGTCGGCGCCCGCCGTGCGCCGTGGCACCGACCTCCTGCGGCGGGCCCACCTGCACGCTCAGGTCGGCGAAGAAGCGAAAGCGCGGATCGGGCAAGGCCGCAAGCTGCGGCACGTCATCTGGCATGGTTCTGGGGCTCCGGTGAATGGAATCGGGACCTAGCATAAGCACCATTGCCCGGGCCGGCCGTCATCCCGGAAGATGACAACGCCCTGCCCGCCCCTGCCATCCCTTGAGACACTGGACCGCCCCCTCCGACACCCCTGACGCCAGCGCCCTGGGCGCCCATGCGTCCGGCCATGCGTCCGGCCACGCGCCCAGCCAAGCCATCGGCCACATGGTCGCCAGCCTGGGCGAGCCCGGCTTCGCCCGGCAGGTGCTGGAGGCCATGAACCCGCTGCTGCCCGCCGCCTCCTGGTCGGTCTATCGCACGGGCCCGCGCAGCCGGCCGCAGCTGTTCCTGTCGGCCAGCAGCGAGGCGCGGGACACCACGCGCGACTGCTGGTGGGCCTATCTCTCGGGTCCTTATCTGCGCGACAGCACCTGGAACCACGGCGACACCAGCCCGGCACGCAGCACGGCGCTGTGCCACATCACGGCCCAGGAGGTGGAAGGCGAGCACCGCGCCCTGGTCTACGACGCGCACGGCATGGCCGAGCGCGTGTCCATCGTCGAGCACCAGGACGACGGCGGTGTGTTTGCCGTCAACTTCTACCGCCACCAGCACCAGAGGGCACTGGGCGATGCGCAGATCGACCGCTTCGGGAGAATGGCGCCCGTGCTGCTGGCCCTGGCGCACAAGCACATCGCGCTGACGCAGGCGCAGCCCGCCGTGGTAACGGCCTTGGCCTCGGCCCCGGCCACCCCACCCAGCCAGCCCCGGCAGCGGCAGACACTGCCGGCCCTGCGCATGCGCCTGCTGCAGGCACAGCCCGACCTGACGCCGCGCGAACTCGATGTCTGCGCCCGGCTGCTGCAGGGCATGACGCATGAGGGCATTGCCTGCGACCTGTGCCTGAGCCTGCCCACCGTCAAGACCTACCGCAACCGCGCCTTTGCGCGGCTGGGCATCCACTTTCGCAGCGAGCTGTTCGCGCTGGCCATGGAGCCGCAGGGCTAAGGCCTTGCGTCAATCCAGCGATGCGCCGGACGCCTTGACGATGCGCGCCCACTTGGCGATGTCCTCGCGCAGCAGGGCCGCCATCTGGGCGGGCGGCACGGGCCTGTCCGCCGGCCCGGCCAGCTCCACGCCCGAGGCTTCCAGCCGGGTGCGCAGATCACTGGCCGCCAGCGCGCGGGCCATGCCGTCCTGCAACTGCGCCAGCACCGGCGCGGGCACGCCTTCAGGCGCAAAAAGACCCACCCACAGCGTGCCGTTGTAGCCGGGCACGGTCTCGCCAATGGTGGGCACATCGGGCAGCAGCGGCGATCGCGTCGCGCCGCTCACGGCCAGCGCACGCAGCCGGCCGGCCTGGATATGGGGCAGGGTCGATGGCAGGCTGCCGAACAGCAGCGGCACCTGCCCGCCCAGCACATCGTTGAGCGCGGGCGCCACGCCCTTGTAGGGCACATGCTGCAGCTGGATGCCCGCCATGCTGTTGAGCATCTCGCCCAGCAGATGGTTGAGCGTGCCGTTGCCGGCCGAGGCATAGCGGAACTCGTCGGGCCGGCCCCGGGCCATGGCGATCAGCTCGGGCACGGATTTGGCCGCAAAGCCGGGGTGGGCCAGCAGCACATTGGGCACGGAGCCGATCAGGCCGATGGGCCGGAAGTCCTTCACCGGATCGAAGCCCGGCTTGCGGTACAGCGCGGGGTTGATGGCCTGGCTGCTGCTGATGGTCATCAGCAGCGTATGGCCGTCGCGCGGCGCCTTGGCCACGGCCTGGGTGCCGATGTTGCCGCCCGCGCCGGGCCGGTTCTCGACCACCACGCTGGCGCCCAGCACCTCGGCCAGCTTCTGGCTCACCAGCCGGCCCACGATGTCGTTGGTGCCGCCCGGCGCCTGCGGGACGACCATCACGATGGGCCGCGCGGGCCAGGCCTGGGCATGGCCCAGCAGGGGCAAGGCGAGTGCGGCGGCCAGCAGGCTTCGGCGGCGCAAAAGGCTCGACGGCAGGGGAAAGGAAGAATCCGGCATGGTCATGTCTCCATTTGTTCTTGTCGCAAGCCCGCATGGTTGCCCGTGCCGGGCCAGCGCACAATCGCGCATTTCCTGACCCGGCCTTCGGAATTGACAAAGCCTTGACCCCGCCCATGCCCTCTTCGCCTTTCATGCCCCTCATGCATTTCGACCTGACGGACCTGCGCCTGTTCGTGCATGCCGCCGAACTGGGCAGCCTCACGCGCGCCTCGCAAAGGCAGCACCTGTCCCTGGCCGCAGCCAGCCTGCGCATCAAGGCGCTGGAGGAGCAGGCGGGCATGCCCCTGCTGTACCGGGAGGCGCGCGGCGTGCGGCCCACGCCGGCCGGCGAAGCCTTCCTGCACCACGCGCGCGGCATGCTGCTGCAGTCCGAGCAGTTGCGCCACGACCTGCAGGAGTACGGCGCCGGCCTGCGCGGCCATGTGCGGGTGTTTGCCAACACCACGGCCGTGACCGACTTTCTGCCCGAGATCCTGCCCGCCTTTCTTGCCGACCACCCGCGCGTGAATGTGGACCTGCAGGAGCGGCCCAACGCCGAGATCGCGCGCGGCGTGCTGGACGGCCGGGCCGATCTGGGCATCGTGGCCGGCCAGGTGGATACGCTGGGCCTGCAGACCATCCACTTCAGCACCGACCGGCTGGTGCTGGCCACGCCGCGCGGCCACCGCTTTGCGCGGCGCAAGCGCATTGCGTTTGCCGAGACGCTGGACGAGGACGCCATCGGCATGCAGCAGGGCAGCACGCTGCAGACATTTCTGGCAGGTGTGACCGAGCGCCTGGGCAAGCCCATGAAGCTGCGCATACAGCTGTCCAGCTTCGACGCCATGTGCCGCATGATCGGCGCCGGCGTGGGCATAGGCATCGTTCCCGAGAGCGCCGCGCGGCGCAACCGCGAAAGCATGGGGCTGGCACTCATCGACCTGACCGACGCCTGGAGCGTGCGCGAGCGCCGCATCCTCGTGCGCGACCAGGGCCGGCTGCCGCGCCATGCGCAGGCCCTGATCGAGGTGCTGCAGGCCTACTACGCCGCGCCTGCCGTCTCCTGAGCCTGCGACGCACCCTGCTCCATCAGGCTGGATAGCGAAAGAACCTGTCCGCCGCCTGCATCGAAGTTGCCCGGCTCCAGCCAGCGCTGGTAGGCCGCGCGCAGCGCCGGCCATTCGCTGTCGATGATGGAGAACCAGGCCGTGTCGCGGCTGCGGCCCTTGTAGACCACGGCCTGGCGGAACACCCCCTCGAACTGGAAGCCCAGGCGCGCCGCTGCGGCACGCGACGGCGCATTCAGGCTGTCGCACTTCCACTCGTAGCGGCGGTAGCCCAGCTCGTCGAAGGCGCGCTGCATCAGCAGGAACTGCGCCTCGGTGGCCGCACGCGTGCGCTTGAGCTGGCGCGAGTAGCAGACAAAGCCCACTTCCATCACGCCGCTGGCCGTGTCCACGCGCATCAGCGCCAGCGAGCCGATGGCACGGCCCGTGGCCAGGTCGATGACGGCGTGGTGCAGCGGGTCATCGCCGGCCTGGGCGGCCTCGGCAAAGCGCAGATAGGCCTGGGCATCCGCGAAGGGGCCTACCGACATGTATGTCCAGTCGCTGGCGTCCGGCGCCTGGCTGAAGGCATCGAACAGATCGGCTGCATGGCGCGCGGCGGACAGCGGCTCCAGCCGGCAGTAGCGGCCTTGCATGGGCGTGCGCGGCGGGCGCTGGCGCGCGGTCCATCCGGGAAGGTCGTGGCCTACGGGTTGGGAGTGGGCGTTGAGTGCGGGGGGCATGGGAGATTCCTGGTCAGGTCATTTGGCAGGGCCACGATAGCGCTGGCGTGGCATCATTGAAAGCGCCATATCCCCCTTATTTCATGGTGCCACGCCACCCACTGCATGCACGCCTCCGACCTGCTGACCAGTCCCTTGCAATCCGGCCCTGGAGCGGCTCCCCGCCAGCGCCAACTGATCCAGCGCCTGAAGCAGGCCATCCTGGCGGGCCGCCTGCCGGCCGGCGACCGCCTGCCGGCCTCGCGCGCGCTGTCGGAGGATCTGGGAGTCTCGCGCAACACCGTGCTCATCGCCTACGAGCAACTGGCGGCCGAAGGCTATGTGGTCGCCGACCGGCAGGGCACGCGCGTGGCGGCTGTATCCACCCATTCCACGGCAGCCGCCGAGGCGGCCGCCGCGCCCCCCTGCGCACCCCGCACGGCCCGGCGCCTGGACCGCATCGCGCCCACGCGCCATGCCATCGACCGCAGCCTGCCCCTGACGCCGGGCACGCCCGCGCTGGACAGATTCCCCCTGCCCGCCTGGCGCCGTTCGCAGGACCGCGCATTGCGCCTTCCCGCCAGCGCCACGCTGGACTATGGCGACCCTGCGGGCGAGCCTGCACTGCGCCAGGCCATTGCGCAGCACCTGCGCATCTCGCGCGGCGTGCGCTGCGATGCCTCGCGCATCATCGTCACCGAAGGCGCCCAGGGTGCGCTGGACCTGTGCGTGCAACTGCTCACCAACCCGGGCGACCATGCCTGGCTGGAGGAGCCCGGCTACCGGGGCGCCAAGTCGGCCTTTGCGGGGGGAGACCTGTGCGTCAGCACACTGCGCGTGGATGCGGATGGCGCAGCCATCGCGCCCGGCCTGTGGGACAGCCATCCTCCACGGCTGATCCAGATCACGCCGTCGCACCAATATCCCACGGGCGCCGTGCTGTCGGTGGCGCGCCGGCTGGACCTGCTGGAGCGCGCGCGCCGCGCGGGGGCCTGGATCATCGAGGACGACTACGACAGCGAATTCCGCCACCAGGGCACGCCCATCGCAGCCATGCAAGGCCAGGTGCCGGATGCGCCCGTGCTCTATGTGGGCACCTTCAGCAAGACCATGTTCCCGGCACTGCGCCTGGGCTTTGTGGTGCTGCCGCAGGCCCTGGCCACCAGCGCGGCATCCGCCGTGCAGGAGATGCTGCGCGGCGGCCACCGCCTGGAGCAGCTGGCCATGGCGGACTT
Source organism: Delftia sp. DLF01 (assembly GCF_014852125.1). Taxonomy (NCBI): domain Bacteria; kingdom Pseudomonadati; phylum Pseudomonadota; class Betaproteobacteria; order Burkholderiales; family Comamonadaceae; genus Delftia; species Delftia sp. DLF01. Next base: position 1,049,400 of record NZ_JACVAZ010000003.1, read on the forward strand.
CATGGAAAGCGGCCAGTTCTCGCGCCACCTGGGCCGCATGCGGCGCCTGTACCGCGAGCGTCAGGCGGCCCTGCGCGAAGCGCTGGCCACGCAACTGGGCGTGGAGCATGAGGTGCTGGGCGGCCACGGCGGCCTGCACCTGACGGTGTGGCTGCCGCCGGACCTGTCCGACCGTGCCATCGTGGAGCAGGCGCGGCGCGCCGGCATGAACCCGGGCGCCCTCTCGTCCTTCGCCCTGGCACCGCTGCCCCAGGACAACGGCCTGGTGATCGGCTATGGCAACACCGATGCCGCGCGCTTCGGCGCGCTGGTCAGGCGGCTGAGCCAGCTGGCGGCGGCCACGGCGCGGGAATAGCGGCCCGGCGCAGGCGGCTATGCCTCTTGCGAGCGTGTGCTCACCCCTGCCTGCGCAAAGCTGGCCATCTCGCCCAGCATGGCGCAGGCCGACACCAGCAGCGGCCAGGCCAGGGCCGCGCCCGAGCCTTCGCCCAGGCGCAGTTGCCAGTCCAGCAGCGGCTCGGCACCCAGGTGGGCCAGCATGCGCACATGGCCGGGCTCGCCCGAGCGGTGCGAGAAAACGCAGCGCTCCAGCACGGCCGGCTGCAGGCGGCTGGCCACCAGCACGGCGGCCGTGGTGATGAAGCCATCGACCACGATGACGCGCCGCTCGGCAGCGGCCTGCAGCACGGCGCCCACCATGGTGGCAACCTCGAAGCCGCCCATGGCCGCCAGCGCGTCCAGCGGTTCGGTGGCCTGGGCGTGCAGCTGCAGCACCTCCTGCAGCACCCCGATCTTGCGGGCGAGCCCGGCCGCATCCAGGCCGGTGCCCGCACCCGTGACCTCGGCCAGCGGTTCGCCGCACAGCCGCGCCAGCAGCAAGGATGCGCTGGAGGTATTGCCAATGCCCATCTCGCCCAGCAGCAGCGCATTGCCCGGCAACTGGCGCACCAGGGCCGCGCCGTTGCGCAGGGCCATGGCGCATTCGGTGGCTGTCATGGCCGGGCCCTGGCTGCAGTCGCGCGTGCCGTAGCCCAGCTTGCGGCGCCACAGGCGCGGCTGGCCGGGCTGGGGAAGCTTGTCGTCGGGGTCCTGCTCGCGCGCGGGAAAGTCGCGTGCCACGCCGCAGTCCACCACGTTCAGCGCCAGCCCATGCTGGCGCGCCAGCACGCTGACGGCGGCGCCGCCGGCCATGAAGTTCTCGACCATCTGCCAGGTCACATCCACCGGATAGGCCGACACGCCGCGCGCAGCCAGCCCATGGTCGGCCGCAAACACCAGCATCTGCGGCTGCTGCAGCACCGGCCTGTCCTGACCCAGGATGCAGGCAATGCGCAGCGCAAGCTGCTCCAGCCGCCCCAGTGCGCCCAGCGGCTTGGTCTTGTGGTCTATGGCGTGCTGCACGCGCTGGGTGAAGGCGGCATCGGCCAGCGAGGCGATGGCGGGAATAGCGGCTATAGCGGTAGTGGTGGCAATGGCGCCATCGTGCGAGTGTTCTGTGGGTGCAGCGGAATGCGGGGTGGGCGTTGACATGGCGAAGCGGCCTTGGCCCGGGGCGGGCGTGGCGGGCGGATTGCAAAGGCGCAAGTATGGCGCGCCGCGCAACTCCGGCAGAACCATCGGTCTCTTTCCTGCCGCCATGGACGGTCTGGGCGTCGATTGCCGCAGCAGGCCGTACAGGCCGCACCGTTCTGAGACAATCGCTGCCACACGTGTCTCCCCAGCCCCCCACCCCCTCCATGACGGTTTCCTTCTCGGCCATCCAGCCCGGTCTCAAGCTTGCGGACCAGGTTGCCCGGCAGCTGGAGGCGCGCATCCGCGCCGGCAATCTGCAGCCGGGGCAGAAGCTGCCGACCGAGGCCGAGCTCGTGCAGCAGCTCGAGGTCAGCCGCACCGTGGTGCGCGAGGCCGTGTCCCAGCTCAAGTCGCGCAACCTGGTGGAATCGCGCCAGGGCAGCGGCGTGTTCGTGAAAGCGGCAGGCATAGAGCCACTGGACTTCGAAGGCCTGCCGGCGGCTGGCAGGAATGCGCTGATCCAGATCACCGAGGTGCGCCGCGCGCTGGAAGCCGAGGTGGCCGAACTCGCGGCGCGCCGGCGCAGCGAAGAAGACATGCAGCGCATCCACGATGCGGAGAGCGCCCTGGCCGAGGCCGTGCGGCTGGGCCGTGATGGCGTGGAGGAGGACATGGCGTTTCACCGCGCCATTGCCCAGGCTTCGGGCAACCCGTTCCTGATCAGCACGCTGGACTACCTGTCGCAGTTCCTGCGCGGTGCCATGCGCATCACGCGCGCCAACGAGGCGCGGCGCGAGGACTTCGGCAAGGCCGTGGAACGCGAGCACCACAGCATCGTGCTGGCCATCGAGGCCGGCGACCCCAAGGCCGCGCGCAAGGCCGCCGCCACGCACATGGGCAATGCCATAGACCGCATCCACCGCGCCGACGCCAGCTTCTGGGAGCAGGACGGCGAACGCCTGGCCCGCGACATCCTGGCCGCCAAGCCCTGAACCTCCGAAACCACCCCTTGGCGCATGGCCAAGGGTTTTCACCTTGTTTGGATTTTTGCGCAAAATTTGTATGATGACCTGATGACAATATCAGTCACACCTCTTTTTGCAGTCGGCACACCTGGCCTTTGCCTGGGCGTTCACCCATGAGCGACGAATCCCGCATCCGCGAGCAGATCTGCGCCACCGGCGCCAGCCTCTTCCAGCGCGGCTACACCGTCGGCGCGGCCGGCAACATCAGCGCGCGCCTGCATGACGGCTGGCTGATCACCCCCACCGACGCCTGCCTGGGCAGGCTCGACCCGGCCGAGCTGTCCAAGGTCGATGCCAGCGGGCAGTGGGTCAGCGGCGCCAAGCCCTCCAAGACCCTGGTCCTGCATCGAGGCATCTACGCCAATGACGGCGAGGCGCGTGCCGTCATCCACACGCATTCCACGCATCTGGTGGCGCTGACGCTGTCCGGCGTCTGGCGCGAGGACGAGGTGCTGCCGCCCATCACCCCCTACCAGGTCATGAAGGTGGGCCGCATCCCGCTGATCCGCTACCGCCGGCCCGGCGATCCGCAGGCCGCCGCCGAGGTGGCCGCGCTGGCCGGCCAGGTGCGCGGCGCCTTGTTCGAGCGCCTGGGCCCCGTGGTCTGGGAACGCTCGGTGGAGCAGGCCAGCCATGTGCTGGAAGAGCTGGAGGAAACCGCAAGGCTCTGGCTCATGACCCATCCCCGGCCGCAGCCCCTGGACGCGGCCGCCATCGACGAGCTGCGCACCACCTTCGGGGCGCGCTACTGATTTACACCGCGGCGCCCACGGCCGCATTCCACCACCCAGCCCATCCACAGCCGCGCAGCCGCCAGGCGGCGCATCAAGCGGCGAACCCAAGGGAGACTTGAAATGACGACAACGGATATCGCATCCGGCCAGGCCGGGGCCCACCCTGCCCAGGCCGACTCTCCGGAGACGGCGCGCGCCTACGCCAAGGTGTTCTGGCGCCTCGTGCCGTTCCTGATGCTGTGCTATGTGATCGCCTACCTCGACCGCGTGAACGTGGGCTTTGCCAAGCTGCAGATGTCCCAGGATCTGGGCTTCAGCGAGACCGTGTTCGGCCTGGGCGCAGGCGTGTTCTTCATCGGCTACTTCCTCTTCGAGGTGCCCAGCAACCTGCTCATGCACCGCCTGGGCGCGCGCGTCTGGATCGCCCGCATCATGATCACCTGGGGCATTCTGTCGGCCATGTTCATGTATGTGGAAACGCCCACGGGCTTCTACATCCTGCGCTTTCTGCTGGGCCTGGCCGAGGCGGGCTTCTACCCCGGCGTGATCCTGTACCTGACCTACTGGTATCCGGCCCACCGGCGCGCCAAGATCGTGGCGCTGTTCATGTCGGCCATTCCCGTCGCCGGCATCTTCGGCAACCCGCTGTCGGGCTGGATCATGCAGGCCTTCCACGGCGACCATGGCCTGCACGGCTGGCAGTGGATGTTCCTGATCGAGGCGATTCCCGCCCTGGTGATCGGCGTGGTGACCATCTTCTATCTGGACAACGGCATCTCCAGCGCCAAGTGGCTGACGGCCTCCGAAAAGCAGCTGCTGGCGCGCGAGATCGAGCTGGACCAGCAGCACTCAGGCGCCCAGAAGCATTCGCTCAAGGCCGTTTTCGCCGACCGCCGCGTCTGGAGGATGTGCCTGATCTACTTCGCCTTCGTCGCCGGCCAGTACGGCCTGACCTTCTGGATGCCCACGCTGATCAAGTCCACGGGCGTCACGGGCGCGCTGAACATCGGCCTGCTCAGTGCCATTCCCTTCCTGTGCGCCATCGTCGTCATGAACCTCATGGGCCACAGCGCCGACAAGCGCCGCGAGCGCCGCTGGCACCTGATCGTGCCCGCGCTGATGGGCGCCGTGGGTTTTGCGATGACGGCCTTCTTCGCCGACAACACCGTTCTTTCCCTGATCTTCCTGTCGCTGGCCGCAGCCGGCGTGCTGACCTGCGCGCCGCTGTTCTGGTCGCTGCCCACGGCATTTCTGTCGGGCACGGCGGCGGCGGCGGGCATTGCCATCGTCAACTCGGTCGGCAACCTCGCGGGCTTCGCCAGCCCTTACATGATCGGCTACCTCAAGGACCTGACCCAGTCCACGCAGGCCGGCATGTTCGTGCTGGCGGGAGTGCTCGTGGTGGGCGCCATCGCGGTCTGGCTCACCCCCGCAAAGATGGTCAACCGCTGACCGGCCCTTCTTCCCATCCTTCAAGCTCCAAGCCCCAAGACACATGAAAGTACTGATCACCGGCGGCGCCGGATTCCTGGGCCAGCGCCTGGCCCGCAAGCTGCTCGAACAGGGCGAGCTGACGCTGGCCGGCACCCGCTGGCCCATCCACCAGATCGACCTGCTCGACGTGGTGGCCACCCACGCCATTGACGACACGCGCGTGCGCTCCCTGGTGGGCGACATTGCCGACCCGCAGGTGCTGCGCGGCGCCATAGACCAGGACACGGCCGTGATCTTCCATCTGGCCGCCGTGGTCAGCGGCCAGGCCGAGGCCGACTTCGACCTGGGCATGCGCATCAACCTCGATGCCTCGCGCGCCCTGCTGGAGACCTGCCGCGCCTTGGGCCACATGCCGCGCGTGGTCTTCACCAGCTCGGTGGCCGTCTACGGGGGCGACCTGCCCGACACCGTGCTGGACGGCACGGCCCTGAACCCGCAGTCCTCCTACGGCACGCAAAAAGCCATTGCCGAGCTGCTGCTGGCCGACTACACGCGGCGCGGCTTTGTCGACGGCCGCGTGCTGCGCCTGCCCACGATCAGCGTGCGCCCGGGCCGGCCCAATGCGGCCGCCTCGTCGTTTGCCAGCGGCATCATCCGCGAGCCCCTCAACGGCGAGGCAGCCAACTGCCCCGTGGGTGCCACCACGCGCCTGTGGCTGCTGTCCCCGCGCCGCGCCGTCGAGGCCCTGGTCGCAGGCTGCGAACTCGATGCCAGCGCCGTCGCCGACCGCCGCCCCATCAACCTGCCCGGCGTGTCCGTCAGCGCGGGCGACATGGTGCGCGCGCTGCGCGAAGTGGCTGGCGACGAAGTGGCCAACCGCGTGAGCTGGCAGCCCGACGACAAGGTCGAGCGCATCGTCGGCAGCTGGCCCGGCCGCTGGGATACCGCGCGCGCCGACCAGCTGGGCCTGCGCGGCGACGAGGACTTTGCGGCCATCGTGCGCGCCTACATCGCCGATGACCTGACACCGGCCAAGCCATGAGCAACGACACCTCCACACCACAGCCCGCAGCACGCTGCGTCGGCGTGATCGGCCTGGGCGCCATGGGCGCCGGCATGGCGCAAAGCCTGCGCCGCGCCGGCCACCACGTTCACGTCCACGACATCCGCCCCGAGGCCGCAGCCGCCTTCGCCGCCGAAGGTGGCACGGCCTGCGCCACGCTGGCCGACATGGCCGCCGCTTGCCGCATCATCGTCAGCGTGGTCGTCAACGCCCAGCAGACCGAGGCCGTGCTGTTCGGCGAAGGCGGCATCGCCCCTGCGCTGCAGCCCGGCTCCGTCTTCGTCATGTGCTCCACCGTGGACCCCAACTGGTCCGTGGCGCTGGAGGCCAGGCTGCAGGCGCAGGGCGTGCATTACATCGACGCGCCCATCTCCGGCGGCGCGGCCAAGGCTGCGTCGGGCCAGATGACCATGATGACGGCAGGCCGCCCCGAGGCCTATGCCGCCTGCGAAGGCGTGCTCGACGCCATGGCCGCCAAGGTCTACCGCCTGGGCCACAGCGCGGGCGCGGGCAGCAAGGTCAAGATCATCAACCAGCTGCTGGCCGGCGTGCACATTGCCGCAGCGGCCGAGGCCATGGCGCTAGGCCTGCGCGAAGGCGTCGATGCCGCCGCGCTCTACGAGGTCATCACCCACAGCGCCGGCAACAGCTGGATGTTCGAGAACCGCATGGCCCACGTGCTGGCCGGCGACTACACCCCGCTGTCGGCCGTGGACATCTTCGTCAAGGACCTGGGCCTGGTGCTGGACACCGCGCGCCACAGCAAATTCCCGCTGCCCCTGGCCTCCACGGCCCACCAGATGTTCATGCAGGCATCCACCGCCGGCCATGGCCGCGAGGACGACAGCGCCGTCATCAAGATCTTTCCGGGCATCACCCTGCCCCAGGCTCCATCGGAATCCCCATGACCCTTCTTCTGGGCTGCATAGCCGACGACTTCACGGGCGCCACCGACCTGGCGAACAACCTGGTGCGCGCAGGCATGCGCGTGGTGCAAAGCATTGGCGTGCCTGCCGGCCCGGTGGACGAGGGCGTGGACGCCGTCGTGGTCGCGCTCAAGTCGCGCACCATCGCGCCGGCCGATGCCATTGCGCAATCGCTGCAGGCCCTCGAATGGCTGCAGGCCCAGGGCGCCAATGGCCGCGCGCCGCAGATCTACTTCAAGTACTGCTCCACCTTCGACAGCACGCCGCAGGGCAACATCGGCCCCGTGACCGATGCGCTGATGGACGCTCTGGGCTCTGGCTTCACCATCGCCACGCCGGCCTTCCCCGACAACCAGCGCACCGTCTTCAAGGGCCACCTGTTCGTGGGCGATGTGCTGCTCAGCGACAGCGGCATGCGCAACCACCCGCTCACCCCCATGACCGATGCCAACCTGGTGCGCGTGCTGCAGGCGCAGACACGGCGCAAGGTCGGCCTGATCGACCATGTGGCCGTCGCGCAGGGCGAGGCCGCCATCCGCGCGCGCATCGCCGCACTCCAGGCCGAGGGCGTGGGCATGGCCGTGGTCGATGCCGTCTCCAACGACGACCTGCTGCGCCTGGGCCCGGCCCTGGCCGGCATGCCGCTTGTCACGGCGGGCTCGGGCGTGGCCATCGGCCTGCCCGCGAACTTCGGCATCCAGCCCACGGCCCAGGCCGCTGCTCTGCCAACCGCCACCGGCCTGCAGGCGGTCGTCTCGGGCAGTTGCTCGGTGGCCACCAATGCACAGGTGGCGCACTTCATCGCCTCGGGGCGCCCTGCCCTGGCGCTGGAGCCCCTGCGCATCGCCGCCGGCGAGGACGACGCCGGCAAGGCCCTGGCCTGGGCCCGCCAGCACATCGCCAGCGGCCCGGTGCTGATCTACTCCACGGCCGAATCCTCGGCCGTCAAGGCCGTGCAGGGCCGCCTGGGCGCGGAGCAGGCCGGCGCACTGGTCGAACAGACCATCGCCGCCATCGCCCGGGGGCTGGTCGAGATGGGCGTGCGCCAACTCGTCGTGGCCGGCGGAGAAACCTCGGGCGCCTGCGTGCAGGCGCTGGGCATCGAGCAGATGCGCATAGGGCCGCAGATCGACCCTGGCGTGCCCTGGTGCCATGCCGCCTCGCCCCTGGCGCCGCAGGGCCTGCACCTCACGCTCAAGTCCGGCAACTTCGGCACCACGGACTTCTTCACCAAGGCCTTCGGCGCGCTGGCAAGCGCCTGATGCCACACTCAGCCTCCGTTTTCAGGAAAGCCTTCATGCCCCGTTTCGCCGCCAACCTGTCCATGCTCTACAACGACCTGGACTTTCTTGACCGCTTCGAGGCCGCCGCGCGCGACGGCTTCCAGGCCGTCGAATACCTGTTCCCCTACGACTTCGCCCCCGAGCAACTGGCCCGGCGCCTGCAGGACCACGGCCTGCAGCAGGTGCTGTTCAACGCCCCGCCCGGCGACTGGAGCGCGGGCGAGCGCGGCCTGGCCTGCATCCCTGGGCGCGAGGCGGAATTTGCCCAGGGAATGGAAAGCGCCGTGGCCTACGCCCAGGCCCTGGGCTGCCCGCGCATCCACGTCATGGCCGGGCTCAAGCCCGCAGGCGCCAGCGACGATGCCCTGCGCGCCACCTACATCGCCAACGTGCGCCATGCCGCACGGCTGGCCGCGCCCCACGGCATCGCCATCCTGCTGGAGCCCATCAACGGCCGGGACATGCCCGGCTTCTTCCTGAGCCGCCAGGACCAGGCCCATGCGCTGCTGGCCGACATCGCAGAGCCGAACGTCCAGGTCCAGATGGACCTCTACCACTGCCAGATCGTCGAAGGCGACCTCGCCATGAAGATCCGCCAGTACCTGCCCACGGGCCGCGTGGGGCATATGCAGATCGCAGGCGTGCCCGAACGCCACGAACCCGACGTCGGCGAGGTCAACTACCCCTACCTGTTCCGCCTGCTGGACCAGCTGGGCTACGACGGCTGGATAGGCTGCGAATACCGCCCCGCGCGCGGCGCGGCGGCGCACGCTACCAGCGAGGGGCTGGGGTGGATGAAGGAGTGGCTGTAGCTGTAGCGTCTGCTGCGGCAGCCCGTCATCCGCCAGGCACAGGAGGATGGGGCGGATAGCTGTCCTGCGTATCCGCCGCCTGCGTTCAGGAGTACTCCAGATCGCTGTGCTTGCCGACCACCAGCCGGCCGGCCGACAGCGACATCATCAGCAGCGCAATCGCCTCATGCATGATCAGCGTGTGCGTGTTGCCGGTCTCCACCATCTTGCTGCGCAGCGATTCGCGCACCTGCAGGGAGCCGGTCACGTCGATGATGATGTCCACCGCCGCGTCCACCAGTTCCATGAACCGTGTGGTGACCGGCACGCCGCGCGCGCGTGCCAGTGCGATGCCGGGCTGGTTCAAATCCAGGTCGGCCACCCCAAGCAACTGCACGAAGGGCGCGTCCAGCAATTGCTGCAGCAAGGGAGTGCCGGTCTGCCCCGCACCAATGACCACGATCCGAAAGGCTTGCATGGGATGAATCCTTTTTCCATATGGGAAGTACGGCGCCATCATAGAAATGCCTTGCCGGTGCGCGCCGGTCCGGGACAGGTGGAATGGGTTTGTATGACCCAGATCAAATCCGGCGGACAGGGGCGTGGTGGCGGGCCAGGTCTCAGCAGGGACCACACCACAGGCTGCTGACGCGGGAGCCTGCATTCCAGAGAGTGCATGGCCTGAACGTGGTGCTTCTGGCCTGAATGCAGCTGCCGGTGCCGCCTGCATTCGCCCACAAAAAAACCCGCCGGCTTCGTGGCCCGGCGGGTTTTCTCAGGTGAACAACAGCCAGCGCTGTTATTGCCTTACAGGAACCTGCTCCGTGTACTCGCGCAGCACGCCGCCGCCTTCGACGGAGCCGCTGACCTGGCCGTCCTTGACGCGCTCCACGCAGGAGCGGCGGTCGCCTTCGTTCTTGAAGACATCGCAGCGGGCCACGGCATTGCGCTGGAAGTGGTCGCCCGACTGGACGCCGCCTCGGCGCGATTGCTCCTGGACGGCTGCAGCCTCGTGCTGTGCCGGGTCGCGGCGGTCATAGCCGCGCTTGGCGGGCCCCTTGGGCTCGGCGTGCTTCTTATGGTGGTGGTGTTGCTTGGCCTTTTCCGCAGCGGGCGGCGGGGGCGGCATGCCATCGGGGCCAGGTGCGGGCTGGGCAGTGGCCAGTCCGGCCATGCCAAGCACGGCGGCGCCAATACACAGCTGCAGGGGACGAATCCATGGGTTTTTCATAGCTTCACTCCATTCCTCGTGAAAAAAGTCAAGGCCCAAGCATGCGTGTTTTCCAGCTCCCCATTTATCGGTACAGCACGGCTGCGCATGCAGGCCATGGCCTACAGCTTGCCGTGCCCCCTGCAAGCGGCCCCTGACATGGGTCAAGCCTGGTGCGCAAACCAGCGCTGCACGCCTTCGGCCATGCGTGCGAAGACGCTGTCCAGCGTGGGCACCTCGGCGCCCCACAGGGCGCGCAGCACCTCGGCGTTCTCGAACAGGCCGTGCCAGTAGCAGCCCGCGATGCGGCCATCGGGGCTGTGCCACAGCAGGCCGGGCACGGGCTCGGCCACGGCACTGCCAGCGGCCACCATGTCGGGGCGCACGCTGGTCTGGCCGTGGTGGATTTCATAGACCTGTGCCTGCACGCCAGACAACGGCGCCAGCGCACCCGGCAGCGGGGGCAGTTGCACGCTGGCGGGCAGCACGGTCTTGTCGGGCGCGAACAAGGTCGTCAGCGGCAGAAGGCCCAGGCCGGCTGCGTTGCCGTCCACGCCATGCAGGTCGATCAGCGCCTCGCCCAGCATCTGCAGGCCGCCGCAGATGCCCAGAACCTGCCGGCCTGCCGCAGCGTGTGCAGCAACGGCGGCATCTAGGCCCTGGGTCCGCATCCAGGCCAGATCGGCAGCCGTGGCCTTGGAGCCCGGCAGGATGATCCAGTCGGCGCCTGCCAGCTGGGCCGGCGTGCGCGCCCAGGCCACGCGCAGGCCCGGCACCTGCAGCAGGGGCTGGAATTCGTCGAGGTTGCTGATGCGCGGGTAGGCGACGATGGCGATGGTGGTGTGCACGGCGCGCCCCGCCCCACCTCCAGAGCCACGGTCGTCAAAGACGCCATCCTCCTCCGGCAGGCCATGCTGGAACTGCATGGGGATGGTGGCCACGGTGGGCACGCCGGTGCGCTCCTGCAGCATCTGCGGGGCGGGCGCCAGCAGGCTGGCGTCGCCCCGGAACTTGTTGAGCACGAAGCCGCGGATCAGCGCCTGTTCTTCCGGCGGCAGCAGGGCCCAGGTGCCGTAGAGGTGGGCGAAGGCGCCGCCCCGGTCTATGTCGGACACCAGCAGGCAATGCGCGCCGCAGTGGCGCGCCACGCGCATGTTGACGACGTCGCTGGCATGCAGGTTGATCTCGGCCGGAGAGCCGGCGCCTTCGATGACGATCACATCGTTGTCGGCACGCAGGCTGTCCAGCGCCTCGGCGATCTGAGGCCAGACGCGGGCGCTGCGGCCGCGCCAGGGCAAGGCCGAGAGTTCCTCGCTGACCCGGCCCAGCAGCACGACCTGGCTGCGCATGTCGGCCTCGGGCTTGAGCAGCAGCGGGTTCATGCGCACATCGGGCGCGCAGCCTGCGGCCAGGGCCTGCAGGTACTGTGCCGTGCCGATCTCGCCCCAGGCACCACCCGGCGCGGAAACCACCCGCGCGTTGTTGCTCATGTTCTGCGCCTTGAAGGGCGCCACCTTGTAGCCCTGGGCGCGGTACCAGGCGCACAGCGCGGTGGCCACCCAGCTCTTGCCGGCACCGCTGCTGGTGCCCAGCACCATTACGCACAGCGCGGGGCGCTGGCCGGGCGTGGGCAGGGGCAGATTCACGGCAGCGGGTTCATTCGATTGCATGGTGTTTCTCCATTGGCTGCCAGGCAGCCAGCAAGGCGTTCTGGGATGCGGGCGCCAGCACGCCCATGCGCACGCAGCCGGGCAGGCCGAAGCTGTCGCAGTCGCGCAGCTTGATGCCCTGCGCGCGCAGTTGGGCCAGACGCGCCTGCATGGCGTCGCCCTGCTGGGCTTGCGGCCAGCGCGCCACAAAGTAATTGGCCTGCGAGCCGGGCAGTACCTGCCAGCCCAGGCGCTGCACCAGATCGAGCTGCTGTGCCTTCCAATCGCGCAGCCGTTGCAGGCTTTGCGCCAGCCATTGCCGGGTGGCCGGTGCGGTCCAGGCCGTGAGCATGGCCTCGCCATGGGCGCCCACGGGCCAGGATGGTGACAGGGCACGCAAGGCATCAATCTCGTCGTGCGGCACGGCTTCGGGCGCAATGGCGTAGGCCGCGCGCACGCCGGTCATGCCAAGGGCCTTGTTGGGAGTCCACATCTGCCAGGCATCGCGCACCTGGGAGGGCACGGCGGGTTCCATGCCCGGCTCCAGTCTGAGGGGCGCATAGGCGCAGTCGATCACGCGCCAGGTGCCGGGCGGTGCGGGCTCGCTCCACAGGGGCCAGACATCCTCGGGCTGGCCCAGCGGGCTCGATGGCGCGCAGGCCCAGTGCAGGCCGGGGCCGGCCTCGGTGATGCCGTCGCGCGCGGCCTGGTGCAGGCGCCACACCTGCGCCGCGTGGGCGTAGTCGCCGTAATGGTGGGCCGGCAGGCTGGCGACGGCCGCGCCCTCGCGCGCTGCATGCATGGTGATGCGGTGGATGAAGTCGCTGGCACTGGCCGCAATGACAATGCGCTCGGCCGGCACACAATGAAAATCCGCCAGCCGTGCGCGCAGCGCCGTGTAGTGCGGGTCCGGGTACTGGGCCGCGTGGGCCTGGGCCAGCATGTCCAGCGCCTGCGGACAGGGTCCGAAGGCATTGCGGTTGGTGGAGAAATCGTGCGCGGGCACGCCCAGCGCATCCGTGCCACCGTGGGTGACTGGGATCGGTTTCATGGTGTCTTTCCTGCCATCGCCCATCCAAGGACCAGGGCGGCGGCCAGCGCTGCAGCCACCAGCATGGCGACCACGCGGCCCGCATGCGCCACGGCCTGCTGCAGCTCGACCGCCTGCGGCACGCGGCCTGCGGGGTTGAGCACATAGACGCCGGGCTTGCCCAGGCGCACGCCCAGCAGCCTTGCCATGGCGCCCATGGGCCAGCCGCCGTTGGGCGACGGGGTGATGCGCGCGTCCTGGCGCAGCGCACCCCAGCCCGGCCGCCGGCCAGCGGCCAGGCCGGACAAGGCCAGCAGCAAGGCGGTCAGGCGCGCCGGTATCCAGTTGAGCAGGTCATCGGCACGCGCCGTCCATTTGCCGGCCCATTGCCAGTGGCGCCGCTCATCGCCCTGCCCGCGCCAGCCCGGGTAGCCCCACATGGCATCGGCCGTATTGGCAAAGCGGTAGAGGGCCGCGCCCGGCAGGCCGGCCACGGCAAACCAGAACAGCGGCGCCAGCACCGAGTCGCTGAGGTTCTCGGCCAGGGTTTCGATGGCGCTTTCGCGCACCTGGCCTGCGTCCAGCTGCGCCGTGTCCCGGCTGACCAGCCAGGTCAGGCGCTCGCGGCCTGCGGGCAGGGATTGCTGCAGCGCGGCTTCCACGGCCAGCACCTCGTCGCGCAGCATGCGCCAGGACAAAAGCGGCTTGAGCAGCACGCCCAGCACCAGGGCGCCCAGCCACCAGGGCATGGGCGGCAGCAGCCACTGGATGAACGCGTAGATGGCGAAGAACAGCAGCGCCAGCAGGCACCAGGCGACGGCGCCCAGCGCAAAGCGTGGCCAGTCGCGCACATGTTCTTCGCGGGGGGCAATTCTTCCCCCAACCGCAGCCAGCAGCCGGCCCATGGCGACCACGGGGTGCATCCACACGGGCGGCTCGCCCCAGAGCCGGTCGATCAGCAGGGCCACGGGAACAGCCAGCGCGGCGGCCAGCGCGTGGCGCGCCCAGGGTTCGGCTTGGGCCTGGGCCTGCGGCTGCGACAGCGCCTGCCAGCACCACCACAGCGGGCTGAGCGCGGCGCCCAGCAGTTGCCAGGAAGGGCTGTCGCTCATGCCTGCGGTTGTGGGGCGGCGGCGCGCTGGCCCCAGAAGTCGTCGTAGAGCATGTCCTGCAGCGGTGCGCGGCTGGCCCACTTTTGCTGCTGCAGCATGGGCTCGGCATAGTAGGCCGACACGGGGCCCAGGCACAGCACGGCCAGCGGCCGGCTGCCCACGGGCATTTGCAGCAGCGCGGCCAGCACCTCGGGATCGAACAGCGAGACCCAGCCCAGCCCCAGCCCCTCGGCACGCGCGGCCAGCCACAGGTTCTGGATGGCACAGGCGGCCGAGGCCACGTCCATCTCGGGCAGGGTGCGCCGGCCGAAGACATGGGCCTCGCGCCCTGGCGGCATGGCCACGACCAGAACCTCGGCCGCATCCAGCACGCCCTGGACCTTGAGCTGCATGAAGTCTTCCTCGCGCTCGCCCAGCGCACGCGCGGTCTGCAGGCGTTCCTGCTCGATCACGGCATGGATCTCCTGGCGCAATTGCGCATCACGCACGCGGATGAAGCGCCAGGGCTGCATGAAGCCGACGCTGGGCGCATGGTGGGCGGCGCGCAGCAGGCGCAGCAGCACCTCGGGCGCGACTTCGCCGCCGCAGAAGTGGCGCATGTCGCGCCGCTCATGGATGGCGCGGTAGACGGCTGCCCGCTCGGCCTCGGCAAAGGGTTGGGCGGGAATGGTCTCTGGCGCCCGGGATTGCGTTTCGCTGCTCATGCCGCCATTGTCCGCCGCAGGCCGGGCCTGCGGGCGGCATCAGTCCTCAATACCACGCTGGGCGGGAATGCCGGCCTGGAAGGCGTGCTTGACCAGTTCCATGCGCGTGACGGTATCAGCCACGGCAATGATTTCCTCGGGGCAGCGGCGGCCCGTGAGCATGACGTGCACATGGCGCGGGCGGTCGGCCAGGGCCTGCAGCACAGGCTCCAGCGGCAGCCAGCCATAGATCAGCGGATAGGTGATTTCGTCGAGCACGACCAGGAAGTGATCACCCGAGAGGATGGCGGTGCGCGCACGCTCCCAGCCCTCGCGCGCGATCTGGGCCGACCGCTCATGGTCCTGGCTCTTCCAGCTGAAGCCGTCGCCCAGTCCCTCGATGGGCATGCCCAGCTGCTCGAACATGCGGTGCTCGCCAAACCGCGCCGTGGGCACCTTCATGAACTGGAAGATCTTGACGGACTTGCCCCGGCCATGCGCGCGCAGGGCCAGGCCGAAGGCCGCCGTGCTCTTGCCCTTGCCGTCGCCGGTGTTCACCAGCACCAGGCCACGGCGTTCGCCTTCGGGCTTTTCATAGGGCTTTTCCGTCGGGGCCTGTTCGATCTGCATGGGTCTGTCATCCTCAAAAGTTGCACGCGCTGCGGCGGGCATGCGCCGCAGCGGAGCGCCACTTTAACCGAGGCGGACGCCCAGCCGGCGCTGCAGGGCACGCACGGCGCTGTCCACCGTGGTGAGCACGGGCAGGCCCGTGGCGGCCTCGCAGGCGGCGCGGGCACGCGCCATGCTGAACTGGGCCAGCGCAATGCGCGTGCAGCCGCGCGCGGCCAGGGCCCTGGCCTGCTCGACCACCAGGCGGTCATGCGTGGCGGTGTCGCCCCGGTTGAGCGCGTCCATGGCGCCATCGGCCAGGGCGGGCACGAGTTCGATGCCAGCAGGAAACTCCGGCGGCATGGACTGCAGCGTGGGCGCGAAGCTGGAGATCAAACCCAAGGCACCCCGCTGGCCCTGCACGGCCTCCTCGATCATGGCCTCGTTGGGCTTGAGCACGGGCAGCGGCGCGTGGCGCGCGGCCACGGCCTCAATGCAGGGGCCAAAGGCCGAGCAGGTGAACAAGATCCCCTGCGCGCCCGTGTCCACGGCGTACTGCGCCAGGCGCTGGAAGCGCTCGTGCATGGCGGCGTCCAGCCCGCGCCCGTTGCGCGCCAGGTCGGCCGAGAGGCTGTCGTCCAGCAGGTTCATGCGAACCGCCTCGGGCCAGTCGCGCGCAAAGGCTTCGTTGATGGGAGCGACGGAGTGGCTGAGGGCGTGGATGAGGGCGATGCGGGTCATGGATGCGTGCAATAAGTTCAGATGCCCTTGGACGAGGGATGGGCGAAGGCCTCGCGCGTCTCGGCGTTGAGCGGGTAGTTGATGTTGATGTTCCTGGGCGGGATGGGCGACATGAACCAGCGGTTGTAGAGCTTTTCCATCTCGCCGGACTGCATCATGCCCGTCACCACGCGGTCCACGATGGCCTTGAAGCCGGCATCGTCCTTGCGCAGCATCAGCGCCTGGTTCTCGGTGCGCAGGCTTTCGCCGGTGATCAGGTAGTCCTGCGGGTTCTTGGCATTGGCGATCTGGCCGGCGAGCAGGATGTCATCCAGCACGAAGGCCTGGGCACGGCCGCTCTCCACCAGCATGAAGGAGTCCGAATGGTCCTTGCCCGAAAGGTTGGTGATGTCGAGGTTGCGGCCCCGGTCCGCCTCGCGCAACAGGCGAAAGGACGTGGTGCCCGCCGTCGTCGCCACGGTCTTGCCCTGCAGGTCGGCGACGGAGCGCAGCCCCGAGTCCGCGCGCACCAGCATGCGCACGTTGTAGCGGAAGATATCCGGCGAGAAGGCCACCTGCTTTTGCCGCTCCACCAGGTTGGTGGTGGAGCCGCACTCCAGGTCCACCGTGCCGTTGGCCACCAGCGGGATGCGGTTGGCCGAGGTCACGGCCTGATAGCGCACCTGCAGTGCGGGCAGCTTGAGCTGGGCCTTGACCTCGTCCACGATGCGCCGGCAGATGTCCATGCTGTAGCCCACGGGCTTGAGATCGCCATCCAGATAGGAAAAGCCGAACGAGGACTCGCGGTAGCCCAGCGTGATGGCCCCGGCCTGCTGGATCTTGGCGAGCGTGCCGCTGTTCTGGGCATGGCTGGCAGCCAGCGGCAGCAGCGCGGCGATCAGGGCGCTGGTCACGGCCAGGGCCGTGCGCTTCAGGGTCGGGCGGGATGGGGTCATGGGGACACTCCTGTGGCGGGGTTGGGGAAAGCGTGGGAAAGCGAGGAAGTGCGCGCGAGCGCAGGAACGGATCAGAGAACCTGGGTGAGTGCGGCCTCGATGGACTCGGCCAGGCGCGTGGCGATGGTCTGCAGCTGTTCCCGCGTGGCGATGAAGGGCGGCGCCAGCAGCACGTGGTCGCCCGCACGGCCATCGGCCGTGCCGCCGCCGGGGTAGCACAGCAGTCCGCGCTGCATGGCTTCGGTCTTGATGCGGGCGTTGAGCTTCAGGCCCGCATCGAAGGGCGCCTTGCTGGCGCGGTCGGCCACCAGCTCCACGCCCCAGAAGAAGCCGCGCCCGCGAATGTCGCCAACGTGCTCGCCCGCGCGGCGGTGGCTGCCCAGGGCCTGCACCAGCATCTGCCCGAAGGCTTCGCCATCGGTACGCACCTTGTCCAGCAGGCCGTCGCGCCGTATCACGCGCTGCACGGCCAGCGCCGCCGCGCAGGCCACCGGGTGGCCCAGGTAGGTATGGCCGTGCTGGAAGAAGCCGCTGCCGCGCGACATGGTATCCACGATGCGCCACTGCGCCAGCACCGCTCCCACGGGCTGGTAGCCACCGCCCAGGCCCTTGGCCACGGTGATCAGGTCGGGCACCACGCCTTCCTGCTCGCAGGCATGCAGGGTGCCCGTGCGGCCCATGCCGCACATGACCTCGTCCAGGATGAGCAGCACGCCGTGGCGGTCGCACACCTCGCGCACGGCCTTGAAGTAGCCGGGCACGGGCGTGAGCACGCCAGCCGTGGCGCCGCCCACGGTCTCGGCCACGAAAGCGATCACGCTGCGCGGGCCGTGGACGCCGATGGCCGCATCCAGCTCGTCGGCCAGGCGCTGGCCGTATTGCTCTGGGGTTTCATCGTCGCGCTGGTCGCGGTAGGCATTGCAGGGCGAGACATGGGTGGCCGGCACCAGGATGGGCGCGAACGGCGCGCGCCGCCAGGCATTGCCGCCCACGGCCAGCGCACCCAGCGTGTTGCCGTGGTAGCTCTGGCGGCGCGCGATGAAGTGCGTGCGCTCGGGCTGGCCGATCTCCACGAAGTACTGGCGCGCCATCTTGAGCGCGGCCTCCACGGCCTCGGAGCCGCCGCTGACCAGGTAGGCGTGGCTGGTACCTTCGGGCGCGCCGCGCACCAGTTCCTGCCCCAGTTCCTCGGCCACCGCAGTGGTGAAGAAGCTGGTGTGGGCATAGGCCAGCCGGTCGATCTGGTCATGCATGGCGGCGATCACGTCGGGATGACCGTGGCCCAGCGAGGACACGGCCGCACCGCCCGAGGCATCGATATAGCTGCGCCCCTGCGCGTCGCGGATTTCCAGGCCGCTGGCGGCGACGGCGACGGGGGGCGTGTGGTGCAGGTGACGATGGAACACATGGCTCATGGCAGTTCTTTCAAGGAACAAATGTTTCATCGCATTATTTGACGGAACATTTGTTCCGTCAACAGAGATTTCAACCACAGCCGTTCCAAGCCGGCCCGCGCCTGGGCTACAGTCGGCGCAGCCAACACCGCCCTTTTCCCCTCCTTTCTCCTGAAAACCCATGTCCGTTCAAGACGACATCCGCCAGCGATTTGCCGAGCTGAGCCCGGCCCTGCAACAGGTGGCCCGCTTCGTGCTGGAGCATCCCAACGATGTGGTCACGGCCTCCATGCGCAGCGTGGGCACGCGCGCCGGCAGCCCGCCCGCCACGCTGGTGCGGTTTGCGCAGTGGCTGGGTTTTGACGGCTGGCCGCAGCTCAAGCAGGCCTTCGCGCAGGACATGGGACTGGGCAGCGACGAGGCCTACGGCCAGCGCGCCAAGGCCCTGGTGGGCCGCGCTGGCGACCATGACCTGGTGGGTGAGACCTTCGAGGTGCACCGCCGCAATCTGGAGGCCACCGAGCGGCGCCTGGGCGATGCGCTGCAGCAGGCCTGCGCACTGCTGGAAAAGGCCCGCAGCGTGCATGTGGCGGGCTTTCGCGCCAGCTACCCCGTGGCCTTTTCCTTCGTCTATGTGTACCGGCTGCTGCGCGCCAGCGTGCACCTGCTGGACGGCCAGGGCGGCACGCTGGAGATGCAGTGCCGCGCCATGGAGCGCGGCGACGCATTGCTGGTAGTCGCCTTTGCGCCCTACTCGCGCGAGGCGCTGGCCGTGGCCCAGGCCGCCAGGGACGCGGGCTGCCGCATCGTGGCACTGACCGACAGCCCCGCCTCGCCCCTGGCGCTGCTGGCCGACGCCACGCTGCTGTTTTCGCTGCACAGCCCGTCGTTCTTCCCCTCCATCACCTCGGCCGTGGCGCTGTCCGAGGCCCTGGTGGAACTGCTGGCCAGCCGCGCCGGCAAGGGCGTGGTGCAGCGCATCGACCAGGCCGAGGAGCAATTGTTTGCCAGCGGCGCGTATCTGGAGGCACCTCGGTCGAGGAAAGCCGTTCGCGACTAGCCCAGGGCCGAAGCCGCCATTTGCGCCACAGCCATCGCAGCGCCAGGATCGTCACCGTCTTCCATGCTCCAGACGGCAGACAGCCCCGACCAGGCCAGCACCCATTGCAGCAGGCGCCTTTGCTCCATGCCCGAGACTTCGGCAATGGTGGCCATGCGGCGCGCAAAGCGCCCCGGCGCCAGTGCGCTGGCGCGGTCGGGATTGCTCAGGATGTTGGCGTAGTCGAAGCCGCGCTCGCCATGCAGGCCCTTGGGGTCGATGGCCAGCCAGCCCAGGGGGCCGAAGTCCAGCACATTGCCGTGGTGAAGGTCACCATGCAGCACGGTCACGTCGCGCGGTACGGCCAGCAGCTCGCGCGCCGTGGTGGCGCACAGGCCGAGCAGGCTGGCTGGTTCATCGGTCTTCACCAGCAGGGCCTGGAACCATTGCGTCAGCGGCACCAAAGACGGCAAGGGCCGGGCGCTCGGCAGGTGCTGGTGCAAGTGCAGGCGCGCGGCGGCCGTGCACAGGATGCGCGTGGCCTCCTCATCGCGCGCGCCACGGGCCATGTCCACCAGCGAATCGTGGCCTGTGGCGCGCAGCATCAGCAGGGCCGGCCCTTCCTGGGCCAGCACAGGCGCGGCGCCGTCGCCATTCCACCAGGCCATCAGGCGGGCGCCGGCCACCTCTTCGGGCGCCAGCGCAATCTTGAGCATGGCGGGCGTGCCGCCCTGGCGCACGGGCAGCAACACACCGCGCGGCGTGGACAGGGGCTGGCCATCGATGGTCAGAGCCCAGCGGCTCAGATACGGCGCATGGAGAGACATTTTTTTCTAACAGGCGATCAGGGAGCCGCAGCTTGCCCCCGCAGCCGTGGCAGGGCCAGCCACTGCCCGTCGATGGCGCGGATGCGCAGCCGGTGCTCGAACACGGCCTCCAGCGCCGCATGCGTGGCCGCGTCGGCGCAGGCGCCCTGATGCATCACCTGCCCCTTGTCGAGAATGACCAGGTCCTGGGCCTGCAAGGCCATCGATATCTCATGCAGCACGCTGACCACGGTGCAGCCCTGGGCGACCAGGGCCTGCACGCATTCGAGCCAATCGGCCTGGTGTGGCGGGTCGAGGTTGGCCAGGGGTTCGTCCATCAGCAGCACGCGGGCTTGCACGGCCAGGGCGCGCGCCAGCAGCACGCGCTGGCGCTCGCCGCCAGAGAGACTGCCCACGCTGCGCGTGCGCCAGTCCCAGCCCTGGGTCTGGCGCAGGGCCTGCTCCACGGCGGCATGGTCTGCCTGGCTGGGCGCAGCCAGCCAGCCCTGGTGCGGCAGGCGGCCCAGCATGACCACGTCATGGACCCGCATGTCGCCGGCCACGGGCTGGTTCTGGCCCAGCCAGGCGAGCGAGCAGGCCCGTTCGCGCGCACTCCATTGCCGCAGCGGGCGGCCCAGGAGCTCCACCTCGCCTTGCACACCAGCGCCGGACTCCATGCCCGCCAGGGCGCGCAGCAGCGTGGATTTCCCGGCGCCATTGGGGCCGACGATGGCGGTCCAGCGGCCGGCGGGCAGGGCCAGGCTCAGGCCGCTGAGGACCTGTCGATCGCCCAGGCGAACCTTCAGGGCGCGCGCTTGCAGGGCGGGGGCCGTCATGCGCCCTCCCCGCCGCGCAGGGCGTGGCGGCGGTGCATGAGCCACAGCAGGTAGCTGCCGCCCAGCAGGGCCGTGAGCGCGCCCACGGGCAGCTCCTGCGGGGCGATGAGCCAGCGCGCCAGCAGGTCGGCGGCCAGCAGCAGCACGGCACCCATGCCCGCGCTGAGCACCAGCAGCCAGCGGTGCATGGACCGCACCATGGAGCGCACCAGATGCGGCGCGGCCAGGCCGACGAAGGCGATGAGCCCGGTCTGCGCCACGGCCGTGCCCGTGGCCAGGGCCAGCAGCAAGATGAGCACCATGCGCAGCGGCGCCAGCGGCAGGCCCAGGCTGTGGGCCGTGGCCTCGCCCAGGGACAGGCCGTCGAGCACGCGGCCCAGGCACCAGGCGCCCAGGGTGGTGGCCAGCAGCACGGCCAGCATCAGCGCGCAGGCGCCCCAGCCGATGAAGGAGGTGCTGCCCAGCATGAAGGCCTGCATGGCCTGCATGATGTCCGGGTTCATCAACAGCACCAGGGACGCGGCCGCGCCCAGAACCACCCCCACCACCACGCCGGCCAGCAGCAGGCGCATGGTGTTGTGCACGCCCTGGGCCAGCACCAGGGTCAGCAGCACGGCCAGGGCCGCGCCCGCAAAGGCCGCGCCCGTGACACCCAGGCGCGCAAGGCCCGCCAGTGCGAAGGGCGAGGCGCCCAGCGCCGCCATGCTCAGCGCCACGCCCAGCGAGGCGCCGGAGGCACTGCCCAGCAGATAGGGATCGGCCAGCGGGTTGCGGAACACGCCCTGGGCGATGGCCCCGGCCAGCCCCAGCAGGCCGCCGGCCAGCCACGCGCCCGCCGTGCGCGGCAGCCGGATCTCGGTGACGATCTGCCAGGACAGCGGATCGCTGCGCGCCGCCCACACGCTCTCCCAGCCCGTGCTGCCCACGCCCGCGCCCAGCAGCATGAGCAGGGCACTCACGACCAGCAGGGCCAGTGCCATCCAGGGCGCAGCCAGGCCGCTGTGGTGCCTGCGGGCCTGCCTCACCGTGCGGCCCCGTTCAGGCAGCGCGCCATCAGCGCAGCGCCCTCGGCCATGCGCGGGCCGGCGCGCACCAGCACGTCCAGCTCGGCTGGCACAAAGCGACAGACGCGCCCGGCCTGCATGGCACGCAGGCGGCCCCAGCCCGGATAGGGCTCGCCCGATGCGCTCAGGCTGCGGTCGCCGCCCAGGATGAAGTCCGGGTCGGCGCGCACCACGAATTCAGGGTTGATGCGCGGGAACGGCCCCAGCTGCGCACCCACGATGTTGCGCATGCCCAGGCGCGCCAGGGTCTCGCCGATGAACGAAGACTCGCCTGCGGCAAAGGGGCCGCGGTTGACCTCGAAATACACGGTCTGCCCGCGCAGCGCGGGGGCCATGCTGCGCTCCACCTCCTGCATGCGCGCCTCGATGGCGGACCAGACACGGTCGGCGCCCTGCGCGGGCGGCAGGTCCAGCAACTGGCCCACGGTGCGCAGCACGGCCTGCGCATCGGCATGGGTGCGCGGCTCCAGCGCCACGACCTTGAGGCCCAATGCCTGCAGCCGCGCCACCGAGCGCGAGGCCATGGACACCAGCACCAGATCGGGCTTGAGCGCGACGATGGCCTCGATATTGGGGTCCATGCCGCCGCCCACCACGGGCAGGGTCTTCACATGGGCCGGCCAGTTCGAATAGCGGTCCACGCCGACCAGGCGCTGGCAGCCGCCCAGCTCGCACACGGTCTCGGTCAGCGAGGGCAGCAGGCTGACGATGCGCTGCGGCGGCTGTGGCAGCTCCACCGGAACGCCCCGCCCGTCCGTGACCCGGATGGCAGCCTGCGCCGCAGACAGCGCCAGTGCCAACGCCAGGCCCCACAGGGCGAGACGCCATGGCCTCACGGCTGCGGGCCCTTGAGCGCCAGCGGCAGGCCGGCGCACATCAGCGTGACGGTTTCACAGCTTTGCGCCGCACGCTGGTTGAGCACACCCAGCGCATCCACAAAGGCCCTCACCTGCGATCCCAGCGGGATCACGCCCAGGCCGATCTCGTTGCCGACCAGGATCACCGGGCCGGGCGCAGCTTGCAAGGCGGCCAGAAAGGCCGTGCATTGGCCCTCCCATCCGCGCGCCAGTTCCTCGGAAGGCTGGGCCGGCATCATCCAGTTGGTCAGCCACAGCGTCAGGCAGTCCACCACCAGCAGGCGCTGCGGCGTGCTGTGCCGCGCAAGCATGGCGGCCAGATCCAGCGGCTCCTCAAGCGTGGCCATGCCGGGCACGCGCTCGGCGCGGTCGCGCCGGTGGCGGGCGATGCGCTCGCGCATTTCGTCGTCCCAGGGCTGGCCGGTGGCGATCAGCGCGGCCTCGCGGTCCAGGGCGCCATCGAGCCAGGCGCGGGCCAGTAATTCGGCACGGCGCGACTTGCCGCTTTTCTGGCCGCCCAGAATGAGTTGGCTGCGCGCAAGCGAATAGGTGGAGATCTGGTCGGTCATGACGCCTGGCCTGCGGGAATGTCAGCGCCCAGCAGCGCCGCCACGGCGCGCGGCTGCGAGGCAAACCAGGCATGGAAATAGCTGGCGTGCACGCTGCCCTGGCGGTACAGCGCCTCGCCCCGGTCGGGCTGGGGAGCCTGGCCCGGACGGCTGCTGCGCCCGGCCTCGGCCATGGACGTGTCCAGCCGGCTGTAGTGGAAGGTGTGGCCGCGCAACAGGCCCCAGGGCGTGGGCAGTTGCTGCATGCCCAGGCCGGCCAGGCGCGGCTGCATGCGCGCATGGCCGGGCAACAGGCCCCAGAGGTCCGTGGTCCGGCCCGCAGTGTCGGTCAGTCGTTCGCACAGCGCGAGCATACCGCCGCACTCGGCCCAGACCGGCCGGCCGGCTGCCACGTGGGCGGCAATGTCACCGCGCAGCGCGGCATGGGCGGCCAGCGCGTCCAGGTGCAGCTCCGGATAGCCGCCGGGCAGCCACAGCGAATCGCAATCCGGCAGGCGCTCTGCGGCCAGGGGCGAGAAGAAGGCAATCCGCGCACCCATGGAACGCAGGCAGTCGAGGTTGGCCTGGTAGATGAAGCTGAAGGCCGCATCACGCGCCACCGCCACGGTGCGGCCCGCCAGCCAGGGCTGCACGGCTTCGGCAGGTTCCGGGCACGGTTCAAAGTCCACGGACCAGTCCTGCCAACTGGCGCCCTGCCCCGCTTCGGCCTGCCAGGGCAACTGGCCCAGCGGCGTGGCCAGCAGCGCATCGGCGGCCACGTCCAGGCGCTGCAGGGCATCGTCCAGCTCATGCGCGGCAACCAGGCCCAGGTGCCGCTCGGGCAGCAGCGAGGTGGCGCCTGCACCCTGCACCCGCGCCAGCGCGCCCAGCCACAACGAAGGCTCGCGCAGGCCGGCACGCAGCAGGTCGGCATGGTGGGCGCTGCCCACGCGGTTGGCCAGCAGGCCGGCCCAACGCAGGCCCGGCCGGTAGTGCTGCAGGCCATGGGCCAGTGCGCCAAAGGTGCCGGCCATGCCCGAGGCGTCGATCACGGCCAGCACCGCCAGGCCCAGCCGCTCGGCCACATCGGCAGCGCAGGGCGTGCCGTCGAACAGGCCCATGACGCCTTCCACCAGGATGAGGTCGGCCTCGCAGGCGGCGGCGTGCAGGCGCGCACGCATGTCGGCCTCGCCCGTCATCCACAGATCGACGCTGTGCACGGGCGCGCCGCTGGCCAGCTCGTGCCAGTGCGGGTCCAGGAAGTCAGGGCCGCACTTGAACACGCGCACGCGGCGCCCCTGGCGCGCATGCAGCCGCGCCAGCGCAGCCGTCAGCGTGGTCTTGCCCTGGCCCGAGGCCGTGGAAGTGATCAGCAGCGCCGGGCAGCGTGCCCCGCCCCGGCCAAGGTCAATATTCATGTGTATTTGTTTGCTCCGTGCGACGCTGCCTTGAACCGGCCGCTCCGCCAACGCGGCGCATTGTAGTGCGCACCCCCGCCGTATCCGCACCCGACCCGCACCGCGCCCGCAACCAATGCTTACGCATTACACCCCGTCGAAGCAGACGCGTCCTACACATGGCGCTACGATTTTGTGAGACAGTCTGCCGCCTGCGCTCGAATACCTGAGCACGGCGCTGACGTCAAGCCTTCTAAGCCCCCCTGCTATCAGGTTTCCTCGGATACTTCCACGGAATGCGCTCACTTCGTTCGCACGTCCTACAATCTCAGCGTCTATGACCTCCCAGACTTCCCTCGACCACATTGCAGAGCGCGTGGAGCGCCTGCTGGTTCGCCACGAGGAACTGCAACGCACGAATGCGCTACTCGCCGAACAGGTGGCGGCCCTGACCCAGGAGCGTGATTCACTGCGCTCGCGGCTCAACGCCGCCCGGGCCCGCGTCGATGCCCTGATCGAGCGCCTGCCCTCCAACCAGGGGGCTTGACCCCCTTCGCAACCGCCGACGCCCCGAACGCCCATGAAGCAGATCGAAGTGCAAATCCTGCAGCAAAGCTATGTGCTGACCTGCCCCGATGGCCAGGAAGAGCGTCTGCTCGAGGCCGTGCGCCGTGTGGACACAGCCATGACCCGGATCCGCGACAGCGGCAAGGTCCGCTCGCGCGAGCGCGTGGCCGTGCTGTCCGCGCTGAACATGGCCTTCGACGTGCTGGACCGCGAAGCGCAGGAAAGCGCCATGGCCACGGCCCAGGCCGAAATGCAGTCCCTGCATGACGAGGTCACTTCGCAGCATGCCGCCCAGTCCCTGCCGCCCGAGCCCAGCCCCGAAGAACTGGCCGAGCGCCAGCGCCAGCAGGCCCTTGCCGAGCAACTGGTGCTGCGCCTGGACCAGGCCCTGGAAGGCGATGCACGGCTGCTCTGAGCCGCAGCACTCCCCGTCCATCCAACGGCCTCTTCGGAGGCCGTTTTCATGGCATCGGCCATGTCAATGGAAAGCCCATGCCGTTCAAAGAACTTGATTGCGGGCCTGCTCAATCGCCGTAGAATGGAGGCGTCTGCAAACCCGCCGGGCTTTATAGTTCCTTGGACCAATGCTCTATGAGCCCGGGCTTGGTACATTGCCATTCGAGCGTGATCGTCTCGCGTTAGATGAACCCAACGTCTGGCTGCCCTTGCCCCCCTGAACCCCGGTTCAGGATGACGGCCCGGTGGTCTTTGCAGACACCTGATTCCAACCCGGCGCACCTCCACGGTGCGCCGGGTTTTTTGTTGCCCTCCCCTCCCCGCCCATCCACTACCGACCTTCTGCCGCATGCCTGACCTGCTGTTTCTCGAACTGGCCCTGCTGGGCCTGTGCTCCGGCTTCCTGGCCGGCCTGCTGGGGGTGGGCGGCGGCATGGTGCTCGTGCCGTTTCTGACCTACTTCCTCGACAAGCGCGGGGTCGGCCCTGACCTGTCCGTGAAGATGGCGATCGCCACGGCCATGGCCACCATCGTGTTCACCTCGATCTCCAGCCTGCGCGCCCACCATGGGCGCGGCGCCGTGCGCTGGGACATCGTGCGCAGCCTGGCGCCGGGCATCATCACGGGCGGCCTGCTCGCCAGCCTGGGCGTTTTCGCGCTGCTGCGCGGCAAGTACCTGGCACTGTTCTTTGGCGTGTTCATCGGCTACATGGCGCTGCGCATGCTGCGCAGCAACAGCCAGCCCACGGCCACGCGCGCCCTGCCGGGGCCGCTGGGGCTGTACGGCGCGGGTACGGGCCTGGGCTTCATCTCGGGGCTGGTGGGTGCGGGCGGGGCTTTCATCAGCGTGCCCTTCATGATGCGCTGCTCGGTGCCCATGCACATGGCCGTGGGCACCAGCGCGGCACTGGGGTTTCCGATTGCCGTGGTGAATGCGGCGGGCCTGATATTCACCGGCGCGGGTGACGCGGGGCGCCCCGAATACTCGCTGGGCTACCTGTGGCTGCCGGCCCTTCTGGCCCTGGCCTGCTGCAGCGTGCTGACGGCACCGCTGGGGGCACGGGCCGCGCACCGGCTGCCCGTTGGCCAGCTCAAGCGCATCTTTGCCACGTTGCTGTTCGGTCTGGCGGCCTACATGCTCTGGAAGGGCTTGAGCGCAGGCGGCTGAGCGCTCGCGGCCTGGGCCATTCTCTGCCGGTAGGCGATGGCGCCAATGCCGGCGCGCTGGGCCTGCAGGCATTCGCCGAACTGCTCGCGCGGCAGGCCAGGCGCGCACAGAAAGCCCTGGAAGTAGTGGCCCTGCATGCGGTGGATGGCCGTCAGCTGCTCGTGCGTTTCCACGCCCTCGGCCACGATCTCCACGCCCAGCGCCAGACCCAGGCTGATGATGGCGCCCACAATGGCCTGGTCGCCCTCATCGCTGGGCAAGCCGCGCACGAAGCTCTGGTCGATCTTGATCTTGGAGATGGGCAGCTTCTTCAGGTAGGCCAGGTTGGAGTAGCCGGTGCCGAAGTCGTCAATCACCATGCCCACACCCAGATCGGCGATCTGGCATACGCGCAGCGCCATGTCCTGGGCGTCCTGCAGCAAGATGCTTTCCGTCAGCTCCAGCTCCAGCAGCTGGGGTGTGAGGCCGTAGCTGCGCAGCAGCTCGGTCACCCGCTCGACAAAGCCTGACTGGCGGAACTCCAGCGCCGACACGTTGACCGAGACCTTGATGGGCATGCCCTGCTGCTGCCAGCGTGCAGCCTCCTGCACGGCCTGCTCCATGACCCAGGCGCCCAGCGTGACGATGTAGCCCGACTCCTCGGCCAGCGGGATGAAGACACCCGGCGAGACCACGCCGAATTCGGGATCGGTCCAGCGCAGCAGCGCCTCGGCCGCGACGATGCGGTCGCTGTCTATGTGCACCTGCGGCTGGAAGTAGACCGCCATGCGGCCATGCTCCAGCGCCTGGCGCATGGCGTGCTCCAGCTTCATGCGCGACAGCAGGCCGGCGCTCATCTGCGGCTGGTAGAAGCTGAAATGGCCCCGGCCCCGCTCCTTGACGCGGTACATGGCGGTGTCGGCCTGGCGGATCAGTTCATCCAGCGTGAGGCCATCGGCCGGGTACTGGGCCACGCCGATGCTGCACTGCACGGAGAAACCCAGGCCGTCGAGCAGGAAGGGGCGCTCCATCTCCTGCAGGATGCGCTTGGCCACCGAAGCGGCCAGCTCGGCGTTGCAGCCCTGCAGATAGAGCACGAACTCGTCGCCACCCAGGCGGCACAGGATGTCCACGGGCCGCATGCAGTCGCTCAGGCGCTGCGCAACCAGCTTGAGCACGCGGTCGCCGAACTGGTGGCCCAGCGAGTCGTTGATGATCTTGAAGCGGTCCAGGTCGATGAACAGGATGCTGAACACCGTGCCGCCTGCGCGCGCGGCCTCGATGGCTGCATCCACGCGCTCCGTGAGGTTCAGGCGGTTGGGCAGGCCGGTGAGCGCGTCGCTGTAGGCCAGCTGTTCAATGCGCTGCTGGGCCACGCGCTGCTGCGTGAGGTCGCGCATGAAGCCGATGCTCTGCACCACGTCGCCCTGCGCGTTGCGCAGCGGCACCCAGGACAGGCGCACGGCGCAGCGCGCGCCGCCGGCCTGGCGCAGCCACAGGTCGCCCTCCCAGAAGCCGCCCTGGTGCCACTGGATGCGGGCCAGGTCGCCCAGGGTGTCGGCCTGGCCTTCGGCGGCCTCGAACAGCGACTCCACCGTGCGCCCCTGCACGGGCATGCCGCCCAGCAGGCGTTCGCAGGCCGGGTTGGTGCGGGCCACATCCATGTAGCCGTCGGCAATGAAGATGCCGTCCAGGCTGGATTCGAAGACGCGCGCGGCCAGCTCCAGACCCGCCTGGGTCTGGGCCTCGGCCGTGATGTCGCGGAAGGAAAAGATCCGCCCCATGGGCAGGCCCCGGCGCAGCTGGGGCACGGCGCGGCGCTCCAGGATGCGGCCGTCGCGCAGGTCCAGCACGTCGGCCGCCTCCATCAGGGGCTGGGCCGACAGCAGCTTCAACTGGCGCGCATAGGATTCGGCATCGCGCACCTGGCTGGCCAGGTGGTCGAGGATGGCCACGTCGTTGCGGCGCACCAGCAGCGCCTCGGGAATGCCCCAGAGCGTGGCAAAGCGGTGGTTGAAGGCGCGGATGCGGCCATCGGGATCGCAGACCAGGATGGCGTCGGCCGCGGACTCCAGCGTGGCGCGCAGCTCGCCCAGCAGGCTCTCGAACTCGGCCTCGTGCAAGGCCTGCTCGCGCCGGTCCAGCATGCTGACCAGCAGCACCTCGCCGTCGAGCGCGCGCACGCGCATCTCCACGGGCGCCAGCTGGCCATCGGCGCGGCGCACCTCGGCAATGAACTGGGCTCCGGCCTGCCAGTTGAAGGGATCGCTCCAGAAAGCCTGCTGCTGCGGCGTGGCGGCCAGCACCTGCACGGGCAGGCCCGGGGCCGCATCGGCCTCATAGCCGGTGACGGATTCGCTGGCGGCGTTGGCGCGCAGCACCTTCAGGGTGCGCGCATCGATCAGCCACAGGGCCTCCTGCAGTGCATCTAGCAGGCGGGGCCAGGCGCGGTTCAGCGCTTGCTTGTTCAAGACGCCACCTTCGGTGGATCCAACTCCACCGCCCGTTCAAAGTAATAGCAGACACGCCGGCGCGGCGACAGGTAGTCCAGCGCATCGCGCGGCAACTGCGCGGGCGCCACTCCCCGGCGTATGCCCAGCTCGGGAAACAGCTCCAGCGCCAGCACGGGCGCCTGCGCGGCCGGCACGCCGGCATCGTGCACCATCACCGAGGGCTTGAGCGGGCGTGATGCATTCACGGACATGACCATGGCATGGCGCCCGTCGGTCAGTTCCACCACCGAGCCCGGGGGGAACACACCCATCATGCGGATGAAGCCATTGAGCACGGGCGCGGCGAACTTGTCGCGCAGCCGGCTGAACAGCATGGACAGGGCCTCGTGCGGCGTATGCGGCGTCTGCGCATCGCCGGGATTGCACAGGCGGTCGTAGCTGTTGACCAGGGCCAGGATCTGGCCCGTGAGTTCCATGTCTTCGGCCACCAGGCTCAGCGGGAACCCCGTGCCGTCGGCCCATTCATGGTGCTGGGCGATGGCCGTGGTGACCTGGGCCGACAGGCCCATGCGCATGGCAATGGCCACGGATTCGCCCACATGGCGCTCGTAGCGCTCGCGCAGGGCGTCGGGCACGGAAGGCTCCAGGGCCAGGCCGTGCATGCCTTCGACACCGGCCACGGGCTTGCCCGCGTCATGCAGCAGCGCCGCCAGGCCCAGGTCGCGCAGCAGCGATTCCTGCAGGCCCAGGGCCCGGCCCAGCAGCAGGCTGAGCACGGTCACGTTGACGGCATGCACGCTCTGGCTGCTGCCCACGCCATCGGACAGCAGGTGAATGGCCACGTCCTGCGGGCCCGCCAGTTCGGCCAGGCAGCCATCGACCAGGGCCTCGGTGGGCATGCGCGCCTGCTCGGGCGCGCTGGCGATGGTGGTCTCTATGGCCACATAGCCGCGCTCCACCTTCTGAAAGCGCGCATTGCAGTCCTCCAGCCGGCCGCGCCAGTCGGGCACGGACAGCAGCAGCGGTGCTGGAGCAGGTTCGGTGGGTGGAGGCTCGGGGGCCACCACGACGGGCGGCAGCTCCTGCGGCGGCGGGGTGCGCACCTCGGCGGGCCAGGTGTCGCTTTTGTGCGGGACACAGCGCACCACCTCCAGGCCCAGGGATTTCAGGGTCTGGATCTGTGCGCTGGAGGTGATCTTGAAGCTGCTGACCGGAAAGGGATGGTTCAGCCACCCAACATCGAGCTGGACAAACATGCCCGGACGGAGGTCTCGGATATCGATGAGGACGGAATGGTTCACGCGCGGCAACGGCCCCGAGGCTGAAGGAATCGGCAATATGTAAGCCGATGATTCGGGCATTATCTCCAGTTCTGAGGGCCTCGCAGCCAATCCGCGACCCCAGGTGCCAAGTCTGGCCTCAGCTGTTGCTCAACGGCACCAGAGGCTGGGCTTGTAGATCAGGTCCATCCACAGCGCCCAGACGGCCACGCCCACCAGCATCAGGCCGGCCAGGCGCGTGCCCCATTCGGCGCGCAGGCCGTTCAGGCGCTGCCGGCCCAGCCGCCACAGCCAGGGGCCGGCCACCAGCCACAGGCCGCTGCCCACGCCAAAGGCCGCCATGGCCAGCGCGCCCTGCAACGGGCCGCCGCTGAGCGCGGCGACCAGCACGGCCGAATACAGCAGTCCGCAAGGCATGAGCGCCCAGGCATAGCCTGCCGCCAGCGTGCCGCCCGGCGCCGACACCCAGGGCTGCACGCGCCGCCAGGCGGCGCGGCCGGCAGACTCCAGCCAGGCGGGCTGGCGGGCCTGCACCATCATGGCCAGGCCCCAGGCCATCACGGCGACATGGGTCAGCGTCCAGAACGGCTGCAGCGCCGTGGTCTGGCTGGTGAGCCAGGACAGGCTCTCCATGGCCAGGGCCGAGGCAGCGCCCAGGCTGGCATAGCCGGCCAGACGGCCGCCGTGGAACAGCGCCGTGCGCAGCCACAGCCGGCTTTGCAATCCATGCACGGCCACCACCTGCGAGCCGCCGCCCTGCCCCGCCCCGCCCGTGACCACGCCGCAGGGCGCAGCGCACATGGCAAGGCAATGGGGCCCGCCGACGAGCCCCATGATCAAAGCGGTCCAGAGCAGCGACAAGAGCATGGGGCCTAGATGATCCTCGAAAACCGCGCCCGGTTCTTGTCCGCCTGCAGATATCGGTCAAACAGCATGGCCACGCCGCGCACGAAGTACCAGCCCATGGGCGTGACCTGGAAGCCCTCGTCGCTGATCTGCACCAGGCCCTTGGCCTGCAGGTCCTCCAGGGCCGCCATCTCGGGCGCGAAGTACTCGCGAAAGCCCAGCAGCCAGGCCTGCTCCATGGGCTCGAACAGCACGGCGCCCTGGCACATGATGGCCATGATGACGGCGCGGCGCACCAGGTCGTCACGCGACAGCGCCAGGCCCCGCACCACGGGCAGGTGGCTGGCGTCGATGGCGTCGTAGTACTCCTCCAGCGTCTTGGCGTTCTGGCTGTAGCTGGCGCCCACCTTGCCGATGGCCGACACGCCCAGCGCAATCAGGTCGCAGTCGGGCTGGGTGCTGTAGCCCTGGAAGTTGCGGTGCAGCCGGCCCTGGCGCTTGGCCACGGCCAGCGAGTCCTCGGGCAGGGCGAAGTGGTCCATGCCCACATAGACATAGCCACCGTCCATGAACGCGGCGATGGAACGCGACAGCATGGCCAGCTTGTCGGCCCCCTGGGGCAGATCCTCGGCCGCAATGCGCCGCTGCGGCTTGAAGCGCTCGGGCAGGTGGGCATAGGCATAGAGCGCGATGCGGTCGGGCCGCAGCGCGTTGACCTGGGCCAGCGTGCGCTCGAAGGATTCGGGCGTCTGCTTGGGCAGGCCGTAGATCAAGTCCACGTTGATGGAGGCGAAGCCCAGCTGCCGCGCGGCCGCCACCAGCTCGAACACCTGCCCTGCCGGCTGCACGCGGTGCACGGCGATCTGCACCTGCTCGTCGAAGTCCTGCACGCCGAAGCTCAGGCGGTTGAAGCCCAGCTCCTTGAGCACGGCCAGGCGCTCGACGCTGACGGTGCGCGGATCGACCTCGATGGAGTACTCGCCACCCGGCTCCAGCTTGAAATGCTCGCGCAACAGGCCCATCAGCGTGCGCAGCTCGTCGTCGGAGAAGAAGGTGGGCGTGCCGCCGCCCAGGTGCAGCTGGCTGACGGTCTGGCCCTTGCCGCAATGGGCCGTGTGCAAGGCCATCTCGCGCGCCAGGTAGTCCAGGTAGACGGCGGCGCGATCGTGGTGGCGCGTCACGATCTTGTTGCAGGCGCAGTAGTAGCAAAGCGACTCGCAAAAGGGCACGTGCACATACAGCGACAAAGGCGTGGCACGCGCTGCGGTACTCGATTTGCGTTGTTGCAGCGCCAGGATATAGTCCTCTGCACCAAAGGCCTCGACAAAGCGGTCGGCGGTAGGGAACGAGGTGTATCGGGGCCCCGGTACGTCAAAGCGACGCAGCAGCTCTGGGGTGACAGCGGTCATGGGTTTTTTCCTCTAATACCTCGACTGTGCCGCAGCACATCGGTCATGTCCTTGACTCATATCAAGAGTTGTTTGAGGGACTGCTGCGACAATTTGATCCAACTCATCGCAATCCACGAGGTCACCGCCGGCACGCTGTGTGCCGCTGATGTTTATCACTCCATGAACCTTCAGACCATCAAAGCCTCCTGCTCCAACTGCAACCTGCGCGAACTGTGCATGCCCATGGGCCTGGATGCCGAGCAGATGCAGCGCATCGACGACATCGTGGCCACGCGCCGCAAGGTCAAGCGCGGAGGCTTGCTGTTTCGCAACGGCGAGACATTCACCTCGCTGTACGCCATCCGCACCGGCTTCTTCAAGACCTGCGTGGCCACCGAGGACGGACGCGACCAGGTCACGGGCTTTCAGATGGCCGGCGAGATCATCGGCCTGGACGGCATCGTCAACGACCACCACACCTGCGATGCCGTCGCGCTGGAAGACGCCGAAGTCTGCGTCATGCCCTTCGACAAGCTGGAAGACCTGTCGCGCGAGGTCACGGCCCTGCAAAACCATGTGCACAAGGTCATGAGCCGCGAGATCGTGCGCGAGCACGGCGTGATGCTGCTGCTGGGCAGCATGCGCGCCGAGGAGCGCCTGGCCGCCTTCGTGCTCAACCTGGTGCAGCGCCTGCATGCGCGGGGCTTTTCCAAGTCCGAACTGGTGCTGCGCATGACGCGCGAGGAAATCGGCAGCTACCTGGGCCTGAAGCTGGAGACGGTGAGCCGCACCTTCTCCAAGTTCGCGGACGACAACATCATCGAGGTGCGCCAGCGCCATCTGCGCATCCTGGACACGGAGGCGCTCAAGCGCATCGTCAACAGCCAGCAGTGCCAGTGAGGCTGCAAGGGCGGCAAGCATTCATCCGCCAATGAACAAGGCCCGCGACAGCGGGCCTTGTTCATTGCGGCGGGCTCTCGCTCAGTCCCGCCCCAGCCCCTGCATGGCCAGGTCCGGGTCGGGCTCGGAGGCCACGCCGTCATTGAGATCGCGGGCCGAGCGACCCAGCATGGTGGTCATCAGGCTGGAGAGCATGGTCACGCCCCAGAAGGCGAAGAAGGCCAGCGTGTAGATGCCCTGGCGCGACCAGCCCAGGTCGCCGAGCCAATGCAGCTCCAGCGGGTCCACAAAGGCAAAAACCAGCATCTCCATCACGGCGGCTGCCAGAAAGGCAGGCCAGGCAATCCACATCCAGCGTTGGGCCAACATCAGCGATCTCCTTGTGCTGTCGAGGGGTCGCCTTCATTGTGCGCCGCGCCAACGCATGGCGCCAAGCCCCGTAGCGCCCTGCACGCCTGTAGGAAACCCTCACCCGTCGCGCATGCCGGAGATGCGATCCGCCATGCAAAAGGCCGCGACTGCGGCCTCTTGCAGGGGTGCACGGCGATCAGCGGTCCGTGGGGTGATCATGCGCGGGCGTGGCCGCATGGTTGCGGCCGGTGACGGCGGGCGCCATGCTCTTGGGCACTTCGCGCACGCCATCGGCACGCTCGTTGATCGTGATGCCGTTGCGGTAGTAGTCGGGGTCGATCACGGGATCGGCGCCGTTGATGGCGATGATGGCCGTGATCACGGCAGCGACCACCACGGCCGCCGGGCCGGCCACCACCAGCCAGACATGGCCGAACTTCCACCAGGGCTTGCCGGCGTCGGGGTGCGAGGGAGCCTGCGCGGGCGCGGACACTGCGGGACTGGAAGACATGGGAAACCTCTTTCTTTCAGGCGGCAGGCGCGGACCGTGCCGCGCCTGCCAGGAACATCACCGGGGCACCAGGAAGACGGCCTTTTCGGACGCGCGTCCCGCGCCTGAATGCACGGCATCGATATCGAAGAATACGGTGTGCGAGCCCGGCTCGGCCGAACCGTAGGGAATCTGCAGGCGCGCCGCAATGCCGCGCGTCTCGGCCGGGCCGACCTCGACTTCCTGCTCGGACGCCAGCTCCAGCCCATCGAGGCCGTGGGCGCTGATGCGGTAGCGCTGGGCCTGCTCGGTGGCATTCATGATCTGCAGGCGGTAGACATTCTCCAGCTTGCCGCCCGCCACGATGCGCGACAGCGAGGCGCGGTCGCGGATCACGTCCACCTTGACCGACTGGCGCAGCGCCAGGCTCACGATCATGGCCACGCTCAAGCCGATCAGCACGGCCGAGTAGATCAGCACGCGCGGACGGAAGATGCGGCGCAGCACCTGGGCACGCCGCCACAGGCCGGCCATGGCGTTCTGCGTGGTCAGGCGGATCAGGCCGCGCGGGTACTCCATCTTGTCCATGATGGAATTGCAGGCGTCTATGCACAGGCCGCAGCCAATGCATTCGTATTGCAGACCGTTGCGGATGTCGATGCCCACGGGGCAGACCTGCACGCACATCTTGCAGTCGATGCAGTCGCCCAGGCCCTGGGCCTTGTAGTCCACCTTCTTGGTGCGCGGCGCACGCGGCTCGCCCCGGCCCGTGTCGTAGCTGACGATCATGGTGTCCCGGTCGAACATGGCGCTCTGAAAGCGCGCATAGGGGCACATGTACTTGCAGACCTGCTCGCGCATGTAGCCCGCGTTGCCATAGGTGGCAAAGCCGTAGAACAGCACCCAGAACATCTGCCAGCTGCCCTGCAGCGCCAGCAGCTCGCCGCCCAGCTCGCGGATGGGCACGAAGTAGCCCACGAAGGTGAAGCCGGTCCACAGCGCAATGGCGATCCACAGCAACTGCTTGAGCGACTTCTTCCAGGCCTTCTCGAAGGTCCAGCCGTTCTTGTCCAGCCGCATGCGCGCGCTGCGGTCGCCTTCGACCTTGCGCTCCACCCACATGAAGATCTCGGTGTAGACCGTCTGCGGGCACGAGAAGCCGCACCACAGGCGCCCGGCCACGGCCGTGAACAGGAACAATGCCAGCGCCGAGATGATCAGCAGGCCCGCCAGGTAGATGAAGTCCTGCGGGTACAGCACCAGCCCGAAGAGATAGAAGCGCCGCGTTCCGAGGTCGAACAGCACCATCTGGCGCTGGCCCCACTCCAGCCAGGGCAGGCCGTAGAAAACCAGTTGGGTGAGAAACACCAGGGCCCATCGCCAGCGTGCGAAGACACCGCTGATGGAGCGCGGGTAGACCTTCTTTTCCGACTCGAACATCGACACCAGCTCGCCCGGATCAGGCGTGGCCGGCGTGATCGGAATGACTTTGCGGGGAGGCTTCCCGGTGTCATCCCCGCTCTCGGGCTTCATGGTGGGTTCCTTTGTTTTTTTGAAATATCTGAAAACTCAAAACGCAAAAAGGCGGCGCCGCAGCGCCGCCCCTGTGCTTACTGACGGACTGCGCCGTCTTTGTGCGACATGCCCCAGACATAGGAAGCAAGCACCGCGATCTGCGCCTCGGTCAGCTTGTCCTTCTGGGCAGGCATCTCGTTGTGCTTGCCGTTGTTGATCATGGCCGTGATGGCGGCCTCGCCCCAGCCGTGCAGCCAGATGTCATCGGTCAGGTTGGGCGCGCCCAGGGCCTGGTTGCCCTTGCCGTCCATGCCGTGGCAGGCAGCGCAGGCCGTGAACTTGGACTTGCCCAGCGAGGCCTTGAGCGAGTCGTGCGGGCTGCCCGACAGGCTCAGCACATAGTGCGAGAGGTTGCGCACATCGTCGGGCGTGCCGACGGCAGCGGCCATGGGCGGCATGATGCCGATGCGGCCGCCCGTGATGGTTTCCCTGATCTTCTCGGGCGTGCCGCCATGCAGCCAGTCGCCATCGGTCAGGTTGGGGAAGCTCTTGCCGCCGCGTGCATCCGAGCCGTGGCACTGTGCGCAGTTGTTCATGAACAGGCGCTCGCCGATGGCCATGGCCTGGGGATCCTTGGCCATGTCTTCGGTGCTCATGCTCGTGAACTTGGCGTACAGCGGCTCCAGGTCCGCGCGGGCCTTGGCCATCTCGTTTTCATAGGCGCCCAGCTGCGTCCAGCCCAGCTTGCCCGCGAACGAGCCCAGGCCCGGATAGGCCGCCAGGTAGGCGAAGCCGAACACCGAGGTGATGATGAACAGCCACATCCACCACTTGGGCATGGGGTTGTTCAGCTCGCGCAGGTCCTCGTCCCAGACGTGGCCCGTGGTGTTGTCGGCCGAGGGGACCACCTTCTTGCGTGCGGTGAGATACAGCAGCAGCAGGCAGCCGATGATGCCGCCCAGCGTGATCGCCGTGACATAGATCGACCAGAAGTTGTTTACGAAATCGCTCATGGGAAGTTCTCGTTCTGGTGGAGGGACTCAGTCTTGCTCGAACGGCAGCTGGGCGGCCTCGTCGAAACGGGCCTGGTTGCGGCGGGCGAACGCCCACCACCAGATGCCGATGAAGCAGGCCAGCGAGGCCAGCGTGGCCACGATGCGCATGGTGGTGATGTCCATGTCGCTCTCCTTTACTTGACCGAACGGCCCAGGACCTGCAGGTAGGCGATGACGGCGTCCATTTCCGTCTTGCCCTTGACCTGCTCGGCAGCGCCGCTGATTTCCTCGTCGCTGTAGGGCACGCCCACCTTGCGCAGCGCGCTCATGTGCTGGGCGACCACGGTGTCATCCACCTTGTTCTTTTCCAGCCAGGTGTAGGCAGGCATGTTGGACTCGGGCACCACGTCGCGCGGGTTGTTCAGGTGGATGCGATGCCATTCGTCGCTGTACTTGCCGCCCACGCGGTGCAGGTCGGGACCCGTGCGCTTGGAACCCCACTGGAAGGGGTGGTCATAGACGAACTCGCCAGCCACCGAGTAGTGGCCGTAGCGCATGGTCTCGGCGCGGAAGGGGCGGATCATCTGCGAGTGGCAGTTGTAGCAGCCCTCGCGCAGATAGACGTCGCGGCCCATCAGCTGCAGCGGCGTGTAGGGCTTGAGGCCCGCCACCGCTTCCGTGGTCGACTTCTGGAAGAACAGCGGAACGATTTCCACCATGCCGCCGACGGCCACCACCAGCAGGGTCAGAACGATCAGCAGGAAATTGTTGGTTTCCACCTTCTCGTGGGAAAAGCTCTTGGGAGCGCTATTGTTGTGATCGGACATGAGTAATGCTCCTAGACGCTCAGGCGTGGGCCACGACGGCAGGCACGGCCACCTTCACCGAACGGCCCGAGATCGCGGTCTTCCAGGTGTTCCACAGCATGACCAGCATGCCGCCCAGGTACAGCAGGCCACCGGCCACGCGGATCACGTAGAACGGATAGCTGGCCTTGACGCTTTCGACGAAGGTGTAGGTCAGCGTGCCATCGGGATTGACGGCGCGCCACATCAGGCCCTGCATCACACCGGCGATCCACATCGCGGCGATGTACAGC
The DNA here is from genome assembly GCF_014852125.1 of Delftia sp. DLF01. Classification (NCBI taxonomy): domain Bacteria; kingdom Pseudomonadati; phylum Pseudomonadota; class Betaproteobacteria; order Burkholderiales; family Comamonadaceae; genus Delftia; species Delftia sp. DLF01. The sequence goes on from NZ_JACVAZ010000003.1 coordinate 1,087,568, forward strand.
ACGATGCCGATGGTGGCCATCCAGAAGTGCAGTTCGATGGCGCCCACCGAGTGCATCTTGGTCTTGCCGAACAGGCGCGGGATCAGGTAGTACAGCGAGCCCATGGTGATCAGGCCCACCCAGCCCAGGGCGCCCGAGTGAACGTGGCCCACGGTCCAGTCCGTGTAGTGCGACAGCGCGTTGACGGTCTTGATGGACATCATCGGACCTTCGAACGTGGACATGCCGTAGAACGACAGCGACACGATCAGGAAGCGCAGGATGGGGTCGTCGCGCAGCTTGTGCCATGCGCCCGACAGCGTCATCACGCCGTTGATCATGCCGCCCCAGCTGGGAGCCAGCAGGATCAGCGAGAACACCATGCCCACGGACTGCGTCCAGTCGGGCAGCGCGGTGTAGTGCAGGTGGTGAGGACCCGCCCACATGTAGGTGAAGATCAGCGCCCAGAAGTGGACGATGGACAGGCGGTAGCTGTAGACCGGACGGCCAGCCTGCTTGGGGATGAAGTAATACATCATGCCCAGGAAGCCTGCGGTCAGGAAGAAGCCCACGGCGTTATGGCCGTACCACCACTGCACCATCGCGTCCTGCACGCCGGCGTAGGCCGAGTAGCTCTTCATCCAGCCGGCCGGAATGGCTGCGCTGTTGACGATGTGCAGCAGTGCCACGGCGATGATGAAGGCGCCGAAGAACCAGTTGGCCACGTAGATGTGACGGACCTTGCGGATGCCGATGGTTCCGAAGAACACGATGGCATACGAGACCCAGGTCACGGCGATCAGCAGGTCGATCGGCCACTCCAGCTCGGCGTACTCCTTGCCCTGGGTGTAGCCCAGCGGCAGGCTGATGGCGGCGGCGACGATGACGATCTGCCAGCCCCAGAAGGTCAGGCTGGCCAGCTTGGGCATGAACAGCCGCGTCTGGCAGGTGCGCTGCACCACGTAGTAGCTGGTTGCGAACAGCGCCGATCCGCCAAAGGCAAAGATCACGGCGTTCGTGTGCAGCGGACGCAGGCGTCCGTAGCTCAGCCATGGAATGCCGAAGTTGAGTTCCGGCCAGGCCAGCTGCGAGGCGATCAACACCCCGACAGCCATGCCTACCACCCCCCAGACGACGGCCATGATAGAGAACTGCCTTACGACGGAATCGTCGTAATAGACAGCGTTTTTATTTGAACTATCCATCGTGCACCCCTTAGATTGCTATCAAAGTGTTACGTTCTTCGCTCCCGGGCGTGTTGACCCACGTCAATCGTCCCGAAGAATGCGCTCACCCTCTTGCTCCACACTCTCGAACTGCCCGCGATACACGGCCCACCACAGGGCCGCAAGGATGGCCAGCACCAGCACCACCGACAGCGGGATCAGCAAATACAAAATATCCATGGTCAGTTCCCCGTGGCGCTGACGCGCCACGCCTTGCCCCCAGAACGGGCGCGATGCAGCTCAGTGACACCGAGCAAGAGCCGCCTCGCGGCGAAGGTGTCGTTCCCCTCCCGCGAAGCGAGAGAGGGGGAAGCGGCGCAGCCGCTCAGGGGGTGTATTTCCATCAGAACCTCCCCACCGTTGCGGTGGAGCCCGTCTTCATCGCGACGGACGCTGCGGGCGCAGCAGGCGTGCCCGTGTGTTTCGTTGCAGCCAGTGGCAGGCTGCGCGCAAGGCGCGCGGCATTCATCACCACCAGCAGCGAACTCAGTGCCATTCCCAGGCCGGCCACCCAGGCAGGCATGAAGCCCGCCAGGGCCAGCGGAATCGACACCGCGTTGTAAGCGGCTGCCCAGGCCATGTTCTGGCGCACCACCTGCAGCGTGCGGCGCGACAACAGGCATGCCTGGAGTACCAGTTCCAGGCTGTCACCCAGAACAACGAAATCTGCGCGCGATTGTGCCAGGGGCACTGCTCTACCAAAAGCAAAAGAGACATGCGCTCCAGCTAAAACTGGGCCGTCGTTGAGGCCGTCGCCCACCATGGCCACGTGGTGGCCGGCAGCCTGCGCCTGCTGCAGGCGCTCCAGCTTGTCCTGCGGGCTGCAGCCGCCTTCGGCCTGGGTGATGCCCACGCGCGCCGCCATGGCGCGGGCCGCGTCCTCGCGGTCGCCGGACAGCAGCATCACCTGCACGCCATGCCGGTGCAGCGCCTGCACCACGGCGGCGGCCTCGGGCCGCACGTCCTCGCTGAGGACGAAGCGGGCCAGCGTGTGCCAGCCCTGCGAGGTCTCCTCGGCCAGCAGCACACCCTGCACGGGCTGCTCCCCGGCCAGGCCTGCGTGCAGGGCCGAGCCCAGCCGCAGATGGCGGCGCGCGCCGGGGCGCTGCACCCAGGCGTCCAGGCCCAGGCCGGCCATTTCCTGCATGGTGTCCAGCTTCCAGTCGGTGGCGGCATCGGCGCCGGCCTGCGCAATGGCGCGCGAGGCCGGGTGGATGGACTGGCGCGCCAGCAGCGCCGCCAGTGCCAGCACTTCGTCGGCATCTTCGCCCGCAGCAGGCTCGAAGGACGACAGGGCCAGGCCATCGCGCGTGAGCGTGCCGGTCTTGTCGAACACCAGGGTGTCCACGGCGGCCAGCGCCTCCAGACCCTGCAGGTTGCGCACCAGCACGCCGCTGCGCGCCAGCGTGCCGGCGGCGGTGAGCATGGCCACGGGCGTGGCCAGCGACAGCGCGCAGGGGCAGGTCACGATGAGCACGGCCACCGCCACCATCATGGCCTTGCCGGGATCGGTGGGCCACCACCAGATGGCGGCGCCCAGCGCAGCCAGCAGCACCACGACGAGAAAGGGCCGCGCCACCTTGTCGGCCAGCTGGGCCAGGCGCGGCTTTTGCAGCGAGGCGCTTTCCATCAGGCCCACGATCTGGGCGAAGCGCGTATCGGCACCCACGCCATCCACGCGCACATCGACCACGGCATCCAGGTTGTAGCTGCCGGCCGTGACGGTATCGCCCTCGGCACGCAGCACGGGCGTGGACTCGCCGGTGAGTAGGGCCTCGTCGGCATGGGTGCGGCCGCGCACGATGGTGCCGTCGGCCGGGAAGGCCTCGCCACTGAGCACGCGCACCCGGTCGCCCGCGCGCAGGCGGCGCGTGGCCACGCGCTCGAAATGGCCGGCTGCGTTCTCGCGCAGCACGGCATCGGGCAGGCGGTTCATCACCGCCTCCAGCGCGCCGGCCGTGCGGTCGCGCAGGCGCAGCTCCAGCCAGCGGCCGGACAGCAGGAAGAAGACGAACATGGTCAGCGAGTCGTAGAAGACTTCCTCGCCGAAGGGGCCCGAAGGATCGAAGGTGCCCAGCGAACTGATCACGAAGGTGATCAGCATGCCCAGGGCCACGGGCAGGTCCATGCTCACGCGGCGCTGGCGTATGTCGCGCAGCGCGCTGGAGAAGAAGGGGCCGCAGCAAAACAGCACCACGGGCAGCGAGATGACCCAGGAGGCCCAGCGCAGCAGCGTCTCCATCTCCTGCGACAGGTCGCCGGGGCGGGCCACGTAGGCGGGCCACGCATACATCATCACCTGCATCATGCAAAAGCCGGCCACCAGCCAGCGCCACAGCGCACGGCGGCTCTCGGCCTGGCGGCGCTCGCGCGCAAAGGCATCGCGTGCGGGAAGCGCCTGGTAGCCGGCGCGCCGCACGGCCTCCATCCACTCGGAGGGAAGCACCTGCGCGTGGCGCCAGGTGACACGGGCACGGCGCGTGGCAGCACTGACTTCGGCCTTCTCCACTCCGGGCACGGCACGCAGCGCATCCTCGATGGTCAGGGCGCATGCGGCACAGTGCATGCCTTCCAGAACGACGTGCGAATCCCAGGCGGGAAAGTCGGTGGGTTCCTTGGAAGGGTCGGCGGGAGTTGCGGGGCCTGCGGGCCGTCCGAACGAACTCCACTCCTGCGGATCATCCAGCAGCCGGGCGGTGGCCTGCTGCGAGGGCGAGGGGCCTGAATCAAGCGCCGCCACTGCCGCCTCGCTGGATGGGGCTATCGTGGTGTGGGGCATGGTTCTTAGCGTAATCGGGCCGCATGATAAGCGTATTGACATTAATCAACCGTTAACTCATGGTTGGGTCTATGCTGACTTCATCCCATCCATCAGCACACACGAAAGGAGCACGCATGTACAACCGCATCCTGATCGCCACCGACGGTTCCGAGCTTTCCGACAAGGCCGTGGACAGCGGGCTGGGCCTTGCCGCGCTGTGCGGCGCCAGCGTCGTCGTCGTCCAGGTGGTGCAACACTATCCGCGCAGCTACTTCGAGGGCGGCGAGACCGTGGACCTCAAGCAGATCGAGCGCATCGAAGGCCAGTGGACTTCCAACGCGCAGACCGTGCTGGATGCCATCCATGCCAAGGGACAGGCTCTGAAGGTCAACGTGACCACCGAGATCGTCAAGTCCGACCTGGTCGCCGAAAGCGTGATCGACGTGGCCAAGCGCCGCGACTGCGATCTCATCGTCATGGCCTCGCACGGCCGCAAGGGCCTGCAGCGCCTGCTGCTGGGCAGCGAGACGCAGCATGTGCTCACGCACACCCATATCCCCGTGCTCGTCCTGCGTTGAAGGGTAGCGGCAGCCTCGGCGGCCGCCACACAAAAAAAGGCATCGGCGGCGCCGATGCCTTTTGCTTTTTCAATCAGGCCAGGGCGCAATCCGCACCCTGGCGCCAACTCAGGCGAACAGCTGCTTGTGTTCGTCGCGCAGCAGGTTCTTCTGCACCTTGCCCATGGTGTTGCGCGGCAGCTCCTGCACTACGAAGCAGCGCTTGGGAATCTTGAAATTGGCCAGCTGGCCCTTGAGCGCATCGACCACCGCCTGGGGCTCCAGCGCAGCACCGGGGCGCGGCACGACCACGGCCACGCCCACTTCGCCGAAGTCCGGGTGCGGCACGCCGACCAGGGCGCTTTCGGCCACGCCGGGCAGCTCGTTGATGAAGCCTTCGATCTCGGCCGGATAGACGTTGTAGCCGCCCGAGATGATCAGGTCCTTGCTGCGGCCCACGATGCTCACATAGCCCCGCTCGTCGAGCTTGCCCACGTCGCCCGTGCGGAACCAGCCATCGGCCGTGAACTCCTCGGCCGTCTTCTCGGGCATGCGCCAGTAGCCCTTGAACACATTGGGGCCACGCACCTGGATGTTGCCGATCTCGCCCACGGGCACCTGCTCGCCTGCGTCGTCCACGATGCGCACGCCCACGCCGGGCAGCGCAAAGCCCACGGTGCCGGCGCGGCGCTCGGACTGGCCGCCGTTGTGCGCGTCGGCGCGGTAGGGATTGGAGGTCAGCATGATGGTCTCGCTCATGCCGTAGCGCTCCAGGATGACGTGGCCGGTGCGCTCCTGCCAGTCGCGGTGCGTCTCCACCAGCATGGGTGCCGAGCCCGAGATGAACAGCCGCATGTGGGCCGCCGCCTCGCGCGTGAGCCGCGCATCCGCCAGCATGCGCACGTAGAGCGTGGGCACGCCCATGAAGACGGTGGCATCGCGCATGCGCGAGATCACCGTGCCGGGCTCGAACTTCGACAGCCAGATCATGGGGCTGCCATTGATCAGCGCGCCGTGGATGGCCACGAACAGCCCGTGCACATGGAAGATGGGCAGCGCGTGGATGAGCACGTCGCCGTCCTGCCAGCCCCAGTAGTCCTTGAGCGTCTCGGCGTTGGACAGCATGTTGCCGTGCGTGAGCATCGCCCCCTTGCTGCGGCCCGTGGTGCCGCTGGTGTAGAGGATGGCGGCCAGGTCGTCCTCGCCGCGCTCCACCACCTCATGCTCGTCGCCATGGTGGGCCGCGCGTTCCAGCAGCGTGCCGCTGCGGTCGTCGCCCAGGGTGTAGACATGGGCCACGCCCGAGGTGAAGGCGATCTTGGAGACCCAGCCGAAATTGCCCGGCGCGCAGACCACGACGGCGGGCTCGGCATTGCCCACGAAGTATTCGATCTCGGCGCTCTGGTAGGCCGTGTTCAGCGGCAGGAAGACATGGCCGCTGCGCAGCGTGGCCAGGTAGAGCATCAGCGCCTCGACCGACTTTTCCACCTGCACGGCGATGCGGCTGGCGGGCGGCAGTTGCAGCGACTGCAGCAGGTTGGCCATGCGCGCGCTGCCACGGTCCAGGTCGGCCCAGCTGTAGAACAGGCTGGCGCCGTCCGCGCCTATGGCCTCTACGGCCCACTTCTGCAGATCCTGGGGAAAGGCGGCGCGCAAGGCAGCGAACAGATTGCGGTTGGTCATGGCTGTGAAAAAGAAGGAAGAGTCCGCGGGAAGCAGGGAAATCTCAGGCACGTTCATGGTTGGGCGAAGGCTGCGCCACGGACAGCTCGCGCAGGATGCGCTCACGGTCCGCGTCCAGCGCGGGCGGCTGCCTGCGCACCAGGGGCTGATCGCACGCGGCCAGCAAGGGGTTGCCCGCCACGCGCAGCGTCTGGCCACCGGGGGCCTGCACCTGGGCCAGCATGCCGCGCTCGCGCACCTGGGGGTGCTCGACGACATCGGCCACGCTGTTGTACTCCCCCGCCGGGATGCCATTATCAGTGAGCAGGCGCAGCCAATGCGCCCTGGGACTGTCCCGCAGGCGCGCCTCCAGCGCGGCCTTGAGTTCGGCCTGGTGCTCGCAGCGCAGGGCATTGCCGGCAAAGCGCGCATCCTCGGCCAGTTCGGGCAATTGCAGCAGGCTGCACAGCTTGCGGAACAGCACATCGCTGCCCACGGCGATGACGAACCAGCCGTCCTGCGCCGCGAACACATCGAAGGGTGCCATGGACGGATGCCGCGTACCCATGGGCCCCGGCACGCTGCCCAGCGCACCGAGCCGCGCCACGGGGTTCTCCAGCAGGGCCACCTGGCAGTCGAGCATGGAGACATCGACACGTTCGCCCTGCCCCGTGCGGGCGCGGCGCATGAGTGCGGCCTGCGTGCCGATGACGGCGTACAGCCCTGCGCCCAGGTCGCCGATGGACACGCCCACGCGGCAGGGCCCGGCGCCCGGGTGGCCGGTCACGCTCATCATTCCGCTCATGGCCTGCACCACCATGTCGTAGGCAGGAAAGCCGCTGTAGGGGCCTGTCTGGCCAAAGCCAGAGACCGACGTCATCACCAGCCGGGGATGGCGCACATGCAGGGTCTCCCAGCCATAGCCGAGCTTGTCCATGGTGCCGGGGCGGAAGTTCTCGACCAGCACATCGGCGCCTTGCAGCAGGCGCTCGAAGACCTCGCGGTCCTGCGGCTGCTTGAGGTCCAGCGCAATGGATTCCTTGTTGCGGTTCACCGACAGGAAATAGGCCGACCCCCCGTCCACAAACGGCCCGATGCCGCGCGCATCGTCGCCCGTGCCGGGCTGCTCCACCTTGATCACGCGCGCGCCCAGGTCGGCCAGCATCTGCGTGCACATGGGGCCGGCCAGCACGCGCGTGAGGTCGATGACGGTAAGGCCTTCCAGCGGCAGGCCCGTGGCTTGTTCATTCATGGTTTGCTCATTCATATTCACTGCAATCCGGCGCCGGAACGCTGGGTCAGGGCCTTGGACTCCTGCCCTTCCTTGAGGGCCCAGGCGCGGAATTCTTCTAGGGATGCCGAGGGCGCGGCCAGATTGCCCTGCTTGGCCAGCCTGGCCTTCACATCGGGGTCTTCCAGGGCCTTGGTGCTGGCATCGAACAGCTTCCTGGCCACCTCCTCGGGCAGGCCCGCCGGTGCGAACAGGCCGAACCAGAAGGTGTAGTCAAAGCCCGGCACGCCGGACTCCTTCATGCCCGGCAGGTCGGGGAAGAGCGGCGAACGTTCTGCCGTGCTCACGGCCAGCATGCGCAGCTTGCCCGCCTGGGCCAGCGGCAGCACCGAGGGCGGCGTGCCGAAGGTCAGGTCCACATCGCCGGCGGCCACGGCCTGTATCGATGGCGCACCGCCCTTGAACGGCACATGCAGCATGCGCAGCCCACCGCTGGCGCCCGCGAACGACAGCGTGGCCAGGTGCGTGATCACGCCTGCGCCCGAGGAGGAATAGCTGAGCTTGTCGGGCTGGCTGCGCGCCAGCGCCACCAGATCGCCCACGCCCTGGCCCGGAAAATCCTTGCGCACGGCCAGCAGCATGGGGGCCGAACTCCAGCGCGTGATGCCCGTGAAGTTGCGCGCGCCGTCATAGCGCGCGCTCTTGTAGAGCAGCTGGTCCGAGCCATAGATATTGGCGCTGCCCAGCAGCAGCGTGTAGCCGTCGGGCGCTGCACGCGCCACATGCTCGGAGGCCAGCGTGGTGCCGGCGCCCGGGCGGTTGTCCACCAGCAGGGGCTGGCCCAGGATCTTGCCGACCTTGTCGGCCACGATGCGCGCCACCGCGTCGGCGCCGCCGCCGGGCGGAAATCCCACGACCAGCGTGACGGGCCGGGCGGGATAGGACTGGGCCATCGTGCCACCGGCCAATCCGGCCAGCAGCAACGACAGTGCAAAACGCTTGAACATGGCTTGTCTCCTGTTTATTGATACCCCCTGAGTCGCTGCGCGCCTTCCCCCAAAGGGGGACGACACCCTCGGTGCGGGAGCGGCCCTTCCTCGGTGTCCCCGAGTTGGGCCGCGCCGGTTCCGTGGGCTGTGGGCGGTAGGCAGCACCACGGGCAATCTGCGTGTATGCGGGAGGATGCGGTTCAGCGCCCCTTGAACTCCGGGCTGCGCTTCTCGCGCCAGGCCCGGCCGCCTTCCTGCAGGTCTTCGGAGGCGATGCTGCGCTGCACCTCGCGCGTGATCTCGGCCACGTCATGGCGGCCGCGCGCGATCAGGTTCAGGTGCTTTTTCATGCCGAACAGGGGGATGGGCGCCATGGCGGCCAGCGTGCCGGTGAGCTGCTCCACGGCCGCGGCGAAGGCGGCGGGATCGGCCAGATGGGTGAGGAATCCGCAGGCCTTCATCTCCGGGGCCTGGATGCGCTCGCAGGTCAGGAACAGCCGCTTGGCCGTGTCCAGGCCCAGGCGCGAGACATAGCGCTCCAGCCCGCCCGCGTAGAAATGCAGGCCCAGGCGCGCGGCCGGCATGAACATTTCGGCCGCCGTGCTGCCCACGCGAAAGTCGCAGGCCAGGGCCATGTCGGTGGCGCCGCCGTAGACGCCGCCGTGGATGGCGGCCACGGTCACGGCGCGGCATTGTTCGATGGCGTCCACCATCTCGCCGAAGCTGCTGCCCTCGGTCTGGCTGCCCTGGATCTCTGATATATCATAACCACTGCAAAAGTACTTGCCTTCGCTGCGCAGCACCACCACGCGCACGTCGTCGCGGTGGTTGATATGCTCCATGTGCGCGACCAGCGCGCCCAGGTCTTCGGGGGCCAGCTTGTTGGCCGCTTCGGGACGCTGCAGCGTGATGGTGGCCAGGTGATCCTGGATGTCGAGTCTGGGTGTCATATGTATCAGTCAGTCAATCAGATATATTTGAATTAGAAAATGCTTCCAGCCAAGCAGCCATTGGAGAAAACCCCGGCCACGTCCAGCCTGCAGGAGCGTATACGGCAATCGCTGGAAGACGAGCTGCGCTCGGGCGCCATGCGGCCCGGCGACGCCATCGACGAGCCGGCCCTGTGCGAACGCTTCGGCGCCTCGCGCACCCCCGTGCGCGAGGCGCTGCTGCTGCTGGTGGCCAAGGGGCTGGTGGAGATCGTTCCTCGCTCGGGCATCTATGTGCGGCGGCTGGATGCGCGCGAACTGGTGGCCATGATGGAAGGCCTGGCCGAGCTGGAAGGCGTGCTGGCCCGGCTGGCTGCCACGCGCATCCATGCGCAGCTGCGCGAGCGGCTGCAGGCGGCGCTGGCGCACACCGCCGCCTGCGCCCAGGCGCAGGATGCCGAAGGCTATGTGCAGGCCAACATGCAGCTGCACGAACTGATATACGAGGCCAGCGGCAATGACTTCATCGTGGAGCAGACGCGGCTGCTGCGGCTGCGCATCACGCCCTACCGGGGCCGCATGTTCGAGAAGCCCGGCCGGCTTGCGCGCTCGCAGCAGGAACACGCCACCGTGGTGGCCGCCATCTGCGCAGGCCAGGCGGAGGTGGCCGCCGAGGCCATGCGCCAGCACATCTGCGCAGGCGGCAGCGCCTTCACCGACATGGTGCTGGGCGCGCCCGCGCAGGCGGGCTACGAGCGCCCGCGCAAGTCAAGGTAGCCCGAAGAGGGCTCAGGGCCGCACTTCAAAGGCCAGGAACTGCGTGACCTGGTTGTCCGCGAAGTTGTTGTCGGCCACCAGCACCAGGGTGCGGTTGCCGTTGGCCAGGCGCGGACCCCAGGAGATGCCTTCGATGTTGTCGAGCTTGACGCCCTGGTAGGTCACGGGCATTTCCAGCAGCAGCTCGCGCTTCATGGGCTTGTAGCTGGCGCCCACCAGGCTCTTGAAGCTGCGCACGTCGGTGGTGTCGGGCTCGATGGTGGCGCGCGTCAGGCGGATGGTGTTGCCCACGCCATCGGCAAAGGCGCGCTCGATGGCGATGAACTCGTTGTTGGAGACCGCCAGCAGCTCGGGCAGGCCGTTGTCCGGCGGAAAGCTGCCGCTGGCGGCCTTGTCCAGGGGAATCTTCGGCAGTTGGTAGGCGTACTGCGCGCCGGACTTGCCCGTGGCCGGATCGAGCTTGAGGACGCGGATGACGCTGCCCGCAGCCAGCGTGGTGAGGGGGCCGTCTTCCACCAGCGCATCCTCGTTGGCCGTGAACACGCTGCCGTCGGGCGTGACGGCCAGGGCCTCGAACAGCTTGTTGTTGCGCCCTCCGCTGGTGGTGTTGTCCACGTAGTTGAAGGCCGCAGGCGTCTCGAAGTCGCGCACGAAGCTGCCGTCGACCTTGATCTCGCGCACAAAGGGCTGGAACAGGCTGGCGGGGTCGGTGCTGAAGTTGCCCTCGCTGGACACGTAGAGGTTGCCGCTGGGCGCCACGCGGATGCCTTCGGGGTCCACGGTGCGGCGTGTGCCGGGCAGGGGCTGGCCGTCGCGGCCCTTGAGCGTGACCATCTTGCGGATGGTCACGGCCTGGATGGCCTTGTCATCGAACTGAATGCCCAGGTTGTAGAAGCGCGGCGTGCCACGCTCGCCGCCGCGCTCATCGGAGATGGCCCAGTAGCTGCCATCGGGCGCGCGGTCCAGGCCGGAGATGCCGCCGAACTCCACGCCGTCGAACAGTGTCTTGGTCCTGATGCTGTAGTCGCCGATCAGCCGCAGCGAGCCGATGGTCTCGGGGCTGTCGTCGCTGCCGCCGCAGCCTGCCAGGCCCGTGGCCGTGCCGAAAGCCAGGACCAGCGCGAGCAGCACGGATGCGGGCGAGCGGACCTTGTCTGCCTTGTTCATATTCCCTCCCAGGATGGATCTCAGAAGGGATGGACCGTAGCCAAGGCCCGTGACAGGGTGGTGACATGCACGCGCATGCCACCGCCCTGTCCCTGCCCTGCCCCTGCCCTGACCGGCCCCTCGTCCGCTACTCCAGCTTGGCGCCCGAGGCCTTGACCACCTGCGCCCAGCGCGCGATCTCGCCATGCACCATGGCCGCGAACTGCTGCTGGTTCATGCCGCCGTAGTCGGCGCCGTTGCGCGCCCAGATGGACTTGATCTCTTCGGCCGAGCCTATGCGCTGCACCTGGTCGATGACCTGGGCCTGCACGGCCTGCGGCGTGCCCTTGGGCGCCCACAGGCCGTACCAGGTCGTGACCGTGTAGTCGGGCAGGCCGGACTCGGCCGCGCAGGGCACGTCGGGGAAGGCCGGATTGCGCTTGTCGCCAGAGACCATCAGCGCGCGGATGCGACCGCTCTTGATGTGCTGGGCCGACGAGCCCAGGCCGTCGAACATCATGTCCACATTGCCGGCGATCAGGTCCTGCAGCGCCGGGCCCGCGCCCCGATAGGGAATGTGGGTGATGAAGGTATTGGTCTGCAGCTTGAACAGCTCGCCGGCCAGGTGGTGCGAGGTGCCCGCGCCCGCCGAGGCGTAGTTGAGCTTGCCCGGCCGCTTGCGCAGGTCGGACAGCAGCTCCTGCACGGTCTTGTGCGGCACGTTGCGCGGGTTGACCACCAGCACCTGGGGCACGCTGGCCAGCAGGGCCAGCGCGATGAAGTCGCGCTCCAGGTCATAGTCCAGGCGCGGGTACATGGATGGCGCAATCACATGGTGGGTGCCGCCCATGAAGAAGTTGTAGCCGTCCGGCGCCAGCTTGGCCGCGTAGCTGGCGCCCAGGGTGCCGCCTGCGCCGCCGCGGTTGTCGATCACCAGGGTCTTGCCCGCGCTCTTGGCGAACTGGGCCGAGAACGGCCGGGCAAAGGCATCGGTGCCCCCGCCGGCCGGAAACGGCACGACCAGGTTCACGGGTTTGGACGGCCAGTCCGCCGCCGCGCGGGCTGCCATGGGCAGGGCCAGCGCGGCCATCGAGGCCCCGGCTGCGCGCAACACCGCGCGCCGCCCCGTGGGGTGGGAAGCTTGCATGACTTGTCTCCTTGTCGCCTCTTTGAGGCTGTCTTCGTTGTCAGGCGCAGCAGTCCCTGTGCAAGAAAAGGGGCACGGCCTGCGCCGCGCCCCTTTTCATTTGCACAGGGCTTCGATGTCCGAGGACACCGGTATGCGGCCCTGCGCCAGCAGGCCGCGATGCTTGTCCAGGCGCTTGAGGTCGTAGAGGTAGTTGACCATCAGCCCCAGCGACTGCTTGAGTCCCTTGGCCGACAGGTCGGCCGCCCAGTTGAGCCGCTCCACGCGCGCGCCGTTGCCCAGGTGAAAACGCGCCACCGGGTCCAGCGGCCGGCCCTTGGCCGTCTCGCGCCCCAGATAGTGGGCAGCGCAGAACAGCAGTGCGCGGCGCACAGGTGCGTCGGGCTTGAGATCCTGCGGCGCGTCCAGCGCCGCCAGCAGGTGCTCGGCGCCCATGCCGCCGGCCTTGAGCTCGAAGGCCTTGCGCTGGCGCTCGTCCATCTTCTCCAGGATGGCATCGCCGTGCTTGGCGATCCAGGCACGCAGGCCCGGAATGGGAGACAGCGTAGCGAAATGGCGCAGCCGGGGGAACTCGCCCGTCAGCGTCTCCACCACATGCTTGATCAGCGAGTCGCCAAAGCTCACGCCGCGCAGGCCGGTCTGGGTGTTGCTGATGGAGTAGAAGATGGCCGTGGTGGCGCGGCCCAGGTCGGCGGCCGCCGCCGTCTCGTCCAGCAGCGGGGCGATGCTGTCGGACATCTTGTCCACCAGCGCCACCTCCACGAAGATCAGCGGCACGGTGGGCATGCGCGGGTGGAAGAATCCGTAGCAGCGACGGTCGCTGTCCAGGCGGTTCTTGAGGTCGGCCCAGCTGCGGATGTCGTGCACGGCCTCGTACTGGATGAGCTTTTCGATCAGCGAGGCCGGCGAGTCCCAGCTCAGGCGGCGCAGCTCCAGCAGGGCCACGTCGAACCAGTTGGCAAACAGATGCTCCAGCTCGGCGTCCAGCGCGGAAAAGCGCTGCTGCTCCGCCTTGGGCAGGGCCAGCAGTTCGGCGCGCAGGTCCACCAGAAAGCCCATGCCGCCCTGGGGCTGGGCAAAGCGCTGCAGCAGCCGCGTGCGCGGCGACATCAGCGCGCGGCGCAGGTCCATCTCGGCCTGGCCGCGCTCGGCATCGCTGGTCGCCGTGTCATAGCGCTTGCGCGCGGCCATCAGGGCTTCGGTATCGGGGCCGAACTGCTCGACGATCAGCGCCCAGAAATCCTTGTGCGCAGGCAGCTCGGCCTGGGCGTACCAGTCCATGAGCAGTTGCGCATGGCGGCCGCCCTCGACATCGCTCAGGCCGGCGTCGGCGGCAGCCTGCAGGTCTTCCATGAGCTTGCGCAGCTCGCGCGGGGACAGCACTTCCTGGCCGCGCCGCAGGGTGGCCTGCAGGCGCTGGGCCGTGCCGCGCGGCGCGGGTCCCTTGGCTGCCTCGCCCTCGGACTTTGTTGCAGGCGCAGCCGCATCGGTGCTGCGAAAGCGGGACACATTGCGGGCAATCCAGTCAGTAGCCAGACCCATTCAGAAGTTCCTCCATGTCAAGCGGTCACGGGACTGTCATGCCGCCAATCGGCCAATGACAATCTTTTGCTGCTCACATTATGAGAGTCTGCACGGCAGACCGTGTACGCCGATGTCGCGTTCTTGTCTTCGGGCTATCCCCATGCACGCCCCTGCCCCCTCTCCCGCCAATCTTGCACAAAAAAACAAAGCGGGCACCAGGCCCGCTTCGTATCCGTGCGTACCGCCGGTCTCAGGCCGGCTTGCCCGCCTGGGCAGGATAGGCCGGGCGCCCCGCGGCCCAGAACCACATGGCGATGCCGCCGATCACCATGGGCACGCACAGCCACTGGCCCATGCTCATGCCCAGCGACAGCAGGCCCAGGAAGTCATCGGGCTCGCGGAAGTACTCGGCAATGAAGCGGAAGGCGCCGTAGCCGACGAGGAAGACCGCCGCCACCTGGCCCGGCTTGTGCTCCTTGCGCGCATACAGCCACAGCAGCACGAACAGCAGCAGGCCTTCCAGCAGGAACTGGTAGACCTGCGAGGGGTGGCGCGGCAGCATGGAGCCGCTTTGCGGGAAGACCATGGCCCAGGGCAGCTCGGGGCTGGCGAAGCGACCCCACAGCTCCCCGTTGATGAAGTTGCCGACGCGGCCGGCCGCCAGGCCCGTGGGCACGCAGGGCGCGACGAAGTCGGCCACCTCCAGCCAGGAGCGGGCCCGCGAGCGCGCGAACCAGACCATGGAGGCGATCACGCCGACCAGGCCGCCATGAAAGCTCATGCCGCCCTGCCAGACATAGAAGATCTCCAGCGGGTGGCTCAGGTAGTAGCCCGGCTTGTAGAACAGGCAGTAGCCCAGCCGGCCGCCGACGACCACGCCGAGCACGCCCAGGAAAAGAATGTCTTCCACGTCCTTGCGCGTCCAGGCGCGGTCGCCCTGCATGCGCACGAAGGGCGGGTGGCGCAGCCTGCGCGTTCCCAGCCAGAGGAAGAGGCCGAAAGCGGCCAGATAGGTCAGGCCGTACCAGTGCACGGCGAGGGGCCCGATCTGCAGGGCCACGGGATCGATCTGCGGGTACATCAGCATGGTCGGCATTGTGCCGCAGCGCCGCATGGCCGGCGCCGGCCAGGGGTTGGAAAGCGGGCGGCGCGGCGGTTCAGCCCGGCTGGCTTTCCTGGATGGCCATGAGCTTGTCCAGGGCCGCGAACAGATGGCGCTGCTCGGTGGAGGTCAGCAGCTGCTCCAGCTCGTCTTCCAGTTGCACCACCACGCCCTCGGCCCGCGCCTGCAGCGCGCTGCCTTCGGCCGTCATGTGCAGCTGCTGCAGCCGGCGGTCGCGCGGATCGGGCTGGCGCCCGATGAGCCCGCGCTGCACCAGGCGCTCGACCACCGGCACCAGGTTGGAGGGCGAGATGTCCAGCGCCTCGCCCAGCTGGCGCAGGTAGATGCCGGGATTGGAGTGGATCAGCACCAGGATGGAGAACTCGCTGGGCTTGAGGTCCAGTTCGGCCACGCGCCGCGCGAACAGCTTGTGGATGTGGATTTCCGCGCGCGTGAGGCGGTAGCCCAGGAAACGCTGCAGGCGCGACTGATCGACGGCGGGTTCGGAGGAGCTGTCCATGGACACGGATCTGGAAGAGGAAGAAGGCACACCGAGGCAAAGCCGCCCCGGCGCCTGCGGATCTTCAGGGCCGGTGCGGCGTTCCATCATAAAAGCCCCGACTGCCCGCTCAGGCCACGGCAGCCGGCAGCGGCGTGCGGGCGGCGGACTCGGTGCGGCGCAGCCAGTGCTCCGCATCCAGCAGCCCATGCGCGAAGAACCAGGCCGCGCTGTCCGCCTTGGAGCGGCGCAGCGCCGGATCGGCCAGCGGCTGGCTGACGCGCGCCGCGCGCGCCCAGGCAAAGGCCATGCACAGCGTGCCGACTAGGCGCAGATAGTCCTCGGCGCAGCGCACCAGCAACGGGGCGTCGCCTGCGGCGCGGGCGCACAGCGCGCCCGTCAGCGCTTCGGTGCGATCGCTCCAGCTGCGCAGCGCGCCGGCCAGGCCGGGCTCCATGCCCGCCGCCTCGCAGGCAGCGGCCTCCTCGCGCAGTGCCGCCAGCAGCGGCGCCAGCGCGGCCCCGCCGCTGGCGGCCACCTTGCGCTGCAGCAGGTCCAGCGCCTGGATCTGGTTCGTGCCCTCGTAGATCATGGCGATGCGCGCATCGCGCAGCGTCTGCTCTATGCGGTACTCGTGCACATAGCCATAGCCGCCGAAGACCTGCAGCGCCTCGCTGGCCAGCGCAAAGCCCCGCTCGGTGAAGAAGGACTTGACCACGGGCGTGAGCAGCGAGGCCAGCGCATGGGCCTGGGCGCGCTCCTCGGCATCCGGCGCCTGTTCGGCCAGGTCCAGCTGGTGCGCCACCCAGCCTGCAATGGCGCGCATGCCTTCGGTCCACACACGCAGGTCGGCCAGCATGCGCTGCACGGCCGGCTGCAGGGCGATGGGGTCGGCGGGGCCCTGCGCATCGGCGGGCCGGGGCTGGGCGCGCATCTGGCGGCGCTCGGCCGCATAGGCGCGCGCCAGTTGCCAAGCCATCTCGGCATGGCCCAGGCCCTGCAGGCCCACGTGCAGGCGGGCGGAATTCATCATCACGAACATGGCGGCCAGGCCCTGGTGGGGCTGGCCCACCAGCCATGCCTGCGCACCCTCGAAGCGCATGGCGCAGGTGGCGCTGCCCTTGATGCCCATCTTCTTTTCGATGCCGTCGCAGTGAATGGCATTGGGCAGGAACCCGCCGCCGTCCTGGGGAATGCCGCGCGGCGCCAGGAAGAGCGACAGCCCGCGCGTGCCTGCCGGCGCATCGGGCAGGCGCGCCAGCACCAG
This sequence comes from Delftia sp. DLF01, assembly GCF_014852125.1. NCBI lineage: Bacteria > Pseudomonadati > Pseudomonadota > Betaproteobacteria > Burkholderiales > Comamonadaceae > Delftia > Delftia sp. DLF01. The sequence goes on from NZ_JACVAZ010000003.1 coordinate 1,104,364, forward strand.
GTGCACGATGTTCTCGCTCATGTCCTGGTCGCCGCCCGAGATGAAGATCTTGCTGCCGTCCAGGCGGTAGCTGCCATCGCCCCGGGGCCGGGCCTGGGTGCGCAGCAGGCTCAGGTCGGAGCCGGCCTGGGGCTCGGTCAGGCACATGGTGGCCAGCCAGCGCCCGCTGACGATGTGCGGCAGGTAGGTGGCGCGCAGGTGCGCGTCGCCATGCGCGTGCAGGCAGGCATAGGCGCCGTGCAGGATGCCCGGGTACATGGTCCAGCCATGGTTGGCCGAGGCCAGCATTTCGTGCAGCGCGGCATCCAGCAGCTGGGGCAGGCCCTGGCCACCGACCTCGGGCGCGCAGGCCAGGGCCGGCCAGCCGGCTTCCAAGAAGGCCGCATAGGCCTCGGGAAAGCCGTCGGGCGTGCGCACCCTGCCCTCTTCCAGTCGGCAGCCCTGCAGGTCGGCCGGGCCGTTGAGCGGCGCCAGCACGTCGGCGCAAAAGCGCCCGGCCGCCTCGACCACCATGTCGGCCGTCTCCTGGTCCAGGGCTTCATGGGCCGGCATGCGGCGCCAGTCGGCCTCTGCACCCAGCCAGTGCTGCTGCACGAAGCGGATGTCCTGCAGCGGCGGCTGGTAATGCGAGCAAATTGATGCCTGCGCGCTCATGCCCGGCCCTCCATGGCCGCGACCAGGCGGCGGTAGGGACCGATGGCGCTGGCCAGGCACAGCACGGACAGCAGCGCGGCCAGGGCGGACACCAGGCCCAGCGACAGGCCCACGAGCTTTTCGTCATGGAAGACGAAGTCCGTGAAAAAGGCCACGAGGAAAGGGCCGAGCCCCAGGCCGATCAGGTTGATCAGCAGCAGGTAGATGGAAGTCACCTGGCCGCGCAGCTGGTTGGGCGTGACCGCCTGCAGGATGGGCGGCGCCAGCGCCACCGGCATGCCCAGGAAGAAGGTGGTGACCGCCACGGCCACCAGGGCCACGGTGGGCGAAGGCGCAAAGGCCAGCACCAGGCCGCTGGCGATGAGCACGCCGGTGGCCACCAGCGAGATGACGATCGAGCCCACCTGCTTGCCGCGCGCCGTGAGGTAGTCGGCCAGGAAGCCGCTGAGCAGCATGCCGCCAATGCCGAAGGTCAGGATGATGACGCCGTAGGCGGGGCCGATCTCGCCGGGCGTCCAGCCCCACTGGCGGATGAAGGTGGCCGGCAGCCAGGCCGTGACGCCGAAGGTGATCATGGCCGTGATGCCCGGCGCCAGCAGCAGCGGCAGGAAGGCGCGCTTGTTGCGGAACACATGGGACAGATCGGGCGCGGGGCCTGCCGCAGCGGCGGCCCTGGCGGAGGCGCCTGCCGCCTGCAGGCCGCGGCGCACCGGCTCGCGCACGGTGTACATCAGCGCCACCAGAGGAATGCCGGGCAGGGCCACGAAGATGAAGGCCGCCTGCCAGGGCTTGAAGCTGCCCAGCAGCGGGAACACCACCTCGCCGGCCTGGCTGGTGGCCTGGATGACCAGGCCGCCCACGATGAAGGCCGTGGCCGAGCCGATGTACACGCCCGAGGTGTAGATGCTCATGGCGCGCGCGCGGCGCTCGGGCGGGAAGTAGTCGGCCAGCATGGAATAGGCAGCCGGCGACAGCGCCGCCTCGCCCACGCCCACGAACATGCGCGCCACGAACAGCGAGACAAAGCCCGTGACATAGCCGCCGGCCGCCGTGGCCACCACCCAGATCGCCATGCCGATGACGATGAGGTTGCGGCGGTTCCAGCGGTCGGCCAGGCGGCCCAGGAAGATGCCGACGAAGGTGTAGAAGATGGCGAAGGCAAAGCCGTGGACGATGCTGAACACCCAGTCCGACAGCTGCAGATCCTTCTTGATGGGCTGCACCAGCAGGCCCAGGATCTGGCGGTCCACGAAGGACAGGGTGTAGGCCAGCAGCAGGATGATGGTGACGTAGTAGGCATAGCCGAGTCCGTTCGACTCGGCCGGCGCGGGCGTGGACACGCGGCCCGGCGGGTAAGGCAGGCTCATGGAGACCTCCTGTGGAGGAAGGGAAAGCGGAAAAAAGAAAGCGGGAAAGCGAGACAGGGCTGCGCATGAAAAGGGCCGGCGCGCCGCGCCAGCCCTTGCGCGGGCATCAGCCGGCGCTGTGCTCGACCAGCATCAGCGCATCAAGCGCCACCACGCCCTGCCCTTCGGGCAGCACGATGACCGGGTTGAGGTCGATCTCGCGGATGGCCGGCGTGCCGCGCAGCACCTGGCTCAGGCGCACGATGAGCTCGGCCAGCGCCTGGCGGTCCAGCGCCGGGGCGCCACGGTAGCCGTGCAGCAGCGGCGCGCCCTGCAGGCGGTCCAGCTCGCGCAGCACCTCGCCGGTGGACAGGTCGGCGTCCAGCAGGCGCGCATCGCGCATGATCTCGGCCGTCACGCCGCCCAGGCCGGCCAGGATCACCGGGCCCCACTGCGGATCGTTGCGCGCGCCGATGATCATCTCCAGGCCGCGTTGGCCCATGGCCTCGATCAGCACGCCGTCCAGCGCAATGGCGCTGTCATAGGCCGCCACGTTGGCATGCAGCCGGCCCCAGGCCTCGCCCATGGCCTGCGCATCGGCAATGTTCAGGATCACGCCGCCCGCATCGCTTTTGTGGCTGAGGTCGGCGGACTGCGCCTTGAGCGCCACGGGCCAGCCGATCTCCGACGCAATCGCCACGGCCTGCTCGACCGAGGTGGCCAGCCGGCCGCGCGCAAAGGGTATGCCGGCCTGTGCCAGCACGGCCTTGGATTCGTACTCGGGCACCACCGTGCGGCCTGCGGGCAGGTCCAGGGCGACGGGCCGGGCATCGGTTCGCTCGAAACTGCGCTGGCTGAAGGCGGTCAGGCGCTGCACGGCGCGCAGGGCACGCTCGGTGCTGGGGAAGTACGGCACGCCCAGCGCACGCATCTCGGCGATGAACTCGGCAGGCACGGCCGCGCCCTCGTCCAGGCCCGCGACGATGACGGGCTTGGCCGGCCGCAGCTCGCGCACGGCGCGCAGCACGGGTGGCATCTTGATGCCGCAGGTCACCGGATCGCCCTGGATCAGGCCGACCAGGACGGTGGAAAAGCGCGCATCGCCAAACAGCGCATCCAGCGTGCGGAAATACAGGTCCGGCTCCACCAGGCCCTGGGCCGTGAGGTCCAGCGGGTTGCTCACACCCACGAACTCGGGCAGCGCAGCCCGCAGCGCAGGCGAGTCGTCGTCGCCGATGGCGGGCAGGGCCAGGCCCAGTTCCTCGGCCCAGTCCAGCGTCAGCGCCTTGAAGGCGCCGGACTCGCCCAGCACGGCAACTCCCGCTGCAGCGGCTGCACCGGCCCCACCAGCCGATGGCAGCACGGGGCAGCGGATGGCGATCTCGGCGATGTCGCCCAGCTCCTCCAGTGTCTCGGCAAACACGGCGCCTGCGCGCTCCAGCTTGGTGCGCATCAGCGCATAGTCGCCGGCCATGGCGCCGGTGTGCGTGGCGGCCGAGGCGCGCGCCGCACTGCTCTTGCCCGGATGCAGCAGCACCACGGACTTGCCCAGGCTGCGCGCACGGGCCACGGCGGCCAGGATGCGCGCGGGCTGGCGGAACTGCTCGACGATCATGGCGACCACGCGCGTGGAGGGCTGCTCCAGCAGGAAGTCCACATAGTCCTCGGCATGGCTGGCGGCCTCGTTGCCCGTGGAGATGGCGTGCGACAGCGGCAGCGCGCGGCTGGCCAGCGTGGTGCACAGCACGGTCATCATGGCGCCGCTTTGCGAGACCACGCCAATGGCGGGCCGCGCGGCATCGGCCTGCTGCGCGTCGATATTCACCTCGACAAAGGTCAGCGGCACGCGCTGCAGGTAGTTGATGCAGCCCAGGCAGTTGGGGCCTTCCACCACCATGCCGGCCTCGGCGGCAATGCGCGCGATCTCGCGCTGCTCGGCCATGCCGCGCTCGCCCGCCTCGGCAAAGCCTGCCGAGAAGATCACCGCCGCGCCCACGCGGCGCGCCGCCAGTGCGCGCACCGTGTCCAGCACAAAGGGCTGGGGGATGGCCAGCACGGCCACATCCACGCCTTCGGGCAGCTGATCGACCGAGGCCAGGCAGGCCCGCCCGGCGATCTCGCTGCGCTTGGGATTGATCAGGTGGATGTCGCCGGCAAAGCCGTTGCGCTCCAGATTGCCCAGCACCGATGCGCCCAGCGCACCCGGCGTGGCCGAGGCGCCGACGATGGCGATGGAACGCGGCCTCAGCAGCCTGCCGATGTCGGGCCGCAGGGCGGCCGCCATCTCTGTCGTTGTCATTCTTGTCTCCAATGATTAAAGCTGGGAGGCCTACCGCCCGTGGTGGACGCTGCCCAAGCGAGGGACACAGAGGAAGGGCCGCCCCGCACTGAGGGTGTCGTCCCCCTCCCTCGCGAAGCGAGTTAGAGAGGGGGAAGGCGCGAAGCGCCTCAGGGGGTGACTTGCTTGCTCAAGTCGTAGGTTCCGAGACCTGGCTTGTAGGTCTTGTCGTCCAGGAACTGGCGCATGCCTTCCTTGCGGCCTTCGTTGTCGAAGCTGTTGGCGGCTTCCTGGGCACGCACCAGGTAGTCCTCGGCGTTGTCGTAGCTCATGTCGCGCACGCGGCGGATGGCGTCCTTGGTGGCCTTCAGGGCGCTGGGGTTCTTCTGCAGCAGGGCCTCGGCCACTTCGGTGACGCGGGCCTGCAGGCGATCGGCCGGCAGCGACTCGTTGACCAGGCCCCACTCGGCGGCCGTGCGGCCGTCGATGTTCTCGCCCAGCATGGCGTGGTACATGGCACGGCGGAAGGACAGCAGCTCCACCGCCACCTTCGAGGCGCCGCCACCGGGCAAGATGCCCCAGTTGATTTCGGACAGGCCGAACTTGGCGTCATCCGAGGCAAAGGCCAGGTCGCAGGCGAACAGGGGGCCGTAGCCGCCGCCGAAGCACCAGCCGTTGACCATGGCAATGGTCGGCTTCTGGAACCAGCGCAGGCGGCGCCACCAGCCATAGCTCTCGCGCTGGGCCTTGCGGGTGCCGGCCAGGCCGGTGGCCTCGGTCTCGCGGAAGTATTCCTTCAGGTCCATGCCGGCCGTCCAGGCCGTGCCTTCGCCTGCAAGCACGACCACGCCCACGTCGTCACGGAACTCCAGGTCGTCGAGCACACGCATCATCTGGCGGTTGAGCTGGGGGCTCATGGCGTTGCGCTTTTCGGGGCGGTTGAATTTCACCCAGGCCACGCGGCCTGTGACGGTGCAGGACACGGTCTGTTCTTCGGTACGTTCGGTGCTCATTGCGCTTCCTTGTGCAAAGGGGAAATGGGGTTTTGGACACCGATGCTTCGGCTCCATAATCGTTATGATAAATAACTATTATTGAAGCCCGCAATACAGCGTTTACCCTAGCTCCATCCCCCCGCCAGCCTGCCGCGATGCGAATGCTTCTGCGTCGCGCATGCATGCAATGCGCCGTCCACGGGGAATTGCAGCGCGCTCTTTGGCCCAAGGGCCGGTTCACGCGATACTTGCGGCGTTCACACAGTCAGGAGAAGAAGAACATGCAAGGCCAACCAGAAGTCATCGAATGCCTCATAGAGTTGCTGCGCGGCGAGCTTGCCGCGCGCGACCAGTACTTCATCCACTCGCGCCAGTACGAAGACCAGGGCCTGCTGCGCCTGTTCGAGCGCATCGGCCATGAGATGGAAGAGGAAACCCAGCACGCCGACGCCATCCTGCGCCGCATCCTGTTCCTGGGCGGCCGCCCCGACATGCGCCCGCACGAGTTCACGCCCGGCGAGACCGTCGAAGAGATGCTGCGCAAGGACCTGGCCACCGAATACCGCGTGCGTGACAGCCTGCGCTCGGCCATGGCCCTGTGCGAGCGCCACAGCGACTTCAACAGCCGTGACCTGCTGCTGGCCCAACTGCGCGACACGGAAGAAGACCACGCCTACTGGCTGGAGAAGCAACTGGGCCTGATCGAGAAGATCGGTCTGCCCAACTACCTGCAAAGCAAGATGGGCGAGCCGGCCTGAAGACAAGTCGCCCCACGATGAAAAGCAAACCGGCAGCCACGATGAAACGGCAAGCCGGTCGCCCCGCGATGAAACAAGAGCCCTCAAGGGCCTGAGAGAAGAGAAAAGAAAAAGGGATGGAAAGCCGCAAGGCCTTCCATCCCTTTTCATTTTCATCGGGTGCGCACCGCCGGGCGGCGGTGCTGCCCGGTGTCAGTCGTCCAGCAGGGACAGGTCGCGCACGGCGCCCTTGTCGGCCGACATCACCAGCTTGGCATAGGCCTTGAGCGCGGCCGACACCTTGCGCGGGCGCGGCTCGGCGGGCTTCCAGCCCTTGGCATCCTGCTCGGCACGGCGGCGGGCCAGTTCCTCGTCGGAGACCAGCACGTTGATGCTGCGGTTGGGAATGTCGATGCGGATGCGGTCGCCGTTCTTCACCAGGCCGATGGCGCCGCCAGCGGCAGCTTCCGGCGAGCAGTGGCCGATGGACAGGCCCGAGGTGCCGCCCGAGAAGCGTCCGTCGGTCAGCAGTGCGCACTCCTTGCCCAGGCCCTTGGACTTGATGTAGCTGGTCGGGTAGAGCATTTCCTGCATGCCGGGGCCGCCCTTGGGACCTTCATAGCGCACGACGACGATGTCGCCGGCCTTGACCTTGTCGTCCAGGATGTTCTGCACGGCCTCGTCCTGCGACTCGGTCACGTGGGCCGTGCCTTCGAACACATGGATGCTTTCGTCCACGCCGGCCGACTTGACCACGCAGCCGTCCAGGGCGATGTTGCCCGTCAGCACGGCCAGGCCGCCTTCCTTGGAGAAGGCGTGCTCGTAGGAGCGGATGCAGCCTTCTGCACGGTCCAGGTCCAGGCTGGGCCAGCGCGTGTTCTGGCTGAAGGCCACCTGGGTGGGAATGCCGGCCGGGCCTGCCAGGTAGAAGTGCCTGACAGCCTCGTCCTGGGTGGTGGTGATGTCCCACTGCGCCAGGCCTTCGCCCAGGGTCTTGGCGTGCACGGTGGGCACGTCGGTGTGCAGCTTGCCGGCGCGGGCCAGCTCGCCGAGGATGGCGAAGATGCCGCCGGCGCGGTGCACATCCTCAATGTGGTATTTCTGCGTGTTGGGCGCCACCTTGCACAGCTGGGGCACGGAGCGCGAGAGGCGGTCGATGTCGGCCATGGTGAAGTCGATCTCGGCTTCACGGGCAATGGCCAGCAGGTGCAGGATGGTGTTGGTGGAGCCACCCATGGCGATGTCCAGCGTCATCGCGTTCTCGAAGGCCTTGAAGCCCACGGAGCGCGGCAGCACGGAGGCGTCTTCCTGCTCGTAGTACTCGCGGGCCAGCTCGACGATGCGGCGGCCGGCGCGCTTGAACAGTTCCTCGCGGTCGGCATGCGTGGCCAGCACCGTGCCGTTGCCGGGCAGGGACAGGCCCAGCGCCTCGGTCAGGCAGTTCATGGAGTTGGCGGTGAACATGCCCGAGCAGGAACCGCAGGTCGGGCAGGCCGAGCGCTCGACCTGGGCGACCTGCTCGTCGGTGTAGTTGGAGTCGGCCGCGATCACCATGGCATCGACCAGGTCCAGCTTCTTGAACTCCAGCTTGTGCGTGTTGGGATTGGCCAGCTTGGTCTTGCCCGCCTCCATGGGGCCGCCGGAGACGAAGATCACCGGAATGTTCAGCCGCATGGCGGCCATCAGCATGCCGGGGGTGATCTTGTCGCAGTTGGAGATGCACACCAGCGCGTCGGCGCAGTGGGCGTTGACCATGTACTCCACCGAGTCCGCGATGATGTCGCGGCTGGGCAGCGAATACAGCATGCCGTCGTGGCCCATGGCGATGCCGTCGTCCACGGCGATGGTGTTGAATTCCTTGGCCACGCCGCCTGCGGCCTCGATCTCGCGCGCCACCAGCTGGCCCAGGTCCTTGAGGTGGACGTGGCCCGGAACGAACTGCGTGAAGGAGTTGGCGATGGCGATGATGGGCTTGTCGAAGTCGCCATCCTTCATGCCGGTGGCACGCCACAGGGCGCGCGCACCGGCCATGTTGCGGCCGCCGGTGGAAGTCTTGGAACGGTATGCGGGCATGGGGAATCCAGTTGTCTGTCGTCTCGGTCCATCCCTGGTCCTGTGGGGAAGGCCAGGGTCTGGGCGAAGATTATGGCGCAGCGCCCGCCGCACCGCTGGGGCACAGGAATGCCCCGGCCGGCATGGGCCGCCCCTTTGCAGACCCCAGGCATCGCCTGCGGCGAAGCCTGCGCCGCCGTTCAAGGCCCCTCAGCGGCGCGAACGCGAGCGCGTGCCCGTGCCCATGGCTTCCTTGTTCTTTTCGATGCGCTTCAAGCGCCGCTGCTCGATCTTGTCGGCCGCGCGCCGCTTGGTGTAGCCAGAGGTGTCGGCCCAGGCCCACCAGGCTGCCGTCACACCATAGGCGCCCAGGATGACGTACCAGGACCAGGAGGCCACAGGCTCGATATCGGCCAACTTCAGCAGGGTGAGCAGGACCGCGATTCCCAACAGATACATAACTTCTCCTTCACCAGACGGTGCTTCACACGAGGTAACGCATCAGGCATGCGCGCCCACTACAATGTTTCGCATAATTATTCCCGACAACCCCCAGGAACTCATGATGAAGCAGACATTGATCGCATTGGCCTTGACCGTCGTCACCGTGGCTCCCGCCATGGCCGACCAGGCTCTTGCCGCCTCCAAGAACTGCATGGCCTGCCACGCCGTGGACAAGAAGCTGGTGGGCCCGTCCTATAAGGATGTGGCCTCCAAGTACGCAGGCCAGAAGGACGCGGTGGACAAGCTGGCCGCCAAGATCATGAAGGGCGGCAGCGGCGTCTGGGGCCCGGTTCCCATGCCCGCCAACCCCCAGGTCAACGATGCCGACGCCAAGAAGCTGGCCGCCTGGGTGCTGTCGCTGAAGTAAGTTCCGCCGGCCTCCCGCCTCGGGGCCCGCAACGAAAAAACCGCGCAACGCAAGTCGCGCGGTTTTTTTCATGGTCCGCCCGTGATTCCAGGCGCGAGCCGCCTACCTGTAATCCGGAGCGCCTGCGCCGGGCTGCTGGTACAGGCGAACCTGCTGCTCCAGCTGCCCCACATAGGCGGCCGTGCTGTTGTCCGACTCCTGGGCACGCTGCACAAGGTGGGCCTCCAGCCCGTCCAGCCGCGCCATCAGCACTTCCTTGTCACGCGCATGCAGGTCTTCCAGCACGGTGCGCAGTTCGGTGAAGCGCGAGGCCTCGGCCTTGTCGGCCAGGTCACGCTGGGCCTGCATTTCCTTGGCGTGGCGGCGCGCCTCCATCAATACCGAGCCCTGCAGCCACAGCACATAGGCGACGAAGAACACGCCCAGCAGGCAGGTCAGCGCCAGCATCAGCACGCCCAGCGGCGCCTGGACTTCGGTCACGCCAAGCGACACGACGGACGGCGCGGCCAGCGTGTTCCAGTTGAATGCCGCCAGCAGCGCAATCAGGGCCACGGTGATCAGCAGCGACAGGGTTCTCAGATTCATGGTGCAACGCCTCCCTCGGCAGTGGTGAAAACAACAGCTTCGGTTGTACTGCAGCCATCATGCCTGAGCTGTCGGCCCACACAAAATAGGACTGCAAGACAGCGCGCCGCCCGCAGTCCAGCCAAGAAAAAACCGGAGCCTGTGCTCCGGTTCTTCATGGCGGGCGTGTCCGCCCTCAGTTCGTCTCGGCCAACTGGTCGAGGATGGCCGGGTTCTCCAGCGTGCTCGTGTCCTGGGTGATGGCCTCGCCCTTGGCAATCGAGCGCAACAGGCGGCGCATGATCTTGCCGCTGCGCGTCTTGGGCAGGTTGTCGCCAAAGCGGATGTCCTTGGGCTTGGCGATGGGGCCGATTTCCTTGGCCACCCAGTCGCGCAGCTCCTTGGCGATCTGCTTGGCCTCCTCGCCCGTGGGACGCGAGCGCTTGAGCACCACGAAGGCGCAGATGGCCTCGCCCGTCAGGTCATCGGGGCGGCCCACCACGGCGGCCTCGGCCACCAGGTCGGTCTTGGACACCAGGGCCGACTCGATCTCCATCGTGCCCATGCGGTGGCCCGAGACATTGAGCACATCGTCGATGCGGCCCGTGATGCGGAAGTAGCCACGGTCCTCACTGCGCACCGCGCCGTCGCCGGCCAGGTAGGTCTGCCCGCCCAGCTCGGCCGGGAAGTAGCTCTTCTTGAAGCGTTCGGGGTCACCCCAGATGGTGCGGATCATGCTGGGCCAGGGCTTGGTGACCACCAGCAGGCCGCCTGCGCCGTTGGGCAGTTCATGGCCGGTCTCGTCGACGATGGCGGCCATGATGCCCGGCAGCGGCAGCGTGCACGAACCCGGCACCAGCGGCGTGGCGCCCGGCATGGGGGCGATCACGTGGCCGCCGTTCTCGGTCTGCCAGAAGGTGTCCACGATGGGGCAGCGCTCGCCGCCCACATTGCGGTGGTACCACATCCAGGCCTCGGGATTGATGGGCTCTCCCACGCTGCCCAGCAGGCGCAGGCTGGACAGGTCCGAGTTCTTCGGATGCACGGCGGCATCGCCGTCGGCGGCCTTGATCAGCGAGCGGATGGCCGTGGGCGCCGTGTAGAAGATGGTGCAGCCGTGGCGCTCGATCATCTGCCAGAAGCGGCCCGCGTTGGGGAAGGTGGGCACGCCCTCGAACACGATCTGCGTGGCGCCAGCGGCCAGCGGACCATAGGCCACGTAGGTGTGGCCGGTGATCCAGCCGATGTCGGCCGTGCACCAGAACACGTCGCTGGGCTTGAGGTCGAAGGTCCACTCCATGGTCTGCTTGGCCCACAGCACATAGCCGCCCGTGCAGTGCTGCACGCCCTTGGGCTTGCCCGTGGAGCCGCTGGTGTAGAGGATGAACAGCGGGTGCTCGGAATCCACGGCCACGGGCGCGCACTCGGTGCTCTGGCCGGCCAGGATCTCGCCGAAGGTCTTGTCGCGGCCTGCCGTCATGGCACAGGCCGTGGCCGTGCGCTCGTAGACGAAGACATGGCGCACGGCCTCGCAGCCGCCCAGCGCCAGCGCATCGTCCACGATGGCCTTGAGCGGCAGTTCCTTGCCGCCGCGCATCTGGTAGTTGGCGGTGATCACGGCCACGGCGCCCACGTCCACGATGCGCTCCTGCACCGCCTTGGCCGAGAAGCCGCCGAACACCACGCTGTGGGTGGCGCCGATGCGCGCGCAGGCCTGCATGGCGATCACGCCCTCGATGGTCATGGGCATGTAGATCAGGACACGGTCGCCCTTTTGCACGCCCTGCGCCTTGAGCGCGTTGGCGAACTGCGAGACGCGCTCCAGCAGTTCGCGGTAGCTGACCTTGGTGACCTCTCCGCCATCGGCCTCGAAGATGATGGCCGTCTTGTGCTCGACGTCCGTGCCCATGTGCTTGTCCAGGCAATTGGCGCTGGCGTTGAGTTCGCCGTCGGCGAACCAGCGGAAGAACGGGGGATTGCTGTCGTCCAGCACCTGGGTGAAGGGCTTGGACCAGACCACGTTCTCGCGCGCCAGGCGGGCCCAGAAGCCCTGGTAGTCGTTCTCTGCCTCGGCGCACAGCGCCTTGTACTGCTCCATGCCGGAGATGCGGGCCTTGGCGGCGAAGTCTGCCGGCGGCGGGAAGACCCGGTTCTCCACCAGTACCGATTCAATGGGGGATGCTGTTGCGGTGCTCATGCTTGCTTGTCTCCTGGGCTGGCCAAATAAAAATTGTGGTGTGACTGTCGGGGGCCGGTCTTACATGCCACTGACTGAAACCCCCTTGGGCGCGTCTACCTGGGGATTCCCCGCAGTTCCTGGCTGTCACTGGCAATGGCCTGTTTCGCCGCTAAAATCGCGCGCCCGTTTTCCACGGCCATTGTCCCCTCCCATCCACGCTCCCACACCAGACAAGCGCGACCGACCACCATGGCCCGCCAGCAAAACTCCAATCGAGCCCCCGGCTCCCCCCTGCGTCCCCTGCCTTCCCTGATCTTCGCCAGCCGCTGGCTGCAGCTGCCGCTGTACCTGGGCCTGATCGCCGCCCAGGGTGTCTATGTCTGGCACTTCCTGCTCGAGTTGTGGCACCTGATCGAGGCCGCCTTCGGCAACCAGGAAGCGCTGCAGGCGCTGATCACCAGCATCGGCTACAAGCACGATGCGCCCATCGGCGCGCTCAACGAAACCATCATCATGCTGGTGGTTCTGGCGCTGATCGACGTGGTGATGATCTCCAACCTGCTGATCATGGTCATCGTGGGCGGCTACGAGACCTTCGTCAGCCGCCTGGGCCTGGACAGCCACCCCGACCAGCCCGAGTGGCTGGGCCACGTGAACGCCTCCATCCTCAAGGTCAAGCTGGCCCTGTCCATCATCGGCATCAGCTCCATCCACCTGCTCAAGACCTTCATCAACGCGGGCAGCTACGACGTCAAGGTGCTGATGTGGCAGACCATCATCCACGTCACCTTCCTGGCCAGCGCCCTGGCCATCGCCTACACCGACAAGCTGATCAACAGCACGGCCAGCAACCACTGAGCCGGCGGCATCCCGCACCAAAGCCCCGCAGCGCCAGCCGCCGCGGGGCTTTTTTCATGGGCGGGCGCAGGCAAAGGGTCGGACACCTGCTGGCGCCCGGCCGGCCAGCGCGCCGGGCACGCTTTTTGCCGCAGATCGGGCCTGAAGCTTTCCTCAAGCTGACGCTTGACCGATTTTATTCATCAATGACAGCATATGCCTTGTGAATAATGGCTCATCCGCTCTCATTAAGTGAGCAAATCCCGGCTGGATTGCAGTCCTCAAGGGCGTGAAACAGGCCAAAACAGGCCTTCTTCGGCTCATGCGTTTTGACGCAGTAAAACCTGTTTTATATAATTTCGGCTTCTTTACAACCTGCCAAGCAGGTCATCGGCACCGTCTTCACGGCCTGCCGATACACCCCGGCGGATCGTTGTGCTCCCGGCACAGCCCCGTCAACCGGGCCGAAACTCGGTCCTGATGTTGTGGGGCATCGCGCTGGCTGATCTTCAGCCACGATGCCCGACTGAGACACCGCGCGCCTCGCCGCCGGCTGCTCTCGACTTCTGGCTCTTGCGCACCGCTTCGCGTGCCATCCGAGCCGCCTCGGGTGCTTTCGCACCTGTTTGAATCCCAGCAACGGGGGACGGCAGTCCCCTGCAGCGAACGGCATCAGGGCTTCATTTTTGGCTTGCGCGCCAGCGTCTTCGCCTGTCGAGGACGCTGGACTGTGTTCCATCTCACCCAAAAGGAGAACGCCACAGTGGCCAAGCAGATCATCATCGATCATGTGTTCAAGGTGTTCGGGGACGACCCCAAGACCGCACTCGACCTCGTCCAACAGGGCCTGAGCAAACAGGAGATCCTGGAGCGCACGGGCCAGTCCATCGGCGTGTTCGACGCCAATTTCACCATCGAGGCCGGCGAGATCTTCGTCGTCATGGGCCTGTCGGGCTCGGGCAAGTCCACCCTGGTGCGCATGCTCAACCGCCTCATCGAGCCCACGGCCGGGCGCATCGTGGTCGATGGCCAGGACATCAATGCCCTGAGCGAGCGCGATCTGCGCGCGCTGCGCCGCAAGGACATTTCCATGGTGTTCCAGTCCTTTGCGCTGATGCCGCACATGACGGTGCTGGACAACACGGCCTTCGGCCTGGAGCTGGCCGGCGCCGACAAGGCCGAGCGCCAGACACAGGCCCAGGCCGCGCTGGAGCAGGTGGGCCTGGGCGCCTGGGGCGCCAGCTACCCCGACGAGCTGTCGGGCGGCATGCAGCAGCGCGTGGGCCTGGCCCGGGCGCTGGCGTCCGATCCGTCCATCCTGCTGATGGACGAGGCCTTCTCGGCCCTGGACCCCATCATCCGCACGGAGATGCAGTCCGAGCTGCTGCGCCTGCAGCAGATCCAGCGCCGCACCATCGTCTTCATCTCGCATGACCTGGACGAGGCCATGCGCATCGGCGACCGCATCGCCATCATGAAGGACGGCCAGGTGATCCAGGTCGGCACGCCCGACGAGATCCTGCGCAGCCCTGCCGACGACTATGTGCGCAGCTTCGTGCGTGGCGTGGACGCGGCCTCGGTCTTCAAGGCCGGCGACATCGCGCGCCAGGCGCTGACCGTGGTGTCCGAGCACAGCGACCGCGGCTGCCGCGCAGCCCAGCGCCTGCTGGAGGATTCGGACCGCGACTACGCCTATGTGGTCAACGCGCGCCGGCGCTTCCTGGGCGTGGTGTCCTCGCAGTCGCTGCGCGACGCACTGCATGGCCGCCCCGGCATGCTGGGCCTGAGCCACGCCTTCCTGCCCAACGTCGAGCCGCTGTCCGCAGGCACGCCGGTGGCCGAGCTGTTCGGCCCCGTGGCCGCCGCGCCCTGCGCGCTGCCGGTGACCAGCGACGACGGCCAGTTCATGGGCGTAGTCAGCCGCACCACCATGCTGCGCTTCCTGGACCGCGACACGCCGCCCGTGCCACCGCCGCAGGAGATCGTGCCGCCGGTCACGCTCAACCCGCATTTCCCGGCCTCCAACGCCCCCACCGTCGCGCCGACCGTGGAGCCGATCGAACAACGACAAGGAGATGCCGCATGAGCGATGCAACCAACAGCCTGAACCCGAACACCGCCGCTGCCGCCACCGATCCCTGGGCCGATGCGAGCGCAGCCCCTGCTTCCACCGATTCCGCAGCCTCTGCAAGCGCCGATCCCTGGGCAACCGCCGCCACGTCGGCACCCGATGCCTCGGCCGATCCCTGGGGCGCTGCCAGCGGCGGTGATGCCGCAGGCGGTGACTGGCTGGGCGCCTCGGCCGGCTCGGGCGTTCCCGACGACGCCCATGCCAGCCTCTGGCACCAATTGACCACCGACGGCCTGCCCGTGCAGGGCTGGATCAACAGCGGCCTGGAATGGGTGGTCCACCATTTCCGCCCCTTCTTCCAGGCCGTGCGCACGCCCATCGACGGCACTCTGTCGGGCATCACCGATGCCATGCTGGCCCTGCCCTGGCCGCTGCTGGTCTTGGTCCTGACCCTGGTGGCCTGGCAGTTCGCGGGCCGCGCCATGGCCATTGGCGCAGCCGTCTCGCTGGTGGTGGTCGCCATGCTGGGCATCTGGCCCGAGGCCATGGTGACGCTGTCCCTGGTGCTGACTTCGCTGGTGTTCTGCATGGTCATCGGCCTGCCCGCGGGGATTTTGCTGGCCTCCAGCGACCGTGCGCAGCGCTGGACACGCCCGCTGCTCGACGCCATGCAGACCACGCCGGCCTTCGTCTACCTGGTGCCCGTGGTGATGCTGTTCGGCATCGGCAACGTGCCCGGCGTGATCGTGACCATCATCTTCGCGCTGCCGCCGCTGATCCGACTGACCAACCTGGGCATCCGCCAGGTGCGCCCCGACCTGATCGAGGCCAGCCGCGCCTATGGCGCATCGCCCTGGCAGTTGCTGTGGAAGGTGCAGCTGCCGCTGGCCATGCCATCCATCATGGCCGGCGTGAACCAGGCGCTGATGCTGTCGCTGTCCATGGTGGTGATCGCCTCCATGATCGCCGTGGGCGGCCTGGGCCAGATGGTGCTGCGCGGCATCGGCCGCCTGGACATGGGCCTGGCCACCGTGGGCGGACTGGGCATCGTGCTGCTGGCCATCGTGCTGGACCGCATCACCCAGGCCATGGGGCAGACGACCCGTGGCGGTGCGCGCTGGTGGCACAGCGGCCCCGCCGGCTGCATCGCCCGCCTGCTGGGCGCCGGCAACAAGCCGGTCCATCGCGGCAGCACCAGCTGAATGCCTTCACTGCGGCGCGGATGGGCCCACTGCCGCGCCGCCTTCCCGAAAAGCGGCCAGCCACGCTGGCCGCCCACTCCCCTTTCATCACACAACGGAGGAACCCGAGGATGAACCAAGCCCTGAACCACAATCGACTGCCAACTGCCGCTGCCAGCCACTGGCTGCGCACCGCCACGATGGCTGCCGGCATCGCACTGGCCTGCGCAGGCGCATCGGCCGCCAGCGACCAGCCCGGCAAGGGCGTGAAGGTGTCGCCGCTCAAGAGCTCCATCGCCGAAGAAAGCTTCCAGACCCTCATCGTCATGAAGGCCCTGGAGAAGCTGGGCTACGACGTGCAGCCCTTCCAGGAAGTCGAGTACCCCACGGCCCACGTGGCGATTGCCAATGGCGATGCCACTTTCTTGGCCACGCACTGGAACCCGCTGCACGCCGACTACTACAAGAACGCGGGCGGCGACGCCAAGCTGTTCCGCAAGGGGGTTTACTCGGACAACGCCGCCCAGGGCTATCTGATCGACAAGAAGACGGCCGACGAATACAAGATCACCAATATCGGCCAGTTGAAGGACCCCAAGATCGCCAAGCTGTTCGACTCGGACGGCGACGGCAAGGCCGACCTCACCGGCTGCACGCCGGGCTGGGGCTGCGAGGCCGTGATCGAGCACCACCTGACGGCCTACAAGCTGCGTGACACCGTGACCCACAAGCAGGGCACGTACTCGGCGCTGATCGCCGACACCATCTCGCGCTACAAGGCCGGCAAGCCCATCCTCTACTACACCTGGACGCCCTACTGGGTGAGCAACGTGCTCAAGCCCGGCAAGGACGTGGTGTGGCTGGAGGTGCCCTTCTCCTCGCTGCCCGGCGAGCAGGCCAAGTTCGATACCAAGCTGCCCAACGGCAAGAACTACGGCTTCGTGGTGAACAAGCAGCAGATCGTGGCCAACAAGGCCTTCACCGACAAGCACCCCGACGCCGGCAAGCTGTTCGAGCTGATGCAGCTGCCCGTGGGCGACATCAGCGCGCAGAACCACATGATGAGCCAGGGCCAGAACAAGCCCTCGGACATCAACCGCCATGTGGACGGCTGGATCAAGGCCCACCAGAAGACCTTCGACGGCTGGCTGGAACAGGCCCGCGCCGCAGCCCGCTGAACGCTGCGGGGGGAGCCGCGCCAGGCGCTCCCCCGGCTTCCTGCTTCAAAGGCCCGCTTCAAAGGCTCGCTTCGGCGGGCCTTTTGAACATGCGCAGGGCGATGGCCGTGACCACCACGCCCACCACCAGCGCCACCGCATACATGGCCACATGGGTCACGGCGTTGGGAATGGGGGCGACGAAGATGCCGCCATGCGGCACCTTCAGCTCCACACCCGCCAGCATGGACACGGCGCCGGCCACGGCCGAGCCCAGCACCAGGGCCGGAATCGTGCGCAGCGGATCGCGCGCCGCGTAGGGAATGGCCCCCTCGGTGACAAAGGCCAGGCCCAGCACGCCGGCCGAGGCGGCGCTGCCGCGCTCCTCGCGCGTGAAGCGGTCGGCAAACAGGCGCGTGGCCAGGGCCAGCCCCAGCGGCGGCGTCATGCCGGCGATCATGGCCGCAGCCATCGGCGTGTAGACCTGGCTCGCGATCATTCCCGTGGAAAACGCATAGGCGGCCTTGTTCACCGGCCCGCCCATGTCAAAGGCCATCATCGCGCCCAGCAACAGGCCCAGCAGCAAGGCGCTGGCACCCTGCATGCCGCGCAGCCAGGCGCTCAGCCACTGCAGCAGCTCGGCCACGGGCGCACCGACCAGATAGAACATCAGCAGCCCCGTGAACAGGCTGCCCAGCACAGGCAGGATCAGCATGGGCAGCAGGCCCTTGAGCGCCTGCGGCAGCCGGATGTGCGCCGCCATGAAGGCCACGCCGTAGCCTGCGATGAAGCCGGCCGCGATGCCGCCGATGAAGCCCGCCCCCATGCTGGACGCGATCATGCCGCCGATCATGCCCGGCGCAATGCCGGGCCGGTCGGCAATGGAATAGGCGATATAGCCGGCCAGCGCCGGCACCATCAGCGCAAAGCCGCCCTTGGCGCCGATCTGGAACAGCGTCCAGCCCAGCGTGCCCTGGTGGGCATCGTCATGGACATAGATGCCGCCCAGCGCAAAGGCCATGGCGATCAGAATGCCGCCCGCCGTGACGAAGGGCAGCATGAAGGACACGCCGGTCATCAGGTGGCGATAGGCACCGCCCTGGGTCCGGGCCGGCGTGGGCGCGGCGCCGCCTGCAGCAGCGCCTACGGCGGCACCATGCACGGTGGCTTCGGCCAGCGCCCGGGTGATCAGCCCCGAGCCGTCGCGTATGGCCGGCTTGGTGCCGCTGCGCAGCAGCGGCTTGCCCGCGAAGCGCGAAAGATCGACCTCGCGATCAGCGGCGATGATGACCAGGTCGGCCTCGGCAATCTCCTGCGGCGTCAGCGCATCGAGCGCGCCCACCGAGCCTTGCGTCTCCACGCGCATGGCGTGGCCCAGCGCCGCCGCGCCGCGCTGCAGCCCCTCTGCCGCCATGAAGGTGTGGGCGATGCCCGTGGGGCAGGAGGTGACGGCCACGATCCGCTTGCCCGTGCGCTGTACTGCGGGACTGGCGGCAGCGCAGCGTGCAAGCACGCCGGCCGGATCGTCGAGCGCCTCGCGCAGGCTGCAGCGCTCGACGGCGGCCTGCACGAAGCGGGAGGCATCGGCGGCGGTATCTGCATCGTCATCGGTGCCGGCATCCCGCACGATCAGCAATTGCCCGGCCTGCGCGGCGGCATCGGCCGCATGCAGCCCGATCACACCGCCGCTGGCGCGCACTTCCACGGCCAAGGGCCGCTGTCCGGCCGCATGGCGCAGGGCCTCGGCGGCCAGCAGCGCTTCGGCGTCGTGCCCGGCGGCTGCGATCACCACAAAAAGAGGGTTCATGAGAGCTCCTGAAGAATGGGGGATCACGGCCACTGGCATGGCTCCAGCAGCACGCTGGCGGCCAGGGCCTGGACGCGGTTGGCATCGACTTCGCGCGCGGGCGCGGCCTGCAGCCAGGCCAGCGCGCTGGCCGTGGACAGGCGTGCGGTGTCCGCCAGATCCAGTCCGCGCAGCCGCGCGGCCACCATGCCCGCGACCATGGCATCGCCCGCGCCCACGGAGCTGCCGCGCGCGCGCTGCGGCGGCCGCGCAATCACCGCGCCTTGCGCGCTGGCAAACAGCGCGCCCTCCTCGCCCATGGACACCACGGCCAGTCCCAGTCCCCTGTCCAGCAGGCTGCGCGCGGCGGCCAGCAGCGCATCGCGGCCGTCCAGGCGCAGGCCGGTGGCGGCCTGCAACTCCTCCCGGTTGGGCTTGATGGCCCAAGGCATGGCCGCATGGGGGGCCGTCGCCAGGGCGGCGGCCAGGGGGGCCTCGCTGGTGTCCAGCAGCACATAGGCACCGGCGGCCACGGCCTGGGCCTGGAGCCGGGCCCAGCTGTCCGCAGGCAGGCCGGCCGGCAGGCTGCCCGACAGCACCACGGCCAGGCCGGGCCGCAGATACCGGGCCAGCGCGGCCATGACGGCGTCCAGATGCGCTTCGGCCAACACCAGGCCCGGCAGGTTGATGTCCGTGGTCTGGCGTCCGCCATCGGCCACCAGCTTGATGTTGGTGCGCGTCTGGCCCGGCACGCGCAGGCAGGCGTCGGCAATGCCGCGCTGGGCGAACAAGGCCTCGAACATGCCGGCGTTGTCACTGCCCAGCACGCCCAGCGCGGCCGTGGAAACGCCCAGGCCCGCCAAGGCGGCGGCAACATTGATGCCCTTGCCGCCCGGCGCCTGCACGCTGCCCAGCGCGCGCTGCACCTGGCCGGGCAGCAGCGCATCCAGGGTCACAAGCTGGTCTATGGCCGGGTTCAGGGTCACGGTAATGGCTTGCGGGGCGTTCATGCCGTCACCTCCTTGGCCAGGTCCCGCACCTGCGCGGCATCCTCGCAGCCGAGCGCCCTGTCTGCGAGCGCCTGCAACTGCCGCAGGCTGGCCGCGCGCAGGCCGGCCTTGACACCGGCGATGTCGTTGGGAGTCATGGACAGCTCGCCCACCCCCAGCCCGGCCAGCAGCAGCGCACCGAACGGGTCGCCGGCCAGTCCGCCACAGACGCCCACGGGACGCGCGCGGGTGGCAGCACCCTGCACGGTGGCGCGCACCATCCGCAGTACGGCCGGATGCAGGCTGTCCGCCTCGGCCGCCAGCTGCGGGTTCTGGCGGTCCATGGCCAGCACGTACTGGGTCAGGTCGTTGGTGCCGATGGAGAAGAAATCGGCATGGCGGGCCAGTGCGTCGGCCTGCACGGCAGCGGCGGGCACCTCGATCATGATGCCCAGCGGCAGGACTGGCGCGTCCAAGTCGGCGCGCAGCCGTTCGCAGGCCGCACGCAGCGCCAGCAGCTCCTGCACGCTGGTGACCATGGGAAACATCACGGACAGCCTTGCGCCATCGCGGGCCGCCCGGTACAGGGCGCGCATCTGGGGCTCCAGCAGGTCGGGGCGGCGCAGCAGCAGCCGCGCGCCGCGCACGCCCAGGAAGGGGTTGTCCTCGCGGGGCAGCTCCAGGTGGGCGACCTGCTTGTCGCCGCCGATGTCCAGCGCGCGGACGATCAGCGGCCGGCCCTCCAGCGCCTGCGCCATGGCGCGGTAGGTTTCGTACTGCTCGTCCTCGCCGGGCGTGCTGCCGCGCTCCAGGAACAGGAATTCCGTGCGCATCAGGCCCACGCCCTCGGCGCCCTGGGACAGGGCCAACGGCACCTGCTCGGGCAGGTTGACGTTGGCGCAGACTTCGATGCGCACGCCATCGGTGGTGATGGCAGGCAGGCTGCGCTGCGCGGACACGCGTTCCTGCAACGCCCGCTGCTCGGCCATGTGGGCACGCGCCGAAGCCAGGTCCTGCTCCGAGGGATCAAGGTAGATGCGGCCATTGGCGCCATCGACGATGGCCAGGGCCCCATCGGCCATGCCCAGCACGCCGCCGCCCGCCGCCACGGCGGCCGGCAGCCCCAGCGTGCGCGCGAGTATGGCCGTGTGCGAGGTGGGACTGCCCTGCGCCGTGACCAGCGCGCACACGCGCGCCGTGTCCAGCCGGGCGGTTTCCGAGGGCGAAAGATCGGCCGCGACCAGGATGCAGCCGCCTTCCGGCAGGCCCTCCGGTCCCGCCGCTGCCAGCGAGGGCTGCAGTTGCACCAGCACACGCCGGCCCACGTCGCGCAGATCTGCGGCACGCGCGGCCAGCGCGGGGTTGTCCAGCGCCTGGAGACGGGCAGCCCCCTCCTCCACGGCCTGGTCCCAGGCCCAGGCCACGCCGTGGCCCTGGACCATGAACTGGCAGGCGCGCGTGATGAGTCCGGTGTCGCCCAGCCACTCGGCCTGCGCGCTGAAGATGGCCGCATCGCCTTCGCCCAGGCGGCGGCGAGTGTCGTCATGCAGGGCGCGCAGCTGGCCCTGTGTCTCGGCCAGCGCCGCATGCAGCCGCGCGCCGCCCACGCTGAGTGGCTCGGGCAGGTCGGGGATCTCGGCGGCCTCCACACGCCACTGGTGGATGCGGGCCACGGCCAGCCCCGGGCTGGCGCCCAGGCCCACAAAGGCAGGCCGCGCCAGCGGCGGCAGCCAGCCCGTGGCGGGCGATTCGGCCGCCTTGCGCGCAGCGGCGTCGGCATCGGCACGTTCCTGGGCCACCAGGGCCTGGGCCACAGCGCACAGGCGCTGGACCGCGGCACTGGCGTCGGGGCCCTCTGCCGAGACGGTGACCTTGTCGCCTTCGCGCAGTCCCAGCTGCAGCAGGCTGGCCATCTGCCGCGCATCGGCCACCTCGCCGCCATGGCGCACCTGGATGCGCGAGGCAAAGCCGCGCGCCGCCTCCGCCCAGCGCGTGGCAGGCCGCGCATGCAGGCCGTTGGGATAGGCAATGGTCCATTCGCACGCCTCGGCCAGGTCCACTGCCGCCGGGCGGGCGGCAGGTGGCGCCGGGTCCGCTTGCCCCTGGAGTACATCAATGACCTGCTGCGCATCGCCCGTGGTGAACAGCGCCTGCAGCCGCGGTGTCTGCAGCAGGCCGGCCAGGCGGCGCAGCAAGGTGATGTGGGCATCGGAGCGTGCCGCCACCGCCACGACCAGATGCACGTTCTGGCCTGCATTCCAATCCAGGCCCTCGCGCACCTGGAGCACGGCCACCGCGTCGCGCAGCACCAGGGCCCGGTCTTCGGCGCGGCCGTGGGGAATGGCCACGCCGTGGCCCAGAAAGGTTTCGGCCTGGGCCTCGCGCGCCTGCATGCCGGTGGCATAGCCAGGGGCCACGCAGCCACGGTCCTGGAGCAGCCGGGCCGCCTGGGCAATGGCGTCGGCCTTGTCGCGCACCCTGGCGTCCAGGCGCACGGCGATCTGCAGGCCCGCAGGAGCGGTGGGTGCAACCGCCGGGAGGGATGAATGGGCATTGATCATGGCGCGGATTGTGGGAACGTTCCCAACCATCAGTCAATCTGCACTGCAACATAACCTGGCCACAATCCGGCCATACCTCGGCATTTCTTTGGAGTTATCCTCTGCGGCACACCACAACCAACGGGAACGATTGCATTGAGCATCAGCATCAACGATGTGGCCCGTGCGGCCGGGGTTTCCAAATCGACGGTATCGCGCGCGCTGGCGGGCGGCTCGGTCAGCGAGGAGGTCCGGGCGCGGGTCGCCGCCGCCGTGCAGGCCACGGGATACCGGCCCAATCTGATGGCGCGCCGGCTGCGCGCGCGCGACGCAGGGCCCATGGGCGTGCTGGTGGCCGACATACGCAACCCGTTTTTCACGGCCCTGATCCGCGCGGTCGAGGCCGAGGCCTATCGCCAGGGCCGGCGCGTGCTGTTGTGCAACACCGACGAAGACCCGCAGCGCGAAGCCATGTACCTGCAGCTCATGCAGGAAGAGCGCATCGCGGGGCTGATCTTTGCGCCCACCCAGGCCAGCCTGCACAAGCTCGAGCGCATGCAGCTGGAGTTCCCCGTCGTCCTGGTGGACCGGGCGGGCGCCCCGGCCTTCCATGACAGCGTGGTGCTGGACAACGCACAGGCCTGCGCCACCCTGGTCAGGCATCTGGTGGACCAGGGCCGCCGCCGCATTGCAGGCGTCTTCGGCAGCACCAGCAGCACGGCGCGCGAGCGCTGCGACGGCTATCTGGCCGCCATGCGCGATGCGGGCCTGGCGCCCGACTTGCGCCAGTTGCCTCCGACCAGCGATGCCGCCGAGGCCGAGGTCGCGCAATGGCTGCGCCAGCCGCAGCGGCCCGATGCCTTCGTGGCCAGCAACAGCCTGCTGCTGGAAGGCTGCCTGCGCGCGATACGCGCCGCAGGCCTGCGCATCCCCGGCGATGTGGCACTCGCCGGTTTCGACAACGAGCGCTGGACAGAACTGGTGGCCCCCGCCATCACCGTGATCGAGCAGCCGGTGGAGGCCATGGGCCGCGCCGCATTCGGCCTGCTCATGGAGCGGCTGCACACGCCCGACCTGCCGCTGCGCAAGGTGATCATGCAGGGGCGCTGCATCGTGCGCGAGTCCACCCAGGCGGCGGGCTGAGGTGCTGCGCCGGGGCGGGGATCACGCAGGGATCTGCAACTGGCGCACGGCGTCGTCCACGCTCCAGCCCGCATAGCTGGCGTGCGGCAAGGCCGGATTGCCCACGCGCGCCAGCAGGTCGCGCACGGGGTCCTTGACGCGGGCCAGGGCCAGCGGCACGCCCAGTTGCCGCAACTGGGCCGCGAAGTCGCACAGCGCCTCGACACTGGTGGCATCCAGATCGGCCGAATCTTCCAGGCTCAGCACCACGCCGCGGGGCGAAGGCAGGGATTGCAGCCGCTCCCGGATGGCCGCAAACACGGGGTCGGCATTGCCGAAGAACAGCGGCGCCTCGGGCCGCGCGATCAGCAGGCCGGCCGGCACCACCGCGTCGGGATGGCGTGCGGCATCGACAAAGTCATGCGTGTCCCCCAGCCTGCCCAGCCAGCTCACATGCGAGCGGGACAGCGTTTGCAGCAGCATGAGCAGGCTGGCCGCGATGGCCAGCAGCAACCCGTCGAGCACGCCCAGCGCCAGCACGGCAAAGAAGGCCAGCACCACGATCAGCCGGTCTCGCCGCCAGGCGAAGTAAGGGCGCAGCGCGGCAGGGTTCAGCGTGTGGCCCACCGCATGGATGACGATGGCGGCCAGCAGCGGCTCGGGCGTGCGCTCTATCCAGGGCAGCAGCAGCCAGACGGCCAGGCCCACCACGGCGCAGGCCACCAGGCCCGCAGAGCGGCTTTGCGCGCCCGCCACCTCGTTGGCCGATGTGGCCGAGTAGCCCGCGCCCACGGGCATGCCATGAAACACACTCGACAGCAGGTTGGCCGCACCCAGCGCCATCAGGTCGCGGTTGGCATCGACGCGGTCGCCGTGGCGCAGCGCAAAGGTACGGATGGAGCCATAGGACTCGGCATAGAGGATGAGCGCCATCGCAAAGGCCAGCTCGCCCAGGCGCAGCCATTCGGTGCGCGACAGCGAGGGAATGCCGGTGTTGGAGAAATCCAGCCGTATCGGCCCCACGGCCGCAATGCCCCAGCGCGCGCACCAGCCGCTCGCATCCAGCGCAATGCCAGCCGCTATCACCAGCAAGGCCGCAGGCAGGCCACGCCAGCGGGCCAGCGCACGCATCAGCAGCAACGCCGCAACGGCCATCACCAGACCCGCTCCATTCCAGTGCCGCCAGCCGGCCAGCAGCTCCCAGACAAAGCGCGGCAGATCGCCATGCACAGGCTGGAAGGCGACGGCATGCGGGATCTGCTTGACCACGATGGTCAGCGCCAGCCCCAGCGCAAAACCGCGCAGCACGGGCTTGGCAATGAAATTGGAGACCGCGCCCAGCCGCGCCAGCCCCGCCACCACGAAGAACAGGCCCGTCAGCAGCACGATGCCCACGCCCAGCAGCATGCGCTGCTGCGGCGAGGTGCCGGCCATGGACGCCGTGGCCGCCAGCAGCACGGCGGCAGAGGAGGATGTGGCCGAGACGATGGCGAAGCGGCTGGTCCCCAGCAGGCCATAGGCCAGCAGCCCGGCGAACAGCGCAATCACCCCGGCCTGCGGCGGCAGGCCGGCGATGCCGGAATAGGCCACGGCCTCGGGCAGCAGCAGGCCGGCGATGGACAGGCCGGCGCCCCGATCGGCCAAGGCAGGCAGGCCAGGCGCACGCATCAGGATTGCGGGGCAACGACGCCGGACCAGCCCGGCAGGTAGCGCGCCTCGGCGCCGTGCGCCAGGCCCAGGGCCTCATGCAGGGCCTGATCGGGCAAGGCGACATCGCTCTTGCCACTGCGCAGGTCCTTGGGTGCAAAGCGCGTGCGGAAAAAATCGGCCCAGAGGAATTCGACGAAAGGCGCCGTGTCCTTGGCATAGCCACCGGCCTTGCGCACGGCGCCGGCCAGGCTGCGGTAGGGGTCGTCGCGCAGACGGTCCAGCTGCTCGGGCATCTTGGCCCAGTCGCATCGGCGGCCGCGCTCGTCATACGGATGGGCCCATTGGTGGAACTCCATCAGGCGCCAGAACATCAGCGGATCGGCCTCGCTGAAATCGGCCAGCTGCATGACCCAGACCTGCTCCACGGACTCCTGCGTCAGCGCCAGCCCCAGGTGGTGGTGGTCAACGATGTAGTGCAGGCCACGCGGCCCCAGCACGGCCGGAAACCAGTGTGAGGCCAGAAGGCCTTCGCGCTCCTTGCGCCTGAGGCGGCTCCACTGGGCGCGCTTGGTCTGCACTTCGGCCGCGCCTATGGTCATCTGCGTGGGACGCAGTGCGTCCAGCGGAACCCGGGTCAGATGCTGCTGTGCTCTCATCGTCCAACCTCCGTTGCATCAAAGGTGCGGACCCGGCGGGCTGCCCGGTCCGACATCCAGAATACGCCTTCGGAGTTACAAATGGTCGCAACAACGGACTTGCACCCATAATCGCTCACAATTTTGTCCCGTTGACCTCATGAACCAGCCCCAACATCCCATCGTCCATGGCACGGAAGACGTGCTGATCAGCCTCTGCAACTCCGTCTCGCGCGTGCTCCAGGTGGCCACGCAGTGCCAGATCCAGTATTCGGGCATGGTGCAACGCATCACCAAGACCAGCCTCAAGCCCGACATCGGCTGCTTTGTCCTGGTGGACGGCGGCTTCTCGGGCCTGGTGATCATCAACTTCTCGGCCGCCGCCGCCATGGAGCTGTACCGCAGCTACATGCTGAGCATGGGCATGGGCGAGGACGACCTGGCCACCTCCTATACCTCGGACGATGTCAGCAACGTCATGGGCGAGCTGATGAACCAGGTGGTGGGCGACTTCACCAGCAAGGTCCAGCGCGAGCTTCAGACCTACATCACCCAGAGCCAGCCCAAGATGATCCGCCTGAACAAGCAGGTCAACCTCAGCGTGGACGCCAACCTCGACTCCCCCGAGGCGCGCCGCGTGACCTTCTACACGGGCAACAACAACATCTTCTATCTCGAACTGGCCATGGACCGCACCGAGTTCATCAAGGTCGTGGACTTCGAGCCCCAGGAGCGCCCCGACCCCGATGCGCTCATGGCCCAGACCGCCGCCAGCACCCCGGCCGCAGCGCCCGCGCCGGCCGCCAGCACCGACACCGACGAACTGCTCAAGTCGCTGGGCATGTAACTGCCGGTACACGGCTCCGGCATACAGCCCCGCATACGGCCCCGGCACCGCGGGCAAGACCCTGATGCATGCGGATGTATCAGGGCGGCCCCGCAAACGACATCGTTGATATGCAGATAATTGGGATGCCAACTATTTGAATATCACCCGATGTCGTCCCCTTCCGCCCCCTTCCCGCCCACGCAGGCCGACCCCGCCGCCGTGCAAAGGCATTTCATGTTCACGCTGGGGCAGGTGAACAAACAGTGGCGCCGCACGCTGGACCGGCTGCTGGCACCCATGGGACTGACCCAGGCACTGTGGATGCCGCTGATGCACCTGGCGCGCTCGCCCGAGGCCATGCGCCAGAAGGATCTGGCCCACTCCCTGGCGCTGGACAGCTCCTCCGTCGTGCGCCTGGTGGACGGCCTGGCCGCCCAGGGCTGGATAGAGCGCGTGGACGACAGCGACCGCCGCGTCAGAAAAATCCAGCTCACGCCAGCCGGCCATGCCCAGGTAGAAGCCGTGCAGGGTCTGCTGCAGCAGGCGCGCGCCCAGGTGCTGGGCGCCGTGCCGCCCGAGGAACTGGGCGCGGCCTATGCCACGCTGCAGCGCCTGCTGGAGGCCATGGCCGCCGAGCCCGCCTGCGACACGGACCTGCCCGACGAGCAGGCTGCCTGAGATGACGGCCGAGCACTCTTCGCTGCCACCCGCCCAGGACCATGCAGCGGCCAGCCGCAAGGCGCCGCTGTGGCTGCTGGTGATCGTGACCATCGTCGGCACGCTGGCCATGCACATGTTCCTGCCCGCCCTGCCCGATGCGGCACGGCAGCTCCAGGCCGGCGCCAGCCAGATGCAGCTGACCATCACGGTCTACATCCTGGGCCTGGGCGTAGGCCAGCTGATCTATGGCCCGCTGTCGGACAGCCTGGGGCGCCGCCCCATGCTGCTGGCCGGGCTCATCCTCTATGCGCTGGCCAGCCTGGCGGCCTTTCTTGCCCCGTCCGCCCCCTGGCTGATCGGCGCGCGGCTGCTCCAGGCGCTGGGCGGCTGCGCGGGCTTGGCCCTGGGCCGCGCCATTGCGCGCGATTCAAGCACGCCCGAGAACGCCGTGGGCAGCCTGGCGCTGCTCAACCTGATGATGATGATCGGCCCCGGCATCGCGCCGGCCATCGGCTCGGCCATCGACGACGCCCTGGGCTGGCGCGCCATCTTCGGCACGCTGGCCGTGGTCGGCGGCGTGACGGCCTTCGCCATCTGGAAGCTGCTGCCCGAAACCGGCCAGCCCACGGGCCGCCTGCACCTGGGCACCATCCGCGACGACTACCGCAGCCTGCTGCGCTCTCCTGCCTTCGTGGGCTTTGCCGTGGGCGGCGGCTGCGCCACCACGTCCATCTATGCCTTCCTGGCGGCCGCGCCCTTCGTCTTCATCGAGCAGCTGCATTCCACCAAGCATGAGGTGGCCATCTACCTGGGCCTGCTCATGGGCGGCATGGCTGTGGGCAATGCGCTGGCCCGCCAGCTGATACGCCACTGGCCCCTGGAGCGGCTGATGCTCAACGGCAATCTGCTGAGCCTGGCCAGCGCGGCCATGCTGCTGTTGCTGGCCCTGTTCAACCAGCTCACGCCGGCCATCGTGGTGGGGCTCATGGTGCTGTTCGCGCTGGGCTCGGGCCTGACCAGTCCTGCGGCGCTGGCCAGCGCGCTGAGCGTGCATCCGCGCCTCACGGGCTCGGCCGCCGGTGTCTACGGCAGCACCCAGATGGCCGTGGGCGGCCTGTGCACGCTGGGCGCCAGCCTGGGCAGCAACCCGGCGCTGTCGGCGGCGCTGGCCCTGGTGGTGGCCTGCGTGCTGGGGCAACTGGGCTTTCGCAGCGCGCTGCGCCACGCGCAGCGTGCGCCCGGCTGAGGACCGCCCCGGCTGAGGGCCGCCCCGGCTGAGGGCCACAGTCCCCCAGGCGACGGTCCGGCCACACGCGGGCGCGAGGCGCACAGGCCCTCGATTACATTGGCGCAGCCGTGGCCAGCTGCCACGGCCCACAGGAGACAAAAAACCATGTGCCAACTTTCCTTTTCCATCGTCCTGCGCCAGGCCGCCACCGGCACGCTGGCAGCCGCCGCGCTGCTGGCCGGCACAGCCGCCCAGGCCGGCTCCATCGAGGCCGCCGAGTTCAAGAGCGCCACGCTGCAGCGCAGCTGGACCTACAACGTCTACCTGCCCACGGGCTACGACGCCCAGTCCAGGCTGCGCTATCCCGTCATGTACCTGCTGCACGGCAAT
This sequence comes from Delftia sp. DLF01, assembly GCF_014852125.1. Taxonomy (NCBI): domain Bacteria; kingdom Pseudomonadati; phylum Pseudomonadota; class Betaproteobacteria; order Burkholderiales; family Comamonadaceae; genus Delftia; species Delftia sp. DLF01. The sequence goes on from NZ_JACVAZ010000003.1 coordinate 1,133,115, forward strand.
GACGGCCAGCGCAATGACTGGCCCGTCAAGGGCAATCTGCTGCGCACGGTGGACCAGCTGATCCAGAACGGGGAGATCCCGCCCGCCATCATCGTCATGCCCGACGCGGGAACAACCTGGTACGTGGACCTCAAGGAGCCCATGGAGACGGCCTTCTTCCAGGACCTCGTCCCCCATGTCGAGAAGAAGTACCGCACCCTCACCAGCCGCGATGGCCGCGTGATCGGCGGCCTGTCCATGGGCGGCTATGGCGCGCTGCGCTACGTGCTCAAGTACCCCGAGAAATTCCAGGCCGCCGCCCTGCTGAGCCCCGCCATCTACAACCCCGAGCCGCCCGCCGATTCCTCGGCACGCTCGGTCAAGGTCTTTGCCGAACCCAATACCGGCGGCCAGTACAGCACCACGGTCTGGAAGAGCTACAACTACCCTGTGCTGTGGGACAGCTTTCTCGCCCGCAAGATCAGCGTGCCCATGTACATCAACTCGGGCGACGACGATGAATTCATGATCGAGTCCGACGCCGCCCAGCTCTACGCCCAGCTGCGCAGGAACAAGCAGCCTGCCGAGCTGCGCATCGTCAACGGCAAGCATGAATGGCCGGTCTGGGAAAGCACCATCGGCGACGCGCTCAAGTACGTGTTCCGCGCCGTGCGCCGCCCGCAGGCGGACAACTGAGCCAGGCCATGAAGCAAAAAAAGGGGAGCCGATCGGCTCCCCTTTTTGATTGCATCAGCAGGTCTTACAGATTGCCGACCATCTTGGCAGGGATCACCCAGGCGTCGAACTGTTCGCCGGTCAGGTGGCCGGAAGCCACGGCGGCTTCACGCAGGCTGGAGCCTTCCTTGTGCGCCTTCTTGGCGATGTAGGCCGCCTTGTCGTAGCCGATGTGCGGGTTCAGCGCCGTCACCAGCATCAGCGAGCGCTGCACCAGCTCGGTGATGCGCTCGCGGTTGGGCTCGATGCCCACGGCGCAGTGGTCGTTGAAGCTCTTCATGCCATCGGCCAGCAGGCGCACGCTCTGCAGGAAGTTGTGCGAGACCATGGGGCGGAACACGTTCAGCTCGAAGTTGCCCGAAGCGCCGCCGAAGTTGATGGCCACGTCGTTGCCGAAGACCTGGGCCGCCAGCATGGTCACGGCTTCGCTCTGCGTGGGATTGACTTTCCCGGGCATGATGGACGAGCCGGGCTCGTTCTCGGGGATGGAGATCTCGCCCAGGCCGCTGCGCGGGCCGGAGGCCAGCCAGCGCACGTCGTTGGCGATCTTCATCATGCTGGCGGCCAGCGTCTTGAGCGCGCCGTGGGCGTGGACCAGGCCGTCGCACGAGGCCAGGGCCTCGAACTTGCTGGGCGCCGTCACGAACGGGTAGCCGGTGAGCCGGGACAGCTCGGCGGCCACGCCCTCGGCATAGCCCTTGGGCGCATTCAGGCCCGTGCCCACGGCCGTGCCGCCCAGCGCCAGCTCGTACAGGTGCGGCAGCGCGGCGCGCACATGCTTTTCGCCATGGGCCAGCTGGGCCACCCAGCCCGAGATTTCCTGGCCCAGCGTCAGCGGCGTGGCGTCCTGCAGATGGGTGCGGCCGATCTTGACGATGTCGGCATAGGCCTCGCTCTTGGCCTGCAGCGTGTTGCGCAGCAGGGCAATGGCGGGCAGCAGCTTTTGCTCGATGGCCGTGACGGCAGCCACGTGCATGGCGGTCGGGAACACGTCGTTGCTCGACTGGCTCTTGTTCACGTCGTCATTGGGGTGGACCAGGCGCGACTCGCCGCGCTCGCCGCCGAGGATTTCGCTGGCGCGGTTGGCCAGCACCTCGTTGACGTTCATGTTGGTCTGCGTGCCCGAGCCGGTCTGCCAGACCACCAGCGGGAACTCGTCCGGGTGCTTGCCGGCGATCACCTCGTCGGCGGCGGCCAGGATGGCCTGGGTCTTCTTCTCGTCGAGCAGGCCCAGCTTGTGGTTGACGGTGGCCGAGGCCTTCTTGACCTGGGCCAGCGCGTGGATGATCTCGCGCGGCTGCTGCTCTCCGCTGATGTCGAAGTTCTGCAGCGAACGCTGCGTCTGCGCACCCCAGAGCTTGTCTGCGGGGACGGCTATGGGTCCGAAAGTGTCTTTTTCCTGGCGGGTCGCGGTCATTGGTATGGACTCCTTGGTGAAAACAACGCGGCGCAGTTGGCTGGAGGCAGGTCGGCGGGCCGCGCAGGACGTGGCTCGGGGATATCTGGCTGGCAGGGCCGCAATGGCAAAAACCCGCTCATGGTAACTCCGTAAATGGGAACCTCTCGCATCCGTCCCCCACCGAGGTGTCGCCGAGGCGGGCTTGTCCAGGCAAACCCCTCGACTCTTGTACAAGACTGCGCCCATTGCGTGCACTTTTCCCCCTGCAGCGCCGATAATCGCCCCCGGGATTCCCCTCCCCTGTTCCCCCGATCAAAAAGACACCCCACCGATGACCACCACGATCCGCCAGCAGGACCTGATCGATTCGATCGCAGGCGCCCTGCAGTACATCAGCTACTACCACCCCGCCGACTACATCGCCCACCTGGCCCGCGCCTACGAACGCGAGCAGAGCCCGGCGGCCAAGGACGCGATGGCCCAGATCCTGACCAACTCCAAGATGTCGGCCACCGGCCACCGCCCGATCTGCCAGGACACCGGCATCGTCAACGTGTTCCTGAAGGTGGGCATGGACGTGCGCTGGGAAGGCTTCACGGGCGGCCTGGAAGACGCCATCAACGAAGGCGTACGCCGCGGCTACAACCACCCCGAGAACACGCTGCGTGCCTCGGTCGTGGCCGATCCGCTGTTCGCGCGCAAGAACACCAAGGACAACACGCCTGCCGTCATCAACGTGCAGATCGTGCCCGGCGACAAGCTGGACGTGACCGTGGCCGCCAAGGGCGGCGGCTCGGAGAACAAGTCCAAGATGATCATGATGAACCCCAGCGACAACCTGGTGGACTGGGTTCTCAAGACCGTTCCGACCATGGGCGCGGGCTGGTGCCCGCCGGGCATGCTGGGCATCGGCATCGGCGGCACCGCCGAGAAGGCCGTGCTGCTGGCCAAGGAAAGCCTGATGGAAGACCTGGACATGTACGAGCTGCAGGCCAAGGCTGCGCGCGGCGAGAAGCTCGACCAGGTCGAGGAACTGCGCCTGGAGCTGTACGAGAAGGTCAACGCCCTGGGCATCGGCGCGCAAGGCCTGGGCGGCCTGGCCACCGTGCTGGACATCAAGATCAAGATGTACCCCACGCACGCGGCCTCCAAGCCCGTGGCCATGATTCCCAACTGCGCGGCCACGCGCCATGCGCACTTCGTGATGGACGGCTCCGGCGCGGTCTACATGGACGCGCCCTCGCTGGACCTGTGGCCCAAGATCGACTGGGAGCCCGACTACAACAAGTCGCGCCGCGTGGACCTCAACGCACTGACCAAGGAAGAAGTGGCCAGCTGGAAGCCAGGCGACACCCTGCTGCTCAACGGCAAGATGCTCACGGGCCGCGATGCCGCCCACAAGCGCATCCAGGACATGCTGGCCAAGGGCGAGAAGCTGCCCGTGGACTTCACCAACCGCGTGATCTACTACGTCGGCCCCGTGGACCCGGTCAAGGACGAAGCCGTGGGCCCCGCAGGCCCCACAACGGCCACCCGCATGGACAAGTTCACCGACATGATGCTGGAGCAGACCGGCCTGATCGCCATGATCGGCAAGGCCGAGCGCGGCCCGGTGGCCATCGAGTCCATCAAGAACCACAAGTCGGCCTACCTGATGGCCGTGGGCGGCGCCGCCTACCTGGTGTCCAAGGCCATCAAGAACGCCAAGGTCGTGGGCTTCGAGGACCTGGGCATGGAAGCCATCTACGAATTCGACGTGGTGGACATGCCCGTGACCGTGGCCGTGGATGCCGGCGGCACCAGCGCCCACATCACCGGCCCTGCCGAATGGCAAAAGCGCATCGCATCCGGCGAGTTCAAGACCATTGAGATCGCCTCGGCCTGAGGCCGGCACCAAGCGCAAAGGGACCGCCTTCGGGCGGTCTTTTCATTGGTGCGGGCATTTGTGACAGACTGCCCGCTGCCTGCAACACTGCCCATTCAACATGACCATCGCGCTCGTCCTCATCGCCCTGCTGGCCGTGACCAGCCTGGCCTGGCGCCTGTCCTCCCGCCGCCATGTCCTGCCCTGCCCGTCCTGGCTGCGCTGGATGGTCGAGCTTGACAATCCCTTCGCGGCCAGCAACAAGGCAGCCTTCATCGTCGGGCAACTGCAGATCCAGCCGGGCATGAAGGTGCTGGACGCGGGCTGCGGCCCGGGCCGCGTCACCCTGCCATTGGCGCGTGCCGTTGGCGCGCAGGGACAGGTGCTGGCCGTGGACCTGCAGCCGGCCATGCTTGAACAGGTGGCTGCCAAGGCGCGCGCCCAGGGGCTGGAGAATGTGCGCACCCAGGCGGCTGCGCTGGGCCAGGGGCAGCTTGAAGCGCAGCAGCACGACCGCGCCGTGATGGCCGCCGTACTGGGAGAGATCCCGGACCGTCAGGCCGCGCTGGCCGATATCTTCCAGAGCCTGTGCCCCGGCGGCCTGCTGGCCGTGGCCGAACTGGTCTTCGACCCGCATTTCCAGCGCCGCACCAGCGTGGAAAAGCTGGCAGGCGAGGCAGGCTTCATCCCCCACTCCTTTCACGGCCATGCAGCCGCGTATCTGCTGGTACTGCAGCGCCCTCTCCAACCATGACCACCACACATCCCCCTGTAGCGACCCTGCGGACACCGCGCCTGATACTGCGCCAGTGGCAGGCCGGCGACCGACAGACCTTTGCCGCGCTGAATGCCGACCCACAGGTCATGGAGCACTTTCCGGCACTGCTCAGCCGTGAACAAAGCGATGCCATGGCAGACAGGATCCAGGCACTGATCGAGGAACGCGGCTGGGGCTTCTGGGCGGCAGAGCACCTTGCCAGCGGCGAGTTCATGGGCTTCATCGGGCTGCATACTCCCGCCGCGTCTTTGCCGTTCTCGCCCTGCGTGGAAATCGGCTGGCGGCTCGCCCGGCCTTTCTGGGGCCAGGGCCTGGCCAGCGAAGGCGCACGGGCGGCGCTGGAGCACGGCTTCGGCGCGTTGCATCTGGAGTCCATCGTCTCGTTCACCGCGCTGTCCAACCTGCGTTCGCAGGCCGTGATGCAGCGCCTGGGCATGGAACGCGACGCCCATGACTTCGACCATCCGGAGGTGCCGGCAGGCCATGCGCTGCGCAGGCATTGCCTGTACCGCCTGACACATGCCCAATGGCTGCAGCAGCAAGCCATGGCCGCAGCATGAACGCGCCCGAGCGGGCATACTGGGCGCCGCCTCCAAAAGCCTTTATCCGCATCTCCACATGACCTCCCCGGCCTCTCCCATCGGCGTCTTCGACAGCGGCATCGGCGGCCTCAGCGTGCTGCAGGCGCTGCGCCATGAACTGCCGCATGAGCGCTTCGTCTACCTAGCCGACAGCGGCAATGCACCCTATGGCGATGCGCGTGGCGATGCCTTCGTTCAGCAGCGCACGCGCACCATTGCGCGCCATCTGCGCGAGCAGCACCAGATCAAGGTGCTGGTGATCGCCTGCAACACGGCCACGGCAGCGGCCGTGGACATGCTGCGCGCCGAAATGCCCGAACTGCCCCTGATCGGCGTGGAGCCCGCCATCAAGCCCGCTTCGCTGTCGAGCCAGACCGGCCACGTGGGCGTGATGGCCACACGCGGCACGGTGAGCAGCGCACGCTTTGCACGCCTGGTGACCGACCATGGCCAGCGCGTGCAATTCCATGTCCAGCCCTGCGACGGACTGGCCAAGGCCATCGAGGAAAGCACGGAGCAACCCGTTCCCGCCGACCCCATGGCCACCGAGGTCGCGCAACTGTGCGCCAGGTATGTGAATGCCCTGGGCAGCTTCGGACAGAAGACGGGTGAGATGGATTCCCTGGTGCTGGGCTGCACCCACTACATATTCGCCCGCGAGCAGTTGCGCACGCTGCTGGGGCCGGACATCCAGTTCATCGACACAGGTGCCCCGGTAGCCCGCCAGACGCGGCGCGTGCTGGATCGCCTGGGCACCCTGGCCAGCGAATCAGGACCCTTGCCCGCGGCAGAGGGCCAGGTCCAGTTGATGACCACGGGATCGCTGCAGGCCCTGCAGTCCGCCGCATCGCGCTGGCTGGAGCTGCCCGCGCAATGCTGCTCGTCCGTTCAGGTCGGCGAATCCAGCGCTGTCCCCACGGCCGCTTGAATCAGGGCTGCGCCAGCCACAGGCGCCGGCCCGAGTGGTCCATCCAGCTCAGGTACAGGCGCAGCTCGAACTCCAGCTGGTGGTAGTCGGGCTCCATGTGGGTACACAGCTGGTAGAAGGCCTTGTCGTGATCGGGCTCGCGCAGATGGGCCAGCTCGTGGACGACGATCATGCGCAAGAAAGCCTCGGGCGCCTGCTTGAACAGTGCGCCGATGCGGATCTCATGCCGGGCATTGAGGCGGCTTCCCTGCACCACGGTGCGGCGCGTGTGCAGGCCCAGGGCGTTGTGGACCACATGGATGCGGCCGTCGTAGGCCACCTTGTTCAGCGTGCCGGCATTGCGCATGTGCCGGCCCTTGAGGGCATCCACGTAGTCATAGAGGCTCTTGTCCGTGCGCACGGCATGGGCCTCGGGATGCTTGCGCAGCAGCCAGGCCTCGGCCTTGTCCTCGGCCAGCCAGCCACGCACCTGTGACTGCAGCGCGGCCGGGTAGGCGGACAGGTAGGGAAGCGGCAGCGCGCCACCGGCCACCTCGCGCCGCTGCTCGCGCTGGCGGCGTACGGTCTCGGTGACTGCTCCGGAATACTTGGGCGTGCTGGCCTGTGCCGCCATGGCTGTACGCTGCGCTGGGCAGCGTCTTGCGCTCAATGCAGGTGGCGTGGGCGGCGGTTGCCGCCGTGACCCGAACCCGATCCGCCCATGCCGCGCGGCGGCTTGCCGATCTCCAGCGAGCTGACCAGGGCATCGAAGCGCTGGGAGAACAGCTTGTCGATCTCCTGCACCACGCCACCCAGTTCGGAGCCGTCGAAATGGCGCTCCATCAGGTTGACCACGTCCTGCACCAGCAGATCACGCTGCACCTGCATGATGGCCGCGGGCGTCGGACCAACGAAGAGCATGACGAAGTCGTCGCGCGACTCGGCCTCTTCGGACTCCTCTTCCTCGTCGAACTCGGTGTCGTAGAAGGTCACCTCGATGGCCGCGCCCTGCTCGGCCAGCTCATTGATGCCCATGCACATGTCGTCCAGCGACTGGCGGAAATCCTCGTCACCACGCACGGTCCAGCACACCTGGAGCAGGCGCTCCTTGGTATCGAACTGGATGCCAGGCTCCTCCTCATAGACGCTGCCAGCGCCATCGGCCAGGGAACGGGCCCCAGCATACTTCCACAGCGGACCCAGCGCTTCCTGCAACTGCTCGTAGGTCGTGTCGGGGCGCAGCAGCACTTGGCCGTGCACGTGGATTTCAAATGGAGCGTTGTAATTCGACATGTTCTCGTCTGGGATGAGTTTGGCCACACCTGTCACGCCGCACCATGTGCCACGATCAACGTCAACGGAACGCATGCAGGCATCGCCATCACTGTCTGCCCGAGCCGCGCCATCCAGGCAAGCAGCCCGGGGCCTGATGAATGGATTCTCGCACGTTATGCCAACGGGCAAGGACTTGGCAACGCATGGACACCTTGCAGCGCAGCAAGCGGGCAGGACCGTCAATGCACGTTGCGGCACGACGCCTGAATTTGCGGAACAGCAGGCGCCTTGGCTGCTTCAATCCGCTACCGTATAGATAGCAACAATGCCTGGTACGTATTGGGTTGTGGTGCCCCGAGCCGGGATCGAACCGGCACGCCCCTGTTCGGAAGCGGCGGATTTTAAGTCCGCAGTGTCTACCAATTTCACCATCGGGGCCCTGCACCGCAGCGTCACAGGTCAGCGCGAACTGCTCACACCTGCAACTGCAGCACCAACGAAAAAGGGAAGCGTTACCGCTTCCCTTTTTTCTGAATTGGAGCGGGAAAACGGGTTCGAACCGTCGACCTCAACCTTGGCAAGGTTGCGCTCTACCAACTGAGCTATTCCCGCGTATCTGTAGAGCTGTGCGCTTCACAGAGCAGACTTGAATTCTAGCGCAGATTTTTGGTGCTTCGGAAGAAGCCCGCAAAAAATCTGCACCAAGGCAGATCGCAGCCCGCCTTGCACTTTGCTGCGGCAGGCTGCTTCACCGTCGACGCCTACTTGCCGTCGATGCGATCCTGCATGCGCTTGGCCCGCTGTTCGGACGGCGGATGGGAGCTCAGGATGGAGCTGCCGCCGCTGCCAGCGCTGAGCTTGGCCAGCTTCTGGAACGATGTGACCAGCCCCTGGCGGCTCATCTTCTTTTCCGTGAGCAGATCGAAGGAGTAGTCATCGGCCGCCGACTCCTGCGACTGCGAGAACTGGGCATTGATGAACTTCTCACCCAGATCACCCGCCTGCGAACGCGACAGCGAGGCCAGCGCCGAATTGCCGCTATTGGCCGCAATAGAGCGTGCAGCCGAAGCCGCATAGGCCGTCTGCATGCGCTTCTTGCTGTGACCCAGTGCCACGTGCCCGATCTCATGGCCAATCACGCCACGCAGCTCGTCATCGTTCATCAGATCCATCAGGCCGCTGTAGACACGGATGCAGCCATTGGCCATGGCCCAGGCATTCACGTCCTGCGTCATATAGACCTTGTAGACAGCCTTCTTCCCATTGACAGCCTGCGGCATGCCGGCAATCACCTTGTTCAGCCGCAGCGTGTACTTGCTCTTTGCATCTGCCACCTTGTTCTGGGCATCCATGGCTGCGCAGGAATCATTGGACAGGGTGACCACGTCGTCATCCGTGAGCGTCATGGCCTTCATGGCCGTGGAGCCCGAATCCAGCAACCCGCCCACATCGGCAGACTCCATGGTTTTACAGCCCGCCAGCACCACGCCGCTGGCAACAATTGCCGTCAATAGCTTGATCTTCATAATCCCTCCCGATAAATGAAGCGCGCATCATATCCACGACGCGCCAATTCAATCTACCTGCAATGACAACCCATTTGCAATTTCTTGCAATTTCTCAATGGACAAGCAATGCCAAATTTCAATGACGACTGCTCATTCAAAACAAATGGAAACAATTAAATTCACCAAATCAGCGATGAATGACCAAAACAGGCATGCAGCCATGCTCTCGATGCACAGAGCGTGAAGCACCGCCACGGCACTGAATCGGAAGAGAAGAAGATGCGCCAGCCAAGTCGAGGCCGCTGCGGAGACATGGCACCAAGGACCAACAACGATCCGTGATGCAGAAAAAGAAAAAGGCCCCGAGGGGCCTTTTGAACACTGTGTCTGCAATGAATTTTTGGAGGCGCGAACCAGAGTCGAACTGGTCTAACCGGATTTGCAATCCGGGGCATAACCGCTTTGCTATCGCGCCAATATCACTATCAAACATGCAGCATTGCTGCAGTTTTTAAAACTGGAGCGGGAAAACGGGTTCGAACCGTCGACCTCAACCTTGGCAAGGTTGCGCTCTACCAACTGAGCTATTCCCGCAAAAAATTCAAGCAACCAACCGTCACCTGAATCGGATGTGCACTAGGCACATCCAAAACTGGAGCGGGAAAACGGGTTCGAACCGTCGACCTCAACCTTGGCAAGGTTGCGCTCTACCAACTGAGCTATTCCCGCTTGAATCATCCATTCTGGCAGCCAACCGCCACCAGAACCGAACACACCCGAAAGCATGTTCAAAATCTGGAGCGGGAAAACGGGTTCGAACCGTCGACCTCAACCTTGGCAAGGTTGCGCTCTACCAACTGAGCTATTCCCGCATTTCTACCGAAGCCTGACATTCTACAACGTCGTTTGCTGCGATGGGATGAATTGTAGCGTAGTTCTTGGAGGGTTCAGGAAAAACGCTACATTTTTTCATCTTCAGTGCTTGACGGCTGGCTCCACAGGCTTGGATTCCGCTGGCGGCGGCGCTGCGGCCTCCTCCTCGGACAAGGGCTCGGGCACACGCTCCAGCGCCACCTTGAGGACCTGGTCGATCCACTTGACGGGGATGATTTCCAGGCCGCTCTTGACGTTGTCGGGGATCTCCTGGAGGTCCTTGACGTTCTCTTCGGGGATCAGCACCGTCTTGATGCCGCCACGCAGGGCCGCCAGCAGCTTTTCCTTGAGGCCACCGATGGCGGTGACCTCACCGCGCAGCGTGATCTCGCCAGTCATGGCGACATCGGCACGCACCGGGATACCTGTCAGCGCAGAGACGAAGGCCGTCGTCATGGCCGCACCCGCGCTGGGGCCGTCCTTGGGCGTGGCGCCATCGGGCACGTGCACGTGGATGTCCTTCTTCTCGAAGGCCTCGTCCTTGATGCCGAGCATGCGCGAGCGGCTGCGCACCACGGTGCGGGCAGCTTCGACCGATTCCTTCATCACGTCGCCCAGGGAGCCGGTGCGCGAGATCACGCCCTTGCCGGGCATGATGGCGGCCTCGATGGTCAGCAGGTCGCCACCGACCTCGGTCCATGCCAGGCCCACGACCTGGCCGACCTGGTTGTTGTGCTCGGCACGGCCGTAGCTGTACTTGCGCACACCCAGGTAGTCGGTGAGGTTGTCGGCATTGACGACGACGGTGGGCTCCAGCTTCTTGAGCTGCAGTCCCTTGACCACCTTGCGGCAGATCTTGGAGAGCTCGCGTTCCAGCGAGCGCACGCCGGCTTCACGCGTGTAGTAGCGCACGATGTCGCGGATGGCGGACTCGTCGACCTGCATTTCGCCGTCCTTCACACCGTTGTTGGTGAGTTGCTTGGGAAGCAGGTAGCGGATGGCGATGTTGACCTTTTCGTCCTCGGTGTAACCCGACAGGCGGATCACTTCCATGCGGTCCAGCAGCGCGGGCGGGATGTTCATGGAGTTGGAGGTCGCCACGAACATCACGTCGCTGAGGTCGAAGTCCACCTCGACGTAGTGATCGCCGAAGGTGTGGTTCTGCTCGGGGTCCAGCACTTCCAGCAGGGCGCTCGACGGGTCGCCACGGAAGTCCATTCCGAGCTTGTCGATTTCGTCCAGCAGGAACAGCGGGTTGCGCGTGCCGACCTTGTCCAGGCTTTGCAGCACCTTGCCCGGCATGGCGCCGATGTAGGTGCGGCGGTGGCCGCGGATTTCCGCCTCGTCACGCATGCCGCCCAGCGCCATGCGCACGTACTTGCGGCCCGTGGCCTTGGCGATGGACTGGCCCAGCGAGGTCTTGCCCACGCCCGGAGGTCCGACCAGGCACAGGATGGGCGCCTTGACCTTGTCCACGCGCTGCTGCACAGCAAGATATTCAAGGATGCGGTCCTTGACCTTTTCGAGGCCGAAGTGGTCGGCATTGAGCACGTCCTCGGCATTGGCCAGGTCGTGCTTGATCTTGGTCTTCTTGCTCCAGGGCAGGCCCGTGAGCACGTCGATGTAGTTGCGCACCACGGTCGCTTCGGCCGACATGGGCGACATGAGCTTGAGCTTCTTGAGCTCGGCCTCGGCCTTCTTGCGCGCCTCGGCGGGCATGCGGGCCAGCTTGATCTTCTTTTCGATCTCTTCGATGTCGGCGCCGTCTTCGCCCTCGCCCAGTTCCTTCTGGATGGCCTTGACCTGTTCGTTCAGGTAGAAGTCGCGCTGGTTCTTCTCCATCTGGCGCTTGACGCGGCCGCGGATGCGCTTGTCGACGTTGAGGATGTCGACTTCGCGGTCCAGTTGCTCGAAGAGATTCTCCAGGCGTTCCTTGATGTCCACCAGGTCGAGCACGGCCTGCTTGTTCTCAAGCTTGAGCGGCAGGTGCGCGGCAATGGTGTCGGCCAGGCGGCCGGCATCGTCGATGCTGGCGATGGAGGTGAGGATCTCGGGCGGGATCTTCTTGTTGAGCTTGACGTACTGGTCGAACTGCTGCGTCACGGCGCGGCGCAGGGCCTCGATCTCACTGGGCTTGTGGGTTTCGGCCTCGGGCGCCACGGGCACGACGGAGCCCACGAAGTGGGTCTCTTCGTCCATGACCTGCTTGACCAGCGCGCGCTGCTGGCCTTCGACCAGCACCTTGACCGTGCCGTCGGGCAGCTTGAGCATCTGCAGGATGGTGGACACGCAGCCGACATCGAACATGTCAGCGGCCGTGGGCTCGTCCTTGGAGGCGGTCTTCTGGGCCACCAGCATGATGCGGCGGTCGCCCTCCATGGCCAGCTCCAGCGCCTTGATGCTCTTGGCGCGCCCCACGAACAGCGGGATCACCATGTGGGGGAACACGACCACGTCACGCAGCGGCAGCAGCGCCAGGTCTAGGGGGGTGGAAGGCAAAGGGGTATGTCCTGACATGGGAATCCTCGGTTTGTCAGCGGAAGATGGTCCGCACACCGGTGTATTTCAACCCTGCGGCCCGAAAGGATTTCGGGACGCAGGGACTTGCGCTGCCGGACCTTTGCAGGCGGCGGCGCATCAGGCCTTCTTGGCCGCTTCGCGGTAAACCAGCAGCGGCGCCTTTCCGTCTTCGATGGTGGACTCGTCCACCACTACCTTTTCGACATTGTCGGCGTTGGGCAGCTCGTACATGGTGCCGATCAGCGATTGCTCCAGGATGGAGCGCAGGCCACGGGCACCCGTCTTGCGCGCCAGCGCCTTGCGGGCGATGGCCTTGAGCGCGGCAGGCCGGATCTCCAGCTCCACGCCTTCCATGGCCAACAGCTTGCTGTACTGCTTGACCAGGGCGTTCTTGGGCTCGGTCAGGATCTGCACCAGGGCGTCTTCGCCCAGTTCGGCCAGGGCCGTGACCACGGGCATGCGGCCGACCAGCTCGGGGATGATGCCGAACTTGATCAGGTCTTCAGGCTCGATCTCCTGGAACACTTCCGAGATGGAACGCTGCTTCTTGCTCTTGACCGTGGCGCCAAAGCCGATGCCAGACGCCTCGGTGCGGTTCTCGATGACCTTCTCCAAGCCCGCGAACGCGCCGCCGCAGATGAACAGGATGTTGGTCGTGTCGATCTGCAGGAAGTCCTGGTTCGGATGCTTGCGGCCGCCTTGCGGGGGAACGCTGGCCATGGTGCCTTCGATGAGCTTGAGCAGGGCCTGCTGCACGCCCTCGCCAGACACGTCGCGCGTGATGCTGGGGTTGTCGGACTTGCGCGAGATCTTGTCGATCTCGTCGATGTAGACGATGCCGCGCTGTGCACGCTCAACGTCGTACTCGCAGCTTTGCAGCAGCTTCTGGATGATGTTCTCGACGTCCTCGCCCACGTAGCCGGCTTCGGTCAGCGTGGTGGCATCGGCCATGACGAAGGGGACGTTGAGCATGCGCGCCAGCGTCTGCGCCAGCAGCGTCTTGCCGGAGCCCGTGGGACCGATGAGCAGGATGTTGCTCTTGGCCAGCTCAATCTCGTCCTTGCCGGCCTTGTCCTTGTGACGCAGGCGCTTGTAGTGGTTGTAGACGGCAACGGCCAGCGTGCGCTTGGGCAGGTCCTGGCCGATCACGTAGTTGTCCAGGTTGGCCTTGATTTCGGCGGGCGTGGGCAGGTCGCCTCGGCCGTCCTTGGCCTCGGTGCTGGGCTGCTCGTCGCGGATGATCTCGTTGCAGAGATCGATGCACTCGTCGCAGATAAAGACTGACGGACCCGCGATCAGCTTCTTGACCTCATGCTGGCTCTTGCCGCAGAAGGTGCAATAAAGGTTTTTTTCGCTGGAGGAGCCTTTTTTCTCGGCCATGGGGTCGGTGCCTTGTTACAGAAATATGGAAAAGGATGATAACCAAATGGAAAGCGGCGTTTTCCGTAGGGGGAAAACGCCGCCCATTCTCATGCAGCCTCCGGACTTCAGGAGCGCTTGTTGATCACCTGATCGACCAAGCCGTAGTCCTTGGCTTCCTCGGCGGACAGGAAGTAGTCGCGCTCGGTGTCGTGCTGGATCTTTTCCAGCGGCTGGCCCGTGCGCTCGGCCAGGATCTTGTTCAGGCGCTCGCGGGTCTTGAGGATCTCGCGGGCGTGGATCTCGATCTCGGTGGCCTGGCCCTGCATGCCGCCCAGCGGCTGGTGGATCATGACCTGGGAGTTGGGCAGCGCAAAGCGCTTGCCCTTGGTGCCAGCGGCCAGCAGGAAGGCGCCCATGCTGGCTGCGATGCCGGTGCACAGCGTGGACACATCGGGCTTGATGAAGTTCATCGTGTCGAAGATGGCCAGGCCGGCGCTCACGGAGCCGCCGGGGCTGTTGATGTAGAACGAAATGTCCTTGTCGGGGTTCTCGCTCTCAAGGAACAACAGCTGGGCCACGACGAGGTTGGCCGTCTGGTCATTGACAGGGCCCACCAGGAAGATCACCCGGTCCTTGAGCAGGCGCGAGTAGATGTCGTACGACCGCTCTCCGCGGCCGGACTGTTCGATGACCATTGGGATCATGCCCAAACCCTGAGTTTCCAATGCGCTCATGTTTTCTCCAGTACTAGGGGGCTACTTTAGCCGTATCCGGAAAGAAAATGGGGCTTGTGCGCCAAAGCACAAGCCCCGCAGATGCCAACCCGCCCGCCGATCTCACGAAGCGGCAGGCAGGCGGTGCTCAAACCCTCAGGCCTGGCCCATCAGTTCGTCGAAGGACACGGCCTTGTCGGAGACCTTGGCCTTGCCCAGCACGAACTCGGTCACGTTGTTTTCGATGACAACGGCTTCGACTTCAGCCAGGCGTTGGCGGTCGCCGAAGTACCAGCGTGCCACGTCTTCGGGCTTTTCGTAGCTGGCGGCCAGCTCTTCCACGTGGGCCTTGATCTGGTCGGGCGTGGCGTGCAGCTCGTTGGCGCGCACCAGCTCGGCCACCACCAGGCCCAGGCGCACGCGGCGCTCGGCTTGGGGCAGGAACACGTCTTCAGGGATCTCGGCCTTCTCGGCGTCCTTGATGCCGCGCTGCTGCAGCTCGGCGCGGGCGCCTTCCAGCAGACGTGCGACTTCAGCCTGCACCGACGCCTTGGGCAGTTCCAGCTCGGCCTTGGACACCAGGGCATCCATCACGGCCTGCTTGTTGCGGCCCTGGACGCGGAACTTGACTTCACGCTCCAGGTTCTTCTTGATGTCGGCGCGCAGGCCTTCGACCGTGCCTTCAGCCACGCCCAGTGCCTTGGCAAAAGCCTCGTCCACTTCGGGCAGGTTGGCGGCTTCGATCTTCTTGACCGTCACCAGGAAATCGGCGGTCTTGCCGGCCACGTCCTTGCCGTGGTAGTCAGCGGGGAATGCCAGCGGGAAAGTCTTGGACTCGCCAGCCTTCATGCCGCGCACTGCGTCTTCGAATTCCTTGAGCATCTGGCCTTCGCCGACCAGGAACTGGAAGTCTTCAGCCTTGCCGCCGGAGAAGGTCTCGCCGTCGATCTTGCCTTCGAAGTCCACGGTCACGCGGTCGCCGTCCACGGCCACATCGGCCTGGGCGCGCTGTGCGAAGGTGCGGCGCTGCTTGCGCAGGATGTCCACGGTCTTGTCGATGGCGGCGTCGTCCACTTCGGCGGTCAGCTTCTCGACTTCGGCCGAGGTCAGGTCGCCGATCTTGACTTCAGGCATCACTTCGAAGATGGCTTCGAACTGGGCCTCGCCCTCGGGAGCGCCTTCCTTTTCGGAGATGCGGGGCTGGCCAGCCACGCGCAGCTTGGCTTCGTTGACGGCCTGTGCAAAAGCCTCACCAACCTTGTCGTTGAGCACTTCGTACTGCACCGAGTAGCCATAACGCTGGGCCACCACGCTCATCGGCACCTTGCCGGGACGGAAGCCGTCCATCTTCACGGTGCGCGCCACTTGCTTGAGGCGGTTCTCGACTTCGCTCTGGATGGAGTTCAGCGGCAGGCTCAGCGTGATCTTGCGCTCGAGCTTTTCAAGGGTTTCAACAGTAACGGCCATGTTTGTTCCTATGAGGGATTGGACCGTGCCGGCTGCTGTACAGCCCGCACCGTATTGCGCAAAAGTCACGGTGCGACGCGAGCCAAGCCAGTCGGCCGCGCGGCACCTCAGATTTCAAGGGCTTACATCACATGCACCTGGCCGCTGGGGACCGCACATGGTTCGCTCAACCCGTGATGTAAGCGAAGCCGGACATTATAAACGAGGCGGTTTTGCCATGAAGAAGGCCACGTTGGGGATTTGTCCTCAGTTTTCCATGCCCGGCAGGGCCCTGCTGCGCATTCGTCCTAGATGTCAATAAGTACATAGGTCAGCCGAGGGGCTTCGCCCGTGATCGCCGGCCCCTGAACATAGACACTGTCGCCCTCCTGGCTGCCGAGGGGATTGCGTACGCGCAATTGGCCGCTGCCCGGCAGGTCGACCGTTGCCGTTCCATCAACATGGACCTCGCTGACATGCCCTGTGAGCACTGGCTCCTCAGGCAACAACTGGATAAGGCGCTTGAAGAGATTGGTGGTCGTCATAAGGCGGCGCGCTCCACAGTGATTTGCTGGCGCACCACGGGCATGGCAGCGTTCAGACGAGACGCACGCACAAGGCCCCGCCAAGTTTCTCTGGTATCTACGACTTCGATCAATTGGCCAGGCAGGATCAGGCCCGGCGCCGTGCCTCCTGAGAGCACGGGCATGGTGATGGACTGGACAAGCTTGTTGCCCGAGGCGCCTAGCACCGCTTCGCCTCGCTGGCGCGCGGCTACGGCTTCGGCTATCAAGGCGTCGGTGATTTGGGGTGCAAGGCTGCCACCTGCAGAGCCGGCGCGACGCACGTGCCCCAGGATGCCGCCCACCTGACCACTGATATAGACCGCGTTGTAGGCGGCACGAGGCTCCGGCCGCAGTTCGTCTGTCACGATGACGTCCGCCGGTATGCGCACATCCGGAGTCGCGTCGGCCCATTTCCATGGAAGATGAGGGAAACGGGGGGCGACGATCAAGCGCTCCCGAGTGCGGTGGCTGCTCACCACGGCTCCGATCGAAGCGGCAACGCGCATCACGGCCGACAACGGCGTGCCACGGTGGCTCCAGGCACCGGCCGGCACCAGCCAATCCGACACCTTCCAATCGAGTTCCACCCCTGTAAACTCCAGCGCTTCCCGTACCAATTGCTGTGCCGTGACGGGAGCCGTGTTCAGCCAAGTCTGCTCCGGCATGTAGGGATTACTCAGCAGCGCGGTCATGCTTACGCCCTGCACCGCCACACGGTGATTGCCGAAACTGCGCTTGCGGCTCAGGGTTTGCACGACGAAGACGAAGTCGATGCCATCCACCACGATGCGCAGCCGCGCAGGCAGCCCGCCGACAGGGGCCAGTTGGTCCAGCAGATGCTCCGGACCATTTGCCGAAAAACTCCATCCGAAGCCGTCGTCGTCGCTGGCAATGATCACATCACTGAGTACAACGGGCTCCAGCCCTGGCAACAGCTCTGCTTCTAGGGTGTGTATGGTCATATAGATGCTTTGAATCGGAATTTGGTAGCGTGGCGGCAGGGGACCAGGAGAGCTCTTGCAGCAGGAAAAAATCAGTTGAACGTCCGACTCCCGAGGATGCTCGAATACCATTTCCACCGAAGTGCCAGACGCGAGTGCATAGCACGGCAACGCATTCGGCGGCCCAGGCTGCGCCAGCGTGGCGCCCGGCCAAGGTCTGCGCGCATCTTCGTAACGAGCAAGCTGGGCCTTGTGCAGAGCCCGAGCACTTCGCAGATCGGTATGCACCGACATTGCTGCAGTCAAACCAGAACCGAACGCCTTGGTCATCGCATGCCTACGCCGCAAGGCCTCCTCAAAGAGTTGCTGCGTCACTCCTGCGGCAATGGTGGCCTGCTCTCCCTCAATGCCTGAAGCACGTCGCAAGCGCAAAGCCTCCTGCCATGACATGAGTTGGCCGCTCATCACACTCTGTCCGGCCTTCCAACGAAGTCGTTCCATTTGGGCCACGCGGCGCCCTTCCTGCCAGCTCTGCAGGAAAAGACTCTGCCTTGATTTCCCGTGGGTACCGCGTACCTGAGCCGCGCTCAATACCGGCGTCGCTTGACCAAAAGCCGCATTGGCTGCAGCACAGACACCGTCGGCATGCCCGTAGATTCCCGGCATCTGCCCGACAGCGGGCCGGGCCACATTGATGTGGACGCTTGCTCCTACTTTTCCCCGCAAACCGGAAATCCGTCCGGAAGCCGATGCACACACCTGGGCACGTATCGCAAGCGCTGCACCCAGGCCCGTGATTCGTCCGGCTGCCTGCAACTTGGCGACCTGCTGCCCAGGCTCGCTGCCACCAAAGACCAGCTCGACCGGCGAGTGCCCATCGACCAAGCGTGCACGAAAGAGCAGATCGATCTCGCCCATGGCTATATCAGACTCGTCTCGCCGAGCTGCACCAGGCTGCCGGCGTACAGCAGCGGGCTGGTCTCGCCCTCAGGGGTCTGGCCGCCGAAGAGGCGCCAGGGACCTGTGTGGTCGGAGTCCGACACCTCGCCGCCGGCGAGCAGCGCGCCATCGGCTGCATGCCAATCCGCCCAGCGCGGGATGCCTGTGGCCATGACCATTGCGCCGGCTGCATCGCGGACGTGCAGCACCAGGGTGCCGTTGACCACCGTGGCGCTGGGCCTGGCCAGCACCACCTCGGCCTGCACCGCCCCACGGCTGCCGAGGAAGTCGGCCGGCACCTCGAGGTAGATGCGCACTCGGGCGTTGCCGGTGCCCAGGTCCGAGCGTGTGACCGTGGCCTGCAGCTGCGCCAGCGCCATGGCTGGGCCGATCTCCCAGATGCCGGCAGTCATGGCGCGCCCCCAGGCAGCAGTCGCTGTGCTGCCACGGCGCGGAAATTGCCCGCTGCGTCCTCGGCCAGCGCGAGGAATTCCTGCCGCACATCGAGCCCATCGAATGAGTAATCGCCGGTGTCGGGGTCGCTCCACGTCTCGCGGACCAGCAGCTTGCTGCGCTGGTGCAGCAGTACCACGCGCGCCTTGGTGGGCAAGTTGCTGGGGCTAGCCTTGGTCTTGGTGGTGCCGAAGATCCGGCCGGGCCCGCCGAACTGCGTATCGATGGCCCGTAAGCGAGAGGCGCGGGTCGAGAATGGGCTGAGCGAGGCCGACACGACCACCAAGGTGCGGGCTGCGCGTGACCTAGGCCGAGCGCGTGCCGCCGACAGCGCGCCGTTGAGGACGGGAGACCAGACCTGATCCGCCACGTAGGGGCTAGCCACCTCTCCCGTCGCCTGCCACCGGCCAGCGCCGTCGCGGCACGAGAGCTGCGCATACTCCATGCCATTGCCGGCAGACTGAAACTGCAGCGCATCGACAGAGACCGGCACCGCAAAATCGGCAATGATTCGAAAGCCCCCGGGCGACACATCGGCCCATGCCGCACCAGCAGCCCCCCCATCGGACAAATCGCTGACCGCGCCTTCGGTGGGATCGATGGTCGCCGAGTAGGTCGGGGCGAGCACGGACACCGGGCCTCGCGCAAACTGCCGGCCCGGCCACGCTGCCGCGCCCTGGTAGCGCTGGCCTTTAGTGATGCGCAGCGCCGCCAGCCAGCCGCGCAGCCAGCCCGAGCCGCCGCCAGGGTTGGCCAGCAGAGTCGCGGGGACGGTGGACGCATAGTTCGCTGTGTGCGGCACCGACCACTGCAGCACGCCGTCCAGCAGCGCATATAGCACGCCGGCGACGCGCCGCCATTCCACATGCGCAAAACGTCCCAGCGGCAACGGCGCGCCGCTGGAAGCCACGGGGACCACAATGCCATTGTTCCAGGCCTGTAGCGTGCCGAGGTCGCTAATGAAGAACGTGGAGGGAAGCGCGGAGGAGGTTGCGTTGGCGAACAACGCATAGCCGTCCCCGGATGCTGGGATGGCATCGATGCGCACGATGGCCTCTACTGAGAAATCCCCGGTGCCGAATGACAGGGACGGATGTGCCGGGGTGATGATCGCCGTGCCGGTGACACAGGACAGCGTGGGATAGCCGTCGAAGGGCTGGGCGGGGTCCACCTTCACGCCCGTGGGCGTCAGGGCCTTACCCCTGGCGTCCACCAGCGTGCCGTCCATGGCATGGACCAGCAGGGAGGTGCTAGACCACAGTGGATCGCCCGTCAGCATCCGCAATTCGGTCAGGGCCAGGCCCGGCGCGTTGTAGCCGGTGACGCCGGACAGCACCCATTGAGCAGCGTGCGGCATCAGCGGCTCCAGGGGCCTGTCGAGTCGATGAACACGGTACCGCCGCCCTCGCCGCCCAGCACGGGTGGACCCACGCGCCAGGCCATGAGCTTGCGCCCCAGGAATTCGTTCGTGCCCTCCAGCGTGGTCCCGCTGGTGAATGCGTCGCCGCAATCCTGTACGGGATGCAGCAGGCCTGGCAATGTGCCCCGCATGCCCAGGGCGAACACCTCAAGCTCGCCGGTCATCAGCCCGTTGTTGGGGCTGTTGGGGTAGGAGCCCCATGCGTAGCCGCTGGTGCCGGCATAGGTTTCCGTGGCTGGGCCGTTGTGGTGGGAGCCGTACCGGGCGGCCGCAATGGACTGGCCCACGCCGGTATGCGAGCGCGCGAGGTATATGCCGGCGCGCGCATTCCTACTGGACCAACCGCAGCAGCCATCAGGGCGCCAAGTGACGCCGACTTGGTCCGATGCATTGCCTGTGAGCAACCAGCCCCAGGCATCGCCTGGCTTGAAGCTGGCCAGATCCCCGGCATAGAAGAGCGTGTACCGATTCACATTCCCGCGAGGCGCCACGGCAAAGTAGAAGCCCCGGCTGTCTGCCCAGACGCGCCAGGAGATCGGCGTGCCGTCGGCGCCATAGGCCTTGGACCAGTACACGCCGCCTGCCACATGGCTGTCGAGTGGGATCGGCCCCTGGCCGGTGACCGCATCGGTCATGGACTCATAGCCGCGCAGGCGCGCATTGGTGGTGCCGGCATCATCGATACGCAGTACGCACCCGGTCGCCTCCACGGCCGTGGGCTTGACCACCAGCACATTGGCTACCGTGCCTGCGAACAGCTCCTGCCAGCCAGCAGGTGCCATGCGACTGGTGATGGTGCCTGTGGCCGCCCCGTCCGCCACGTCCGGGGCGGCATAGGTGACGCTGTTGACCGTGGTCGTCAGGATCAGCTTGTCGCCGTTGAGTCCTGCGGGCGTCGCGCCAGCGATGCGCGCCACGGTCCCTGCGCGGAAAGGATGGGATGCCGAGTACGTGGCCTTGGCAATGCCTGCGGTGACCACCAGCGACACGACAGCGCCTGCGCCGAAGCCATCGACCAGGCAGGCTTTGAGGACCGTCGCCAGCGCGCCGGCCGTGCCGGACAGCACCGGGGCGCCGGCCTGGGTGGAATCAAACGTGTAGATCATGGGCTACCTCGGGATCAGATGGTCTGGGGATTGGTGGGTGGGCGGTCGACGTCGCCGCGCGTGAGCAGCTCGAAGGCGTAGTCGGTGCCCGTCGCCTCGCTGGGCTGCACGGTGCGGATGGCCGCAAAGGGCTGCATGGCACCCACGGTGTTGATGCGCAACACGTTGCCGGCGGCCCAGCCCTGGCCCCAGCCGATGGCCCGAACTGTGAAGTACGGCGCGGCGCTGATGGGGTTGACGGGCGCGAAGTCGGTATTGATCGAGCCCGAGCCGATGTTGCCCACGTCCTGGCCGATGCACTCGAAGTTGGTCGTGTCCTTGAAGCGCAGCATCCAGCGCTGCGGGATGGCGCCCGCGTTGGTCACCTGGATGGGCGCCACGGTGTCGTTGTAGCTGGCCAGCGCCTCGGCGCCGTCGACCGTGTCCTGCCAACGGCCGGTCCAGGTGTTCTGGTCAAACAGATGGCTCACCCGGGCGCGCAGCGTGCCCGACATGAGGGCGTTGCTGACGATGGAGCCCACCGGGAATTCGTGGCTCAGCGACTTGGTGAGGGTGATGGCCCCGCTGATCTGGACGTCCGAGGCCCGGGCCATTTCCTCGATGCGGTGAAACACGCGCACGGGCTGCACCCAGCCCGTCGTGTCCTGCACGCTGACCAGGCCGGCGTCGAGATCCACGGTCCAGCCCTGGTGGATCAGCTTGCTGTCGGCGCCTACAAGGTACACACGGGACAGGCGCGTCCGGCCACAGTTGAGGGTCTGGCCGTTGGTGAGCTGGGCGGGCCCGATCTTGCCGGTGTGGCCGATCACCAGGTAGCCGCCCACCCGGTAGATGGGCACGCGGCCATCCTGCGGCAGGCGCACGGGGTCCAGACCGATGACGGTCTCATCCAGCGGCAGGTAGAAGTAGCTGACGCTGTTGTAGCGCAGCGTGGTCGGGTCCACGGGCCAGGGACGCCAGATCTTGTCCGGCTGCACGGCGCCCACGTCGTCGGCCGAGTACCACCATTCGGCCTTCTCCGCCGCCGTCAGCGAGGTGTCGAGCACGTAGTCCCCGAACTGCAGCTCAACAACGCCGGTCTGATAGTCGATGCGCCCGCGCAGGTGATCGCCCGTGATCAGCCCGTCGATACCGGCGATGGCCGTGATCTGGGCGCCGGTGACATCCGACAAGTTCATGACGAAGCCCGAAGGCTTGACCGGCGCAGTTGCGGTACGCATGAAGATGCTGGCCGTGGTCCAGTTCTGACGCACGGTCCACAGGCTCTCGACGGCGAAGTCCGAGGGCGAGCCGCCGACGACATAGTCCGTGATGCGCGCGACGCCACTGGAATAGTCCAGGGCGCCCGCGACGATGCCCGGGCTGATTGCAGTGCGGCCCCGCACAAGCACGCCGTCGTAGTCCTCATACACCTGGCCCATCCATCGGAATCGCACGCTATTGGGCACGATGTAGTCGGTGGTGTAGGGACACAGGTCCAGCGTGAGCGGCTCGGGCGTGTAGTTCATCACATGGTGCTGCGGAGATGCAAAGCCCTCGGCATACGTCAGCGTGACGGTGCTGGCCGCCAGGATCTCTTCGCTGACGGAGGTGTCGCTGCGCTCGCCGCCCTTGGACGACGAGCTGCTCGAACCCGGGTCGCCTCCGCCGCCGGACATCGAAGTGGACTCGAAGGTCTTGGCGTCCTCAAAATCGCTGTTGTAGCCCTCGGTCTTGCTGTCCAGCTGCGCGAAGCGCACGTTGGCGAACTTGCCCGCGTAGCTGATCGTGCCATCCGGGCCGAACGAACCATGGCCATCGTCGGTCAGCAGGTGGCGCACGGTGTCCTGCGTCTTGCTGGTCTGGTAACTGGTCCTGCTATGGCTGGAGGTCGACGTGGCCGTCGAATTCGTGTTGGTTGTCGTCGTGACGATAGCTGCAGACATGCCGCTCATGATCCAAGGCTCCCGTTGTTGATGGATGTGCCCCAGCGCCTGTAGGTGGTGCCCCCGATGCTGATCTGCCCCTGCGCGTAGTCCCCCTCGGACCAGGTGACGCCTGTGGCATCGGGCACGGGGTAGTGGTAGCCGTCCGGCGCGTAGGCAGCGATCACCTCGATGTACACGGCCTCCTGGGTCAGCACTCGCGTACCGCCCGGGGCCATGTACTTGGCATAGATGTCGTTGCCTGACAGCGGCACGCGGCTAGTCGTTGCCGGGGGCGCCACGGGTGGCACCTGGGGCATGTAGCTCACCTTGCTGGTGTTGCTGGTGTTCTTGCCGGCCGCCGTGCCCGCAGAAGACGCGCCCGAGCTGGCCGACAAGTTGCGCACCGTGATCCAGCTGATGGACACCGACCCGGCAGCAGGTTCGGTGTCGAAGTTGACCGTGGCGAAGCCGCCCGCATCGGGGGTGACGACCATGTTCTTTTCGATGATGTTTGCGTAGTCGTATTCGATGGCGAACTGACCGCCCGCATCGGGCATGTACTTGGGGCTAAGCAGCAGCGCGCCTGAGGCATAGTTGATCTCGCCCTTGGCATCGCCCTGCAGCTGCCCATCGTTGTCGGTGGCGGTGCGCAGCACGCCCCCAGACTGCCACTTGATCGACAGCGTGCCGCGCTTGATGCCCTGGTGGTCAAGGCGCAGCGCATGCTCTGGCAGCCGCCAGCCAGTCGCGCCGGAGCGGTTCACGAACGCACTGGCTTCGCCCCACTGGAAGATGATGCTTGAGCCGTCATCGGGCAGCTCAGGCAGCGTGACAGAGATGGAACCGTTGTTGTAGTTGACCGTGCCCACGGCGCTGCCCGTCAGCTCGCCCTGCCCGTTGTCTGTGGCCGTGTACCAGATGCCCAGGATCTGGAACGACACCGCCACGGTGTTGGGCGCGGGAAAGGGCCGCAGGATGTGCACCCATGAGTAGCCCCGGTTCTCTTGGCTCACGCGGATGCGCCGCGTGTGGGGCGCAGCGGCCACCTTGATGTCGCGCGGCGCCGTGGCCAGGGTCAGCTGCCGCACGCCGGCCGGCCGCTGATCCAGCGCCACGGACTCGGTGCGCGAGCTGGGCACCAGCTGGGTGTAGATGCTGGACACGCGCAGGACGTTCTCGCCCAGCGTGACGGCAGCGCTGAGCGTCTGCGCGCCGTAGTAGGTGGCCGCGTCCGCGACAGTGGTGTCGCGGATCTTGGTCTTGCCCTGGTCACGAACAAACGTCCGGCTCGGCGGGCTGCCGGCGAAGGCTGTGCGAAGGCGGGGCATGATCTCGCAGCGGGTGACGCTGGCCTGGTAATCGACATACCCCCCGGACACCGAATACGTGAAATTCTGCGTCTCGGTCTCGACCCGCAGCACACGCACGTACTGCAGCACCTCGTTGGCGGCCCCTTCATTTGCGACCAGCACCAGGGTTCGGCCGATGGTGGGCGCGGGGGTGCCAGGTCGATGGAAGATGTGGATGGCAGCCTGCCCCTGGACGTGGTTTTCCAGCAAGAAACCACCCCACTCCGTGCCCGGGATCAAATAGGCAGCTATTGCTGCGGCAATCTCGGTGCGCTTTGCGAACACGCCACAGCTCGCCAAAGTTACATTAACATTGGGATCGTCGGGCATGGCTGACAAGATGATGTTGGCGTCCATCAGCGGCTCGACATCGGGAGTCTGGACCGCCGCGAACAGCTGGCGGATGCTCACGTCGCCGCCAGCGCGGTCCACTTCCGTAATGTCCGGAAAAATGGCATTGCTTGCCCCCCAGACGATGGAATTGCCGGTCGGCCCGCCTCCGCCCTCTGGTACATCGTCCATGACTTTGGAGGCAAGCAGCCTGATATCGCCGTCTTTGACTGTCATATGCTTTGGTTCCTCAAACCGTGATGAGCCGCACCGTGGCGACATAGGGGTTGGCAAGCGCGGGCAGCTCGGGATTTCCGACCGGTCGCGCCGCGATGGGCTCGTCGCCCGAAAACTGAACATCGAAGCTGCGGCCATCGGCCAGTTGCAGGCGGTAGACTTGCCCCGCCGCGCCAGCCATCTCCTGCAGGGACAGCAGCGTGGCGCGCCGGATCCAGCCCTGGGATTCCTCGCCCTGCAAAGTGATGGGACGGCCGGAGAGCTTGCCCACCTCGTCCACGATGAGAGCGCCCGTGATGCTTCGCTCTGCATTGCGCGACACGGCAGACCAAGTGAATTCATCGGCCCAGGTCATCCCACGGGGGATCTGGAGGGTGCCCAGCGTGTGGTTCTTGGTGGTCACGGTCATGCTCCTGCCAGCGCCTTGCTGCGCTCGAGTTCCGACAGCAGGCGATCGATCGCTGCTTCGCCATCTGCATCGGTATTCACATTGCCGAGCGACTTGCCATTGACCCGCAGGTCGATGACCCGGGACGTCGCGCCGGCCTCCTTGAGGTTTGCGTCTTTGGCGGGCAGGGCGGCTTTTCTCTGCTCCTCTGCCTCTTTGGCCACTTTGGCTCTGGTCTGTGCGAGTACCGCCTCGGCAATAGCCGCATTCACCTCGTTGGGGTTCACTCCTCCCTGGATGCCGCCCAACACGCCCGGCTTGCGGTCGAATTGCTGCTCGAACTGGTCCACGATGCGCAGGGCCGCAGCCTCATCCAGGCCCTGGCTCTTGGCGAGCTCCAGCACCGATGTGCGGGAATGGAAGCTCATCGTCACGCGCTCGCCCGCGGTGTTCAGGCTGTAGTTTTCCTTGTCGATCTTCCATTTCTTGCGGTACAGCTCCAGCTCGCGCTCCTTGAGCTCGTTGGCCTTCTCCTGCGCGGCGATCTCCCGTTCACGCTCGGCATTGAGGCGCTCCAGCGCAGTGCGCTGGTCGTTCACGGCACGGGTCAACTGCTCCTTGCTGCCCTTGGCGCTGTCCGCCGCGTCCTTCATGCGCAGCGTGCTCTTGCCCACCTTGTCCATCTCGACCTCGAAGCCCTGTACGGCGGCCTTGGTCTTGAGCCATTCAGGCGCTATGCCGCCGTTGGCCGCGATCACGCGCTCGGCCATGACCTTGAAGGCATCAGCCATACGGGAGGCCGACTGGGTGCCGTCCTGCTCCAGCTTGCTGAAGGCCTCCTGCGAGGTTTTCGCTAGCTCCTGCAGCGCTGTACCCGAGGTCATGCCCAAGGCAACATAGGCTTTGTCCACCGCCGCAGCTGCCTGCTGCGCGCTCTGCGCGGACTCGGGCAGCGCCCGCTGGACCCTGTCGATCTCCTTCAGCGTCTCGGCCGCGGCCTGCAGGTTGCCACCGGCCATCAGTTGCTCGTATTCGGCACGCAACTGGCTGACGCTTTGTGACGCGATGGCCGTCGACGCAGCCGTACTCTCCAGCGCCACCTTGGTTTCCATGCTCTTTCGGCCGGTCTCCTCGATGGAAGCAGCCATCTGCCTGAAGGCGCGCTCCGATTCCCCGCCAGCTGTACCGGCCTCCTGGCTGCCTTGCACCAGGCCGGCGAAGCCATTGCGCGTCGTCTGAGCGGCGTCGGTCACGGCCTGCAGGGACTCGGTGGCCTTGTCGCGCATGGCCTGGGCCGAAGCCCCGAAGCCGCCCGCCATCACCTCGGCGTCTTGCGCGGCCTGCTTGAAGGACTGGGACAACTGGCCAAACGAGACCTTCGCGAGCTGCTCGTTAAGCCATGCAATCCCACTCGAGACACCGCTCGCGATTTCGGCGAAAACTGCACCCAGGCCATAGATGACGGTCATCACGCCATTGACGCCAGCGCTCATCGTGCCCCAGGCAATCTTCAGCACGTTGCCGGTATTCGTGCCGTACTCCTGCACCCGCGTCAGGGCGTCCTTGGCCCGGTCTGCGAAGGCCTGCAGCTTCTCGCCCACGGCCTTGAAATCGATCGTGGAAATGAAGCCCTTGGCGAATTCCAGGCCGGAGCGGAAGGCCGCAGCAATCGATTCGCCGAAGCGCCCAATGGCGCCGTCAGCAACGGCAGTGCGGAAGCCCTCTGCCACCGCATCCACCGCCTCCTTGAGAACAGGCAGCACGGGCGTGCCTAGCGTGGCCTTGACACCCTCCCAGACATTTTCGAACCCCTTGACCGAACCATTGAGGTTGTCCGACATGGTTGCTGCCATGTCGGCGGCACTGCCGGAGGCATTGCCCAGCGTGGTGGAAAGAGCATTCAGTGAGCCCATGCCCTGGCTGAGCAGCCCGGACAGCACGGGACCGGCCTCCGTCCCCAGTGCCTTGATGGCCTGCGCGCCTTCCGGGCCCTTGCCGGCCAGTTGCTGCAATGCCTGCTCGAAATCGTCGGTGACAATGCCGGCCTCGCCCAGCTCCTTGCGGAACGCGCTGGCCGGATCCGCGAACTGGCCCAGGATGGTGTTGAACGCCGAGCCGGCCTTCCCCGCATCGGTCCCAGCCTGCGAAAACTGGCCGATCATGGCCACCGTGCTTTCCAGGCTCAGTCCCACGCGTCCGGCAGCAGGGCCCACCGTGCCCAGGGTCTCGGCCAGGCTGCCGATACTGGTGCCGGTGAGCACCGACCCTTTGGCCAGCACATCCGCCACGCGCCCTGCATCCTCGAATTGCAGGCCCATGCCCGAAACCGCCTTGGTCACGGCTTCGCTGGCGGCGGACAGTTCCATGCCGCCGGCCTGCGCTAGGTTCAGGACCGCCGGCAACGTGGCAATGCTCTCCTGGGCCGTCAACCCCGCCTGCGCCAGACTTTCCAGCGCGCCGGCAGCCTGCACGCCCGAGTACTGCGTGGTGAGTCCGGCATCCGTGGCCGCCTTGGTCAGCGCGGCCATCTCCTCGGCCGAACTGCCGGTGGCGACCTGGACACGGTCCATTGCCGACTCGAAATCCGCCGCAGCCGTGACGGCATTCTTGAAGGTCTCTCCAGCCGAAGCACCAAAGCCCTTGAGCATGGATGTCCCCACCTCGGACAGTTTGGTGGCAAGACTGTCCAACGAGGCCGCGCCCCGGCTCACCATCCCGCTCACCGCAGAGCCGGCCGCCGTGCCGAGCGCCATGAAGGACTGGGCTCCCTGGGCGCCCTTGTCCGCCAAACTTTGCAACACGGCCTGCACACCGTCCATCACCGTCTGGAAATTGCTGAGCGCTTTGGCCGCGCTGTCGAAAGCAGACCTGGCCGCAGCACCAAAACTCTGGAGCATTGATGTGCCCACCTCGGCTGCCTTGGCCTTGAGGCTATCGAACGCCTTCTCTGCGGCGTCCTTGGCGCGGGTGAGCATGGAAATGGGTTTCTCGTCCATGATTCAGGGTTCTTTTGTAGGCATGTCTGGTTCGCCCTGCCGCCTGTCCAGGCGGCAGGGCGAACCACCCGGCACGCGGCCAGGTGGGATGGTTCACATCAGGGGATGGACACGGGACGGCCGTCGCGGTAGATGGCCTGCGCGTTGGGACCCTTGAGAACTTCCAGCGAGAACTGCATGCTCACGGGCTTGGTGTCCTCTGTGATCAGAGGCATCTCGCCCGTGGGCGTGAGCGCCACCAGCGGCATGTACCAGTCGCTGTCCAGGCCGGCAGCGCTGTCGGACACGATGCGGATCGCACAGGTCATGTCGGACTTGGCGCCCGTCATCACCGACTCGAACTGGCCGGCCACGGGCGTGTAGCCGAAGACCACCTTGCCGGCGGCGATCTGGCCGCCTTCGATGATCTGGACACGGCCGGTCTCCAGGCTCAGGTTGTAGTCGCGGCCCGCGACGTAGCTGGTCTGACCGTCCTCGCTCTTGATGGACACGGTGGAGACGTTGCGAACACCCAGAGGATTGGCAGCGGTGGCGCCCAGTTGGTACTGGCGGCCGGGTACCACGGCGCGGCTCTCGTTGTCCACGGGGGTGGCGTCCTGTGTCTTCAGCGCATGGGTGCCGGACAGCCAGGAGGCCACATTGCGCGCGCTGATGTTGTCGCAGGTCAGGGCGCCGGTGCGGGTGACCTTGATGGGCCAGCTGCCGTCTTTCTCCGACATGCCCTCTTCGCTGCTGAAGTGCTCAGCCTTTTCTGCCGCGACGGTGAGGGTGAAGCCAGGGCAGTTGCCCATGGGAATCTCGCCCGTCAGTTGCTCGTTGGCGTCATAGAGGTCGATGTAGACGCGGCCTCGCGGAATCTGGTAGTCATTTTTCGGGTGTGCAATCGGCATGTCGCTGCTCCAATCAAAGGTAAGAAATCACGGCTGGCCGTCAAACAGGGCCGTGGTGGTGAATGCGGCCTCGTACCCCACGAGGCCTGGGTCGGGAAAAGCCGCCTCCTGGATGGAGACGAACTGGAAGGGGGTCCAGAAGCGGTCATGGACCGCTCCCGGCGACCAGTTGTGTAGTGCTTCGACCAAGGCCCCGAGTGCCTCGCCCAGCGCGGCGGCAGCCTGTGCGCCGCGCGGCACCATCAGCGCGGCAACCCAGGTCGGCTGCAACTGCGCCGCGGTCCTCATGGCGGCCACCCCTGTGGCAGATGCCATGCGCACCTGCGCAGCAGGCACAGCCGAGCGGTCGACGGACTCGCTGGCTCCGCTGACGTGCCAGCCCCCGAAGGCCGGCAACGACTTGAGGCGGGAGGCCAGGATGGATTCGAGCTGAAGCATCAGGCGCGCGCTCTGGTGGCGGCCGTCTGGCTGCGGATACAACCGTCCGCTGCATCCGGCAAGCCTGCGACCGGGGACGCAGTGTTGAAGGTGTTGTTTCTCGAGTGGGTGAACATAGGAAAAAGACCGCCTGTATCCTTGGGTTCCATTGCGCCCTGCTGGGCGTGTTCAGACAGTTTCTCTGTCCTCGCGTCTCATTTCCTGCCGACAAATGAGACTGTTTTCAAGCACATGCCAGGCGCAGCAGCGGTCGCCGTCCGCCGCTGCGCTGCACGGCTCAGCCCTCTACAGAAAGCGATGTCTCCGGAGGGGAAACACCGTTGCGAACCGCGCCTGGCCGCTTGCCCAGGATGCGGTACAGCTGAGCCCGCTGGAGTCCATATTTGGTCTGCAACTGCTTGCGGTTGACCCCGTTGAATTCCTGGCGGATGGCTTCGTTGCGCTCCTTCTTGCTGGGCGCGGGCACGTAGATGGCGGCGCCGCGTGCGCCCATGCGCATGCCGCCATAGCGCTTTCGCAACCCGCGCAACATGGCCTGGGCAACGGACAAGGCCTGCGGGCCGCTCAGCCCAAGCTCCTGCTCGGCAATCTCCAGCAGCTCGCACTCCAGCAGCTGCGCCGCCGAGTCCTCGGGCGGGCTGACGGATTCAATGGATGTCGTCATGGTGTGCAACGCCCCGGGTCGGCGATTCCTGCCACGGGCCCCGCGTCACTGCCTGGAGCCCACATCGCCGGACTCGCCCTGGTCCATGCCGGTGCGGGCCTGCGCGTCCACCCTCTGCCGCTGCGCATCGGCTTCGGCGCGTGGCGCAGCGACGGCGGCGGGCAGACCGTTGCCAGCAGGCTGCCCGCCCCGCCGCACCCAATCGCGGGCAGGCAGGATGAAGTCCTCGATGATCCTTGCGTCGGACATCGCCATGGGCCTGATGGACGGCAGTTGAGCCCGCAGCCGCGAGCGGACCGCCTCGACTGCCTTTCGAACGAACCCCGCCTGCGGCGACTGCTCGGCCATGGCCGCCAGCACATCCTGGGCGGCGGCACGCCGACCCTCCCGACCCTCGGCCAGTCCGTGCTCCTGGGCCTTCTCACGCACATCGCGCGGGCGCGCTGCGACGATCTGGTCGAGCACGGCATCCATCCCTTCGCCAAACGCCCCCTGAAGACCATGCTGGCCTAGCGCCTGCCGGTATACGACCCGCGCAACCTGGGCCGGCGTATGGCTTGCATTGGCAAGCAGGTGGAGCTGACCATCGGCATAGAAACCGCGCGGCCCCTGCGTGCCGCCATCGGCCCCCGGTTCCCGGCCGGCATCACGCATTGCCTGCGCCAGGCGGGGCTCCTTCAGGTCGAACATGACGCGCACCGGAGGTCCCTTGGCCCATGAGGCACTAATGGCATCAGCCACCTCTTTCACGTTGCCCATGGAGGCATCAGGCTCCGGGCTTGCACTCTTGTCTGCATCCTGGCGCGAAGCTGGCTGCGCCGCAGCAGGCGCTGTATCGGGTGCCGAGGCGCCATCGCCCGCACCGACCTTCACTGCAGCTGGCAACGCGGCGGGCAGTTCTCCATCCGGATGGGGCCGTTGCGCCGCAGCGGCAGGCGGCCCGGAGGAGTCCTGTGCACCAGAAGCCTCATCCGCAGTAGGCTCCCCACTCCGCCGCACACCCGGGGCAGGTTGCATGGATGCCTTCTCGCTGCCCGGCACAGGGGCGCTGCCTTCAGCGGCGGGGCGGGCGGCCGCATTCTCGTCGCCCGGCGCACGGACCGGGGCATCATCCACGGGCGCGGTACGGCCGGCCGAGGCGTCCTTGCGTGCAGCCTGCACGGCTTTCCAATCGTCCTGCAGCAATTCCCAGGCAGGTGTACCCCTGCGCAGCCTGCCGATGTTCTCGCCGCGCTCGGACACGAACTGCAGCCAATTGCGGGCCTGCACCGTAGCTGGATCGAAGGCCGGCGCATCGCCACTAGCAAAGGCATCGGCCGGCACTGGCCCGCGTTGCCTGGCGCCTTGCAGCTTGGCGTCGCCATCGGCTCCACGACCGGATGCTGCAGGTACCGTGCTGACAGCCTTGTCCATCTTGGCAGGACCTGCGGAGATTTCCATGACAGCCGGGCCTGCGTCCACAGGTACCGGCGATCCGGGCCGCGACGGGCTTGCAGATTCCGGGCTGGTGATGGGCAGCGCTGCATCGCCCTCACTACCCGCCTTGCCCCCTTGGGCCCGGCTGCGCCTGGCGGCGATGGCAGCGACGCCCGCAGGCGGCAGGCCGCTGACAGCGGCCTCCACCGCCGTGCGTCCGACATTGCGCGACAACGGTCGCCCATCGACCTCCCCAGCCTGGTGGTTTGTCGCCATCTGGGGCAGTACGTCATCGAGCTGCTTGCCCAGCATCGCCGATGCCAGTGCTCCGGTCACGGCATGTCCCCTGCCCGCCAGAGCACGCTCGATGTGGCGCTTGCCAGGCAGCAAGCCGGTCAAGCTGCCTATGGCAGCAGGCAACACCGACTTGCCGATGGCGATCCGTACCGCCTCGTCTTCCGGAACGTTTTGCTTGCGCAGCGTGTCGCGGATCTCTTCGAAGGCTTTTGCACGGGCGCCTCCCGCATTCATCAGTGCCTCCGTGGCACCTGCCATGGTGGTGCCGGCCGCAGCCGCCAGGGCAGTGCTTCCTCCTGCGGCCAGCGTGGCAATCTGCCCCACCCTCGACGCGCCAAGGCCCGGGAGCACACTGGGCAGATTCGTGAAGATGAAGCGCGAGATCAGTACGGGGTCCGAGCTGTAGGCCCGCGCTGCCGCGATGGATTGTTCGATGATCGAATCCTGGTCCGCCGCGCTGATCACCTTTTCGGCTTCGGCCAGCTTGCGCTGCATCACGGGGCTTTGTGCCTTGCGCCAATGCTCGCCATTGCTGCGGAAAAAATCCGCAACACCGGATGAGGGCGAAAAGAGGTTGAAAACGCTGCCCAAGGTTGTATTCACCCCTTCAGCGCTTTGCACGCCGGCATCCGCGATCGCCTCACCCCAGCTGCGCTCCTGCGGCTGTGCAGGCGGTTGGGCAGGCACGGGCCGGTAGCGTGCGCCGGCACCGATGCCGGTCACATCCAGCCCGTCCAGCAATTCGAATGCCTCTGGCTCGTAGGCCCGGCTGCTCGGCTGGTCCAGCCTTTCGCGCTTGTACTTCTTGCTGCTCATCTGATCCCCTTTTGGCAAGAAGCACAGACTGGCAGGCTTGGCACGGCAGGCAGCGGCACCCGGGCTCCTGAAACGGCAAGGCCCGCTGAAGCGGGCCTTGGCCTGGGTTGCAGAATCAGCGCCGCGCTACCTGGAAGCGCCATACGGCAAGCCGCTCGGGACGGTTTCTCGGCTCGGACGCAAGCTGCGTTGGAACTCGCCCTGGGAATACTGGTACAGCGCCGCCGGACTGGCCATGGACTTGAGAAGTCCAAGAGCCTCGCCACTGTCCTTAAGAGTGACTGGCGCCGCCTCCCGGCCATTCAGGTCTGTGCGCTTGATCTGCAAAGCCCCGCCCTGTCCCGCCTCGATGCCGGAAATTTTGTAGCCACTGGGAACATAGCGGTTGTAGAGCTCCATCAGCGGGGCATAGTCGCCCACCGCCAGGCCAGCAGCGGCCTTGTCAGATGCCTCCTGACGCCTTTTTGTATCCATCTGGATTTTGATGTGCGACTGCGCCATCAAATCCTGGGTAGCCTGGTCCGCAGCCTTGAGATGCCCAGCCTGTGTCAGCGCCGCTATACGGCGCTGACTATGGGCAAGGTGGTCGTCCATCGTCGCTTCGCGTGACTTGCCGCTCTGGTCAATCAACGATGCCTGGAACTGCTTTCGTTGCTCGCCCTCGATGCGCCCCACTTCGTCATCCTGCTGCCATTGCTTCATTTCTCTAGCCTGGCGTTTGAGATCGTGCGCCCCCAGCGTGAGCTGTTGGCGCATCTGCAGGCCGCGCTCTGGGTCGGTACGGCCGATCACGTCGGCCATGGCCAGCATGCGCGTGCTGTCCTGCTGCTCGCGGCTCATCGACCCCGCCGAGCGCTCGCCCATGAAGTCGGTCACCCCCTGCATGGCGATGGTCTTGGTGTCGCCCGCATCGTTGCGCGCGACATAGGCCTTCTGCGCGCCGTCAAAGTCGATCTTGTAGCCGTTGGCGGCCAAGCCTTCCAGCTCCTTGCCCTGGTCGGCGGTGTAGCCCGTGGACTCAACGGCTGTGGCACTGGCAATGCCTTTCAACGCCTCTTTCTGCGCGGCCTGGTCGCGCGCATCGTTCATTTGCTGACCGGCGCGATAGGCATCGGCAATGCCCCGCGTAAATTGCTGGCCCTGTGCCAGGCCCGCAGCGAAACCACTTCCCAAATTCATTGTTCGCACTCCTTCAATTCGCTGTCCAACTCCTGCACCCGGCGCGCCAGTTCGGCGCGAATGGTCTGCAGATTCACTCGGTACTGCCCCACTTTGTCGGGGTGCAGCTGCTTGAGATAGGCGGCCTTGCCGTCGTCCCACCATGCGCTGCAGTGCAGGCACTCAGGCGCGCTGATGGCGCGGAAGGTGTCGTAGACGGCATTGCGCGGGGCGCCCACCTCCTGCAGGAACTGGAACACCTGGTCATGGCTCCAGTACAGCAGCGGCAGCAAAACCTCGTAGGCATCGCCTGGGCCGCGCACCGGCACCTGGCCGGTATCGGCCAGCTTGGTCCCGCGAATCACCACCTCGATGCCATCGGCCAGCATGCGCTGGTGCATGGGCTGCATCAGGTTGGCCACGCAGCAGTCCATGCGGCCCACCAGCGGCGTGTCGCTCATGCCGTAGGCCTGGCCGATCCAGCTCGATTGCGCCGTGGTCACGTCACTGGGGATGCCATGGGCCGCTTTCCAGGCGAGCACGTCCGTCTGCACGGTACGCAGATCTGGAACCCACGCGCGCACCTGGTCCACAACCGCGCTTGTTTCCGGGATGGTGTCACCCGTGGACAGCCAGTAGACCGGCAGGCCCTGCTCCACCAGTGGATGCAGCAGGTACAGGCATGCCAGCGAGTCCTTGCCCCCACTGAACTGCAGCGCAGCGCGCCGGCCGGCAATCGCCTGGCCCACGCTGTCGGCAATGTCTGCGGCCCGCATCAGAAGAACATGGCCGCAGCAGACAGGCCCGCGCCCACGATGGCCCCCGTTCCGGCGCCGCTGGTGGCCTGGGACTGCTGATAGGCCTGGGACTGCTGCCCCCACATGTTGGCCGCGCTGTTGCCGGCATTGCCCGCCATGCCCGCCGCCTGCCCGTAGCCGGAGTTCAGGCCGGCCAGGCCGGTGTTGGCGATGTTCTGGCCCGAGGCGCCGTAGCCGGCCGTGGCCGCCGTCGTCTGCATGCCCATGGCAGGATAGCCGGCCAAGGCATTCGAGGCCCGGTCCGTCAGCGCCCGCCCTTCCGCACGCGCAGCGGTTCGGGCCGAGTTCTTGCCTGTCGCTGTGGCCAGCGCTTCACCGGCGGCCAGCGCATTGGACGCGGCACCATACTTTCCATCAGCGGGGTTGATGCCCATGCGGGCCATCTCTGCGCCCTGCGTGCGCTTGGCACTTTCGTAGGCGTTCGAGACATCCGCAGCCGCTTGGCCCGCCAGTTCCTCGCGCTTGCCCTCCGTGTCGAAGGTGCGCGCATCCTCGATCATGGTGTCTTGCAGGCCCGTCAGCTTGTCGCGGCGCCCCAGTGCATAGTCGCGGTCGGACTGCGACTGCTCCCACGCGGTGCGGGAGGAGTCCAGCGCGAACTGCGTTTGCTCCTTCTGCAACGGCGCCATGTCGTTCGCGTTGCCGATGATCTGCTGGATCATGTCGTCCTGGATGCCCAGGTTCTTCACCTGCGCTTCCACCAGTCGCGGATCGGGTGCTGGGGTCGAGGCGCCGCCACCCTCCAACGTCATGCCGCCCCCGGGCCGAGGTCGGAATGCCTGCTCGGGCAGGAAATCAAATTCAGTGCTGTGCCAGCGTGTCATGTTTCAGCTTTCCTCTCCAAAGGGTGCAGACCACCACATCGCCGCCGTCGCGCGCTGCGCCTGCCAGCACCGCTTCCTCCACGGCGCCCAGCCGGTGGGCCAGTGCACGCAGCCTGGTGTTGGAAGCGAGCACGTAGCCGCGCAGCGCATCGACCGCGCACACAGCGAACGGGTAGTCAAGAAACGCGCGCAGGAAGCGGCGCGATAGCGGGGCGTCGATGGCCACATGCGCCCACACCGTGCGGCCGTTGTGCTGCTCGAAGACGGCCCCGGCCACCAGCACCCCGCCGCGCTTCCAGCCAATGCCAACAGCGCCCTCGGTGC
Source organism: Delftia sp. DLF01 (assembly GCF_014852125.1). NCBI lineage: Bacteria > Pseudomonadati > Pseudomonadota > Betaproteobacteria > Burkholderiales > Comamonadaceae > Delftia > Delftia sp. DLF01. The sequence goes on from NZ_JACVAZ010000003.1 coordinate 1,169,332, forward strand.
TCAACAGGCCAGGGATGCGCATGCGCAGGAAGACGTAGATGGCGAGCGTGTCGTAGTCCAGCATGCTTGCCAGAGTGGCAGGCTTGGCACGCATCAGGCCGGCGGCGTGGGCCACACGATGGTGAGCGGGTGCGGCTGGTCGGTGATGTCGCGCAGGGCTTGGCGGTAGGTCCGCCACTCGGGCTCCAGGCGCCGGCCCTCTTCCTGCGCCCGGGTGACACGCCAGTCGCAGGCGGCGATCCGCCGGTCGCGGTCTGCACGCACGCTCACCCACGCCGCAGCTTCATTCAGCGTCCAGGTGCCCGAATTCGACAGCACATGGAACGGGGAAGGAGCCGGTGCGGCCACGCGCACCTGGTGCCCATCAAAAAACAGCGGAGCAGCTACGGGAACATCACTACCCAGGCGCAGCACTTGCCCGCCTGGTGGCGACGGTATGGCGGATAACGGTGCATTGGTACTTCCGCGACCGACTACGAGGCCGGACACCCCTATCTGGACATAGTGATTCACCGATTTCCTCCCGTAGCCATGATGTTGGCCGAATACACCTCTATGGAACTCACTGGATCAAGGTTCCTCGCCATCAAGCGATAGGTCAGATCGCCACCAGGAGGCCGAGCGTCAAAAGCCCCGGCATAGGCCACAGTGCGGTAGCCATTGCGCATGGAGGTCCCCGTGTAGCGCATGCCATTGCCGTCGCGGACGATGGTCAGACCCAAGCCCGCATCTCCAGACTGCGGCATGGCGTTCGCAAACGCCACGATTGCCACGCCCGTCCCACCGCTCGACATCCGCACGGTGCATTGGCATATTTCAACCTCGACGCCCGGAGAAATGACAATCTCGCGGGGCAACTCGCCTTGGGCCATGGCTGTGACTGAGCCGCCCGCGATCTGCAGCGTGCCAATGGCCGCCTGCCCGATATAGGCCGTACCAATGGCCGCCGTGTCCATGAACACCCCGATGTTGTTGGACGTGATGCGCTGCAGCCGGTTGATGAAGTCGCTGGTGTTCATCGTCGTGCCGTCCGGGAACGCCACGGTGTCGCCGATGCGGGCCTTGTCCTTGGTGGCCAGCGGCCCCAGGCCGCTGACCTGGGCGGCCTTGAGATTGCGCAGCCATTGCGCGTCCAGGCCGTTGGCGTCCAGGATGACGTTGCCGGCGTTGTCGCGCACGGTGAGGCCGCGCGTGTCCACCTTGCGTGCCGCCACGGTGCCGTCCACCAGCAGGTCGCCATTGAGCACGGCCGCCGGGATCAGCCAGGCCGCGCCCATCCAGTGCCGAGTCTGCGTGAAGCCGGCGCCGTTGCTGATGGTCACGGCATCGCCCACGATCAGGTGGTTGGTGCTGGGTGCGCTGCCGCTGTTGCCCAGGGCCTGCCAGACAGCCTGGCGCGCGGTGGCATCGCTCCAGAAGCTGCCGCTGGCCGACAGCAGCACCGAGCCGCGCAGCCCGTCCATGAGCTTCTTGCCCAGCCCGTCGATGCGCATGTTTCCCTTGAGGTAGACGTTGCGCTGCAGGTAGATGCCGTCGCCATCGACGCCGAACACCACGTCCTCGGGCCGCGGCGTGCTCATCTGGCCCGCGTTGTAGCTGGGGGAGACGATGGCGAACTTGTCCGCCATGATGATGAAGGCGCTGGAGGTCTTGCCATTGACCTCCTCGGCCGCGATGCCGTAGCCGGCAAGGGCCCCGCCCGCCTGCACCTTGAGCGTGTACTGCGCGCGCAGGCCCTCGCTGTAGCCGGCCAGCACCGTCATCTCCTGCTCCAGCATGGCGCGGCCCGGCTTGCCGTCCTGGTAGTAGTTGCCCAGGGACGCCTGCAGCTGCAGCACGTTGGTGGCCATGGCCCGCTGGCCGTCAGCGAACGCCGCCTGCGTGGCGCGCAGGCCTGCGCTGGCGTTGCGCAGGCTGGCAGTGACCTCGCGCACGGCCATGGCCAGGCTGCGCTCGTTGCTCTGCACCACGGTCTGCAGCTCGCGCACCTCGGCGCCGCGCTGGGCGGCCTCGTCGGCGATGGAGCGCAGCAGCTCGTCGCGGATCTCCTGCGCCAGGTGGTCGAAGCGGCTGGGGTCGTCCAGGGTCTTGGCCAGGCTCTTGAACAGGCGCGATTCGATGATGGATTGGGCGAAGCGCTCCACGGCCACCGTGGCCGACAGCCCGCCGCCCAGGTCGATGACGATCTCGCCCTCGCCGGGCGTCTTGTCGGTGGCCAGCAGCTGGGTGACGCCCTGCACCGAGCCCTGCAGGGCCACCAGCTCGCGCAGGGTCACGCCGCGCTCGAACTCGTTGCCCCGGGCGCCGGAGCGCACTTCCAGGTGCTCGGTCACGGCCTGCATCCAGTTGGACAGGGCCTTGTCCTGGACATTGACCCGGGCCAGGGCCGGCAGGCGGGCCGCGCCCGTGTCGATTTTCTTGCGGTTGGTCATACGCTGCGCAGCTCCTCGGTGGTCGAGCACAGCACCACGCTGGTGACGCGGGCCGCGCCCTCGATCTCCACCTGGTGCTCCAGCCAGCGCCCGGGCGGCAGGCGCTGCGGCTGCAGGTCGGTGAACTGGGCCGTGTGCTGCAGCTGGCCGTCGCCCCACAGGCGCAGGGTGATCGGGTGCTGGGCGTCCTGCAGGCCGTAGACCTTGGCCCAGGCCAGCGGCAGCTGCTGGCCCTGGGTGGCCAGGCCTGTGCGCCAGCGCGCCGTGCGCAGGGCATCGCCCGTGAAGCATTCCAGGATGTCCTGGCCGCGCGCCAGGTACATGAGGTCGTTGAAGCGGTCCACCCAGACCGCCGTCACACCCGCGCCGCCCAGGTCGGTATGGCCCAGCTTGGCCCCGTCCTGAGCACTGAACGCCAGGCAGCCACCACCCGCGCCGGCGTAGAACAGGTAGTAGACGCCCTCATGCTCGGCCGCGAACATGCTGGCCGGCTGCATGCGTTGCCAGTCCTGGCGCGCGATCAGCTGCCGCGTGACCACCTGCACGCCGCCCGGGCTGGCCAGGCACAGGCCATCTGGCGAGGCATAGAGCACGCCGCCCTGCACGGGCACGATGGAGCGACGTGCGCTGCAGGACTGGTTGCTGTCGAGCTTGATGGCCGACATCTGCGCCGAGTGCGCGCCCGTCACGAAGTACGGATTGCCGGCCGTGCCCACGAACAGGGTCTGGTCGAACACGGCCATGCCCACGATGGGCCACTCGGTCGTGACCTGGTAGTCCACGGGCCAGGCGTAGGGCACGTAGGGCTCGCAGAAGGCCACGGTGTTGTCGATGAAACCGGCCATGATGCCGTTGGGCATCCCCGTGAGCCCGCGCAGGTAGGGGTTGGCGCCCACGCTGGGCTTGTTGTCGCCCTCGTACTGGCTGTCCATGCGATACGGGGGCGCGGCCCAGGTGAACTGCGGCTGCAGACTGTCCAGCTCCTCGCCCTTCTTGTCATCGAGGAAGCTGGCCACGGAGATCTGCAGCTCCTGCACCAGCTGCCAGGCCGCCGCCGCGGCCGAGGCGTTGCTGCGGTAGATGCGCCACTTCACGACGTGGCGCGCGGCATGCTGCTCGCCCGTCATGGCCTGGGGCCGCTGGATGGTCACGGTGTCGTTCTGGTCCACCTCCAGCATCTCGGAGATGGGCGACGGCTCGGACTCCTCGCCCCAGTCGGTCACGAAGGCCACAACGTAGAAGCGCGAGTCCACCACGCGCTCCACAGTCTTGCCCGCCAGGTCGGCCACGCCGCCCAGCTGGTCCAGCCAGGTGCCGATCACGGCCGTGTCGCCCGTGGCCGCGATGTACTGGCTGGCCAGCTGGGTCTGGATGCTGGACACCAGGGTGGCGCAGCGCTGCTGGATTTCCACCAGGCGCGCGTTGAAGCTGCTGGCCTGGGCCGAAGCATCCGACTTGCTGTCGGTGTAGGCATCCTGTGCCTTGAAGAAGTTTTCCAGCTTGAGCCGGTACTGCACCCAGTCGGGGTGCTCGATGGCGTTGTTGTCCGCGTCAAAGTGGTACTGGGCCACGCTGGGCTCAGTCGGCTTGGTGGGCGCCGTGCCCGCGCCGGCCCACGACTTGCTCAGGGCCAGGTCCGCGAATTCCTTGAGCAGCTTGTCCAGCTCGCTGCGCCAGTTGGCGCACTTGGTGCCCGGGGCCACGGCCTCCTCCACCAGGTCGGCCAGCTTGGCGGCCTGGTCGGCCGTGAGCACGGTTTCACCGGAGCGCTCGCCGGCCGTGTCCGGAAACTCATGCTGCTGCAGCGCCTCCACCAGCGCGGGCCTGCGGAAGGGATAGCTGTAGGGCATGGCCGCCACCGGCACGGCCCAGCCGCTGCCCGTGCTGATGGCGCCGAGCCGCGTGGTGTCCATTTCGCAGGCCTTGGCGCGAGCGGCCGACACCACGGCATAGAGATTCCCAGCCCAGGCGCCGGCCCCTACGGCGGTGGACAGGGACAGCCCGTAGTTGGATGTGGCGCCGGCATAAGCCTTGCCATTGGCATCCCAGCGGATCGCCTCCTGGTGGCCCTCGTGCTGGATCACCGTGGCCAGCAGGTCCGCGCGCACCAGTTCGGCGAAGTCGCCATACAGCCAGGTCTTGGCCTCCTCAGTGGTGAACTCGTCCACTACCTGCAGCGTGACCGTGGGCTTGACCGGGCGCACCACGCCCAGCAGCCGGTCGTTGCCCCGCACGTCCAGCGCACGCGGCGCCGCGCTGCCGTCGTTGGTGGTCTGGTATGTGCGCTCGGTGGCCTCGTCGTTGATCTGGCCCTTGACGAGGGACAGCTCATGCACCCAGGAGCGGATGGGCGCGGCCGGGTTCTGTACCACGGCGCCGCTGGCATCGCGCGCAAAGCGGTGCAGCGTGCAGGTGCCGGCTAGGCACGCCGAGTGGCGCCGGTCCGTGGCCAGCGGCCAGAACTCGGAGCTGGGCAAAAAGAGATTGAAGTGCTCCCGGGCGAAGTTGGCGCCCAGCGCGCGGTCGGACACGCTGGGCGCCTCGCCCGGGAATGCGGACAGCTTGTAGGTGGTCATGGCCCGCTACAGTGTCAGGCTTGGCACCAGTGCGGACAGGCCGCTACAGCACGATGGCCGCCGCCGCGATGAACAGCTCATCGAGCTGCTGCTGGCTCAGGCCCAGCGCCACGGCGACACGCGCGAGGAACGGGCTGCTGCGCTCCCAGGTCACGGTGTCGTTCAAAGCGACCTCGGCCAGCAGCTGCTCGTTGGGATCTTCGATGCCGGCCATGAAGGCCTGCACCTGCTGCCACAGACCCGCCTGGATCAGCGCCGCCTTTCCCTGGGCTCGGGTGATGGTCTGAGGTACAGGTACAGGCGCAACGTCCGCCGGGTCTGGAGTATTACCGCCTGCGAGCCACGCAACGTACTCCAAATAATCAGGGTTGACGTTCGGAAATCCTGGAATGCTGCTTGTCGGAATAGTCGATACAGTTCCGTCATTGTTTCGACGGAATACGACTTTATCAGTCGAAAGTTTATATTTCTTCGAACTCGTCATGCAAATACACCCCCGCTATCTAGAACACCGGCACCAGCACCGGGGACTGCCGATGGCCCAGCCCCACCCGCATTAATACACGAGTTCCCAGCACAGAAATATTTACCCCCTGCACCGCCAACGGCTCCAGTGACCGTATTGTTAACCCACAAAATAAGAGAGAGCGACAACGCAGAAAGAAAATAGTTACTGCACACCGCATTCACCAATGTAATGATTTGACCTTGACTATAAATTCTCCCTGAAACGGTGGCATAAAAAGCATAAGAAAAACTGCCAACTATTTTCACATTGCCTAGAGTAATATTCCCGTTATTGGAAGAATACAGCAACACATAAGGGGCTGCCCCGCTTCCGCCCAGTGTGACGTTGCTGACGTCAACCAAAGCGTTATGGTCAGCTATGACAAGATAAGCGTTGGAGTTCCCCACAGCCGCAATTAACGATAAATTCCTTATCGTTACACGGCATGTCCCAACGGAAAAGGCTGAGGTACCATTGACCGCCTCGATATTCGTAACGCCGCCGCCAGCACCTTCAAATATGAAGTTTCCCCCGAATGATGAGGATGCGCCTACGTACACACCAGAAAAGTTACCGGGTCCAATTTTGATTTGTACGGTTACGTTTGATCTGTCAATTAGGTTTGCTGTATATACCGCTTGCGCCAGGGTTTTAAATGCCCCTTGTGGGCTATCTTGCGTCCCGGAGTTTGAATCACTCCCATCAGCACGCACATAATATGTGAGTCCCGCCAAAGCATATTGACGAACCCCCAAATTTCTGCGCGCAGCGTCAACCGTAGTGGCTCCGGTACCACCGCTGACAATTGGTTGAACTCCGAAGGCACTCTGCAACCGCCATGGACCAAAGCCTAATGCGCCCATTTTGCGACGCTCCATGACCGGGCTCTCTTCGGTCAATAGCCTCGTAATCTGATAGTGATAGCCGGCCGACGTATGCGTACGTGTCTCGACGTAGCACCACATTTCCGGCGCCCATGGGCTATTCTTGAAGTTGAACCCGTCATAAATTCGGTTTTCATCAGGCAGAAGATTCAAGTCTGTGCCGGCAGGAAGCAAGACGGGCTTCGAGGTCAGCGCATCAGTGATGCCGTAGCCCGTGGTCGTGGTGGGCTTGCCGGTGAGGTTGGCGAACTGCTTGGCCGCGTCCAGCGCTGCCTGCAGCCCGGCCACGGTTTCCATGGCCTGCGTACCAGTGTGCGTGCCCCGGTCCCGCAGTTGCGCGTCGGTCGCGTTCTTGGTGGCACCCGTCGCCACGCCGCTGAGCTTTGCCGCAGCCTCGTCGCTGAAATCGTTGGCGCTCAGCCCCTTGCCTGGCACCTTGTCCACCTTGCCCTGCAGATCCGCCGCCGTGGCCATGGGCTGGGCAAACGTGGGGTTCGGGTACTGGCCAGCCAGCACGCCGCCGGCCGCGCCGGTGGGTGCACGCGGATTCGACATGCGCTCATCCGTGGTCTGCACCACCTCGCGCATACCCCCCGCCGTCATGCGCATCTCCAGCAGGTCGCCCGAGTTGTAGGCACGGGGCGCCGTGCCTTCCTGGCCACGCAGCACCGTGAGCCTGCATTCACCGATCACCGAGTTGTCCACGGCGGTGACGCGCAGGATCTCGTAATCGGTTTCGAGCGATCCGCTGCGCTTGTAGGCCGTGAGCACGTACCAGCCGCCGGCGGGAGGATTCAGCAGCGTGCCAGCGGCGCCATCGGACACACGCAGCACGCCGTAGTCGAGTTCGCTGGCCGGGGCGCCTGTCTGCGGCGCCGCGCGCACGTCGGCGATGAACTGGGTTTGGAAGTTGTTCAGGAACAGCTGCGGCATTTCTATTTTTCCTTGATGGGCACGATCAGCTCCACCTCTTTCGTGCGGCCGTCGTTGGTCGTGGCGGCAACGCTGATCTGGTACTTCTGGCCGCTGGCCCCGCCCGCATAGATCCAGACCTTCACGCGCTGGCCCACGAAGGCAAAGGACGGCGGCATGGGCATGGCCGGCTGCACCTTGAGCTGCACGGAAACAATCTCGTCGCCGGGCGGAAACCAGTCGGCGAACTCGATGTCGTAGTCCTGCGTGTCTGCAGGCTGCATGGGGGAAGTGCGGAACATGCTTTGCCCCTGGTCGGTGACGTAGAAGGTGGTCATTCCTGCGGGCACGAGGAAGGTGCGTGATTCGGGCGCCTGCTCATCGAAGGGCAGGCGCTTGTGAACGGCCGGATCGATCTCGATGAAGGCCACGCCCTGGGCCTGCAGCGGCGCGCGCACCAGGCGCTGCCCACGGGCCGTGATCGCAGCCTTGGCCTGGACCAGCGCGGCCAGACGCGCCTCGACCCGCCCCTGCGTGACGACAAAGGCCTGGCCCTTGCCGTCCACAGGCGAACGCAGCCAGCGGCGCACGTAGATGCGGCCATCGGCAGTGCCACGGGCGGTGGGCGTTGATTGCACGGGGCCACGGCGCAGCAGTCGCGCCTGGGGCTTGAAGCTGGCACGCGCGGTCGCGTCCACCCCAATGCGGGCCTGCACATGGGCCGTGACCGTGGCGCTCGCCCGGGCCGTTGCCGCGACGCGCCCGCGCACGGGCGGCAGCGTAACCTTGACGATGGCGCGGCCCGTGGCTGCCAGCAGGCTGCGCACATGGACCCGGCCCAGCACGCCCTCGACAGCTGCGCGCGCCACGGAATCGGCCGAGAGCTTGGCATGCACGCGGCCCAGCGGGCCGGTCAGCGCAGCGGCCGGAGCCGAGTGGACCACCGCATAGGCGAGCACTCTGCCACCGGCACGCACACGGGCATAGCCCTTGGCGTCCACGCGGATGCGCACCACGGGATCGGAGGCCCGCCCGTTCAGCGCGAAGCCATTGAGTGCTCCCCTGTTCATGGCTTACAGCAGCTGCAGCGTGAAGTCGCCTGTCAGGGCTTGGCTGTCCACCAGGAACACGTCGTTGATCTGCAGCGTGCGCGGCGTGGGCAACTGCTCGGAATACATGAGCGTGGCCGTGCCATCGGTGGCCGAGTCGCCTTCCATGATTCCGATGTGCGTGACCGTGACCTGGGCGCCCGTGACGGGCGGAAACTCCGCACGCACGGCGTTGTAGGTGGCGCCGTTGTTGGGCGCGGCAAAGGCGCCCGTGGCCACGCGCTGGTACCACGGTGCTGCCACCTCGGTGCCGGCGGTGAAGGCGTCGGTGGGGTCCGCCGTGAACAGGGCGAAGAAGGTGTTGCGGATGGCCGGGAAGGCCTGCTTGCGCAGCGTGGCGCTGATGATCGCGTTGGCGAGGGATGTGCTGAAACCAGCCATGATGGCTCCTATGGCTTCGAGCACTCCAGCGCCCCGATTGAAGATACCCGCCAGGATGGCAGGCTTGGTTCACTTCTGGGCCACGGCCGTGGTGGCCGCAGCCTGGGCCTGAATGCCCAGCACCTCGTTGTAGAGGGCACGGTGCGCCGCCGCGATGGTGGCGTTGCCGCCGAACTCGGCATCGATGGACCAGGCACGGAACAGCACGAAGTGCCGCAGGGCGTCCATCCAGCGCTCAGGAACCGAGGTCGTGCCGTTTTCGTCGGCCAAGTCCACAGCCGCGACACCCACCATGGCGCGCACCTTAGTGCCGGCGGCCACGGGCGGATAGACCAGGAATTCCTGCGGCGTGCCCAGGTCGTGCATGTAGTGCTGCACTTCGCGGCCCGGAGAGCCCGAGCGCCAGGCGCCGGCCACGGCGTCCAGCACCCACAGGTCGGTCTTGGTGATGCGCCGCTGCGTGGCGTTGGCGTTGTTCGTGATGTCGATCAACGTGAGCATGTCGGCCGGCAGCTCCTGCCGCCACCCGGCGGCCAGCACCAGTTCGCGCGGCTGGGCCATCTGGTCGGGCCGCTGCTCGGCAAAGGCGCGCTGCGCCGCGTTGAACCAGTCCAGCAGATCCACGCGGGTCCAGCGGATGTGCCCTTTGTCCTGCAGGTCGCGCGCTGCATCGTCCAGCAGCTGGGCCACGGTCAAAGCCATGATGCCCTCCCCCGCGAGCCGCGGCTGGTGTTGGAGCGCCACACGTCGGCTGTGGCGTCATCCATGGCGCGCTGGAAGAACGCCAGGGCCACGCCGGCCTGGTCGGGCTTGTAGTAGTCCGTGCCCTCGGTGGCCAGCAGCTCGGCCTTGGCGCCCTCGCGGATCGCCTCATGGTAGAGCGAGGCAACCTCGTCGGGCACGCTGTTGCCGCGCAGGGACGGCATCAGCGAGGCGTAGACCTGCAGCCGGCCCGCGCTGCCCGTGCGCACAGTGAATTCGCGCAGGTTGGTCGTGACCAGGTAGAGCTTGCCGCGCAGCTCGTGCTGCCAGGGATCGGCCGGAAGGTCGCGCGCCTTCGCCACCTCCAGCGGGCGCCCAGCCAGCGTGGCGCGCTCCAAGCGCAGCAGCTCTGCGCCCTGGGGCAGCTCGAAGGTGTATTCGGCGAAGGCCTCGCCAGTCACGTCCGTGGGCTCCAGCCATTCCTGCCAGGCGCGCGTTGCCTTGAGAAAGGTGCGCGCGGCGCGGTTCAACGCCAGGTGAATGAGCGGTACCGGCGCCTTGGGGGCAGCCAGTACCAGCTCAGGCATCCAGTTCTCCCAGCTGGCCATGGTGCGATCAGCCGGTCACGTTGGAGGAGCGGGCAGCGCGGCGCACGCGGCCGGTCGGCGCGGAGTCGGACTCCTGGGGCATGCCGGTGCCGCCGTCCAGATCGTCCTCATCATCCGGGCCCACGCCGGGCGAGAAGGTGCCGCGCGAGGATGGAGCCTTGCCGTCCAGGGCCGCGCGGCGGGCTTCGCGCTCGGCGGCCAGGCGCTGGAATTTCTGCTCGGCGTCGAACTCCTCCTCGGTCTGGAAGTTGCCGGCGCGCAGGTGGTCGGCATGAGCCTCGTTCTCGACCTCGCAGGCCAGCGGTTTGCCCTCGAAAACATAGGTGGCGCCCTTGATGCGCACGATCAGGGTTCCGTCCTTGCGCGCGGGCAGCGAAGTGAACAGCTTCATGGTGATGGTTCTCCGGGGTTAAAAAAGCCCCGGCGGCCAATGCCACCGGGGAAAGCCCCTTGCGGGGGCGCACACATGAGCGCGCTGTCAGGCGTTCGTGTAGATCAGGTCCAGCGTGAACAGGCCGGCAGCCGTGCCTGCGCCCGAAACCTTGAGGATGATGCGTCGGTCTTCATCCTTGGTTGCGAGTTTGGCGAAGGCCGCTGGCACGAGGTGCGCGTAACCACCGGCTGCACCCACATCGTTGTCCGTCACCCAGGCGCCGCCGCCGTCGTCGGCCGCTGTGCTGATGTCGCCAGCCGCATCCGCCAGGCCAATGGAGGCCTTGAAGCCCGCGCCCAGGGCAGCAGGCACGCGGATGTACAGCGACACGGGCAGCATGCCGGCGGGCAGGATGCCGATGACGCCACGGGTACCCACTGCGTGGTCTGCCACTGCCAGGGGCTGGCCGAAGCGCGAGCGCACCAGCTCGGAGCCGCCGGGGGTGATGGGTGCCTGATGGCCTGCGGCCACGGCACTGAGTTGCTTGAAAGCCATGAATGACTCCTTTCGTTCGGTGGGGATCAGCGCGAAGCAGCGGCCGTGTCGATGCCGTAGACGCCGTGGTCCTGCTTCTCGCCCTCGATCTCGAAGACCGACTTCTTGACGCCGAAGATGGACGACGTGGTGATCACGACCTGGTTGCCGTTGTCGCGGGTTTCCTCATGCCAGCCGTAGCGCATGCCCGTGCCCGGCGAGCCGAACGCCATCACGCCGGCCTGCGCACCCATGAACAGCGCGCGCGCCGTCTCCAGGTCGCCCGTGGCGCCGTGGGTGTTGTGGCGAATCACGTTGCGGTGCGAGTGCAGCACCACGTTGCGGTACATGCCCAGCGCACTCTTGAACAGCGGGGACTTGAAGCCCACGGCCGCAGCCGCGGCCTTTTGCAGTTCCAGCCAGCCGCCCGTGCCGGTTTCCTTGCGCAGGTCGTCTTCCTGGAAGGTGTGCATGACCATGACGAACACCTCCTCGCCATCGACCACGCAGGGCTGCATGACGGGGATGTTGGTGGCGCCGCCGCCTTGGCTGTCTGCGCGAACGCGGGCACGGTCCACCACGGCCAGCGACATCTTGTCGGTGGCATCCAGGTTGGCCACCGCCGTGGCATCGCCGCCGAACAGGTGCTGGTTGGGCGTGGGCGCCGTCAGCGGGTTTTTGGCACGGCCCTGGTAGCCCAGCGGCAGGATGAAGTTGGCATTGACGCCGCGCGAGCCCGACAGGTAGGTGAATGTCAGTTCGTCCTGGAAGCGGCCCCACCAGTTGGCCTGCTGCTGCTTGGCGCGCATGCGCAGATCGTGCAGCGTGCGCTTGCGCGACATGCGGCCACCGGTATTGACGCCGCCGCGCGCCTGGTCGATGTACAGCTCATCGGTATAGAAACGCTGCCCTTCTTCCTTGCCCTCCAGCACATCGTCGCCCTCGACGGGTGCCATGCGCAGCTCGGCCAGCAGGTCATAGCTGACCAGGTCACCAGCTTCGGATTCCAGATCCGTCAGCAGTTGGATTGGCGTCTTGGCGCCCTGGCCCACGGCCGCGAAGCGCTTGCCGAAGTACGAGGCTTGAGAGACATCGAGAGCCAGGTCGCCGGAAAAGCGCTTGACCGCGCGGGGGCTGTTCACGCCCACCACTGTTTTGCCCATAGGAGTGCTCCTGTGTGGTAGCGAGCACTCCAGCGCCCCGGTTGAAAAATGGTTCAGCCCTCAAGATGGCAGGCTTGGTACGGGCCGCGAGGCAGCTGCGATCTTTCGCACGCAGGTATCCGGCGCCGCCGCGATCACCATGCGCGCGGCCTGCCCCTTCTTGTATTCCAGCTGGATGCGAACGCCGCCCACCTCCAGCACATCCCCCGTGCGCAACTCGATGAAGATGCGGCGCACGCCGGGCGTCGATGCTGCAGCCTGTGCCATGGGGCCCTTCACACCGAGCGCAGGAACTGCGCACGCTTTTCTTCGGACAGGCGGCCCAGCGCGCGCTCGTAGTCCAGGCCGGTGAGCTTGTCCAGCTCGGCGAACTCGTCGCCCGCGGGGTCGGCATCGCCTGCGCCGCCGGGCACGTCGGCCAGGTTGGTGACTATGTCGGACGGATCGGCCCGGCGCCGCATGTCCACGGACTTTTTGGTGGTGGGGATTCCATGCAGGGCCAGAACACGCCTGTGCGCTTCCTCCAGAAACCAGCGAAAAGGCCTGTGCTGGTTGGCGGGAGCTGCCCCAAGTGCCTTGACGAAAGCGTCCAGGTCAGCCTGTTTTTCCAAGTCCGCGTGGTAGTTCACGCGACCCAGCTCAGGCATTTTTGCAGCGTCATCCAGGAACGTGTGGATGGAGTGGGTCCATGCATCCATTTCAGACTGCTGGCGCATTTCCGCAGAGACAGTGGCACGCGTTTTCACATCGCGTAGCTGGTCACGCTCATCTTGCAGCCTGTCCAGTTCAGCCTCCATTTCCGAGTGGTCCAGATCACCGTCGTTGAACCTGCGGCGGACTTCGGCCATGGCAGATTTGTTGGCCCAGACCTGGTCCTGGTAATCCAAGGGCAGATCCACCCTGTAGCCAGATGGCAACGGCTTAGAGGATCCCCCGGCGCCGTGGCGTTCGGCATTGTGGTCCGTTTCGGGCGAATGGCTCGTTGGCGCTTCCGCCCCGGCTTTCAGCGTGGATGCTGGCGCGTCATCACTGTCACGGCCATCGGCTTGCCCCATTGGTTCATCTTCGGGGCTCCCATAGAGACTGCCACGGCCCAACGCAGCAAGTGCTGCCGCATTGTCCTCGCTGGGGTCATAGTCGTCTTCCTGCAACGTGGCGCGCTCGGCTTCGGACAGAAGGCGCAGTTGGTCGTCTTGATTGGTCATGGTTGGCAGTTCCTGATGTGCGTGCTCAAGGGAGATTGGCAGGCTTGGCACGGGGCCAGGCATCACCCATCAATCGGACGTCAGCGGCATGGCCATCAGCCGCTCGCGCGATGTCTGCACCGCGCTGTGCCATTCTTGTACCTCGCTCTGCCAGACTTTCGAGTAAGGCTGTGCAGGTGCTGGCGTACTGGGCAAGAGAGGGCCGGGTAGCTGCGCTGATACGTTCTGGCAAACCGGCGAAGTCACCGCGCAAGCCTGCAGCAGCAATGTGCATGTCGCGCAGGCTGCGCTCAAGATCCTGCTGGACCAGCGCATTGCGCTGCTGGGTACGTTGGAATGTGGCAAGTGCATCGTCAAGTCCCTTGGAAAAAGCAGCCATGTCCTGCGCGGCCTGGCGCACACGGGACAGTTCGTCGCTGACAGCCTGTTGCCTCAGTTGCTCCAGGCGCACTCCGTAGCGTTGATCCTGAGTCCACCACGCGCAACCTGCACCGAGGATGAAGGCCAGCCCTGCAGCCATGGACTGGACGAAGAAGCGGGAGCTCAAGGCATGACCCTCCACTCTCGGCAGATTTCGCCATTCGCATCGCCTCGCAGTTGCAGCCCCGGCAGAACGGTGGAAACGCCCTTGACCGTGCCCCTATTCCAGCGAGGGTTCTCGTTGCAGGCCCCTGCCAGATCACCGGCGTTGGCTTTGCGCCGCAGCGTGCTGGAAGCCAGGCTACCCGCCCCCTTGTTGTGCACGAAGTCGATGAATTGCCCTTGCACGAATGGGTCATACGCCGCCCAGTCCACAAGCATTTGCCGTGCATGGCGCTCTGCAATCAGGTAGCGGCCAAGTTCCAGTGCATAGCAGTCTGAGGAGCTGTACCAGCGGCCCGCCGTGACCCCCTCTCCAGTGATGCCATTGCAGACAGTCAGTGGCTGGCCCTTGCCCAGCTTGTCGACATAGGGCATTCCCACATGGCGCCCGCTGCTCTCGTAGAACGAGCCCAGTACCATCGCAACCTTCACACCGGGCGAGGTTTCAGTATCTGCCGCAACGGCCTGCACATAGGGATCGTTGAGTGCCGGGCCGTCAATGTGCCGGGCCACGATTGCCCCTCCACTGCCCAACCCGGCCAGCAACACCAGCGCAGCCAGCCGGCCTGCCAGCCATGCCGGCACCTTGGAAGTCTGCTCAGCCATCATGCATTCCCCTGGGCATGCACCCATGGCCCGGCAGTTCGCCCAGGCAAGGCGGTGGTCCATCGATCTTGCGTCATTGCCCCCCCTCCTCGTCTGGGGCATTGCGCGTACCGCTGCGGCGCATGAGGCTCATGCGCAATTCGTGCTCGGCCTGATCACGAGCCTCTTCCGCCAACTTCAGTTGAAACTCCTTGCGGCGGTAGTACCAGCTGACCGAAAAGCCTGCGACCCCCACCACTATGCCGATAGCGACACCGGCTTCGGAGGTCAAGAGCCAGCCAAAGCCACCCAGCCCGAGTCCGCTCCAGCCGACCTTGCTGCTCATGGCCGCCGCCGCCCCAGCGTTTGTTGCGTTGGCCGCAGCTTCGAGCGCGGCCTGCGTGACGTCATTGCCCATCCATCACTCCTTGTTGTTCAAACTGGGCGAGGCGACCCGACATCGAATCGAGATGCTGGCGGCTCAAGGCCTGGATTTGCGCCACGCGCTCGCGCGAATCGGCCTCGATGCACGCCACCTGCAGGCGCACGTCCTCGTCTGCCCGGATCTGCAGCGTCTTGTTGGCAAGGTCTGCATTGGCCTTGGCAAGTTGCTGGCGCATGTTGTCCAGCTCAACGTCCGCATCGCGCCGCACTGAGGCGGCCGCACCCGCCATGCGCAAGGCCAGAGCCTGGTCCCCGCCGCTGGCACGCATGTGCTCGGCCTCGGCCTCCAGCTTCTCGGCACGGGCATTGACTTCACGGACCTTGGCCACCTGCTCGGCAAGCGCCTGGCGCGCGCCCTCCTGCTGCATTTGCAGGGCCTCGGCCTGGGCCTGCATCTGCTGCTGCATCTGTTGCTGCTCTTCGGGTGTAAGAGGTTTGGCGGGGTCGCGCTCGCCGGTCAGCTTGCGCATCTCATCTGCGATCTGCTCCCTATTGGGCAGGTCGGAGTAGTCCATGGCGATGGTCAACAGGCGCAACGCAGCCTCGGGCGGCATGCGGCCGGCCATCTGTGAAAGCGACTCGAACATGACCTGGCGCAACGTGCCCGCATAGTCCTGCTCGGACACAATGAAATCAGCCAGGCTTGCTGTGATGTCGTTGAGGTAGCGCACGCTGCCATCCGGCTGCAGCTCGGGCAGGTTGATGCGTACCCAGTCGAGACGCCCTTTGTGGCCTGACAGACGAATGACCTTTTCCTCCGTGTACCACTGCTCGATCAGGCTCAGTTGCTTCTCGCCCTGGATCTGCACAGCCAGCCGGTGATTGTCGAATGGCTGTGTGGTCACGACCGATCCTTGCATCTGGCGCGCCTTGATCGCAATGCCGGAGCTGGCATTCGTCTGCCGGCCCAGGTTCTCGCTGCCGATGCCGGCGGACTTCTGTATCGCCTGGGTATCCAGGTTCATCATCTGCATCTGGCCGGAGGCCATCTCGCTGTCGCGGTGCACCTCGAATTTCCGTCCGGCGCGATAGATCACGACCCCATCGGGCTGATTGATTTCCTCGCGCGCCTCGTTGATATCGTCGAAGGCGCCCTTCTCGGCGAATATCTGGTTGGTGGACAACAGGAACAATGCTTTGCTGGCCCGCTTGTTCAGGTCCATTTGCAGATCGCGTACACGCCGCACCACGCCATAGGGCATGCGATCGCGGCCGCGGCGATAGCACCAGATGGGCGTGAGGCTGAAGCTGTTGTGCCGCATGGGCATGGGCCCCAGCGCAAGCAGATGGCCTTCGGTGAATACGGCCACGTGCATGCGCATGACCACCCGGTCCACGATGGCCCCGCCAGCCTGACCGATGGCTTGCATCAAAGCCTGGTCCCAGGGTTCGACGAACGCGCCCTTGAACGGCCCTTCGGTCACGACGCGAACCGAGGCCGGCATGCGGAACTGGCACTCGATCAACCGCACGCGGCGGCGCTGCTCGTCATCGGCATCGCCGTAGCCACTGGCCAGGCCACCCCGCGAATGCTGACTGGAGGAATGGCCCTGGTAATGGAATGCGTCCTCAGCCCACTGCTGCGCGCTGTGCTCCTGTCCCTGCTCCACTGCACGCTGCAGCACGTCGCGGCGAGCTGGGTACATGGTGATGGCCACATCCTCGTCCACCCAACGGGTGCGGAAGATATAGCGCGCGTCGCTCAGATCGTTTTCCATGGCCATGGAGTCCCAGAGCACGTTGCGCCAGTCTTCGTACTTGGAGTAGATGATGTCCTTGGTTGGGTCGTTCCGTACCCCGTCGTCCAGCCAGCCGACACCCACCTTGATGGTGTCTTCAAAAGCCCGGCTGCGGTTGAAGCCCGTGCGATTCACATCGGACACGTACTTGAGCACCTTGGTCTTGATGTCAGCCATCTGCACGCCTTCCTCGGTCCGTGGCAGCACGCTCCAGTCCACGCGCGCGCGCCGCTCCGTACCAATCAGCCAGTCGCACATCACGGCTACCTCGTTGAATACCAGGGGCACCTGGCCGCGCCCCTCCAGCGTGGCTGCGTCGGCAGGATCCCATTGGTCGCCGTCGTAGTAGTCGGCGTCGATGGACATCTGCAGGCGGTTCTCGGCCTGGATCTCGCGTTCGCGGTAGTACCAGCTCAGGAGCTTTCGCAGCGTATTGCGGGCCTCGGCCTGGTCCAGCGGATGCTGTGGCGCTGTGTCCACCACATCGAAAGCCAGCGGCTCATCGTTCAGGACGTGCTCGCCCACGCCTGCTCGGCGGTTGAAGCGGGGTTCAAGCAGGGACATACTCGGCCCCCACATCAGGAACGGTCAAAGCCTGCGCTGCAATTTCCTTGCCTTCCATCTTGATCACCAGGTGACCGAACTCGCGGCCCCGGCGCTCCCATGGCGGCTCGCTGGGCATGGCCACCAGATCAGGCAACCCTTCATTGATGATGGTGGCCACCCGCACCCAGTTGGCCCGGCTGGGTTCAATACCCAAAACCTCGCAAGCCTTCACGCACATGCGTGCAAGGTAAGACGGATGGTCATAGAGATAGGCGGCGCTCTCCATCACCACATACCAGGGCGCTTTGGGACGCAGACTGGGGATCAGGACCAGGGCCCTCTCTCCATTGATCCAGGTGTAGATGGCCAGCAGGTCGCCGTGCCGGCGGTGGAGGTGGGACTTGCGAAGATCGATGCATGCAGGCATGCCATGACAATGGCAGGCTTGGCACGGTCTCAACGCGCCATGCCGCCTCCGCGCCGCCGATTTCTCATCGCGCCCTGGGTCGCGTTATCCATGCGCGGCAGGGCCATGGCCAGATAGCGCCACACATCTGCGCCGTGGCTGGCGTCGTCATGCAGCGGCGCGCCAGGCTCCTGGGTTCGGGGGTCTATCTGGCGCCGATACCGGCTCAGGCAATCCAGCAATTGGGCGCACCTGCCGGCATCGACATAGGCCTGGGCAAAGATGCCGCGCGCCATCCGTATGCCGGCCTCCAGCCCGAATCGCTCGAGCACCTCGACCTCTCGGCCCATATCCTGCAGGATCTGCTGCGAAGTCTGCCCGGTCTTGAAGTCTCCGTGCGCGCCATCGTGCGGGAGGAAGTCTGTGCCCCATAGATAGGGGAGTTTTTCCATCTCCTGCACGTACCACTCCAAGGTCTTCTGGTGGCCTTGCATGAAATGAATGATCCGAAAGTCCACGGCCGTTCGCTGCACGAAAGCGATCGCCATGTCGTCGGCCCATCCCAGGTCCCAGACAGTATGCACGGGCAACCTGGGATTGCAGGGGACGGGGCAAACGCGGCCGTCGTTGTGCAGGCGCTCCACCTCCTTGGCGTAGATGGCACCAGCCAGGCTGCGTCTGGGACGGCCCTCCCAGATGTTCCAATAGCTGTCTGGATCACGCTTGAAATGGCGTCCCCGTTCCTTGTCCAGCACATCGGGAAACCATGGGTTGTCGCGCCAGTTGATTTCGCAGAGCCAAGTATCACCATCCGCATGGGTGATGAAGCGGTCATAGGTTGGGTCACTGGCCAGGCCAGGATTGAGCGTCAGCCAGATCTCGGATCCTGGACGCCGAATGGTGGGCACCAGCACCTCCCAACTGCCCGCGCTGACGCCCTGCGCCTCCTCCACCCAGACGATATCGATCGCCTCGAACGACTTGATGGAGTTCACCGTATGGGCCTGCAGGCCTGCGAACAGGATCAGTGTTCCGTTGGCTCCGCGGATTTCCGTACCCAGCACCTCGTAGAACGCCCCCAACCCCAGGGCCTCGATCTGGTCCTGCAACAGGCGATGCACAGACTCGCGCATGGACTTCTGCACCTCGCGGGCACAAAGGATGCGCAAGGGGCGGTTGCTGCCAAGCACCAGCAAGGCCATGGCAACGGACCACGACTTCGCCCCTCCGCGGCCACCGTACATGACCTTGAACCGCCGCGGCTCGAAGAGCGGCCTGAGCTTGAGCGGGAACTCGACGGTGACGCGCGAGCGCTCGACCTCATAATCGGCTGCAAAATCAGGAGGCTCGCCCGAAGGCAGGCTGTCGAGCGCGAGCATCGGCAATTCATCAGACATGGTGCTCATGCTCGCTCCTCGCGAGGATCGTCACTGCGCCGGGGTGGCTCAATGAAATGCACTTCGAAGTGCCCCATGCCCATGCTTTTCTGAGCGGTGTCCCGCTGGTACAGGCCGTGATAGCGCATCAGTTTCTCTATCACATCCAACTGGCTGCGGAGGCTGATCTCCGTGCCGTACTTGCCTTCCTTTGCGCCACCGAACAGCGCCAGCGCACCGCGCCCAAGGCCGCGCGTGTCCTTGACGACCGTGCGTGGCAGGCCGGCGCCAAAACACTCAGGGCACTCCGCCAGGGGGGGACGGTGGGCCTCGTAGCCCACCCCGCCGAGCTCGGGAAAGTCCTGAAATTGCTTGCCGGCATCAATCCACTTTTCACGCTTGGAGTTGTACTCGGACAGCGTGTACTGGTAGCCATGGGCGGCTCCGTAGCAATGCCGGCAGCACGATACGTGAACCTCGACCAGATCGCGCGGATCGGCCATCAGCATTTCATGGAGCCGGCGCACCACTTCCTCGGCCCGAACCTCGGCATGCTCCGCGACGCGTTGGCTGCACTCCCTGACATAGTCCTGCACCCGTGGATCCTTCAGCAGCCTGGCGCCCTGAGATGCCGCAGAGGATGGACTGTAGCCTGCGGCGACTGCCGCCCGCGTGGCATTGAAACCCGATGCAACGTACTCCCGTGCAAAGCGACGATGCCGCTCCTGCGTGCTGCTGTGCTGACGGGAGGAGGAGACTTGCTCCCCCCCGGAAAGGACGGTGTTGGAGATTAGCGTTTTCATGCCTGCGAACCTGTCAGGCTTGGGACGCGCCATCAGGCAGGCCCGAAGAATTCGCAGGCACCTCGCGACGGTCGCAGATCAGTCGGTAGCGCAGAACAGGCTTGCGCCCGGGCAATTCGGTGAGCTTGGCTTGGACCAGGCTCCGCCCCGTCAGGTACTGCAGCGCCCAATCGATCTCTCCTTTTGAACGCCCTAGCGCAAGCACCAGTTCGCAATGGAAGAACCAGCGGTCCGGCAGTTGCTGCAGATGGCGCAACAATGCGTCCGTACCACTGCCTGGGCGCACGACTCCGGCAGGGCGAGGGTTGTGATTCCTGGGCCTGCCATCCTTTCGGCCTTGCAGTTGCCCCGCCAGCCAGTTGATCGCTTCGTCTCCCATACGTTCAGACCTTTCCTGCACGGGCTTCAGCCAGGCTCAGATGTGGCAACCAACGAGCCGATCCGGCATGGATGGCGCACACCGGGCCGCGCCGTTCAGGCCACTGGAATACGTTGTTGCGAAAAAGCGTGGAATTCAAGGTTCTACCCTTTCAATGGAAGGCTGGGAAACGGGGCGGCTCTGGGCACGGCAGGGGGCGATTGGTGCCACAGCGCAGCAGGTAGGGACGTCAGGACGACGGAGATAGGCTGTGGAGGGCATTCGGACAAGTCTGGACAGTCATCGCGGCCACCCATCCATGCCCATGGCCTGCATGGCATTGCGAAGCACTGCGCGGGTGATGGTCTGGTCACCGGCCCGGGTTCGGGCCAGGATGCGGCGCGCCCAGTCCTTGCCATCGCCTACAGGCACCAGTTGCACACGGACAGGCGAAGCACCAGGTGCTGGCAGACGAGTCCACCCCTGCAACTCGGCATGTGTGCTGCGCGGGGTGGCGGCACGGCACAGCGCTTCAAACTGAGGCAGATGCGGCGGGAAATCCGGATGGGCCGCAGGCAGTCGGGCCACGGCAGTTTCAATCACACTGGAGTCGTATTTCGCCAGCGCTGCACTCCAGACACGCATGGCCGCGCGGACCCCGAGATCTCGCCCGCCATCATCCAGAACGCCTGTGGCGAATTTGCTCAGAAACAGCGAACCGTAGGACCCCTGCATGACCAGGAACAGGTTTTTCACGGCGGAACTCGCGGCCTGCTGCCGGAGCTCTCCCGTTATCGCAACGGACGACAGGGCGGAAATGCTCTGCATGCCTACGCCTCCATGATGGCCGCGTAGGCTGCGCCGTGCCTGCCCACGGGGACGGAGCGACGAATAGCGGCCCTCGTCGGTGGCGGCAGTGCGGCAGCCAGCCATTCCAGCGGTTGCAGCGGCCTGGCCTGGGCGCAGGCACGCAGCCTGTCGATCAACGCATCGTCCCCATGGACCTTGCGCAACCCGCCAAGGAAGGACCGAGCCTGTCTTTCCGGCGTACCCGAGTTGACCAGCAGAGACAGCCCATAGCCGAAAATGATCTCGCTGCAGTCGCTGGCAGGAACGGGCTGGCGGATCGAACCGCCAGGATTGGAGCGAACATCAGGGTGTCCCTGTCTCTTTCCCTTTCCCTGTCCCTTGGAGGCGCTTTCTGCAGAGACCGCAACACAGCCTCCACGGGACACCGGAGCACTGTCCCCAGGGACACTGTCATCTTGTTCCCCCGGACATGCGTAACCGTCCCCGGACATGGACAGCACCTGTCCAGTGGGACGGCCGCAATCTATCCATTCCTCATACGATGGACGGCGCACATCTGTCCCGTGCCTGTCGTTGTGCTTTTTGATGCGGCTGCATTCGGTGCGCCAACGCTGCAGCAACTTGGCACTCCAGGCATCGCGAACCTTCTCCGCTACCACCGCGTGGTGGTAGCGTCCGTCGCTGCATAGCACCCAGCCTCGCATGGCTCCCTCACGCACGCGTTTCCACTTGGGGTCAATACGTCCCCGCAGGGCATAGCCCGCCTGTTTCGCGATCCAGGCATCGTTGTCCGGCATGGAGCCAGCGGGAACTTGGTGCCAGGCGGCAGACCACAGCAGCACGGCGGCCCAGCATGCATCGGGAGTCTCGTTGGCCGCCAGGTCCGAATCTCTCAGCCGGGCGACATCCAGTGGCATGAACGGAAAGTCGGAAAGATCACAGTCGCAGGGCACCATGGGATCAGGCAGAACGGCATTGCATTGGCTTGTCATGCGCACCTCCCATGGCCTATCGAGCGAGCTTCGTTCTGGAAACGAGCCCTTTCGGTCAATGGCAGCGCATCCAGGGAAAACCTGCCGCCCCCCAAAGCCACCATCACGTCAGCCAGCCCCAACTCCACTTTCCCGCCGCCATAGACCAGCTTGCTCAGCAGCCCTGGCGTGGTGCCACACCGCTCGGCGAACTCGGCACGCCCGCGACGATCCAGCTCACAAAAAAACAATTTGAATGGGTTCATGCAGCACATGATACCCAAGGAACCTACAAAAAGATACCCAAAGGTATCTTGTACCCACAGGTACTCAACGCGAAAATCAGGCCATGGATCAGCACACACGCCTGCAACAACTTCTTACAATCGTCTGCTCGGAATTCACCCAAGGCAATCGGGCCGCGATGGCACGCGCCATAGGAAAGGACGCAAGCTACGTCAACCGACTTTTCTACCCTCAAGACAAGAAGGGCGCCAAAGGAATTGGGCAAGAGTTGATGGAAGCCACGCGGACGGCATTCGATCTGCCGCGCGGATTTTGGGAAATGACACCCAATGAGGCAGCCGCAGCTCTAAAGCACACCCCCGACCTGGTGGAAAATACCAACAAGAAACTCACACGAGATGAAATAGTGATTCGACAGTACTCCACAGGTGGCGCCATGGGCGGCGGACTGGTCTTGCGAGACCAGCCCGGCGTCATCAACAGCTGGAGCGTGAACAGTGAGTGGGCCCAGAAAAACCTCCCCTACGTGACGTCCTACGACAACCTGGCCATCGTGACGGGCTTTGGAGACTCCATGCTGGGGATGTTCAATCCAGGCGATCCGCTCCTGGTGGACACTGGCGTCAGGGAGTGCGAGTTCGATGGTGTCTACTTCTTCTCGGTCGACGGAGAAGGCTTTATCAAGCGCCTTCAGCGAATTCCCGGTGAGGGCATTCTGGTGATCAGCGAGAACAAGAAATACCGGGAGTGGTACATCAAACCCGGCATGAACCTTCAGATCCTGGCCAAGGTGCTGCGTGCCTGGGAAAGCAAAGTCTACTAACCCGCACAGAAGACTACCAAGCCACCCTCAGGGGTGGCTTTTTTTGTCAACAATACCCACTAATACCCAAAGGACAATACCCAAAGAACCATCAAAAACAGAACCTTAAGGTATATTCAAGACATCGGTTCCAGCAACCACGCACACCTACCTCGCCTTGCCACATCGATTGCAGACAGCCATGAAAGCAAACGCGTCTACAGCCTGCTGGGCCCACACGGCGGCATCCAGCCATGCCAGCAGCGAAGGCCACGAGCAGTATCTCGCCGAGTACCTGGATGCCTACGTGCTGGAAAACTACGGACCGCCTTGGGTCGCCGAGTTCATCCAGGAGGCCTTGCATGACATGCCCTACCGCGTTGCCCAACAGATTGCCATCGCTGGTGAAAAACAATGTCCAAAGGGCCTCGAAAGCATGGGCATCACGCTGGACGCCTGGATAGGCGGCTACGCCCGCATGCGTGCAACGCAAGTGCTCACCCCAAGACCAGGAAGCCTGGCATCCCATAAGCCCTGCTGTTGAACAGCCGCTCATACCGTCAACTGGCCTCGAAAGGAACATGACCCATGCGAATGATGTGCCCACACTGCAATGAACACGCGTACACACGCACCAGCTTGCAATTGACCAACACCAGCCGGGAAACCATATTCCAGTGCCGCAACTTCGAATGTGGCCACGTATTTTCAGCAGTGACGGAGATCAACCGCACTATCTCTCCCAGCGCCATCCCCAATCCGTCTGTGATACTTCCGATAAGCACACACATCAAGCGCCGGGAAGTCGCACGACAGATGGCAGCCATGCCATTGTCAGAATTCGATGCACAGCAACATCGCGGCACTGAGCCAGCCACCCATATGGCTCAGTGATCACCCCTAAGCAGAAAGCGCCGCGCCTGGTCGCGCGCCCCGTCGAAGATCTGCCGGGCCACAGGCTGCGGCACGCTGGCCGGCAGGCGCGGCTGCAGCCGGTCGATGGCGCCGTCCAGCGCCTCGACCATCTCCACCATGCTCTCCCACAGGCCTGCGATGCGCGTGGTCTCGGCCAGGGCCTTCCAGTGGCGGCGCTGGATCTCGGCCAGGCGGTAGTGGCGGCTGCGCCCCGGCAGGGCCATGGCCATCCTGGCGCGTTGGCGGGCAATCTTGCCGTGGCCGTGACCGATGATGGGCCAGGCCGACAGCACGTCGTACAGCGGTGTCATCTCATAGCCGCCGCCCGGCTGCAGGAACACCGAGAAATTCTTGGCATGCCCGTCCGTGGCCGCCAGCAGCCAGAACGCCAGCTGGGCCATCACGAAGCGGGCGCAATCCTGGGCAGGCTCGCTGCCATGCTGCAGCACCTGCAGGCACTGCATCATGCCGGGCCCGCCGTGGGTCTCGTACTTGTTGGCGCTGGCAACGCCGCGCACCTGGCAGAAATCTTCCTGGGGCAGACGCGCAATCCAGCCCTGTGCCGTCCAGGCGCGGTCAAAGCGCTCCACGCACAGAACCTGCTGCCCGCCGAAGGTCTCGATGCTGCTGTCGGCCACGGCAAAGCCCAGCTCGGCCAGCAGGCGGGCGCACAGCCACTCATTGGCCACTGACTCGCTCAGGTCGTAGTGCCAGTGCGGCACCACGCCGATGGCCGGCTTCAGGATATGCGTGGTCGGCGTCGCACCCAGCGGGCGGCACCACTGGCCGCCCTGGCGCAGCACCGCCGTCTTCTCCTGCGCACCGGCAATGGACAGCCGGAACTCCTGGTCCACCTCCAGCGCACCAAACCCGCCACCCAGGCTGGCCAGGTGCTCTGCAATCTGCGCCTCGCTCAGCGGCTCGAAGCGCACCTGGTCGAACCCTTCGGGCACGACGCCCTCGGGCAGCAGCTGCACGGCCCCCACGCAATCGCGGCCAATGGCCTCCAGCAGCGAGAACGCATCGGCCCCGCGCAGCCCGAAGCGCTGGTGAATGCGCCGGCGAATGCCCTCGCCGTCCGGCAGCAGGTTGTCGAAATAGTGGGCCACCACCTCGCCCGCCACCGTCAGGTCGCGGGTGAAGGGCATGGACAGTGACAGCGGCCGCGCATGCGCGCTCTGCGGCCAGGCCGGGTCATAGGCGAACACATGGCGGCCCGTGCGCGTGACCTCCCAGGTGCCCACCCGCTCCCCATTCATCCAGACGCCCAGCGCCGCCATCACCAGGACCCTTTCGGCTTGCGGTCCTGCCAGTGCGGCGGCAGCGCCTGCGGCTTGAAGGCCACGGGGCGGTCGGCGGGCTTGCGGGGCACGTTGTCACCCGCGTACGGTTGTGGAGCTGGCTCGGCAACCTTCGACGCAGCAGGCACAGGCACAGGTGCAGACGCAGGAGAAGCCACCGCATCCGCCCTGGGCCGCATGAGCAGATCGGCATCCAGCAGCTGCAGGATCTCCATCAGTTGGCGCACGCTGATGGCGGCCGGGTCACGCTCTATCGCCGCCACACGCGACTGGGACACGCCCAGCCGCTGTGCCAGTTGGGCCTGGCTCACGCCAGCGGCCTTGCGCAGCGACTTCAGGTGCAGCGCAAGCTGATCGGGCAGTTGCAACAGGTGGTCCATGGTGTTCTCCTGGCCAGGGCATTCAAAATATCATCTCAAGATGATGAATTGAAATTATTACCTCAAGATAATATAACAAATATATCATGCTTAGGTGATATTTTCATTTATCTCGCTACAAGCCTTCCAAGAACGTTGCTGTGGCATAGCGGCATCACATCCACACACCTGTTACCCCCACGTCCGTGACATGCAGAGGCGAAAAAAAACCCGTTTTCGTCGAAGAAAACGGGTTTAAGTGAGATTAGGCGTACTCTGCCATTTCTCTATTGTGGTGCGCGGGGGGGGACTCGAACCCCCACACCATTGCTGGCGTCAGGACCTAAACCTGGTGCGTCTACCAATTTCGCCACCCGCGCTGGTTCTTGGGGGAGCCGCCTGCGCGGCGGCTCCTAGGTCAGGGCGCAGATTCTAGCCGCAATTGCGGGGTGCATTGCCATACCCCGGATTTGAGCGGCGGCCTCTGCGTTCTCGCCGCCTCAATGCGTGGGCTCGCGGCGCACGCGGAACACGGCGGCGTACATGGCCGGCAGCGCCAGCAGTGTCAGCACGGTGGCCACGATCAGCCCGCCCATGATGGCCACGGCCATGGGGCCCCAGAACACGCTGCGCGACAGCGGGATCATGGCCAGCACGGCGGCGGCAGCCGTCAGCACGATGGGGCGCAGGCGGCGCACGGCGGCTTCGATGATGGCGTCCCAGGCCGGCACGCCGCGCGCGCGGTCGGTCTCGATCTGGTCGATCAGGATCACCGAATTGCGCTGGATCATGCCCATCAGCGCCACCACGCCCAGCAGCGCCACGAAGCCGAAGGGCCGGCCCAACAGCAGCAGCGCCGCCGCCACGCCGGGAATGCCCAGCGGCCCGGTGATGAACACCAGCAGTGAACGGCTGACACTGCGCAGTTGCAGCATGAGCAGCGTGAAGGTGAGGAACAGCATCACCGGCACGCCGGCGACGATGGCGTCCGAGCCCTTGGAGCTTTCCTCCACGGCGCCGGCCACATCGATGCGGTAGGCCGTGTCGCCCGCAGCGTGCCAGCGCGCCTCGATCTCGCGCAGGCCCGGCAGCAGCGCATGGGTCAGCGTTGCGCCCTGCAGGCCCTCGCGCACATCGCCCTGCACGGTGATGGCGAACATGCGCTTTTCTCGCCACATCACGCCGGGCTCCCAGACCATCACGGGCTTGGCGATCTGCGTGAGCGGGATCGACTTGCCCGACGCCGTGGGCAGGTAGGCGTTGGCGATGTCGGTGATCGCGTCGCGCTCCGAATACGGCGTGCGCAGCACGATGTCGATGAGCTTGTCACCCTCGCGGAACTGGCCCACGGTGGAGCCGCTGAGCATGACGCGGGCCGCCTGTGCGATGGCCTGGCTGCTCACGCCCAGGGCGCGCGCCTTGTCCTGGTCCACCTCCAGGCGCACGGCCTTGACGGACTCGTTCCAGTTGTCGTTGACGCCGCGCATGTCGGCGTTGGCGATCATGACCTGCTTGACCTCGTCGGCATAGGCACGCAGCTTTTGCGGATCGGTGCCGGACACGCGGAACTGCACCGGATAGGGCACGGGAGGCCCGTTGGGCAGCAGCTTGACGCGGCCGCGCACCTCGGGGAACTCCTGGGCCAGCAGCGCCGGCAGCGCCTTGCGCAGACGCTCGCGCGTGGGCAGGTCCTGGGCGACCAAGATGAACTGCGAGACGTTGTTCTGCGGGAACACCTGGTCCAGCGGCAGGTAGAAACGCGGCACGCCCGAGCCCACCCACTCGCTGACCGTGCGCACGCCGTCCAGTTGCATGAAGCGCTCTTCCACGCGGCGCGTGACGGCCTCGTTGGCGGCCAGCGACGTGCCCTCGGGGAACCAGATGTCCACCAGCACTTCGGGCCGGCTGGAATCCGGGAAGAACTGCTGCTGCACGCGCGACATGCCCACCAGGCCCAGCGCGAAGACCAGCACCGTGATGGCAATGGTCAGCCAGCGGTGCGTCACGCACCAGTTCACGGCGCGCCGGAAGCGGTTGTAGAACGGGCTGTCGAAGACTTCATGCTCGGCCGACGAGGCATTGAGGTTGGTCTCCTCGATGGGCACCTCGCCCGAGGCCACCTCGGGCGGCAGCGTGGCCGCGTGCGGCGGGCGCTTGAGCAGCAGCATGCCCAGGTAGGGCACGAAGTACACCGAGGCGAACCAGCTGAGCACCAGCGCAATCACCGTCACCGCGAAGATGGCGAAGGTGTACTCGCCCGTCATGGACTTGGCCATGCCGATGGGCAGGAAGCCCGCCGCCGTGATCAGCGTGCCGGTCAGCATGGGCTTGGCCGTGATCTCGTAGGCAAAGGTGGCGGCGCGGTACTTCTCGTAGCCCTCCTCCATCTTGCGCACCATCATCTCCACCGCAATGATGGCGTCGTCCACCAGCAGGCCCAGCGCGATGATCAGCGAGCCCAGCGACACCTTGTGCAGGCCGATGTTCCAGTACCACATGGCAAGGAACGTCGCGGCCAGCACCAGCGGAATCGTGATGGCCACCACCAGGCCCGGGCGCGGATCGATGTACCAGCGCTTCCACAGCGGCTGGTGGCCTTCGCGCTTGTGCAGGCCCAGGCTGATGAAGCTCACGGCCAGCACCACCACCACGGCCTCGATCAGCACCTGCAGGAACTCGTTGACCGAGTCGGCCACGGCCTTGGGCTGGTCCTGCATGTTGGCCAGCTCCACGCCGGCCGGCAGCGTGCGCGCGATGTCGCCCACGGCGCCGCGCAGGGACTTGCCCAGGCGGATGATGTCGCCGCCCTTGGTCATGGACACGCCCAGGGCAATCGTCTCGCGGCCCTGGTGGCGCACCTTCACATTGGCCGGATCGGCATAGCCACGGCGGATCTCGGCGATATCGCCCAGGCGCAGCTGCGCGCCCGATGCGCCGCGGATCGGCATGGCGCGCAACTCATCCACCGCCAGGAACTGGCCGGCCACGCGCACCTGCACATCCTCGCGCGGCGTCTGCAGCACGCCTGCGCCCTCGATGGCGTTTTGCTGGCCCAGCTGGCCCAGCACCTGGTTCATGTCCAGGCCCAGCTGCGACAGGCGGCGCTGCGACAGCTCGATGTAGACCTTCTCGTCCTGCACGCCGAACAGCTCGACCTTGGCCACATCGGGCACGCGCAGCAGGCGCTGGCGCACGTCGTCGGCCATGGTCTTGAGCTCGGCGTAGCTGAAGCCGTCGGCCTGCAGGGCGTAGATCACGCCATAGACATCGCCGAACTCGTCATTGAAGAACGGCCCCTGCACGCCCTGCGGCAGGGTGTAGCGCATGTCGCCGATCTTCTTGCGCACCGTGTACCACAGCTGCTGGACATCGCCGGGGCGCGAGTTGTCCTTGAGCTGGAAGATGATCATCGACTCGCCGGGCTTGGAGTAGCTGCTGATCTTGTCGGCGTAGGGCACCTCCTGCAGCGTGCGCTCGATCTTGTCGGTGACCTGCTCGGCCATCTGCTGCGCCGTGGCGCCGGGCCAGTTGGTGCGCACCACCATGGCGCGGAAGGTGAAGGGCGGGTCCTCGTCCTGCCCCAGCTGGAAGTACGAGGCAAAGCCCAGCAGGAGCAGCACGACGATGAAATAGCGCGTCAGCGCCACATGGTCCAGCGCCCAGCGCGAAAGATTGAAGTGCGCGCCCTGCGGCGCCTTGTGTTTGGGCCCGCTCATTGGGCCGCTCCGCTGGGCGCAGCGCCTGCGGCGGCAGGTGCCTGTGCAGGCTGTGTCTGTTGCGGCCGCTGCTGAGCCGGCTGCTGCTGTGCCGGCTGCGGGGCCTTGTCATAACGGTCCTGATAGACCGTGACCTTCTGGCCTGGCGTGAGCACATGCACGCCGGCGGCCACCACCTGCATGCCGGGCGTCAGGCCAGCGGCAATCACGGCCTCGTTGCCATCGGCCGTGGCCAGTTGCACGGGCTGCAGCTTCACCGTGCTGCTGGCGGCGTCGAACACCCACACGGCCGTGCCCTGGCCACCGCCGCCTTCCTGGCGCAGCGCCGTGGTCGGCAGCTTGATCACGGGCTGGCCCGTGGGGCCCATGCCCTCGGGCAATGCGTGGACCGTGGCACCCAGCGGCGGCACGGCGGCGGCGTCCGAAGTGGGCAGTGCCACCTTCACCTGGTAGGTGCGTGTGACCGGATCGGCACTGGCCGCCACCTCGCGCACCTGGCCCTGCAGCGGCTGCATGCCGGCCGACCAGGGGCGCACATTCACCTTCTGGCCCACGCGGATGGCACCGCGCTTGTCTTCGGGCACCACGAACACCACGTCGCGCGGGCCATCCTGGGCAATGCGCACCACGGGCGAGCCGGCCGACACCACCTGGCCGGGCTCGGCGTCTATGCCGGTCACTACGCCGGGCACATCGGCCAGCAGTTGGGCATAGGCTTCCTGATTGCTCTGCGATGCCAGCTGCGCCTTGGCCTGGTCCAGCGTGGCCTGGGCGGACTTGAGCGTGGCCTCGCGCCGCTCCAGCTCCGCACCGCTGATGAAGTTCTGTGCCTTCAGCTGCGAGTAACGCCTCACATCGGCGGCGGCAAGATCGCGCTGCGTGGTCGCGGCCGCCACCTGGGCGCGCGCGGCGTCAGCTCCCAGCCGGTAGTCGCTGGCATCGAGCCGCGCCAGCAACTGGCCTGCCTGCACGTGCTGGCCCAGTTCCACCTCGCGGCGAACGAGCTTGCCGGCCACGCGAAAGCCCAGGCGCGACTCTATGCGCGCGCGCACCTCGCCCGCGTACTCCAGTTGCGTGTCCAGCGCGCCCACGCCTACGGTGAGCAGCTTGACGGCGCGCACCGGCTCGGGCGGCGGCTCGGCCTTGGAGCAGGCGCCCAGCGCCAGCGCGGCGGCCAGGCACAGAGGGGCAAGAAGAAGATGGCGCGGCAAAGCGCGCGCGGCAGGGTTCGATGGCAAGTCGGGCATGTGGATCCGGGAGGGCTGGTGCGAAAAGCGGCTGCGGGCTGCAAGATCCGGGCAACATGCCGCGGCAGCTGGCTGGCGCCGTTTACTGACTGACGGGTTAGTAATTTAGGAGAAGCCCTTGAGCCCGTCAAGTGAAATGCATGGCCTTGCGCGCAGCATCGACAATCGGCCACCGTGAAGTCCACCGCTCCCACCCTGCCCGCCTCCCCCGCCCCGGTCACGCACTACGAGAACTTTCCCGTGGCGTCCTGGCTGTGCCCGCCCCGCTTGCGCCCGCCGATTGCCGCGCTCTACCACTTCGCACGCACTGCAGACGATCTGGCCGACGAGGGCGACGCCACGCCGTCCGAGCGCCTGGCCGCGCTGGCCGCCTACCGTGCCGACCTGATGGCGCTGGGCACCGAAGGCGAGGCCTCCATGCTCGCCCGCACGGCCTGGCCCCTCGTCTTTGCGGGGCTGGCACCGCAAGTACGCGCCCACCAGCTGCCGCTGGCGCTGATGGACGACCTGCTCAGCGCCTTCGCGCAGGACGTGCGCAAGACCGAATCCGGCACCACCTACGCCGACCGCGCCGAGCTGCTTGACTACTGCCGCCGCTCGGCCAACCCCGTGGGCCGGCTGCTGCTGCATCTGTACGGGGTGGATGATGCCGAATCGCTGGCCCGCAGCGACGCCATCTGCACCGCCCTGCAATTGATCAATTTCTGGCAGGACTTCAGCGTGGACCTGCCGCGCGGGCGCCACTACCTGACCGATGCCGACTGCACCGCCCATTGCGTGCGGCGTGAAGACCTGCGCGCCGAGCCCGCTGCACTGACCCCTGCCGTGCGTGCACTGCTGGCCGAGCAGTCGGCATGGGCGCGCGCACTGATGCAGTCCGGCGCACCACTGGTGCACCGCCTGCCGGGCCGCATCGGCTGGGAGCTGCGTCTGGTCGTGCAGGGCGGGCTGCGCATCCTGGACAAGGTCGATGCACTGCAGGGCGCCAGCCTCTACCGCCGCCCCACCGTCGGCAAGGCCGATGCGCCGCTGCTGCTGTGGCGCGCCCTGCGCATGTGATGGCAGGCCGGCCGTTGCGACACCCAGGCTTTGGCTCCCAGCCGTCCATGGGACAATCCGGCCCCATATGAATCCGGATCAGTACGTCCAAGACAAGGCTGCCGCCTCGGGCAGCAGCTTTTATTACGCCTTCCTCTTCCTGCCGCGCGAGCGCCGTGCCGCCATCACCGCCTTTTATGCGTTCTGCCGCGAAGTGGACGACGTGGTGGACGAAGTCTCCGACCCCGGCGTGGCCGCCACCAAGCTCGGCTGGTGGCAAAACGAAGTGCACCAGGCCTTTGCAGGCAAGCCCTCCCATCCCGTGATGCGGGCGCTCATGCCGCACGCCCCGGTCTACGCCATCGAGGAGCGCCACCTGCAGGCGGTCATCGACGGCTGCCGCATGGACCTGGAGCAGACCCGCTACCTGGACTTCCAGGGCCTGACGCGCTACTGCCACCTGGTCGCAGGCGTGGTCGGCGAAGTGGCCGCGCGCATCTTTGGCCAGACACAGGAAGAAACCACGGCCTACGCCCACAAGATGGGCCTGGCCTTCCAGCTGACCAACATCATCCGCGACGTGGGCGAGGACGCCATGCGCGGACGCATCTACCTGCCCATCAGCGAGCTGCAGCAGTTCGACGTCAAGGCGCATGAAATCACCAAGCGCGAGTACTCGGACCGCTTTACCGCGCTGATGCGCTTTCAGGCCGAGCGCGCCCACCGCCTCTACGACGAGGCCCTGGCCCTGCTGCCCGCCGCCGACCGCCGCACGCAAAAGCCCGGCCTGATGATGGCCAGCATCTACCGCACCCTGCTGCGCGAGATCGAGGCCGACGACTTCCGCGTGCTGCACCAGCGCATCAGCCTGCCGCCGCTGCGCAAGCTGTGGCTGGCCTGGAAGATGCAGGCGCTGGGACGCATGGCGCGGTGAGCCGCGAGAGCACAAGGCACAGGCCGCGCGCCGCCATCATCGGCGGCGGCTGGGCCGGCTTTGCCGCCGCCCTTGCGCTGGCGCGCAGCGGCTGGCACATCACCCTGCACGAGGCCGCACGCGAGCCCGGCGGCCGTGCGCGCGGCATGGACCTCGACACGCCACAGGGCCCGCTGCGCGTGGACAACGGCCAGCACATCCTCATCGGTGCCTACACCGAAAGCCTGCGCCTCATGCGCGAAGTGGGCGTGGACCCTGAACGGGCGCTGCACCGCCAGCCCATGGCCCTCCCCTATGCCGATGGCAGCGGCCTGCGCTTTCCCGACTGGCCTGCGCCGCTGGATGCGCTGGCCGGCATTGCAACCGCACGCGGCTGGAGCCTGGGCGAGCGTGCAGCCCTGCTGGCGCGCGCCGTGCGCTGGCGGCTGGCGGGCTTTCGCTGCGCGCCGCAGGCCACCGTGGCCGACCTGTGCGCCGGCCTGCCGCAGCGCTTGGTCACCGAGTTCATCGACCCGCTGTGCATCTCGGCGCTCAACACACCCATTCACCTGGCCAGCGGCACGGTGTTCCTGCGCGTGCTGCGCGATGCGCTGTTCAGCGGCCGTGGCGGCTCGCATTTCCTGGTGCCGCGCCGTGACCTGGGCAGCCTGTTCCCCGCGCCGGCCGCGCAGTGGCTGCAAGAGCGCGGCCATGCCGTGCGCCTGGGCAGCCGCGTGGCCGAACTGCAGCCCCAGGGCCCGCACTGGACGCTGGGCGCAGCCCAGGGCGAAGACGCGCCCTTCGACGCCGTGCTGCTGGCCTGCCCCGCGCCCGAGGCGGCGCGCCTGGCACTCACCGCTGCCGAGCACGACAGCCTGCCTGCGCGCGACGGCATTGCCCTGCAGCGCTGGGCGCAACTGGCCCAGGAACTGCAGCACCGCCCCATTGCCACCGTCTATGCGCAGACCGGCGATCCCTCCCACACATTGCCCCCGGGCGCGCCCTGGCTGGCGCTGCGCTCCACGCCCGATGCGCCTGCGCAATTCGTCTTCGACCGTGGGCAACTCGGCGGCCCGCAGGGCCTGATGGCCTTCGTCATCAGCGACAGCGCATCGGACCGCGAAACCCTGCAGGCCCAGGTGCTGGCCCAGGCCCAGGCGCAGTTGGGCTGGCATGGACTGGTTGCGCTGCGCACCGTGATCGACAAGCGCGCCACCTTCGCCTGCCTGCCGCAGCTGCAGCGCCCCGGCATGGAGTTGGGCCACGGCCTGTGGGCCTGCGGCGACCATGTGGATGGACCGTACCCGGCCACCATCGAGGGCGCCGTGCGCAGCGGCCTGCAGGCGGCCGAGGCCATCGGCCAGGCCCTGGGTGCCGAGGGAAAAGCCTGATCCCCCGGGTATCTCCGTAGCCTGCAGACCCTGGTTTGACAGCAGATTGACAGCCGCCGGCGCCACCATCGCTGGCGCCGCATCCGCTGCCCATTCACTACAACGATAGCCAGGAGACCAGACATGCCTTCGCGCGACTTTCTTCACCACGCAGACCTGCCCCCGCTCGGCCGCCGCCAACTGCTGGCCGGCACGGGCGCCATGGCCCTGTCGGGCCTGCTGCCTGCGGCCGCGCTGGCGCAGGACGCCTGGCCCACGCGTCCCATCCGCTTTGTCGTGCCCTTTGCGCCGGGCGGCAGCTCGGAAATCGTGGCGCGCTCCACGGCGGCCGAGCTGTCCAAGACCCTGGGCCAGAACGTCTTCGTGGAC
The DNA here is from genome assembly GCF_014852125.1 of Delftia sp. DLF01. Classification (NCBI taxonomy): domain Bacteria; kingdom Pseudomonadati; phylum Pseudomonadota; class Betaproteobacteria; order Burkholderiales; family Comamonadaceae; genus Delftia; species Delftia sp. DLF01. The sequence goes on from NZ_JACVAZ010000003.1 coordinate 1,203,636, forward strand.
AACAAGCCCGGCGCGGCCGGCAACATCGCCATGCAGGAAGTGGCGCGCGCCGATGACCAGAGCACCGTCATCCTGGGCCACATCGGCACCCTGGCCGTCAATCCCTACATCTTCGACAAGCTGCCCTACGACGCCAACAAGGACTTCCAGCCCGTCAGCCTGCTGGCCAAGGTGCCCAGCCTGTACGTGGTCCACCCCGATGTGCCGGTCAAGAACCTGCGCGAACTCATCGCCTACGCCAAGAAGAAACCCGGCCAGCTCAGCTACGGCTCGGCCGGCAATGGCAGCGCCGGGCACCTGGCCTTCGAGTACCTCAAGATGACGGCCGAGATCTTCATGCTGCACGTGCCCTATCGCGGCACGGGGCCCATGATGACGGACCTGATGTCAGGCCGCCTGGACGCTGCATCCGTGGGCGCCGCCGCCCTGCTGCCCTTCATCAAGGCGGGCAAGGTGCGCTGCATCGCCACGGGATCGACCCAGCGCCTGCCCCAGTTGCCCGACGTGCCCACCGTGGCCGAGCAGGGCTTCCCGGGCTTCGAGATGACGCAGTGGTACGGCATGCTCGCGCCTTCCAGCATGACCCGATCCCACGTGGACAAGCTGGCCGCCGAATGCGCCAAGGCCGTCAAGGCGCCCGACGCGCTCAAGCGCCTGCAGGGCGATGCGGCCGAGCCCATCGGCAGCACGCCCCAGCAGTTCGCGCAGTTCATTGCCACCGAGCAGGCGCGCTGGCAAAAGGTGCTCAAGCGCGCCCAGGTCAAGCCGGACTGAGCGCACACGGACTGACACCCCCAGGTACAGGCGCAGGCCCCGGCATCAGCTGGCCGGGCCAGCTTTTTCGGCCATGGCGCGCAGAACGCCCTGGCCGGCCTTTTGCACGTGATCGGCGCTCAGGCGCGCGGCCTGATCCGCATCGCCCTGCTCTATCGCCGCCACGATGGCGTCCAGTTCGGCCAGCGTCTGCGGCAGGCGCCCGGGCTGGGACATGGAGATGCGCCGCAGCACCGTCACGCGGTTGTTCAGCTGCCGCAGCATCTGGCCGGCCACCAGATTGCCGCAGCCCTCGATCAGGATGTCGTAGAACTGGTTCTTGATCGCCAGCAGGGCCACCTTGTCGCTGGCCACGGCGGGCACGGCCAGCTCGCCCAGCTTGGCGCGCAGCGCGGCGCGCTGGCCTGCCGAGGCATGCAGCGCAAAGCCCCGGCTGGCCAGCCCCTCCAGGCTGGCCCGCACCTCGTAGATATCGCGCACCTCCTGCACCGAGATGTCCGTGACCTCGGGGCCGCGGTGCGGAACGATGGTGATCAGCCCCTCGGCCTGCAGGTGCTGCAGCGACTCGCGCAGGCACGAACGGCTCACATCAAGGCTCTCGCACAGTTCGCGCTCGGACAGCTTCTGGCCCGGCGCAAACACGCCATCGAGGATGGCCGTGCGCAGGGTCTGCGTCGTGCGCAGGCGCAGCGACGTTTCTTCGCGGGGGACACGCAGTATCTGGTTCATGGGACGAATCCTACCCGCCAATCCAGGGGCCGGACGGACTGACGGATTGTCATACACACACCTGGCCCGGCAGGCAATCCCGATTTTCATCAAGTAGGATTGTCTGACAATCTGATTAAATCCACTCCATCGAAAGACACCTTCACCGCCTTCCATCAGGAGTTTTCATGACCCGAGCCTATGCACCCAAGAACCCCGCCCTCTTCGACCAGGGCCTGTCCACCCGCCGCGAGGTGCTGGGCGCCGAATATGTCGATGCGTCCATCCAGAACGCCACGGACTTCAACATCGACATGCAGGAGCTGGTCACCCAGTACTGCTGGGGCGATGTCTGGAACCGCCCCGGCCTGGACCGCAGGACGCGCTCCTTCCTGAACCTGGCCATGATCACGGCGCTGAACCGCCCGCATGAACTCAAGCTGCATGTGCGCGGCGCCATCAACAACGGCCTGACCAAGGAAGAGGTCAAGGAGGTCTTCCTGCAGACCGCCATCTACTGCGGCGTGCCGGCCGCCATCGACTCCTTCCGCGTGGCTTCGGAAGTCTTCAAAGAGATGGACATCTGAGGCACGCAGCATGACCACCATAGGATTCATCGGCCTCGGAATGATGGGCCAGCCCATGGCCCACCTGCTGCACGCCGCAGGCCACGCCCTGGTCATCCGGGACGCCGTGCCCGCCGCCACCGCACGATTCGCGCAGGAGCATGCGGGCGTGGCCGTGGCATCCGGCGCGGCCGACTTTGCCGGCTGCAGCGTGGTCTTCACCATGCTGCCCGACTCCCGCATCGTCGATGCCGTGGTCGGCGAACTGGCACCGCACCTGCCGCCCGGCGCCTGCATCATCGACATGAGCTCGGCCGACCCCAACCGCACGCGCGCGCTAGCCGGCCTGCTGAGCGAGCGCGGCATCGGGCTGCTGGATGCGCCGGTCTCCGGCGGCGTCAAGCGCGCCATTGCGGGCACGCTGTCCATCATGGTCGGGGGCGATGCGGACCTGCTCGCCCAGCACCTGCCGCTGCTGCAACGCATGGGCCAGGCCATCACCCATGTCGGCCCCGTGGGCGCGGGCCATGCGCTCAAGGCGCTGAACAACTATGTCTCGGCAGCGGCCCTCATCGCCACGGCCGAGGCCATTCATGCAGGCGCGGCCTTCGGCATTGCGCCGGCCACCATCGTGGACGTGATCAACGCCTCCACCGGCAAGAACAACACCACCGAAAACAAGGCCCACCAGTTCATGCTGAACGGCGCCTTCAACTCGGGCTTCTCGCTGGCGCTGCAGGCCAAGGACGTGGGCATTGCCCTGTCGCTGGGCCAGGCCATGCACACGCCCATGGCACTGGCCGAACAGGTCAGCGCCATGGCGGCCGAGGCTTCCAGGTCCCTGGGACCCGCCGCCGACCACACCGAGCTGTACAGGTACGTGGCCCCGGCCTGAGCCTGCGCCGTCTCGCCGTCGTCAAGGGCCGCATGCGGCCCTTGCCTTCCTGCCTCACGCCACCAAACACGCCACCGACAACCGGCCGCACAGAGCCGGCGGCCCCTGCACGCGCCTCCAGGAGACAAACCCATGCGCCCCCTCATCCGCAATCCCTTTGCCCAGACCCTTCTCGCCGCCGCGCTGTCAGCGGCCAGCCTTGCCGCCCTGGCCTTCCCCAACAAGCCCGTCACCATCGTCGTTCCCTACGCGGCCGGAGGCTCCACCGACGTACTGGCCCGCGTGCTGGCCGAGGCCATGACGCGCGACCTGGGCCAGCAGGTCATCGTCGAGAACCTGGGCGGCGCCGGTGGCACCATCGGCACCAGCCGCGTCACACGCGCCCAGGCCGACGGCCACACCCTGCTGTTGCACAACATGGGCATTGCCACGGCACCCGCGCTCTACAGCAAGCTGGCTTTCGATGTGAGGCGCGACCTGGAACCCATCGCGCTGGCAGGCGACGTACCCATGATCCTGGTGCGCAGCAAAGGCTTTGCGCCCGCCACGCTGGCGGACTTCATCGCCCACATGAAGGCCAAACCGGGCGAAGTGCGCTTCTCGCATGCCGGCGTAGGCGCCACCTCCCACCTGTGCGCCATGCTGCTGCTGCAGACCACCTCCACCGAGGCCACCCTGGTGCCCTACCGTGGCACCGGCCCGGCCCTGCAGGACCTGGTGGCAGGCAATGTCGATGTCATCTGCGACCAGCCCGTGGCCACCGGCCCGCACATACAGGCGGGCATGCTCAAGGGCTACGCCGTCGCCACGCGCGAACGCCTGCCCTCCCTGCCCGATGTGCCCACCTTCGCGCAGGCTGGCCAGCCCGGCTTCGAGCTTGCCGTATGGCACGGCCTCTACGCCCCGCGAGGCACGCCCCAGGCCGTCATCGAACGCCTCAACAAATCCCTGCGCACCGCCCTGGCCGAGCCCGCCCTGGTCAAGCGCTTCACGGACATGAGCGTCATCATCCCGCCCGCAGACCGCCTCACCCCCGACGCCCTGCGCCAGCACACCGCCGCCGAAATCAAGCGCTGGGACCCGGTGATCAAGGCTGCGGGGGCCAAGGCGGAATAGAGGCGCAGCAAGGAGCAGGCAGGCCAGGAAGATAGGCGCGCTGAGCAGGGCACAAAAACCCGACGCAGCCCAAAGCCTGGGACACCGAGCAAGGGCCGCCCCGCCGCGAGGGTGTCGTCCCCCTCCCGCGAAGCGAGAGAGGGGGAAGCCGCGCAGCGGCTCAGGGGGTGACGATCATTTTTCCATCCACCACTGGATGACGATCTTGGCGATGTAGCCGACAAAGCCCACGCCCAGGCCCAGGAAGATCACGAAGGTGCCGAACTTTCCTGCCTTGGACTGGCGCGCCAGCTGCAGGATGATGAACACCATGAAGAGGATGAAGGCCCCCACGCCATAGGTGAGGAAGAAATGGGCGATCTGTTCTTCTGTATACCCGAATATCACGACAACACCGTCCTACATCCTCCCCTGCAGGCCCGGCCGCTCCGGGCCCGCCCGGCTCAACGCGCCGGGAAGGCCGACGCATCGACCAGATCGCGGTACGCGTGCCAGCTCGCGTGCCCCAGCAGAGGCATCACGGCCACCAGTCCCAGCAGCCAGCTGCCCAGGCCCAGCAGGGTCAACAACACAATGAGGGCGGCCCACAGTGCCAGAGGCACAGGGTTGGCCAGCACGGCCAACCAACTGGTCAGCACGGCCTGGCGCACCGTCACCCGCCTGTCCAGCATCAGCGGCATGGCCACCACGCTGGACGCAAAAATAGGCGCTGCCAGAAAACTGCCCAGCGCCAGCCATATCGCAAACAACTGCCCGTCGCGGGCCAGCACCACGTGCTGCACGAAATCCGCCGGGGTGGCGATGCGCACGGGTGAGAGCACGGTGATCAGCGAGGCCGACACCAGCACCCAGCCCGTGGCCGCCAGCGACAGCAGCAGCCCGAACTGCACCAGGCACCAGTAGCCGCCCTGCCCCTCGGCCTTGGCCGCATGGCCGTTTTGCCAGCGCGTCCAGGTGCGCCGCACCAGGGACAGATCGGCAGCCTCGCCGCGCTCCAGCGCGCGGCTGATGGCGTAGAGGCTGGTCGCCACGACAGGGCCGACGATCAGGAACCCCGACAGGGCCCCGGCCATCAGCCAAAAGCGATTGTGCCCCAGCGTCAAGATCAAAAACCCGATCAAGGTCAAGACCAGGCCATGTGCCAGGCTCAGCCAGGGCGCCCTGGCCATGTCGCGCGCGCCACGCGCCAGCCAGCTCAGGGGGTGTTTCCAGCCGATGCTGCGCACGGCGGGAAGGACGGGGGGGTGGAAGAAAGCGGTGCTGTGGCTGGTGGGCATGGCATGGCGCGGCTTCGCGGGCAGGCAGGGTCAGCTGTCAGCCAGCCCCTGGCACAACTGCGCAAGGCTGGCCACCGTGACGTGGGGCGTGGACCCCTCGTGAGGCCATGCTACGCCCGTGCGGTTGAGCCAGACTGCGTGCATACCCGCATCCATGGCGCCCAGCGCATCGAGCCGCGCGTCGTCGCCAATGTGCAGCACCTCGTCAGGCGCCACGCCTGCCGCCGCCGCTGCCGCGTGGAAAAAGCGCACATCGGGCTTGGCCATGCCGGCCTTGGTGGCGCTCAGCGCGGCATGGAAATGCTCACCAATGCCCACCACGTGCACGCTGGCGTTGCCGTTGCTCAGCGCCACCACGGGCCAGCGCGCGGCCAGGAACTGCAGGGCGGGCAGCGCGTCCTCGTACAGGTCCACACGCTGGCGCTCGGCAAAGAAGATGTCGAAGGCCGTTTCCGCCAGGCCGCCATCGTCGCCATTGCGCTGCAGCGCCAGGCGGATGGACTCGCGGCGCAGGCCGCTCAGGTCGTGGGCAAGGTCCGGGCGGTCACGCTCGATCTGCACGCGGATGGCGCGCAGGGTGGCCACGTCGCGCAGCGCTGCGGCCGTGGTGGGCGCATGGGCGTGCAGCCAGTCCAGCAGTACCTGTTCGGCGCGCGAGATGGCTGGCCACACGGGCCACAGCGTGTCGTCCAGATCGATGGAAATGGCGCGGATGCGGCCGCTGCGGCGCAGCTGCTGCAAGGCGGCCAATGCAGGGTCAAGAGAGGATTCGGCGAGGGGGGCGATGGTGGCTTGGGACATGGTTCGAGCATAGCGAAGGCAGCCGTTGCCGGCTGCAGCCGGGTCATCCGACTCGCGTGGCAGGCGGCTCCGTCCTGCCACAATCGGCCCCATGCCTTCCCGCTTCGCGCCAGAACCTCCATTCCGCCACGACCAACCCCAGCGCACCGCCGTGCTGCTGTGCAACCTTGGAACGCCCGATGCGCCCACGGCCCCGGCCGTGCGCCGCTACCTGGCGCAGTTCCTGGGCGACGACCGCGTGGTCGAGATTCCCAGGATTGCCTGGCTGCCCATCCTGCACGGCATCATCCTGCGCACGCGGCCGGCCAAGTCGGCGGCCAAGTACGCCACCGTCTGGCATGAGAAGGACGGCTCCCCCCTGCAGCACTGGAGCGCGCGCCAGGCCCTGCTGCTGCGCGGCTGGCTGGGCGAGGCCGGGCACAACGTGCTGGTGCGCCATGCCATGCGCTACGGCAACCCGTCCATCCCCAGCGTGCTCGATGCCCTCAAGGCCGAGGGCGCCACGCGCATCCTCATCCTGCCGCTGTACCCGCAGTACTCGGGCACGACCACGGCCAGCGTGTTCGACGCGGTCTACGATTGGGCCCGCACCCAGCGCCATATTCCCGAGCTGCGCTTCGTCAACCGCTACCACGACGACGCTTCCTACATCGATGCGCTGGCCCAGCGCATCGAGGCCCACTGGCGCGGCAACGGCCGTGGCGAGAAACTGGTCATGAGCTTTCATGGCGTGCCCGAGCGCACGCTGCACCTGGGCGACCCCTACCACTGCGAATCGCGCAAGACCGCCCGCCTGCTGGCCGAGCGCCTGGGCCTGTCGCCCTCGCAATACCTGGTGACCTTCCAGTCGCGCTTTGGCAAGGCCAAATGGCTGGAGCCCTATACCGAGCCCTCGCTGATCGAGCTGGCACGCAGCGGCACCAAACGGGTGGACGTGGTCTGCCCCGGCTTCACCAGCGACTGCCTGGAAACGCTGGAAGAAATCAGCCAGGAAGCGCGCGAGGCCTTCATGCATGCCGGTGGCGAGCAGTTCGAGTACATCGCCTGCCTCAACGACAGCGCGCCCTGGATCACGGCGCTGAGCCGCATCGCCCAGCAGCATATGCAGGGCTGGCCCACGCAGAAGGCGCCGCAGGCCGAACTGGACGCCAGCCTGGAGCGTGCCAAGGCCGTGGGCGCACAGCGCTGAGGCCGTCCTGCATCTTCTGCGCCGTGCCATATAACCCTGCCTCATGAGCAGAATGCATAAGCGTCTTTGTATATAGATGCTGCAAGCGGGACAATTGCACTCCAGTTGCTTGTTCCGCCGGTCTTCCATGACCGGCCCCAGCCATCATGACCAAGACCTTTTCCCCCGCTCTGCGCCTGGCGGCCCCGCTGCTGGCGCTGGGCCTCGCCTGCACCGCCTTCGGCACGGCCCACGCCGCCGAACCCCTGCTCACCCCTGCCGGCGTGCAGGCCGCCGCCGGCCAGGACGCCGTGCGCATCATCGACATCCGCGATCCCAAGGCCTATGGCGAGCGCCACATTCCCGGCGCGCTCAACGCCCCCTACGGCAAATGGCGCGGCCCCGCGACCAACCCCGGTGAACTGCCCGAGCTGCCCAAGCTCACCGAACTCGTGCAGTCCCTGGGGCTGACGCCCGCCACCCACGCCATCGTGGTCTCCACGGGCGCGGACGCCACCGACTTCGGCGCCGCAGCGCGCGTGTACTGGACGCTCAAGCTGCTGGGCCTCAAGGAGCTGTCCGTGCTCAACGGCGGCATGAAGGCCTGGAACGAGCAAAAGCTCCCGCAGGACAACGAGGCCGTCAAAGTGGCCCGCAGCAGCTACCAGCCCCAGCTCGACACCAGCCTGATCGCCACGCGCGAAGACGTGGGCCAGCACGTCAGGCTCAGCAACGCCGCTCTGGTGGACTCGCGCCCCGATGCCTTCTACCAGGGCAAGACGCGCGCGCCTGCCGCCAAGATCTCGGGCACCCTGCCCGGTGCGCAGCAGCTGGACTTCAACCAGTGGTTCGTGCCCGGCACCTCCACCTTTGTCGATACGGCCACGGCCAAGCAGATCGCGGCCAAGGTCAAGCGCGAGCAGGGCCAGGACATGGTGGCCTTCTGCAACACCGGCCACTGGGCGGCCACCGACTGGTTCGGCCTGTCCGAAGTCGCAGGCCTGCCGGGCGTCAAGCTGTATGCGGGTTCCATGGTGGACTGGACGCAGCAGGCCGATGCACCGCCCATGGCCAACCAGCCCGGCCGCGCCGAATCCCTGGCCTACGACGCCAAGCAGTGGTGGGAAAAAAAGTTCAAGTAAACACGCCCTGAGGCGCTTGCGCGCCTTCCCCCGTGGCACGGCGCCTCTCTACCCGCTTCGCGGGGGAGGGCGACTGCATGGAGAAAAATGATATGAAACGACTTCCTCTTGCGGCCATCCTGGCCGTTTTCTTTGGCTGGCTGCTGTGGAGCGTCTCGGTGCGCCAGGCCGCGCTGTTCGCCGTGGGCCTGGGCCTGGGCGCGGTGCTGGCCGGCAAGCGCTTCGGCTTCACCACGGGCTGGCGCATGCTGATCGAGGACAAGGACGCCAGCGGCGTCTTCGGCCAGTTGCTGCTGCTGGCGCTGGCCGCCGCGCTGGCCATGCCGCTGCTGGGCCACTATCCCGAACTCACGGCCGCTCTGGGCCCGCCCAGCATCAGCCTGCTGGTGGGCGCCTTCGTCTTCGGCCTGTGCATGCAGATCGCGGACGGCTGCGGCAGCGGCACCCTGTACAAGGCCGGCATGGGCATTCCCATGAATGCGGCCATCCTGCCCGTGTTTGCCATCGGCAGCTTCCTGGGCAGCCTGCACCTGGGCTGGTGGCTGGACCTGGGCAACACCCAGCCCGTGGGCCTGGTCACGGCCTGGGGCTGGGCCCCTGCCCTGCTGGCCACGCTGGCGGCGCTGGCCGTGGTCGCGCTGGGCGTGGCCTGGTATGTGCGTGGCGCCAACATGGCACTCAAGCGCCCGGCCAAGCCGCTGTTCGTGCGCAAGTGGGTGGTGGGTGCCGTGCTGCTGGCCGTGCTGGCCACGCTCAACCTCGTCATTGCGGGCCAGCCCTGGGGCGTGGTCTACGGCTTCGGCCTGTGGGCCGCCAAGATCGCCAACGCCACAGGCGCCGTGGACCTGGCCGGCAACTGGTTCTGGAGCCAGCCCGGCAACGCCGCGCGCCTGCATGAGACCGTGCTGCTGGACGTGACCAGCATCACCAACATCGGCATCCTGGGCGGCGCCCTGTGGGTGGCTGCCGCCAAGCCCGTCAATGCCAAGCCGCTCACGGGCACGCAATGGATGGTGGCCCTGGTGGCCGGTCTGGTGCTGGGCTACAGCTCGCGCCTGGCCTTCGGCTGCAACGTGGGCGCCATGCTCTCGGGCATCTCCACGGGCAGCATCCACGGCTGGATCTGGGTGCCGCTGGCCTTTGCCGGCACCATCTTCGGCCTGCGCATCCGCCGCCATTTCAATTTCTGAGAGGACCCGCCATGACACAGCAAAACACCCTGCGCGCGGTCTTCTGGGCCGTGCTGGTGCTCTTCCTGGCCTGGGACCACCTGCACTCGCCGCGCGTGGACCTGCGCTTCGAGGCGCCGCTGATCGCGGCTGGCTCGGGCAAGGCCACGCAAGGCGGGCACTGCTCGATGCCGGCGGGCAAATAGGTCTGCTGATGGCAGGACCTCACGACTGAATTCGCCTGAATGAAAAAGCCCCTTGGCAGTGCCAAGGGGCTTTTTTGCTTCGCACGCCCCCTCAGGAGCAGGTTTTATTTGTCTTGAGCGATGACTCTCAGCAACTCGATGATCTTCTTCCTTTGCTCTTCTTCCACCGCCGACTGCCGGACCCTGAAAACAACGTAGGGGATGATGCAAAAAGCACAGGCCATAGCTGCAAGTGCCGCCTCTTGCGGTGCTCCCTGGACGCCAATGGTTGAGAGCATGAAAAAGACACCCATCACGGCGCCGATGTAGACAACGTACTTCATATTTCTTCTGGAACGAACCTGAGACAAGGATAAAAAATTGAACTGCAACGGGTGAGACGAGGAAGCTGCCTATTTGTGATCCCATCCGACGACATACCCGTCATCCACCGTGATACGCAGCCGATACCGGTTCCGGCCTGAGGGCTGGTACTTCCACACCTGACGATGTCTCGTCTTCATGACCTTGGAGTCGATGTCGACTGGGCTTCCAAGCGAATCGCATAGCTGCTCCTCTGTCTGCCCCTGCCAGAACATCTTTTTCATGATGCGCTCGACAATGTCCGCATCGCCGTACTTCTCCATAAGCCGCGCCCTCTTCTTCTCATTCAAGACATGCGCCAAATAGAAATATCCAACAGCGCCAAGAATCAAGAGAATCAGCAATGTCATGACCATGCCCTCATTCAAATGAACGGCAATAGTAACAAATTAAAACATTGAAGCATGGCGCGCTTCAGGCACCAGCAAACGCTAGGTGACCATCCTGCATCTTGGCAAGCGATAGGGCGAGGAGCGCATCAGAGAGAGAGCAAGGACCACTTCAGGTCCAGCCCGCTGACGTCTCTACCAGAACAGACGACTCGTTATCAACTTCGTGTGAACGTTAACGTTTTCTCGCCCTCAATCCGGCAGCAATCCGAGGACCTTCAGCCACTACGGCACGCTGGGCGCGGGCCCCTCGTCCGCGCTGGCCGTCACGGGCAGCGGCGCGGTTTCCACGTCGAAGCCAGCCGCCTGCCAGGCCTTGAGGCCGCCCACCAACGGGCGCACGTTGGCAAAGCCGGCGCGCTGCAGCTGGCGCGCCAGGCGGGCGGCGGATATCTCGTTGGGGCAGTCGCAGTAGATCACCAGCCCGTGGGGATGGTCGTGCTGGGGCAGCAGGTGCGCATGCGACTCGCCGCCATCGCGCGGGCGCAGTTCCCAGGACTGGGCGCCGGGGATATGGCCCTGGCGGTACTGCGGCAGAGCGCGCACATCGATCACCGTGGGCTCCATGCCCTGGGCATGCAGGCCCGCCAGCTCGCGCACCGACATGCGCGGCATGCGCAATGAACGCACCATGCGATGGCGCTGCCACCACTTGCGCACGATGAACAGCCCCAGCGCCACGCCCAGCAGCAACAGGCCCCACTGGCCCAGCGCCGTGAGCACGCCCAGCAGGTCTTCCACCGTGGAGCTGAACAGCGAGCCCAGGTACACGGCCGAGCCCACCCAGATCAGCGCGCCCAGCCCGTCATACAGCACGAAGCTGCGCAGCGGCGTGCCCATCACGCCGGCCAGCGCGCTGGCGATGGAGGCAAACCCCGGCACGAACTTGGCCACCAGCAGCGACCTTGCGCCCCAGCGGCCATAGACGGTCTCGGTCTGGCGGATGCAGGCGTCGGGCGACAGCGAGATGCGGCAGATGCGCCCCAGCACCCGGTGGCCGTAGGCCTTGCCGGCCTGGTACCAGAACAGGTCGGCGATGAGTGCGGCGCTCACGGCCACGGCCACCAGCCACAGCAGGCGCACCCAGTCAGCGCCTTCCAGCGCGCCGGTCACGACAAGCACCGGGTAGGCCGGAATCGGCGCACCCAGCTGCTCGACGAACACATTGAGAAAGACGATGCCGAAGCCGTACTCGCGGATCAGCTCCACCAGAAAACCCATGTCAGGCCTCTCTTGCCCAGACGGTGCCCGCGCCCGAAAAGAAGGCGAGGCTGCACCCGTCGCAAATGCTAGCGCGGCAGCAACATCCGCGCCCGGCCCGGGTTGATGCTCAGCCGCGCTGCAGATGCTCCAGCACCCATTGCCAGTGCGCGGGCACGTTCAGCGCCGGCGCATGGCCGCAGCCGGGCACCTCCTGCCAGTGCAGCAGGCCACGCACGCCGGGGCCGCGCGTGGTCATTTCCCGGGCCACCTCGGGCAGCACCAGGTCCGAGTCCACGCCGCGCAGCAGCAGCACGGGGATCTGCAGGGCGTCGTAGTGCGGCCAGATGCCGTAGTCGTCGTCATGGGCCGTGAACTGCTCGATCATGGCCGGGTCGTAGTGCGGCGTGACGCGCCCATCGGGCAGGCGGCGCACGCTGGTTTCGGTGAGCTTGCGCCACTCGGCATCGCTGAGCCAGCCATAGGGCCGGTAGGCCTGGCGAAAGAACGCCTCCAGCTCGCCCACGGTGTCGAAGGCCGGCGGCTCGCCCGCATAGGCCTTGATGCGCGCCAGCGCCGACTCAGCCAGTTGCGGCGCATTGTCATTGAGCACCAGCGTCGCAATGCGTGCGCGCAGCGACGGCTCGAACAGGCCCGAGGCGCAGACCGTGCCAATCGCCCCGCCCATGGACGTGCCCACCCAATGCGCGCGCTCCAGCCCCAGCGCATTGAACAGCCCGCGCGCGATGCGGGCGTAGAAGCCCAGCCGGTATTCCTCGCGCGGCGCGCGGCTCCACTGGCTCAGGCCCCGGCCCGGCGTGTCGGGGCAGATCACGCGCCAGCCCTGGCCTGCCAGGAACTGCGCCAGTGCATCCATATCACGCCCCGTGCGTGCCAGCCCGTGCCAGGCGACGACGGTGCCCGCTGGAGCCACATCGGGCGCGGGCTGCCAGTCCATGTAGTGGATCTCGTAGCCCGCGCATTGCGTGTAGCAGGAAGCGGGTACGGGCGCGGATGAGGAAGATGCTTTGGAAGCCATGGGAGAAATCTCTGCTGTGCAGGAGCGGCAGGCCGCCTTGGCCGCCGGCCGCTCCAGGGCCTGGCTCACTCAGGAATGCGGATCAGCCCGTCGCTGACCTCGATGGTGTTGGCCGTGCTGGGCCGCGCCACGAAGGGCGGCACCTGGGCCGCCGTGATGGCGGGCGCCGCGCCCGGCTGGCCGCCGCGCGGCGTGGTGCGCACCACCTGGCTGGCGGGCAGCGCGGTGCTGCTGCGCAGGTTGGCCCACACGGCATCCATGGCCTGGTTGAAGTACGGATGCAGCGGCACGAAGCGCGTGTCGAAGCCGGAGAACGGCAGGAAGGCATCGAAGTGCTGGGCATTCACCACCTCGATGTAGCGCAGCCGCGTGTTGCTGCCGTCCAGCCCCCGGTTGAGCACCGTGTAGGCGCGCGCATTGTGGTTGACCGGCACCAGCGCATCGCTGCGGCCCGCCACGATGATGGTGGGCTTGCCGCGCAGCTTGGCAGTGTGCAGCACCTCGTTGATGCCGGCGCGCACGGCGTCGCTCTGGGCACGCGTGGGCACGCTGCTTTCGGAGAGATTGAAGCCGGTCACCGGATCGAAGCCCGTCACCAGCGCGTGCTGGCACAGCGCGTTGTCCAGGCCCAGGTCGGCCACGCGCGTGGAGGGCGACACGGCAAACTGCCAGGCCTTGGCCCCGCCCACCGAGTCGTTGTAGACCACCGTGGCGGGCGTGCCGTTGGCCGTGCCATTGGCCGTGGCAAAGCTCTGGGCCAGCGCAGCCCCCGTGGCGGGCACCACGTCGCCCGTGGCATTGGCGGCCGCAAAGCTGGTGCGGCACAGGTTGGCATCCACGCCAAACCGGCCATAGGCCATGGTGTACATGGCCGACAGGATGGGGCCGTTGCCCAGCGCGTAGTGGGCGTTGTGCATGCGGTCGTGGTCACGCGTCCAGCCGTACAGGCGCAGCTTGCTCAGCGCATTGGCGGCGCGGTCGGCCGTGGTGCTGCCAATGACCAGGCCCTTGGTAGCCAGGCTGGTGCAGCGTGCCTCGGCCCGCGCCGTCATGGCGGTGAGGCCTATGTAGTTGAAGATGGATGTCTCGGTCAGCGCCGCATCGGGGGCCAGCGCCGCGCAGGGCTGGTAGATGTTGCCGTAGGTGGTGTACTCGGCCAGCGTGCGGCCCGGGTTGGGCATGGTCGCATTGCCCACGGCAATGGTGTAGCCCTGGCGCGTGGGCATCTCGGTCACGGGTTCGGAGGCCACCACGCCGTCGATCAGGCCGTCCGCATCCAGCTCGGCCGCGCGCAGCACGGCCGCGCCGCCGTTGGAGGCCGAGCCCGCCAGCACCAGCGTGTTGTCCTTGCCGAAGGGCACGGGGTCCTGCGTGGTGCCATAGCGGGCATTGAGCACGTACAGCGCATAGCGGGCCGCGGCCAGCGTGTCGTTGCCCCAGTCCTTTTCAGGGTTCTGCTGGGAGTGCGCGTGCTTGATGGCAATGCGGTTGGGAAACGCCGCGTTGTAGGCGGCGCGCGCCGCATCGGTCAGCCGCGCGGCAAAGAAGGACAGGCTGCCGGCGTCCGTGCGCGTGGCGCGCGTGCCGTCCAGCTTGTTGACGGTGTCGTCGCTCAGGTTGTGCAGGCCCACGCCCTTGCCCGCATCGGTCAGCGCCACGGCGCAGCCCTTCTTCAGGCCCCACTCGCCCGCCGTGCCGATGGCGCCATACACGCCGCGCGAGCCCGAGGACGGGCCCAGCACGATGCAGGGCCGGTTGCGGTCAAAACTGTCCGGCACCTGCACGGCCACCATGGTCTGCTTGCGGCCGGTGCCGTCGTCCAGCACGGCCAGGTACTCGCGCCCGGGGATCAGCCCTTCGCCCGTGGTCACCTGCCCGTCTGCCGTGATGTTGGGGCCGTACAGCGTGCCGTAGCCGCCGCCCGCCGTGGGGTCCAGGATGCCACGGTAGTTGGAGTACAGCGCATTGCGCCGCAGCTCCGCCGCCGTGGGATTGGCAGGGTCCGCGTACAGGGGCGCGGCTGCGGCGCCCAGGCCGGTCTTGCCCAGGCCGCCCGTCAGCAAGTCCTGCGTGGCCGCCGTGGCGCCCGTGCCGGTGGCCGTGGCCGGATACACCGTGGCGCCCAGCTCGGTAAAGCCCTTGGGCAGATCGTTGCTGGGCTCATGCTCGCCGCTGCCGCAGGCCGCCAGCGCGGCCGCCGCCAGCGCCGTGAAGGCCCAGCGCCACGGGGTTGCAGGAATCGACGACACCATCTCTTCACGCTTCAACATGCCCATCTCCTTGTGGTAGTTCTCTGATGCACGAATGCGCCAGGGGCCCTGGTCAGGCTCCGGCGCGGGAAGAACGCAGACGCCCCACGACGCCCGTGGGGAAATAGTAGACCGACAACACAAACAGCACGCCCAGCCACAGCAGCCAGCGGTCGGGCGACAGCAGCGCGGCCAGCCAGGGCAGGCTGTGCGCGGCCTCGCTGGCCACGCGCAGCAGGTCCTGCAGATAGCTCTGGGCGATGAGGAACAGCACCGAGCCGATCGCCGCGCCATAGATGGTGCCCATGCCGCCGATCACCACGATCAGCAGGCAGTCCATCATGATCTCGAACGACAGCGAGGTATCGGGACCGTTATAGCGCAGCCACAGCGCCAGCATGGCACCGGCCACACAGGCGAACAGGGCCGACAGCACGCTGGACAGCGTGCGGTACACCACCACCCGGTAGCCGATGGCCTCGGCGCGGAACTCGTTCTCGCGGATGGCCTGCAGCACGCGGCCGAACGGGGAATTGACGATGCGCAGCAGCGCCAGCACCAGCACCACGGCCAGCACGAACAGCAGGTAGTAGGTGATGATGCGCCCGTCGATCAGCACGCCCAGCACCTCGTTCTCGAAGGGCTCGAAGCTGGGCGACAGCCACTCGGGCAGCTTGAAGCTCAGCCCGTCCTCCCCGCCCGTCCATTCCGACAGTTGGGAGGCCAGCGTCTGGAACGCCGCCGCCACGGCCAGCGTGATCATGGCAAAGAAGATGGCCCGCACGCGCAGCGAGAACAGGCCGATGGCCAGCGACAGCAGCAGCGACACCAGCAGCGCCGCGCCCAGGCCCAGCGCCAGCGCACCCCAGCCCGCGCCCATGCGCGACGATGCAATCGCCACGCCATAGGCGCCAATGCCGAAGAACATGGTGTGCGCAAAGCTCACGATGCCGGTGTAACCCAGCAGCAGATCGAAGCTGGCCACCAGCACCACGAAGATCAGCACCTTGGCCGCCACGTTCAGCGCCTTCACGCCAGGGAACACGAACGGCGCCGCCGCCAGCCCCAGGAAGATCAACAGCAGCAGCACCGCCAGCACGCGGCTGCGCGGCAGGTCGCCGGAAAGCAATCGGTTGAGCATGTCGATCACTCCTTCAGCGATTCGCCACGGGATAGACGCCCTGAGGCCGCCACAAGAGGATGGCCACCATCAACGCAATATTGGAGAACAGCGCCACCTTGGGCACCAGGAACCCCGTGTAGTTGGCCATCAGCCCCACCAGCAGCGCGCCGATCAGCGCCCCGCCCGTGCTCCCCAGCCCACCGATGATGATCACGATGAAGATCAGCACATTCACCTGCGCCCCCATCTGCGGCACCACGCTCTGCTGGTACATGCCCCACATCACCCCGCCCAGCCCGGCCAGGGCCGAGCCCGCCACGAACACGCCCACGAACAGGCGGCGCACGCGGTAGCCCAGGGCCTCCACCATCTCGCGGTCCTGCACGCCCGCGCGGATCAGCAGGCCGATCTTGGTGCGCGACAGCGTCCACGCCAGCAGGGCAAACACCGCGAGCCCCACCAGCACGGCCACCACGCGGTACTTCTCCACGGCGGCATCGCCCAGCAGCCAGGCGCCCTTCATGCCCTGGGGCAGCGGCAGCGGAATCTGCTGCGGGCCCCAGATGAGCTTGATCAGCTCCTCGCCGATGATCATGCCGCCCATGGTGATCAGGATCTGCTTGAGATGCTGGCCGTACACGGGCCGCACGATGAAGCGCTCGAACGCCAGCCCGATGGCGCCCGCCACCAGCATGGCCACCACCATGGCCGGCAGCACGGCCAGCAGGTTGCGCCACAGCTGCTCGGACCCCGTCCAGTCGCCCATGGCACCCAGCACGCTGGTAGCCACGAAGGCACCCAGCGCGATGAACACGCCGTGGCCGAAGTTCAGCACATCCATCAGCCCGAACACCAGCGTCAGCCCCGAGGCGATGATGAACACGATCATCCCCATGGCCAGCCCCGCCACCGTCAGCGTCAGCCAGGTCGAGGCCGAGCCCACCAGCGGCAGCGCCACCAGGGCCAGCACGGGCACCAGCAGCAACGGCTTGAAATCCACATCCAGCCTGTTCAGCTTGTTCATAGCGAAAGCCCCAGCAGCGACTGCTGCAACGCCGCGTCTGCCGAGAACTCGGCCATGCCGCCCGCATGCACCACGCGGCCGTTGTCCATCACCGCCACGCGGTCGCCCAGGCGGCGCGCAAAGCCCAGGTTCTGCTCCACCAGCACAATCGTCGTGCCGCCCGCCTTGAGCTGGGCGAAGGCCGCGATCATGTTCTCGATGATGGCCGGTGCCAGGCCCTTGCTGGGCTCGTCCACGATCAGCAGGTCGCGCGGCTCCACGATGGCGCGCGCCACCGCCACCATCTGCTTTTGCCCGCCCGACAGCTTGCCGGCCGGGTGGTTCCAGAACTTCTCCACGGCCGGGAACATGCCGAAGATCCACTGCAGCCGCTGCGCGTCCATGCGGTCGGCGCGCGAGGCGCCGCGCGCGGCCAGCAGCAGGTTTTCCTGCACCGTCAGGTCCGCGAAGATGCCCATGTTCTCGGGCACATAGGCAATGTTCAGCCGCGCGATCGCGGGCGTGGGCAGGGCCGTGATGTCGGCCCCGCCAAAGGCGATGCGCCCCTGGCTGGCCCGCCACAGGCCCATGATGGTGCGCAGCGTGGTCGTCTTGCCCGCGCCGTTGCGCCCCAGCAGCATGGTCAGCTGCCCGCGCGGCACGGCCAGGTCCACGCCATGCAGGATGTGATAGGCCCCGATATGCGTGTGCACGCCCGACAGTTCGAGCAGGTTGGGGTTTGGGTTGAGGTTGGCGGCAGCGCTCATGCGGCCTCCTTCACGGCGCCCTGCTCCGGCATCACACCCAGGTAGGCCTGCTGCACCACAGGCGAGGCAATCACTTCGGCCGGCGGCCCATCGGCCACCAGCGTGCCATTGGTCAGCACGATGATGCGATCGGCCAGCTCGCGCACCACATCCATCTTGTGCTCCACCAGCAGGATGATCTTGCTGCGGTCCTGCTTGAGCTTGCGTATCAGGTCCAGGATCACCGGCGCCTCGTCATGGCTCATGCCCGCCGTGGGCTCGTCGAACATATAGACCTGGGGTTCCAGCGCCATCAGCAAGGCCACCTCCAGCTTGCGCTGGTCGCCATGCGGCAGCGCGGCCACGGCCTCGTCGCGCCGGGCGGACAGGGCCACCTGGTCGAGGATGTGCAGCGCCCGCTGCGTGAGCGCGCGGTGGTCGCTCCAGATGCTCCACAGGTTCAGGCCGCGCCGGTGCGGGCCCTCGTCACGCGCCTGCACGGCCAGGCGCACGTTCTCCAGCACGCTCAGGTGCGGGAACAGATTGGTGAGCTGGAACGCCCGCCCCAGCCCGGCCCGCGTGCGCGCCGAGGGGGCCAGCCCCGTCAGCTCGCGCCCGCCCAGCAGCACGCGCCCTGCCGTGGCCTTGAGCTGCCCCGAGATCAGGTTGAAATACGTGGTCTTGCCCGCCCCGTTGGGCCCCACGATGGCCGTCAGCGTGCCCGGCTCGAAAGCGCAGCTCACGCCGTTGACGGCCACATGGCCCCCGAAGCGGATGGTCAGATCCTCTGTGCGCAACATTGCTCAGCGGCCGTTGCGGATGGGGACCTGCATCTCCTCGGGCTTGATCTCGCGCACCAGCTCGGGCACGCCCCAGGCCAGCGCCGGGTCCACGCGGATCTTGAAGTGGTACATGCTCTGCAGGGCCTGGTGGTCTTCCTTGCGGAAGGTCATCTGGCCCTTGGGCGTGTCGAAGCTCATGCCCTCCATGGCCTTGATCAGACCGTTGGTCTTGGTGTCTCCACCTGTCTTCTTGAGCGCCGTCACGATGGCCATGGCCGCAGAGAAACCGCCCGCCGTGAAGAAATCCGGCGGCGTCTTGTACTGCTTGTAGTGCATGGACACCAGGGCCTCGTTCACCGGGTTCTTGGGAATGCCGTAGTAGTAGTACGTGGCGCCCTCCATGCCCGGCAGATTCTTGTAGGCCGCCATGGCGGGCAGGATGTTGCCGCCCGTGGCGATCTCGATCCCGTAGCGCTTGAGATCCATGTCCGCGATCTTGAACGGATTGCCCGCCCCGGCCCACACGATCCAGATGATCTTCCTGCCCGGCTGGTCCTTGAGCTTGTCGATCAGCCGCTGCGCCCCTGCCGTGAAATCCGTGGTGGCTGCGGGCAGGTACTCCTCATGCGCCAGCTTGCCCTTCTTGATGGCGTCCTTGAAGGCCTTCACCCCGTCGCGCCCGAAGGCGTTGTCCTGGGCCAGCGTGGCAATCGTCACGCCCGCCTTGTCGATGGCTACGGCATTGCTGATGGCGTCCTGGCTGGAGTTGCGGCCCGTGCGGAAGATGTACTTGTTCCACTTGTCGCCCGTGATCGAATCGGCCACGGCCGGCTCCACCAGCAGGATCTTCTTGTACTCCTCGGCCACCGGCAGCATGGCCAGCGCCACGCCGGACGACGTGGGCCCCACGGCCAGATCGGCCTTGTCATCGGAATACGCCGTGGCCAGCAGGCTCTTGCCCAGGTCGGGCTTGCCCTGGTCGTCCTTCTCGATCACCACCAGCTTTTTGCCATTCACCGCCATGCTGCCGCCCGTGGCGTACTCCAGCCCCATCAGCAGCCCGGCCTGGGTCTGCTTGCCATAGGCCTCCAGCGCGCCGGTCTTGCTGTAGACGTGGGCGATGCGGATCTCGCCCTGCTGGGCCATGGCGGCAGGAGCCGCAGCGGCCATGGTGGCCATGGCGGAGAGTGCGAGGGCGGAATGCAGGAAGGGGCGGCGTTGCATGGTTTGTCTCCTTGGGTTGGCGGCTGGGCTGGCGCCCGCTGCTTTTGTGAGGAGGGACCATGCATGCTTTGTGCCAGGCAGGCCCAGGCGGGCCATGCAGACGCAATGGCGGGCACGGGCAGAGCACGGGCAGCGAGTGCCCGAATATTGAACAGATTCAGTGTCTTGACTTCAGACAGTTGCCTGAATCCGATACAGGGCAAACCATGAACCCCTGGCACCCCCTGGCACCCCCTGGCACCCCCTGGCACCCCCTGGCATCTTCCCCTGCGCTTGGCCACGCAGGGCATCAGGCCTTGGCGAGCCGCTCCTTTGCCAGCTTCGTGCCTTCTGCCAGCGCCTTCAGCTTGCGCCACGCCACGTCCCGGCCCATGGGCGCCAGGCCGCAATTCGTGCAGGGGAACAGCCGCTCCTTCGGCACGAACTCCAGTGCCCGGCCGATGGTGTCCGCCACTTCCTCGGGTGTCTCCACCACGTCGCTGGCCACGTCGATCACGCCGACCATCACGTCCTTGCCGGCCAGCAGCCTCATCAGGTCGGGCGGCACGTGGGAGTGGATGCATTCCAGGCTCACCTGGTCGATGCGGCTCCTGGCCAGCGCGGGAAACACCGTCTCGTACTGGCGCCATTCCTCGCCCAGCGTGCTCTTCCAGTCCGTATTGGCCTTGATCCCGTAGCCGTAGCAGATATGCACGGCCGTCGTGCAGGTCAGGCCCTGCGCAGCGCGCTCCAGCGCCTGCACGCCCCAGTCGGCGGCATCCTTCATGTAGACATTGAAGGCGGGCTCGTCGAACTGGATGATGTCCACGCCGTCGGCCTGCAGCGCCAGGGCCTCCTGGTTGAGCAGCTCGCCAAAGGCGAAGGCCATCTTGACCTTGTCGCCATAGAAGCGGTCCGCCACGGTATCGACGATGGTCATCGGGCCGGGCAGCGTGAACTTCAGCTTCTTCCTGGTGTGCGCACGCGCCAGTTGCGCCTCGAAGGCATGCACGCGGCCCTTCAGGCGCAGGGCGGCGACCACCTGCGGCACCATCGCGTCGTAGCGGTTGTCGCGGATGCCCATCTTCACCTTGTTGTCGAAGTCGATGCCCTCCACCTGCTCCAGAAAGCCATGCACGAAATGCTGGCGCGACTGCTCGCCGTCGCACACGATGTCCAGGCCTGCATCTTCCTGGGCCTTGATCCACAGCAGGGTTGCATCGGCCTTGGCCTGGCGAAGCGCATCGCCCTCGGCCTGCCACTGGGGCCAGAGCTTGTTGGTTTCGGCCAGCCAGGCTGGCTTGGGCAGGCTGCCGGCGATAGAGGTTTCAAACATCGGAGAATTCCTTCAAGGCAAAGAGGGGTGGTGCCAGCGTACTTCAGGACCGTTGTCCCAAGCCGCTGCGCAATCAATGAAAAATGGTATGTCTGTCTGGCCGGTCAGAGCGCGCAATCGGCTGCCCATTGCTCAAGAACATTCCTGTACGGCTTGATGAAATGCTCCTGCGCAAACCTGCCCTGCTTGACGGCCAGCTGGCTGCGCTCTTCGCGGTCATAGACAATCTGCGTCAACGAGTAATCATGGTTCTTCAGGCTCGGCTGATAGATTTTTCCTGCCGCGCAATTGGCGTTGTAGATCTCGGGGCGGTAAATCTTCTGGAAGGTTTCCATGGTGCTGATGGTGCCGATCAACTCAAGATTCGTGTAGTCGGCCAGCAAGTCGCCCTGAAAATAGAAGGCCAGGGGTGCAACGCTATTGGGTGGCATGAAAAATCGAACCTGCATTCCCATCTTCCCGAAATACCGGTCCGTCGATGACAGCTCATTTTGCTGATACTCGGCACCCAGTACGGGATGCTGGTTTCCGGTGCGCTGATAGGTCTTGCTGGTAGAGGCGCTGATGCAGATGACCGGGGGCTTGTTGAAGTGCTCCCTGTACGTGCTCGAACGGGCGAACTGCTTGAACAGCTTGCCATGCAGGTCGCCAAAATCGTCCGGCGTGCCGAACTCCTGGCGGTTGATGTTGTACTCCGGCAGCAGAACACTGAAGTCATAGTCACGCACGTAGGAAGAAAAATTATTCCCTGCAATGCCGGCTATGCGCTTGTTCGATCTTCTGTCGAGAATGCTGGTCTTCAATATCTCGATCAACGGAAATACGCCACTTCCCATCTCGGCACCCATGCCCATCTCCACGGAGATGATGTCCAGCTCGACTGAATAGCGGTCTCCCGTCGGATTGTCCCAATGCGCCAGGTCATTGAAGCGGTTGTCAATCATCCTCAGCGTATGGCGCAGGTTCTGTTGCCGGCTCGCTCCCCGGGCCAGATTGGCAAAGTTGGTGGTAATGCGCGTGCTGTCCGATGGGTGATAGTTCTCATCGAAACGGATGCTCTTGAGGCTGAAGTGCAGTTCTGCGTTCATGGTGATCCAATGACCTGATTTAGAAATAAAAAAACGTGGGTTGATTCAGGCCGCAGCCATTTCCTCGGCCAGGCAGGGCCTGGCGCGGTGCATCAGCTCGACCAGCGGCAATGCCCGTTGCACCGCCAGCGCGGCCCGCTGTATCAGGGCCTCGTCGTGCAGGCGGTAGTCCACGAAATCCTTGTCGGTCGCGTAAACGCCCAGCGGCAGCGTGCGCGCCTGGAAGAAGCTGAACAGCGGCCGCAGCTGGTGGTCGATCACCAGGGCATGGCGCTCGCTGCCACCGGTGGCCGCCAGCAGCACGGGCTTGTCGATCAAGGCGTCCTGGTGGACGAAGTCGAAGAAGTGCTTGAACAGTCCGGTGTAGGCGCCACGAAAGACCGGCGTGGCCACCACCAGCACATCCGCCTGCTCCACCGCCGCAAGCTCACGTTCCACCATCTCGGGCAACTGCGAGCGCCACACCGCGCCGGCAAGCTGCGGCGCAAGCTGGCCCAGTTCCACCAGGCGTTGTTCGCACGGAACTTCGTCGGCGATCAGATCAGACAGATGCTCTGCCAGGGCGGCAGATTTGGAGGGGCGTTGCAGTCCACCGGAAACGGCGACCAGACGGAGCGGACGTGACATGGCTGCTTTCACGCGAGATGGCCAAGTTCAGCGCGGGATCCGGCTCCGGCATCCATGCGATCCGAGGGTGTGGTGATGACCATGACTGCTTCCCAAAATGCAAACGAACAATGGGAGCGAATGGTAGGGATGCGAATCGATGAAGTAAAATGGTTTTAATTCACAGATGCATGAGCTGCACTCATGTAAAAGCGTGATCCCATCCTTCTGCGCACTGCGCTAAGCGGCAGCCATGCCAGGGCCTGCGCGCAACAGGGTTGCAACGCAGTGAATCCAAGGCCAGTTCAGCCGCCCGCGCCCTGTACCTGCACCAGGCACTCCCGCAACGCCTGCGCCACCGGCCCCAGCACGCGGTCACGCCTTTGCAGCAGGCCCAGGGTGCGCCAGACATCGGGCGCGGTCAGGGGCACGCCGCAGACCTGGGCGTGGTCCTGGCGCAGGGCCAGTTGGGGGACGGCGGCCAGGCCCAGGCCGGCTTCCACCAGGGCCAGGGCGCCTGTGACGTGGTTGCATTCGTGCCAGGCCACGGGCTGCTCGGGCAGGCCGGCCATCACCTGGTCCAGCAGCAGGCGGTTGCCGCTCTTGTGGGAGACGGAGACCAGGCGCTTGCCCGCCAGCTCGGCCCACTCCACCTGGCTGCGCCCGGCCCAGGCGTGGCTGCGCGGCATGGCCAGCACATAGCGCTCGCGCGTGAGCGCCTCAAAGCGCAGCGACGGCTCCTGGCTGCCCGTGAAGCTCAGGCCAAAGTCCGCATCCCCGCGCAGCACGGCCTCCACCACCTGCTGCGCGCTCTCGTCGATGACATGCACCTGCACATCGGGCTGCTCCACGGCAAAGGTCTTCAGCACGGGCGGCAGCAGATTGGTGGCCACCGAAGGCACGCAGGCAACCGTCACCCTGCCACGGCGCAGCTTCAGCTGGTCATCCACGCGCTGCACGGCCTCGTCCAGGCCGGCCAGGGCCCTGCGCGCCTCCTGCAGGAATTCATGGCCCACCTCGGTCAGTTCCACACGCCGCGTGGTGCGCTCCAGCAGCCGCGCGCCCAGCACGGACTCCAGCCGCTCCACCCGCCGGCTCAAGGCAGGCGGCGACAGGAAAAGCGCTTCTGCGGCCAGGCGAAAGCTGGCTTTCTCGGCCGTGGTCACGAAGGCGATCAATTCCCCCATGTCGAATTTGATGCGCTGCACGCAACAGTCCTTCCAAAAGTTGCAATTCACAGAATAACACCCGCTGCATAGGATGGCGCCCTTGATAACGCTGCCCCCTGCGGGCAGGCAAGACCAACAAACGGAGACGACATGCACCAACGCAGACTGATCGCAGGCAGCGCCCTGGCCGCCCTTCTTTCCCTGGCCGTGGGCACCGCCCAGGCCCAGGACTTCCCCCCCAAGAAACCCGTGGTCATGGTGGTCGGCTTCGCCGCAGGCGGCTCGGCCGACATTGCCGCGCGCATCATCGCCAAGAAGCTGGGCGAGAACATCGGCCAGAGCGTGGTCGTGGAAAACAAGCCCGGCGCGGGCGGCAACCTGGCCCACACGCAGGTGGCCAATGGCCCGTCCGACGGCTCGGTGCTGCTCTTCGGCTCCATCGGCCCGCTGGCCATTGCGCCGCACTTCATGAAGATCGGCTACGACCCGCTCAAGGACCTGGCCCCCATCACCATGGGCGTGAACTTTCCCAACGTGCTCGTCGTGCCTGCCGCCACGGGAATCAAGACCCTGGGCGAATACGTGGCCAAGGCCAAGCGCGAACCCGGCAAGCTGGACTTCGCCTCCACCGGCCCCGGCTCCGCATCGCACCTGGCCGGTGAACTGCTCAACGATGTCGCCAAGATCGACACCCTGCACGTGCCCTACAAGGGCGGCGCGCCCGCGCTGCAGGACGTGCTGGGCAACCGCGTGACCTCCTTCTACGCAGCCCCGCCCACGGCCCTGCCCCACATCGAATCCGGCAAGCTCATTCCGCTGGCCACCACGGGCCTCACGCGCCCGGCCTACCTGCCCAACGTGCCCACCGTGGCCGAAAGCTTCCCCGGCTTCAACGCCACCAACTGGTACGCCTTCGTGGCATCCGCCAAGACGCCCAAGCCCTTGCTGGACCGCTGGAACACCGAGCTGGTCAAGGTGCTGAACACCCCCGAAGTGCGCGACAACCTGCTCAAGCACGGCCAGACCGCCGCCCCGGGCACCCGCGAGGAACTGGGCCAGTTCATTGCCGCCGAGCACGCCAAGTGGGGCCGCATCATCCGCGAGCGAAAAATCACCGCCGATTGATTCCCTCGGCAGCCGTTAGCCGTTCCCCAACCATAAAAAACCAGGAGACAAACCATGACCGCCATCCGTTCCACCCCCCAGCAGTCCTCTCTGCAGTCCTCCGTGCCATCCACCCTGCGCCGCCGCACCCTGGGCGCGCTGCTGGGCGGCGCCCTCAGCCTGGGCCTGGCCCTGGGCGCTGCCACGCCTTCCACCGCCGCCGCAGATGAAATCCGCGTGGTCACCTCGGGCGGCTTCTCTGCCGCCTACGACCAGCTGATACCCCTGTACGAGCAGGCCACGGGCCACAAGGTCGTCACCTCGCGCGGTGCCTCCATGGGCAATGCGCAGGACTCCATTCCCAGCCGCCTGGCGCGGGGCGAGCAGTTCGATATCGTCATCCTTGCGGATGGAGCCTTGGACAATCTGGCCGCCCAAGGCAAGGTGGAAGCGGGCAGCCGCGTGGACCTGGCGCGTTCCATGATCGGCATGAGCGTGCGCAAGGGCACGCCCAAGCCCGACATCAGCACTGTGGACGCGCTCAAGCAGACCCTGCTGGATGCCAAGACCATTGCCTACTCGGCCAGCGCCAGCGGCACCTATCTGGCCAACGAACTGTTCCCGCGCCTGGGCGTGGCCGAGCAGATGAAGGGCAAGGCCACCCGCATCCTCAGCGAGCGCGTGGGCGCCGTGGTGCTGCGGGGCGATGCGGACATCGGCTTCCAGCAGGTCAGCGAACTGCTGCCGTTCAAGGAACTGGAATTCGTCGGCCCCCTGCCCGATGAAGTGCAGCAGCGCGTCTTCTTCTCCGCAGGCGTGGCCACCGGCGCCAAGAGCCCTGAGACGGCACGCCACCTGATCCGCTTCCTGGCAGCCCCCGCCGCAGCGCCCATCGTGCGCAGCACCGGCATGGAGCCGGCGGCCAAGCCCTGACGGCAGGCCCCCGAGCCCTCAAGGCTCTCTAGGCACTCAAGGCCCTCTAGGCCCTCGACACACAGGGGGCCTTCACCCCTCCCCAGTTCGACCTCCATTCAGCGGCGCTGCAACGGCACTGCTGCGGCATGCCGCTGCCCAGCCTTATCACCCTCGCCACACCCATGAACACCAAAACCCTGGTGCTGATCACCCTCGCCGCCGCACCGCTGTCGGCCCTTGCGCAATCCAGCATCACGCTCTACGGCATTGCCGATACCGGCGTGCGCTACACCAGCGGCCTCACCGCCGCCAACGCGGCCAGCAACACCTCGGGCGCCGCGCTGTCCAGCGGCGTCAACACCACCAGCCGCTTCGGGTTTCGCGGGCGCGAAGACCTGGGCGGCGGCATGTACGCCCTGTTCAACCTGGAAACCGGCCTGAACCTGGACACCGGCACCACCGCCAACTCCAGCAAATTCTTCGACCGCGCGGCCATCGTGGGCCTGGGCGGCAGCTGGGGCCAGGTCACGGCCGGCCGCCAGACCAACCTGCTGGCAGATGCCATCAGCCCCGTGGACCCCGGGGGCATGCGCTTCGCCGCCTTCAACCCCAACATCGCCACAGCGGCCCTGAGCAGCCACGGCCTGGGCGTGGAATACGGCAGCGCGGGCGCCACCACCGGCTCGTACCGGCTGGACAACTCGGTCAAGTACACGGGCCGCTTCGGCGGCCTCACCGCCCGCGCCATGTACAGCTTTGGCGAGACGGCACAAGGCGGCTCCGCCCGCTCATCGGCCGGCGCAGGCCTGGCCTATGGCACGCAGACATGGACGGTCTCCGGCGCCTACCAGCGCTTCGAGACCGCAGACCAGTGGGAGCTGAAAGCCGCCACCCTGGGCGCCAGCTACAAATGGGACAACCTGCGCCTTGCGCTGAACACTGCGCGCAGCGACGGCCAGACCAACGCCACCACCAGCCGCACCGTGCAGCGCGTGCACTCGCTGGGCGCCACCTGGTCCGCCCGCAGCACGCTGGACCTGACCGCCGCCCTGTACCGCGTGGAACGCGAACGCAGCGGCCGCGCCGCAGACGGCTACACCCGTGCCCTGCTGTTTGCGGAATACAAGCTCTCACGCCGCAGCAAGCTGTATGCGGAGCTGGACCGTACGCACTGGAGTGGAGGGTTTCAGGGCGGGCAGAACAAGGATGTGGCTACGGGGGTGACTGCGGGGTTGATGCATAGCTTCTGAGGGGCGCTGCGGCGACCCGCAGCGCCCACTGTTGAGGTGCTTGTGGAGGGTTGCTGCAGGCCGACCCAATCCCCCTCAGGCGCAGGCACCAAGTAGTGCCTGCCTCTTGTCCACCGGCATTGATTACAAGCTACTCTGGCCTGGCCAAGCGCGGGACGGACAGCGAATGGGCTGGCCGCTCAGCCCTCGGCGATCTCCAGGCAGACTTCTACGGCAAAGACTTCTAGCGTGAAGGATTTGAGGTTCGCGTGCTCGCTGGCCAAAAGACCAAAGGCAGTGGACAGGCGCGCCGGCGCGCCCACGAGCTTGATGGCTTCCGCCTTGACGGTGACTTCTAAAGAGCCGCGCTTCAAACTGCTTCATTGACCGGTTGACTACACCGCCAAAAGAGATGGGTTGGCGCTGAGGCAGAATTAACCTATTTCCTTGCTGAGTGCGCAATGGATCAAGACATCTGCTTTTTCTATTCTCAAGACCGCCAACGTCGCATCGCGCTTTTTCGTCGAGAGGTGGGAAGTTTTGGATTTGTCGAACAGTATTACTTCGACAACGCAGCCGCCGGCATCGAGGGGTGGGCCTCCTGCCCGTCAGAGTCATCCTTCTACGCTGACTTGGAGACTGCCAAGAAGGAAGCGGTACAAGGAATCCGATGGGCTCCGAGCGAAGATGGATTTGTCGCTGCCGGAAATGAGGTTTAGTCGCTGCGCTCGGTCAGGAGTGGTAAGCCACGGCAGACTTTGGAGCGGCGGCTTAAGGCTGATCTGAGCCATTCACGGTGCAGTGCGCGAGTGACCGAAAAAACCAACACCGGTCGTTGAGCGACTCCAGTCATGGGCGACCGCTCCATCCTTGGAAGCTGCCAGCCGATTGCTCGATTCGTCCTGCATCGGTTTGAAGGATCGACTTCGCGCAGCGCGGTTGGCTCCTGTCGACCCATAACGGCCATTTGAAAATAGTACATCTCAGCCCCAAATGAACTAGCACCTGCCTAGCGCTCTAATTTGCCTAGTCTTTGGTAGCGACTTTAAGGTTTGCAGCCTCTAGAGCTTATTCAATGGTTGTGAACTGAGTATATGAGTTTTTCCCTCTCGACAAATCCCGCTGAAGACCAAAATTTTTGCACACTCGAACATACTCAAGTACGTCAACTAGGCGATCGGGAATAATCGGATACGGAGGTACAGCCACTTTATTTGGAGTTTTCAGTATCGTCATGGAGTTCGGCCTGGTCAGAAATTGAAAAAATGCTATTTCACAGGGCCAGACTCGATGCGTTAGGTGGCATTGCCCGCCATGCTCTGAAGTGTCTTTCAATTCCCCAACTCGAAGAACTTGATTTTCGTGCCGCAGGGCCAGCGCATTTGATTTTAAGCTTCTCCCTCGATCTCAAAAAGTGACAAATATAAATTTCTTACCTACATCAATACCTAGCGCACCAGTGTATCCGCAATGGAATAAATCGAAATGGTCTTCCGTGGTCAACGAGTCGAGGATAAACACGCTCCCGAATGGAGATGGATCAGTAGATCCTTCATTAGCCCAATTCTGGTACAAAGTGCGAAATACATTTACATGATAACCAAATCCATTCAAATCAATTATAGTTTTTTGATTTTTGGTCTTTGATATCATCTCTAAGGTTTAAGTCTATGGTCAGAAGTCCTACGTAAATCTTTAACACCCAAAGGTAAACCTCTTCACTTTTCAAGATGCCTTGAGATATTCTCGATTCGATTTCCGAGAACTTTGTATTGTGGGAGCTTTTCGCGGGAACTACTGCATGCCTGTACTGCAATAAAGAATTATTTGGAAGCTTATAAATTCCTTTTCCAAGCTTCATTCTTTTTTGAAGCCACAATGGCACCTCATGTTCTTTGGCATCAGGATCTTTACCGCTAAATAAACACTTAACAAGCAATTCCCTGTATAAATTTAAATCTCTACCTAAGTTCGATGGCTTAACAATTCTGGCTTTCTTCTTCAGTGCTCGAACTGTACAACGGCGGAAGCCATAGCGATATTAACAACGAGTCAGATCGAGAATCTGAAGGCTATAAAAAATGACTGCTTTTGGCCGCTTGCGGCTGTCGTAGGCCGACCCAAAGCAGCCACTTATATCACTAACGCTGGACATAAGCGCCCCCCTTTGGCGGGTCTACTTCATGGACTTGTTAGGGGCCGCATTTATGGCTGCGTAGTGGGGGGTGGCATCGTTGTACGGTGCTTAGCACTTCTTATGCGCCAAATTTAAACAGTAAATCCATTCATGCTTATTGCATGAACTCGATGAGTTATGAAACGACGAGGACATCGTGATTGGTAGTAGCTAGAGAATTCATTGAAAGCTTCAAGTTGTGGGGCACTTAGAGAATTGACGACAATTGTTTTGTCATTGTTGGTTGAAAAATCCAGAAATTCTGAAAACAAATCTACTCTACCGCCGCCGGCCCCTAGGTTTGCCTTTGAATTCTGGAAGTTATTTTCGAAGTTTTCTGTTTCACCTGACACTAGGAAATAGCGAAAAACGTGCTGGGACTCTACATTGCGTAAGGCCTCAAGCCTTAGTAAATCATCAGTTACCCGCTGCTTGTCAAAGGCACCATCGCCAACCCACTTCAATTCAAAAGCGGCTGTAAGTCGGTTTGTCTCTCGACTGGAAAGGCAGAAGTCGATGTAACGAGGACGACCGCGCCTCCCAGCAGGATTGAGGTTTGGATGGTCAACTTCGGAATCTAGCGGTCCGGAGTGATGATGTAGCAAACATTCGCCAATAGGCTGGCTAAGGTAGTGTTCGGACATAAGTGTTCCACGGCCACAAAGACTTTGAAAGCAAAGCGAATGTGGTACGGTTGCTCCAAGAGCATTAACGCGTTATATGTCCATAATTTTTGCTTATCGGGCTTAATGAACAAACTAAGCCGACCGCCGAAGGCGAGTCGGCTTGAGCGCGGGGTTAGAAATTATAGTTTCTTCGAAGAAAGAAAACTGTAGAGAGTATTGACTCCAACGCCACCGGCTACTGCGGGGAAAATGACTAACCAAATTGCACCAGATGTCTTCAACTCTTTAATTAAGCTATCGGTAATTTTCTCTTTCTTATGCAATTCTTCGACTAAAGCGATCATGTCCGTAAGCAGTCCAATCATGAAGGCGGATATTCCGATGAGAATAAGTGCTGACAGTAAGTTACTAATTCTCCAAGGTTCACCTCGGTTGGTCCAAATAAAGAAAAATATAGCAAATGTCGGAATACCACCCAGGACCCAACTGCTAACATTTATGTATTGATTCAAGATATCCTCTTTCGAAACTTCTAACTAGATTTACACGACAGGCACAAAATCTTGTCGTGCTCATAAGATTGAATCTATTCGAATTTATGAGAGTGAGCAATCGCAAACAAACTTTTTAGGCAAACCTAAAAATTTCGAGGTTGGAACTTGCTGTAAGTAGTTCAAAGACCGCTGATGGAATGTCCTCTTCTGGCCGAGACTGACATTCCAAAAGCACGCAGGTCAGCCGACGTCGAAAATTCCCGCGTAGCCGGCGTGGAGCACCGGCAACGCGACGACTTCGGTCCGTTGAGAAGTGCATCCTGCAGTGTTCTTTACCCGATGGGAGACCATCATGGAAACCACAGGCAACTTCATTCATCGCGAACCATGGAACAATGGCAAGCTCGTCAGCCAAAAGGTGCACTTCAAACTCAAGGACATTTGGGCGCTACGCGTTCGGCTCCAAATGGACGGCAGGGTTCGTGAACTCGCCTTGCTCAACCTCGGCATCGACAGCAAGCTGCGCGGCTGTGACCTCGTCGCTCTCTAGGTTCGGGACGTGTGCCATGGCGATCAGGTGGCGACGCGCGCCATCGTCATGCAGCACAAGACCAAGCGCCCGGTTCAGTTCGTGATACCCCAGACCACCCGGGAGGCGTTGCAGGCGTGGATCAAGCAGGCTGGGCTGAAGCACGAGGATTTCCTCTTCCCCAGCCGACTTCACGGCTCACCACACCTCGGTACGCGGCAATACGCACGGATCCTCGGCCACTGGGTCGATGAACTCGGGCTGGACCGCACCGACTATGGGACGCACTCGATGCGCAGAACCAAGGCGACGCTGATCTATCGGCGCACCAAGAATTGGCGCGCCGTGCAATTGCTCCTGGGGCACTCCAAGCTAGAGTCGACCGTGAGATATCTCGGCATTGAGGTAGATGACGCCCTTGCGATCTCCGAGCAGACGGAGATCTGACGTGGTGAAAATCCCGCAGTCTTGGTTCGAACACCGCTGCTGCGGGACATGACTGGCTGCTGACTGGCGCCCGGCTTCGCTACCGCTCCCGGCAAGAAGCGGACGACCGCAGTGAAACACAGAACAATGGTTTCAGGCTGAAGAATGCACCATGACTTCCTGGGACCGTACATCTTAAAGTGACTTGAAGGTCAGCCAATCCATGGACTACGGCCGCTCATGAGGTTACATTTGCTTGCTGCAATCCATCTGACGGATAGACGATATGGAGGCCATTTGTCAACCATCACCAGCACCGATCTCGAATCTGCTTTGACAGGAAACCCAGAAGCACTTGAAGTTCATCTCACGCTTGTAGAGCGAGACGTGTCTATCGAAGGAAATGTGGTCAAAATTCACTGTCACTGCCTTTCCGTTGACGGTAATGGCCGTGTTCAACCACATCGCCTAGCTGAGTTCATGCGGAACGCCGTCGTTGACTATGCGATCCCGCGCTCCAAGCTTGCAGATGCAAAAGCGCGCGACAACAGGTTTAACAGCACCGAGGCAGTCGCCGAACTCGTCGAACGAGCCAAGCGCTCGTTTACGGACCTGGCGAACACTGGTGAGGGTGGAGAGATGTTGCTGTTCCTACTGGCAGAGCGCTTCCTAAAGCTGCCACAAATTCTTTGCAAGATGGATCTCAAGACGGACACGCGGATGCACTATCACGGCGCGGATGGAGTCTATGCAGGGGTGACATCGGAAGGGACTTTGAAGCTCTACTGGGGTGAATCAAAAATCTACCAAGATGCAAGCGCTGCGATTCGCGCGTGCATTAATTCCCTGGCCCCCTTTCTAACAGAGCTTGAGCACGAAGAAGCGGGGCGGGAGCGCGATTTGATGCTCCTGAGCGACAAAGCTGATCTGAGCAATCCTACGCTAACCGATGCGCTGAAGAAATATTTTGACAAGTCGTCGGTCATGTCGAAGCGGGTTCAATATTGCGGCATGGCTCTTGTAGGTTTTGATGCGCCCTTCTACCCGCAAGACAGTGCAAAGGCAGTTGCTGAGGAAATTGTCAAGGCATCTCGGACAGAGCTCACAGGTTGGCGCGATCGGATTGGAGAGCGGCTCAAATTGGAAAAGCTTGAGCAGATGGATATCGAAATATTCTGCATCCCTTTGCCATCAGCAGAGGGTTTCCGCACAGCCTTTCTCAAGGCAATGGGGATAAATAACCAATGAGTCTCACCGATCTCCAATCATGGCTTCTCCAAGAAGGCGTTCGAGACGAGCTCAATGCAATCACTCGGCTTACAGTACGCAATGAATTAGATAATCTGGTTCCGGATCCTTCCGCATCGTCCTCAATAGCAATTGATTGGCCCAGAATGCTGCTTGCAGGTAGCATTTTAGCTCGATCTGATCAAAGGAGCGATCAAGAAGCCGCACTCCGAATAGCAACCGCCGTAATTTCTTTATCAGACAGTCAATCTCTAAAAGATGCAGGCGCAGTCCTCTTGGGTAAGCTCTCCAACTTCAGGGCTATTTCACTAGCCACCAATCGGAACCTGCTAAACGCCAATCTTGATGAACGATTAGGCGTCGCATTACGTCTCGAATCTCAGCGCCGTGAGATGGAACGATCAATTTTGATTCAGTCGAGCGGTGCCTGGCTACAAGTAAACGATTTTCAGCAACGCTTCTGGAAAAATGCTGATGGAAAGTGTTGGCTTTCGGCATCCGCCCCCACCGCATCGGGCAAGACATTTCTCGTACTTCAGTGGTTGATCGATCAAATATTAGCGAATGAGGTAAGGGTTGCCGTTTACCTCGCACCGACAAGAGCTTTAGTTTCTGAAATCGAGACAAATCTTAAAATACTCCTGGAAAATATCAAGGTGATTGAGGTGTCATCCCTACCTCTTCCCGAAAAATATAAATCTGCTTGCTCTGGGGGTTCAAGATTAATTCTCGTTTTTACTCAGGAGCGGCTGCATTTTCTCGCCAACGTTCTCAGTGACGTTTTCTCTATCGACCTACTCATTGTAGATGAAGCACACAAGATCGGTGACAACCAGCGCGGCGTCATTTTGCAGGATGCAATAGAGCGCGCCACCCGCGCCAATCCGAATCTGAAGGCTGTATTTATCAGTCCGGCAACCCAAAACCCGGAAGAGTTACTCTCGGATGCGCCCGAGGGCATGCAAACTGTCACCGTCGATAGCGACTCCTCGACTGTTCTTCAGAATTTGATGGTTGCAACCCAGGTACCGCGAAAATCAAAACTCTGGACGCTTACTCTTCGACAGGAAGGGGGGGCACTCCCAGTAGGAATCCTTCAGTTGGCAAGCACGCCGGATGGACTCAAAAAGCGTCTCGCATTCATCGCCGCTGCTGTCGGAGAAAGAGGTGGAACGCTCGTCTACGCCAATGGTGCTGGAGAGGCTGAAGAGGTTGCTGATCTGATTAGCCAGCTCTTGCCAAAACTTGACTCCAACGATTTGGAGCTTTTAGAGCTTGCTGAACTTGCTCGAAAGGGCGTACATCAGGACTTTCGGATTGCACCGTTAGTTGTTCAAGGAGTTGCTTTCCACTACGGAAACATGCCATCATTGCTTCGGCTAGAGATAGAAAGGCTATTCCGCTCAGGAAAAATCCGCTTCTTGGTATGCACCTCAACTTTAATCGAGGGTGTCAACCTGTCATGCCGCACAATCGTTGTGCGAGGTCCAAGGAAGGGGAAAGGCCACCCGATGGAGCCGCACGATTTCTGGAATCTGGCAGGCCGTGCCGGTCGATGGGGCGATGAATTTCAGGGAAATATTATTTGTATTGATCCGGAGGACCTGCAAGCCTGGCCCGGAGGAGTTCCTAGCCGAGCACGCTATCCAATTAAACGTGAAAGCGATGCCGTACTCGAGCTTGGAGGAGGCATGGAAAACTACCTTTCCGAGCGCTGGGAATCGAATTTTTCCAGTATTTCTGATATGGAAAAGTTTGAGCAAGTTGGCGCTTATTTACTCACCACCTTCATGCGAATAGGCTCCATATCAGCGGCGAGCTTTTCAAAACGTCATGACACGGCATTGATCGAAAAACTAGATCAGACCCTCGCTGCCTCGGCAGCAAAGATAGAAATCGACGTCAATCTAGCGGCTAGACATCCAGGAGTTAGCGCAATCGGTCTTCAACGCCTTCTCGAAGCCTTTCGATCATATGCCGGTGATATCGAAAACCTACTATTAGCAGAGATAGCCAGCAATGACAGCTACGACCGGCTAATCACAATTATGGGAAGAATAAACACCCATTTATTCCCAGCCTTTACACCCGAAGGGCGCATTAGGCTATATGCATTAATTGTTTTCAAATGGTTAAAAGGGTATTCATTAGCCAGAATAATTAGTGATAGCATTAAATGGCATCAAGAAGCAGGTAAATCTTTCAAACTACCGGAACTCATCCGCAGCACGATGGAACTAGTAGAACAAATTGCCAGATTTAGGGCGCCAAAATACCTCTCCGCTTATATGGATGTGCTGCATTTGCATCTTCGAGAAACGAACCGTGAAGATTTGATTGACGATGGCTTGGATATCGGTACTCAACTCGAATTCGGCGTTTCTTCAATGACACTTCTCTCGCTTATGGAACTCGGCCTTTCCCGCATGAGCGCGGTTGCCTTGTATGAAAGGATTGCTCACAACGATCTTACCAAAGAAGAATGCTCAAAATGGATAGTTGAGCGCTTGAATCAATTCAAATCAATGGATATTCCAGCCATTATTATTCGTGAAATACGCGAGCGTCTTTTTCTTGGCGATATTGCCAATTAATGCCTGCACCAAATCAGAGATCACACATGCCAGCCAAACCTATTTCTCTCGGGCCATTGCATTTTGAAAAAAGGGGTGATGCAGTTGCTTACTTAAAGGATATGCTTCATCGGTACGACGTTGGTGATCGAGTCAACGTCCAAGATGCCGTAATTCTACAGGCGGCGCTAGAACACCATCCGAATGCAGCTGCAAAGATTGGCTGTGGCATCAGAGACTTTAGTGTCCGGAGTGCCGACTTTGGGACAAAGTGTTTTTGGGTAAATCGTCCTGATGGAACGACCGAAAAATTTTCCATAACCGGCTCAATTCACGGAAATTAAAATATTCTTCCTCTATATTTTTAATAAAAGTGACAACCTGCAGTAAGACAGGTTCCCACTCAAGCAGCAACTATAGCTCTCCATCTCTTTGGAAATGACTGGGAAATCAGAGCATGACTACTACAGACACAATTAGTAAGAGTGGCCAACACCACTTCGTCAAAGGCCCCCGCAGAGCAGTTATGCTCGCTGCCCTAATGGCACAACGACGCGTAAGCAAAGAACTGTGGCGACAGTTACAACCCCTGATCGCAGCCTTCGTACCTTCTGCCAAAGGCGGTGTGCGCAAGCCAGCAGTCAGCGTATGAAGCCACCTCAACGGCGTCCTGTTCGTGCTGCAAACAGGCATTCTGGAGTTGGAGTTGACCCGGTCCCGTGGACGGTTTCTGATTTGATTCTCAAACCATCTGGGGTGCTTCGTCAGCGTACGATGGGTCGTGCTTGCAGACATTGAATCGTGCCTGCTGGCTCCTTTCAAATTCAGAGGTGAGAGGTAGCCCAGACCGCTGTGACGGCGCCAACGGCTTCGGCAGCCTTCTCACTCGTGATTCCGGTGACAACCTGCTTCCAGAACTGCCGCTCCACCTCTTGGCGAAGCGAAGGAGCACCGGGTGAGCGCATGGCACTTCGCCCAGATAGCTTCTGCCTCCACCCCGCAGGTCGTCCTATAAACACCTCCATGATTGAAAGTGTTGCGACGACCGGTTGAATACGCCTTGGCTGCCCTGGTCACTATGGTGGATGACGTCTTGCGGCTTGCGCTGGGGCAGCGGCATGTTGAGCGCCGATAGCACAAGGTCGGTCTTCATTCTCTCGCCCATAGACCAATCCACCACACGCCGGCTCCACACGGATGACCACGGCCAAGTACAAGAACCCCGTCCAGGTTGGCACTTAGGTCATGTCGGCCACCCAGAGTTGATTGGGGTCCCTAGCCTTGAACTGGCGCTTGACCAAGTCGTTGTGGAGTGAGACACGTTTGTCTTGGCGCGTGGTAATCGTGGAGCCACAGCGGCGGCTGATGCCCTGGATGCGGGCCAGACGCATGAGGCGCGCAACACGCTGTCGGCTGATAGAGACGCCTTGCTCAATGAGCTCGGCCCTCACGCGCGGCATGCCGTACGACTCGTAGAGTCCTTTTGAATCTGGCGTATTCGTTCGGTCATTACCGCGTTGGTGATGCTGCGCTGGGAAGACTTGCGCTCTCGCCAAGCGTAGAAACCGCTGGCGGATACGCCTAGAACACGGCACATGGTGCGCACGGGGAGTCGGCCTGGTTTGCCATCACGAGTCCGAAGACTTCGTCGAAGTCGCATCGCTGCGACCGGCAAACCAGGCCGTAGCCTTTGCCAGGATGTCGCGCTCCTGCTGAATTTGACGCAGTTGACGGCGCAGCCGTAACAGCTCCTCGCGCTCGACGCAGGTCAAGCCTTCCTTGCCGCTATCAATGGCGGCTTGACCGACCAAGTTGGTGATGGACTGCGCGGTGACGTTGAATTCGCGTGCATGTTCGGCGGGCGTGCGTCCGGCACGTACCAACTCGACCATCTGCTGCCTGAACTGCGCCGGATACGGCGGCCTGACTTTGGACATTTGCGGCTCCTTGAACACAAAGAATGATGTGTCCACGGAACCGGGTCAACTCCACAATCATGATGACCCGAATCGCATGTACGTTCTTTGTTGAGGCAGCAGCGTCTTGCGCAATTGCCTACGGGCGCCAAAACAATAATGATCTGCAGAGTTGTAGGCGTGCACTTGGTGAGGCAGTGCACAGCATCGCACTCAAAGCAGGAGTTCCAGTTGGCGCTGCACACTGATGCCCAACCCTTCCATCGAGAGGCGCTACCCGGCAAGCCGGGCAGCGCCTCTCATATAAAACGTTAGACCGCATGAAAGTCACTGTGCAGAACGGAGCCAGTCACGGCCTCTCGCGGCGAGACGTCGAGGCAATGGTTCCCCTGCTTCCAGCGTCCTGGTCCAGCGGCGTCCGGCAAATCGTTCTGTACCAGGGCGATACTCGCCAGTTGAAGTCCGTGTTCTATCCGAAAGAGAAGCTACTCGGGGTGTTCTGGCCGATGCCAGCGGAGTCGGCCTCAAAGGCCGATGGAGTGCGGGAGCTACTGATCGCGCTTTCTGTTGTCACTGAGCGCGGAGCACTGCCGGAGCGTTTGTCCCCGTCATTGCGTCAGCGACACTTGGACGAGCTGGTCAATGTTCTGCGCCGATGCCTTGCGCAGGTGGTGTCCGATGCAGCCTAACAGAACGGTCGACACGGACACGTTGTCCAAGCGACCGTACCCGCTGCAAAGCCGACACCCACACCCCACAGATCAGCATCACCAAATGGGTCGATATCAGATCAGAAGCTAGACGACCGGCCAAGCCAGCGGATCAGTTCCGAGGGAGAGCCCAATTCTTGGCTCTGCGACTGACCCATTCCAAGCGTATGCACAAGGCATTCAAGTTCCCGCGACGGATGAAAGATTCAGCCATCAAGACAGGACAGACTCAGAGCTTGGCCCCGACCCATATGGCTCGCCCTTGCACCAGGCCCTCAGCCTTCCCGGCAATGACGATATCCGGGTGCTCGCCCTTATCAGCGTTGTCGGCCACGGCATGCCAAACATCGCCCACCCGCTGAAAGCGCCGCACAAGCATCTGCCCCTCCCACGCGAATGCATAGACGCTGCCACGGCGCGGCGTTTGATCCGCACGATTGAGCAAGAGTACGGCACCGTCCCGGATCGTGGGCTCCATGCTGGTTCCTGCCACATGGACGAGGGCCGCGTTCACCGCACTGACACCAACTGAGCGCAAAAAGTCGCGCCGGAACTGCAATGCGCCAAGCTCCGCCACAAGAGCGCTCCCAACATCCGAGTCTTCGGTCACGCCGACGCTGAGTTGCGAGACCTGAACGAAGTCGCTGTGTTCTTCATCCCCGTCGAGGGAGTATTTCGGCAGATTCAGCGCCTCTTCTATCTCACGCGCCAGCTTCGCGCCTATGGGCTTTCTCCCTCTCAAGCGATCAGACCAATAACTCGAGGTCCGGCCAAGTCGGTTGATCAACTCAGAAGGGGAACCCGAGTTGTCGCCCTTCCGACTGGCCCAGCCCAAGCGCAGGCAAAGGGCATTCAAGTTCGCACAGCGGATATTTGACGTGTCGCTCATGGGTGTACTTGAGCCCACGAATTACACCAAATGGTGTTGACAAGAAGTGATTCCAACGATGCAATGGCGATTGATCGTTCCTATGAATGCACGCTTTCCCTTATTCCATGCACATCACGCACCACTTCACCCCCGGCCTGCGCTTCACCGCGCGCTGGAAGTACGTCGCCCGCGCGCCATCGGGCCGGGCCTGTTGGTCGCGGCTGCCGCTGGGGCAGCCGGATGCGGGCAGGGCCGATCCGCATGGCGCCTGGTGGTGCGTGAGGCGCTGCGCTGCCGTGCTGCGGCGGGAGATGTGGCAGTCGGTGGATCTGCCTTCAGACATGCCCTTGCGGCCGGGGCCGGAAGATGTGGCGCTGGCCCTGCACGCGCTGATGCCGCGTTGGCAGGTGCAGCTCAGCGCCGGGGCCGGGCACAGTCCGCTGCAGTCCTGCACCCGGGCGCTGTTGGCCGGCGGCGGAGCCGTGCTGCAACTGCAGTCAGAGGCGCTGCACCGGTGCCCACAGAGCACGTTCTGGGCCTGGGTGATTGGTGTGGAGATGCATCAGAGAATGCTGCCCGCGCCGGTGAAGCCATGGCCGTCATGCCGCGCGCCCCGCCCCGTCGCGCTACTCGCCATTCCCTTTGGCTGGAGCATGCCCTGGGCCTGTGGCTATGCGGCGCGGGTGCAGGTGAACCGCGACGGGCATTGCGATGTGGATGGCAATGACGGGCAGTGGCGCGAGTGCCGCTGCCCGGCCGCAATCACGCTGTCGCCCGCGCAACGCGGCAATGCAGGGCCATTGGCGGGGCACGCACCGTGTTGAAGTCCACCAAGACAAGGTCCCACATGGATGAGACCACGCACCTCACCCACCGCTTCACCCGAGGGCTTCGCTTTGACGGACTGTGGACCTACTCGGCGCTCACGCCTTCAGGCCGAGCCTATTGGGCACGGCTGCCGGCAACCCGGGCAGGCGGCATGGCTGCAGCAGATCCACAGCGGGCCTGGTGGTGCGTGCGCCAGTGCGTTGCAGTGCTCAATCGCAGGCCCTGGCGTTCCGCGCATCTGCCCTCTGGCCTGCCTGCGCAGCCGGAATGTGGCGATGTGGCGCTGGCCCTGGGCGCAATGCTTGCGGACTGGAACGTGAAGGTGCTGGATGAGCCCTCGACACAGGCGCCGCTGCTGCGCAGCACCGATGCGCTGCTTGCCGGTGGCTGCTCTTTGCTGCAACTGCAGACCGAGGATTCGAGCGATGGCGTGCAAGCCGTTTTCTGGGCCTGGGTGATCGGCGTGGAAATGCACGAGAGATTCCAGCGTGCCAAGCGCATTTCAGCCTTTGACATGCCCGGGCGCCCTGGCGCGCTGCTGATCTGGCCCTTCGGCTCGCCCCTGGCATGGAATCACGCCTTGAGGGTGACGGTGGATGGCGAGGGGCTGTGTGATGTGGATGGCCTGGATGCGCGCGCAAGCCGATACCGCTGCACGGCGGCCATCATGCTGGAGCCACTGAGCAACGACATTGCCGTCAACAGCAGCTTCTCCTGACCGGCTTTTCCTGACCCGAAGAAATGCAGAACTCCAATCTCACGCCAGAGCAGTACGAGCGGGAAATTCCGCTGGAGCCAAGTAGTCCCGGTCAACGCCTCATCAGCGGCCTGCTCTTTGATGATCACTGGCAATACAGAAGGCGTGCGGAAGCCGGCAAGACCAGCTGGACACAGCTGCCGATGGCCTCCGACCTTGCTGGCCCGGCCGACCCTTATGGCACCTGGTGGTGCGTTCGCCGGTGCGCCGTGGTTCTGGAGCAGCAGCACTGGTTGTTCCTGCGGCTGCCCGTTCACCTGCCCCCGCTTCCCGACGTGGAGGAGCTGGCGCAGATCCTTGATGTGCTGCTGCCCGATTGGGACGTGCAGGCACCTGCTGAATGCGCCCGGACGCCGTTGCTGTGCGCCCAGGCAGTCGAGCAGGGAGGCAGTGCCTTGCTGATGCTGGAGTCACCGGAATGCGAAGGGCCCAAGCCGGGCATTTTCTGGGCCTGGGTGGTGGGGTACGAGCCGGAGCTGCCGTTGTCGTGCACCGACGATTGCGTTGCGTCCGACACATTGCCGTCAGCGGGTGCGCAGGCCATGGCGCCTCCCAAGGCTTTGCTTGCCCTGCCCTTTGGCTCGACCCTGCCCTGGTCCAGCGGGTACGCCACCCGGATCCAGGTGCAAGCCGACGGGACCTGCCTCCTGCATGATGCGGGCGGCCCCTGGCACCCATGCCAGTGGCTTGGCACGGTCACGCTTGCAGCCAGGCCCGCACCGGACGGCCGGTAGTGGATCTGCAGCCGCAATGCACATGCCCAGGTCTCCCATTCGTACCTTCATGCCCGGCCTGCGCTTCGATACGCAATGGCGCTACGAGGTGGGTACACAGACGCGCAAGACGCGCTGGGCCACACTGCCCACGGTTCCCGATGCCCAGTGCCTGCCCGATCCGCTGGGCGCCTGGTGGTGTGCACGGCGATGCGCTGCCGTGCTGCGGCAACGGGCATGGCTGCAGGTGCAATTGCCGCTGCAGTTGACGCCACAGCCCGGCCCGCAAGAGCTGGCGCAAGTTCTGGCTTTGCTACTGCCCGGCTGGAAAACGCAGCTTGAGAATTTCCCCGCCCTCGCTCCGCTGCGTTGTGCCCAAGCCATGCAGCGGGGCGGCAGCGCCATGCTGCTGCTGGAAATGCCAGGTCACAGGTTTCGCCACCCGGCGCTCTTCTGGACCTGGGTGATCGGCATGGAGCGATCACCGCTGCGCCTGCGTTCTGCAAAAAATCTCACGCGCCTCGAACCCTATCCACCAGCGCAGCCGCTGCCCGAAACCTTGCTGGCCATGCCCGCCCGCCGCTCAAGGCCCGGCGCCAACCGCCACGTCACCCGCATCCAGATGGACGCCACCGGGCGCTGCATCTCGGATGACGCCGCCTGGCCATTGGATGGATGCAGATGGCTGGCGTGCATCACGCTGGAGCAGTTGGGCGGGGGTTGAGCTGTGGCCGCGGCAGCCAGGCGCCCTGCGCAACACGCCTCAGGTCGGCGTATCCACGTCATCCCAGTCATTGCCCTCGAAGCGCACCAGCCAGTTCAGCGCATGGTGGCGTTCCATGAGCACGTCGGCGTTCAGCCCGGCTGGCGCGGGCTGCTGCTGCACCTGGGCCTGGCGCACGATCCAGTGCAGGCGGTAGTGCTGGTCCAGGGCGTCGAGGATTTCGCTGTCGGGCCGCATGCGAGCGGCATGCAGGGCGCCTTGCAGGTCGCCCGCCTGCAGCAGGGTGCGCGAGGTGAGCGGCACGTCGCAGATGGCGTCGGGGAACGGCAGCACATCGACCAGGCCCAGCGCCCATTCCAGCAAATACGCGGCTTCGTAGCGCCAGCCGAACTTGGCGATGGCCTCTTCGGAGGGCTGGGCAGTGGCCATGAATTCGCGCTCGTTGGGCGTGAGCGCGGCCTGGGCGGCCGGCAGGCGCTGGAACAGCTGCTCGCGTGTGAGCGGTTCGCCACTGTTCAGTGCTTCGTTCAGTGCGTCGTTCAGTGATTCGGCGCGCACGGCCACGGCCAGCAGGGCGAAGGCGCGTGCGGCGATCTCGTCAGGTGCGCGCATGCGCAGTTCGGGCTCGGAGATCAGCGGCGGCAGGCTGGCCGAAGGCGTGAAGCCGCGCTGCGCCAGCACCTGCTCGCTGCGCTGCTTGCGCTGCCAGGCCTGCTGCGGATAGGGCAGCACAGCCTGGTCATCAGGCTCGGCGCCGTTGGCATCCAGCAGGATGCGGCCTTGCGGATCGCGGATGCTGCCGTCCGTCAGAAAGGCG
The DNA here is from genome assembly GCF_014852125.1 of Delftia sp. DLF01. Taxonomy (NCBI): domain Bacteria; kingdom Pseudomonadati; phylum Pseudomonadota; class Betaproteobacteria; order Burkholderiales; family Comamonadaceae; genus Delftia; species Delftia sp. DLF01. The sequence goes on from NZ_JACVAZ010000003.1 coordinate 1,246,410, forward strand.
ATGGCGTTGGCGCGCTGCGCCCAGCCGGCAAAGGCGTCGAGCTGGGCCGGCGCAATGCCCAGGCTCAGGTGCTGCTGCACGCGCTGGATGTGGCGCATGGCGTGGTAGCGGTTGCGCGTCATCTGCCCATCGCCGCGCCCCAGCACATAGCCGACAAAGCCGGAAAGATGGGGCGCCAGCTCAGGGTCCGAAAGATCGCGGCGCCCGGCCAGCGTGTGCGGAAAGTCAAGCGCGGGAAGGTCCCAGACGGTGCAGTAGGCGTTGATGAGTACTTCGTCTTCTGCGGCATCCGACTGGGGTTCGTGCGGCTGGCGCTGGGTTTTCGGGTGTTCCTGTTGGCGAGCGGGCTCGGGGGCGGGCTTGCTGAATGCGGTCTTGAGGCGGGTGAGGAGATTTTTCATGTTCACGGGCTTGGTTCCGGGGCTAGTTCCGGGATTGGGAGCGGCAGGAATCACCCCGCCTCTTGGCCACAGTACGGCCTGCAGGCAGCGGGTGACTCAGCCCTGCAGCTCCAGCACCGCCATGCGGTCATACAGCGTGGCCCGCGAGATGCCCAGCTGGCGCGCCGTGGCCAGTTTGTTGCCGCTGTTGGCGGCCAGGGTGGCGGTGATGGCCTTGCGCTCCAGCTCGGCCACCTGCTGGGCCAGGGGGCGCAGCAGGTCGGTGTCGGCGGGGCTGTTGTGGGCAGGGGACGGGGCGGGTGCAGTCTCTGGGCCGGGCGCGGGGGCGGCGGGTTCCACCCCGGATGAGCGCAGCACTTCGCGCAGTTGCTCTGCGTTGATGGCGGTGTCTTCGCTGCGCATGGCGGCCTGCTCCAGCACGTTGCGCAGTTCGCGGATGTTGCCGCGCCAGGTCTGGCCGGCCAGCAGGGCCAGGGCGTCGGGCAGCAGTTCGGGCGGGGGCATGTCGTTGCGCAGGGCCAGTTCTTCGGAGAGGACTTCAACCAAGGCCGGGATGTCGCGCCTGCGTTCGCGCAGCGGCGGCACGCGGATGGGCAGCACGTGCAGGCGGTAGAAGAGGTCTTCCCTGAAGCGGCCGTCGCGCACCATCTGCGGCAGGTCGCGCGAGGTGGCTGCCACCACGCGCACGTCAAAGCGCACGAGCTGGTTGGAGCCCAGCGGTTCGATCTCGCCCTCCTGCAGCGCGCGCAGCAGCTTGGCCTGCAGGTTCAGGGGCATGTCGCCGATTTCGTCGAGGAACAGCGTGCCGCCGTCGGCCAGCCTGAATTTGCCGTCGCGCGGCTTGCGGTCGGCGCCGGTGTAGGCGCCGGGGGCAACGCCGAAGAATTCGGCCTCCAGCAAGGCATCCGGCACGGCGGCGATGTTGACGGTGACGAAGGGGCCGCCGGTGCGGGCCGATGCCGCGTGGATGGCATGGGCCAGCAGTTCCTTGCCGGTGCCGGTTTCGCCCAGCAGCAGCACGGGGCTGAGCGACTGGGCCGCGCGGCGCGCCTGGCGCTTGACCTCCACGGCCGCCGGGCTGCTGCCGACAAAGCTGGCAAAGCTGTATTTGGCGCGGCGCTCGCCCTGCACGGCCACGCGCAGGCTGCGGTTGCGCTGGGCGGCCAGCTCGCGCCGGGCCTCGTCCAGGTCGCGCTGCAGAACGGCGAACTTGCTGATGAGGGGCTGCAGCGTGGTCTCCGGCTGGTCGAAGAGCACGATGCCGATGGCACCGATGACCGCACCCGCATCGTCCTTGAGCGGGATGCGGCTGACCACGAAGGTGCCGGCGCGGTTGGTGAGCAGGTCGATGAGTACGGGCTCGCCGGTTTCCAGCACGCGGCGCATGCGGGTGTTGGGGATGACGTCCTCGACCATGTGGCCCAGGAAGTCGTCCACCGAGGCCACGCCCAGGTCGGGCAGGAAGCGCTGGTAGCCCTCGTTGACCCAGACGATGCGCCCTGCCCTGTCGGCCAGGAACATGCCCTGGCTCATGGTGGAGAACAGCTGGAACATGGAGCGCGCTGCCAGCGCGAGGATGCCGTCGGCATCGAGCGGCAGGGGCTGGACCAGGGTGGGTGTGGGCGGCATGGATGGCATCCTAGCGGAGTCGCCTTGGGTCCCCTTGAGATCCCTTCTTGCAGCCTGCGGGTCTGCCGCGCTCAGCCCTGCGCGATGGCGACCTGGGCGCAGATGGCGCGGCACATCTGCGCCGCCTGCGCGTTGGCGATGAAGTAGTAGATGCTGACACCTTCGCGACGCCGGCCCAGCACGCCGGCCTGGTACAGCGTGTTCAGGTGCTGGGACATGTTGGGCTGCGTGGTGGTGATGTCGGCGAGCAGTTCGGTCACGTTCTTCTCGCCATGGCACAACACGCTGATGATCTTCAGGCGCACGGGCGCCGCCATGGCACGGAACAGCTCCGCAGCGCTCTCGAACACGCTGTCGTCGCTCAGGTCCATGCTGTCATTGCGGCTGTCCATAGGCGTCTGTCATCCTGGTAATGGAGGGTGGGCGGGTGAGCGGGGCGGCATGCTCGCCGCCCCATCGGGCTAGTTTATAGCCCGCAGGGCGGCAGCGCAGGCTCGGCCCGGCTCGGGCTCGGCTTGATCTACGACAAGGCGCCGTGTCATCGCTCAGAAATCAACCGTGGCCGACAGCATGAAAGTGCGCGGTGCGCCCAGACCCAGGCTGGTCCACAGCGGCGTGGCCCAGTAGGCCTTGTTGGCCACGTTGGTGATGCTGCCGCGCAGCGTGAGCGGGTGGCCGGCCGCCGTGGTCACATAGCGCGCGCCAACGTCGAACACGGTGCGGCCCGGCACGGACAGCGAGTTGTCGGCATTGATGTACTGCCTGGATGCCGTGGTGGCATTGGCCGTCAGCGTCAGGCCCTGCAGGGCAGGCACATCCCACTCCACGCCCAGCTTGCCCTGCAGCCTGGGCACGCCCGCTGCCAGCTTGCCCTGGTTCACGCCGCCTGCCGTGCGGGTGAGCTTGGGCTGTACGTAGGCAATGCCGCCCATCAGGCGCACGCCCGTGGCCACGTTGCCGAAGAAGCCCCATTCCACGCCCCGGTTGCGTTGCTCGCCGCCGAAGGAGAAGACGTTGGAGACAGGATCGGTGTAGCCGTTGGGGCGCTGGATCTCGTAGACGCTGAAGGTGTGGGCGAAGTCGCCCAGGTCCAGCTTCAGGCCCAGCTCCTTTTGCCTGGACTTGTAGGGAGCGAACACTTCGCCCGCGTTGGCCGCCGTCATGGGTGCGGTGGCGCCCTGGCTCAGGCCTTCGATGTAGTTGGCGTAGACCGAGACACGCTCGCTGGCCTTCACCAGCAGCGCGGCGGCGGGCGTGGTGGCGCCTTCGTCATAGCGCGAGGTGCGCGCGCCCGTGGCCACGTTGAAGGTGTCGCTGAGCACCTGCTGGCGGCGCAGGCCCAGGGTGAGCTGCACGCGGTCCTGCGCAAAAGACAGGGTGTCGGCCACGCCGATGCTGGTCAGCCGCAGTTCGGTGCGCGAGATCGGTGGCGCATTGAAGCTGGTGGCCGGGCCCCAGATGGGGCTGTAGATGTTGGTGATCCAGTCCTGGGCCAGCACGTTGCGGCGGCCGAACTGCTTGTCGGTATGCGTGTAGTAGGTGGCGTTGAGCGCCCACTGGTGGCCCACGCCAGCCGTCTGGAACTTGCCCTTGAGGCCGGCCTCGGCCGACTTCTTGTCCATCTCGAATCCCAGGTCGGCCAGGTTGGTGCGGTAGTCGCCTGCCGTGTTGAAGACCTGGATCAGGTAGGCGCCCGTGGAGCGGTACCGGGTCTTGCTGGTGCCCACGGCGGCATAGGCCGTGACGCTGTCGCCCAGGTCGAGTTCGCCGCGCACCATGGCGCCCTTGTCCTTTGTGTCGTAGAAGGCCCAGCTGGGGTTGAGCAGGGTGTCGGCCTTGGGCGGCCTGGGCACGGGCAGGCCTGCGGCCAGGTTGATGCCGCGGTTCAGGCCGTCGGTGCGGTCATCGCTGCTGTACAGGTCGGCAGACAGGCGGGCACGGTCGCCGCGCCAGTCCAGTCCCAGCGAGGCCAGCCGGGTTTCCTTTTCCTGGTGGTTCACGGCGCCGTCGCCGTCGCGCAGCACGCCGTTGAAGCGGATGCCGAACTGCTTGCGCTCGCCAAAGCGGCGGCCCAGGTCGATGTGGGCCCCCAGCTGCGCATCCGACATGAAGGAGGTGGTCAGCCGCGTGAGCGGCTCATCGCCCGCGCGCTTGGGCACGAGGTTGACCGTGCCGCCCACCGAGCCGCCGGGCGGCATGCCGTTGAGCAGGGCCGATGGGCCCTTGAGCACGTCCACGCGCTCGAACATTTCTGGCGATGCGCGGTAGAACGGCGCCACGCCGAACAACCCGCCAAAGGTGACATCGCCAATGCTGGAGCTGAAGCCGCGAATGGAATAGTTCTCGCTGATGATGCCGGTCATGCCCGTGCTGAACACGGTGGGGTCGGCGGCGGAGATCACGTCGGTGATGTCGCGGGCCTGGCGGTCGGCGATGAATTTCTCGGTGTAGCTGATGGTGTTGAAGGGCGTCTCCATGAAGTCCTTGTCGCCCAGCAGGCCCATGCGGCCGCCCGTGGATACCTGGCCGCCGGCATAGGCTTCGGGCGCCTGCTGAGCCTGTGCGCGCACGGTGACGGCGGGCAGGAGCACGCCGCCCTCCACGGGCGCTGCGGCGTTGCGGTCACGGCCCAGGGTATAGCTGCCGTTGGCCTCGCGCAGCGCGCGCAGGCCCTGGCCGCGCAGCAGCTCGGCAAAGCCTTCGGCCACGCTGTAGCTGCCCGACAGGCCTGCACTGCTGCGGCCTTGCAGCAGGCTGGAATCCACCGTCAGCTCCACGCCGGCCGATGCGGCAAAGGCGTTGAGCGCCTGGCCCAGCGGACCGGCGGGGATGCTGAAGGCGCGTCGGGCCTCGCCGGGTGCCGCCCCGGAGGCTGCTCCAGATGCGGCCCCCTGGGCAGCCGCCTGCGCCAGCGCGGACGGCATGGCCACGGCCAGGCCGCCGAGTGCCAGGCCCGCCATGCAGAGCATTTGCACGGCGATGGCCGTGTGCCTGGAGGCAAAGGCCGGGTGCGGCAGGGCGCGCGATGCGCCGTTCTGCGCGGGGCGGGATGGATGGCGTAGTGCCATGCGGGACTCCTTTCGATTCGGGTAGGCGTTGGGTGTTTCACCTTGTCTTCCGAACGAGAAAGCCAAACCCTCAATCGAGAATGCGATCAATTTGCAACCGCAGCGGCCACCGGGCGCGCGCCCGCTGCCAGCGCATCGCCGTAGCCCTTGAGCACGTCATCGACCATGAGCTTCACCGAGGTCACGCTGGCCGCCGTGACGTACCAGGCCTCTGAATCGACGAAGACCACGCGGTTGCTCTTCCAGGCGCTGGTCTGGCGCAGCAGCGGGTTGTCCATGCCTGCGGCGTCCATTCCCGGGCGGCGCTGCATGATGGCCGTGCGGTCGATCACGTAGAGGATGTCCGGGTTGGCCTGCTGTATGAATTCGCTGGAGATGGGCTGGCCGTGCAGGTCGGCCTCGGCCGCCGTGCTGGCGGGCTTGACGCCCAGTGCGTTGAAGACAAAGCCGTAGCGCGACTGCGGCCCGAACGAGCTGAAGGCGCCGTTGTTGTGCATGACGATGAGGGCGGTCTCCGCACGGCCCTCGGTGGCGCGCCGGGCCTGGGCGACCTTCTCGTCCATCTCGGCGGCCTTGGCGCGCGCCAGGTCCTCCTTGCCGAAGATGCGGCCCAGGGTGAGCAGATGATCGCGCACGGTGTCCAGGTGCCGGGTGCCGCTGTTCCTGAAGTCCACGTCGAAATGCACCGTGGGCGCAAAGCCCGAAAGCTCCTGGTAGGCGCTGGCCTGGATGGGCGAGATCAGCACAAGGTCAGGCTTGAGCGCGTGCACGCGCTCCAGGTTGGGCTGGACGATGGAGCCCAGGTCCTGCACGCTGGCATCGTCCTTGTACCGGGCCAGGAAGTGGGGCACGAAGTCCTTGGGCATGCCGGCAATGGGCACGCCGAGCTGGTCGAGGAAGTCGGCCTCGTTCATGTCCAGCGCGGCCACGCGCTGCGGCGGGCGCTCCACCACCGTGGTGCCCAGCTGGTGCTGCACGGTGACGGGCTTGAACTCGCCGGCCGCCGCCTGCGGCGCTGCGGCCTGTGCCGACGGTTTGGCGGGCCGGTCGCAGGCCGACAGGGCCAGGGCAGCGGCCAGGGCCAACATGGAAGCGTGATGGGGAGTGCGGAACAGACGGGTCACTGGCTTTCTCTCGTGAAAAATGGGATGCATTGCATTGGGTGTTTTTGGGAGGCCGGGGGCCGGCTCAGGCCCGGCCACGCCCGCGCACCATGAGCGCGAGGAAGTAGCTGCCGCAAACCAGGTTGACGAGGATGCCCACCGAGGTGCGGTAGTTGAAGACATGCTCCACCGCCAGCTGCGCCGCGATGAAGATGGACACGGCCACGGCGCAGCCCAGCGGCAGCGTGACGCGGTGGCGTGCCGTGCCCGCCAGCGCGTAGCTGATGTGGGCCACGAAGATGCCCATGAAGGCCGTGGGCCCCAGCAGGCTGGTGGACACCGCCACCAGCGCGGCAATCAGCGCCAGCTGCAGGCGCAGCTGGCGCTGGTAGTGCACGCCCAGCGAGATGGCCTGCTCGCGGCCCAGGGCCAGCACATCCAGCACGGGCAGGCTGCGCCGCACGATCACGCAGGCCACGGCCACGATCAGCGCCGACCACAGCAGCTGCGCGGGCCGCGCGCGGTTGAACGAGGTGTAGCTGTAGCCCTGCAGCACAGAGAATTCGCCCGGGCTGATGCGCAGCTGCACGAACTGCGTGAAGGTGCCTATCACCATGCCCAGCACCAGGCCCAGCAGCAGCAGGAAGTACACGTTGTCCCGGCCCCCGCCCAGCAGCCAGCGGTGCAGGGCCCAGGAGTAGCCCAGCATGCAGGCCACCGACAGCCAGAAGTTGCCGTCGGGGCCCAGCACCACCAGGCTTTGCACGCCCATGGCCAGCACCAGCAGCGCCTGCAGCAGCAGATAGACCGCCTCGTAACCCATGATGGCGGGCGTGAGGATGCGGTTGCCCGCAAGCGTCTGGAAGACGATGGACGACAGCGCAATGCAGATGGCGCCGATGACGATGGCCGACAGCCGCGTCAGCCGCCGTGGAATGACATAGCCGAAGTCCAGGCCCGATCCCAGCAGCACGAAGCAGGCCGCCAGCGCGACGGCAACCACGGCAACCACGGCAGCCGCAATCCATGCGGTTGTCTGAGGCAAGGCCTTGCGCATCACGGCCTCCTGCGCAGGATGAGCACGAGGAACAGCACGCCGCCCACGCTACCCGCCGTCAGGCCGATCGGCACCTCGAAGGGGTGCATGATCAGCCGGCCCACGATGTCGCAAGCCAGCAGCAGCGAGGCGCCGCTGAGCGCGACGATGGGCAGGGTGCGGCCCAGGTTCTCGCCGCAGCGCATGGCCACCAGGTTGGGAATGACCAGGCCCACGAAGGGAATGGCGCCCACGGTGATGACCGTGGCCGAGACGGTGACGGCCACCAGCACCAGGCCCAGTGTGGCCAGGGCCGGATAGCTCAGGCCCAGGCTGGTGGCCATGCCCTCGCCCATGCCCAGCACGGTGAAACGGTGCGCAAACGCATAGGTCAGCACCACGATGGGCACGATGAGGTAGATGATTTCGTAGTGCCCCTGCACGATGCGCGAGAAGTCGCCCAGCAGCCAGCCCTGCATGCTTTGCAGCAGGTTGTGGCGAAAGGCATGGAACTCGGCGATGGCGCTGAGCACGCTGCCGTACATCAGGCCCACCACGGGCACCAGCACCAGGTTGCGCAGGCGCATACGGCGGATGATGGCCACGTACAGCAGGCTGGCGCCCAGGCAGAACACCAGCGCGAACACCATGCGCCAGGCCACGCCCCACGCGCCCGAGGTGAAGGCCGAGGCGGGCGCCACCGTCAGCGACACCAGAATGCCCAGCTTGGCCGCATCCAGCCCGCCGCAGGTAGCAGGCTCCACAAAGCGGTTCTGCACGATCTGCTGCAGCACCACGCCGCACACCGACAGCCCCACCCCCGTGAGCACCAGCGCTGCCAGGCGCGGCAGGCGGCTGGCCGTGAGGGTGAGCCAGGCATCGCCCGACAGCGACAGCAGCTGCCCCCAGTCCACCTGCCGCGCGCCGATAAGCACGGACGCGCAGCACAGCGCGGCAAAGGGCAGCAGCCACGGCGCCAGGCGCGGGACCTGCGTCCCTGTCTTTGGCTTCGCAGGCTCGCTCAACGGAGGTCCTCGCCCATGCCTGTGGCCGTTCCCGTGCGCGTTCCCGCAATGCGCCAGCCTTTGGCGGCGCGCCGCCGCGCCAGAAAGCGCGCGTACAGGCCCTGCGCCTGCGCCAGCTGCTGCGGCGTACCCTGCTCGCTCACGCGGCCCTGGTCCAGCACGATGATCTGGTCGGCCATGGCCACGGTGGACAGCTGGTGGGCAATCACGATCAGCGTGCGCCGGCCGCGCAGCCGCGCCAGCGCCTGGGCGATGGCGGCCTGGTTCTCAGCATCCAGCGCGGCCGTGGCCTCGTCGATCAGCAAAATGGGCGCATCCTTGATGAGCGCACGCGCAATGGCGATGCGCTGGCGCTCGCCGCCCGACAGGCGCGCCCCGCCCTCGCCCACGGGCGTGTCCAGACCTTGCGGCAGGCGCTCGATGATTTCGGCCACGCCGGCCTGGCGCGCGGCCTCCATCACCTCGGCATCACTGGCCTGCGGGCGGCCCATGCGGATGTTGTCGGCAATGGAGCCCTGAAAAAGGTAGCTGTCCTGAAAGATCTGGCTGATCTGCCCGGCCAGCCGCTCGCCCGCAATCTGGCGCACATCCATGCCGCCCACCAGCACGCTGCCCTGCTGCACATCGAAGAAGCGCGCGATCAGCCGCAGCACGGACGACTTGCCAGAGCCGGAGGCGCCCACCAGCGCCGTCATCGAGCCCGGCTCCACGCGCAGGCTCAGGCCCCGCAGCACTTCGGGCTGGCCCGGCGCGTAGCGGAACACCACATCGCGCAGCTCCACCGAGGCATCGCGCGGCGCCTGGGGTATGGCGGGCTCGGGCAGCGGCTGGACCGCGAGAATGTCGCGCACGGCATCGAGCTGCACGCGCGCGGCGCGCAGCGAGTCGGCGTAGCCGGCCACCTCCAGCAGCGGATCGACATGGCGGCAGGCTAGCAGCAGGGCCACGATCACCGGGATGGTGGCGGGCATGCCCATTCCCTGTGCGGAGGCGGCACCCACCCGCTCGTCCAGCCACAGCGCGCCGGCCACCAGCAAGGCCGCAAACACGGCCTGCACGGCCCAGCCATTGAGCACGCCCGACAGCGCCACCAGGCGGATGGACTGCGCGCCCGATGCGCGCTGCCGGCCCAGGGCCTGCTCCAGCCAGCGCGTGCCGCCGCCTTCGCCATTGAAGGCGCGCAGCACGGACTGCGCCTGGGCAAACTCCACCATGCGCTGGCTGGCGGCGGCCATGCTGCGCTGCAGGCGCTCGTCGGCCCGGCGGCCCAGGTGCGCGGTGACCAGCAGCACGCCTGCCAGCAGCGGCAGCGCCAGCAGTGCAATCAGGCCCATGCGCCAGTCCATGGCAAACAGCGCGGCCACCACGGCAACGGGCGCCACGGCGCCGCTGAACACGGGCGTGAACACATGGGCCGGCAGCTGGGCCACTTCCATCATTCCCTGCGAAACGACGTGGTTGAGCCGGGCCGTGTTCTCGGGGGTGAACCATCCCACGGGCAGGCGGGCCACATGGTCACCCAGGCGGTGGCGCGCCACGCGCAGCACGGCGGCGCCCAGGCCCAGGCCGGCTTTTTCCACCTGGCGCTGCCAGGCCCAGCACAGCACCACGCCCGCCAGCAGCACGGCCAGCCAGGCCGCGGCGCCGCGCGTATCGCCTGCCAGCAGGCGCGACAGCACGGGCACAAGAGCGGTGACAACCAGGCCGCTGAGCAGGCCATGCAGCACGGCCATCCAGGCATAGCGGCGGAAAAGCCGGGCGTCGTCGCCCAGCAGTTGCATCAGGGTCTTCAGCATGGCGGCAGCTCCGGGGCCAGGGCGGGGGTGAAAGGCTGGGCTTGCGTGGGCGGTGGGGCATACCCGCCCAGCGCCCACAGCCGCGCGTAGCGTCCGCCCAGCGCCAGCAGCTCGGCATGGCGGCCGCGCTCGCGGATGGCTCCGCCCTCCACCACCAGGATCTGGTCGGCGTGCATGACGGTGTCCAGCCGGTGGGCGATGACCAGCAGGGTGCGTCCGGCGGCCAGGCGCGACAGGGCTTCCTGGATGGCAGCCTCGCTCTCGGCATCGGCAGCGGCCGTGGGCTCGTCCAGCACCAGCACGGGCGCATCCAGCAGCACGGCGCGCGCAATGCTCACGCGCTGCTGCTCGCCGCCGGACAACTGGGCGTCTTCGCCGATCACCGAGTCATAGCCGCGCGGCAGCGCCAGGATGCGTTCATGGATGTGGGCGGCGCGCGCCGCCTCTTCCACCTCCTGCGCGCTGGCCGAGGGCCGGCCCAGGGCGATATTCTCGCGCACGCTGGCGTGCACCAGGCGCACGTCCTGCAGCACAAAGGCCAGATGGCGGTACAGCTGCCGGGTCTCGATCTGCCGCAGGTCCACCCCGCCCAGCGTGATGCGCCCTTCGTTCGGGTCGAAGAAGCGCAGCAACAGCCGGGCGAGCGTGGACTTACCCGCGCCCGAGGCACCGACCACGGCGGTCACCGTGCCGGGCCTGAGCGTGAAATCCATGCCCTTGAGCACGTCATGCCCCGCCTCGTAGGCATGGCCAACGCCTTCGAAGCGGACTTCGCAGCCTTGGGGCAGCCTGCATTGATCGGCGGCCGGTTGCTCCAGCACGGGCGTGCGCAGCAGCGCCTGCACGCGCTGGGCGGCGCCCGTGGCGTGGTTGAGCGCATGCAGGTTGAAGCTGAGCAGCTGCAGCGGCGCGCTGATGCCCGGCGCCACCAGGGCAAAGGGCAGCACGTCCACGGGCGCCATCCAGCCCAGGGCCGTGAACAGCGTGCCGAAGACCAGCACCACGCCCAGCACGGCCACGGGCGCGATCAGCGCATTGGCATTGGCGCGTGCGGACACCAGCGGACGCGCAAAGCCGAGGAAGGCGTCGGTAAAACCATCGACGGCCTCGCGGTAGCTGCCATGGGCGCGCCCGCTGGCACCAAAGGCCTTGACCACGGGAATGCCGTTTACGAACTCCACCACCGCGTTGTTGATGCGCGCCAGCCCCGCGCCAAAGGCCGGCATGTGGGCACTGCTGGCCTGCATGGCATGGCGCATCACCAGAAAGAAGATGCCGAACGGCAGGGCCGAGACCAGGGCCATGCGCCAGTCCATGGCCACCAGGTAGACCGCAGAAGCGGCCACCGTGCCCGCGCCGCGCCCCACGGTGGTGTAGAAGTGCGCGGTCAGTTCGTGCAGGGTGGCCACGTCGTCCTGCATGGCCTGCTTGACCTGGCCCGAGGCCCGCTCGGAAAACCAGCCCAGCGGCACGCGCGCCAGCCGCTGCATGGCCGACAGGCGCAGCCCGTGGGTGAGGCGGTTGTCGGCCAGATGGGCAACCAGCTCACCCGCCGACACCAGGGCCATGCCCGCGAACAGGCAGACAAGGCACAGCGCGATGACGCGCCAGGCATCGGCCGCCACCATGCTGCCATCGGCCAGCGCAAGCCGCGCGATGTGGGCAATGCCCGCCAGCGGCGCCAGCGCTAGCACGGCGCCCGCAAACGACAGCAGCGCGGCAAGAACAAGCTGCGCGCGGATGGGCTGCAGCGTCTGCGCAATGGGGCCGAGGCCGGCCTGGGGGTCATCGGCATCGGTGGAGTGCATGGGATTTCCTGGAAGGCATGGCGGAACAGAAAACAAGGGCTCTTGCCTGTCTTCCGAACGAGAACGCCAAACCCTCAATCCGCAGGGCGAGGAAGTTGAATCAGCCGGTAACGGGTTCCGAGAGACGGGGAAGGCGCCGCGATGAAAGGCGCCTCAGCCCGCCGCCTGCACCGTGACCCAATAGCGCGTGCGCGCGACCACCTGCACGGGCAGGCCCAGCGCCAGGTTGTGCAGGGCGCGGTCGGTATCGCGCAGCGAGAACACGCCCGTGACGCGCAGGCCGGCCACCTGCGGGTCGCAGCGCAGCAGGCCCGTGCGGTAGCGCGCCAGTTCGGCCACCAGCTCGCCCAGCGGCATGTTGTCGGCCACCAGCGCGCCACGCGCCCAGGCGGCGGCGCTTTCCTGCGCGGCCACTGGGAGCTGGGCCAGATCGCCGGAGAAGACGGCGCCCTGCCCTGCCTCCACGCGCACCACCTGGCCCGGCGCCCGGGCGGGACGCACCTCCACCGCGCCCTCGAACACGGTCACGCGGGACTGCTCATCTTCCTGGCGCAGCGTGAAGCGCGTGCCCAGGGCCTGCACCGTGCCGTGGCGCGAGCGCACGCGCAGCGGGCGCGGTGTGCTTTGCGGATCAGGCGCAGTGGTCACGAGGATTTCGCCAGCGCGCAGCAGGATCAGGCGTTCGGCCCCGTCAAAGCGCAGGTCGATGGCCGAGGCCGAGGCCAGCACCACCTGCGTGCCATCCGGCAGCGTGATCTCGCGGACCTCGCCACGCGCCGTGCCATGGCTGGCAGCGGCGATTTGCCAGGCATCGGTGCCGCGCACCAAATGGGCAATGCCACCGGCCATGGCCATGAAGCCCAACACCTGCATGGCGCGGCGGCGGCCACGGCGTGGCGCCGGCGACGCAGCGGAGGTGTCCGCCAGCGCATGCCGCGCAATGCCGCCGGGCACGCTGCGCAGCTTGTCGTCAAAGGCCTGCAGCCGGCTCCAGGCCAGCTCGTGCCGCGGATGCTCGGCACGCCAGCGGGCGCAGGCGGCGCGGTCTTCGTCGCTGGCGTCATCGGCCCATAGCCGGGCCATCCATTCGGCGGCGCGCTGGACAATGGCCGGCTCCAGCAGCTCGCTGGAGGCGTCGGGCGATGCCGGTGATGAGGACATGCGGGCCGGCCGTTCAGCACACCGGGCCGTGCAGCGCCTGGTAGCAGGCCAGCAGGCCGGCGGCGATGTATTTCTCCACCGAAGACACGGACACGCCCAGCTCGGCCGCGATGTCGCGGTAGGCCATGCCGTCGAGCTTGCACAGCAGCAAGGCCTTGCGCGCCTTGGGCGGCAGGCCGTTCAGCGCGGCGTCGATCTCCACCAGCGCCTCCAGCGCCAGGGCACGTGTTTCTTCGGAGGGCGCCATCTGCTCGGGCAGCAGGGCCAGCGCTTCAAGATAGGCCGCCTCCACGCGGCGGCGCCGGTACAGGTCGATCACCAGGCCGTTGGCAATCTGGGTGAGATGGCGGCGGTGCTCGTCGGCCGGCGGAACACGGCCGGTGCGCAGCAGTTGCAGGTAAACGTCGTGCGCCAGATCGGCCGCATCAAAGGCATTGCCCAGCTTGCGGCGCAGCAGGCCGCGCAGCCAGCCGTGGTGATCGGTGTAGAGAATTTCGACTTGTTGCTGAAGCGCGAACTCGGCGGCGGCCACGATACCCCTCCCTGTATCCCAGGGCGCACAGGCAGGCCAGGGACGAATGACAAATGAGAACCATTTGCATTTTATAGGGAGACAGCCCCGCCGCCGCCAACGCCACCATCAACGCCACCTCCACCGCGTGCAGGCGCGGCTAGCGCGGCAGCAGGCCCGGCAGTATGGCGTTCAGATCCACCGCATCGGCCATGGCGCGATTGCCTTCGTCGCCAGGATGCAGCCGGTCGCCCGAGTCGAATCGCGCCGCCATGCGGGAGGGATGGGCGCCATCGCGCAGCACGGCGTCGAAGTCGATGACGGCATCGAAGGCGCCGCCCAACCGTATCCATGCATTCACCTGCCGTCGCAGGTCGTCCTTGTCGGCCTCGTAGTAGTCGTCCAGCGGCGTGCCTGGCAATGCGCCCTCGAAAGGCGGCAAGGTGGCGCCGATCACGCGCAGGCCGTGGCTGCGCGCCCTGGCAACCAGCTGGCGATAGCCCTCTGCCATGTCCTGCAGCGTGGGGCGCTGCGCCCGCCGCGCAAAGGCCGTGCCGGGCCAGGAAATATCGTTGATGCCCAGCAGCACGATGAGGCTGCGCACACCGGGCTGGGCCAACACATCACGCTCCAGCCGCGCCAGCGCATGCTCGCCCATGCCATCCGACAGCAGGCGCGCGCCAGAGATGCCAGCATTGACCACCGCCGCGCCGTGCGGCGCAAGGCGCGCGGCCAGGAAGTCCGGCCAGCGGCTGTCCCGGTCCAGGCTGGCAGTGGCGCCGTCGGTGATGGAGTCGCCCATCACCGCTACCACGGGAGCCGCGGGTGACGCGGGGTTGGCCTCAACCTGAATACCCGCCAACAGCGGGCGGGCCGTGCTGCTGATTGCGCCAGGGTCCGAAGTCCGCAGCGCCGCAGCAGCGGACTGGTCGCCCGCCACGATCCAGCCGGTCTGACGTCCATCCCAGTGAAAACTCTGCACAGGCGTGGCGCCGGGCACGTACAGGCTCACCGCCACCTGCGACAGCGAGGCCAGCGGCAAGGCCACAGGGTCGCTGACCAGGGATGCGCCTGCGGCAATAGTGGCTTGCGCGCTGCCGCCAAAGGTCACGGCCTGCAGGCTGCCAGCGTCAATGGCGCCCGCCGGCAACGGCTTTGCCACGGTCGCCCTGCCCACGGTCACAGGCTGGCCGCCGTAGGCGTTGGACAGCACGATGCGCAGGCGCGGCCCGCCCAGGCTGATGCGCGCCACCTGGCGCACGGTCTGGTCCTGCAGAACGGCGGGCAGGTTGGTGGGAAAGAGGAAGTCCGCCCCCCAGACCGGCTGCGGGCTGGCCTGCCAGGTGGCAGCCCAGTTGGAGACTTCAGCCGAACCCGCCGGCACCGTCGAATCCGCCATGGCAGGCGTGGAAATCACAAGCGCCAGAAGGGCCGCGCCCGAGGCCGTGGAAAGCGATGGAAAAAGTTGCCGCATGCAAGGAATCCGATGTCTGTCGATGGCGGGATCATGGATTCAAGGGCTGCGCGGGACTAGCCGGTCTGCTGGAACACCATCTGTGAATTTGATTCACGATGAGGCCTGTGCTGTGCTTTGGCAGCGAGGATGGGATGCGTATTCAAGCGTTTTTTTGTAGGAGCGATGCAAGGCTGAGGCGGTCTTTTGACGGCAAAAATCACATCCTATAGATTCACCCGCGTCAATTACCTGATGTCCAGATATTGCATTTCAGGCTTGAAATCGCCATGCTCACAATATTTCTTCACCATTTCCGAAGTGTATTCAGTCGAATTCAAATTAGTAGCCGTTGTCGCCTTCATCACATAATAAATTTCTTCACTAGAGCTTACTTTTCCCACCAGATATAGATTTTCACCAAATCCATTCGAAATGTCCTGAAAAGCGCACCACCCTGATTTTATTTTCTCAACGCCCTTTTGAAGCAGCGCGACTCCATTTTTTGATGCTTTCATATTCATCTTTTTCTGAAAATCAATAGATTGAATTTTTTCCAGCTGAAAGAACATATAAAAATGATTAGTTTCCACATCAGCATATATTCTGATATTAAAGGCAGTCTTTGGTAAAAAAGCGGGAACCCAAGAGATATATCTTTGTCCATCTTCATCCAATAGATCATAGGAAGAGAAGAAGCTCTCCTTTTCATTCTCGATTGAAGAAATAAGAAAAATAAATCCCAGAAGTGCAACCACAACGAATGATCCGAAAGATACTTTTATTATCTTCTTCATGGGCTTATGTATTCAATACTCATAAAACAAGCGCTTATTTCGCAATACCCAAGAATGAAACTCCAAAAATTCCAGTGGAGCCTCTATTACTTGCAGCCTAACTAATCTACATCCGCCACCAAAATTACCGTGACTATTGGACAATTTGACATGCATAACAGTAGCGCCCCGGCCAAAAAGAGCCATTTATTTTTTGCAACAACAGCTAGTCCAACATCAGCAAAGAAAGATCTGTGCACACCCACTCCAGATTGGATGCAGTACTAAAATACTCGCTTAACTGTGTGAGTGCATTAGTTAAAAAAGACTATGGCACTTGGCACAAGTCTTCACTTCAAGGAAAGTTAAATCGCGGTAATATCTTCATCTACCCAAACAACCATATTCACCCATCGAATTATTCTTCACCATTTCTTCTCCAGAAGAAATTATTTCATTATTTTTTATAAAGAAATAAGTAAAAATACCATCGTCCATTGATTCTTTGTACGCCACATCATCCTTTAAATCACTTGAATATTTTCTCAGCTCTTCAAGAACAACTAATTTTGGCGTATATGGCGGAAATACACAAACAAAGTCGTAATCTTTATTTATATAATAATCAAAACCATCTTTTCTGAAGAAAAAATATCCATTTAGCAAGATTAAAATAATAATTACCAATTTAATCTTCATGGAGTTTTCCAGTATTTTCTTGCATTAAGCGCACCAGAGTTCTTTCTATGATCCATACACCGCCATCATCAATACTATCTTGGAAATTATTTTTCACGATCTTTGTCAGGTGTTATTCTTTTTCTCTCTCGCTCTGCTGCTTATTATTACTTCTATAAAAAATCAACACAAGAATAATTATCGGACTAATGAGTAAATAAATCGTCACCAGCATTTTTATATTTCTTGGAACCTCACAATAAACAGAGAAAAATACGCTTATTATCCAAATTGATGCGTATATTGCTTTCCTTGTTGAATGCAAATATATAGATCCAACAATGCAAACCAAAAATACGAAAAATATTGCCCAAAAATAATACAACACCACATCGGTTGCAAAAGCGAAAGCCGGCGTGGGTAATGCAAGAAAGAAAATCAGTCCAATCGCATCCGCAAGTAATTTTGAACGCATTACTTTCATTGCCTTTGAAATCTTTCCAAGCTTGTTCTGTAATTTTTCCTAGATCACTATTCTCGCCCGGTTGTACTATTTCCTGGCTTAAGTGATGTGCTTTATGAAGCAATCCTTCTTCACCACTCCATACCTCAAACCTCTGCGAGACGTCCCCTGTGGGTTGTATTCGTGCAGCACATTGCCACAGGGGTCCTACTGTGCGACCCAGGCCACTAACCCTCGCTGGTCGGTCAGGGCCATGGGCGTGCCCAGATGGTCGCAGTGGTAGTGATGGATGGCTACGGAGCCCTGTTACGCTCGCTCCTGCTTTTGCAGTTACTTGCGCATCTCCTGCAGCATTTTTGTGGTGTGCTCGTCGTGGATACCCAACATGACCAAGCGATCTGCGCGTATTGGCCTCATCTTGTTATAACCCATGGGGCTGAACAATCTACGCATATCGAGACTCACTGTGACTGGTGATTTTTGTTTTCAACAATCTCTTTACTTATTAGAAAATCACCGTATGGCCATACGGTTATGGTGGTCGTTCTAATAAAATTGTTATTTCCGTCAGATCTTGAGTGTTTTGATAACTTGAAATAATGAGTTTCTTCCCCCAATGTATTTGAAACACTTATTGATGCAGGGAAAGCAGTTGGTTTAATGTTCGATTCTTTTATCCTAATTACGACATTTTGACGAATTAGGCAGCGATGGCTTTGCCATCCCAATATATCTTTGACACTCAAATCATAGTCTGGATTTCCAAGCTTATTAAAAATATAAGACAAATTAAATCCCTCTATATCCGATAAATCAATTTTCATCGGTGCCATCAAGAAAATTAGCAAAGATATTATTTGAAAACCAAGCGCTGCCGCTATTATGCAAACTACTGCTTTCATAATCTTTTTCAATCCTGCATCTTCTATATATTGGATTGCCTTTAGGCGATACCCCATTCCTTGACCAACTAGTTGAATGTGATCCATCTTCTGAGCCTTCACCAATGGTTGTACCACTCCCTGTCACGACTTTCACATGCCCAGCAGCGTCCCCACATGGATATGCTACTGCAACAATATCACCGGGCTTTGAAAAGTAACAATTTCAAATCCAGGAATTGTTCTTCTGGATTTTCCCAATCTCCAGCAGTTGCTGGTCCTCCTGGGATAATTACGAATCTGTAGCGCGAGGGAGATTCGACGTCGGATCCTGATTGATATAACTCCCCACCACAGTATCGTAATACCTATGCTGGTTGCAATACAGCCCCGTCTCCCTGTCATGGAGCAGCCCCGGCAGTCGGATCGCCTGGTGGATGCCTTGAGGGTTGTATTCCTGCAGCACATTGCCCCATGGGCCCAGCTTCGCGGCCCATGCCACCTGGCCGGTCCGGCCCGTCGGCTGCTGAGCTGAGTGGTCTTCAATCGTTGGTCTTTACTTGCTCATGTCGCCAGCAGTCATGCAGGTACTGGTTTCCGTGGGAAATTCAAAATACGCTCTAGGCAGCCGGATTCGGCACCTGTACTTTTTTACCTCATCCACCTTGCCATAATGGCCTTAATTTCTCCTAACGCGTAAGTACTTTGAGCTTATCGCATTAGTCATAATTTTTACCATCAAATTTATTGTGCTCGTCTGGTGCTTTTCCATCAAGACGAAAAATTCATAACATGCATTAATCGCATGAAACATCTTTGCCATTTACTCTTATAGCTCCCTCTGTGGCCGGCAGAATGCCTTCATCAGCCTGAGCCGAATATCTCCAGAATATTATTATTGGATTTTTCTTCAAAAGAGAGCAATCATTGTTTATTAATTTATTTATGTTTATTTCTCCGGATAATTCACCCCCGGCAGGTATTGTTTTTAAATCTGAATTGCTCCCAATTGGGAGAAATAAGCCAATTGGCTTAAGATCTTCTGAATCAGAGTAGGCGCTAAGATTTATCCCACGAATAAGGAGGGACGATGGAAGGGAGTCTTTTCTTAATTTAATATCCTTTGATGAGTTGTTTGCAATATTTGTTTTTATTGAGTTTTTTTCTACTTTTAAGGTCAAAGAATATTCAATGATATTTAGATATTCCTTGGATTCTCCATGAGATTCATGGGGAAGGAATATCAATATTATCATCTTGACCAAATACGTTGTAAGTCTATATTTAATTCGGATAGGTGCCATGATGGACTTTCAGGAGTTCTTTCTTCGTAGTTCGTATCTCTGCTTCGATTCCGTATGCAGTGCATCCAACGGGTGGATCCTTTAAAGAATTTTCCAGAATGGTTATTTCCAGTTCATGCGCTTTTCTTTCTGAGGCAAGGCGGATTTTTTTATTACTTGTTACAATTTGAGATATCCCTTTATTTCCTTTGCATACATCTTTATTTGATTTTAATATGTCTTCTTTGTGAGAATTTTCGTGCGCAACGGTAGTGCCGAGAGCATTCTGACACTTTCCTGCATTATTTGAGTTTATTTTCACTTCCTCATCATCACAATACACTGTGTTGAAATTGAGTGGATTATCTGGATCTGGAGAATCTCTGGGATAAGTAATGCCTGATCTGACCCAATCGAGACCCAATGGATCATAGCGTCTTATAGGGTTATTGGCCCCGTAGCTAAAGACGTTGAATCCCCCCATCAACCCAATCGGATCCTGATTCACATAACTCCCCACCACCGGATCGTAATACCGATGCCGGTTGTAATACAGCCCCGTTTCCCTGTCATGGTGCTGCCCTGGCAGCCGGATCGCCTGGTGGATTCCCTGCGGGTTGTACTCCTGCAGCACATTGCCCCAGGGATCCAGCTTGGCGGCCCAGGCCACCTGGCCGGTCTGGTCCGTCAGCGCCATGGGTGTGCCCAGGTGGTCGCAGTGGTAGTGGTGGATGGCGATGCGGGCGTGCTGTTCTTTTTCCTGTTCCTGCAACTTGGCCTGCATGCCGCTGAGCATGCGGGCGGTGCCCTCGGCCTGTTCGCCCAGCATGGCCTGGGCGCCGGGCGGCAGGCCGTGCTCCAGGGTGTGGCGCAGGTGGCGGGCGGCCTCTTGCTGCATGTCCCTCGGCATGGCGTCGAGCATGGTTTGAATCAGGGCCAGGGCTGGCGTGTGGTTGGGGTCGTCCGGGTCGGGCAGGCCTGCGGTGATGGCTTGCACCAGCAGGTGGGGCTCGT
>NZ_JACVAZ010000004.1:0-622745 GCF_014852125.1 Delftia sp. DLF01
TATGCCTGATGACCATAGCAAGTTGGTACCACTCCTTCCCATCCCGAACAGGACAGTGAAACGACTTTGCGCCGATGATAGTGCGGGTTCCCGTGTGAAAGTAGGTCATCGTCAGGCTCTTACAGCCCAAGAAACCCCGTAGCCCAAAGCTACGGGGTTTTTTGCATTGGGCCGCAGGAAACGGGGAAATAGGCAGAGCAGCCAAAACGGACATCCCAAAAAAAGAGAGCGCTGACGCGCTCTCTTTTTATTCCCGCACCCGGATGCAACATCCGGCGCAGTTTCCTGGGGCCAATTCCGCTAGCATTGACGTTAACGTCAACGTCGCATTCCCATGGCCGCCGGCTGTGGATGCTGGCGGACTCTCCAGCCATGTCGACCACCTACACCATCAGCGATCTTGCCAAGGAGTTCGATCTCACGACCCGGGCCATCCGCTTCTATGAGGACATGGGCCTGCTTGAGCCCGAGCGCGCCGGGCCTGGCGGGCGCAATCGCGTCTACAGCGCGCGTGATCGCACGCGTCTTCGCCTGACCTTGCGCGCCAAGCGCCTGGGGCTGTCTCTGAACGAAGCCAAGGAGATCATCGATCTCTACGACAGCCCCCGCGACACGGGCGTGCAACTGCGCAAATTCCTGGAAGTGCTGGCTGTGCATCGCCGCCAGCTCGAGGACCGCCTTGCCGATCTGCAGGCCAACCTGGCCGAGGTGCGAGAGCAGGAATCCGAGGCCCGCACTCTGTTGAAACACCTGGATGGGAAAAATGCTTCATAATTGACGTTTACGTAAACGTAATTTGTGAGGCTTGCCTTGACCGTGCCCCGCCTGAAACCTGCCAACAGCGACTTTGCCCGCCGTGTGCGAGACAGTTTTGCACGCCAGGGCGCGATGCACACCCTGGGCGCCGAGCTGTCCCTGCTGGAGCCCGGCGCCGTCGATGTCTGCCTGGACTGGGCGCCCGGGCTGACGCAGCAGCATGGTTTTTTGCATGCCGGCATGGTTTCCACGGCGCTGGATTCCGCCTGCGGCTATGCAGGGCTGACCCTGATGCCTGCCGATGCTGCCGTGCTCACCATCGAATTCAAGATCAATCTGCTGGCCCCCGCCAAGGGCCAGCGCTTTCGCATGGAAGGCCGGGTGATCAAGCCGGGCCGCACGATCATCGTGACCGAGGGGCGCGCCTATGCCATCGACGAAGGCCGCGAAAAACTGATTGCAACCATGGGCTGCACGCTGATGTGTGTGCAGGGCCGCGATCTGGCCGACTGAGCCGGGCGGCGTTCTTTCACCGAATTTCCACAGGAGACACGAGATGAGCCTTTCCAACCTGCCGGGCCTGAACTTCCAACTGGGCGAGGACATCGACGCGCTGCGCGATGCCGTGCGCGAGTTCGCACAGGCCGAGATTGCACCGCGCGCCGGCGAGATCGACCGCGACGACCAGTTCCCCATGGACCTGTGGCGCAAGTTTGGCGATCTGGGCGTGCTGGGCATCACCGTGTCCGAGCAGTACGGCGGCGCCAACATGGGCTACCTGGCCCACATGGTGGCGATGGAGGAGATCTCGCGTGCCAGTGCCTCGGTGGGCCTGTCCTATGGCGCGCACAGCAATCTTTGCGTGAACCAGATCAACCGCAACGGCAACGAGGCGCAAAAGGCCAAGTACCTGCCCAAGCTGATCAGTGGCGAGCATGTGGGCGCGCTGGCCATGAGCGAGCCCGGCGCCGGCTCGGACGTGATCAGCATGAAGCTCAAGGCCGAGGACAAGGGCGACTACTTCCTGCTCAACGGCACCAAGATGTGGATCACCAATGGTCCCGATGCCGACACCCTGGTGGTCTACGCCAAGACCGAGCCCGAGCTGAACGCCCGCGGCGTGACCGCCTTCCTGATCGAGAAGGGCATGAAGGGCTTTTCTATTGCCCAGAAGCTGGACAAGCTGGGCATGCGTGGCAGCCACACGGGCGAGCTGGTGTTCGAGAACGTCGAGGTGCCGGCCGAGAACGTGCTGGGCGGCCTGAACAATGGCGCCAAGGTGCTGATGAGCGGCCTGGACTACGAGCGTGCCGTGCTGACCGGCGGGCCGCTGGGCATCATGCAGTCAGTGATGGACAACGTCGTGCCCTACATCCATGACCGCAAGCAGTTCGGCCAGAGCATTGGCGAGTTCCAGCTCATCCAGGGCAAGGTGGCGGACATGTACACCGTGCTGCAAGCGGGCCGCTCATTTGCCTATACGGTCGCCAAAAACCTCGATCTGCTGGGAACGGAGCATGTTCGCCAAGTCCGCAAGGACTGTGCCAGCGTCATCCTGTGGTGCGCCGAGAAGGCGACATGGATGGCCGGCGAAGGCGTTCAAATCTATGGAGGTAATGGGTATATCAACGAATACCCACTGGGTCGCCTCTGGCGGGATGCGAAACTCTACGAGATCGGCGCCGGCACCAGCGAGATCCGTCGCATGCTGATCGGCCGCGAGCTGTTCGCAGAGACCTGCTGATCCCGCACCCGCCTGCCGCGCCGTTCTTGAGTTTGACCCAACAAAAGGATTGCTTATGAGCACAACCTCCATCGAAGAACTGTTTGTCCATAACCGCGAATGGGCCCAGCAGATGGAGCGTGACCGGCCCGGTTTCTTCACCGGGCTGTTGTCGCAGCAAAAACCCCGCTACATGTGGATCGGCTGTTCCGACAGCCGCGTCCCTGCGAACCAGATCACGGGCCTGGAGCCCGGCGAGGTGTTCGTGCACCGCAACGTGGCCAACGTGGTCGTGCCCAGCGACCTGAACTGCCTGTCCACCATCCAGTACGCGGTGGACCAGCTCAAGGTCGAGCACCTGATGGTCGTGGGCCACTATGGCTG
Source organism: Delftia sp. DLF01 (assembly GCF_014852125.1). NCBI lineage: Bacteria > Pseudomonadati > Pseudomonadota > Betaproteobacteria > Burkholderiales > Comamonadaceae > Delftia > Delftia sp. DLF01. Next base: position 2,864 of record NZ_JACVAZ010000004.1, read on the forward strand.
TGGCGGCGTGCTGGCGGCACTGGAGGATGTGCGCGTGGGCCTGGCCGACAACTGGATCCGCCATGTGAAGGATGTGCGCGACAAGCACCAGGCGCTGCTGGCCAGCCTGTCCCCGCAATGGCGCCACGATGCGCTGTGTGAACTCAATGCCATCGAGCAGGTGATCAATGTGGCGCAGAGCACGGTGATGCAGGATGCCTGGGCGCGAGGCCAGAAGGTCACGCTGCACGGCTGGTGCTATGGCCTCAAGGACGGCCTGATCACCAATCTGCAGATGACCGTGCCCGGTGTCGGCGGCATCGCCAACATCCATGCCGAGGCTGTCGAGCTGGTCGCCAGCCGCCAGCGCGACTGAGCGGCCATGGCAGGCGGGACCCCGGGAGACTTCATGCCGATGCCTGCCCAGGACACCCTGCTTGCCCATGACATCGCGCGGGCGATGATGGATGGCTTCAATCGCCATTACCGCCTGTTCCGCGCCGAATCCGCCCGCGCCAAGCACCGCTTCGAAACTGCCGACTGGCTGGGCCAGCAGCGTGCCCAGCGCGAGCGCATCGAGTTCTACGACCTGCGCGTGCGCGAATGCGTGCGCCGGCTTGAAAAGGAGTTTGCGGCCGGCGCCCAGCCCATGCCGGTCTGGCAGCAGATCAAGCGCCACTACATCGGGCTCATGGTCAACCACCTGCAGCCGGAGCTGGCCGAGACCTTCTTCAACTCGGTCACCACCAAGATCCTGCACCGCACGCATTTCCACAACGACTTCATCTTCGTGCGGCCCGCCGTCAGCACGGAATACATAGAGAACCAGGAGCCGGCTGCGCGCCCGGCCTACCTGGCCTTCTACCCCACGCGCGAGACGCTGCCGCAGACGCTGCGCGAAGTCGTGGAGCAATTCGCGCTGCAGCGCCCCTTCGAGGACCTGGAGCGCGACATCGCCCGCCTGGCCGAGCGCCTGGAGCCGCAGCTGCAGGCCATGCGCCTGTACGCCAACTTCCAGATCCAGGTGCTGTCCAGCCTTTTTTTCCGCAACAAGGGCGCCTACATCGTCGGCAAGATCATCAACGGCTTTGCCGAGCTGTCCTGGGCCGTGCCCATCCTGCACGGCGACAACGGCCGGCTGGTGCTGCACGCGGCCCTGTTCGGCGAGAAGGACTTCCACGGCCTGTTCAGCTTTGCGCGCGCCTACTTCATGGTCGATACCGACGTGCCCAGCGCCTACGTGCAGTTCCTGCGCAGCCTCATGCCGCGCAAGCCGCGCGCCGAGCTGTACAACGCCCTGGGCCTGGCCAAGCAGGGCAAGACGCTGTTCTACCGCGACTTCCTGCACCACCTGCGGCATTCGCGCGACCAGTTCCGCATCGCGCCCGGCATCAAGGGCATGGTCATGCTGGTGTTCGACCTGCCCAGCTTTCCCTATGTGTTCAAGCTCATCAAGGACCGCTTCGCCGCGCCCAAGGAGATCACGCGCGAACAGGTCAAGGCCAAGTACCGCCTGGTCAAGCAGCACGACCGCGTGGGGCGCATGGCCGACACGCTGGAGTACAGCCTGGTCGCCTTCCCGCGCGAGCGCTTTTCGGATGCGCTGATCGCCGAGATCCTGGAGCATGCGCCCAGCCAGGTCGAGATCAGCGACCGCGACGGCGATGGCCGGCAGGAGGTCATCATCTCCCACCTCTACATAGAGCGGCGCATGGTGCCGCTGAACATGCTGCTGCAGGAGTGCTTCGATGACGGGCTGGACCTGCCGGCACCGCGGCAGCGGCTGGAGAGCGCCGTGATCGAGTACGGCAATGCCATCAAGGATCTGGTCGCGGCCAACATCTTCCCGGGCGACATGCTGTGGAAGAACTTCGGCATCACGCGCGGCGGCAAGGTGGTTTTCTACGACTACGACGAGATCGAATACCTGACCGACTGCCACTTCCGCCAGGTGCCCGCGCCGCGCAACGAGGAGGACGAGCTCAGCGGCGAGGTCTGGTACCCCGTGGGCCCGCGCGATGTGTTCCCGGAAACCTTCGCGCCCTTTCTGCTGGGCAACCCGGCCGTGCGCGAAGTCTTCATGCGCCACCATGCCGACCTGCTCGACCCCGCCTTCTGGCAGGCGCATCAGCAGCGCATCCGCGAAGGCCATGTCCACGATGTCTTCCCCTACGAGCGCAGCCGTTGGCTGGCCTGACCCGTTTTCCCTTTCTTTCACCATCACGACACCCCAGGAGACAAGCATGCAAGACCCCATCGTCATCGTCGGCGCAGCCCGCACCCCCATGGGCGCCTTCCAGGGCGACTTCGCCGACCTCGCGGCCCATGATCTGGGCGGCGCTGCCATCAAGGCGGCCGTGCAGCGCGCGGGCGTGGCGCCCGAGAAAGTGGACGAAGTGCTGTTCGGCAACTGCCTGATGGCGGGCCAGGGCCAGGCGCCCGCCCGCCAGGCCGGCTTCAAGGGCGGCCTGCCGCGCAGCACGGGCGCCGTGACCCTGTCCAAGATGTGCGGCGCCGGCATGGAGGCCACCATCCTGGCGCACGACCAGCTGGTCGCAGGCAGCCGCGATGTCGTGGTCTCCGGCGGCATGGAAAGCATGACCAATGCGCCCTACCTGCTCAAGAAGGGCCGTGGCGGCTACCGCATGGGCCACGACAAGGTCTATGACCACATGATGCTCGACGGCCTGGAGGACGCCTACGAGCCTGGCCGCTCCATGGGCACTTTTGGCGAGGACTGCGCCGCCAAATACCACTTCACGCGCGAGCAGCAGGACGCCTACGCCATCGAAAGCGTCAAGCGCGCCCAGGCGGCCACGGAAAGCGGCGCCTTCGCCGCCGAGATCACGCCCGTCACCGTCTCCACGCGCAAGGGCGACGTCACGGTCAGCATCGACGAAGGCCCGGCCAAGGCCAAGCTGGACAAGATTTCCAGCCTCAAGCCCGCCTTCAAGAAGGACGGCACGATCACGGCCGCATCGAGCTCCAGCATCAACGACGGCGCCGCCGCCCTGGTGCTGATGCGCGAATCCACGGCCAAGGAACTGGGCTGCAAGCCGCTGGCGCGCATCGTTGCCCATGCCACGCATGCCCAGGAGCCCGAATGGTTCACCACGGCCCCCGTGGGCGCCACACAGAAGGCCCTCAAGAAGGCCGGCTGGACGGCGGCGGACGTGGACCTGTGGGAAGTCAACGAAGCCTTTGCCGTCGTGCCCATGGCCCTGATGGCCGAGCTGGGCGTGCCGCGCGACAAGGTCAACGTCAACGGCGGCGCCTGTGCGCTGGGCCACCCCATTGGCGCCAGCGGTGCGCGCATCCTGGTCACGCTGCTGCACGCCCTGCAGGCGCGTGGCGGCAAGCGCGGCCTGGCCACGCTGTGCATAGGCGGCGGCGAGGGAACAGCCATGGCGATAGAAATGGTCACCCCCTGAGGCGCTGCGCGCCCTCCCCCTGAAAGGGGGACGACACCCTCGGTGCGGGGCGGCCCTTCCTCGGTGTCTCTGATTTGCATTGCGCCAGTTTTATGGGCAGCGCCACAGACGTCCAGAGAGCTAGACTTGGATCGGCCGATCCGCTATTACTTTGACCTCTCGACCATGATTACCAGCGAAGAACAGTTGCGCAGCCTGTATGCCATGCCGGCCGAAAGGGCCTTGCTCAAGCAGCAGGTGGACCTGGACCGGCACTGCCTGCGCTTCATCGCGCTGTCGCCGCTGTGCATCGTGGCCACGGGGGGCGGGGCGGGCGCGATGATGGATGCCTCGCCGCGCGGCGGCAAGCCGGGCTTCATCAAGGCGCCCGACAACCAGACGCTGCTGATTCCCGATTCGGGCGGCAACAACCGTCTGGACAGCTTCAGCAACCTGATCGCCGATCCGCGCATCGGCCTGCTGTTCATGGTGCCGGGTTTCGACGAGACCCTGCGCGTCAACGGCGTGGCCAAGCTGCGCGACGAGGCCCATTACACGGCGCTGTTCGCCAGCGAAGGCTTCCGGCCCAAGATCGTTCTGGAGATCCAGGTGCAGGAGGCCTATCTGCACTGTGCCAAGGCCCTGATGCGCGCCCGGCTCTGGAAGCCAGAATCCCAGGTGTCGCGCAACGTCATGCCCTCGGTGAACCAGATGGTCCACCAGCAGATCGGCCTGCCTGCGCCCACCGAGACGCAGGAGGCCATGGTCGAGCGCTACGAAAAGCAGATCGCGGACGAGCAGGGCCGCTGACCGCATTCCATTTGAAAGGTCGAAAGACATGGCAGTCACTCTGGTGTTGGGAGCCTCGCGCGGGCTTGGTTTTGCCTTGGTGGAGGCCTATGCGGCCCAGGGCCGCAGCGTGGTCGCCACGGTGCGCAGCGAGGCCGACCGCGAGCACGTCGAGGCCACGGGCGCCAAGGTGCTGCTGGTGGATGTGGCCGATCCGGCCAGCGTCAGCGGCCTGGCCTGGCAGCTCGACGGCGAGAAGATCGAGCTGGCGCTGTACGTGGCCGGAGTGTGGGATGCCCACAGCTCGGCCACGCCGCCCACGCGCGAGCAGTTCGACCGCGTCATGCACACCAATGTGCTGGGCGCCATGCAGGTGCTGCCCCAGGTGGCGCCGCTGGTCGAGGCGGCGGGTGGCGTGTTCGGCCTGTTCTCCAGCCAGATGTCGCTGCTGGCCGACGCCGAATCCGACGCCTGGCTCTACCGCGTCAGCAAGGCTGCGCTCAACATGGTCGTGGCCAGCGCCCAGCCGCAATGGCCGGGCGCCACCGTGGTCGCGCTGGACCCGGGCTGGGTGCAGACCGACATGGGTGGCGCGGCTGCCACCTTCACCGTGGAGCAAAGCGTGCAGGGCCTGGTGCGCACGCTGGCCGGCGTCACGCCGGCCGACCGGGGCCGCATGCTGAGGCATGACGGGCAGCGCATCGCCTGGTAGATCCGACGGCAGATCCAGCCAGCGCAACGGACAACGAACAACTAAACAAGAATCAGGAGACAAGACATGCTGCTCAACGCAGACCAGGAAATGATCCGTGACGCGGTGCGCGACTTCGTGCGCACCGAAATCACGCCCCATGCCGCACGCTGGGACAAGGAACACCACTTTCCCAAGAACGTGCACCAGGGCCTGGCGGCGCTGGGCGCCTACGGCATCTGCGTGCCCGAGGAGTACGGCGGCGCCGGCCTTGACTACCTGAGCCTGGCCTTGGTGCTGGAGGAAATCGCAGCCGGCGACGGCGGCACCAGCACGGTGATCAGCGTCACCAACTGCCCCGTCAACGCCATCCTCATGCGCTACGGCAGCGAGGCGCAAAAGCAGCAATGGCTGGCGCCGCTGGCGCGCGGCGAGATGCTGGGCGCCTTCTGCCTGACCGAGCCGCATGTGGGCTCGGACGCTTCGGCACTGCGCACCACGGCCACGCGCGACGGCAGCGACTACGTGATCAACGGCGTCAAGCAGTTCATCACCAGCGGCAAGAACGGCGACGTGGCCATCGTCATCGCCGTCACCGACAAGGCGGCGGGCAAGCGCGGCATGAGCGCCTTCATCGTTCCGACCTCCGCACCCGGCTACCAGGTGCTGCGGCTGGAGGACAAGCTGGGCCAGCACAGTTCGGATACGGCCCAGATCCAGTTCGAGGGCTGCCGCATCCCCGCCGCCAACCTCATCGGCGCTGAGGGCGAGGGCTACAGGATTGCGCTGTCGGCGCTGGAAGGAGGGCGCATCGGCATTGCCGCGCAAAGCGTGGGCATGGCGCGTGCGGCCTTCGATTGCGCGCTGCAGTACTCCAAGGAGCGCGAGAGCTTCGGCCAGCCCATCTTCAACCACCAGGCGGTGGGCTTTCGCCTGGCCGACTGCGCCACGCAGATCGAGGCCGCGCGCCAGCTGATCTGGCATGCGGCCAGCCTGCGCGATGCCGGCCTGCCCTGCCTCAAGGAAGCGGCCATGGCCAAGCTGTTCGCCAGCGAAATGGCCGAGCGCGTGTGCAGCGCCGCCATTCAGACCCTGGGCGGCTATGGCGTGGTCAGCGACTTCCCCGTGGAACGCATCTACCGCGACGTGCGCGTCTGCCAGATCTACGAAGGCACGAGCGACGTGCAGAAAATTCTCATCCAGCGCGCCCTGGCCTGAGGCCAATCCCCCACGCTGCGGGTCGGGCCGGATGGCCCTGACACCCGCAGGGCTTAGCATGGAGCATCGCCGGCACGGTGCCCGAGAGAGGCGGGCGGCCGTTTCCGGCAGGTTTGTGACCACCTTCGCAGGAGATCCCGACATGCCCATCGCTTCCGTCAACGGCCAGAACCTGTACTACGAGGACACGGGCGGGAGAGGCCCGGTCCTGGTGTTTTCGCACGGGCTGCTCATGGACCACACCATGTTCGCTCCCCAGGTCCAGGCACTGCAAGGGCGCTTTCGCTGCATCAGCTGGGACGAGCGCGGCCATGGCCAGACGGCAGACCCCGAGCAGTGCGCCCCCTTCGACTACTACGACTCGGCCGACGACCTGGCCGCCCTGCTCGAGCACCTGGGCGTGGAGCGCGCAGTGCTGGTCGGCATGTCGCAGGGCGGCTATCTGTCGCTGCGCTGCGCGCTCATCCACCCCGAGATCGTGCGCGCGCTGGTGCTGATCGACACCCAGGCCATGCTGGAAGACCCCGAGCAGATGCCCCACCACGAAGCCTTGCTGCGCGCCTGGATGGAGCATGGCCTCAGCGACGACATGGCGTCCACGGTGGAGCGCACCATCCTGGGCCAGGGCTGGAGCGGCGCGGCGGCCTGGCGTGCCAAATGGAAGAAGGCCACGCCCATCAACCTGGGGCAGAGCTTTCTGGCGCTGGCCCAGCGCGATGACATCAGCCCACGCCTGCCCGACATCCATGTGCCGGCCCTGGTCATCCATGGCACGGACGACACCGCCATCGCGCCCGACCGTGCACGCGCCATGGCCAAGGCCTTGCCCAGGGCGCAGTGGGTGGAGGTGCCGGGTGCCGGCCATGCGGCCAACCTCACGCATCCGCAGCCCGTGAACCTGGCCATCGAGCGCTTCCTGGAGCAGCTCGACTGACAGGGTCTGCCGGGCAGGGGGTCAGACCGGCGGATCGCCCTCGTTCTCGCTGTCGCGGCGGCGCAGGACGACGGTGATGCTGCCGTCGGTCTCCAGCGTGGCGCGCTCCACCTCTCTGAGGTGCAGGCAGCCGCCCGCACGCAGAGCGGCCTCGATATCGTCGCGCGTGATGCGCTCCTCGCGCATCAGGTCCTTGTTCAGGTGTCCGTCCTTGATCAGGGCCTTGGCCTTGCCGTCGATGAGCCGCTCCAGCGCGGGAAAGCGAAAGGTCAGCCAGGACAGCAGCAGATGGCACAGGATCAGCGTGGAGGCCGAGACCATGCCGCCGATCAGCGAGTTGTCCCCGGCATTCATGGAGTTCTGCACCGCATTCGACAGGATGAGCAGCAGCACCAGGTCGAACGGCGCGTACTGCCCCGTCTGGCGCCGCCCGGTCAGGCGCAGGAATACCAGCAAAAACAGGTACACGGCCACGCCGCGCACCACGAACTCCCACCACGGGACCGACATTGAAAACATGGGCTCTCCTTACAGGCCCGAGGGCCCGCGGTCAGTATCATGGCCCGCCTGTCCTCCATCAAGAACCCGGTCGCAGCAAGGCGGCCGTGACTGACATGCATTCCTGCTCCCGCGCCGTCCTCCCCCAAGTTCCGCAAGTTCTGCAAGTTCCGCAGGGCCAGCCGCTATGAGCGCTGCCGCCACTTTCCCGGCCTGTCCCTGCGGCCAGCACGATGCCAAGGGCCGTCCCCTGGCCTTCGATGCCTGCTGCGGCCGCTACCTGGACCACTTCGACGACTGCCCCGCGCCCGATGCCCAGGCCTTGATGCGCTCGCGCTACAGCGCCTTCGTGCGTGAGGACGCCGCCTATCTGCTGGCCACCTGGCACGCCAGCCAGCGGCCCGCCACGCTCGACTTCGAGCCTTCGGCACGCTGGCTGGGGCTGGCGGTCAAGGACTTCCGATGCACCGGTGAGGACAGCGCCGAGGTGGAATTCGTCGCGCGCTACCGCGTGGGCGGCCGCGCCGTGCGCCTGCATGAGCGCAGCCGTTTCGTGCGCGAAGCCGGGCGCTGGCTCTACGTGGATGGCGACCAGTTCTGAACACGGCGGCGGCCCTGCGGAGCCGCTGTGGAAACTGCAGCAGCGCCAGCGGCTGCTGCTGTCCATCGCATCGCGGGGCTCGTCCGAGGCGGCGGCCCTCATCATCCCCGGAATCGTGGTCTGGCTGCAGCGGCACGAAACGGGCGCCTTCCAGGCGCCGCTGCTGCTGTGGTGGCTGGGCATGGCGTTCATGGCCTGCGTCTTTGTCGGGTTGCGGCGCCAGTTGCGCCGGGACCTGGGTGCTGCCGTGCCATCGGCCGAGCTGCCAGCGCGGCTGCAGCGCTGGGAGCGCGTGATGGGCCGCATGGCCCTGCTCAACGCCGGTTCCTGGGCGCTGGCGATACCGCTGACCCATGGCAGCGGCCATGAATTCCGGCTTTTCATCTACCTGGTGCTGTGCGGCGTCGTGGCCTCGGCCGCCACCTTCCTGGCGCCGGCGGCTGCCGTGTTCAAGCGCTTCTTCGGCGTGCTGTACGGCGCCATGCTGCTGGCCGTGGTCTGGTACTTCCCGAACAGGGGCCTGTACCTGCTGCCGCTGCTCATGCTGTATGGCGCCACCATCGCGCGCCATGCCTGGGGGGCGCGCCAGCTCATGCTGCAGCAATGGGCGCAGGAGCGTGACCGCCAGCTGCTGGCCGAGCGCTACCTGGCCGCCAAGGAACAGGCCGAACAGGCGCTGGAGGCCAAGAGCCGCTTCCTGTCGGCCGCCAGCCATGACCTGCGCCAACCGCTGCATGCCTTGGGCCTGCTGGTGGAAACCGCCCGCCAGCGCAATGCCGACGGCGCGCTGGCAGGCGTGCTTGACGATGCCCAGGCCTGTGCCCAGTCGCTGGGCACCATGTGCAACGACCTGCTGGACCTGTCGCGGCTGGAGAACGGCACCTGGGAGCTGCGCGCCCAGGTGATGGACCTGCGCATTCTGCTGGGCGATGCCACGCGCCTGTTCGCGGCCGAGGCGCGCCAGCGCGGGCTGGTGCTGCGCTGGCGCGTGGCGCGCGGCATGGACAGCCGGGTGCGTGCCGACGAGGCCCTGCTGCGCCAGATGGTGTTCAACCTGCTGCACAACGCCCTGCGCTACACCCAGCGCGGCGGCGTGCTGCTGGCCGCCCGCGTGCACGGCGGGGGCTGGCGCATCGAGGTCTGGGACACGGGCCTGGGCATTGCGGCCGAAGACCGGCCCCATGTCTTCGCACCGCACTTTCGCGCGCGCTCAGGCCAGGCGGCCCGGCGCGCGGCCCAGCCTGCGGCCGACCACCTGCCCGGCGTGAGCAGCCAGGGCCTGGGCCTGGCCGTGGTGGCCGCAGCCGCGCGGCGCATGGGCGTGGAGCACGGCCTGCTGTCCACGCCAGGGCGGGGGTCCTGCTTCTGGCTGCAACTGCCGTCCAGCCTGAATGTGCAGGCGGCCTTGCCGCAGTCCGAGGGACCGTCCGAAGGACCGCAGGCGCAGTCCCGGCCGCCCCTGCTCCAGGGCCGGTGCTGGGTGGTCGATGACGATGCGCAGGTGGCGCGGGCCCTGGCCGGCCTGCTGCGCGATTGGGGGCTGCAGGTGGATGTGGCTGCCACGGGCCGCGAGGTGGCCGACTGGCTGGCGGCGGGGCAGCATCCCGATTTCGTGCTGTGCGACCACCATCTGGCCCAGGGCGAGAACGGCTTTGCGCTGCTGCAGAACGTGCTGGCGCAATCGCCGCAGGCGGCGGGCGCCCTGCTCAGCGGCGAGTCGTCGCCGGCGCTGGAGCAAGAGGCGCAGGAACTGGGCTATCTGCTGCTGCGCAAGCCCGTGGACCCGCTGGCGCTGCTGGCCCTGCTTCAGCGCAGGCTGGCCGTGGCCGGCGCCTGAACCGTATCGGTCGGCGGGACGGAGGGCGGCAGCTCCAGCGCAATGCCCTGCATGCGCGTGATGGCGTCGATGCGGCTGTGCACGCCCAGGCGCTGCAGGGCGCCCGCCACATGCTCCTTGACCGTGTGCGGCGACAGATGCAGCAACTGCGCAATGCTGGGATTGGGCAGGCCGCGCAGCACCAGGTCCAGCACCTGGGCCTGGCGCGGGGTGAGGCCCAGCTCGGCCGCCGTCATGCGGATGGCATGGGCGCCGCCGGGCGCCTGTGGCGCCAGCGGGGCGGCGGGGAACCAGGTCTCGCCGCGCAGCAGGGCCGCCACGGCCTGCTGCAGCACCTGCGGCGGCTGCGACTTGAGCACAAAGCCATGGGCCCCGGCCGCGCGTGCCTTCAGGGCAATCGCGCCATGCGTGTCACCGCTGGTCATGAGCACGCGGCAGGCGGGCGCCAGCGTGCGGATTTCGCGCACCACGTCCGTGCCCGCGCTGGCACCCAGCCAGAAATCCACGATGGCCAGATGCGGCGATCCCCTGCCGGCCATGCACTGCAGGCCTTCGCCCGCATCGGCCACGGCATGGACTTCGGACAGGCCGAATTGTTTCAGGAACTCGGACACGCCCATGGCCGTCAGCGGGTGGTCGTCGATCACCAGGGCATAGCGCCCCGATTGGAGACAGGAGGAATCGGTCAGGAGGGGATGGCTGTGCATGGTCCGCGCGAAGGCATGTCGAAAGGGCTGGAGCGCCAGGGCGCGCCCGGATACACCTTGCGCACATCGTAACGATTACCCCCCGGCCGGGGGGTGACCGGATGTCGGCCAACTCCCCAAAATCGCCGCCGATGCCCTGGGATTCCGCATGGAACGGGCACGTATTCAACGAGAAGGGGAGATAGTCATGAAGATGGTACAGCTCACGCGCCGCAGTGCGGCATTGATGCTTCTGGGAACCCTGGCCGCCTGTGGCGGCGGCGGTGGTGGTGGATTGGGAGAACCGGGCGGCGGAGATCCCGGCAATGGCGGAAATCCTGGCAACCCCGGCACTCCCGGCAACCCCGGCGGCGGCACAACGACCCCGGTGACCGGCCAGTACCGCATGGAGACGGCTGCCGAAAACTTCGACGCGGCCCTGTCCGCCATGAACACGCTGGGGGCGCAAGGCTATGCCTTCACCTACAGCCTGGCCTCGGGCGGCACGACCTTCCCCGTTCCCATCGGTGACTTCTACGTCACCGACACGGCCCACACCGGCACGCGCCTGGACTACCGCATGGTGGCCGACGTGGCGGGCGTCTCGGCCCTGGTGGCCCAGCTCAATGCGCAGGGTGCGCAGGGCTACCTGTACAAGTCGGGCATGGCGTTCCCCAGCAGCACGCAGGACCTGCGCAACCTCTATGTGCGCAGCAGCAGCGCCGCCGCCACCTACAGCTACGAGACGCGCCCCGCCGTGGGTGCGCTGGACACGTCCGGCTTCACGCAGCAACTGGCCGAGATGAGTGGCCGGGGTTTCCGCTACACGGGCCCGCTGATCTCGGGCGACGAGATGTTCAACCTCTACGTCAAGGACTCCAAGGCACCGGCCTTCGAGTACGCGGTGTTCGCCCTGGCCGCGCCCTTCGGCATGGCCAACGGCACGGCGCTGAAGCAGCGCCTGGACGAGATGGGTGCCAAGGGCCACCTGCTGCGTGGCGCCCTGGTGCTGCGCGGCAATACCGAAGGCGTGCAGCTGTACGAAAAGAGCGGCGACCAGCAGGGCGCCATCGAGTACCGCCTCGAATCCGTGTCCAACAACGCCAGCCTCGCGCAGCGCCTGGAGCAGTTCAACCGCAACGCGGCCGAAGGCTTTTTCGCCTTCGGCGATGTGGTCACCGACGATGGCCAGTTCCATTCCATCTCGGTGCGCAACGTCAAGCGCATGGTCCATCCGCTGGCCGGTGCCTCCTTCCCCTGAGCAGGGCACAGGCATGCGCGGCCGGCGCATAATCCGGCCATTTTCCGCAGCAAGGGCGCCCCAGGGCGCCCTTGCTCAGTTTGTTTCGAGAATCCATCCATGACTGCTTTCGAGGCCGTGCTCTTCGACTGTGACGGCGTGCTCGTCGACAGTGAATCCATCACCAACCGCGTGCTGTGCACCATGCTCAATGAATCGGGCTGGCCCATCAGCACCGAGGAATGCCTGCGCGAATTCATCGGCAAGACCGTGCGCAGCCAGGCCGCGCTGATCGAGGCGCGCACCGGCAAGCCGCTGACCGACGCATGGATGGCTGCCTTCTACGAGCGCCGCAACGCCGCGCTGCGCGCCGAGCTGGTGGCCATTGACGGCGCGCTGTCCGCCGTCAGCGAATCCCATGCGCTGTGCGCTGGCCGCATTGCCTGCGCCTCGGGCGCGGACCGCGCCAAGGTGGAGATGCAGCTGGCCCAGGTCGGCATGGCCCCGTATTTCGAGGGCCGCGTCTTCAGCGGCCATGAGCTGCCGCGCAGCAAGCCCTTTCCCGATGTGTACCTGGCCGCCGCCGCCGCCCTGGGCGTGGAGCCGGCGCGCTGCCTGGTCATCGAGGACACGGTGACCGGCGTCACCGCCGGCGTGGCCGCAGGCGCCACGGTCTGGGGCTACTTCCCGGCCGACCAGGGCCATGCCTCGGCCGAGCAACTGCTCGAGGCCGGCGCCAGCTGCGTATTCGGCGACATGGGCGAGCTGCCTGCCATGCTGCGCGCCATCGGGCAGGCCAGCGCCAGCGCCTGAGCTTGGGCTTGGGCTTGAGCCGGCCCTAGCGCAGCCGCGGCGAAGGCGTCTCGTCCACGGCCTGCGCACGCGCAGCCTGCTGCTCGGCCTGCAGCGCCCGCTGGAAGGCGGGCCGCTGCTGCAGGCGCTGCCAGTAGGCCTGGGTGGCAGGCCCCCATTGCGGCTCCATCTCCAGGTGCGCCGACAGCATCAGCGCATAGCCCACGGCCACGTCGGCAGCGGTGAAGCGGTCTGCCGCGAGCCAGTCGCGCTGCTCCACGGCCTGCTCCACGGCGCGCAGCCGCGCAAGGAACCAGCGCTGGTAGTCCTGGGCCACCTGGGGCTGGCGCCGTTCGGCTGGCTCGAAGTGCGCATAGCGCAGCACCAGGGTCTGCGGGAAGGTCAGCGTGGCATCGCTCATGTGCAGCCAGTTGAGGTAGGCCGCAAAGCCCGCCTCCTGCGGCTGCACGGACAGGCCCGCCCCGGGGTGCAGGGCGGCCAGGTATTCGCAGATGGCGGCTGACTCGGTCAGCCTGGCCTCGCCGTGGCGCAGCAGCGGCACCGTGCCCAGCGGGTTGAGCTCCAGGTAGCTGCGCTGCAGCGCGCGCGGCGGAAACGGCAGCATGTGCAGCGTGTAGGGAAGCTGCAATTCTTCGAGCATCCACAGCGCGCGGAAGGAGCGCGCGCTGACGCAGTGATGGAGATGGTGCATGCGCAAAGCCTAGGCCAGATGCGCGGACGGCGGCTGTCGCGCAGGATGCAAATCGCGCCAGGATGCGCGCGGCCCTCACTCGGGCCGGGCTCGCGCGCTCTTGCGGAATTCGGAGGGCGACAGCCCCGTCCACAGCCGGAAGGCGCGGATGAAGCTCTTGTCGTTGAGAAAGCCGCAGGACTGGGCGATGCGCTTGATGGGCCGGCTGGTGCGCAGCAGCAGGGCCACGGCACGCTCGCGCCGCACCTCGTCCTTGAGCGCCTGCAGCGAGGCGCCTTCTTCCTTGAGCTGGCGATGCAGGCTGCGCTGGGACAGGTGCAGCTGGCGCGCCAGCGTGTCGGCCGTCTGCAGGCATTCGGCGTCGGCCGCCAGCAGCTGGCGCACGCGCTGCACCAGCTGGCGCTCGCGCCGGTAGGGGCGCACCTGCAGCGGCAGGGCGCGTTGCAGCATGCGCTGCAGCGCAGGCTCGTCGCGCGTCAGCGGCATATCCAGAAAACGCGCGTCGAACTGGAGGCAGGCCCGGGCCGCGCCAAACTCCACCTCGCCCGGCGGGAACAGCAGCGCATACACGCCCGCATGCGGCGGGGGATCGAAGGGAAAGCAGGCGCGCCGCAGCGGCAGCGGCTCATCGATGAACCAGCTGGCCAGGCCGTGGATATTGCGCAGCACCGACAGCAGGCAGAACTCGCGCATGGCGCCCAGCGTGGACAGCTCCTCGATGGCCAGCGTGGCCAAGCCGTCTTCCTGCGTCAGCGTGAGGCGGATGTCGTCGGCCAGCAGGCCATGGTGGCGGCACCAGCGCGCCAGCGCCAGGCCCAGCTGCTCGCTGCCCATGCTGGCGCGTGCCAGCATGCCGTAGCTGCCCCAGGGCAGGCGCCGGGAGAACCAGCCCAGGGCCTCGTCGTCGAGTTCGCGCATGGCGGCATCGGACAGTGCCTCCATCTGCAGCGCCGTGATGCACTCGTTGCGCTCTTTGATGGAGTCTGGCGCGATTTGTGCCTTCTCCAGGGCGGACAGGGCGCTGATGCCCCGGCGTTCGTAGGCCAGCATAATGGCCTGCACAAAGGCCATGGGCGTAACTGCAGGGTGTGCGGAGGCCATGGTGGCGGCCGCCTGGGGCAGGGGGGTCTTGACCAGCGAGGGGGTGAACATGCTGGCAATTATTGCAACCTTCGTGGCCTGTTCTGCTCGGGGTTGGCCCTTATGCTGCCACGCAATAGCTGCCGTGACGGGGCAGGCCACTGCATTTGCCCGTCCCAGGCGCCGCCGACGACACAGGAGACAACGCATGCCCGCCCAGAACGCCCCGCTCGCTTCCAGCCATGCCCAAGGCCGCACCGATGTGCCGCTGATCGAGCAGACCATCGGCGACTTCTTTGCCGACATGGCGGCCCGCCAGCCTGATCGCGAGGCCCTGGTCAGCCGCCACCAGGGCCTGCGCTACAGCTATGCCGGCCTGCACACCGAGGCGCGCCGCCTGGCCAGCGCGCTGCTGGGCCTGGGGCTGGACAAGGGCGATCGCGTCGGCATCTGGTCGCACAACAACGCCGAATGGGTGCTGATGCAGCTGGCCACGGCCCAGGTCGGCCTGGTGCTGGTCAACATCAACCCGGCCTACCGCACCTCCGAGGTCGAGTACGCGCTCAACAAGGTCGGCTGCAAGGCGCTGGTGACCATGGCGCAGTTCAAGACCAGCGACTACCTGGGCATGCTGCGCGAACTCGCACCCGAGCTGGCCACGGCCGAGTCCGGCCGCCTGCATTGCGCGCGCCTGCCCCAGCTGCGCAGCGTGGTCTGGATCGACGTCGCAGGGCAGGGCGAAGAGCAGTCCGGCATGCTGCGCTTTTCCAGCCTGCTGGCGCGCGGTGATGCGCAGGATGCGCGCATTGACGCCATGGCCGCCACGCTGAAGAACACCGACCCCATCAACATCCAGTTCACCAGCGGCACGACGGGCTTTCCCAAGGGCGCCACGCTGACCCACCGCAACATCCTGAACAACGGCTTTTTCATCGGCGAGTGCATGCGGCTGACGCCCGAGGACCGGCTGTGCATTCCCGTGCCGCTGTACCACTGCTTCGGCATGGTGCTGGGCAACCTGGCCTGCTTCACGCATGGCTCGGCCATCGTCTACCCGAATGACGGATTCGATCCGCTGCTGGTGCTGGAGACCGTGCAGGCCGAGCGCTGCACGGGCCTGCACGGCGTGCCCACCATGTTCATCGCCGAGCTGGACCACCCGCGCTTCAAGGAGTTCGACCTGAGCACGCTGCGCACCGGCATCATGGCCGGTTCGCCCTGCCCCATCGAGGTGATGAAGCGCGTGGTCAGCGACATGCACCTGTCCGAGATCACCATCGCCTACGGCATGACCGAGACCAGCCCCGTCAGCTGCCAGAGCGATGCCGACACGCCGCTGGAGCGCCGTGTGTCCACCGTAGGCAAGGTTCAGCCGCACCTGGAAGTGAAGATCGTCGACCCGGCCACGGGCGAGGTCGTGGCGCCCGGCGTCTCGGGCGAGCTTTGCACGCGCGGCTACTCGGTCATGCATGGCTACTGGGGGGACGAGGCCCGCACGCGCGAGGCCATCGACGACGATGCCTGGATGCACACGGGCGACCTGGCCACCATGGATGAGCAGGGCTACGTGAACATCGTCGGCCGCATCAAGGACATGGTGATCCGCGGCGGCGAGAACATCTACCCGCGCGAGATCGAGGAATTCCTCTACCGCCATCCCCAGGTGCAGGACGTGCAGGTGGTCGGCGTGCCCGATGTGCGCTACGGCGAGGAGCTGTGCGCCTGGATCATCGTCAAGCCCGGACAGACGCTGACCGAAGACGGCGTGCGCGACTTCTGCAAGGGCCAGATCGCCCACTACAAGGTGCCGCGCTACATCCGCTTCGTCGAGGCCTTCCCGATGACGGTGACCGGCAAGATCCAGAAGTTCAAGATCCGCGACGAGATGATCGCCATGCTGGATCTGCGTCCGGCCAGGACCGCCTGAGGGCTGCTTTCATGTGCTGCCGCCAGCTGTCCACCGCGTGCCGCCTAGTGCGTGCCGCCCTCGGGCGCGGCCACGGCCGAGGCTGCAGCGCGGCGCGCCACCACCAGGCGCTTGCGCAGCGAGATCTCCTGCATGTCCAGCTCGCTGACCAGGCGGCGCAGCGACTCGTCGTTGATGCGGTGGGCCTGGCGCTCGGCGTAGAGCGCGTCGCGCTCCTGGTGGATGCAGCGCAGGCGCAGCTCGATCTCCAACAGGTAGCGCAGCTTGCGCTGGCGCACGACTTCGGGCGCCTCGCGCTGGATCTCGATGCTGGAGGCCGTGCCGCTGCCGTCGTCCAGCAGCTGGACGCGGTTGCGGTACTCCTGCGTCAGGTGGCCCATGACCTCCTGGTGCATGGCCACCCATTCGGGCGTGTGGCCCTGGATCTCTTCCTCGCTCAGCGTCAGCCCGCCAATGGCGGACTGGCAGGCGGCCACGCGCGCCAGGCGCTCCTCGCGCACCGTGGGCGATTCGCCGGGCTGGGGCATGCGGCGCAGGATCAGCGGCAGCGCGATGCTGCCCAGAACCAGGGTGAACAAGATGGTGCCCGTGGCCAGGAAGATCAGCATCTCGCGGCCCGGAAAGGGCTGGCCGTTGTTCAGCAGCATGGGCACGGACAGCGCGCCGGCCAGCGTTACGGCGCCGCGTATGCCGGCCATGGTGGTGGCCAGGTTCAGCAGGTGCGATGGGCGCTCTGCCATCTTCCCCTGGAAGTGGGCGCGAGCCAGGCTGCGCTGCACGCCCAGGGTCAGCCAGATCCAGCGCATCAGCAGCAGCGCGCTGGAGATGATCACCACATAGCCCACCAGCACCCACCATTCGCTGCCCGCATCGTGCAGCGTCACGCCGATGATGGAGGGCAGCTGCAGGCCCAGCAGCAGGAAGATGGCACCGTTGAACGAGGCTTCCACCATGCTCCAGGTGCCCTCGGTCTGCAGCCGCTCGCTGATGTAGCTGCTGCGCTCCAGGTCGGCGAAGTTGGTGGCAATGCCCGCGGCCACAGCCGACAGGATGCCCGACACGCCGATCTTTTCGCCCACGATGTAGGCGGCGAAGGGCAGCAGGATCAGCAGCAGCACCATCTGCGTGGCCGCCACGTCGCCCAGGCGGCGCGTGATGGTGCTGCGCGCATAGGAAAAGCCCCAGCCGATCAGCGTGCCCACGCCCAGGCCGCCCAGGGCCATCCACATGAATTCCTTGGCCACCTCGGTCCACGAGAACAGGCCGGTCAGCGTGGCGGCAATGGCGAACTTCAGCGCCACCAGGCCCGAGGCATCGTTGAGCAGGGACTCGCCTTCGAGGATGTGCATGGTCTTCTCGGGCATGCCCAGGTTGCGCGTGATGGCCGAGACGGCCACGGCATCGGTGGGCGAGACCACGGCGGCCAGCGCGAAGGCCACGGTCAGCGGCATGCCGGGCACCAGCCAGTGGATCAGCCAGCCCAGCCCCACCACCGTGAACAGCACCAGGCCCAGCGCCAGGCGCAGGATGGGGCGGTACAGCGAGAAGAACTCGCGCTTGGGGATGCGCCAGCCGTCGGCGAACAGCAGCGGCGGGATGAACAGCAGCAGGAACAGCTCGGGATCGAAGGCGATGTGCAGGCCCTTTTGCGGCCAGGCGATCAGCGCTCCCAGGGCGATCTGTATCAGCGGCAGCGGGATGGCGCGCACATAGCGCGCGGCAATGCCGGTCAGTGCCCCCAGCAGCAAAACGAGCAAGACGATTTCAACGGTGTGCATACGGCATTTTCCCCAGCCCGGGCCGCCGTTCTTTGCAGCACATTCGAAAAAACCAAGCGCCCGCATCGGGCAAACACAAGAAGAGGCCACACATGAGCATTCTGGGTACCCAACTCAATCCGCGTTCGGCGGACTTCCTGGCCAATGCCGCCGCCATGCGCGCCGTGGTCGAAGACCTGCAGGCCCAGGTGGCCAAGGTCGCCGAGGGCGGCGGCGAGGCCGCGCGCGCCAAGCACGTGGCGCGCGGCAAGCTGCTGCCGCGCGATCGCGTGGCCATGCTGCTGGACCCGGGAACGCCCTTCCTGGAGATCGCCCCGCTGGCCGCGCTCAACATGTACCGCAACGATGCGCCCGGCGCGGGCCTGATCGCCGGCATCGGCCGCGTCAGCGGCGTGGACTGCATGATCGTGTGCAACGACGCCACGGTGAAGGGCGGCACCTACTACCCGATGACGGTGAAGAAGCACCTGCGCGCCCAGGAGATCGCCGCGCAGAACCGCCTGCCCTGCATCTACCTGGTGGACTCGGGCGGCGCCAACCTGCCCAACCAGGACGATGTGTTTCCCGACCGCGAGCACTTCGGCCGCATCTTCTTCAACCAGGCCAACATGAGCGCCGAGGGCATTGCCCAGATCGCCGTGGTCATGGGCTCGTGCACGGCCGGCGGCGCCTATGTGCCGGCCATGAGCGACGAGTCCATCATCGTCAAGAACCAGGGCACCATCTTCCTGGGCGGCCCGCCGCTGGTGAAGGCCGCCACGGGCGAGGTGGTCAGCGCCGAGGACCTGGGCGGCGGCGACGTGCACACGCGCCTGTCGGGCGTGGCCGACCACCTGGCCCACAACGACACCCACGCGCTGGCGCTGGCGCGCCAGTCCGTGGCCAACCTCAACCATGCCAAGCAGCCTTCGGCTGGCGACCTGCCCCCCGAAGCGCCGCTGTTCGACGGCGGCGAGCTGTACGGCGTGATCCCCGTGGACACGCGCAAGCCCTTCGATGTGCGCGAGATCATCGCCCGCGTGGTGGACGGCAGCCGCTTCGACGAGTTCAAGGCCCGCTTCGGCGCCACCCTGGTCTGCGGCTTTGCGCGCATCGAGGGCATGCAGGTGGGCATCATCGCCAACAACGGCATCCTGTTCAGCGAATCGGCCGTCAAGGGCGCGCACTTCATCGAGCTGTGCTGCCAGCGCAAGATCCCGCTGGTCTTCCTGCAGAACATCACGGGCTTCATGGTGGGCCGCAAGTACGAGAACGAAGGCATTGCCCGCCATGGCGCCAAGCTGGTCACGGCCGTGGCCACGGCGGCCGTGCCGAAGTTCACCATCATCATCGGCGGCTCCTTCGGCGCGGGCAACTACGGCATGTGCGGCCGCGCCTACTCGCCGCGCTTCCTGTGGATGTGGCCCAACGCGCGCATCTCGGTCATGGGCGGCGAGCAGGCGGCCAGCGTGCTGGCCACCGTCAAGCGCGACGGCATCGAGGCCAAGGGCGGCCAGTGGACGGCCGAGGAGGAAGAGGCCTTCAAGGCCCCCATCCGCCAGCAGTACGAGGATCAGGGACACCCCTATTACGCGACGGCGCGCCTGTGGGACGATGGCGTCATCGACCCTGCCGACACGCGCCGCGTGCTGGCGCTGGGCCTGGCGGCCACGCGCAACGCTCCCATAGAGGACACGCGCTTCGGCGTGTTCCGCATGTGACGGCGGCCCCTCTTTCCTTGCAGCGAGGTACTTCATGAAAACCACCGCACTGACCCTCGAATTCCAGGGCCCCCTGGCCACCATCACGCTGACCCAGCCCGAAGTGCGCAATGCCTTCAGCGACGAGGTCATCGCCGACATCACCCAGGCCTTCCACTCCGTGGGCAAGCGCAGCGACGTGCGCGCCGTGGTGCTGGCCGCCGAGGGCCCGGCCTTTTGCGCAGGCGCCAACCTCAACTGGATGCGCCGCATGGCCGACTACTCGCGCGACGAGAACCGCGAGGACGCCGGCCTGCTGGCCGAGATGCTGCGCGTGATCTACGAATGCCCGCAGCCCACCATCGCGCGCGTGCAGGGCGATGTCTATGCGGGCGGCATGGGCCTGGTCGCTGCCTGCGACATGGCCGTGGCCGCCGAGGGTGCGGGCTTTTGCCTGTCCGAGGTGAAGATCGGCCTGATCCCCGCCACCATCAGCCCCTACGTGATCCGCGCCATGGGCGCGCGCGCCGCCCACCGCTACTTCCTGACCGGTGAGCGCTTCGACGCGGCCGAGGCGCTGCGCATCGGCTTCGTGCACCGCGTGGTGGCGGCAGACGAGCTGGACAACGCCGTGGACGGCCTGCTCAAGCACCTGGTCAGCGCCGGTCCCGCTGCCGCCCGCGCCTGCAAGCGCCTGGTGATCGACGTGGCCGAGCGCGAGATCAACGAGCAGCTGATCGCCGCCACCGTCGAAGGCATCGCCGACATCCGCGCCAGCGCCGAGGGCAAGGAGGGCGTGCAGGCCTTCCTGCAAAAGCGCAAGCCGGCCTGGCTGGCCTGACACGCGCGGGCTGCCCATTCATCGCGCGACCACCGAGCAACGCCGAGCCAACGCCGAGTCAACACCATGAGCACCCTGACCGACTCCCTCGTCCAGTGGCTGCAGTCCGTGGGCCTGTACCCGGGCCCGGCCGTGCACCACACGGTCAGCGAGGCGGCTGGCGAAGTGGCCGAGCGCGTGGGCCAGGCCACCAGCGGCATGGACATGGCCGGCCTGCTGGCGCTGGCCGCCGCACTGGGCTGGGCCAGCGGCTTTAGGCTCTACGCCGTGGTCTTCGTGACCGGGCTGCTGGGCGCGCTGGGCTGGGTGGCGCTCCCGGGCGGGCTGCATGTGCTGGAGCATCCGGCCTTGCTGTTCGCCAGCGGCGCGCTGCTGTTCGTGGAGTTCTTCGCCGACAAGATCCCCGGCGTGGACTCGGTCTGGGACCTGCTGCAAAGCGTGATCCGCATCCCGGCGGGCGCGGCGCTGGCGGCCGGCGTCTTCGGCGCCGACAGCGCGACCATGGCCACCATGGCGGCCCTGATGGGCGGCTCGCTGGCCCTGTCCAGCCAGGTGGCCAAGAGCACGGCGCGCGCGGCCATCAACACCTCGCCCGAGCCGTTTTCCAACGTGGGCGCGAGCCTGGTGGAGGACGGTGCCTCGGTGGGCGCGATCTGGCTGGCGCTCACGCATCCGCTGGCCTTCGCCGCCGTGCTGCTGGTCGTGGTCATCGCCCTGTGGCTGCTGACCTGGGCGCTGTGGCGCTTTCTCAAGGCCGTGGTGCAGCGCCTGCGCTCGCTGTTGGGCGGGTCTCCCGCGATGAATCAAAAACCATAGCCGCCGGTCGCCGAATGACCGGGGCTGCAGAGAAAACACTGGAGATAACGCATGTTCAAGAAGATCCTGATCGCCAACCGCGGTGAAATCGCCTGCCGCGTCGCGGCTTCCGCCCGCCGCATGGGCGTGCGCACCGTGGCCGTGTACTCGGACGCCGATGCCCGCGCCAAGCATGTGCAGGCCTGCGACGAGGCCGTGCACATCGGCGGCAGCGCCCCCAAGGACAGCTATCTGCGCTGGGAACGCATCCTGGAAGCCGCCAAGGCCACGGGCGCCCAGGCCATCCACCCCGGCTACGGCTTTCTCAGCGAGAACGAGGAATTCGCCCAGGCCTGTGCCGATGCCGGCCTGGTCTTCATCGGCCCGCCGCCCTCGGCCATCCGCGCCATGGGCCTGAAGGCGGCCTCCAAGCAGCTCATGGAAAAGGCCGGCGTGCCCCTGGTGCCCGGCTACCACGGGGCCGACCAGGACCCGCAGCTGCTGCAGCGCGAGGCCGACCGCATCGGCTACCCGGTGCTGATCAAGGCCAGCGCCGGCGGCGGCGGCAAGGGCATGCGCCTGGTCGAGCGCAGCGAGGACTTCGCCGCCGCCCTGGCCAGCTGCCAGCGCGAGGCCATCAACAGCTTCGGCGACGATGCCGTGCTGGTCGAGAAATACGTGCTGCGCCCGCGCCACATCGAAATCCAGGTCTTTGGCGACACCCAGGGCAACTGCGTCTACCTGTTCGAGCGCGACTGCTCGGTGCAGCGCCGCCACCAGAAGGTGCTGGAGGAGTCCCCCGCGCCCGGCATGACGCCTGCGCTGCGCCAGAAGATGGGCGAGGCCGCCGTGGCCGCCGCCCAGGCCGTGAACTACGTGGGCGCGGGCACGGTGGAATTCATCGTCGAGCAGCCCGGCGGCTACGACCAGCCCGAGGCCATGAAGTTCTACTTCATGGAAATGAACACCCGCCTGCAGGTCGAGCATCCCGTGACCGAGGCCATCACGGGCGAGGACCTGGTGGACTGGCAGCTGCGCGTGGCCAGCGGCCTGCCCCTGCCCAAGCGCCAGGACGAGCTGCGCATCACCGGCCACGCCATCGAGGCGCGCATCTGCGCAGAGAACCCCGACAACGGCTTCCTGCCCGCCACCGGCACCCTGCACGTCTACCGCAAGCCCGACTGCGCCAGCTTCCATGTCGGCGACGTGCGCGTGGACGACGGCGTGCGCGAGGGCGATGCCATCAGCCCCTTCTACGACTCCATGATCGCCAAGCTCATCGTGCATGGCGACACGCGCGAACAGGCGCTGGCGCGGCTTGATGCCGCTCTGGCCGAGACACGCATCGTGGGCCTGGCCACCAATGTGCAGTTCCTGCGCCTGGTCATCGCCAGCGATGCCTTTGCAACCGCCAAATTGGACACGGCGCTGATCGAGCGCGAGAAGCAGCATCTGTTCCACCAGCAGCGCCTGCCGCAGGCCCAGGCCGTGGCCGCCGCCGTGGCCCAGGTGCTGCAGGCCGAGCGCGCGCAGGAAACCGCCGACCCCTTCAGCCGCCGCGACGGCTGGCGCTCGCACGGCGTGGCCGAGCGGCGCTGGGACTTCCGCCAGGGCGAGGCCGCCGTGCCCGCGCGCCTGCGCTACCTGCATGACGGCGCGCTGCAACTGGCCGTGGGCGAGGGCGAGTCCCTCGCCGAGGGCCTGCTGTCCTGGCAACAGGCCGGGGACGGCGCCTTCGACGTGCAGTTCGCGGGCCAGCGCCTGCGCGCCCAGGTCCATGTGCTGGGCGAGCAATGCCATGTGTTCGCTCCCCAGGGCGCGGCCGTGCTGGGCCTGGCCGATCCGCTGGCCCATGCGGGCGAGGTGCAGTCCGAAGGCGGCCGCCTGACGGCGCCCATGCCGGGCAAGGTGGTCTCCTTTGCCGTCAAGGCCGGCGACAAGGTCAGCAAGGGCCAGCCGCTGGCCGTGATGGAGGCCATGAAGATGGAGCACACCATCGCCGCGCCCGGCGACGGCGTGGTGGCCGAGCTGCTGTACGCGCCCGGCGACCAGGTGACCGAAGGCTCCGAGCTGCTGCGCCTGGAAAGCTGAGCCCGCAGGCAAGACAGTTTTGCGCAAAAGTCGCGCGTGGGCGTCGCCAGGCCGTTAGGCTTGGCCCCCTATGCGAGTGACTTTCTGCTGCGAAGACACCAGGCCCGACGCCTGGCTGCAAGGACTGCGCGCGGCCCTGCCGGGCGCCGAGGTGGACATCTGGTCGCCGGGCGCGCCGCAGGCCGACTACGCCCTGGTCTGGGCGCCACCCCAGCGCTTCATCGACGAGCAGCCGGGCCTCAAGGCCGTGTTCAACATCGGCGCGGGTGTCGATGCGCTGCTGCCGCTGCGCCTGCCGGCCGACCTTCCCGTCTACCGCCTGGAGGACGCCGGCATGGCCGTGCAGATGGCCGAATACGTCAGCCAGGCCGTGATCCGCTTCTTCCGCGGTCTGGACGGCTACGAGGCCGACATGGCCGCCGGCCTGTGGCAGCACCGGCCCAATCCCCGGCGCGTGGACTTCCCCGTGGGCGTCATGGGGCTGGGCCGCATGGGCGAGCGCGTGGCGCGCGCGCTGACGGTGTTCGATTTCCCCGTCAACGGATGGAGCCGTACGCCGCATGCCATCGACGGCGTGCGTGGCTTCTGCGGCCCGCAGGACTTCGACGCCTTTCTGCGCGCCACCCGCATCCTCGTCAACCTGCTGCCGCTGACGCCCGAGACCGACAGCATCATCGACGCGCGCAGCCTGGCCCTGCTGCAGCCGGGCGCTTATGTCATCAACGTGGGACGCGGCGGCCATGTGGCGGACGAGGACCTCATCGCCGCCATCGACGGGGGCCATGTGTCCGGCGCGTTGCTCGACGTGTTCCGCACTGAGCCGCTGCCCGACGGCCATGCCTTCTGGCGGCATCCGCGCATCACGCTCACGCCCCACACCTCGGCCCGCACCCTGGCGCGCGACAGCGTGGAGCAGATCGTGGGCAAGGTCGCGGCGCTGAGCCGGGGCGAGGCCGTGAGCGGCCGCGTGGACCTGCGGCGCGGCTACTGACGGGAGCGCTCAGTCCAGCGTCACGCCGGTGCTGCGTACCAGGGCACCCAGGCGCTGGGAGTCGCTCCTGATCAAGGCGCCGAATTCGGCCGCCGTGCCGCCCACGGCCGGCGTGCCGATGGCCTCCCAGCGCGTGCGGAAGGCCGGGTCCTTGAAGATGGCGTTGACCGTGGCATTGAGTTTGTCGATGGCGGCGGGCGGCGTGCCCGCGCGCACGGCAATGCCATGCCAGCCCGTGATCTGGTAGCCGGGCACGCCGGCCTGGGCCATGGTGGGCACATCGGGCAGCACCTTGGTGCGCTCGGCCGAGGTGACGGCCAGCGGGATCAGGCGCCCGCCCTGGATGTGCTGCAGCGAGCTGCCCACGATGTCGAACATCACGCCCACCTGGCCGCCGATCAGGTCGTTGAGTGCCGGTCCCGCACCCCGGTAGGGCACATGGCCCAGCTTGACCTGCTCCATGGAGTTGAACAGCTCGCCCGCCAGGTGCTGGGGCGTGCCGTTGCCGGCCGAGGCAAAGCTCAGCGTCTTGCCCGTTTTGGCCAGGGCCAGCAGCTCGGCCACGGTCTTGACGCCCAGCGAGGGATGGACCTCCAGCACCAGCGGGAAGGCCGACAGCTGCACCACGGGCTCCAGGTCCTTGAGCGGGTTGAATGGCATGCTCTTGTACAGCGAGGAATTCACGGCCATGGGGCCGCTGGCGGCCAGCAGCAGGGTGTGGCCGTCGGCGGGCGCCTGGCGGGCCACCTCGGCGCTGCCCAGGTTGCCGCCCGCGCCGCTCTTGTTCTCCACGATGACGGTCACGCCCAGGCGCTGCTGCAGCTCGGGCTGCAGCATGCGTGCCATCAGGTCGGTGGGGCCGCCGGGCGGGTAGGGCACGACGAAGCGGATGGTCTTGCTGGGGAATGCCGGGGTCTGGGCCGAGGCCTGGCCCGCCAGGCCCAGGGCCATGAAGGCCAGGGGAAGCGCCGTGAATGCGGTGGCTGCCTTGATTTTGGCGATGGCGTCACGCCGCGTGCCGTGGGTGGGCTGTTGCATGGTTGTGTCTCCTGCCTGTGGTTGGAATGGAAGGCCCGTCTTGTGCGGGCTCATGGGCCTATCGGCTTAACGGCTTATGGGCTTATCGGCCTGTAAGGCGCCTGGTGCTCAGCCCGGTGTGAAGCGCCGGCGTATGTCGTCGGCCGTGGCCAGGGGGCGGCCCAGCGCCTGGGCGGACACCACGGCCTGGCGGACCAGGGCGGCGTTGTCGGGCGCGGTGTGGCCGTCCCGCGTCAGCAGGTTGTTCTCGAAGCCCACGCGCGCATGGCCTCCGAAGGCGGCGGCTGCCGCGATGCAGGTGTTTTCCGTGGCGCCGAAGGCGCACACGGCCCAGGGCTCGCCGCCGTCATGTGCCGCAAGAAAGGGCAGCAGGTCCTGGGGCCGCGAGGTCTGGCCCGCGCTGTAGCGGCCCAGCACGAAGAGCAGGAACCAGGGCGCCTCGGGCACCACGCCCTGGGCGCGCAGCGCCTGCCAGCGGCGCAGGTCGGCCACGTCGTAGAGGATGACCTGCACCATGACCTGGTCGCGCACCAGGCCCGTGAAAAAGTGCGCCAGTCCTGCATCGCCGATCTCGGGCTGGTCGATCTCGCGCAGGCCGATGGAGACGGCCTCGGGCCGCAGCGCCTGCACCAGGGCGATCTGCTCGGGCGCGCGGTAAACGCCTGCGGCCTCACTGGTGATCTGCACCACCATGTCCGTGCCCACGGCCTCGCGCACCACGCGCCAGGCTTCGCGGTAGCCGCCCACATCCAGGCTGTGGCGTCCCTGGGCGTCGCGGATGTGCATGTGGATCATCGCTGCGCCGGCATCCAGGCAGGCGCGTGCCGTGGCGGCCAGCGCCTGCGGTGTGATCGGCAGGGCTCGGTGGTCGGCCGGCTGCTTGTAGGCGCCATTGGGGGCCACGGTGATGATCAGCGGGTCACTCCACTGCGAGGTGGGTGACGTGGGCGATGTGGACGACGCGGTTGACGTGGGGACCGGCGTGCTCATGGCGTGTCCTGTGCCTGCTCCGGCACCGGCAGCTCGCTGGCCAGCAGGGCCAGGCCCTGGCGCAGCAGCGCGTCGTAGCGGGCACGCTCGGCCAGGCGGCGGTCCTCGGGCCAGTCGAAGAAGCCCTTGCCGGTCTTCATGCCCAGATCGCCGCGTGCCACGCGATCGCGCAGTGCCTGGGCCGGCACATCGGTGTTGGACAGCGTGGGGTACATGGTGGCGGCGGCCGCGCAGTGCACCTCGATGCCCGCATGGTCGCGCTGCAGCACGGGGCCGGCTGCCAGGAAGCGGAAGCCGAAGCCGAAGCGCACGGCGGCATCCACGTCCTCGGGCGAGGCAATGCCCTCGTCGATGAGGGCGAAGGCCTCGCGCGACAGCGCATGCTGCATGCGGTTGGCCAGAAAGCCGGGCTTGTCCTTCTTCACCAGCACGGGCACGCTGCCGCAGCCGCGCATGAAGCCGTGCAGCCACTGGCCCAGGGCCGGGTCGCTGCGCTCTCCCAGCACCACTTCCACCAGTGGCACCAAATGGGCGGGCATGAAGAAGTGCAGGCCCAGCATGCGCTGCGCCGTGGGCAGGCCGCTGGCGATGGCGCTGATGGGAAAGCCCGAGCTGTTGCTGGCCAGCACGGCGTCGGCCGGCGCATGCGCCTCCAGTTCGGCGAACAGCGCCTGCTTGGCATCCAGCCGCTCGGTGATGCATTCCACCACCAGGGCCACGCCGTCCCAGGCGACATCCTCCAGCGCCGCGCAGACCGAGACCTGGGACGCGCACCGGGCAAAGCCGGCCGTGGCCAGCTCGATGGCAATGTGCTGCAGCAGCAGCTCGCGCCGTGCCGCGCCGGGGTCGACCACGGTCACCAGGGCGCCGCCCCGGGCCAGGACCACGGCCACATCGGCACCCATGGTGCCTCCCCCGACGACCACCGTGCGCGCGTTGCGCGGCGAACTGCTGTGCATGCTGTCTCCTGCTGATTTCATGGATTTGAGGCGCAGTCTAGGCAGCCGTCATTGAACGGTAAAGACGCATTTTTCGATAAACTGATCGGCCATGAAGATCAATTGGTCAGCCCGCGAGGTCGATGTCTTTCTGGCGCTGGCCGATTCGCTGAGCTTTCGGCGCACGGCGCTGCAGATGCACCTGTCGCAGTCGGCCGTCTCGGGCACGCTGGCGCGGCTGGAAGAGATGCTGGGCGCGCGCCTGTTCGAGCGCACCACGCGCGCCGTGGAACTGACACAGGCCGGCGAGGTCTTCGCCGAGCAGGCGCGCATCCTGCGCCACCAGATGGACGAGACCGTGCGCCGCGTGCAGGAGGTGGCCCAGGTGCAGGTGGGCCGGCTGGCGCTGGCGGCCCTGCCTTCGCTGGCCGCGGGCCTGCTGCCCCGCGTGCTGGCGCGCTTCGCGGCCGAGCATCCGGGCGTGCATCTGGAGCTGTTCGACAGCCTGGCCGGGCCGGCCTTCGACATGGTGCGCGCAGGCCGCGTGGACTTTGCGCTCACGGCGGCCAACCCCGCCTATGCCGACCTGGACTACCTGCCCCTGGCCTCCGACCGCTTCGTGCTGCTGCTGGGCCGCGGCCATGCGCTGGCGCGCGGGCGCGGCGATCTGGGCTGGGCCGACGTGGCCCATCTGCCCCACATCTCCATGCCGGCCGGCACCAGCGTGCGCCAGTACGCCGACGAGGCCCTGCTGACCCACGGCATACGCTTTGCGCCCCAGTACGCCGTGGAGCACCTGGCCACCATCGCGGCCATGGTGGCCGCCGATCTGGGCGTGAGCGCGCTGCCGCTGCTGGCCGCGCAGGTGGTGCAGCGGCCGGAAGTGGTGGCGCGCCCGCTGGCACGGCCGGTGCTGCGCCGCCCCATCGGCCTGGTGCGCCTGAGCGGCCGCCGCCTGTCGCCGGCTGCCGCGCGCATGGTGGAGATGCTGCGCGAGGAAATGGCGGCCCTGCCGGGCTGAAGGGGGCGCTGGCAGCCGTTGTGCATGGCCCGGCAGGATATGGGGTGGTGCCCGGGCCTGCAAGCCTGGACAATAGGGGCCGTACCCGTCATCCCGGTGAGAACACCCCATGAGCATTCCTTCCCGCGTCAAACTCGTCGATGTAGGCCCCCGCGACGGCCTGCAGAATGAAAAACAGCCCGTGCCCGCCGCCGTCAAGATCGAGCTGGTGCACCGCCTGCAGGAAGCCGGCCTCAAGGAAATCGAGGTCACCAGCTACGTCAGCCCCAAATGGGTGCCGCAGATGGCCGACAACGCCGAAGTCATGGCCGGCATCGTCCGCCGCCCCGGCGTGCGCTACAGCGTGCTCACGCCCAACATGAAGGGCCTGGAGGCCGCGCTGTCGGCGCCGCGTGAACTGTGGCCCGACGAGATCGTGGTCTTCGGCGCAGCCAGCGAGGCCTTCAGCCAGAAGAACATCAACTGCTCCATTGCCGAAAGCATCGAGCGCTTCGCCCCCGTGGCCGAAGCCGCACGCGCCCAGGGCATCTACGTGCGCGGCGCCATGAGCTGCACCGTGGGCTGCCCCTACGAAGGCGAGATCGCCCCCGAGCGCGTGGCCTACCTGGCCGGTCTCATGAAGGGCATCGGTGTGCAGCATGTGGGCGTGGCCGACACCATCGGCGTGGGCACGCCCGTCAAGGTGCGCAAGGCCATCGAGGCCACGCTGCAGCACTTCGCCATCGACGATGTGTCGGGCCACTTCCACGACACCTACGGCCAGGCCGTGTCCAACACGCTGGCCGCGCTGTCGCTGGGCGTGTGGCAGTTCGACACATCGGTGGCGGGCCTGGGCGGCTGCCCCTACGCCAAGGGCGCCACGGGCAATGTGGCCACGGAGGACGTGGTCTACATGCTGCAGGGCATGGGCATAGAGACCGGCATCGACCTGGACAAGCTGATTGACGCCGGCCAGTTCATCAGCGACCACCTGGGCCGCCCCACGCAATCGCGCGTGGCCAAGGCACTGCTCACCAAGCGCGCCAGCGCGGCTGCATGCGAGGCGGTGTGAGCATGTGCGGATCTGAACTCCACCATCTTCCCGAAGGCGTGCAGCGCGTGGCTGCCTTCCTGCAGCAGGCCGGCCACGGCGACGGACCGCGCATGCTGGACGGCGCCGCGCGCACGGCCCAGGAGGCGGCCGACCAGCTGGGCATCCTCGTGGGCCAGGTGGCCAAGAGCATCATCTTCCGCCGCCGCAGCGACGGCGTGGCCGTGCTGGTCGTGGCATCGGGCGACCGCCGCGTGGATGAGAAGAAGGTCGCCGCCCTGGTCGGCCCCGTGGGCCGTGCCGACGCCGACTTCGTCAAGGCGCAGACGGGCTTTTCCATCGGCGGCGTCAGCCCCGTGGCCCATGCCAACACGCCCGTGACCCTGGTGGACCGGGAGCTGCAGCGTTTCGACACGGTCTGGGCGGCAGCAGGCCATCCGCATGCGGTGTTCGCGGCCACGCCGGCCGCGCTGCAACTGCTGGCCGGTGCGCCCTGGGCCGACGTGGTGCAGGAGGTGGCGGCATGATGGGCCCCAAGGAAATGCTGGCCCAGAAGGCCCGCGCCGCATACGCTCCGCGTGCCGAAGAGGAACCCGTGCTCTCGCCCTGCATCTCGGTCTGCCGCATGACGCCCGACCGCAGCCATTGCGAAGGGTGCTTTCGCACCATCGACGAGATCCGCGCCTGGTCCAAGTCCGATGCGCCGCAGCGCCTGGCGATCTGGAACGCGCTGCTGGAGCGCGCAGGCATCGCGGCCACCGCACCCTAGATCCCCATCACGACGCACCCGCCATGAAGCAGATCACCTTCCATCTCGACTTCATCTCGCCCTATGCCTGGCTGGCGTTCGCGCAACTGCCGCAGGCGCTGCAGGGCATCAGCCACCACATGCAGTACCGCCCCGTGCTGCTGGGCGCGCTGCTGCAGCGCCACGCCAACCCGGGACCGGCCGGCATCGCGGGCAAGCGCGAATGGACCTACCGCCATGTGAGCTGGCTGGGCCATGCCACGGGCGTGGGGCTGGACATGCCGGCCAGCCACCCGTTCAACCCGCTGCCGCTGCTGCGCCTGGCGCTGGAGTGCAGCGATGACGGCTCCATCAACCGCTTTGTGGCGGACGCCGTGCTGCGCCATGTCTGGCTGGGCGGCGCCGACGCGCTGGACCCCGCGCGGCTCGACGCACTGCGCGCCACGCTGGCGCCGCAGCTGCGCACGGATGCGGCGGACAACGCCAAGCGCCTGCTGCGCGAGAACACCGAGGCCGCCGCCGCCCGGGGCCTGTTCGGCGTGCCGGCCTGGGAGGTCGACGGCCGCCTCTTCTGGGGCCTGGACAGCCTGCCCATGCTGCGCGCCTACCTGGAAGGCGACAGCTGGTTCGACAGCGGCTGGGACGCGGCTGCAAGCGTGGAGCAAGGCCTGAAGGTTTGAATGGCGGGGCTGGAACAACGGCCCCGCCCCATGCCCAACGCCTTCAACTTCGCCGCCTCGCCCTTCGACTGCCTCACGCCCGACGAACAGGCGCTGGTGCGCGATGGCGTGGACATCGCCTACTTCCCCGAGGGCGCAGTGGTGCTGGACGCCGGCTCGGCGCCCACCCACCTGTTCGTCATCATCAAGGGCCATGTGGTGCAGACCGAGGGCGACGAGGTGCTGGCCAGCTACGGCCCCGACGACAGCTTCGACGGCCGCGCCCTGGTGGCCGGCCGCACGGGCAGCCGCTTCACCGTGGCCGAGGAACTCATCGCCTACCAGCTTGCGCGCGAAACCGTGGGCGAGCTGATCGCGCGCAACACGGCCTTTGGCGCCCTGCTGTTCTCCGACCTGGGCCACAAGCTGGGCACATTGGCCCAGCGCGCCGACCGGCACGAATTGCAGTCGCTGACGCTGGCGCGCGTGGACCAGGCCTATCTGCGTGCCGCCCATGTGGTGGATGCGGCCACCGACATCGTCTCCGTGGTGCGCCTGTTCCATGCAGAGCGCACAACCTGCGTGCTGGTCTCGGGACTGCCGCAGGGCGGCCTGGGCATCTTCACGGGCACCACGCTGCAGCGCGCCATCCTTGACGGCCGCCCGCTGGACCGGCTGGCCGTGGGCGAGTTCGCCAGCCAGCCCGTGTTCACCGTGCGCGCCGACGACCAGCTGGGCGATGCCCTGGTCGTGCTGCTGCGTGCGCGCGTGCACCGGCTGGCCGTGCTGGATGCACAGGGCCAGGTGCTGGGCATCCTGGAGGCGCTGGACCTGTTCAGCTTCCTGGCCAACCACTCCCACCTGATCACCGTGCAGATCGAGCAGGCCGCCGACCTGCAGGCGCTGGAGCAGGCGGCCGCCCAGATCACGCGCCTGGTGGCCGCCCTGCACCGGGGCGGCACGCGGGTGGCCCTGATGGCGCGGCTGGTGCAGCAGCTCAATGCCCGCCTGTTCGAGCGTGCCTGGCAGATGCTGGCGCCGCCGGACCTGGTGGCCCACAGCTGCCTCTTCGTCATGGGCAGCGAGGGGCGCGGCGAGCAGTTGCTCAAGACCGACCAGGACAACGGCCTGCTGCTGCGCGACGGCTATGCGCCGCCCCAGGACCTCGATGCCATCTGCGCGCGCTTTTCCGCGCAGCTGCAGCGCTTCGGCTACCCCGAATGCCCGGGCGGCATCATGCTCAGCAACCCGCAGTGGCGCGGCACGGTGGCCAGCTTCGGCAGGCAGGTGCGCGAATGGCTGATCCTGCCCGGCCCCGAGGGCCTCATGCACCTGGCGATCTTCCTGGACGCCCATGCGGTGGCGGGCGATGCTGCGCTGCTGGCCACGGTGCGGCGCGACCTGATGGCGCTGGCCCTGGACAGCGATGCCCAGGTGGCGCGCTTCGCCTCGGCCGTCGACGCCTTCGCGCACGAGCCGGGCAGCTGGTGGGAGCGGCTGCTGGGCCGCGGCGGCGAGGGCGCGCCCGTGCACCTGAAGAAGGCCGGCATCTTCCCCATCGTCCATGGCGTGCGCAGCCTGGCGCTGTCCCAGCGCATCGCCGCCACCGGCACGGCCGAGCGCATCGCGGCCCTTGTGGACAAGGGCGTGCTCGACGGCGCCCAGGGGCAGGAGCTGCTCCAGGGCCTGCATTTCCTCATGGGCCTGCGCCTGCAGGCGGGACTGGCCGAGATCGACCTGGGCCGCCCCGTTACCGGCCATGTGGACCCGGCTCGCCTGAGCAGCCTGGAGCGCGACCTGCTCAAGGACACGCTGGCCGTGGTGCGGCGCTTCCGCGAACTGCTGCGCCAGCGCCTGCGGCTGGACGCGGTATGAGCGCGGCACCCCTGTCGAAATTGGTGGCGGGCCTGCGGCGCAACTGGCAGCGGCGCAGGCTGGCGGACCCCGCCTATGCCTTTCTCTTCGACGCGCCGCCGCCGGGCGAATGGGTGGCGCTGGACTGCGAGACCACGGGCCTGGATGTGCGCTGCGACGAGATCATCTCCATCGGCGCCGTGCGCATCGTGGGCGAGCGCATCCTGTCCAGCGAACGCCTGGAACTGCTGGTGCGCCCCTCGCGCAGCGTGCCCGGCGACAGCGTGCGCATCCACCGCCTGCGCGAGCGGGACCTGGCCCGGGGCCTGGCCATCGAGGACGCGCTGGCGCAGCTGCTGCGCTTCATCGGCAGCCGCCCGCTGGTCGGCTACTACCTGGAATTCGACGTGGCCATGATCGAGCGCGTGCTGCGCCCGTGGCTGGGCACGGGCCTGCCCAACGAGCGCATCGAGGTCTCGGCCCTGTACTACGACCACCGCTTCCGGCAGCTGCTGCCCTGGCAGCAGCAGGCGCCCGAAATCGACCTGCGCTTTGCCACGCTGATGGCCGACCTGGGCCTGCCGCAGCGCGAGGCCCACGACGCGCTCAACGACGCCGTGATGGCGGCGCTGGCCTTCATCAAGCTGCGCAGGCTGGCCGGCGCGACGTAGGGCGCCCGGAAAGGCGTTCGCTCAGGCGGCGGAGACCGCAGGGTTCAGGCTGTACAGGCCGGTGATGCTGGCCTTGCCCAGCACCTGGCCGGCTTGCAGCGCCGCGCGCACATTGGCGCCGGTCAGCTCGCCGGAGACGGCCAGCGTGGGCGTGGCCAGCGCATAGACGGTGAAGACGTAGTGGTGGACGATGCTGTCGTTCCACGGAGGGCAGGGGCCGTCGTAGCCGAAGTAGTCGCCCTTCATCTGCTCGTCGCCCGCGAACCAGCCCGTGTAGTCGTTGATGCCGTGGCGCAGGCCGCCGGGGGCTGCCGGGCCGCTCTTGCCGCGCGGCGTGACGCCGTCGGACTGGGCGCCTGCCGCGATCTCGGTGGTGGCTGCCGGAATGTCCAGCAGCAGCCAGTGGAAGAAGTCCACGCGCGGCAGGCTGGCCGGCACTTCGCGGCCTTCCTGGTTCACATCGTCGCCGCGGCTGGGCACGTCGGGATCATGGCAGACCACGACAAAGGACTGCGTGCCTGCGGGCGCGCCGCTCCAGGCCAGGTGCGGGTTGCGGTTGGACGACAGCGCCACGTGCGAGGCCGCATCGGGCACCGCGAACGCGAATTCGCCGGGAATCGCCTGGCCGTCCTGGAAGCTTTGGCTGATGAGTTGCATGTCGGATCTGTCCTGTGCGTTGAAGAGGGAAGCGGTGCTGCACAGGCGAAGCTGCGCAGACCCCGCAAGTCTAGAGGCCTGGACGGCGCCGGCCATCGCAGATCCGATCGCGCGCCTTCTCCAGCCGATCAATCTGAGGGCGGCTGCTGCCACGCCAACGAAAAAGCCGGGCGCTGGGCCCGGCTTTTCATGGTGGGTGCCTGAGAGGCTCGGTGGCTCAGTGGCCCGAAGCTCCCGAGGCGCCAAGGCCTGTTTCCGAGCGCACCTGCTGCGCGGGGAAGATGGCGCGTTCCTTGGCGGCCTGGGCGCTCTTGTCGAGCACCGAGAACAGCCACACGCCCACGAAGCCGATGGTCATGGAGAACAGCGCGGGCGAGGCGTAGGGGAACCAGGCCGAGCCTGCGGGGTTGCCCAGCGTGGCCTCCCACACCGGGGGCGAGACCACGGTCAGGCCCACGGAGGAGATCAGGCCCATGAAGCCGCCGATCACCGCGCCCTTGGTGGTGCAGTCCTTCCACAGCACCGACAGCAGCAGCGGGGGGAAGTTGGCCGAGGCCGCGACCGCGAAGGCCAGCGACACCATGAAGGCGATGTTCTGCTTCTCGAACACGATGCCCAGCAGCACGGCGATGGCGCCCAGCGTCAGCGTGGTGATGCGCGAGACGCGCAGCTCGGCGGCGCTGTCGGCCTTGCCCTTCTTGATCACGGTGGCGTACAGGTCATGCGACACGGCCGAGGCGCCCGACAGCGTCAGGCCCGCGACCACGGCCAGGATGGTGGCGAAGGCCACGGCCGAGATGAAGCCGTAGAACACGTCGCCGCCCACGCTCTTGGCCACCAGCACGGCCGCCATGTTGGCCGTGCCCGCGCCGCCGTGGATCACGCCCTTGACCGTATCGGCCATCTCGGGATTGGTCAGCACCAGGGTGATGGCGCCGAAGCCGATGATGAAGATCAGCACGTAGAAGTAGCCGATCCAGGTCGTGGCCCAGAACACGCTCTTGCGTGCTTCCTTGGCATCGGGCACGGTGAAGAAGCGCATCAGGATGTGGGGCAGGCCCAGCGTGCCGAACATCAGCGCCATGCCGAAGCTGATGGCCGAGATCGGGTCCTTGATGAAGCCGCCCGGGCCCATGATGGCCAGGCCCGCCTTGGCGGCGGCCGAGGGGTCGGCGCCGTTGTTGGCAGCGATCTCGGAGCGCACGCGCACGCCTTCGGCGAACAGCGCCTCGGGGCTGAATCCGTACTTGGCCAGCACCATGAAGCCCATGAAGGTCACGCCGGCCAGCAGCATGCAGGCCTTGATGATCTGCACCCAGGTCGTGGCCGTCATGCCGCCGAACAGCACGTAGATCATCATCAGGCCGCCCACCAGCACCACGGCGATCCAGTAGTCCAGGCCGAACAGCAGCTTGATCAGCTGGCCCGCGCCCACCATCTGCGCGATCAGGTAGAAGGCCACCACCACCAGCGTGCCGCTGGCCGCGAAGGCGCGGAACGGCGTCTGGGAGAAGCGGTAGCCTGCCACGTCGGCGAAGGTGAACTTGCCCAGGTTGCGCAGGCGCTCGGCCAGCAGGAAGGTCAGGATGGGCCAGCCCACCAGGAAGCCGATGGAGTAGATCAGGCCGTCATAGCCGCTGGCCATGACCGAGGCCGAGATGCCCAGGAAGGAGGCGGCCGACATGTAGTCGCCCGCAATCGCCAGGCCGTTCTGAAAGCCCGTGATGCCGCCACCGGCCGTATAGAAGTCGGCGGCCGACTTGGTGCGGCCTGCAGCCCACTTGGTGATCCACAGCGTGGCCACGACGAAGGCCGTGAAGAGAATGATGGCGGTCCAGTTGGTGGCCTGCTTGGCGGCTACGCCGACATCTCCGCCGGCGGCCAGCACGGGCCCCGTCAGGGCCAGCGCCACGGCGGGCGCCAGCAGCATGCGTTGTGCGGAATTCTTCATTTCGTGGCGTCCTTCAGGATGTCCTGGGTGAGCTTGTCGTACTCGCCATTGGCGCGGCGCACGTAGAGGCCGGTGATGATCACCGAGAAGACGATCACGCCCATGGCGATCGGGATGCCCAGCGAGGTCACGCCCGCGCCAATGGGCTGGGCCAGAAAGGATTTGTCGAAGGCAATCAGCGCGATATAGCCGTAATAAACGACCAGCATCAGCAGCGTCAGAAAAAGGCCCAGGCGATTGCGTCTGGATCGCAACTCCTGGTATTTGGGATGGCGCTGTATTTTGTCTACCACCGGATCGGTCATGGTTTGTCTCCTGAAGTTGGAATCGCGGCGGCAGCCCCATGGATCTGCAGCCTTGCGGTGCATTCTGGAAACCGCTTCTGACCGAGTGCTTACGCAGTGCAGCATGGTTTGGCAGGGTTTTTACGGTGCTTTTCACATGGAAAAAGACGGCATCAGGGTTGCTGCTGAGTTAGTAAGAAATCGTTCAGTTCGCCGTCAATTTCTGTAAGAGGTGAGTCAGATTCGCGTCAGCAGGCAGGCGGATAGTGAATCGGCGGGCCTATGGCAAGCCCGCTAAATATTCAATAAATCAAGGAGACAGACATGGCTATCAACGCATCGCAAGGCGCGGGGGTCAAGGCGACCCCGCGGCCCATGACTCCGGAAGAACGCAAGGTGATATTTGCCTCGTCGCTAGGCACGGTTTTCGAGTGGTACGACTTCTATCTCTACGGATCGCTGGCGGCCATCATCGCCAAGCAATTCTTCAGCGGGCTCGATGCGGGATCGGCCTTCATCTTCGCGCTGCTGGCCTTCGCGGCCGGCTTCATCGTGCGGCCCTTCGGCGCACTGGTGTTCGGGCGGCTGGGCGACATGATCGGGCGCAAGTACACCTTCCTCGTGACCATCCTGATCATGGGCCTGTCGACCTTCATCGTCGGCATCCTGCCCACCTACGCCAGCATCGGCGTGGCGGCGCCGGTGATCCTCATCGGCCTGCGCATGCTGCAGGGCCTGGCCCTGGGCGGCGAGTACGGCGGTGCGGCCACCTACGTGGCCGAGCATGCGCCGCACGGCAAGCGCGGCGCCTACACCTCATGGATCCAGACCACCGCAACGCTGGGCCTGTTCCTGTCGCTGCTGGTGATCCTGGGCGTGCGCACCTCCATCGGCGAGCAGGCCTTCGCGGACTGGGGCTGGCGTATTCCCTTCCTGCTGTCCATCGTGCTGCTGGGCATCTCGGTGTGGATCCGCATGACGCTGTCCGAGTCGCCGGCCTTCCAGAAGATGAAGGCCGAGGGCAAGGTCTCCAAGTCCCCGCTGACCGAGTCCTTCGGCCAATGGCGCAACCTCAAGATCGTGATCCTGGCGCTGATCGGCCTGACCGCCGGCCAGGCTGTCGTCTGGTACACGGGCCAGTTCTATGCGCTGTTCTTCCTGACCCAGCAGCTCAAGGTCGATGCGGTGACGGCCAACCTGCTGATCGCGGCGGCGCTGATCATCGGCACGCCGTTCTTCGTGATCTTCGGTTCGCTGTCCGACAAGATAGGCCGCAAGCCCATCATCATGCTGGGCTGCGTGCTGGCCGTGGTGACCTACTTCCCCGTGTTCAAGGCGCTGACCGAAGCGGCCAACCCCGACCTGGCTGCGGCACAGGCCAAGAACAAGGTGGTCATCGTCGCCGATCCCAAGGAATGCTCGTTCCAGTTCAATCCCACGGGCACTTCCAAGTTCACCAGCTCCTGCGACGTGGCCAAGCAGTTGCTGGCCGCAGGCTCGGTCAGCTATGACTCCGAGGACGCAGCGCCCGGCAAGACGGCCTTCATCCGCATCGGCAGCACCGAGATCCCCTCGTTCTCCATCAAGGGCCTGAGCCCCGAGGAAGCCAAGGCCAAGGACGCCGAGTTCAAGAAGACCGTGGCCAAGGTGCTGGCCGAGGACGGCTACCCCACCAAGGCCGACCCCGCGAAGATGAACAAGGTCATGATGGTCGCCATCCTGACCTACCTGGTCATCCTCGTGACCATGGTCTACGGTCCCATCGCCGCCATGCTGGTGGAACTGTTCCCCACGCGCATCCGCTATACCTCGATGAGCCTGCCGTATCACATCGGCAATGGATGGTTCGGCGGCCTGCTGCCCACCATGTCCTTCGCCATCGTGGCCCAGACCGGCAACATGTACAGCGGCCTCTGGTATCCCATCGTCATTGCAGGCGCCACGGCCATCATCGGCACGCTGTTCCTGCGCGAGACCAAGGATGTGGATATTTACGCTAATGATTGATTGAAGGCGCCCCCTGAGGCGCTGATGCGCCTTCCCCCTCTCTACCCGCTTCGCGGGGGAGGGGGACGACACCCTCGGTGCGGGGCGGCCCTTCCTCGGTGTCCCTCGCTTTGGGCAGCGCCGGTTTCATGCGGTATGCGCAGTATCCGGCGGTGTTTTGCGGCTCTGCATTGATGAAAGCCCATGGCGGTTTGCCGTGGGCTTTTTCTTTGGGTGCTTCTAATGGTTTTCCATGTCATGCCTGTGGCAGCAAAGCATCAGATGGCGCATTTTCAGAGGCGGGCATACATTTTTTGACATGCCCGCACCTAGAATCCGCAGCAGCCGCAAATGGCACTGATCTAGAGCCGGAGTCGGCCCTGAGATTTCAAGAATACCCACTCAACAATCCCAAGGAGATGCCGAGATGATCAAGATGAACCGCGTTGCCCTGGCCGTGCTGGCCGTGCTGGGTTCCACCACCGTGATGGCGCAAAGCAGCGTCACGATCTATGGCCGTATCAACACCACGATCGAGCGCCAGAAGATCGGTGACGAAAGCGTCAGCAAGATGGAGAACAACTCCTCGCGTTGGGGCATGCGCGGTGTCGAAGATCTGGGCGGCGGCCTGAAGGCCGGCTTCGTGCTGGAAAGCGGCTTCGCTTCCGACACCGGCATGGGCTCCTCCTCCACCGGCGCGCTGACCTTCGGCCGCCAGAGCGAAGTGAACCTGTCGGGCAACTTCGGTATGCTGCGCCTGGGCAACTTCTTCCCCGGCTCGTACTTCGCCACGGCCGACTACGTGAGCATGCACAACCATGACACGGGTTCGTCCTCCGACGCGCTGTACTTCGATCCCGTCTGGTTCGCCAGCGGCCTGGGCACCGCCAACAAGATCTCCTACACCACGCCCAACTTCGGCGGCCTGACGGTGGAAGGCTCGGTCTCCATGCACGAGAAGGCCACCGCCCTGGCCAAGAAGAAGAACGGCTACGACCTGGCCGCCAACTACAACGTGGGCCCCCTGGCCCTGGGCGCCGGCTACAGCCAGTTCGACGAAGACAAGCAGCTGGCCTTCCGCGCTGCCTACACTCTCGGCCAGTTCGTGCTGGGCGGCTACTACCAGCGCAACGACGAAGAAATCCGCGGCACGCGCAACAACTTCCGTCTGTCGGGCATGTACACCCTGGGCGCTTCCGAGTTCCACGTGAACCTGGGCCACGCCAACAAGTGGAGCAACATTGCCGACTCCGGTGCCAACCAGTGGACCCTGGGCTACAACTACAACCTGAGCAAGCGCACCAAGGTCTACGGCTACTACACCAAGGTGGACAACAAGGCCGGCGCCAACTACATGACCGGTGTGAAGGGCGCGGACTTCTCCTCCTTCGCGCTGGGCGTGCGTCACGCATTCTGATCGCCGCGCGGCGTAAGCCGCGAGCAAAGCAGGTCTGTTCCAATCAGCACCTGCCTGCCATATCAGGCCTCGTACCGAAAGGTGCGGGGCCTTTTTGTCTGGGCCCGTCTTTTCACAGCCTGATCAAGGAAAAAACCATGAGGATCATCGCGGCCGGTTGCCTGGCCTTTGTCGTCGTCTCGCTGCTGGCCGTCACCCAGGTGAAGGGTGTGCCGGGTGAGCAGGCCATGCCTGCCTCCGTGCAGATGGCCAAGTAAGCCCTCGGCAAGAGGCACGAGCCCCGGACTGGTTCCGGGGTTTTTTTATGGTCGCGTGGATGCGTTGAGGGGGTATCTTTTTGTTTAACCTGTATGAAAATACAGGTATTGAGAAACGTCTGATGCCTGACGCATGGACTGCCTAGAATGTTTGGCTCCCACTGACCACAGAACACCCATGACGCACGGTCTGATTCGAATTCGCGGCGCACGCCAGCACAATCTCCAGAACCTGGATCTCGACATCCGTACCGGCGAGCTGACCGTGGTCACGGGGCCCAGCGGCTCGGGCAAGTCCAGCCTGGTGTTCGATACCCTGTATGCCGAAGGCCAGCGCCGCTATGTCGAGACCTTCTCGGCCTATGCGCGCCAGTTCCTGGACCGCATGGACAAGCCGGCCGTGGACCGTGTGGAGGGGGTGCCGCCGGCCATTGCCATCGACCAGACCAATCCCGTCCGCAACTCGCGCTCCACCGTGGGCACGATGACCGAGCTCAACGATCACCTGAAGCTGCTGTTCGCGCGTGCGGCCCAGCTGTTCGACCGCGACACCGCCGTGCCCGTGCGCCACGACACGCCCGACAGCGTGCTGGAGGAGCTGGCCGAGCGTTGCCGGCAGGCCGGGGATCCGCGCATCGCCATCACCTTCC
The DNA here is from genome assembly GCF_014852125.1 of Delftia sp. DLF01. NCBI lineage: Bacteria > Pseudomonadati > Pseudomonadota > Betaproteobacteria > Burkholderiales > Comamonadaceae > Delftia > Delftia sp. DLF01. The sequence continues at coordinate 43,584 of NZ_JACVAZ010000004.1, forward strand.
CCGTCGAGCTGCCCGCCAACACCACGGCCGCCGAGGTGGAGCAATGGCTGTCGGCCAGCGGCTTCACCAAGGTCCAGGCCGAGCGCGAGGCCGAGAAGGCCGGCGCCGTGGAGCCTGCCGCGGACGCCAAGGGCAAGAAGGCCAAGGCGGCGGCGCCGCTCAAGGTCAAGATGCTGGATGTGGTGGCCGACCGCTTCCGCCTGGGCAATGTGGAGCGGGCCCGTGTCTACGAGGCCATCGAGGTCGCGCTCAAGCGCGGCAGCGGCCACATGACGGTCTATGTGCTGCCTGAATCCGCCGTGGAAGCTGCAGGTGGCCAGCCCACCGAGCCCCAGCTGTGGAAGTTCTCGCTGGGCCTGCACTGCCCCGAAAGCGGCCTGAGCTACCAGGAGCCGATTCCCTCGCTGTTCTCCTTCAACTCCGCCGTGGGCGCCTGCGAGGCCTGCCGTGGCTTTGGCCGCGTGATCGGCGTGGACTGGGGGCTGGTCATCCCCAACGACAAGCTCACCCTGCGCACGGGCGCCATCAAGCCCGTGCAGACACCGGCCTGGAAGGAGATCCAGGACGACCTGATGCGCCACGCCGAGGCCGAAGGCATCCCGCGCGACACGGCCTGGGCCAAGCTCACCGATGCGCAAAAGAGCTGGGTGCTGGACGGCTCGCCCAACTGGAACGGCAAGTGGACCCAGACCTGGTACGGCATCAAGCGCTTCTTCGAATACCTGGAGAGCAAGGCCTACAAGATGCACATCCGGGTGCTGCTGTCCAAGTACCGCAGCTATACCGAATGCCCCACCTGCGGCGGCGCGCGCCTGAAGACCGAAAGCCTGCTGTGGCGCCTGGGCGGCAAGCAGGCCGCCGATGCCGTGCTGCCGCCCGGCGACGAAGGCCGCTACCGCCGCTTCATGCCGAAGGGCGTGGCATGGAGCCGCGAGCAGCTGGACGCGCTGCCGGGCCTTTGCCTGCACGACCTGATGCAGCTGCCCCTGGTGCGGCTGCGCGACTTCTTCCAGCAGCTGGCGCCGGCAGTCGATGCCCCGCTGCATGACGGCGAGGCCCAGGCGCTCAAGATGCTGCACGCCGAAATCATGGCGCGCGTGCAGTACCTGTGCGACGTGGGCATCGGCTACCTCACGCTGGACCGCCAGAGCCGCACGCTGTCGGGCGGCGAGGTGCAGCGCATCAACCTGACCACGGCCCTGGGCACCTCGCTGGTCAACACCCTGTTCGTGCTCGACGAGCCCAGCATCGGCCTGCACCCGCGCGACATGGAACGCATCACCGAGGCCATGCAGCGCCTGCGCGATGCGGGCAACACCCTGGTCGTGGTCGAGCACGACCCGGCCGTGATGTTCGCCGCTGACCGCATGATCGACATGGGCCCCGGCCCCGGCGCGCGCGGCGGCCAGATCGTGTTCGACGGCACGCCCGAGGACCTGCGCCATGCCGACACGCTGACCGGCGCCTACCTGGGCGGCCGCAAGCAGGTGGGCTTCGGCCTCAAGCGCATGGTGACCGAATCCACGCCGCGCCTCATCCTCGAAGGCGCGCGCGAGCACAACCTGCGCAGCATCGACGTGGACTTTCCGCTGCAGCGCCTGGTCACCATCACCGGCGTCAGCGGCTCGGGCAAGTCCACACTGATCCAGGACGTGCTGGTACCTGCGCTGATGCGCCACTTCGGCAAGCCCACGGATGCGGCCGGCGCCTTCGAGCGCCTGCTGGGCGCCGACCACCTGAGCGACGTGATGTTCGTGGACCAGTCGCCCATCGGCAAGACGGCGCGCTCCAACCCGGCCAGCTACGTGGGCGCCTGGGACTCCATTCGCGAGCTGTTCGCCATTGCGCCGCTGTCGCGCCAGCGCGGCTACACGGCCGCCAAGTTCAGCTTCAACAGCGGCGACGGCCGCTGCCCCACCTGCGGCGGCTCGGGCTTCGAGCATGTGGAGATGCAGTTCCTCTCCGATGTCTACCTGCGCTGCCCCGACTGCAACGGCACGCGCTACCGCCCCGAGATCCTGGAAGTCACGATCGAGCGCCACGCGGCCGGCGAGCTGCAGCCGCGCAAGCTCAACGTGGCCGATGTGCTGGAGCTCACCGTGGCCGAGGCGGCCCTGCTGTTCGCCCAGGACCGCGAGGTCATCCGCGCCCTGCAGCCCATCGTCGATGTGGGCCTTGAATACGTGAAGCTGGGCCAGCCCGTGCCCACGCTTTCGGGCGGCGAGGCCCAGCGCCTCAAGCTCGCGGGCTTTCTGGCCGAGGCGGCCAAGTCCCAGGCCAAGTCGAAGCAGGCGCTGGCCAAGAAGGGCACATTGTTCCTGTTCGACGAGCCCACCACGGGCCTGCACTTCGACGACATCGCCAAGCTCATGCGCGCGCTGCGCAAGCTGCTGGAGGCCGGGCACTCGCTGATCGTCATCGAGCACAACCTCGACGTGATCCGTGCCAGCGACTGGCTGATCGACCTCGGCCCCGAAGGCGGCGACGGCGGCGGCGCCATCGTGGCCCAGGGCACGCCCGAGGAAGTGCGCCAGATTCCCGGCTCGCACACGGCCCAGGCGCTGCGCGAGTACGACCTGGCCATGGGCGTGGGCGGCGAGGCCGTGCGCGAGGTCGCTCCCATGCTCTACAAGAGCCAGCGCAAGGCGCATGCCATGTCGGGCGCCGCGGCCAGGAATGCCATCGAGATCGTCAACGCCAAGGAGCACAACCTCAAGCAGCTGTCGGTGGAGATCCCGCGTGGCAAGTTCAACGTGGTGACGGGTGTCTCGGGCTCGGGCAAGTCCACGCTGGCCTTCGACATCCTGTTCAACGAAGGGCAGCGCCGCTATCTGGAGTCGCTCAACGCCTATGCGCGCTCCATCGTCCAGCCTGCGGGCCGGCCCGAGGTGGACGCGGTCTACGGCATTCCGCCCACCGTGGCCATCGAGCAGCGCCTGTCGCGCGGCGGGCGCAAGTCCACCGTGGGCACGACCACCGAGGTCTGGCACTTCCTGCGCCTGCTGTACGTCAAGCTGGGCACGCAGCACTGCATCCACGACGGCGCCGCCGTGCAGCCGCAGACGGCGGAAAGCATCGCGGCCCAATTGCTCACTCAGTTCAGGGGCCAGACCATCGGCCTGCTGGCGCCGCTGGTGGTCAACCGCAAGGGCGTCTACACCGAGCTGGCCGACTGGGCACGGCCGCGCGGCTACACCCATCTACGCGTGGACGGCGAATTCCTGCCCACCACGGGATTCCCGCGCATCGACCGTTTCAAGGAGCACACCATCGAACTGCCCGTGGCCAGCGTCACCGTCACGGCGGCCAACGAGCGCGAACTGCGCGGCCACCTGGCGCAGGCGCTGGAAACAGGCAAGGGCGTGCTGCATGTGCTGTCCGGCCTGGACACCCTGGCCGATGCCATGGCCGGCGGCCGGAGCACGGCCGGCATCGGCAGCCTGCAGGTGTTCTCCACCCAGCGCGCCTGCCCGGTCTGCGCCACCAGCTATGCCGAGCTGGACCCGCGCCTGTTCTCCTACAACAGCAAGCATGGCTGGTGCCCCGACTGCGTGGGCACGGGCGTCAAGCTCACCAAGGATCAGCGCAAGGTCTATGACGACACCCTGCTGGTCGAGGACAACCGGGGCCGCGAGGTCAAGTTCGAAGGCCAGGAAATCGAAGACCTGGCCGAAGTGACCTGCCCCACCTGCCAGGGCACACGCCTGAACGCCACGGCGCGCGCCGTGCGCTTCCATGGCGTGGGCATTGCCGAGATCGCCCAGCTGTCGGTCAACGACGTGCGGCAATGGGTGCAGGCGCTGGCCCTGTCCGGACGCGAGTCCGATATTGCCCGCGACCTCATCCCCGAGATCCAGAGCCGCCTCGAATTCCTCGAGGAAGTGGGCCTGGGCTACCTGACGCTGGACCGTGGCGCGCCCACGCTGTCGGGCGGCGAGGCCCAGCGCATCCGCCTGGCCGCGCAACTGGGCAGCAACCTGCAGGGCGTGTGCTATGTGCTGGACGAACCTACCATCGGCCTGCATGCGCGCGACAACCAGATCCTGCTCAACGCCCTGCACAAGCTGGGCGACAAGGGCAACACCCTGGTCGTGGTCGAGCATGACGAGGACACCATCCGCCGCGCCGACCACATCATCGACATCGGCCCCAGCGCCGGCATACGCGGCGGCCGCCTCGTGGCCCAGGGCACGGCGGCCGACATCATGGCGGCCGAGGACTCCATCACGGGCCGCTACCTGCTGCATGCCATGCGCCACCCGTTCCAGCCGCGCCGCTGGGTGGGCGAAGGCCAGCCGCCGCAGGCGGCCGCCGAGCTTGCCGCCGTGGCCGAACCGGTGCCGGAACCCGCGCCTGTCAAGGTATCCAAATCCAAAAAGAAGGCCGCGCCTGTCGTTGTCGAAGCCGAGCCCGCCTCCGACGCACTGGGCTGGCTGACCGTGCGCGGCGCCCACTTGCACAACCTGCAGAACGTGGATGCGCGCGTGCCGCTCAAGCGCCTGGTGGCCGTCACGGGCGTCAGCGGTTCGGGCAAGTCCACGCTGGCGCGCGACGTGATGCTGGCCAATGTGGCCGCCTGGGTGGGCCAGCGCGCCACCAAGGCCGGGCGCGATGCCATGGACGCGGGCAAGGCGCCGCCGCTGTCCGGCTGCAAGGGCCTGCAGGGCTTCGAGGGCATTGACCGCGTGCTCGAGGTCGACCAGACCCCCATCGGCAAGACCCCGCGCAGCTGCCCGGCCACCTACATCGGCTTCTGGGACACCATCCGCAAGCTCTACGCCGAAACGCTGGAGGCCAAGGCCCGCGGCTATGCGGCCGGCCGCTTCTCGTTCAACACCGGCGAAGGCCGCTGCCCGGCCTGCGAGGGCCAGGGCATGCGCACCATCGAGATGAGCTTCCTGCCCGACGTGAAGGTGCCCTGCGAGGTCTGCCATGGCGCGCGCTTCAACCCCGAGACCCTGGCCGTCTCCTGGCGCGGCAAGAGCATTGGCGACGTGCTGCAGATGGAGGTGGACGAGGCCGTCGAGTTCTTCGCCAGCATGCCCAGCATCGCCCACCCGCTGCAGCTGCTCAAGGACGTGGGCCTGGGCTATCTCACGCTGGGCCAGCCCTCGCCCACGCTGTCGGGCGGCGAGGCCCAGCGCATCAAGCTCGTCACCGAGCTGACCAAGGTGCGCGACGATGTGACCCGGCGCGGCAACAAGGCGCCGCACACGCTCTATGTGCTGGACGAACCCACGGTGGGCCTGCACATGGCCGATGTGGACAAGCTCATCCGCGTGCTGCACCGCCTGGTGGATGCGGGCCACAGCGTGGTCGTCATCGAGCATGACCTGGACGTGATCGCCGAGGCCGACTGGATCATCGACCTCGGCCCCGAAGGCGGAAAGGACGGCGGCCGCATCATCGCGGCCGGCACGCCCGAGGATCTGGTGGCTGCGGGCACGCACACGGGCAAGGCGCTCAAGCCCGTGCTGGCCCGTTGAGCCTCAGGCGCAGGCCACGCCTGCGCTGCGTGCGGAGCCTGCGGACAGGCGGCTGCTCCAGAAGACCAGCACCAGGCCCACGGCCGTCAGCGCGGCGGCGGCCCAGCCCAGGTTGACCAGGCCCAGGCCACCGGCCAGGGCCAGGCCGCCAACCCAGGCACCCAGGGCATTGCCCAGGTTGAAGGCCGCAATGTTCAGGCTGGAGACCAGGTTGGCGCCCTGGGGGCCGGCCTGGTCCAGCACGCGCATCTGCATGGGGGCCACCGTGGCGAAGGCCACGACGCCCAGCACGATCACATAGGCCATGGCCACGGCCTGGTTCCCGAAGGCCCAGCGGCCTGCCGCCAGCACCACCATCAGCGCCGCAATGCTCCACACCAGGGCGCGCATCACGCCCCGGTCTGCCAGCTTGCCGCCCAGCAGATTGCCTGCGGCCAGGCCCGCGCCGAACAGCAGCAGGGTCAGTGCAACCAGGCTGTCGCCCATGCGGGTCACCTGGGTCAGCAGCGGCTCCACATAGGTGTAGAGCGCAAACACGCCCGCAAAGCCGAAGGCCGTGATGCCCAGGCCCAGCCAGACCTGGCCGTTGGCCAGCACGGCAAGCTCCTGCGCCAGCGGCGTGACCTCGGGGCGGCCCTGGTCGCGCGGCACGAAGGCGGCCAGGATGGCAAAGGCCAGCACGCCGATCGCGGCCACGGCCAGGAAAGCGCTGCGCCAGCCGAACATCTGGCCGATCCAGGCGCCGGCAGGCACGCCCAGCAGGGTCGCCAGTGTCAGGCCCGAGAACATCAGCGCGATCGCCGACGCCTTCTTGTCCACCGGCACCAGTCCCGTGGCCACCACGGCGCCCACGCCGAAGAAGGTGCCGTGGGTCAGCGAGGTCAGCACGCGCGCCGACATCAGCCATTCATAGCTGGGTGCGAACGCGGCGGCCAGGTTGCCGGCAATGAAGATCAGCATCAGCGCCAGCAGCAGGCGCTTGCGCGGCCATTGGCGCGTCAGCAGCGTGAGCACGGGCGCGCCCACGGCCACGCCGATGGCGTAGCCCGAAATCAGCGAGCCCGCCGTGGGAATGCTGATGTGAAGATCCTGGCTGACCTGTGTCAGCAGGCCCATGATGATGAATTCCGTGGTGCCGATGCCAAAGGCACCGGCCGCCAGGGCGAGTAGGGAAAGAGGCATGGACGGATTCCTTGTGATCCTTGGTGTGATGTCCAGTAATGTCGCACCGCAACATACCTTTGTGTAGATGGAATAATGGAAACGGATCTGTTCCTGTGTGGAATAGATGACCTCTTTTCAGGAGACGCCATGCCCGCACTTGCCCCACCCACGGCCACCGATACAGGCAACGCCGATGCCAACCGCTTTGCCGAGCTGGAAATGCTGATACTGGTGGCTGAGCGCGGCAGCCTCTCGGCCGCTGCACGCCACCTGGGCATCTCGCCCTCGGCCGTCAGCAAGAGCATGTCGCGGCTGGAGGCGCGCCTGGGCGTGCAACTGCTCCAGCGCAGCACGCGGCGCCTGCACCTCACGCCCGAAGGCTGCCAGCTGTTCGAGCGCGGCAAGCGTGTGCTGGCCGACCTGGAGGAACTGGAGGCCTGCGTGGCCGTGCGCAGCGAACCACGCGGCCTGGTGCGCATCAACACCAGCTCATCGACCGGAAAAATGCTGCTCGTGCCCCTGGTGCCGCAATTGCTGCAGCGCCATCCCGGGCTGAGCCTGGAACTGAGCTTTACGGACCAGATCGTGGACCTGGTCGAGGCCGGCACGGACATCGCCGTGCGCTGGGGTCAGCTTCCGCCCTCGGACATGGTCGCGCGGCTGCTGGGCCACACGCGGCAGGTCATCCTGGCCTCACCGGAGTACCTGGCCCGCATGGGCAGGCCCCTGCATCCAGACGAACTGGGCCACCATGTGCGCTTGGGCTGGAGCTACCAGCGCGCCATACCGCACTGGCCATTTCTGGTGGACGGCCAGCGCGTAGCCGTCGATATCGGGGAAGTGGTGCGCGTCAACGATGGCGATGTGATGCGCGAGCTGGCGCTGCACGGCACGGGCCTGGCCCGCCTGTCGCTTTACCACGCCTGGGCCGACGTGCTCGCCGGCCGGCTGGTGCCCGTGCTGGAGGAATTCAACACGGGCGACCTGGAGCCCATCCACGCCGTCTACCTGGGCAAGCCCGACCGCCTGCCCCCGCGCACGCGCGCCGTGCTCGACTTCCTGCAGCAGCATGTGGACCTGCGGCATGCGGAGCAGCTGCCGGCACTGCCCTGATGGGGAGCTGGCAGCGGGGGGCGTCACTCCTGCTCGGCGGGCAGAGGGGCGGCGTTGAAGGACAGGTTCTCGATGATGTCGTGCAGCACGGTGGGCGTCGGGTCCACGGGCGCATCGGCCGCGTAGACGATGCCGGTGCCCACACCCTGTGGGTCGAGCAGGCGCTTGACCACCAGCACCTGTTCAGGCCGGGTTCCATTGGTGCGGGAATTGCCTTCGCCCTCGTTCACGCTGTAGACGAAGTAGTAGGAACGCAGCAACTGGCCGGAGCTGGTGATCTTCACGCACAGCACGCCGCCCGCCAGATTGCCCCGGACCTGGTGTTCGCAGCCAAACAGCCGGTCCGTCGTTTCCATCAGGCCATTGCCGTTTGCGGTGGCAGGCGTTTGCAGCTGCATATTCACGACGTCGGAGAAAACGCCTTCGCCACCGAACGAAGTCAGCGCCCAGATGCCCCGCAGGCTGGATGCCACGGCGGGATAACCGAAGTTGAAACGTGAAATCGCCACTTCAGGCTCGCCGGGCAGCGTGATGAATCCCGAAACGCCGCTGGTGAAGCGCATGCTGACCTGGCCCATATTGCGGTCTTCGGAGCCCGACAGCGGGCCGCTGCCCAGATAGCGGCCGCCCTTGTAGCGCATCAGCGGCGCTGAAAAACGGTTGTTGGTCAAGGCGCCCGACGTCATGTAGAAGCTCGGCTGCCCGCTGGGCTCGTAGGCATACATCTGCATGACCAGGGTGCCGTTCTGCGCATCAAGGGCGAGTCCGCGACCCGGCTTGCCGTTGAGTTCGGAAGTCACGACCCAGGTGCCATTGCTGGGCATGAATGCGTGCGCCAGGCCGCAGCCCAGCAAGATGGCTGCTGCCAATGCTTTCTTGAACATGGTCCCTCTCTGTCTGAATAAGAAAATGCATGGGCATTCTAGCCATCGTCTTTACAAAGAGAAACAGTACGATGGTTTTGAGTGGTTTTTTGCTGGAATCCCTGAAATGGGTTCGTACGCCGGAAATGTGTTTTCCGGCGTGCGTATTCAACTTTCTTGAAAGCGCCCGGATTCCATCCATTCACAGGCCTGCCCTGGCATTGCCCACGGGCCGAAAGGCGCGGGCACCCTGTCCATCCCTCCCAATCGCCCAGGCACACCAGGCCGAGACCGCTCCCGCAAACATCACATACAGGCACACCAGCCACGGGCTGCCACCGGCCGTCTTGACCAGCGCCGTCGCAATGATGGGCGTGATGCCGGACGCGAAAATGCCCGAGAACTGGTAGACGAAGGAAATGCCGGTGTAGCGCACCTTGGCGTCGAACAGGTCGCAGAAGAGGGCGGCTTCGGGACCGTAGACCGCCGCGTAGAGAATGCCGAAGGGCACGACGATGGCGATCCATATCAGCAGCACATTGCCGCCGCTGTGGGCCATGAGCCAGAAGGCCGGGAAGGCAGAGACCGCGGTGATCAGCGATCCCCACAGATACACGCGGCTGCGGCCCAGGCGGTCGGACAGGCGGCCGAACAGCGGAATCGTGAAGCACATCACCACGGCGGCGACCATCACGCCGATCAATGCGTCGGTGCGGCTGATCTGCAGGGTGGAGGTCAGGTAGCTGATCGAGAACACGCCGAAGACGTTGAAGAAAACGCCGTCGATATAGCGTGCGCCCATGCCCTTGAGCACATTGCCGGGGTAGCGCCGCATCATGTCCATGAAGGGAATCGCGGTCTCGGCATTGCGTGCCTTGACGGCTGCGAATTCGGGCGTCTCCTTCACATGCAGGCGGATGTACATGCCCACGGCCACCATGAGTCCCGAGATCAGGAACGCGACGCGCCAGCCCCAGGCCATGAATTGCTCTTCCGTACACAGCCAGGACAGCAGGGCCACCACGCCCGAGGCCATGAACAGGCCGATGGCCAGGCCCACCTGGGGCAGGGAGGCGTAGAAGCCCCGCTTTTCCTTGGGCGCGTATTCGTAGGCCATGAGCACGGCACCGCCCCATTCGCCGCCCAGGCCTATGCCCTGGGCCACGCGCAACAGCAGCAGTAGGATGGGGGCGGCCACGCCGATCTGCGCATGCGTGGGCAGCAGGCCGATCAGGAAGGTGGACACGCCCATGATCATCAGCGTGACCACCAGGATGCTCTTGCGCCCCACGCGGTCGCCGAAGTGCCCGAAGATCACCCCGCCCAGCGGCCGCGTGACGAAGCCCACGGCAAAGGTGGTGTAGGCCAGCAGCGTGGAGATCAGCGGATCATCGCTGGGAAAGTACAGCTTGCTGAACACGATGCCGGCGACCACGCCGTACAGGAAGAAGTCATACCACTCGATGGTTGCGCCGATGAGCGCGGAGGTCACCACCTTGCGGATGACCCTGGGATCGGTTGCCGTCGTCATGCTGTCTCCTGGTTGTCTGTCGCATTGCCGGGATGCAGGAACGGGCAGTCATGCGACCTTGAGCTGCCCTGTCTCTCCGTGCCTGTCTTCGCGAACCATGTCGGCGGCCTTCTCGGCCATCATCACCACGGGCGCGTTGGTGTTGCCCGAGACCAGGGTGGGCATGACCGAGCAATCGACCACGCGCAGACCGGCCATGCCGTGCACGCGCAGGCGCGCATCGACCACGGCCAGGGCGTCGCTGCCCATGCGGCAGGTGCCGCTGGGGTGGAAGATGGTGGCGCCGTGGTTGCGGCAGAACTCCAGCAGCTCCGCATCGCTGTGCGCATCGGGGCCGGGCTTGACCTCGCGCTTCACGAAGGGGCGCATGGCCGGCGTGTCGGCAATGGCGCGTGCCGCGCGCACGGCCGCCACGTTGGTGCGGCGGTCCAGGTCGGTGGCCAGGTAGTTGGGCTGGATGGAGGGCGGCTCGAAGGCATCGCGCGAGCGGATGCGCAACTGCCCGCGTGACTCGGGCCGCAGCTGGCAGACCGACATGGTGAAGCCCGAGTACGGATGGACCTGCCCCCCTGCCATGTCGGCCGACAGCGTGGAGACGTGGAACTGGATGTCGGGCGTGGCGGCCACGGGCCGGCCCTGCTCGTCCCTGAGCGCACGCATGAAGCAGCCGCCCTGGTTGATGCCCACGGCCAGCGCGCCCGAGCGGAACAGCAGCCATTCCAGCCCCAGCTTTGTCCTGCCCACCCAGGAATTGAGCTGGTCATTGGTGGTGATGGGCTGGCTGCATTCGTAGCCCAGGCGGATCTGAAGATGGTCCTGCAGGTTCTCGCCCACGCCCGGCAGATCGTGCACCACGGGAATCCCCAGGGACTGCGACAGCGCGGCCGGGCCTATGCCCGACAGTTGCAGCAGCTGCGGCGACTGGATGGCGCCTGCCGACAGAATCACCTCGGCCCGCGCCTGGGCCTGGCGCTCCTGCCCGCCTTGCCGGTAGCGGATGCCGGTGGCGCGCCGGCCGCGCAGCACCAGCTGCGTGGCCATGGCATCGGTCTCTATGCGCAGATTGGGGCGGCGCCGAGCCTCGCCCAGATAGGCCTTGGCCGTGCTGCAGCGCAGGCCCTTGTGGGTGGTGAGCTGGTAGTAGCCTGCGCCCTCCTGGTCGCGGCCGTTGAAGTCCTCGGTGCGGGGCACGCCGACCTGGCCTGCACCGGCAATGAAGGCCTCGATCAGCGGATGCTGTGCGCCGATGTCCGAGACCTTGAGCGGCCCGTCCGCGCCATGGCCCGGGAAGGCGCCGCGCGCATTGCCTTCGGACTTCACAAAGTAGGGCAGCACCTCCTCATACGACCAGCCCGCATTGCCCAGCGCCGCCCAGTGGTCGTAGTCCTCGCGCTGGCCGCGCACGTAGATCAGGCCGTTGATGGAGCTGCTGCCGCCCAGCGTGCGGCCGCGCGGCCAGTAGATGCGCCGGCCGTTCATGTTGGGGTCCGGGTCGGTCTCGAACTTCCAGTTGTAGACGGGGCTCCACATGGTCTTGCCGTAGCCGATGGGCAGGTGGATCCAGGGCGAGCGGTCCGGCGGGCCGGCCTCCAGCAGCAGCACCCGCGTGGCCGGGTCCTCGGACAGGCGCGCGGCCAGCACGCAGCCGGCAGAGCCTGCTCCCACGATCACGTAGTCATAGCTGTCGATGGGGTCCGGCATGCGGTGGCTCCTTTTGAGTTTCTTTTTAAGGAACTATCTGTTCCTTTGAGTGAAACTTATTCGTTGCCGCCGTGGACTGCAACCCCGCGCAAACCCTTGCCGCCTCCTGGCGATCAGGCATGATCGAAAGCGTTTCCGGCCTTCCACACGACACGACACCGCCCCATGCCGCCATCCCTTGCCAGCGCTGCCCCGGACCCCACCCCTGCACGGCAGGACGAAGCGAACTCGGTCTCCGATCGCTCCCTGGCCGTGCTCGATTTCGTGACCCAGGCCGAGGCCCCGCCGGGCCTCATGGACATCGCAGCTGCGCTCAACCTGCCCAAGGCCACGGCCTCGCGCCTGTGCTCCCACCTGGAGGCGCGGCAATGGCTGCTGCGCCATGAGGGTGACCGCAGCTTCTCCCCGGGCCCCAAGCTGCTGAGCCTGGCCGTGCGCGCCCTGCAAGCCGACCCGCGCCAGGCCCTGCGCCATGAGCTGCTGTCCCAGCTGGTGGCGCGGCTGGGCGAGACCTGCAACCTCACCGTGCTGGACGGCACGCGCGTGCGCTACCTGGACCGTGTCGAGACCCACTGGCCGCTGCGCATCCAGCTGGAGGCCGGATCGATGGTGCCCATCCACGCCACGGCAAGCGGCAAGCTGTTCCTGGCCCATATGCCTGCGGCCCGGCGCGCCGCCATTCTGGACAGCGTGGAACTCACCGCCTGCACGGCCAACACGCTGACCACGCCCGAGGCGCTGGCGCAGGAGTGCGCGCGCATCGTGCGCGAAGGCCACTCCTGCGATCGCGAGGAATTCATGCGCGGCATGATCGCCGTGGCCGTGCCCGTGCGCGATGCCAAGGGCCAGTGCCGCGCCACGCTGGCCGTGCATGCGCCCGAGGCGCGCATGCCGCTGGCGCAGGCGCTGGAGGGCCTGCCGCACCTGAAGGAAACGGCCCAGCGCATGGCCGGCCTTCTGTTCTGAATCCGAAAAAAAGGGCCTCTTCAAGAGGCCCTTGTCGTCACTGGAAGCCCAGCGTATGCGGCAACCAGGTGGACAGCGCGGGGATGAAGGTCAGCAGGCACAGCACAACGAAGTGGGCCAGCAGGAACAGCGGCATCTCGCGCGTGAGATCGGTGATGGACACGCGCGTGGCCACCGAGGTCACGAACAGCAGCCCGCCCACAGGCGGCGTGATCATGCCCAGCGTCAGGTTCACGATCACCACCATGGCGAAGTGCGTGGGATCGATGCCCAGGCTGAACGCAATGGGCGCCAGGATGGGCACCAGGATCATCACGCCGGGCAGCGGCTCCATGAAGATGCCGAACACCAGCAGCAGGATGTTCACCGCGATCAGGAACAGGGTGGGCGACAGCTCCCAGCTCACGATCAGCTCGGACAGGTACTGCGGAATGCCCTCCACCGTCAGCACCCAGGCAAAGGCGGCCGAAGTCGCCATCACCAGCAGCACCGAGGCCGTCAGCATGGCCGAGCGCGCCGCAATGCCCGGCAGCGCCGACCACTGCAGCGTGCGGTACACCCACTTGCCGCAGACCAGGGCGTAGAACACGGCCACCACCGACGCCTCGGTGGGCGTGAAGATGCCGAAGCGGATGCCCACCACGATGAGCACGATCAGCATCAGCGCGGGAATCGCCTTGACGCTGTTGATCCACATCGTGCGGCCGTCAGGGCGCGGCTCGGTGGAGCGGTAGTCGCGCTTCCTGCACACCCACCAGTTCACGGCGGCCATGGCCAGCGCGATCAGGATGCCGGGAATGAAGCCGGCCATGAACAGCCCGCCCACCGACACGTTCTCATCCTGCAGCGCGTAGATGATCATGCTCACCGACGGCGGAATGATGGGCCCCACGATGGCCGTGCTGGCCGTCAGCGCCGCCGCGTAGGAGCGCGCGTAGCCGGCCTTGTCCATCATCTTGACCATCATCGAGCCGGGGCCGGCCGCATCGGCCAGGGCCGAGCCCGAAATGCCCGAGAACAGCGTCAGCGACAGCACATTGGCATAGCCCAGGCCGCCGCGCAGATGGCCCACGAACTGCGCGGCAAAGCGCAGCAGCACATGCGTGAGCGCGCCGCCCGACATCAGCTCGGCCGCCAGGATGAAGAAGGGCACGGCCATCAGCGGAAAGCTGTCTATGCCCGTGAACATCTCCTTGAACACGATGAGCTGCGGATAGCGGCCGCCCACGAAGACGGCCAGCGCGGCGGAGATCGCCAGCGCGAAGGCCACCGGAAAGCCCAGCGTGAGCAGGACGATGATGGCGATGAAAAGCGTGATACCCATGATGTGTCTGCCTGGTGGATCAGATCGATGCTGCGGCGTCGGCATCCATCTCGTCGGATTCGGCGAAGGAGCCGTCTGCGATATAGCCGCGCGCAATGAACAGCAGATGCACCAGCATCAGCACGAAGCCCACGGGCATGGCCGCGTAGACGAAGGAGATCGGAATGTCCGTGGCCGCCGTGGTCTGGAAGCGCGTGGCCCAGACGTACTGCGACGAGGCCACCGCCATCACCGCGCAGAACAGGCCCACGCCCAGCACCACGAGGCGGCGCAGCCATTGCGCCTTGCGCGTGCCCACCGAGCGGTGCAGGTTGTCGATGGCCACATGGCCGCCGAAGCGCAGCACCAGGCCCGCGCCCAGGAAGGTGACCCAGATCATCATGTGCCGGGCCACTTCCTCGGCCCAGACAATGGAGTCGCCCGTGGTGTAGCGCAGCACCACATTGGCAAACACGATGCAGGCCATGGCCAGCAACAGCACGATCAGCAGCCAGCGGTTGCAGGCCACAAGGGCGCGTTCGATTCGGTTGAGCATAGGAGTGGGCGAGGGCAGGAGGGGAGTGGCGCAAGGGCCGGGCTGCCGCCGGATGTCAGATCATCGGCGCGGGCGCCGTGCGGGGCCACAGGTGTTGCCCGCAGCGGGGCGCCCTGCATTGCGGGCCGCAGCCCGCAATGCGTCAGGGGATTACTTGGCGTTGGCGATGGTGTCCAGCGTCTTCTGGCCGAACTTCTTCGCGTATTCCTTGTAGGCCGGCTCCAGCGCGGTGCGGAAGGCGGCCTGGTCCACCTTCTCCACCACCTGCATGCCGTGGCTCTTGGCCTCTTCCACGCCCTTCTTCTCCACCGTGTCCACGAACACGCGCGAAGCGATGGCGCCCGACTTGGCGCCCTGCGTGAAGGCCGCCTTCTGGCTGTCGTTCAGCGTGCCCCAGAACGAGGGCGACACCAGCAGCGCCATGGGCGCGTACACATGGGCCGTCAGCGTCAGGTGCTTTTGCACCTGCCACAGCTTGGCCGAGGCCAGCACCGAGATCGGGTTCTCCTGGCCGTCGATCGTGCCCTGCTGCAGCGCGCCGATCACCTCGGGCCAGGACATGGGCGTGGGCGATGCGCCCAGCGTACGGAAGGCCGTGATGTGCACGGGGTTCTCGGTCACGCGGATCTTCAGGCCCTTGAGATCGGCCACGCCGTTGACGGCGTGCTTGTTGTTGGACAGGTGGCGAAAGCCCTGCTCGCCCCAGGCAAGCGCGACCAGGCCGCGCTTGCTGAACTTGGCCAGCAGCTCCTGGCCGAAGGCGCCGTCCAGCACGGCGCGCGCATGCTGCGTGTCGCGGAACAGGAAGGGAATGTCCACCACGCCCACATCGGGCACGAAGTTGCTGATGGCGCCCGTGGAGACGATGGCCGCCTCCACCGTGCCCAGCTGCAGGCCCTCAATCAGCTCGCGCTCGCCGCCCAGGGCGGACGCGGGGAACTGCTTGAACTTGTAGGCGCCGTTCGTGCCCTTTTCCACCGCATCGGCCCAGGCCTGGGCGGCCGCGCCGTAGTGCGAATTCACGGCCAGGGCGTAGCCCACCTTGACCTCCTTGGTCTGGGCCAGGGCGGCGCCAGCCGAAGCAGCCGCCATGGCGGCCACGCAGGTCGAAAGAAGGGTGCGGCGGATCATTTGCATAGCGGCAGTCTCACTTGTTGTGTGTTGAAAAATGGCCCCCACGCTCCCCTTGCAGGGCAAGGTCTGCGGTCCCCCGCAGGGGGCCGCTTTTCATCCTGGGGCGGCCCGGCGATGAAAAAAAGAGCCCCTGGATTGTAGTGACCACTCCCCTTGTGGCGACCACGTACAAAGCGCTCGTCATGTGCGTTGAGGTGCATCTGATTTGGCGATGTCGTGGGCAGCGATCGGCATATCAACCAATGGACAGACGCACCGGCTTTCCCACGCGGCTCAACATTTCAACCAGGGCGTCAATGGTGAACTTTGCAGTCTTTCTGTTCACCACATCCGAGATGCGCGGGCGGGACACCATCAGGATCTCTGCCGCGTCTGACTGCTTCAGGTGATGCTGTGCAATCCATTGCGCCAGCTCCGCCATCAGTTGCTCCTTGAGAAGATGGGTGTCGTTGATCTGCTGGCGCGATGCAGCTTGCAGCTTCAATGCCTCGTCTTCAGGAAAGCCCAGCTCCAGAAAGAGGTTTGCCTTCGCCTTGGTCACATGGCGGATTTCTGTATCGATCTTCATTTGTTGGCCTTTCTCATGTGGACCACGGCACGGTAGCGCGCCGATGCGATGTCCTTGTCGTGCCGGCTTGTCACCTGTGATTTCTTCTGGAAGCAGTGCAATACATAGACCGCTTCCTCGAACTTGGCCACATACATCACCCGGAACGCTCCGCTGGCGTCCCTCACGCGGATCTCCCGTGTCCCGGCGCCCACGTCGTCGAAGGGTTTCCAGTCCTCCGGTTCCTGGCCTGCCTGAACCTTGCTCAACTGAAAGCCCGCATCTCGCCTGGGGCCTGCGGGAAAGTCCCGCAGATCGTCGTATGAGGATCCGACCCAGCGGATGTCTTTGTCCTGCTCCATGGAAGATCCTTGTATAAAATTTTATACAGGCATGCCGAAGGCGTAAAGCGGCTGTATGGCCTTTCGAGTGCGTGCATCAAAGCAAAAACGCCCGAGGCGCAGGCATCGGGCGTTTTGCGTCATGGCAGGGGTGCCGTCTTCGTGCGCACGGCTCAGCGTGCCCCGATCCGCTCGAACTCGCTCTCCACCGCCGCATGCGCTTTCAGGATGCTTTGCGAGGGCGCAGGGCCCATGCGGCTGACGACCACCGTGGCCAGCCAGGCCAGGATGAAGCCGGGGATGATCTCGTACAGGCCCAGCCAGCCGAACTGCTTCCACACCAGCACGGTCACGGCGCCGGTGATGATGCCGGCCAGCGCGCCGCCGCGCGTCATGCGGCTCCAGAACAGCGACAGGATGATCACCGGGCCGAAGGCGGCGCCGAAGCCGGCCCAGGCGTAGCTGACCATGCCCAGCACCTTGGAGTCGGGGTTGCTGGCGATGGCGATGGCGATCAAGGCCACCAGCAGCACCATGGCGCGGCCGATCCAGACCAGTTCGATCTGGCTGGCGTTCTTTCGCAGGAAGGTGCGGTAGATGTCTTCGGTCAGCGCGCTGGAGCACACCAGCAGCTGGCACGACAGCGTGCTCATCACGGCCGCCAGGATGGCCGCCAGCAGCGCGCCCGAGATCCAGGGGTTGAACAGCTGCTTGGTGATCTCCATGAACACCGTCTCGGCATTGGCGTTCACGGCGGCGGCGCCACCGGGGTTGGCCGCGAAGTACGGGATGCCGATGAAGCCCACGGCCACGGCGCCGGCCAGGCACAGGATCATCCAGGTCATGCTGATGCGGCGGGCCGAGGGAATGGTCTGCACCGACGAGGCCGCCATGAAGCGCACCAGGATGTGCGGCTGGCCGAAGTAGCCCAGGCCCCAGGCCAGCAGCGAGACCACGCCCACGAAGCTGGCGCCACGGAACAGGTCGAACTTCTCTGCCGCCACGATGGCGTGCAGGTCCTGGCCCGGCTGCAGATGGCCCTGCACGGCCAGCCAGGCGATCACGGGCGCCAGGATCAGCGCCGTGATCATCATCGAGGCCTGGATGGTGTCCGTCCAGCTCACGGCCAGGAAGCCGCCGATGAACACATAGGCGATGGTGCACAGCGCGCCCACCCACAGGGCCGTGCTGTAGGGCATGCCGAACATGTTCTCGAACAGGCGCGCTCCCGCCACCACGCCCGAGGCGCAGTACAGCGTGAAGAACACCAGAATCACCACGGCCGTCACGATGCGCAGCACGCTGGAGTGGTCCTCGAAGCGGTTGGCCAGGTAGTCGGGCAGCGTCAGCGCATTGCCGGCGCGCTCGGTGTACAGGCGCAGCCGCGCCGCCACCAGGCGCCAGTTCAGGTAGGCGCCCAGGATCAGGCCGATGGCGATCCAGGCTTCCGACAGGCCGGACAGGTAGATGGCGCCGGGCAGGCCCATCAGCAGCCAGCCGCTCATGTCCGAGGCGCCGGCCGACAGCGCCGTCACGAAGCTGCCCAGGCTGCGGCCGCCCAGGATGTAGTCGGAAAGATTCTTGGTGCTGAAGTAGCCGATGGCGCCGATGCCGAGCATGGCGACCAGGTAGATGGCGAACATGATCGCCGTCGGGTCGTTCCAGTTGAATTGCATTGAAGTGTCCTGCGTTGGTCGTGTTTTTTCGGGTTGTGCGGGGCGCTTGCCAGGGGCCGGTTGTGCCGGCCCCGGCGGTTCAAGCCATGGTCATGAGCTGTGCATTGCCGCCTGCGGCGGCGGTATTGGTGCTGATGGATTGCTCGTGGAACAGCGCAGCCAAGTCATAGCCGCGGCCCGCATGCAGCTCGTCGCTGTTGCGGCTTTCCACGCGCACCAGGGCACCGTCGCGCGCGGCGACCTGGGCGCAGACCTGCAGCAGGGCGTCGCCGTCGCCCTCGAACAGCAAGGCCGCCATGGGCGCTTGTGCATCAGCCAGCGAGTCTGCGCTGGCGCTGTGCAGCCACGACACGCCGGCATCGCCCGCAGCGGTGCGCAGCGCCTGCCAGGTGGCGGCGCAGCCGCTGTCGGCGCCTGCTCCGTTGTCGGGCAGAACGGCATGGCAGGCGTTGCCGCTGGCCAGGGCTGCTGCCACCTGGGCCACCAGGCCCAGCGGCGTGCGCGGCAGTGCCCAGACGGGGCCGCGCGGCAGCAGGCGGTAGCGGTTGGATTCGCCCGTGGGGCCGGGCAGCAGCATGGCGGCGTCCAGGCGCGAGGCGGCCAGGGCCTCGTCGCAGGCGGCCAGGGCCTGCACCTGCTCATCGGCGGACATGTCCTGGGGCGGGGCCTTGGACAGCGTCTCGCGCAGCAGGCCCAGCAATTGCAGCGGTGCCTGGGCGGACGACTCGGCCCGCGCAAAGACGGACAGCGCCGCGCTGGCCGGCCCCTGCGCCAGTCGGTGCAGGTACAGCGGGCCGCCGGCCTTGGGGCCGGTGCCCGACAGGCCCATGCCGCCGAAGGGCTGCACGCCCACCATGGCGCCGATCACATTGCGGTTCACATAGATGTTGCCCGCATGCACGCGCTGGGTGAGGTGGGCAATGGTCTCGTCGATGCGGCTGTGCACGCCGAAGGTCAGGCCGTAGCCGGTGGCGTTGATGCCATCGACCAGCGCGTCCAGCTGCTCGCGCTTGAAGCGGATCACATGCAGCACGGGGCCGAAGACCTCGCGCTGCAGGCGCGTGGTGCTGTCGATCTCGATGAGGGCCGGTGCCACGTAGTGGCCATTGAGCACGCCGTCCTTGCGTTCCACGCGGGTGACCTTCTGGCCCGCTGCGGCCATCTGCTCTATGTGCTGCTCGATCTGGCGGCGCGCCGCGTCGTCGATCACGGGGCCCACATCGGTGCTCAGGCGGTCGGGGTTGCCCAGGTTCCACTCCTGCAGCGCATCGCGCAGCATGGTCAGCGTGCGGTCGGCCACCTCGTCCTGCAGGCACAGCAGGCGCAGGGCAGAGCAGCGCTGGCCGGCCGAATCGAAGGCCGAGGCCAGCACATCGGCCACCACCTGCTCGGCCAGGGCCGAGGAGTCCACCACCATGGCGTTCTGGCCGCCAGTCTCGGCAATCAGTGGAATGGTGCGGCCTGCAGGCGACAGGCGGCGGGACAGCTGGCGTGCAATCAGGCGCGCCACCTCGGTGGAACCCGTGAACATCACGCCCGCCACCTGGGCATGGGCCACCAGGGCTGCGCCCACGGTCTCGCCCGTGCCCGGCACCAGTTGCAGCGCGTCGCGCGGCACGCCAGCCTCGTGCAGCAGGGCCACCATGGCGGCGGCCGTCAGCGGTGTCTGCTCGGCAGGCTTGGCCAGCACCGTGTTGCCGGCGGCCAGGGCCGCAGCCACCTGTCCGCAGAAGATGGCCAGCGGGAAGTTCCAGGGACTGATGGCCAGCACCACGCCCAGAGGGCGCTGCGCGGCGTTGTCGAAATGCGCGGCCGCCTGGGCGCCGTAGTAGCGCAGGAAGTCCACGGCCTCGCGGACTTCGGCCACGGCGTTGGAAAGGGTCTTGCCCGCCTCCCGCATGATCAGGCCCATCAGCGGCTGGCTGCGTTGCTCCAGCAGGTCGGCGGCGCGGGCCAGCGCGTCGGCACGGGCGGCGGGCGGTGTGCCGGCCCAAATAGGCGCGGCCTGCGCGGCGCGCGCGGCGGCGGCTTCGGCCTCGGCCGCCGTGGCCTCGCGCACCCAGCCCACGATGTCGGACAGCTCGGCCGGGTTGCGCATGGGCTGCCAGCCTTCGGTACGCGCCGGGTCGGCCGGCAGGTCGGCATCCGCGGGGGCGGCCAGATAGGTCTGGCGCGTGCTGTGCAGCAGCGCGGCGGCCAGCGAGGCCAGTTGCTGCTCGTGCGCCAGGTTCAGGCCCTGGGAATTGGCGCGGGCCTGCCCTGGCTTGTCTCCCTGCTGCGCGAACAGATCGGCCGGCAGCGCAATGCGCGGGTGGGGGGCGCCCAGCCGGCCTTCGTTGCGCGCGATCTTCATCACCTCGTCCACCGGGTCGGCCACCAGGTCGGAGACCGGCACGGAGGCATCGCCGATGCGGTTCACGAACGAGGTATTGGCACCGTTCTCCAGCAGGCGGCGCACCAGATAGGCCAGCAGCGTCTCATGGCTGCCCACGGGCGCATAGATGCGGCAGGGGCGGGCCAGCTTGCCTTCGGAGGCCGGGCCCGTCACCTGTGCGTACAGCGGCTCGCCCATGCCGTGCAGGCACTGGAACTCGTACTGGCCGCTGTAGTAGCTGCCGCCCACGGCCTGGGCCAGGTGGTAGATGCTGGCCAGGGTCTGCGCGTTGTGCGTGGCGAACTGGGGGTAGATGGCATCGGGCGCATCCAGCAGCTTGCGCGCGCAGGCCAGGTAGCTCACATCGGTATAGACCTTGCGCGTATAGACGGGGTAGCCGGCCTGGCCGCCTTCCTGGGCGCGCTTGATCTCGCTGTCCCAGTAGGCGCCCTTGACCAGGCGCACCATCAGGCGGCGGCGGCTGCGGCGGGCCAGGTCCACCAGGTAGTCCAGCACCTGCGGGCAGCGCTTCTGGTAGGCCTGGACCACAAAGCCTATGCCGTTCCAGCCCTTGAGCGAGGGCGCGGCACACAAGGCCTCCAGCAGGTCCAGCGACAGCTCCAGCCGGTCGGCCTCTTCGGCGTCGATGTTCATGCCGATGTCGTATTGCTTGGCCAGCTCGGCCAGCTGCAGCACGCGCGGCAGCAGTTCGGCCATCACACGCTCGTACTGCGCGCGGCTGTAGCGCGGGTGCAGGGCCGACAGCTTGATGGAGATGCCCGGCCCCTCGAAGATGCCGCGTCCGTTGGAGGCCGCGCCAATCGCGTGGATGGCCTGCTCGTAGGCCTGCAGGTAGCGCTGTGCGTCGGAATCGGTGGCGGCCGCCTCGCCCAGCATGTCGTAGCTGTAGCGAAAGCCCTGCTTTTCATAGGCGCGGCTGTTGGCCAGCGCCTCGGCAATGTCCTGGCCCGTCACGAACTGCTCGCCCATCAGCTTCATGGCGCGGTGCACGCCCTGGCGGATCAGCGGCTCGCCACCCTTGCCGATCACGCGCGTCAGCGCCGACGACAGGTTCTTCTCGCTGCTCGTGGACGTGAGCTTGCCCGTCAGCACCAAGCCCCAGGCCGCCGCGTTCACGAACAGCGAGGGCGAGCGGCCCACATGGGCGCGCCAGTCGCCCTTGCTGATCTTGTCGCGGATCAGCGCATCGCGCGTGGCACGGTCGGGAATGCGCAGCAGCGCCTCGGCCAGGCACATCAGCGCCACGCCTTCCTGGCTGGACAGCGAGAACTCCTGCACCAGCGCCGCCACGCCGCTGCCGGCCGGCGCATCGCGCAGGCCCTGCACCAGCCGGGTCGCCAGCTCGCGCACCTTGTCGGCCTGCTGGGCATCCTGGGCGCGTGCCAGCGGCAGCAGCACCGGCAGGCACTCGGGCTCGGGCCGGTGCCAGGCGGCCGTGATGGCAGCGCGCAACGGCGTCTGCGGCAGGATGGACTGGGCGAATTCCAGAAAGGGTTGCACCTCTTGCGGGCTGCTGGGTTGCGCTTCTTCCAGCGCCACATCGCCCTGGCTGTCGCCCGCGCTGGACAGCCGGATGGTGGTCGCGCCGCGCTCCAGTGCATCGACGTACTGGACAACCGCCTGCTTGATCAGCCAGTGCGGTGTGCGCCCTATCTGCTGGGCGGCGATGCGGATGCGCTCGCGCAGAGCGTCATCAACCTTGATGCCTACGGTGGTGGACATGGTGTGCCAGTGAGGAATGGAAGAGGTGGGAAATGCGAATGGAGATGCACCATGAAGAAGACATGGTGCAACCTTGCTTGGTTGAAATGTCGCAGAGGTTGCGACGTTTTTGGACTGGGGTTAACCCTTTTGTCTCATGACCCAAGCCGATACCGCCGTGTTACGGCCGTGCTGCGACCGGCCTACTGGTAGTCGATGGTGAAGGTCGCCAAGGCATTGGCACTGCCACCGCCGCTCACGGTATTCCTGATCTGCCGGTAGCGCGCCTCCAGGTCGATCTGGAAATTTGCCGTGCCCTGCGAAATCGTGCCCGCCTGCCAGCCGTTGGCTGCGCCAAAGCCCTGGACCGCGCCATTTCTCAGCACCTCCACGCCAACGCCGCTGACCTGCGAGCCGGTCAGCGCCAGCACTGAGGGGACTTGCGTGTCCGTCGTGCCCGACAGCGTCACGAAAGGCTTGATCTGGGTGTTCGGGTCGCCGCCGGAGCAGCTCAGCTGGATGGAGAAAGGCACCTTGTCCGTGGTCGCACCCAAACCCGTGAAGCGTGTGTCGGGATGCGTGCCCAGCGGTACGCTGATGCTGTCCGACACCAGCGTGCAGGTGGGATTGGTGGGGACCAGGGTGATACCGGAGAACACGTATTGCGCGGCGAGTGCTCCGGCAATTTTCATTTCCATGTATGGTCCTGCCAGTTGGATATCTCCAAAAATAGTACTGATGGGTCCTGTTTTTATGAATTCTATTGTAATGATGAAATTTTCTCCCTCGGGAATGGGATACGAATTTGTTAGTATGGGCAGTTCGTTGGGAATTGTTCCAATCCCCTTCATCGATATTCGCAATCCTATTCCGGAGACATTGCTGGGGTAGATTCTGACATCAGGTGCTCCGATTCCTGAAAATGAAGGTCTGCTGGCGCCGGAGCAAACCACTTGTGCAATTATTGATGAATGAGTCTTGTTGTCGACTACTGGTTTAATCGGAATTGTTGCAAACACTTTGCCGTTTGGTTCGGAGTTTATGTTGATGGGTAAATTCAGGACCTGATTCACGGGGTAAGATGCAATGTAATGGTTCTTTCCATCAGTGGTCGGGTTGGAGTCAGCCGGCATGCAGATTGCTGCATGGGATGCGGAAATGGTGGAAAAAATGATTCCCATGGAAAATGCGAAAAGCTTGTATATATTCATTCTGGTTCTCCATCTGGAATCAAGGCGGCAGTTCGAAAGAACAACGTGGCGTCTTGTGCCGTGTGCCGTGTGCCGTGTGCCGTTAGCCCTGGCATGTGCAGGCGCATGGCATCTCTGAGGAGTGCAGCGCCTGCTCCAAGGTCCTCGCAAAGGCAGGCTTGGGATCAGTGGCGGTTGAGCGAAAGCTGGGCGACACTGGAACTTCCCATGACCGGCTTGATGCCTGGCAGTTCATCAGCAAGGCAGGATGGAGCTTTGGCGATCATTTCCGGCAGCCTGCCCTCAGCAGCGGGGCGACCGGAAGAAGGGGCGACGGCGGCCGTGGCCGGGTTCTCTGCGCTGAGGCTCGCGGTGCAGAACGGACCGGTCGGAGCGGTGGCCTCACGGTCAAACTGGTATTGGGCGATGACCACGTCGTCGACCTTGTATTGAAGGAAAACCCCTTTGAGGGGCCCTGCCTGTTTGATCGGGCCAATCTTCACCAGATAGATATAGATGGGAGCATCGGACAGTTCCTGGATGGGAAAGTAGCTCTGTATTGCATTGCTTGGGTCGGTCGGAATAGGCATTTTTCTGAAATCTATGCGCAGTCCTATGCCGGGAATGGAGCTCTCATAAGCCCGGTGCTTCTGGTGAAAGGTGCCCACGCCATACCAGCCAGAGGTTTGGTATTTTGCACAGAACATTGCACCCCCTTTCATTCCAGTATCTTTCTTGTTGATGATATAAGGGAGAAAGGCGACGCGGCCTACTACACTGCCGATTGCACGAGATTCAATATCAAACGGCAGTGGGACCTCCAGCGTTCTACTGGGCAGGAGGACATAGTGATTTTTGCCATCGTTGATGGAATTGCCGACTCCATCGTTAGAGCAAAAAGCTTGCGCATGTGCCTGGCCTATGGAAAAGATGAAGAGTACTGAGGACAATGCGATGGCACGGGTAATGGTCATGAAAATGCTCCGTTGCTGAATGAAAAGGCGGTTCTTGGATTTCAATATCGCAGGGCAGGTGACCGGCGGACCGCGTGCCGGAAAGGAGGTGGGCACAGCCATGTACCGCGTCGGTTCAGACGCCGACCGAGGCCTGGGCTTGTGTTGGCGAGTCCCGCAATTCACCCACCAGGCTGCGATCGATCCGCAGGCCAGGGCTGTTGTCTGCCTGGCCGTCCGGCGCCAAGGGCGGTTGCGCCTGGCCCGTGTACTGCTTCGCATCGGCCGTGGTGCGCAAGACACTGATGCGCAGGCTCAGCCGCAAATCGCCAAGATGCTTCTCGGCCTGGAAGGGCAGGCTGGACTGGCGGATGGCGATGGGGCGCGAGGTCTCGGCTCTGTGTGTCAGCGCGGCCTGATGGGACGGCGCTGCGGCAAGATGGGACGGCACGCAGTGCAGGTCCATGCTGGCTGGCACACGGGAGCCGGTGGAGCGCTCCCGCGCCGGCAGCGAATAGGCCATGCTGCAATGGGCCGTGCCATCGCCGGCCTTCCACTGGGCGTGCAGCTGCCCCTGGTCCGACAGGCCGCGCAGCATGAGCTTGCCGGCTTGGCCGACCATGCCCAGGTCCTTGCCGCTCTCGTCCGAGACGACGGCGCCGAAAGGCACGGGCGACGTGTCCGCCTGCGTCAGGCGCAGCACGGCTGAGCGGCTGTAGCTCGTCTTGAACACCACCATGGCGGCGGCACCGGCCACCGGTGCGACGCGCCGGTTGGTTTCCTGCAGTTCCACATCCATGGACATGCCCTTGGGGTCCAGCGACACCTCGTTCATGGCATAGGGTGTCATGTAGGGCACCACGGCATAGCCCCGTGCATCGATGCGTACGCCGGGCGCATTGGTGAGGCGCGCGCCCTCGGCATGCGGGGCCTGCACGATGGCGAAGGTCTCGCCCAGGGGCTGCGACAGCGTGACCCCTCCGGGGTGGGCGACCAAGGCGCCGCGCGCGCCCAGTGACAGTTGCTGGCCGGCCCGGCCCGCGCTCACGCTGCCGCTGAACAGCGTGTACGGGCGGCGGTAGAGGGCATTGGCGCCTGCATTGAGGCGCGATCCCTGATTGCCGCTGCTGCCGTATTCGGCATTCAGGCCATAGGAGAGATCGCTGCCGGCCTGCCCGTAGGTGCTGGCCTGCAACTGGTTGCCGCCGCGCGAGTCATGTGTGAAACGGCTCATGACTCTGGGCTTTCCCGCCCCCAACGGAATCGTCACCCCTGCGTACAGCTGCGTGCTGGGGCGGCCCCAGGCATCGCGCTGGCGCGAGGCCGACAGGTTGTAGGGAACGCCCAGCCACGAGCTGCTGTAGTTGAGCGTGTAGTCCACGCGGCGGCCCGCGCGGTTCCAGTAGTTGTCCATGGAGGCGGAAATGCTCAGGTTGCCGCCTTGCTCGCCCAGGCGCTGGCTCAGTGTCATTGCGGCGCGCGTGCGCGGGCGCGACAGCGGGGGCGGTGCGCCGCTGGCAGCGGGCCGGGTCAGGTCGCGCGCCCGCATGGCCTCGTTGATGCCGAAGAACCCGTTGGTGGAATAGCGGTAGGCAGCGAGGGTGATGCCCGTGCCGGACTCCGGGAAGGTCTTGGCGTAGGTGACTCTCAGGCTTTGCCCCGAGTAGCTGCGGTCATGGGGAATGCGGGTGCTGGCGTGTGTGAGGTCCAGGCCAAAGGCACCCCATGGTGTATTGAACACGGCGCCCACCGTGGGCGAGAAATAGCCCCTGGCGACCGTGGCGCCGCCATAGGCCGTGAGCATGTTCGAGAAGCCGTACTGCCAGCCTGCCTGCGAGAAGAACGGCGCGCTGTCACGCAGGCCGCGCACCGCGCCCGCCGTGAGGCTGTAGCGGTGCTGGGCCTCGCGCAGCGAACGAGGAACGGCCGCATAGGGCACCGAGAAGGAACGCACGGAGCCGTCGGCCTCCTCGATGTCCACCTGCAGGTCGCCGCCATAGCCGGTGGGGTACAGGTCATTGATCACGAAGGCGCCCGGTGCCACCGTGGTCTCTTGCAGCTTGATGCCGTTCTGGCGGATGACCACCCGGGCGTTGGAATTGGCCACGCCGCGCACCACGGGCGCGAAGCCGCGCTGCGACTCGGGCAGCATGCGGTCGTCCGTGCGCAGCCGCAGGCCGCGGAAGGAGACCGAGTCCATGATCTCCCCGTCGGTGTAGGTGTCGCCCAGGATCAGTTGCGATGACCAGTCGGCGATGTCGCGCTGCGCATAGGCCGAGATGCTCTGATAACGGCTCGGTCCCTGATCGCTCCAACTGAACGAGCCACTGTGCCGGAAATGCCAGCGCGCATAGTTGAAGCCGCTGTTCAGGCCCAGGTAGCCCTGGGTGCTGCTGCCCGCTGGCCCGCCGCGCGCATGGTAGGTGTTGAAGTCATAGCCGAGCGTGCCGGTCGTCACGCCCGCGTTCCACTGCTCCGGACTCACGTAGCCGCTTGCCACGCGCCGCATCAGGATCTGGGGAATGCTCACATCCAGTCGTTGCAAACCTACGTTGAAGCTTGCGGAAGCGCCGGGGACGACCTTTTCAATGCGCAGGCACGCCGGGTCTCCATCCACAACATCCTCATTCGCCGGCAGGCTCGCCATGTCAATGTCCATTTGCTCCAGCAGGGACATGTTGAAGCAGGGCTGGGCACTGGCACCCCGACTGCGTTGAGTGAACCGCACCTCGGTGCGGGCCATCCAGTTGCCGTTGACCAGAAGGTCCGGGTTGTAGAGACCCGGTTCCACAGAATTACCCTCTGCAAAACGCAAGACATCGATCCCGTCGCCTCCTCGCAGAAAGCTGCTGTTGAATTCGATGTGCTGTGCGCGTGCGGGCGGCATCCTGCCGGTGGTGTGCTCTGTTTGCGAGGCGCGCATATCCATTTGCCAACAGGCCAGTACTGCCAGCAGCAAGGCATGTAGTGGTTTGGCCTTGAACGGGAAACAGCCTGGCTTCCGTACCCTGTCGGCTTTTTTCTTCATAGCAATCCCTCTCGATGGACATGCCTTTTTTTTTGCACCTGCTGCACCGTGCTGCCTACCTCGGCCAGTCACGCGTGACCGGCATGGAGGCTTTCGGTGCTGCGTTAGGGCTTCGGCTACCGTCAGCGCCCAAGTTCGACCCTGTGGCCCTCGGCCCCGCCCCAGTCGTTGAGGCTGGTGTAGACCACGACTGCCCCAGCGGGAAGCTCCTTGGGCGGTTGCTCGTTCTCGGCGGGCTTCTGAAGTGCGAACGTCGCTGTTTCTCCTGGCAGCACATGCCCTACAGTCACCTTGAAACTCTGGTCGGCTGCCTCTATGGCGATATGACCCAGATTGGCGACATACGCGGTCGGATTGCGGGCATGAAGTACGGCCTGTCCGTCTTGGGTGGTGCTTGCGGACCACTGCAACTGTTCAGGCGCATCCCTGGGCTCGCCCGGCAGGCCCTTGGGGCGATATATCAGCTTGATGCGCGTGCGAAAGGCCAGTGCGAGGCTGCCCTGGGAGCCTTTCGCGTTCTCGGTCTTGGGCGGCACGTCCAGCACGTTGATCCAGAACAATGACTCTCTGTCCTGGAGTAGGGTCCGGCCGGAATGGATGATGCGCAGCATCTGCTGGTCCGAGGCTTCCAGGCGGGTGAGCGACGGCGCGATCACAAAGGGCACATCTATGCCCTCGGGCGCCATATCTCCATCGCCCGTGTCCAGCCATGACTGCACCAGCGATGGCAATTTCCCTTCATTGGAAATCTTGAGGGTGGCTTCCGTCTCGTCGCCTGAAAATATGACCCGTGTTCCATAGAGGACTATGCTGGCATTGGCCGGGAGGACGCAAATAAGCAATGCGGCCATGGAGAAACAATGTGACAGCAGACTGGATCGGCGATTTTTCACCGGCATAGGAGATCCTGAATTTCTGTATATGAGAGAAATGCCACAGGCATTGGGGGTGAATGCGCCAGCCACCAGAAGGTGGCCGGCGCTTCTCTGAGGCGGTGGACTGCCTATTGATAGTTCATGGTGAAAGTCGCTTCAGCATTCGCCTCTCCTGAGGCAAGGGGCACGGCAGCCACGTAGTACCTGGCGATGTAGTTGAGCGTATTGGTTCCTGATTGCAGGTTGACAGGCGCGGACGGGCCGCTCAGATCCCAGATGGCCGTTGTCGAGTTGTTCTCCAGTAACTGGATGTCGGCCGTGGCATTGCTCGTATTGATGCGGCCGTTCCTGATGGGGCCATCAAAACGGACCGTGGCAGTGGTGGGCTGATTGTTCGCTCCTGGGGTTGAGCAGCCATCCAGCCTGATGGTGATCGTTCTCTGATGGGAGGGAAGGGCAACGTTGCCGACGGCACCACCGCCAGACGTGAAGCCGTTGGCGTTGGGAGGCACGACGCCGAAATCGATCTTCTGGTCCCTGCTGCCCAGATTGACGATGCAGGTGACAGGAGAAATATTTCCTGTGAATCTGACGATTCCACTCTGAGTGGATTGCGCATGGACAGAACTCAGTGCAAGCAAGGACAAGCCCGCAACCGAAAATTTCAATGCAGAAAATTTCATATTTATGCCTGATGAAATTGAGTTTGATGAATATGGTGGATTGAAGTAATGATCTTGTTTGAAACTTTTTCTTTGACGCACCTCCATTTTTGATTTGATATTGGATATTTTTGAATGATTCCAGATATCGATGGCTATAGAGTTGCTGCTGCTGAAAGTTGCAGGTAATATATTTTTTTATGCGTCAATTGGGTGTGGCTGAAGAGGCTTTTGGGAATATGAATTGACGGTGGATTGTTCTCGTTGATGACAAAATTTCGAAGAATCAGATTCTGATTTTTGGCAATTTGTCTGATCGGCCTATTGTCAACACATGCTCGCTGAAATGAAATTGGATAATTCTGAATTTCGCGATTTTCTCTCTAGGAATTCCCTGATCTTTTGAGCGGATTTTTCGGGATTCCCTAGGAATAGTCCTATCTTGTCTTCAATTGCTTACGAATTGGTGATCCGAACTGTGCGTGCGCGGGTCCAGAAATGGCGGGGCAAAGCCTTGTGGGAATGCTGTCGCCTATGGGTTGGGGGGATCTGCGATGCAGCTGATGCCGGCAGACAAGCGGACGATGGTCTTTGCGAGAAGAGCAAGGTCTCGGCTGTGCCGCCCTGCGGCACAAGGCCCGCAGTCAATCTTGCGGGTCTTGATGAACAGCGTTTGGGCAGTGACGGCAAATAGCTGCATGCCGATGGCTACCCGTACCAACGTATCTGCAGTCGGCGCGGGAGTCGGAAATGGAAGCCTGCTGGTGCAGGCAATCAACGTGGCCCTGCATTGGCAGGGGCCTATTTGGGCTGCTTTCCGGTGCTTATGTCTGATCGGCCGATGCCAGGACCCTGATCTTCAGGCTGGGCTGCAGGATGGCCAGCGGACGGTCAGCCCGCAGGGTTTGCTGCGGCGGCTTGTGCTTGCCGGTGCCTGCGTCGTGCCCTGCCGCCACGGGAGTTCTGCCCGTGTTGCTGGTGACTGGCACCGTGGTGGGCAAGGCGCTGATCTTGACGCTCATGCGCAGGCCGTCCAGGTTGCGCTCCAGCTTCAGTGCCTGCTGGCTGTCGCTCGGCTGTGTGGCACGAGCGGGCAGCACTGCCGCCGCAGTGACTGCCGGGGCGCTGGCGACTGCCGTGGCCGGTGCCGTTGCTGCCGTACGTTCCTGGGTCATGCCGGCCAGAGCCACGGCCGACGCAGCGTTGGAGGCCGGGGCGCCTGCCACGGCTGTCTTGGCATTGGTGGTTGCGGTTGAGGTTGCCGCGGTCTTGCCCGGCTTGGCCGATGCCACGTCGGTGGCCGCAGGCACCAGGTTGCTGCTGGCCACGCAGGGCAGTTCCAGGCTTTGCGGCGGCTGGTAGGTGGTGCTGCGCTTTCTTTCAGGAAGGGTATAGGAGAGGTTGCAGCCCACCATGCCGGTGTCGGTCTTCCATTGCACCTGCAGTTCGCCCTGGTCTGACAGCCCGCGAGCCAGAAGCTTGCCGGCCTGGCCGATCATGCCCAACTCCTTGCCGTCCATGTCCAGCACGCTGGCGCCAAAGGGCACAGGCATGTTGCCGGCCTGCCGCGCGCGGATCACGGCCGAGCGGCCATAGGCTGTCTTGAACACCAGCAGTGGCACGGCGCCGGCCAGCGGCGCGACGTGCTGGCTGGTTTCCTTGAGTTCCACGTCCGTCGACAGGCCCTTGGGATCGATGGAGACCTCGTTCATCGAGAACGGCGTCAGATACGGGACGACGGCATAGCCCCGGCTGTCCACCTTCACTCCGGGCGCGTTGTTGATGCGCGCGCCTTCCGCGTTCTTGGCCTCCACGATGGCAAAGGTGTCAGACACCGATTGCGACAGCGTCACGCCGCCCGGGTGGGCCACGATGGCGCCACGCGCGCCTACCGAGAACTGCTGGTAGCCGCTGCTGGCGCTGACGCTGCCGCTGAGTTCGGTCTGCGATGCGCGGTAGGTGGCGTTGGCGCTGGCACTGGTGCTGCTGCCATTCATGCCACCGGTGTTGTGGTTGGCGCTGAGGCCGTAGGAGATGGCGTTGTCGTCGCCCAGCAGCCCGGACAGGTTGGCCTGGGCCTGCACGCGGCCGCGCGAGTCGCGGTTGGTATTGGTGGAGAGCATCATGCCGCGCTCCATGCTGAGCGGAATCGACAGGCCCACGTGCAGGAACGTGTTGGACTGTCCCCAGGCATCGCGCTGGCGCGCCGCGGAGAGGTTGTAGGAGATGTTGCGGAACGAGTTGCTGTAGCCAATGGCGTAGTCGACGTTGGAGCCCTGGCGGTTCCAGTACTTGGCAGTGGACGCCGTGAGGCTGAGGCTACCTCCCCCGGGGCCAAACTGCTGGCCCATGACCAGAGAGGCGCGGTTGCGAGGCCGGTACAGGTCCGTGGAGGGCCGTAGCAGATTGGCCTGATCCCGTGCGCGCATGGCGTCGTTGAGGCCGAAGAATCCGTTGGTGGAGTAGCGATAGGCGGCAATGGCCACGTGGGTGCCAGTCTGCGCAAAGGACTTGGCGTAGCTGGCACGCAAGCTCTGTCCGGAAAAGGAGCCGTCATTGGGAATGCTGGTGGAGGCGTGCGTGATGTCTGCACCAAAGGCACCCCAGGGCGTGGTGAGCGCCGCGCCAATCATGGGCGAGATATGGCCCTTGGCCACGGACACACCGCCGTAGCCGGTCAGCATGTTGGTGAAGCCGTGCTGCCAGGTCGCCTGCGAGAATAGCGGCGAAGTATTGGGCAGGTGGCGCACCACGCCCGCCGTGAGGCTGTAGCGGTCCTGCCCCTCGCGCAGCGACAGCGGCACGGCCGCGTAGGGCACGGCAAAGCTGCGCACGGCACCATTGGCCTCGGTGATGCTGACTTGCAGGTCGCCACCGTAGCCCGTGGGATAGAGGTCGTTGATGACGAAGGCGCCGGGCGCCACCGTGGTTTCGTAGAGCTTGATGCCGTTCTGCGTGATGGTGACTCGGGCATTGGTGTTGGCCACGCCGCGCACCACGGGCGCGTAGCCGCGCTGGGAGTCGGGCAGCATGCGGTCATCACTGTTCAAGCGTATGCCGCGAAACGAGGTGGAGTCCATCAGGTCGCCACCCGTGTAGGTGTCGCCCAGTATGAGCTGGGAAGACCAGTCGGCAATGTCGCGCTGTGCGTAGGTGGAGATGTTCTGGTAGTTGCCCCGTCCAGTGTCCGCCCAGCTGAAGGAGCCGTTGTGCCGGAAATGCCAGCGGTCGATGTTGACGCCACCGTTCAGGCCCAGATAGCTCTGCGTGGAGTTTTCTGCGTTGCTGGAGCGCCCGTGGTAGGTGTTGAACTGGTAGCCGAGCAGGCCGACAGGCACGCCGGCGCTCCATTGGTCCGGGCTGACATAGCCGCGCACCGAGCGGCGCAGCGAGGCCTGGGGCACGCTCAGGTCCAGTCGCTGCTTGCCGAAGTCGAAACTGGTGAAGGCGCCCGCGATGATCTGGTCCAGACGGTTGCAGCCACCGTCGGCCACCAGCTTCAAGGCGGCCTCGGGCGGCAGGCGCGAAAGGTCGATGCCCACCTTCTCCAGCAGTGCTTTGTCCAGGCAGGGCAGCGCGTCCTGCGAACCGGCCAGTGCCTTGAACTGCACTTCGCTGCGGCCAACCCAGTTGCCGTTGATGTAGATGTCTGGGTTATAGCTGCCTGCCGTGACCACGTTGGCGCGCGAGTAGCGCGAGACGTCAATGGTCTGCTTGCCGGTGTTCAGAAAGCTGGGATCGAAGTCGACGGCAGCCGGCGTGGGCTGCCACTGGCCGGTGGACGTGGAGGTCGTGACTTCCTTGACCTGCTGGCCCTGCTGGGCCTCGGACTGCCAGCACACCAGCACGGAGAGCAGCAGCGCATGGCCGGGCTTCAGTTGGAAATATCCGGCAGGGCCTTGGCCTGGCCCCGGCATTGTTCCTTTGCCTTGCCTTGTATGCCGGCTTTTGATTCCCTTTTCTGAATCTGGAAAGACTGGCCTGATCATTTGCTTATCTCCTAATGCTGTGCGCCCGATGCAAAGCGAACGGCCAAGGCCGATGTGCCAGTCCCGTTAAAGAGACCGATGCCGTTTCGCCGGGTATTAACGCTGGGTATCGGTGTGCTGGCCGGGCTGAAAATGCAGTGGCATTAGATAATCAGACCGGAGAGAACGGAGGATTCGCGTGGCTGTGCTCGCATTGCCCTGTTTATTGGGCGGAATTGCCAATCCTGGCTTCGTGGTTGAGACTGGCGCCCCAATCATTGATGCTGCTGAACATCACCGTGGCACCGGTCGCACCAGCCATATTGGCACCCGCAGGTTCCTTGATTGGGAAGGCGGCCACCTGACCGGGAAGAACGGGCCCAACGCCTGCCTCGAAGGATTTGCCGTTGAGCTGCAATTCAACGCCAGCCACATTGACCACAAAGGCGCTGGGATTGCGTGCTTTCAAAACAGGCTGGTTTTTGGCGTCAACGCCTGCCGACCATTGAAGCTGGGCAGGAGCCTCCTGGGCATTGCCGGGCAGATTGCCGGGCCGGTACATGAGCTTGACGCGTGTGCGAAAGGCGAACTGGAGATTGTTGGAGTCGCCTTCCATTTCCGCCTTGGGCGGGACGTCCAGCACGTTGAGCCAGAACAGGGATTCCTTGTCGGCAGGCAGTGCTTCGCCCGAATAGATGATGCGCAACGTCTGGCTCTTGCCCGCCTCAATGCGCATGATGGTGGGCGTGATGACGAAGGGAACGTCGATGTTCTCAGGCGATTCCTGGTTGTTGCCCTTGTCCAGCCAGGTCTGCACCAGGGCAGGTTTGCTGCCTTCGTTGGTGAGCTGGATGGTGGCTTCCTTCTCGCCACTGGGGAATATGATGCGCGTGCCCGTCAATGTCACGCTGGCCTGTGTCGCCGTTCCAAGAAGAAGGGACAACAGGATGGCAGCAAGCCCATATGAACGTTTGATCGTCAGCATCGGAGAACTCTCTGGGTTTTGAGCGAAAGACTGGGGCCGGGCCCATGTCAGAAAAGCAGAAGACACGGCATATCGACCACCGCAAGGCGGCCGATATGCCTGAAAGTCAGTGATTACTGATAGACCAGCGAGTAGGTCACCGAGGTGTCGGTACGGCCGGCCGTCACGGGGCCGGTGGCCACGTATTCGGAGGCGAAACGCATGATGGCCCGGCCATTGCCACCGACCTTGTTGTCGATGTCCACAAAGCGCGATTGGGCGGAACCGATCTTCAGGCGCTCGTTGTTGCTGGGATCCACGATGGCGATCTGGACACCGGAGGCCACGGTGGGCGCACCAGTACCGCTGGCCGCTGCGGGCTTGAGCATGCCGGTGACCAGGTCTACGTTGGGGCCGGCTTCGAAGAACACGGCGACCTTGGAGACGGGCGCTGTGGAGGTGGCGGTGGCCAGCTCACAGCCGCTGAGTTCCAGCGAGAACGCCTGGCGGCCGACCGTGGCACCCACGGTGGCCAGCTGGTTGTTCGCCACGTTGGGCAGCTTCACGCCGTCCTTGGCGGCGCCGGCGACCGTGGTGTCCACCTTGCAGGTGGTGGTGACCACCTCGCCCGTGAAGTTGATGGTGCCGTCTGCTGCTTGAGCGGTGTTCATGGCCATCATGACCAGGCCGGCAACCGATGTCAGCAATGCGATCTTTTTCATGGGTATTCCCTCGAGTTGAAGAGATAATGAAATTCCAGCAGCGATGAATGCGCTGGTGGAATAAGAGACTGTGTGAATGGTTGAGTGGTTAATAAATCATCAGTGTTCCATGTTCACCTCATCAATCCAATGGTTGGTAACTGTCAGCATGGTCAAGGATTTGCAGGGGTTGCGATCATGCTGGAATAGGTGGTGGCGCTGACATGGAGAAATTGTTCGGATGAGGGAGCGTTGGCGAGGGATGGGCGAGGTTTGTTTCTCTGGCATGTTTGAAGTTGAATTGTTCAAATACACCAGTGCCCAATGGCGCGGATGGGATGCAGGAGAGAATCTGTCAAAGAAAAAGGCGAAACAAAAACCTGTTCTTTGGGTATGTGATGGATTCTAGGTGTGCACCGCCGTTATATGAAATAGGGCGCATTCTGATAATTGATGCTTGATCTAGGAATAGTCCTAGATTTGCTCTGTCGAATGGGGAAAGAGGGTGCACAGCCCGCCTGCGCCGGGCGGTTGGCTGTGCTGAGGGTGATGGTGTCTGCGGGGGGAGCGCGGGTCCCGCAGATCAGGAGGGGCCGATGGGGGTGGTCGAGGGCGAAGGCCCGCAAGGGCTGCACCGGCCCTCGGCCCTGTGGATCAGGGGCGCTGGGTCAGCAGGTACTGCGCCATTTCAGCAAAGCCGTCTCCTCGCTCGGCCTGGGTGACATGGCGAGGCAGGTGCTTGAGTTGGGGCACGAAGCGCGCGATGTTGGCCACGCCCAGGCTGTGGGGCATGTGCTCGAACATGAGCTGGTCGTTGGTGGAGTCTCCGATGTAGATCCAGCGGTCCAGCGTGGCGTCGAGGTCGATGTCGAACAGCGTGCGCAGGATCCAGCGCGCGCCTTCGAGCTTGTTGTGCGCGCCAAACCAGCCGTTGATGTGGATGGAGCTGACGGTGGCGTTCATGCCCGCCGCCTTCATGATGGTCACGCAGCGGTCAATGTCCTGCTGGGGCATCTGGGTGAATTCGCTGTGGTCCACGGCAATGTCGCATTCGCGGCCCGCCGAGTCGGTGGCGCGCAGTGCCCCGGGCACGGTGGCCTCGATCTCGGCCAGCACCTGCTGCATGCGCGCGTAGTTGGCGGTGCGCGTGGCCTCGTCCTGCTGGTAGAGCTTGTCCAGCCCGCCCTGCGCATTGCGCCGCAGTGCCACGGCGCCGTTCTCGGCCACGATGGCATCCACAGGCCAGGCCTGGGCAAACGGCTCGCTCCAGCCCACGGGCCTGCCCGTGATCGGCACCACGCGCAGGCCGGACTGCTTGAGCCGGGCGATGGCATCGACGACATGGTCCGGCACCACGCCCTCGGTGGTCAGGGTGTCGTCGATGTCGGTGAGGATGCCGAGCGGCGATGCGGGAGGTGTCCAGAGGGACAGCGGCTGGAGGGTTGTAGGCACGGTCGTCAAAATGCAAAAAGCCGCCCGGGGCGGCTTGTAAAAGGGCAGCGTTTGCGCGCACGGACCGTGCACGCAAGGGCTCCATCCTACTGCCTGGCGAATTCGACGATGGCCTTGTAGAACTTGTCGGAGCCGTCCTTGGGGTTGTCGGGGGACAGCTCCATGCGGTTGACGCCGTGTTCGGCTGCGCCCTTGAAGCGCTGGTTGATCACCGAGAAGTAGTAGGGGCTGATGAAGGTGGCGCCTGCGTCATAGTGGGCCTTCAGCGCGGCCAGGTGCGTTCCGTCAAGTTTCCATTGCTGCGGATTGAACTCGGGCGCGCCGTAGCCGCTGCCGATCTGGTGCTGCTTCATGAAACCGCGCAGCCAGTCGCTGTTTGTGGCGCCGCCGTACATGTTCAGTCCCTGGTGCCAGGGGGACTTGCCGTCCAGGGTCTGGGTGGAGGCGAACAACTGCGGATTCCAGGAGGGATTCACATCGGGAATGATCTGGTGGGAGTAGAGCTTGGCTGCTGGCAGGCCGGCAGCAATGGCGCGTTCGTGGAACACCGCAAGCTGTGCGTACACCTGCGATTCGCGGTAGTGGTTCCAGTCGCGGGCCAAGGGGTTGTAGTAGACGTCCTGCAGTTGCGCCGGCATGTCGAGCCACGACCGCACGCCCTGCTTTTCCAGTATGGAGGTGGGCGGCATCCAGCCGAGCCGCCGGGGGTACATGTTGACGATCTTGCCCTGATTGCGCGGAACGACAACGAAGTTGGCATTGGCCAACTGGTATTTGCGGCCCTTGGACTCGGCCACGACCTGGACGATGTGCTGTCCAGCGGACAGGTTGCTGAAGTCGAGGTTGTAGCGGAACCCGGTGTTGGGGCTGGTGATGTTGTCCACGGCGCGGTAGACGTCCAGCCGGTTGAGGCCGCGGGCCATGGGCCCTACCAGCTTGCCGTCCAGATAGAGATCCAGGCGCTCGATTGCCTGCTTTGGGTCCCACAGCCAGCCGCCCACGGGCAGTGTGCCGTCGGCGAATGCGTCGTAGTGTTCACCAAAGCCGTTGAGCTTTTCCTTGCGTATGTCCTTGGAGGGGGCCGGAATGACGTCGAACGACGCGTAGTCCAGCCCGGTCTGCGCCTTGAATTGGGCAATGTCCTTGTATTTGGCCTGAAGCCATTGGCGAAAGCCTGCGACCGAGCCCGGGCTGTAGTCGGTGACACGGATGTCCTGATAGGCACCCATGCCGTTCTCGAAGTCCGGGAACATGTGGTGCAGCTCGCCCGGCAACGTGTAGGCAATGATGCGGTCCTGCACAGGCTTGGGCAGCTCCCGGATCTTCCTGGCCATGTATTCAAGGGCCTTGAAGCGGTAGTGGTTGACGGGAACCGAAGCATCCGTCGAGAGCGTGTAGGGCAGGATGCGGTAGCCGAAATAGCCCAGTTCCAGGGGCTTGCCGTCTTTCAGCTGCATCAGATTGACGGGGTCCTTGGCCAGCTCGGCGGCAATGGGGCCGACCGAGTCGAAATGGTCTGCCGAGAAATACAGCACGACCGGACGCTGCACCTTGCGGATAACGTTCAGGAAGCTGTCCACCTTGGCTTCGTCGATTTCCCAGCCCTTGGCCGTGCGCTGGTACAGCCCCAGCAATTGCAGTGTGGCGGTGTAGCCGATCTGCACGTTGCCCTTGGGGCCGCCTGGCTCCAGCGTGTCCAGCAGGCGGTTGACGGCAGCGGAGCCGTCCAGCTTGCGCTGCTGGCAGAAGGCATAGGCCTCGTCCATGGACTTGATCCTGGTGTCTGCAACGGCTTCATCGCACAGGAGCATGCCTTCCACCGTGGGCGCGATGACCAGGGGCTGGCCGCGCGTGGCACCAGAACCTGTCTGTGCATGGGCTGCCATGGATGTCAGGGCAAGGCCTGCGGCGATCAGCGTGGATGCGTATGGAAGGTGGAAGGTGCGAGGCAGGTGGGGCATGGATGGGCTGGTGGACAGGACTGGATGTGGCAGGCCGCGAAGACGGCGCGGTCAGGCGACGGCTTCGTCTTCGAGGGACAGGCTGACCGGCTCGGTGGGCACGCTGCTCACGTCGTAGTGCAGAAAGGCGATCAGGCACTGGATGCCGATGATGATGGGCAGCGCCGCCAGCATGACGGTTCCGCTGGTGGCGGGATGGCTGGTGCTGTTGCTGACGATCCAGCGCCAGAGGCCGAAGAAGGTGCCCAGCAGCACAAGCATGACACCGCTCAGGCTGTAGAGCGTGCCCACGTTGAAGTCGCGCACCAGGTAGTTGTAGACATAGCGCCGCCACAGGCGCGAGGCGTGCTTGCGCAGGAATTCGGGCAGCACCTTGCCGATCTTGAGGTTGGACTCCTCATCGGCATAGACCGAATCCATGGGCACGTCCTTGACGACGGCGCGCACGGTGTTCAGGCGGAACAGCATGTCGGTCTCGAAGAAGTAGCGATTTTCCAGCTTGTCCAGCGGAAGCTCGGCTAGCACGCAGGTGCGCACGGCGGTGTAGCCGTTGGTGGGGTCCATCACGTTCCAGTAGCCGCAGCTGAGCTTGGTCATGAAGGACAGCACGGCATTGCCGAACAGGCGCACCGGTGGCATGTCCTGTACCGATTCAGGCCGGTAGAAGCGGTTGCCCTTGGTGTAGTCGGCCTGGTGGCGCAGCAGGGGACGCACGAACAGCGGCAGCAGCGAGGGGTCCATCTGGCCGTCGCCATCGATCTTCACTACGATGTCCATGCCGTCGGCAATCGCCGCCTTGTAGGCCGTGACGATGGCGCCGCCCACGCCCCGGTTCTCGGGGTTGTAGAGCACGCGCACGCGTGGGTCCGTGTTGTTCTCCTCGATGAAGCGTCCGCTGCCGGCAGGGCAGGCGTCGTCCACGGCATAGATGGCCTCGACTTCGGGGCCGATGGCGTTTATGACACCGAGCACATGCTGGGTGACCTTGTAGCAGGGGATGGCGACGGCGATGCGCATGGGAGTGGACATGGGTCTCAGGATGCGTGGGCGGTAATGGTGATTCCGGCAAGGATGAGGGCGCCGCCCACCAGCGTGGGAATGCGGATGGGTTCGTTCAGGAACAGCCACCCCAGGCAGGGAACGATCACGAAGGCCAGTCCCATGAAGGGATAGGCCAGATGCAGCGGCGCGTGCCGCAGCACCCAGATCCATACCAGGGTGGTAATGCCGTAGAGGGCCAGAGCGGTAATGAGCCAGCCGTTGAAGACCCAGTGCTGCCAGGTGGCAGCCTCGGGTATGGACAGCGCGGCTTTCTTGAAAAGCATCTGTCCGAGCGAGATGCCCAGGACGCACAGGATGGTGATGCTGGTGAGAAACGGAGTCATGTCGTGGATTCGAAGAGGGCGTCAGCGAGGTTCGTTGCGATAATAGGGGTCGATGGGCACGCCGTGCTGAACCAGGGCCCGTGCCGCCTCGGGAAGCGTGGACCTTAGCAGTTCCGCGCCATGCCAGGTCACGACGGTGCCTGGCGGGCAGTTGAAGCTCACCAGCAGATCGCCATCGCCTGCCGGACGCAGATTGTCATTGCCATGGAATGCATAGGTGTGGGGCTCCCCGTCCAATTGAAGGGGCAGTGCGGCTTCCGGCGTGTACCAGCCCTGGGGCTGGTGCCCGTTGGACAGCTGCAATGCCGCTTTGCGGCATGCGCGCGGCGCTTCCGGTGCGGAGACTGCGAACCGCAGTCGCCATATGGCATCCAGGATGCTGTGGGGCGCCAGGGCGGCGGCGTCCATCACGCGCAGCGGGATGAGCAAGGTTGCCGGGCTGGCCTCCAGGCGCCATTGGCCGTCCTGCAATGCCGTGGCATTGACGGCGCGCACGGGACCCATGGCATCCCGGTCCAGCACGGTCTGCACGGGGCCGGGACGGTAGGGGTCCATGTTCCAGGTTTCGTGGCGAACCGCATGGCGGGTCAGTGCCGGAGGCAGTGCTGCCAGGAGCACGGCGACGAGGATCTTCCCAGGCAGCCATTTCAGCCACCACGTGCGGGCACCTGCCGTCCCGCCGCGCATCGGGCCGGCGGGCCATTGCAGCAGAACGGCGATGCTGACACCGCACAGCAGCATCAGCCAGGGCTCCAGGAAAAAGAGGTTGTAGCGGGTGTTGTAGAGCACGGGGGTCAGTTGCAGGGCCATGCCCAGGACCAGCACCAGCAGCAGCGATAGCACCACCAGCTTTTCACCGTCCGTCCCCTGGGGTCCGGGCAGTGGCTGTCGGGCTTGCGCGGGTGCGCGTCTGGCTCCCAGGGTTCGCAGGGCCAGGGCCAGGGCTGCGAGGACGATGGCCAACCATTCGAAGGTTCTGAGGCTGCGCAGCTTGGATGCTATGCGCAGTTCGGGCGTGCTGTAGAACAGCCATGCCTTGAGCTTTCCCGCAAAGAACGACGCGTTATCCTGCAGCGAGGTGTTTTTTGCGATGTCCATCGCCACCCGTGCATTGACGCGGTCGGCGTCGCTGTGCAGCGGATTGCCCCGGGTGTGGGGGGCGGCGGTGAGAGGCGTGATGCCTGCGTCGTATTTGAAGCCGGAGTACACAGGCTCCAATCCCATCTTGAACGGACTGAGACCGTAGTAAAGCCCGGATCCGGCGCCGGTGCCAAGGCCCCAGACCCCAAAGCACAGGCCGTTCTTCACGACCACGGCGGCAGGCAGCAGCAGGGCGGCCAGCAAGGCCACGCACAGCCGATGATTGATGTACTTCGCCAGCCGGGCCACGACGCCCCCGGTTGGATGGGCGCGGCGCGCGCGGAGTATGGTGAACGCCAGCGCGGCGATCAGGCCACCCAGTGCAAAAAGCTGCAGCACGGGCCGCGACAGCAGGGTGATCGTCAGCCCGGCGGCGAAGAGGCCCAGCATCATGCGGGGGCGGCGGTTGCCCAGCGCGTACTCGGTGGCGGCCGTGGTGCACAGCATCAGACCGAACAGATACGGCGATTCTGTCAGCACCTGAGGGACGAAAGATGCCAGCACCGGGAAGAAGACCAGCAGAGCGGTTGCCACAACACCGGCCCACAGGCCTCCCAGCAGGGTGGCGCAACGCCACATCAGCAGGATGCATGCAAGGAACAGCACGCAGTTGGCCAGCTGAATGCGTGCCGGGTCCACATCCCACAGGGCGGCCCACATGTAGCCCAGAGGAGCGACGTGGTAGCTGGAGGGATCCGTGGTCAGAAAAGTCCAGGGCTGGTCCAGCAGCTTGCGGGCATTGGGCAGGTAGGTCCAGTACGCATCACCGTTGATTTCTGCATCTGGCGGGGGGAAAAACCGGATCAGGCGCTTGGTCGCCGCAATCAGCACGAAAGCCAGCCATAGCACTGAAAAATAGAATCCTAATTTGCGCCGCATGAGATTTGAGGTCAATATTCTAGGCCAGAGCTGCGATTTTTCGTTGGAACGAATCAGTCTGTGGAAAAGAGAATTCTTGATTCTAATCGATGGGCCGGAAGCACCGCTTTGTGGTAATTGGTCCGAATTTTTTTTTACATTTCCGGACGGGGTGGCTGCCGTGCTGGATGGACTTGACGACAGGCTCGTAAATACCGGAAGCAGCACGAGCGGCGCCGTGAAGAAGGAAAGAAGGTATCGATATTCTCCGGCAATAGAGAAGAAGAAGACGGCAGTCAGCTGCAGAACGAAGACACTGCACACGACGAGACCGCTTCGATCCCGCAGGCGCCATGCCTTCGCGGTGGTGGCCAGGATGAGGAAAAGTCCCAGCCAAGGCGCCCAGAATATTGCGCGATATTCCAGCGCGAAGTTGTACCATGGCATCAAAATCTGGTGCGGCAGCAGCTCCCGGAATAGAACGGATGATTCCGATTTTGTTTGCGAAAGAATATATTGCGCGGCTTCGGGAGGCGGAAGTCCGCCATTGGCGAGGGCGGCGTATGTGAATATATTGACCCTGCTTGCCATGAAGGCGGGGAAGTTATGCCAAAGATTGTATTTGAAGAATTCTTTGACAATTGTCTTCTTTGCCTGCTTGGGAAGGTGCAAAAGCGCGGGGCCCTCGTCGCTGAAGATGAGCGGGTCCCAATAGTAGTGGTCGTGGAACTTCAGTATGTGGGCCAGGGATTTTCCCGTGGAAGTCAGCGCTTCCACCGATTTGCCGGATATGCGGGGCTTGTCGTACTCCCACAAGCCCATGGGTCTGTGCTCCATGAAACCGACGGTTTCATACAGTGCAAGCGGAAAGACGCTGCCAATGGGTGTGTGGTATTTGTATTGGGTGTTGGCGAACAATGCGATGGCGCACCATGGCAGTGTCACGGCCAGCAGCTTCCATCGATGAAGGTGTGGCAGGACAAAGAACAGTGCGACCAAGGCGATGGTATTGATGAACCCATTGGGGCGGGCGAACAATGCAAAGGGAATTGTCAGGGCCAGCATGCCGCACGCCACTGCATCAATGCGCCGCGCACGGTAGCAAAGCCATATTTCGAAAAGCATGCCCATCATGGCCATGGCATAGATTCCATCGGAATACAGTGCTATGGAGTAATAGAGCACGCTCGGGGCGAGCGTGACAAAGAAAAGGCAGTACCAGAAGCTTTTGTACAGGCGCTGGCCCAGCATCCAGCTCAGGATGCGCGCGCTCACGATGGCGCTGACGCACATCTGCACGATGATGGGGGCTTCCACGAGCCGCCATGGCCCGTAGAGCCAGAGGTTGTAGAGATACCAGAATGCAGGCTTGCCCGCCTGGGCCACTCTGTCGGTTTCCACCTCCAGCATGATCGCCAGGCTGTCCTGCCCCAGAACACCGGGCCAGAAAGCCAGCAGCCAGAGCGCGTAAGCAATACCCAGGAAAGTCAGTAACAGGAGGAATCTTCGTTGCGGGCTTCTGAGCATGGTGCAGGCTACGGTTTGCGGGGCTTGATTTTCAGTGCTCTTTTTTCTATGCCATGCCACGAGGCATAGGCCAGAGCCGTGGTGATGGCGATGGAGAGTGCCAGAACAGCCGTCGAGCCGATGGAGGGCCAGAAAAAATGAACCACGGTTTGCTGTACAGGGAAGGCAATCAGATAAAGCCCGTAGGAAGGGTCTCCCCATCGACCGAACTTGCGCAGAATGGGGGTTGACTGCGTTCCGAGATAAATCAGCAGATAGGGCAGGGCTATCATCAAGGCGAGATAGCGGAATCCTGCAAACCAGGTGCAGATACCGGTACCCGTCAACACCATCATCCACAGCAGCGGCTTTTTGCTCCAGTAGGGTTGAAGCACGGCAATGGCAGAACCCTGGATGAAATACACCATCATTTCACGCTTCAGCTTCCAGTCGGCGTGAAAATCGGGTCCATATTTAACCTGGTACCAGATGGTGGTGACCAGGACGGCCAGAACCCAGACCGTGCGAATGCGCAGCGCACCCAGCAACCCCGCGCAGGCCAGGATGACATAGCACTGCACCTCGTAGGGAATCGTCCATATGGACCCATTGGCCGCACCCTTCAGAGGGTTGTTCTCGAAAAGGCCTGGAAGTCCGGCCTTTCCATGCAGCCAAATGTTGGACAGATACCCGGAGGTCGCGCTGTCTTGCAGATAGTCCATTGTCGGCAGGCTGGTAAGCCATACGCCCAGACCATAGGCCGTCACGACGACGACAACGGTCAGTGCAGGCCAGATGCGCAGGGCGCGCCTCAGGGCAAAGCGTATGAGGTGCGGGTCGTTGTTCCAGCTGGACGCGACGAGGTAGCCGCTGACCACGAAGAAAACTAGCACCGCGAAGCCACCCAGCGAATGTATGCCCAGGACCAATGGCTCGAATTGCCCGATGAGGGCGTGGTGGTGGCTGACGAGAACCGCCAGGGCCGCCACGATTCGGATGGCATCGAAGTTGTTGGTATGGGAAACGGGCCGCAGGAGGTCGGGAGTGCTTGATGTCATGCCTGTCGTCTGGCTTGCCTGTGCTCAGTTTCCGGATTGCAACGCCAGTCCTGCATGCTCGCGCAGCGGGTGGAAATGGATTTTCGGGAACCGCTCCTGGGCCAGGCGCACGTCATAGGGCGAGGTGCACAGGTAGGCCAGCGTGTCCGCCGCGTCACGTGCCATGCGCAGCGGATAGGCATTCTCGAACTCGCGCAGTTCGGCCGGGGTGTCGGCCGTGATCCAGCGGGCGCCGGTGTACTGGCAGCCTTCCAGGCGGATGTCGCAGTCGTATTCGGCGTTCAGGCGGTGCTGGACGACTTCGAACTGCAACTGGCCCACGGCGCCCAGCAGCATGTTGCCGCCGGCCTCGGGCTTGAAGACCTGGATGGCGCCTTCCTCGCCCAGCTGCATCAGGCCCTGCTGCAGCTGCTTGGTGCGCAGCGGGTTCTTGAGCACCACGGTCATGAACATTTCAGGGGCGAAGAAGGGCAGGCCCGTGAATTGCAAGTTGGTACCGTCGGTAATGGTGTCGCCCAGCTGCACGCCGCCGTGCGTGGTGAAGCCGATGATGTCGCCCGCATAGGCTTCTTCCACGGCTTCGCGGCGCTGGCTCATGAAGGTCACGACCGAGGTGGGGCGCAGCTCCTTGGCTGTGCGCTGGACCTTCATCTTCATGCCGGGTGTGTACTTGCCCGAGGCCACGCGCACGAAGGCGATGCGGTCGCGGTGGTTGGCATCCATGTTGGCCTGGACCTTGAAGACCACGCCGGAGAAGCCTTCGTCCTCGGGCTGGATGA
The DNA here is from genome assembly GCF_014852125.1 of Delftia sp. DLF01. Taxonomy (NCBI): domain Bacteria; kingdom Pseudomonadati; phylum Pseudomonadota; class Betaproteobacteria; order Burkholderiales; family Comamonadaceae; genus Delftia; species Delftia sp. DLF01. The sequence continues at coordinate 88,541 of NZ_JACVAZ010000004.1, forward strand.
TCTTTTCCACAGGCTGCTTGTTGACCAGCAGCGAGCTTTTGCGGGGGCCGGGCGGGGGCGACATGTCGACCACGGCATCCAGCACTTCCATGACACCGAAGTTGTTCACGCCGGAGCCGAAGAAGACCGGCGTGAGCTTGCCTGCCAGGAAGGCCTCGTGGTCCCAGGGTGCCGAGGCGCCCTGGGCCAGTTCCATGCTTTCCAGCGCATCGTCGAAGGACTGGCCGAAGCGCGCGCGCAGCTTGTCGGCCTCGGCCAGGGGAATGGCCTCGAAGTCCTGCGGGCGGCGTTCGCTGCCGGGCTGGAACACCGTCATGGTCTGGGTGAGCAGGTTGATGATGCCGCCGAACTGCCGGCCCTGGCCCACGGGCCAGGTGACGGGGCAGCAGGGCATGCCCAGTTCGCGCTCGACTTCGTCGAGGATGTCCAGCGGATCGCGCACTTCGCGGTCCATCTTGTTGACGAAGGTGATGATGGGCGTGTCGCGCTGGCGGCAGACCTCGATCAGGCGGCGGGTCTGCGATTCCACGCCGTTGGCGGCGTCGATCACCATCAGCGCCGAGTCCACGGCCGTGAGCACGCGGTAGGTGTCTTCCGAGAAGTCCTTGTGGCCGGGCGTGTCGAGCAGGTTGACCACATGGTCGCGGTAGCTCATCTGCATGACCGAGCTGGCCACCGAGATGCCGCGCTGCTTTTCGATTTCCATCCAGTCGGAGGTGGCATGGCGGCTGGCCTTGCGGCCCTTGACGGCGCCCGCGATCTGGATCGCGCCCGAGAACAGCAGCAGCTTTTCGGTCAGCGTGGTCTTGCCCGCGTCGGGGTGGGAAATGATGGCAAAAGTCCGGCGGCGCCGGGTTTCCAGGGCGTAAGTCAAGGGGAAATCCAGGAGATGGGCTGTCGAGAGCGCACGGGTGTCTGGCACCCGTGGCGAATCGGCGCATTTTACAGAGCGTGGGCAAAAGATGGCTTTTACACGGTGTCCCTGATTGGCCCATGCATTGACCTGCCGCCTGGGGGCTGTTACGACCTGTTTTCGTGCGCTGACGAAATCATTATGGGAATGAGTACCAGCGGCATGGTGAAGAAAAGCAGTAAGTAACGATATTCGCCTGCCGAAGCGAATGCAGCGATACCTGCCAGTTGAAACGCTAAGGGAATTGTCACAAGCAGGGCTGGCAGGTCCTTGCCGCGGCAACTGCGCCACAGCAGCAAGGCCAGCAGGCCCATGCCCAGCCAAGGTGTCCACAGCAGCCACCGCCACGCGTAGCTATATCTGTGCACGGCGCGCAGTGCCTGTTCTGCCTGGTCCAGCCCGAGCCGGCGCATCTGCGACTGTGTCTGGGTGCGCTTCAGGACGTATTGCGCATAGTCGAGCGCAGGAAATCCACCCTGCGCAAGCGCCGCAGCCAAAAAAACGTTCACACGGCTGGCCACCACGTCCGGCAGGTTGTGCCACAGGTTGTAGCGGAAGAATTCCTGCACCAGTTCCTTGCGCTGGTCCTCGGGCAGCCCGAAGAGCTGGGGGCCTGACGGATGGAACACCAGCATGTCCCAGTAGGCTGGGTCCGAGTAGGTGAGCATCAGCTCCCGGGGGCGGTAGCTGTCGAGGATTTCCAGGGTGCGCGCGGAAAGCTTGGGCTCCTGCAGTACCCAAGGGTCGTTCATGAGGGGCTGCTTTTGCCATAGATCGTTCATGGCCCTGGGCTGGAGCAGCTTGACGGTCTCGAAGAGGACCAGTGAATCCGTGGCGCTTTGCGCGGTCGATTTGTGCAATTGGGTTCCTGCATAGACCGTGGCGCACCAGAACGCGATGATGGTCCCGAGATACCAGCGGCTGCGGCGGTCGGCGAGAAACAGGGCCAGCATGGCAGGTGCCAGGAAAACGATCCCGTTGGCGCGCACGAACACGGCGAAGGGCAAGGCAAGGGCAATCACGGCCAGGGATGCCCGACTGTGCTGGCGCCGGCTGCACAGCAGCCAGAGCTCGAACAGCAGCGCGCAAGAAGCCACGGCGAAGATGGCGTCCGGGTACAGCGTGCCTGTGAAATAGACCATGTGCGGCGCCGCGCAGATGAAGAGCAGCAGAAAGACGCACAGCGCGCGGTGCCGCGAGGTCCAGTACCAGGCCAGCATTCGGGCGAAGAACATGGCGCACAGCAATATCAACGCGATGATGGGTACTTCCACCAAGTGGGTGGCGCCGTAGGTGAGACGGATGAAGTAGTACCACAGCACCCCTTTGCCGGAGCGGAATTTGTCCGGGTTGTCCACTTCCATGAGGACGGCCGCACTGTCCTCGCCCAGCACGCCGGGCCAGAAGATTAGCAGCCATCCCAGGTACAGGAGGCTGAGCAAACCCCAGAAACGAAGGAAAGTCCTGCCGTCGGTTGCCTGGCCTGTCGTGGAAGTGTTTTTCACTGGGAGTGCAGGGGTCATAAGGGTGGGATGGCAGAGCGTGAAGGGCGGGGTTCTGAACCATTCGATAAGAGGCATCGGTGGACATCTTGATGCCGTCTTGATACGGCATGCCGCAATCTCAATCCGCTTTTGACAGCCCCGGCCCTAGAGTTTTCCCCATCGCAACAACAGGTGCCTCCAAGCGGTGCCGATGCGGGAGAAATTCCTATGACCCTGACCGAAATCACCGGATGGCTGGGCGCCTTGGGCGCTCTGGCTCTGTTTGTCTACCTGGGATACGCCTTGCTGCGGCCCGAGCAGTTCTGAGGTGGCGCAGATGCAAGACCTGATCTTTATCGCCCTGAGCCTGGGTTGCTTCGGGGGCCTGCTGGCCTTCGTGGCAGCGCTGGGCCGGATTTGACTGCCTGAAAGGAGACCGCCATGTGGTTGACCTGGATGGAATTCGCACTGGTGCTGCTGTTGATGACGGCGCTGGCCGTGCCCATGGGGCAGTGGCTGGCACGCTGCTTCACGAGTGAGCACCATGCCTGGATCGAACGGCTAAGCTTTCGCGCCCTGGGCGTGAACCCGGCCGAGCGCATGGGCTGGCAGCGCTACGGGCTGGCGCTGCTGCTGTCCAACGGCGCCATGCTGCTGCTGGGCTATGCGCTGCTGCGCGCGCAGGGCTGGCTGCCGCTGAATGCGCTGGGCAATGCGGCGCAGACGCCGGACCTGGCCTTCAACACGGCCGCGTCCTTTGTGACCAACACCAACTGGCAGGCGTATTCGGGCGAGAGCAGCCTGTCCAACGCCACGCAGATGGTGGCCATTACCTTCATGATGTTTGCGGGTGCTATCACGGGTGTGGTCGCGGCTGCGGGCTTCATCCGCGGCCTGGCGCGCTCCAGTGCATCGGACCTGGGCAACTACTGGGTGGACTATGTGCGCGTGCTGTGGCGCGTGATGCTGCCGCTGAGCTTTGTGGTGGCCCTGGTCTATGTGTGGCAGGGCGTGCCGCAGGCGCTGGATGGCCAGGTCTGGGCGACGACGCTGGAGGGCGCGCGCCAGCAGATCCTGCTGGGCCCCGTGGCCAGCCTGGAGAGCATCAAGCACATCGGCACCAACGGCGGCGGCTTCTTCGGCATGAACGCGGCCCATCCGTTCGAGAACCCCACGCCGCTGACCAATGCCATCCACATCCTGGGCATGCTGCTGATTCCCTCGGCCATGACCTATGCCTTTGGCTCCATGCTGCTGCGCCGCCGCCAGGGCTGGGTGCTGTTCGGCGCCTGCCTGGTGATGTTCGTGGGCTTTCTGGCGCTGGTGTTCACGGCCGAGCAGGCAGGCAATCCGCTGCTGACGGCCGCAGGTGCCGACCAGCAGATCAGTGCCACCCAGGCGGGCGGCAACATGGAGGGCAAGGAGCTGCGCTTCGGCATCGCCGACACGGCGCTGTTCGTGGCCACGACCACGGCCGCGACCACAGGCTCGGTCAATGCCATGCATGACTCGCTGACGCCGCTGGGCGGGCTGGTGCCGCTGGCGCAGATGATGCTCAACTGTGTGTTCGGCGGCGACGGCGTGGGCCTGATCAACCTGCTGCAGTACGCCATCCTCACGGTCTTCCTGGCCGGCATGATGATCGGCCGCACGCCCGAGTTCCTGGGCAAGAAGATCGAGGCGCGCGAGATCAAGCTGGTGATGCTGGCCGTGATGGCGCACCCCATCTCCGTCCTGGGCTTCACGGCGCTGGCGGCGGTCTGGCCCGACACGCTGGCCAGCCTGGCCAACCGGGGGCCGCATGGCTTCTCGGAGGTGCTCTATGCCTATGCCTCGGGCACGGCCAACAACGGTTCGGCCTTTGCGGGCCTGAATGCGAACACGCCGTTCTTCAACACCACCATCGGCCTGGCCATGCTGGCGGGCCGGTATCTGACGCTGCTGCCCATGCTGGCCCTGGCCGGCAGCCTGGCGGCCAAGCCCACCGTGCCTGCGGGGCCGGGCACCTTCCCGACGGCCACGCCGCTGTTCATGGGGCTGCTGGTCTTCGTGGTGGTCGTGGTCGGCGGGCTGACTTTCCTGCCTTCGCTGGCCCTGGGGCCGGTGGTCGAGCAGCTGCAGATGCTGTCAGGACAGGTCTACCCCTGAATCCCTGAGCCAGCTGAGCCCGTTTTTTTCTTGGCCGCCGGTTCTGCCTTGGCAGGGCCGTGCGGCGGAGGTTTCGAGATGCAAGTTCAAACACATACTTCCGGCCCCTTGCCGGTGCTGCGCGCTGATGCGCAGGCTCAAACGCAGGCCCAAGCGCAGGCCGTTCCTGGCGGGCTGCGCTCGCTGTTCGGCCCCAGCCTGCGGTCGGCGCTGTTCGTCGCCGTGGTCACGGGCCTGGCCTATCCGCTGGTCACCACGCTCGTGGCCCAGGCTGCGTTTCCCAAGGCCGCCAATGGCAGCCTGGTCATGCGCCAGGGCTCGGTCGTGGGCTCGGCCCTGATCGGGCAGGAGTTCGCCTCGCCGCGCTATTTCCAGGGCCGGCCCAGCGCCACCACGGCGCCCGACCCCGACAAGGCCGATGCCACGGTGGCCGCGCCCTACAACGCTGCGCTGTCGGCCGCCACCAACCAGGGGTCGACCCATGCGGCGCTCAAGGAGTCCGTGGCGGCGCGCGTGGCGGCCTACCGCGAACTCAATGGCCTGGCTGCAGATGCTGCGGTGCCTGTGGATGCCGTGACGGCCTCGGCCTCCGGCCTGGACCCGCACATCTCGGTGGCCAATGCCGAGCTACAACTGCCGCGCGTAGCCCGCGAGCGCCAGCTGCCCGTGGCCAAGGTCCAGGAACTGCTGCGCCAGCAGGTGGAGCCGCGCGTGCTGGGCCTGCTGGGCGAGCCGCGCGTGAACGTGCTGCAGATGAACCTGGCGCTGGACGATCTTTCGGCCGCGACGCTGCAGCCTGCGGCAGTCCATGCCGCCAAGGAGTAAGCCATGTCGCGCAAAACTGCTTTGTCCCTGTTCGATCCTTCGCTGGTGCGCCAGGCGCTGGGTGACTCCGTCCGCAAGCTGGCACCCAGCGCGCAATGGCGCAACCCGGTGATGTTCGTGGTCTACCTGGGCGCCATCTTCACCAGCCTGCTCTGGGCCCAGGCCCTGGCGGGCGAAGGCGAAGCGCCTGCGGGCTTCATCCTGGCGATTGCGCTGTGGCTGTGGTTCACCGTGCTGTTCGCCAACTTTGCGGAGGCGCTGGCCGAGGGGCGCAGCCGTGCCCAGGCCGCCAGCCTGCGCAGCATGAAGCGCAGCACCGTCGCCAAGAAGCTGGAGCAGGCCAACTACCAGAGCCGCTGGCATCCCGTGGGTGCCGAAGAACTGCGTTCAGGCATGTGGGTGCTGGTGGAGGCCGGCGACACCGTGCCGCTGGACGGCACCGTGATCGAGGGCGTGGCCTCGGTGGACGAGAGCGCCATCACCGGCGAATCGGCCCCCGTGATCCGCGAGGCTGGTGGTGACTTCTCTTCGGTCACGGGCGGCACGCGCGTGCTGTCGGACTGGCTGGTGGTGCAGATCACCGTCAATCCCGGTGAGTCCTTCCTCGATCGCATGATCTCCATGGTGGAGTCGGCCCGCCGCCACAAGACGCCCAACGAGCTGGCGCTGACCATTTTGCTGGTCGGGCTGACGCTGCTGTTCCTGCTGGTCATCGTTACGCTGCGGCCCTATTCGTCCTTTGCGGTGGAGCTGACGGGCAGCGGCCAGGTCGTGGGCCTGACGGTGCTGGTCGCCCTGCTGGTGTGCCTGATCCCGACCACCATCGGAGGCCTGCTATCGGCCATTGGCGTGGCGGGCATGAGCCGCATGATGCAGGCCAACGTGATTGCCACCTCGGGCCGCGCCGTGGAGGCGGCCGGCGACGTGGACGTGCTGCTGCTGGACAAGACCGGCACCATCACGCTGGGCAACCGCCAAGCCAGCGAGTTCCTGCCCGCGCCCGGCGTGACGGCCGCGCAGCTGGTGGATGCGGCGCAGCTGGCCTCGCTGGCCGACGAGACGCCTGAAGGCCGCAGCGTGGTCGTGCTGGCCAAGGAGATGCATGGCCTGCGCGAGCGCGACCTGGCCACGCTGCATGCGGTCTTCGTGCCCTTCACGGCCCAGACGCGCATGAGCGGCGTGGACATGCCCCAGCCGGACGGCGCCACGCGCAGCCTGCGCAAGGGCGCGGCCGACGCCGTGCGCCGCCACGTTGAATCCCTGGGCGGCCAGTTCCCGCCCGCCATGCTCAAGGTGGTGGAGGATGTGTCACGGCGCGGCAGCACGCCGCTGGTCGTGGCCGACGGTGCCCGCGTGCTGGGCGTGATCGAGCTCAAGGACGTGGTCAAGCACGGCATACGCGAACGCTTTGCCGAGCTGCGCCGCATGGGCATCAAGACCGTGATGATCACGGGCGACAACCCGCTCACGGCGGCGGCCATTGCGGCCGAGGCCGGCGTGGACGACTACCTGGCCGAAGCCACGCCCGAGGACAAGCTGCGCCTGATCCGCGAACACCAGGCCGCAGGCCGCTTGGTGGCCATGACCGGCGACGGCACCAATGACGCGCCCGCATTGGCCCAGGCCGACGTGGCCGTGGCCATGAACAGCGGCACCCAGGCGGCCAAGGAGGCCGGCAACATGGTGGACCTGGACAGCAACCCGACCAAGCTCATCGAGGTCGTGGAGACCGGCAAGCAGATGCTGATGACGCGCGGCGCGCTGACCACCTTCAGCGTGGCCAACGACGTGGCCAAGTACTTCGCCATCATCCCGGCCGCCTTCGTGGGCACCTATCCGCAGCTGTCGGCGCTCAACGTCATGGGGCTGGCCAGCCCGGGCTCGGCCATCCTGAGTGCCGTGATCTTCAACGCGCTGATCATCATCGTGCTGATACCGCTGGCCCTGCGCGGCGTGCCCTACCGCGCCATCGGCGCCTCGGCCCTGCTGCGGCGCAACCTGCTGATCTACGGCCTGGGTGGCCTGGTCGTTCCCTTCATCGGCATCAAGCTGATCGACATGCTGCTGGTAGCTCTGGGCTGGGGCACCCCCTGAGTCGCTTCGCGCCTTCCCCCTCTCTACTTGCTTCGCAAGGGAGGGGGACGACACCCTCGGGGCGGGGCGGCCCTTCCTCGGTGTCCCTCGCTTTGGGGCGCGCCGGTTTCATGGGCTGCTGATTTCCATTTGATATCTCTGAAACATCCATATGAGTTTTTTTTCTTCTCAAGCGACGTGGCGGTGCTTCCCCTGGGTCGCGCTGCTGTCGCTGACTGGGGCGTCCTGCCATGCGCAGTCTCATGCCGAGACATCTCCCGTCAGCTCCGCCAGCGCCGCGCCTGCGGAACCGTCCGCACCCGCCTACGCCCTCACCGGCAGCGTGACGCTGCTCAGCGACTACCGTTTCCGTGGCATCTCGCAAAGCTGGATGGGGCCGGCGCTGCAGGGCGGGCTGGAGCTGTCGTTGCCGCGCGGCGCCTACCTGGGCGTGTCCGGCTCCAGCGTGTCGCGCCACAGCTATCTGGATGGCCGCGCGCTGGAGCTGGACCTGTACGGCGGCTGGCGTACCGAGCTGCTGCCGGGCTGGACGGGCGACATCGGCCTGCTGCACTACAACTACCCCGGCGCGCGCGTGCCCCGCGGGGATGGCAGCGGCGGCGTGCGCTACGACACCACCGAGGCCTATCTGGGCGTCACCAACGGCGGCTTCAGCGCCAAATGGTCGCTGGCGCTCACGCCTTACTTCGGGCTGCGCGACAGCACGGCGGCCACGGCCTTTGCCGAGGCGCTTCCCGGCAGCGGCAGCTCACGCGGCAGCAGCTATCTGGACCTGAACTACCAGCACCCGTTGGGCGACTGGGCCGTGCTGGGCCTGCATGCCGGCCACACGCAGGTGCGCAACTACAGCGAACTGTCATATGCCGACTGGCGCGTCTCGCTGGCCCGCAGCTGGGGACCGTGGACGGCCACGCTGGCCTGGGCCGGCACCTCGGCCGACACGCGCTACTACCGCGCGGCCAACGCGGCGGGCCAGATGCAAAGCCTGGGGCGCAGCGGCTGGGTGCTGTCGCTGTCGGCTGCGTTCTAGGCGTCCTTCTGGTGTTTGAGCACGCCCTGGTGCTAGGCTGAGAACCATGCCCATTTCGCCCTCTGCCGACCCGGCTTCGCCCGGCCTGCCGCGCCCCGATCCCGATGCCCTGGTCGCGCGCCTGCGCCATGAGCAGGCGCAGGCGGGCAGGGGCAAGCTGCGCATCTACTTCGGATCGAATGCAGGCGTGGGCAAGACCTACGCCATGCTGGCCGCCGCTCAGCGCGAACGCCAGGGGGGCCGCGAGGTTCTGGTGGGACTCGTGGAAACCCATGGCCGCAAGGAAACGGCGCAGCAGCTGCATGGCCTGGAGCAACTGCCGCTGCGCGAGCTGCCGCACCAGGGGCGGACGCTGCGCGAGTTCGACCTGGATGCGGCGCTCGCGCGGCGGCCGCGCGTGCTGCTGCTCGATGAACTGGCGCACAGCAATGCGCCGGGTTCGCGCCATCCCAAGCGCTGGCAGGACGTGCAGGAGTTGCTGGACGCAGGCATCGATGTCTGGACCACGATCAACGTGCAGCACCTGGAAAGCCTGAACGACGTGGTGGGCGGCATCGTCGGCATCACGGTGCGCGAGACCGTGCCCGACCAGATCTTCGACGATGCCGACGAGGTCATCGTCGTCGACATCTCGCCCGACGAGCTGCTGCGCCGGTTGAAGGACGGCAAGGTCTACATGCTGGAGCAGGCCGAGCGGGCCTCGCGCAATTTCTTTCGCCGTGGCAACCTGCTGGCGCTGCGCGAACTGGCGCTGCGCCGCACAGCCGACCGCGTGGACGAGGACATGCGCGACTACCGGCGCGAGCGCTCCATAGGCACGGTCTGGCCTGCGCGCGAGCGCCTGCTGGTGGCGGTGGCCGGCCGCGCGGGCGACGACGCGCTGGTGCGCCAGGTCGCGCGCATGGCGCGCCGGCTCGATGCGGACTGGATGGTGGTCTACGTGGACGCCCCCGAGCGCCAGCACCGCCCGCGCAGCGTGCAGGCCGCCGTGCTCAAGACCCTGGCCCTGGCCGCGCGCCTGGGCGCCGAGACGGCCACGCTGCCGGGCGCCGATGTGGCCGAGGCCCTGGTCGCCTTCGCGCGCGAGCGCAACGCCAGCCGCCTGGTGCTGGCCCAGCCGCCACGCCCGGCCTGGTCGCCCTGGCGCTGGTGGACGCGCAGCCTGCCCGACCGCATCACGCACCTGCATCCCGATATCGATGTGCTGGTGCTCTCCGGCGGCTCCAGCGCGGCCCGGACCGAGGCCGCTCCTGCCGCGACTTCCGCGCTGCCGCGGCGCGCACCGCTGCCGTGGAAGGGCTATGCCGGCGTCACCCTGGCCTGCCTGGCCGCCACGGCGCTGGCCGAGCAGCTGCTGCGCGTCTTCGACCCGGCCAACGTGGTCATGCTGTTCCTGCTCATCGTCGTGCTCTCCTCCCTGCGCTGGGGGCGGGGGCCCGGTGCCTGGGCCGCGCTGCTGTCGGTACTGTGCTTCGACTACTTCTTCGTGCCGCCGCGCGGCTCCTTTCATGTCAACGACACGCAATACCTGTTCACCTTCGTGCTGATGCTGGGCGTGGCCCTGGTCTGCGGCCAGCTCATGGCGCGGCTGCGCCACGAGGCGCGCGTGGCGGCCGAGCGCGAGCGCCGCGCGGGCGCCCTGGCACGGCTGGCGCGCGACCTGTCGGGCGCGCTCACGCAGGAGCAGGTGGTGGAGATCGCGCTGCGCACGGTCTCGGGCGTGTTCGACGCCCAGGCCGGGCTGCTGCTGCCCGATGCCGACGAGCGCCTGCGGCCCGCGGGCGGCGGCCCCTGCCCCATGGACGACAGCATTGCGCGCTGGGCCATGGACCATGGCCAGCAGGCCGGCCAGGGCACGGACACGCTGCCGGCCGCACCGGCCCGCTATGTGCCGCTGGCGGCACCCGTGCGCATGCGCGGCGTGCTGGTGCTGCAGCTGCGCGCGCCGCAGCGCCTGGAGGTGCCCGAGGAGCAGCGCCTGCTGGAGGCCTGTGCCAGCCAGGTGGCGCTGGCGCTGGAGCGTCAGCACTTCGTGGCCGTGGCCCAGCAGACCCAGATCGCCATGGAGGGCGAGCGCATGCGCAACACCCTGCTGTCGGCCGTCTCGCACGACCTGCGCACCCCGCTGACCACCATCCTGGGCGCGGCCGAGGCCGCGCAGCGCCATGTGCCGCCGGGCGGCGCGGCCGACATGCTGGAGCAGGTCCGCATCCAGGCGCAGGCCATGCAGCGCCTGGTGGAGAACCTGCTGGACATGGCGCGCCTGCAGCAAGGCGGCGTGCACCTGCAGCGCGAATGGCTGCCGCTGGACGAAGTGGTGGGCAGCGCGCTGCGCCAGATGCGCGCGCGCCTGGGCCAGCATCTTGTGAGCACCGACGTGCCCGCCAGCCTGCCGCTGCTGCAGCTCGATGCCCTGCTCATGGAGCGCGTGCTGGTCAACCTGCTGGACAACGCCGCCAAGTACACGCCGGCCGGCACGCCGCTGGCCATCAGTGCGCGTGTGCAGGATGGCGAACTGCTGCTGTCCGTGCGCGATGGCGGGCCAGGCCTGCCATCGCATCTGCCGGTGGAGACGCTGTTCGAGCCCTTCACGCGCGGCACGGCCGAGTCCACCGTCTCGGGCATCGGCCTGGGACTGGCGCTGGTGCGCAGCATTGTCGAGGCGCATGGCGGGCGCATCGAGGCTGCCCCCGCGCGGCCCGGCCCGGGCACTATCTTCACGCTGCGCTTTCCCGTGCCCGAGCAGCCTGCGCTGGATTAGAGTCCCGCCATGCACGAAAGCCCCCCATGAGCACGCCCGCCAACCGCATCCTGATGATCGAGGACGATCCCGGCATCCGCCGCTTCGTGCGCCTGGTGCTGGAAGACGAAGGCTGGCAGGTCTTCGAGGCCGACAGCGCGCGCCGTGGCCTGATCGAGGCCGCCAGCCGCCAGCCCGACCTGGTCATCCTCGACCTGGGCCTGCCGGACGCCGATGGCAAGCAGGTCCTGACCGAGCTGCGCGGGTGGTCCTCCGTGCCCGTGCTCGTGCTCTCCGCGCGCGAGCGTGAGGACGAGAAGGTGGCCGCATTGGATGCCGGCGCCGACGACTACCTGGTCAAGCCCTTCGGCGTGCCCGAGCTGCTGGCCCGGCTGCGCGTGATGCTGCGCCGCCGCCAGCAGCTGGGCGCCGCTGGTGGGGCGGGCGGCACCGCCGCGTCCAGCAAGGTGCACTTCGGCCCGGTGCAGGTGGACCTGGCCACGCATGAGGTGCGGCGCGCGGGGCAGCCGGTGCACCTCACGCCCATCGAATTCCGCCTGCTGGCGGCCCTGATTGCCGCGCAGGGCCGTGTGATGACCCACCGCCAGCTGCTGCTGCAGGTCTGGGGCCCCGAGTACCTGAGCCGCGCCCACTACCTGCGCGTGCACATGGCCAATCTGCGCCAGAAGATCGAGGACGAGCCGGCCCAGCCGCGCCACCTGGTGACCGAGCTGCAGGTGGGCTACCGGCTTGTGGGGCTGGGCGGTGAGGCATCCCCGGGATCGGTATAATCGGCGCCTCTCCGAGGAGCGTTGCAGCGGCCCCCACACATCAGGCGTGGTCGCGAGGCTCGGAGTCATACCTGCAACGACGCTCGCCCACGCTTTCTGTGCGGTGAGCTTTTTTTCGTCTCCCGCAGAACGTGGTTTTTCATTCATCTTTTGGAGAAAACCATGAACGCTGCTGTTCGTCCCGTTTCCGCCGACACGGCCATCGCTGACATTTCCCTCGCTGCCTGGGGCCGCAAGGAAATCCTGATCGCCGAAACCGAAATGCCCGGCCTGATGGCCACGCGCGAGGAATTCGCCGCTGCCCAGCCCCTCAAGGGCGCGCGCATCACCGGCTCGCTGCACATGACCATCCAGACGGCCGTGCTGATCGAGACGCTCAAGGCCCTGGGCGCCGAAGTGCGCTGGGCGTCGTGCAACATCTTCTCGACGCAGGACCACGCTGCTGCCGCCATCGCGGAAACCGGCACGCCCGTGTTCGCCATCAAGGGCGAATCGCTGGCCGACTACTGGGACTACACCCACCGCATCTTTGAATTCGGCGCCGCCGGCACCGAAGGCGAAGGCCCCAACATGATCCTGGACGACGGGGGCGACGCCACCATGCTGCTGCACCTGGGCATGCGCGCCGAAAAGGACCTGTCCGTGCTGGACAACCCCGCCTCCGAAGAAGAGAAGATCGCCTTCGCCGCCATCCGCGCCAAGCTGGCCCAGGACCCCACCTGGTACACGCGCAAGAGCGCCCACATCATCGGCGTGACCGAAGAGACCACGACCGGCGTGCACCGCCTCAACGAGATGTCGGCCAAGGGCACGCTGAAGTTCCGCGCCATCAACGTCAATGACTCCGTCACCAAGAGCAAGTTCGACAACCTCTACGGCTGCCGTGAATCGCTGGTGGACGGCATCAAGCGCGCCACCGACGTGATGATCGCCGGCAAGGTTGCCGTGGTGGCCGGCTACGGCGACGTGGGCAAGGGCTGCGCCCAGGCGCTGCGCGCGCTGTCGGCCCAGGTCTGGGTCACCGAGATCGATCCCATCAACGCCCTGCAGGCGGCCATGGAAGGCTACAAGGTCGTGACCATGGAATGGGCAGCCGACAAGGCCGACATCTTCGTGACCACCACCGGCAACCGCGACATCATCCGCCACGAGCACATGGTGGCCATGAAGAACGAAGCCATCGTCTGCAACATCGGCCACTTCGACAACGAGATCGACGTCGCCTCCATCGAGCAGTACCAGTGGGAAGAGATCAAGCCCCAGGTGGACCACATCACCTTCCCTGACGGCAAGAAGATCATCCTGCTGGCCAAGGGCCGCCTGGTGAACCTGGGTTGCGCCACCGGCCACCCCAGCTTCGTGATGAGCGCCTCGTTCGCCAACCAGACCATCGCCCAGATCGAGCTGTTCACCAAGCCCGATGCCTACGAGGTCGGCAAGGTATACGTGCTGCCCAAGATCCTGGACGAGAAGGTTGCCCGCCTGCACCTGAAGAAGGTCGGCGCCATGCTGACCGAACTGACGGACGGCCAGGCCGCCTATATCGGCGTGAGCAAGCAGGGCCCCTACAAGCCCGAAACTTATCGCTATTAAGCACCCCCTGAGCGGCTTGCGCCGCTTCCCCCTCTCTACTTGCTTTGCAAGGGAGGGGGACGACACCCTCGCGGCGGGGCGGCCCTTGCTCGGTGTCCCTGAGTTGGGCCCTGCCAGTTGTGGGGTGCGGCGCCGCTTGGCGTCATTGGTTTAGAGATTTCCTGGGAACGACGCTATGCGCGCAGATGTATTTTTGGTGGAAGCCGGCCATGCGGCCACGCGCTCGCAGGCGCAGCGGCTGATTGCAGGCGGCGTGCAATGGCGCATGACGCCGCTGACGCCTTGGAAGAAGGTTGCCAAGAACGGCGACGAGATTCCTGCGGGTGCCGAGCTGCAGTTGCTGGACGGGGCCGAGGCCCGGTTCATCTCGCGCGGCGGGCTGAAGCTGGAAGGCGCGCTGGCGGCCACCAAGCTGTCGGTGCAGGGCCTGCGCTGCCTGGACGTGGGCCAGAGCACGGGCGGTTTCACCGACTGCCTGCTGCAGGCGGGCGCCGCCCAGGTCATCGGCGTGGACGTGGGCCACGGCCAGTTGCATGACCGGCTGCGCTCGGATGTGCGTGTGATCTGCGTCGAGGGCGTCAACGCCCGCGCGGTGACGGCTGAGGGCCTGCAGGAGTCCTGCGAGGAAGTGCTGTCCGAACGCTGGGAAGAAGATCCCGACGACAACGACACCCAGCCCGTGGCGCCCTATGCCTGGATGCGCAACGGCGGTCTGGTCGATGAAGACTACGACGACAGCGACGACGCCAAGGAAAAAGAGATCGAGGCCTTCAAGGCCGAGCGCGCGGCCAAGGGCAAGGCCCGGGAAGAAGGCACGGTGGCCACGCAGCGCCGCCGCCGCGCCGAGTTTGCCGACGTGGACATCACGCCGCAGTTCGACTTCGTCACGGGCGATCTGTCCTTCATCTCGTTGACCCTGGTGCTGCCGGCCGTCACGCGCCTGCTCAAGCCGCATGGCCAGCTGCTGATGCTGGTCAAGCCGCAGTTCGAGCTGCAGCCGGGCCAGGTCGGCAAGGGCGGCATCGTGCGCGATGCGGCCCTGTTCACCGAGGTGGAGCAGCGCATCCGCACCTGCCTGGGCGAGCTGGGGCTGGAGGTCAAGGGCTGGATGGAGTCGGCCATCGAAGGCGGTGACGGCAACCGCGAATTTTTCGTGCATGCCCAGCAGGCGGCCGTGGTGAAGGAGCCTGCACAGCCTGAAACGCAGGACGAGGACGAACCCCGTTCGGCCGTGAAAGCAGCGCCTAAGCCGGCCGCGCCCAAGCGCGTGTCCCGCACCGTGCTGCGCGAGCAGCGCAACGAGCGTGTGATCGACACCAGCACCGAGTTCGGCGTGCCCGGACCGGGGCGCGCCAAGCTGCGCAAACGCAACGAATGAAACACTGAGCAGTGAGTCTTACATGAGCTTTCCGATCAGCTTCGAATTCTTCCCGACCAAGACGCCCGAAGGCGCGGCCAAGCATGTGCAGGTGCGCAAGAACCTCTATGCGCGCAAGCCCCAGTTCTGCTCCGTCACCTATGGCGCGGGCGGCTCCACGCAGGCCGGCACCTTCAACATGGTGCGTGACATCCAGAGCGAAGGCGTCAGCGCGGCATCGCATTTCTCCTGCGTGGGCGCCACGCACGACAAGGTGCGTGCCGAGCTGCAGGAGCTCAAGGCCATGGGCGTGCGCCGCATCGTCGCGCTGCGCGGCGACCTGCCCAGCGGCTATGGCCTGGGAGGGGAATTCCAGTACGCCAGCGACCTCGTGGAATTCATCCGCCGCGAGTTCGGCGACTGGTTCCACATCGAGGTGGCAGCCTATCCCGAGGTCCATCCGCAGGCGAAATCCCCACATTCCGATCTGGAAGCGTTTGCGGCTAAAGTGCGCGCTGGCGCGGATTCCGCGATCACCCAATATTTCTACAATGCCGACGCCTACTGCCGTTTCGTTGATGCGGCGCGCGGCATGGGGCTTGATGCACCGGTTGTTCCCGGCATCATGCCCATCACCAGCTCTACGCAGCTGATGCGCTTCTCGGACGCCTGCGGCGCCGAGATCCCGCGCTGGATCCGCCTGCGTCTGCAGGCTTACGGAGATGACACGGCGTCCATTCGCGCCTTCGGCCTCGATGTCGTGTCCCGTCTATGCGAGCAGTTGCGCAGCCAGGGCGCTCCCGGGCTGCACTTCTATACGATGAACCAGAGCGTCGCCACGCTGGAAATCTGCGATCGATTGGGCCTTTGAGCGCGCAGCCACTGCGCCGGCCCCGGGCGGCCCTCTAGAACTTGGGAACGGTCAGGCGTTCCCTGGAGGTTTTTGCCCATGGATCGTAATTTTCGACGCCTGCATTGGCGCTGGCTGGCCATGTGTGCCATCACCGCCACCCTGGCTGGCTGCGCACCGGCTCCCGTGGCCGAAACCGATGCCGAGTCCGGCGCCCTGATGGCCGGTTCTGCTGGTTCGGCAGGTGCCGAGGCCATGGCTGAAGGCCAGACGCCTGCGGCCGTTCCCTCCGCAGGCAAGCGCAGCAGCCGCGCCTCGCGGGCCACACCGCCTGCCAGCAGGTCCGCGGATGCCAGGCCCTCCGAACCGGCTTCGCCCGAAGAGAGTGCCGACACTCCCTCCAATCCCGATTTCGCCCTCGTTCCCTCGCGCGACAGTGACCAGCAAGGCCTGGCTTCCTGGTATGGCCCGGGCCTGCATGGCCGGCTGACGGCCAGCGGCGAACGTTTCGACAAGGAAGAGCTGACGGCTGCGCACCGCAGCTTCGCCTTCGGCAGCCGTGTCTGCGTGCGCAGCGCCGCGACAGGCAGGACGGTGGTGGTGCGCATCAATGACCGGGGGCCGTTTGCGCCTGGCCGCGTGATCGACCTGAGTCAGGCCGCTGCGCAGGAGCTGGGCATGGTCGGCCTGGGCATCAAGCCCGTGGAGCTGTGGCAGCTCGACGAAGGCGAGGAAGAATGCCCCGAAACCCTGGTCACGGCCAGGAAGGCAGAGTCGCTCAAGAAGACGCAGCAGGCCAAGGGACAGACACAAACACAGGCGCGGACCCAGGTTCAGGCAAAGGCCCCGGTCCGGCCGCGTGTGCAGGCCAAGGCGCCCGCATCCAGGCCCAATGCACGCACGGCCGTGGCCAGCCGTGCCGCCCCTGCCGCCAAGCCGGTGGCGAAGGCCGCTGCGCCCGCCGCAGCCTCGGCCACGGCAGTGGCCTCTGCGGCGTCGAGCTCGCGCTGAACCGTGTTCAGCCGCCCGATTCGAGCGTGAAGGCCGCGTTCTCGTCCTGACCGAGCAGCTTGACCAGCTGCGGCATGGCCGGCTTGAGCTGTTCCTTGAGATTGAACGGCGGATTGATCAGGAACATGCCGCTGGCCGGCAGGCCGCCGCGCTCCGACGTCTTGTTGCTCTTGACCGTGAGCTCCACGTGCAGCCAGCTCTTGCCGGCCTTGGTGGTCATGGTCTTCAGGCGGCGCGGCAGATCGTGCGCTTCAGGGCGCGGGATGATCGGATACCAGACCGCATAGGTGCCTGTGGCAAAGCGCTTGAGGCTGTCGGCCGCCATGTCCAGCACCTTGGCGTAGTCGCTCTTGAGCTCGTAGCTGGGGTCGCACAGCACCAGGGCGCGGCGTGACGGTGGTGGCAGGAATTTCTTGATGCCCTCGAAGCCGTCCTCGTGCAGCACGGCCACCTGGCGGCCCGCTTCGAGCTGGGCAATGTTGCCCACCAGCGAGCGCATGTCGGTGGGATGCAGCTCGAAGACCTTGAGCTTGTCGCGCTCCTGCACGCGCAGCAGGGACTGGATGATGAAGGGCGAGCCCGGGTAGTTGCGCAGCTGCGCGCCCTGGTTGAAGGAGCGCACCGTGGCCAGGTAGGCCTGCAGCACCGGGGCCAGCTCGGCCTCCTTGGCCTGGGCCAGGCGCATGATGCCGTCGGCGGACTCGCCGCTCTTGTTGGCGTAGTCGCCGTCCAGTCGGTACAGGCCGGCGCCGGCGTGCGTGTCCAGCACCGTGAGGGCGGCATCCTTCTGGAGGAGGTATTGCAGGGTGGCGATCAGCACGGTGTGCTTGAGCACATCGGCATGGTTGCCTGCATGGAAGGCGTGGCGGTAACTGAACATAGGCGTATGGTAACCAGCCGCGCTGCCGGGTGGTTGTCCGTGGCGGCTGAAGGATGGGGGCCGGCGCTGAAGCCAGGGCGGCGCAAGGGGGGATGGCGAAGACCTGCCGTTTTTGTATAATGGAGGGCTTCGCAGCGATTTTAGGGTCCCGCGGCGAAGTTTACATCCCCGCCTAAGAGGCTTCCTTTTTGAAGAAGCGCCGACCGCGGAAAAGGACCCGCCAAACCTTTCTTGAAAGAGAAAACTCATGTCTACATTCAGCGCAAAGCCCGCTGAGGTGCAACACGAGTGGTTTGTGATTGACGCCACCGATAAGGTGCTCGGACGTGTCGCCAGCGAAGTGGCACTCCGTCTGCGCGGCAAGCACAAAGCCATTTACACACCTCACGTTGACACCGGCGACTTCATCGTCATCATCAACGCCTCCAAGCTCAAGGTCACCGGCACCAAGAACCTGGACAAGGTGTACTACCGCCACTCTGGTTTCCCCGGCGGCATCACTGCCACCAACTTCCGCGACATGCAGGCCAAGTTCCCCGGCCGCGCTCTGGAAAAGGCCGTCAAGGGCATGCTGCCCAAGGGTCCCCTGGGCTACGCAATGATCAAGAAGCTCAAGGTGTACGGCGGTGCTGAGCATCCCCACACCGCCCAGCAGCCCAAGGCTCTGGAAATCTAAGGAGACCTAGATGATTGGTGATTGGAACAATGGCACCGGCCGTCGCAAATCCAGCGTCGCGCGCGTGTTCCTGAAGAAGGGCTCCGGCAAGATTACCGTGAATGGCAAGGACATTCAGGAATACTTCGGCCGCGAAACCTCGATCATGATCGCAAAGCAGCCCCTGGCTCTGACGAGCAACCTGGAAGCTTTCGACATTCAAGTGAACGTCCACGGTGGTGGTGAATCCGGCCAGGCCGGCGCTACCCGCCACGGCATCACCCGCGCCCTGATCGACTATGACGCAGCGCTCAAGCCCGTCCTGAGCCAAGCCGGCTTCGTGACGCGTGACGCTCGTGAAGTCGAGCGTAAGAAGGTCGGCCTGCGCTCCGCACGCCGCGCCAAGCAGTTCTCCAAGCGTTAATCCGCTGGCACTGCAGGAAAGTCCCCCGGGGCTTTCCCCAGAAAAAAACCGCCTTTGCCGGCGGTTTTTTTCTGGGCGATGCAAACCCTTCGCATTCACCTTCGCCGTTGGTGGCCAATGCCCCCACTTGCACTGTCGTCAAGCCGGCGGCCCCGGGAATTCCCGAGCCCTTTGCTGTACCATTCGGGCCAATTGAGAACTTCGGAGTATCCCCATGAGCGCCGTCGCAGAAATCACCGAAACCACCACCGCCGAAATGCCCACCCCGATCGTCTTCACCGACAGCGCAGCTGCCAAGGTGGCCGATCTGATCGCCGAGGAAGGCAACCCTGACCTGAAGCTGCGCGTGTTCGTGCAAGGTGGCGGCTGCTCGGGCTTCCAGTACGGCTTCACCTTCGACGAGATCACCAACGACGACGACACGACCATGACCAAGAATGGCGTGTCGCTGCTGATCGACGCCATGAGCTACCAGTACCTGGTGGGTGCCGAGATCGACTACAAGGAAGACCTGCAGGGCGCGCAGTTCGTGATCAAGAACCCCAACGCCTCCACCACCTGCGGCTGCGGATCGAGCTTCTCGGTGTAAGCCTTGTTGGCCGCGCTGCAGTGAAGCCCGCAGCAGCCCGCCGCACAACACGCCACCAACCGCCGCGCAGCAATGCGCAGGCGGTTTTTTAACGCCTGCGCCCTTCCTGCCTTGCCATGATTCCTGAAGACAAAAGCGCTTCCGCCTCCTCCACATCCTCCTCGCGTTCGGTGCTGCTATGGCTTGTGGCCATCGGCTTTTTCATGCAGACGCTGGACGGCACCATCGTCAACACCGCGCTGCCCACCATGGCCGAGGCCCTGGGCGAGAGCCCGCTGCGCATGCAGTCGGTCATCGTCGCCTACTCGCTGACCATGGCCATGCTGATCCCGGCCTCGGGCTGGATGGCCGACCGCTTCGGCACGCGGCGTGTCTACCTGTGGGCGATTGCGCTGTTCGTGCTGGGCTCGGTGATGTGCGCGATTGCGCCCAACCTGCAGCTGATGGTGGCTGCGCGCGTGCTGCAGGGCATGGGCGGGGCGCTGCTCATGCCGGTGGGGCGGCTGGCCGTGCTGCGCGCCTTTCCGCGCGAGCAGTTCCTCAAGGCCATGAGCTTCGTGGCCATCCCCGGCCTGGTCGGGCCACTGATCGGACCCACGCTGGGCGGCTGGATGGTGGAGTACGTGAGCTGGCACTGGATCTTCCTGGTCAACGTGCCCGTGGGCCTGATCGGCCTGGCCGCTACGCTGCGCTTCATGCCGGTGGGCGACCGCTTTGCCGTCAAGCGCTTCGACGGCGTGGGCTATGCGCTGCTGGCCTTCGGCATGGTGGCCGTGTCGCTGGCGCTGGACAGCATGTCGGGCAAGGGCATCCACGGCGCCATGGTCTTCGTGCTGCTGATCTTCGGCCTGGCCAGCCTGGCCGCCTACTGGCTGCATGCGCTGCGCCGGCCCGACCCGCTGTTCGCCCCCGAGCTGTTTGCCGTACGCAGCCTGCGCGTGGGCCTGCTGGGCAACCTGTTCTCGCGCCTGGGCAGCTCCTGCATGCCCTTCCTGATCCCGCTGGTGCTGCAGGTCTGCCTGGGTTTCTCTCCGCTGCAGGCCGGCATGATGATGCTGCCCACGGTGCTGGCCAGCATGGCCATGAAGCGCCAGACCACCACGCTGATCCAGCGCATCGGCTACCGCCGCGTGCTCATGGGCAACACCCTGGTGCTGTCGCTGATGATCGCCAGCTTCGGCACGGTCTCCACGGCGCTGCCGCTGTGGGTGGTCATCGTCCAACTGCTGATCTTCGGCGCCACCAACTCCATGCAGTTCACGGCCATGAACACCGTCACGCTCAAGGACCTCGATGCCGGCAACGCCAGCAGCGGCAACAGCCTGCTGTCCATGGTGCAGATGCTGGCCATGGGCATGGGCGTGGCCGCCGCAGGTGCGGTGCTGGCCGGTTTCAGCGAATGGTTCGGCGGCGATACGCCGCAGCACACCCTCAATGCCTTCCGCGCCACCTTCGTCTGCATGGGCGCGGTGACGCTGGCCTCGACCATGATCTTCTCGCAGCTCGGCGACGATGAGGATGTGCGGCCCAAGCCTCTGGAGCCGGCCGAGCACGAGTGAGGGCTGTGCATGCCTTTTGCACCCTGAACCGCTGCAATCCACACTTTTGTTGCGGGTTTACCCTTGTTTTTGGCAAGGATATATGGCAGCCCGCATAGGAAATATCGAGGCCTTCTTATGCGTTTGGGCGGGGCTGGACTTAATCTCGGGTACATCCGCAGGACTTACGCAAGCAAGAACGCAAACACGCCATCGCCACAGGGCCAGCGGCTTTCTTCCTCGGAATTTGCGTAAGTCGTGATCCGAACAGTCCACGCACCAGCAGTTGCCCCCACGAGCATGAGCCAGAGCCCCAGTTCCCAACCCATCCGCTTCTATCACCGCGGCCAGATCGTCGAGGTACAGGGGCCGCATCCCACGCGCTCGGTGCTCGACTGGCTGCGCGGCGACGCGCGCTGCACCGGCACCAAGGAGGGCTGCAACGAAGGTGACTGCGGCGCCTGCACCGTGGTCATTGCCGAGCTGGCCGAAGACGGCGCGCCCGACGCCGTGGGCGGCCTGCAGCTGCAGACGGTCAATGCCTGCATCCAGTTCCTGCCCACGCTGCACGGCAAGGCGCTGTTCACGGTGGAGGACGTCAAGGGCCAGTGCGCCGGCAAGCAGGGCTGTGCCACCGGCAAGCCCGCAGGCGGTGCCGAGCTGCACCCCGTGCAGCAGGCGCTGGTGGACTGTCACGGCTCGCAGTGCGGCTTTTGCACGCCGGGCTTCGTGATGTCGCTGTGGTCGGCCTACGAGCACCACCAGCAGGCCGGCACGCGCCCCTCGCGCCAGCAGCTGGCCGACGAGCTGTCGGGCAATCTGTGCCGCTGCACGGGCTACCGTCCCATCCTGGACGCAGGCCAGCGCATGTTCGACCTGCCAGCCACGCGCATGGCCACCGACCCCGTGGTGCAGGCACTGCAGGGCCTGCGCGCGCAGGATGCCGGCTTGGACTACACCGCGTCCAACGCCGCCCAGGGCGGCCGTGTGGACAGCTTCCACGCTCCGCGCACGCTGGACGAGCTGGCCGCCGTGTGCGAGGCCAAGCCCCGCGCGCGCCTGCTGGCAGGCTCCACCGATGTGGGGCTGTGGGTGACCAAGCAGTTCCGCGACCTGGGCGACATCGTCTATGTGGGCGACGTGGCCGAGATGAAGCGCGTCGAGGAGCGCCGCGGCGCGGGCAGCCTGGACGGCGGCGAGCTGTACATCGGCGCCGGTGCCTCGCTGGAATCGGCCTGGTCCGCGCTGTCGCAGCGCTTCGAGGGGCTGACCGACGTGTGGCTGCGCTTTGCCTCCGTGCCCATCCGGCATGCGGGCACCATGGGTGGCAACGTGGCCAATGGCTCGCCCATTGGCGACTCGCCGCCCGTGCTGATGGCGCTGGACGCGCAGATCGAGCTGCGCAAGGGCGCACGCGTGCGCCGCATGCCGCTGCATGACTTCTATCTGGACTACATGAAGAACCAGCTGGAGCCGGGCGAGTTCGTGCAGGCACTGGCCGTGCCGCTGGACGCTGCACGGCGCCAGACCCGGGCCTACAAGATCAGCAAGCGCTTTGACTGCGACATCTCGGCGCTGTGCGCGGGGCTGGCCATCGAGCTCGATGGCGAGGTGGTGAAGTCCGCCCGCCTGGCCTTTGGCGGCATGGCCGCCGTGGTCAAGCGTGCGGCCCTGGCGGAGGCGGCCATCGTGGGCCAGCCCTGGGACCAGGCCGCAGTGAAGGCCGCCCAGGCCGCGCTGGCCCAGGACTTCAAGCCCATGTCCGACATGCGCGCCAGCGCCGACTACCGGCTCAAGGTGGCGCAGAACCTGCTGCAGCGCCTGTGGCTGGAGACACGTCCGCAGCAACCGCTGCCGCTGCAGGCCACCAGCGTCTGGAGCGTGATGCCCCACGCAGTGCACCAAGGAGCCTGAAATGAACCGCCCCATCGATCCCTCCCTGCTGCACTCGTCCGAGGCCTTTGCGCATTACCTGAAGAACACCGCCTTCCGCGTGGACGAGCGCGCCGAGGCCGGTGCCCACACCCAGGGCCAGCGCGTGGGCATCAGCCGCCCGCATGAATCGGCCCATCTGCATGTGGCCGGCGAGGCCGCCTACATCGACGACCTGCCCGAGCTGGACGGCACGCTGCACTGTGCGCTGGGCCTGTCGCCCGTGGCCAATGGCCGGCTCAATGCGCTCAAGCTCGACGCCATCCGCGCCATGCCCGGCGTGGTGGCCGTGCTCACGGGCGAGGACATTCCCGGCGTCAACGACTGCGGCTCCATCATCCACGACGACCCCATCCTGTGCAGCGGCGAAATCCGCTACCTGGGCCAGCCGCTGTTCGCCGTGATCGCCGAAAGCCGCGAGGCTGCGCGCCTGGCTGCGGCCCAAGCCAAGGCGGCGGCCGACATCACGGCCGAGCCGCCCGTGCTCACGCCCCAGCAGGCGCATGAGCTGGGCCAGTACGTGCTGCCGCCCATGCACCTGGCGCGCAGCACGAATGAAGGCGGCGCTCGCCGCGCCATGGACGAGGCGCCGCACCGCCTGAAGTCATCGTTCTACGTGGGCGGCCAGGAGCAGTTCTACCTGGAAGGCCAGATCAGCTACGCCATTCCCAAGGAGGACGGCGCCGTCCACCTGTACTGCTCCACCCAGCACCCCAGCGAGATGCAGCATCTGGTGGCGCATGCGCTGGGCGTGGCCTCGCACGCCGTGCATGTGGAGTGCCGCCGCATGGGCGGCGGCTTCGGCGGCAAGGAGTCGCAGTCGGCCCTGTTCGCCTGCGTGGCCTCGGTGGCCGCGACGCGGCTGCGCCGCCCCGTCAAGCTGCGCCTGGACCGCGATGACGACTTCATGATCACGGGCCGCCGCCACTGCTTCTGGTACGAGTACGAGGTGGGCTACGACGACGAGGGCCGCATCCTCGGCGCCGAGATCTCCATGGTCTCGCGCGCCGGCCACTCGGCCGACCTGTCCGGCCCCGTGATGACGCGCGCGCTGTGCCACTTCGACAACACGTACTGGCTGCCCGATGTGTCCATGCACGGCTACTCCGGCAAGACCAATACCCAGAGCAATACGGCGTTCCGCGGCTTCGGCGGCCCGCAGGGCGCGATCGCCATCGAGAACATCATGGAGACGGTGGCGCGCGAGCTGGGACGCGATGCGCTCGATGTGCGCCGCGTCAACTTCTATGGCAAGACCGAGCGCAATGTCACGCCCTACAGCCAGGTCGTGACCGACAACGTGATCCACGAGCTGGTGGCCGAGCTGGAGACCTGCAGCGACTACCGCGCGCGCCGCGATGCCATCGCCGAGTTCAACGCGGCCAGCCCCGTGCTCAAGCGCGGCCTGTCGCTGACGCCGCTCAAGTTCGGCATCTCCTTCAACGTCAAGCACTTCAACCAGGCCGGCGCCCTGGTCCATGTCTACAACGACGGCTCCATCCTCGTGAACCACGGCGGCACCGAGATGGGCCAGGGCCTGAACACCAAGGTGGCCCAGGTCGTGGCGCACGAGCTGGGCGTGGGCTTCGGGCGCGTGCGCGTCACGGCCACCGACACCACCAAGGTGGCCAACACCTCGGCCACGGCGGCATCGACGGGGGCCGACCTCAACGGCAAGGCCGCGCAGGATGCGGCGCGCCAGATCCGCGAACGCCTGGCCGCCTGCGCCGCCGAGCGCCATGGCGGCCGCGCGCAGGACGTGCGCTTTGCCAACGATCAGGTCCACGTCAACGGCAAGGTGCTGGATTTCAAGGCCGTGGTGGGCGAGGCCTACATCGAGCGCGTGCAGCTGTGGTCCGACGGCTTCTATGCCACGCCCGGCCTGTCGTGGAACAAGGACACCATGCAGGGCCGGCCCTTCTTCTACTACGCCTACGGCGCGGCCGTGAGCGAGGTGGTGGTGGACACGCTGACCGGCGAGTTCAAGCTGCTGCGCGCCGACGTGCTGCACGACGTGGGCCGCTCGCTGAACCCGGCCGTGGACGTGGGCCAGGTCGAGGGCGCCTTCATCCAGGGCATGGGCTGGCTGACCACGGAAGAGCTGGTCTGGCACCCGCAAAGCGGCAAGCTCACCACGCACGCGCCCAGCACCTACAAGATCCCGACGGCCAATGACTGCCCGCCCGTGTTCAACGTGCGGCTGTTCGAGGGCGACAACTTCGAGGACTCCATCCACCGCAGCAAGGCCGTGGGCGAGCCGCCGCTGCTGCTGCCGTTCTCGGTGTTCTTCGCCATCCGCGACGCCGTCTCGGCCGCGGGCGGGCACCGCAGCAACCCGCCGCTGCAATCGCCGGCCACGCCTGAATCCATCCTGCGCGCCATCGAGGCCGTGCAGGCCGCCGGGAGCTGAGCGGACCGGCGCCGCCTCCTCATTCCTTGAATCCGCGCGCAGCGATGCGCGCCACCAGGTCCATGGCCGCCCGGCAGGGTGCCATGCCTTGTGCCGGCCTGGACAGCCGGTGCTCAACCCTGGGCGCTTTCACAACCGTTGCGCCCCGCATGCGAAAACAACACGGAGACAATGCGATGAACTGGATGGAACGGGTGTTCAAGCTCAGTGAGCACGGCACCAATGTAAGAACCGAGCTGGTCGCGGGCCTGACGACCTTTCTGACGATGGCCTACATCATCTTCGTCAATCCCTCGATCCTGGGGGATGCGGGGATGCCCAAGGGGGCCGTCTTCGTGGCCACCTGCCTGATCGCGGCGCTGGGCACGACCATCATGGCGCTGTACGCCAACTATCCCATCGCACTGGCGCCGGGCATGGGCCTGAACGCCTACTTCGCCTACGTGGTGGTGCTGCACATGGGCTTCACCTGGCAGGCCGCGCTGGGCGCGGTCTTCGTCTCGGGCTGCCTGTTCCTGCTGGTGACGCTGTTCGGCCTGCGGGAGCTGATCATCAAGGGCATACCGCAGTCCATACGCATAGCGATCACCGTGGGCATCGGCCTGTTCCTGGCGCTGATCGCGCTCAAGAGCGCGGGCATCGTCGCCGCATCGCCGGCCACCTTCGTGACCCTGGGCGACCTGCACAAGCCCGAAGTCATCCTGGCCTCGCTGGGCTTTCTGATCATCGTGGTGCTGGACCGCCTGAAGGTGCCGGGCGCCATCCTGATCGGCATCGTCGCCGTCACCGTGGCCTCGTTCTTCTTCGCAGGCAACGAGTTCCATGGCGTGTTCTCGGCGCCGCCCTCCATTGCGCCCACCTTCCTGCAGCTGGACATCAAGTCCGCGCTGACAGGTGGCATCCTCAACGTGGTGCTGGTGTTCTTCCTGGTCGAGCTGTTCGATGCCACGGGCACGCTGATGGGCGTGGCCAAGCGCGCGGGCCTGCTGGTGCCCAGCCGCATGGGACGCTTCAACCGCTCGCTGCTGGCCGACAGCGGCGCCATCTTCGCGGGCTCGTTGCTGGGCACCTCCAGCACCACGGCCTATGTGGAAAGCGCGGCCGGCGTGCAAGCGGGTGGCCGCACGGGCCTGACGGCGCTGACCGTGGCCGTGCTCTTCCTGTGCTGCCTGTTCCTGTCGCCGCTGGCCGGCGTGGTGCCCGGCTACGCCACGGCGCCTGCGCTGTTCTTCGTGGCCTGCCTGATGCTCAAGGAGCTGACCGAGATCGAATGGGGCGAGACCACCGAGGCCATCCCCGCCGCCGTCACGGCCCTGCTCATGCCCTTCACCTACTCGGTGGCCAATGGCCTGGCCTTCGGCTTCATCACCTATGCCGTGCTCAAGCTGTTCACGGGGCGCGCCAAGGAAGTGCACTGGATGGTGTGGCTGATCGGCGGCGTCTTCCTCTTCAAGTTCGTCTATATAGGCGGATAGCACCCCCTGAGGCGCTTACGCGCCTTCCCCCGTATGCACGGCGCCCTCTCTCGCTTCGCGGGAGGGGGACGACGCCCTCGCCGCGAGGCGGCTCTTGCTCGGCGTCCCTGCGTTTGGGCCGCGCCAGTTTCATAGGCTTTGGGCTCAGGCAAGATGTTTGGTGGGCCCATGCTTGGCGGATGCCTTGCATGGTTTTTTTATGCGGGGTGGATGGCGCCCAGGATGCGCGGGCCGCGTGCGCCCGTCACGGCGGGCAGGTTGCCCGGCAAACCCAGCAGGGCCTGGCGCGCCAGCCAGGCGAAGGCGGCGGCCTCCACCTGCTGAGGCGGCAGGCCGCGCGTGGCCGTGGTGTCCACGGCCACGCCGGGCAGCAAGGCGGCGATGCGCTGCATCAGTTGCGTGTTGAACGCACCTCCGCCGCAGACCAGCAGCTCGCCGCCGCCATGCCCGAAGCGCTGCACGGCACCGGCGCAGGCGCGGGCCGTGAATTCGGTGAGCGTGGCCTGCACGTCGGCAGGGCGGGCATCGGCGGCGCTGGTTGCACTGGCGGAAAGATGGCCGGCCAGCCAGTCGGCATGGAACAGGTCGCGCCCCGTGCTCTTGGGGGGCGGCTGCTGCAGGAAAGGCTCGGCCAGCAGGCGGTCGAGCAGGGCGGGCAGCACCTGGCCCGTGGCCGCCCATTGGCCGCCGTCGTCATAGGGCTGGCCCGTGTGCGCCTGGCACCATCCGTCCATCAGCGCATTGCCGGGGCCGCAGTCGAAGCCCAGCACCGTGCCATCGCCCGCCAGCACGCTGAGATTGGCAATGCCGCCGATGTTGAGCACCAGCACCGTCTCGCCGGGCCGGCCGAACACGCCCTGGTGGAAGGCGGGCACCAGCGGCGCGCCCTGGCCGCCTGCGGCCACGTCGCGGCTGCGCAGGTCGGCCACCACGGCAACGCCGCTGAGCTCGGCCAGCAGGGCCGGGCTGTTGAGCTGCAGCGTGTAGCCCGTGCCGTCGAACATCTGGGGCCGGTGGCGCACGGTCTGGCCGTGGGCGCCGATGGCGGCGATCTGCGCGGGCGCCAGGCCCGTGGCCTGCAGCAGTTCCCGCACCACCTCGGCATAGCTGCGCGCCAGCGCATTGGCCGCCAGCGCCGCGCGGTGGAGCTCGTCGCGGCCATCGGGGGTGTTCAGCGCCAGCAGCTCGGCGCGCAGCGCGGCGTCGAACCCCCGGCTGGCATGCCACAGCACCTGCGTGCCTTCGGCAAAGTCCACAAGCACGCCGTCCACCCCGTCAAGCGAGGTGCCGGACATCAGGCCTATGCAGTAGCGGTGGGCGATGGGGGAGGGGGTGGGCTGGTTCATGCCGGCAATGGTAGCCCTGTGGCCTGGGGCCCGCGATCACAAAAAGATGCGCCTGAAACAACAAAGGCTGCCAGGGCAGCCTTTGCGGGATGGGAGCGCGGTGGCTCAGCGTTCGCTGGCCAGGGCCAGTGCTTCGTTCGATGCCTGCAGCTCGATGCGCATCTGCGCGGCCATCTTGTCGAAGGCGGCGCGGCCGGCCTTGGAGACGGGGCGGGCGGCATCGGTGGCCTGGACGATGGTCATGGGATCGCGGTGCTCGCCGTTGACGCGGAACTCGAAGTGCAGGTGCGGGCCGGTGGCCCAGCCCGTGGAGCCCACGTTGCCGATGATGTCGCCCTGCTCCACGCGCTGGCCGCGCGTGACGCCGATGTGGCTCAGGTGGGCGTAGACCGTGGTGTGGTTGTTGGCGTGGTCCACGAAGATCACGTTGCCATAGCCGTTCTGCACACCCGCGAAGGAGACGGTGCCGTCGCCCACGGTACGCACCTTGGTGCCCGTGGCAGCGGCGAAGTCCGTGCCCAGGTGGGCGCGCCAGGTCTTGTGGATGGGGTGCATGCGCATGGCAAAGCCGCTGCTGATGCGCGAGAACTCCACGGGGGAGGTCAGGTAGGCCTGGCGGCGGCTCTTGCCGTCCATGGTGTAGTAGTCGCCCTTGGCCTTGCCTTCGTCCTGGAACCACAGCGCCTGCACGACCTTGCCGTTGTTGTGGAACTCGGCGCTGAGCACGCGGCCTGCGCGCAGCGGCTCGCCATCGGCTTCCAGCGATTCGTAGACCACGGAGAAGCGGTCGCCCTTGCGCAGGCTGCGGCGGAAGTCCACGTCGCCCTGGAAGATGTCGGCCATCTGCATGGCCACGGCATCGGGGATGGAGGCCGCGTCGGTGGCGGCGAACAGCGAGCTGCGGATGATGCCGCCGGCCAGGCGGGGCGAGGCCGTCAGCTTGCCCGTCTCGATGCGGGTGCTCAGTTCATTGTTCTTGCGCTCGAGCACAAGGCGGCGGAAGCTGCCGTCCTCGTCGGGCGCCCAGCGTACGGTCAGCTGCGACAGCTGGTGGTCGGGCGTGGTCTCGGCCGTCACCAGGCGGCCGGCGCGGCCCAGCACATGCTGGCGAACCTGGTCGTTGCCGCGCATGAAGGCGGCGGCGGCCGGATCGGCCACGCCCAGGCGCTGGAGCAGGGTTTCGGCCGTGTCGCTGCCGCGCGTGTATTCGGAACGGTACAGGGACATGCCCTGCACGCTGTCGGTCAGCTCGGCCAGGGTCTGGCCTTCGGCCAGCGATTCCACGGGCGTGGAGAGCATGCGCACCGGCAGGTCGGCCGGATCGGGTCCCAGGTTGGCCACGGCGAAGGCACCGCCGCCGCCCGTGAGCAAGATGGCTGCCAGTGCTGCGGTGACACGCTTGGGGTGTTGCTGGATCACGGAGGTCAGCCGCGCAACAAGAGCACCGCTGGCATGGTTCAAGCCATATTTCACAACATCAGATCCTTGGGTTGCGCGCATCCGGCCCTGCGGGGGACGGACAGCATCGCAGCGGCGGGATACGCTCTCCAGACGGGCAACAAGTCCGCGCTCTGCGGTGCGGATAGGCGGGCGTCTAGAATTCGCCGCAGCGGGAAAATCCCCGGAGTATACCGACGCAGTCCTACGCGGCCTGGCGAAAAACCCTTATGAATCAATCTGCTGTTACAACATACCCGGTCACCGACGGTGTAAGCCAAGCGCTTGAAACCACCCTGCGCGGCGTGGATGAGCTGCTGCCCCAGGCGGACTGGGTGCAAAAGCTGGCCCGTTCCGAGGCCACCGGCGTGCCGCTGCGCATCAAGCTGGGCCTGGACCCGACGGCGCCCGACATCCATCTGGGCCACACCGTGGTGCTCAACAAGATGCGCCAGCTGCAGGACCTGGGCCACCAGGTGATCTTCCTGATCGGCGACTTCACCACCCTGATCGGCGATCCTTCGGGCCGCAACAGCACGCGCCCGCCGCTGACGGCCGAGCAGATCAAGGTCAACGCCGAGACCTACTACACCCAGGCCGCCAAGGTGCTGGACCCCGCCCGCACCGAGGTGCGCTACAACAGCGAGTGGTGCGACAAGCTGGGCGCGCGCGGCATGATCGAGCTGTCGGCCAAGTACACGGTGGCCCGCATGATGGAGCGCAACGACTTCCACCAGCGCTTCACCGACGGCAGCTCCATCAGCCTGCACGAGTTCCTCTACCCGCTGCTGCAGGGCTATGACTCGGTGGCGCTGCGCGCCGACCTGGAGATGGGCGGCACGGACCAGAAGTTCAACCTGCTCATGGGCCGCCATCTGCAGCAGGAATATGGGCAGGACACGCAGTGCGTGCTCACCATGCCGCTGCTGGTGGGCCTGGACGGCGAGCACAAGATGTCCAAGTCCAAGAACAACTACATCGGCATCACCGAGGACGCCAACACCATGTTCGCCAAGGTGCTGAGCATCTCGGACACGCTGATGTGGAACTGGTACACCCTGCTGTCGTTCAAGAGCCTGGCCGAGATCGCCGCGCTCAAGGCCGAGGTGGAAGGCGGGCGCAATCCCAAGGACGCCAAGGTGCTGCTGGCCAAGGAGATCACGGCGCGTTTTCACAGCGCGGCGCTGGCCGATGCGGCCGAGCAGGATTTCAACAACCGCAGCAAGGGCGGCATTCCCGACCAGATCGACGAGGTCAGCCTGTCGGGCGCGCCGCTGGGCATCGGTGCCCTGCTCAAGCAGGCCAACCTGGCGCCCTCGACCAGCGAGGCCAACCGCCTGATCGACGGCGGCGGCGTGCGCGTGGACGGCACGGCCATCAGCGACCGGGGCCTCAAGCTCGAAGCCGGCACCTATGTGGTGCAGGTGGGCAAGCGCAAGTTTGCGCGCGTGACGCTGGGCTGATGCCCGCGCCGGGCCATGCGCCCGGCTGCACAGGAATGAAGGACGCCGGCATGCCCGCGTCCTTTTTTCATCGCCGGGCCGCACCAAGATGAAAACGGCCCCCTCGGGGGGCAGCGGACCTTGCGCAGCAAGGGGAGCGTGGGGGGGCATTTTTCAAGCCGGGGGCGATTCGACGGTTTCGCGCGTGACCTCGGCCTGCTCCTGCAGCCACCGGCAGAAGGCGGCCACCTCGGGACGCGCGGCGCTGCGCGGGCCCACGATCAGCCAGTAGGCCAGCGGCGATTCCAGCCGGTGCGCGGGCAGCACCTCGACCAGATCGCCAGCCGCCAGCGCATCGGCCACCAGCGGCAGCCGCGCAATCGCCAGGCCCTGTCCGGCCAGTGCGGCCTGCACGATCTGGTGGGCGTAGTTGAAGTACAGCCAGCGCGGCGGCTGCAGCTGGTCGCAGCCCTGCACGCCGAACCAGCGCTGCCAGCCCAGCCATTCCAGCTGGGGCATGCGGTGGGCGTCGCCGGTCTCGATCAGCGTGTAGCGCGCCGCGTCGGCCGGCGTCCTGAGCGGCGGGCCGCCGGCCAGCAGGCGCGGGCTGGCCACCACGGCCAATTGCTCGCCGAACAGGCGCTGCGCCTGGGGCCAGCCGTCGCCCGCGCGGCCGTAGCGCAGGGCCAGGTCCACGTCGGTGGTGTCCAGGTCCATCACGGTGTCGCTGGTGTCGATGCGGATGTCGATATCGGGCCAGGCGCGCTGGAACGACTCCAGGCGCGGGATCAGCCACATGGCGGCAAAGCTGGCCCAGGTGGTGATGGCCACGCTCTTGCGGCCCACGGTCTGGCGGATCTGGCGCACCGAGGCGTCGATCTGCTCCAGCGCGGGCGCCACCGAGCGCAGCAGCTGGGCGCCGGCCCCCGTCAGCTCCACGGCGCGCGTGTGGCGCAGGAACAGCGGCACGCCGACTTCATCCTCCAGCGACTGGATTTGGCGGCTCACGGCCGACTGCGTCAGCGACAGCTCGTCGGCGGCCGCGCGGAAATTCAGGTGCCGGGCCACGGCCAGGAAGGCACGCAGATGGCCGGCTCCGATGGCGCGTGTGCGCAGCAGGGGAACGGGTGCAGTGGTGGCATGGGGCATGGCGCCGCCAGCATACGTCAATCGTGTGACCGGCCGCAGCCCTTGGCGGGCAGATAATCGGCGGCGTTGCCGGCACAGGTTCTGGCGTTTTGGATGAATCACCTATGACAGCACCTCTGGATCTCGTCATCATGGCCGCGGGCAAGGGCACGCGCATGAAAAGCCGCCTTCCCAAAGTCCTGCAGCGCCTGGCGGGGCGCCCGTTGCTGGGCCATGTGCTGTCCACGGCGGCGCAGCTGGACGCGCGCTCGGCCGTGGTGGTCACGGGCCACGGCGCGGACCAGGTGGAGCCCGCCATGGCGGCGGCCTGCCAGGGCGGCTCCATGGCGCTGAAGTTCGTGCGCCAGGAGCCGCAGCTGGGCACGGGCCACGCGGTGCAGCAGGCCGTGCCCGCGCTGGCGGGCGACGGCATGGTCATCGTGCTCTCGGGCGATGTGCCGCTGACGCAGGCCGACACGCTGCGCGCCCTGGTCGATGCGGCCGATGGCCAGCGGCTGGCGCTGCTGACCGTGCGCCTGCCCGATCCCACAGGCTACGGCCGCATCGTGCGCGGCGAAGACGGCACGGTGCAGCGCATCGTCGAGCAAAAGGATGCCAATGACGCCCAGCGCGCCATCCAGGAAATCTACAGCGGCATCATGGCCGTGCCGGCCCGCCACCTGGCCGGCTGGCTGGCCCGCCTGACCAATGACAACGCCCAGGGCGAGTACTACCTGACCGACGTGGTCGCCATGGCCGTGGCCGACGGCGTGCCCGTGGTCGCGCACTGCATTGCCGACCCGGTGCAGGTGGCGGGCGTCAACAGCCCGCTGCAACTGGCCGAGCTGGAGCGAGCCCACCAGGGCGCCCAGGCCCGTGCGCTGATGGAGCAGGGCGTGCGCCTGGCCGACCCCGCGCGCTTTGATCTGCGCGACGACCCGCGCACGGGCCGCGCGGCACGCCTGGCCTGCGGGCAGGATGTGGAGATCGACGTGGGCTGCATCTTCAGCGGCCATGTGGAGATTGGCGAAGGTGCGCGCATCGGCGCCTATTGCAGCATTGCCAACGCCACGATTGCGGCGGGCGCCGTCCTCCATCCGTACACGCATGTCGATGGCGAGAAGGCCGGCGTCAGCGTGGGCGAGGGCGCCCTGGTCGGCCCGTTTGCGCGCCTGCGCCCCGGAGCGCAACTGGGCCGCGAAGTGCACATCGGCAACTTCGTCGAGGTCAAGAACTCCGTGCTGGCCGATGGCGCCAAGGCCAACCACCTGGCCTACCTGGGCGATGCCACGGTGGGCGAGCGCGTCAACTACGGTGCCGGCTCCATCACGGCCAACTACGACGGCGTGAACAAGCACCGCACGGTGATCGAGGCCGACGTGCACATCGGCAGCAATTGCGTGCTGGTGGCGCCCGTCACCATTGGCGCGGGTGGCACGGTGGGCGGCGGCTCCACGGTCACCAAGAGCACCGAGCCCGGCGTGCTCACGGTATCGCGGGGCAGGCAGGTGAGCATCACCAGCTGGAAGCGCCCAGTCAAACTGCCCAAGTCCTGAGACTTCCGAGACACGTGGGCTCGAGGGCCCGCATCGCCGGCGGGTCCCGTACGGGGTACGCCGATTTGCCGAATCTCCTGACCCTGTCCATGCCATGACGGAACCTTTCGCACCCCATCCGCCCCCCGACCCCGCCGCCGACCTGCAGGGCCCACCCCGCACGCTGCAGGATGCGCTGGAGCGCCTGGCCCAGCGCGAGCAGGAGCTGCAGGCCCTGCGCGCCGCGCAGCAGGAATGGCTGCATGCGGTGTCGCACGACCTGCGCGCGCCGCTGCGCCATGTGCTGTCCTTCGGCCCCCTGGTCGATGAGTTGCTGTCGCAGGCCGCGCCTTCGCCGCAGGAGCTGCAGGAGGCGCGCGGCTTCCTGCAGACCATGGACCAGTCGGCGCGCCGCATGGGCGGCATGCTCGACGGCCTGCTGGCCCTGTCGCGCGCCGCGCGCACGCCCATGCAGTGGCAGCCCGTCGCCTTGCAGGAGCTGCTGGAACAGGCGCGCACGGCCGTGCTGGCGCAGCCGCGCTGGGCGGCCTGCGGCGCGGCTGCGCGGCTGCAATGGAGCTTGCCGCAGCAAAGTCCCGCCGTGCGTGCCGACGCGGCCCTGCTGCGCCAGGTGCTGGAGGCGCTGCTGGACAACGCCGTCAAGTTCACCCGGCCCGTGGACCAGCCGCGCATTGCCATCGAGGTGGAGCGCCATGCCGACGGCGGCATCACGCTCAGCGTGACGGACAACGGCGTGGGGTTCGACCCCTCGCGTGCGGGAGCGCTGTTCGGCATCTTCCAGCGCATGCACCGCGAATCCGAGTTCCCCGGCCTGGGCACGGGCCTGGCCCTGGTGCGCGGCGTGATGCGTCGCCACGGCGGCGAGGCCACCATCCGCGCCACGCCTGCGGGCGGCTGCTGCGTTTGCCTGAACTGGCCCGGCGGCGAAGTGCGGCGCGCCGATCGCGGGCTCTGAGACCGCCTGCCGCTCGCGCCTGCCCTCAGATCAGCGTGTCGTCCGGCTCGGGCTGGTGCGTGGGGCGGGAGTCCCTGGTGTCCGGGCCCGTGTCGGAGCCAGTATCGGGGTCTGTGTCCGAGCCTGTTCCCGCTCGGGCAGGCGCGCTGCCGGCCATCAGCGGCGCGGCGGGAATCACCTGGTCGCGCCCGGCATCCTTGGCGCTGTAGAGCGCGCTGTCGGCCGCATTGATCCAGTCCTTGACCGACAGAAAGCTCGGGTCCGCCGCCGCCACGCCAATGCTGGCGCTCACGCGCAGCTGGGGATGCTCGCGCACGCGCAGCTGGCTCAACTGGTTGCGTATGCGCAGCGCCACCGCATAGGCGTCGTCCAGCTGGGTGTGCATGCACAGCACGGCGAACTCGTCGCCGCCATAACGGCCCGCTGCGTCGTGCGAGCGCAGGCAGTGCCGGATGGTCAGGCCTATGGCCTGCAGCACCTCGTCGCCCACGGTGTGGCCAAAGCTGTCGTTGATGCGCTTGAAGTGGTCTATGTCCACGATCAGCAGGCAGGCCGAGGCCTGCGTCTGCCGGTAGTCGCGCAGCGCGGCGCGGGCCTTTTGCCACCAGTAGTCCCGGCTGTACAGCGTGGTCAGCGGGTCGATGCGGCTGAGCACCTGCAGCTTCACGTTCTGGCGCGCCAGCTTGCGCACCAGCTGGCGCGTGGACCAGCTGGAGAACACGCTGTGCAGCAGGAGCAGGGGCAGCATGCTCAGCTGCACGGCCAGGCTGGCCTCCCAGTCGGGCACGGGTCGCAGCAGCAGGGCCACCAGCGCGGCGGCCAGCAAGGTGGCCACCAGCGATTGCAGCCAGCCGTCGCGCGTGGCCGTGTGGTTGCGGTCGGCAATGCTGATGGCCAGCAGCGCAATGCTGGGCAATGCGCAGAAATGCATCACGGGAATCCAGCTGCCGATGATCAGCGCGTCTATCTGCAGATTGGCGTGTTCGGCGCGGTGGCTGTCACGGCTGTGGCGGGCGTGCAAAAAGGCGATGTGCGGCCAGACCAGGGCGCTGACCAGCACAAAGCCCCAGACCGCCGGGCTGGCGCCCATCTCGGTCATGGCCGTGCCCACGACGAGGCCGCCCAATGCCATGCTGGAGACGCGCAAGGGGTAGGTTCGGCGATGGATGCGCTGGCGCAAGGACATGGCGGTGCGAGCCGAGTGCGCGCCGATTGCCTAGCGCGTCAGAAAGTGTTGTTGCATCAATTTGTATCATTGTCCCCGTGCGTGCGCAACGCCTTAAAGTTTAACGTTGCCCAAAGTTGGCGTTCGGGACACATTGCAGGCCTCTTGTCCTACGCGGGCCCGATGCAGCGTAGCTTCCTGATGAGCACAAATACTCACAAAATCAAGGCTCCTGGCCTCATTCGGCGGCTGTTCCGGGATTTGTGGACGGCAGCGGCATGGCGGTGGAAAACTTGGCGCGCTTGACGCTGAAAAAACTCTTGACATTGCGCACGTTGGCGTCGCCCGTGAATAGCGCGCGGCTCAACTCCAGATAGGCCGGCATGTCGGGCGCGGCCACCACAAGGATGAAATCAGGCCCGGCCGACACGCGCCAGCACTGCTGCACGGCGTCCAGCGCCACGGCGCGGCGCTCGAAGCTGTCCAGCGAATCACTGTCCTGGCGGTCCAGCGAGACTTCCACAATGGCCTGCAGCCCGTGGCCCAGGGCGGCGGCCAGGCGTTCCGGCTGGAGGATGGCCACCTGCCGCTCGATCAGCCCGGTCTCCTGCAACCGCCGCACGCGGCGCAGGCAGGTGGGCGGCGACAGCTGCAGCAGCGCGGCCAGGGCCTGGTTGCTGCGGCTGGCATCGACCTGCAGCAATTGCAGCAACCGCAGATCGGTGGCGTCCAGTTCTATGGAATTTTGTGTCATTGAATTCTGTGAATTGAAATAATATTTCTTGTGCTGGTTTTGATGAAATATTAGTTCAATAGACAAAGAAATTTGGCGAGAAATTTCTTTTCAACCTGCGTAGCATCCGTCGTCATCTCGAAACAAGGAGCTTGTCCATGTGTGGCATCGTCGCAGCGGTTTCCTTCCGCGATATCGTCCCCGTTCTCGTCCAGGGCCTGCAGCGCCTGGAATATCGCGGCTATGACTCCTGCGGCGTGGCCGTGCAGGCGCTGGACGCCCAGGGCGTGCACAGCCAGGGCCTGCAGCGCGCCCGTTCCACGGCGCGCGTGGCCGAACTCATGGCCCAGGTGCAGCAGGACAAGGTCATCGGCCACACCGGCATTGCCCATACCCGCTGGGCCACGCATGGCGAGCCGGCCGTGCGCAACGCCCATCCGCATTTCAGCCACGGCCCTGGCGTCTCGCCCGTGGCCGACACCGACCAGCCGGCCCGCGTGGCCCTGGTGCACAACGGCATCATCGAAAACTACGAAGCCCTGCGCGCCGAGCTGCAGTCCAAGGGCTATGTCTTCGCCAGCCAGACCGATACCGAGGTCATCGCCCACTTGGTGGACAGCCTCTACGGCGGCGACCTGTTCGAGGCCGTGCAGGCCGCCACGCAGCGGCTGCATGGTGCCTTCGCCATCGCCGTCATGCACAAGGACGAGCCGCAGCGCGTGGTCGGCTCGCGCGCCGGCTCGCCGCTGATCCTGGGCGTGGGCCAGGACGGCGCCGAACACTTCCTGGCCAGCGACGCCATGGCCCTGGCCGGCGTGACCGACCAGATCGTCTACCTGGAAGAGGGCGACATCGTGGACCTGCAGCCCGGCCGCTACTGGCTGGTGGGCAAGGGCGGCGAGCGCCTGGCGCCCGAGCAGCGCCCCGTGCGCACCGTGCACGCCCACAGCGGCGCGGCCGAGCTGGGTCCCTACCGCCACTACATGCAAAAGGAAATCTTCGAGCAGCCGCGCGCCATTGCCGACACGCTGGAAGGCGTGCAGGCCATCGTGCCCGAGCTGTTCGACGGCGCGGGCTCGGACGGCAAGTCCGGCGCCTCGGCCTGGCGCGTGTTCAAGGAAATCGACCGCGTGCTCATCCTGGCCTGCGGCACCAGCTACTACAGCGGCTGCACGGCCAAGTACTGGATCGAAGCGCTGGCCGGCCTGCCCTGCAGCGTGGAAGTGGCCAGCGAGTACCGCTACCGCACCAGCGTTCCCCATCCCAAGACCCTGGTCGTCACCATCAGCCAGTCGGGCGAGACCGCCGACACCCTGGCCGCGCTGCGCCACGCGCAGAGCCTGGGCATGAAGCACACGCTGACCGTCTGCAACGTGGCCACCAGCGCCATGGTGCGCGAATGCGAGCTGGCCTACATCACGCGCGCCGGCGTGGAGATCGGCGTGGCCTCCACCAAGGCCTTCACCACCCAGCTGGCGGGCCTGTTCCTGCTGACCCTGGCCCTGGCGCAGTCGCAAGGGCGCCTG
Organism: Delftia sp. DLF01; assembly: GCF_014852125.1. NCBI lineage: Bacteria > Pseudomonadati > Pseudomonadota > Betaproteobacteria > Burkholderiales > Comamonadaceae > Delftia > Delftia sp. DLF01. The sequence continues at coordinate 126,568 of NZ_JACVAZ010000004.1, forward strand.
AGCGAGGAAAAGGAGCAGCAGTACCTGGCCGCCATGCGCCACCTGCCCGTGGCCCTGCAATCGGTGCTGGCGCTGGAGCCCCAGGTCATCAGCTGGTCCGAGGACTTCGCCAAGCGCGAGAACGCGCTCTTCCTGGGCCGTGGCATCCACTACCCGATTGCGCTGGAAGGCGCGCTCAAGCTCAAGGAAATCAGCTACATCCACGCCGAGGCCTATCCGGCGGGCGAGCTCAAGCACGGCCCGCTGGCCCTGGTGGACAGCGCCATGCCCGTGGTCACGGTCGCGCCCAACGACGAGCTGCTGGAAAAGCTCAAGAGCAACATGCAGGAAGTGCGCGCGCGCGGCGGCGTGCTCTATGTGCTGGCCGATGCCAAGACCAACATCGAGAGCAGCGAAGGCATGCACGTCATCCGCATGCCCGAGAACTACGGCGCCCTGAGCCCCATCCTGCACGTGGTCCCGCTGCAGCTGCTGGCCTACCACACGGCCTGCGCACGCGGCACCGACGTGGACAAGCCGCGCAATCTGGCCAAGAGCGTGACGGTGGAGTGAGGCAGAGGGTTGAGGGCACCAGGGCGCAGGTCGTGACCTGCCCTGGTCTCCGTGCCCCTGTGCGAAATGTCCGTCGGACACCCGGCGGCTGGCCTACCTGCGGTATCGCAACATGGGGCTGCGCACGCTGTGGCCGGTCCTACGGCTGAGCCGCATGCCTGGTCCCACACTGGTTACCAGCGCAGTGCATATCTGCGCTGCAGTCGGGCGCTTCGTTTGACGCGCCTCTTTGACCACCATGTGAAGGAGATACCCATGGCTCAGCAAAACGACCAGCAACAGCAGCAGCAAAACAACCCGCAGCAGCAGAACCCGAACCAGCAAAACCCGGGACAGCAGCAGCAGGACAACCCCCAGCACAAGCAACCTGGCCAGAACCAGCCAGGCCAGCAGCAGCCCAATCAGCCCCGCTGACGGGCTGGGCGGCGTTCCGTTTGACGTGAGGATGGAACCATGAAACAGCTTCTTCCCACGAGAGGCCCGCGGCATCCGGTCCATGTTCCCATGCAGATGGGGCAACCCATCACGGACAGGAACTACAGCCAGATGCAGTGCAAGGCGAACGTCCGCCAACAAGGGCAGCCTTTGCGCCAGCCACAGCAACGCTGATTGATCGCAGCCAGCGCTGGTGCAGCGCTCCCTGGAACCGGCCGCCTTCGGGCGGCTTTTCCGTGTCGAGGGCCTGCCCCTGGCAGGGGCCGCCGGAGATCTCCCCGCAAAATGACGCCTTTCCAGCATCAACCCCCAAGGATTTCAACGATGACACTGCAGCGCCCCTGTTTCGTTTTGCCGACCCTGGTGCTCGCCCTGGGATTGTCAGGGTGTGCCGCGCCGCCTTCCAGCGGGCAGCTTGAGAAGGAGGAAGCGGAGCAGGCAAAGGCGCTGTGGGTGATCAGCGAAGCCTTGAAGGCCAACATGGCCGTGGTGCTGGTGGCTGATCTGACGCCGCACAAGTCGCTGGCCGACGCCGATGGCATGTCGAAGTGGACTCCCAACGTGGTCTGGACCCATGAGGACAAGCCGGAGATCGTGTTTGGCCGCAAGTTCCAGAACAACGCGCTGCAGCGCGACCCCAAGACCACCTATCTGTTCAAGGCCTTCGAGGTCCATGTGCTGCCGCCGGGCAAGTACCTGATGACGGGGGGTGACGACTACCGGCTCAATGCCCAGCTTGACCAGCTGGGCGCCAAGGCCGGGGCCGCCGGCTCAGGCCGTGGCACCCTTGGAACGGCCACGTTGTCGCCGGAAACCTATCGCCAGTTCTATACCGAGATGAACTGGAAAGAGGGCACGACGCACTCGCAGAGCCGGATCGAGAAGTACTGCACCACGGTGCACCGCGCCTCGGGCAATTGCGTGGCCTGGGGCGAGCGCATGGTCACCGACAGCACGCCGGGCATGGCGGCGGGCTACTACCAGGACACGGATTCGCGCGACATTCCCGCACTCAAGGTCCAGGTGCGCGTGCCGCCCAGGCAGGCGCTGGCCAGCTTCACGCTGGAGGGCGGCCAACTGGTGCTGAGCCAGCGTTCGCACCTGAAGACGCCCAGCTACCAGTTCCGCCAGGCAGGCTGCCGCAAGGTGGCGGCCGAGAAGGTGGAATGCCCGCTGGAAGACTTCACCGTCCACACACTGCCGCCGCCCATGGAGTTCACGCGCAACTATCTGGCCACGCGCGCCAATCTCAACGCCGAGCAGGAAAAGCTGATGGCACGCCTGGTGCCCATGCAGGTCACCACGCTGGGCCGCCAGGGCGCGGCCGACCCGGTCTGGGGCACGCCGATCTCGCTGCGCAAGGGGCCATGAAGCCGGGGCGCAGCCGGCGCCCGCCTACCGGCGGCGCCGGGTTGCGCACCTTTGCTGAAAGGCTCGCATGCTTGAAGGAGCCAGTCAGCCTCAGTACTTGAACCTGGCACTCACCATCAGCGTGCGCGGGCTGCCGAAGCTCAGCAGCTGCGCGTTCGGCGTGGTGCCCTGGACGTAGTCCTTGTCCAGCAGGTTCTTGATGGCCAGGCTCAGGCCCCATGACTTCGCTTCATAGCCCAGGTTCAGGTCGAGCAGGGTGTACTTGGCCAGGTTGACGAAGGCCGTGCCGCGCTGCGCCGTGCGGGCGCCCTGCATGCGCAGGCCTGCTCCCATGTTCCAGCCCAGGCGGTCGGGGTTGAAGTAGTACTGCGTGAAGACGGAGCCCGCGTTCTTGGGCACATGGTTGATGCGCTTGCCGATTTCGCTGGCCGTCAGGCTTTGGGAGGTCCGGGCCGAGGGAATGTAGCTGTAGGCGGCCGAGACATTCCATTGCCGCGTCAGCGAGGCGACGACTTCCGCTTCGAAGCCCTTGGTGGTCTGCTCGCCGGTCTGGACGGCGTAGCCCAGCGTGGCGTCGTTCTCGGTGACGTTCTTGCGCCGCAGGTCATACACCGCCAGATAGCCTTGCACGCGCCGGTCCAGGGCCTGGAATTTCACGCCCAGTTCGGTCTGCTTGCCTTCCTCGGGATTGAGCAGCGTGCCGTTGATGCCGGCATCCGTCACGGGCATGAAGGAGGTGGAGTAGCTGACGTAGGGTGCCAGGAACTCGCTGGCCTGGTACATCAGCGAGGCGCTGCCCGTGAAGGCGGTGTTGCTGTTGCTGACCGAGCCGCCGGCCAGCCTGTCCTGGATTTCCACGCGCGTCCAGTCATGGCGGCCGTTCAGGCCGACGATCCATTTCTCGTCGATCTTGATGGTGTTGCGCAGGTACAGGCCCACGTACTGGCTGTAGGTCAGGTTGTGGGAGGGCTTGCCCTCCTTGATGGAGGTGACGCCATAGACCGGGTTGTCGGCGTTGAAGGGGTTGATGTTGTCCACGCGCTGGTAGTAGTCGCTGCGCTCTCGCATCATGTCGATGCCGGCGGTCAGCTCGTAGTTCACGCGGTCGAATCGGAAGTTGCGCTCCAGGTAGTTGTCCAGGGCGATGTTGACGTCCTGCTTGTCCTGGTAGTTGATCTGGCGCGCCACCAGGGGGAACCTGGCATTGGCCGCCGCAAAGACCGAGTTGCTCAGGCTGCTGCCCTTGGTGAGCGCGAAGTTCTGGCGGAACACCCATTCGTTGTCGAAGTAGTGCGCGTAGTTGGCGCCCAGGCGGTAGGAGTCCACCTCGTAGCTGCGGTCGGGTTCGCCGATGAAGACATTGCGCCCGTACTTCTCGTAGTTCTGCGGAATGCCCTGGTTGCGGATGTAATTGCGGTGCTGGTAGCTGGCGATGACGGACAGCTCGTTCCTGCCATCCAGGTCGAAGTTGTACGAGCCCGCCAGGTACTGGTTCTTGAAGTAGACATAGTCCGTGGGATCGTTCTGGTCGGACGCGCGGCCCACGATGCGAAAGGCGCCCTTGCGGCTTGCGTCGGGCGAGTAGTTCAGGTCGAAGTTGGCCTCCTTCAATCCATAGCTGCCCACGCTGATGCCGGCGCGCGAGAACGACTCGGCCTGCGGGCGCTTGGTGGTCAGGTTGACCAGGCCGCCCGGCAGGGCCAGGCCGAAGCCCACCGAGGTGGGGCCCTTGACCACTTCGATGGAGCCGATGCCGAAGATGTCCTCGGAGCGCAGCACGTTTGTGGAGGTCTGCGCCCGCAGGCCGTCCACATAGGTTTGCGCGCTGGAGATCTGGCCGCGGATGATGAAGTCATCCCAGCCGCGCCGGCCGTACGAGCCGGACGCCACGCCGGCCACGCTCTCCAGCGCCTCGGCCACGGACCTGACCTGTTTTTCCTCGATCTGGCGCTGGGTCACCACACTGATGGACTGCGCGGTCTCGAACAGCGGCGCATCGGAGCGCAGCACGCCCGTGGTTTTGCGGGCGACGAAGTTGTCTTCGTTGTTCTGCTGCTTCTCGGCCTGGATCTGCACGGTTTCCAGTTGCGTGGACGGTGCGTCGGCGGCCTGGGAGAAAGCCATCGCGGGGATGGTGGCCAGGGCAAGGCACAGGCCGGAACGGGACATGCCGGCAATGGGGGGGAGGGTGTGGAAGGAGGAAGGCATGCGCAATGGCCAGTCAATAGAGGAAAAAAGCGTTTGGCGGGGCGTTCGGCGAGGCGATAAGCGGCGGAGATAAGTTCATGGAGGTGATGCGTGATGCGCGGCATCGCATGCGGCTGCGGGCCGGGACAGACACAAAAAAGGAAAGGCCGGGGGCGGGGCTGGCGCGCGCTCAGAACTCGACCGTGGCGCGCAGCAGCACCTGGCGCGCGTCGCCCATCGAGATGAAGTAGGTGTTGGCGCTCGACGGGTAGTAGGTGCGGTCGAACAGGTTCTTCACGTTGAGCTGAAAGCGCGTCCTGTAGCCGTTGATCCGCGTGTCATACGTGGCAAAGGCATGGGCCACGGTGTAGCCCGGCAGCCAGAAGGAGTTGGCCGAGTCGCCGGGCCGCCTGCCCACGTACTGCAGGCCGCCGCCCACGCGCAGCCGACCCTCGCCCAGCACATCGCCCAGCACCTGGCCAAAGTCGTACACGGCCGACAGCGAGGCCGTCTGCCGCGCCACGTTCCACAGCTGGTTGCCCTGGTAGAGCGGGTCCTGCGTGGTCTTGGCATCCACATAGGCAAAGGCCGCGATGGCGCTCCAGTGGCGGCCCAGTTCGCCGGCCACATCCACCTCCAGCCCGCGCGATCGCGCCGCGCCCGAGGTGCGCCAGTCGGTCAGCTTGGTGGCGTCGTTGAACTGGGACACCAGCACGTTCTTCTTGCGGATGTCGAACAGCGCCAGCGAGCCGGTGAGCTGCCCTGGCAGGTCCAGCTTGGCGCCGGCTTCCCAGGACCGGGCTTCCTCGGGCGCCACGCCCGAGTCGATCACGGTGCCGCTGGCCAGCGGCGCGATGGTGGAGGTGGGCCTGAGCGACTGCGAGTAATTGCCGTAGAGCGACAGGCCGCTGGCCAGTTGGTAGACCAGGCCGGCGCGCGGCAGCCAGGCCGTGCCGTCGGCCTGGGTGTTGGCCTTGAACGGGCGGCCCCGGCCGGCGGTCTGGCGCCAGGTCTGGTAGCGCAGGCCGGTCGTCAGCACCCAGCGGTCGCCCAGGTGGATGGCGTCCTGCAGGAACAGCGACTGGTTGTGCAGCTGGTCCCTCTGGTCGCTGTCGCTGGCCGAGACGGTGGCCGAGGGCTGCTCCAGCCCATAGACGGGATTGGTGTAGCTGAAGGTGGAGGTGACGGCCTGGCGCAGCAGGTCGGAGCGGTAGATCAGCCGGTACTCGGCATCGGCGCCGAACTGCAGGTCATGGCGCAGGCCGGCCAGCTGCACGCTGCCGTCCACATAGGCCGAGCCATAGCTGTCGGTGCTGAGTGCGCCGTGCGTGGCGTCGTTGCTGCGCTGCAGGGTGCCGCGCGCGGTGTTCACGCCGTTCACGCGCAGCTGGTTGGCGTCGTAGATCTCGCGGTTGTAGCTCAGGTTCAGGTGGGCGGCCCAGCCGCTGCCCAGGCGGTGGTCCACGGAGAGCTGGGCCAGGTGGGTCTCGCCCGTCATCTGGTTGAAGGGCTCGTCCAGCCGGCGCGTGGCCGGAAGGTCCAGCGGGCGCCGGGTGACCGGGTCCAGCGCCGTGCCGCGATCGAAGGGCGTCAGGTACTTGCGGTACTCGTACCAGAGCACGGCCTGCGTGTCGTCGCCATACCAGGCCAGCGACGGCGCCACCAGCGTCTCGCGGTGCTGGCCGAAGTTGCGCCAGTAGTCCTCGTCCACATGGTCGACGACCAGGCGGTAGGCCAGACCGTTCTCACCGATGGGGCCGGTGGTGTCCAGCGTGGCGCCCGTGCCGTTGCGCCCGCCCGCGTAGCCCGAACCCTGCAGCGACAGCGCCGTGCGCTGGCGCAGCTGCGGCTTCTTGCTGACCACGTTGATCACGCCGCCCGGGTCCATGAGGCCGTACAGCAGCGAGGACGGGCCCTTGATCACTTCCACGCTCTCGGCGGCGGCGTTCATGCCGCGCCCCTGTACCAGGGGCATGCCGTTGTGCATGACGGAGCCGTCGCGGTTGGTGCCGAAGCCGCGCTTCATGATGGTGTCCTGCGTGCTGGCCAGGGTGTTGCCCTGGGTGACGCCGCTGACATTGGCCAGCGCCTCGTCCAGGTTGCGCGGGCGCTGGTCGCGGATCACCTGGGCCGGCACCACGTTAACCACCTGCGGGATCTCCAGCACGGGCGCCGTGGTGCGCAGGCTGGAGGCATCGGGCGTGGGCTGGTAGCGCTCGTCGGCATCGACCGGGGCAGGGGCCGCCCGGGCCACGACGCGCACGGCGGGCAGCTCGGTGGCGTCGGCCGCTGCAGCGCCGGCCGTGGCGGGCATGGCCGCCTTGCGCACGATGAATTCACCCGCGCCGCCTTCCACCGCCTCCAGCCCGGAGCCCGCCAGGATGGCCGCAAAGCCCGCGCCCACGGTATAGCTGCCGCGCAGGCCGCCCGACTGCCGCTGGCGCGTGCTGGCCGGGTCATAGGACAGGGCCACGCCTGCGGCCGCCGCAAACTGCCCCAGCACCGAGGCCAGCGGGCCGGCCCCGATCTCATAGGCCCTGGCGGCCTGGCGGGTCTGCGCCAGGGGCTCGGCCGCATGGCCGGGGGCCGCACATGCCACCGCCGCAGCCAGCAGGCAGGTCAGCGCCGCGCGGGCGGGTGTCGGTGTGAAGGGCGTTTGCATTCGGGTTTCCTGGCCATGAACAGCGGTGAGACAAGGGCTTTCATGAAGGGAGCCGAACGAGATCGCAAAAGATGAAAACTGGCCGCAAGGTTTTTTTGTGCGGCATGGGCAAGCCCCTAGGCCGGTACCAGGGTCAGCCAGTAGCGCGACAGGCTGGCCGCGCGCACCGGGAAGGCGCGCGTGATGACGGCCAGCGCCTTGTCCGTGTCGGCCAGGGGAAACACGCCGGACACGCGCAGGCCGGCCACGGCCGGGTCGCAGGCCAGGCGGCCGGGCCGGTAGCGTGCGAGTTCGCGCACCACGTCGTCCAGCCGCCAGCCGTCCACGATGAGGCTGCCGCCCACCCAGCTGACCAGAGCCGGGTCGGCGGCCTGGGCGGGCAGCATGCCGTTGCGGCTGAAGCTGGCCTGCTGGCCGGCCTGCAGCCGCAGACTGCGGCTGGGGTCCTGCAGGGGCTGGATTTCCACGGCGTCCTGCAGCACGCTCACCACGGTGTCACCGCCCTCGCCACCCTCGCTGCGCACGGTGAAGCGCGTGCCCAGCGCCAGGATGCGGCCCTGCGGCGTGTGCACCATGAACGGGCGGCCATCCTTGGCGCCCGCGCCGGGCCCGGCCAGGGAATGGGCGGTCTGCACCAGGATCTCGCCCTCGCGCAGCACCAGCAGCCGGCGCGTGGGGTCCATGGACACATCCACCGAGGTCCGGGTGTTCAGCGTCAGCTCGGACCCGTCGGCCAGCGTGACGGTGCGGCGCTCGCCCGTGCCGGTGCGGTAGTCGGCCAGCCAGGAGCGCACGCCGCCCTGCTCGCCGGCCAACTGCCATGACAGGCCCGCCACGGCCCCGCTGCCCACCAGTGCGCCGATGCCGCGCAGCACCCGGCGGCGGCTGCGCCGGCTGGCCTGCAGCGTGGAGGCGGCCAGGTGGCCCGGCACGCGCTGCAGCATGGACTGCAGGGCGTCGAAATGCTGCCATGCGCGCTGGTGCTCGGGGTGGGACTCATGCCAGCGCTTCCAGGCGGCACGGTCGGCGTCGGTGGCATCGCCGGAGCACAGTCGGGCGTACCAGGCAATGGCTTCCTGGCGGATGCGGGCCTGTGCCTGGGCTGGGATGGTGGTGTGGGTGGGCGGGTGTGCAGCCGCGTCCAGGGCGCTGTCGCTGTTCGAGGGCAAGGCCGTCATGCGCCGTCTGCCACGATGAGGTAGCAGTGCTCCAGCGCCTTGAGCATGTAGTTGTTGACGGTGCGCACGGTCACCTGCAGCCGGGCGGCGATCTGCGCATAGGTCAGGCCTTCGAGCTGGGAGAGGATGAAGGCCTGGCGCACGGCGGGCTTCATGCCGTCGAGCATGGCGTCGATGGCCACCAGGGCCTCCAGCACGATGGCCCGCGCCTCGGGCGAAGGCGCCTGCGGCTCGGGCAGGGCGGCCAGCGACTCCAGGTAGGCCCGCTCCAGCGCCCGGCGCCGGTGAAAGTCCACCACCAGGCCGTGGGCGATGGTGGTCAGGTAGGCGCGGGGGTCCACCGGGTCCGCCCGCTCCTTGCGGCCGAGCAGGCGCACGAAGGTGTCGTGGGCCAGGTCGGCGGCATGGTGGGAACAGCCCAGTTTTCTGCGCAGCCAATCGCGCAGCCATCGGTGATGGTCACGATAGAGCGACTGGACCTCGTTGTGCAGCGCGAATTCGCCGGATGACATGCTGACCCCCACAACCGCAAAGATGAATCCCCTGATATCAATGACTTAATGCGATTGGTTCTCATTTTAACCAGGGGGTCGTCCGGGCTGCACGGGTGGGTATTGGCAGGCCCCGGCGATCGGTGCCTGCCCGCAGGTCACCAGGTGTGCGCGTAGCTGATCTTCAGCACCGTGCCGGCCGCTGGCAGGCGGCTGGTGTTGTTGTTGCTGCGCAGCAGCTGGCTGTAGAGCGGGAAGTACTGGCGGTTGAACAGGTTTTCCACGCCCAGGGACACGCGGTTCTTGGGGTCGATCTTCCACTGGCTGATCAGGTCCACCGTGGTGTAGCCCCGCGTGTCATAGCGGCCAAAGCCGGTCTTGCCGTCCAGGCGGTAGTCCTTGGCGGCATACGAGGTTGCCTGCAGGCGGTGGCTCCAGCGGGCATCGGGCCGGTACTCCACATAGGCCGTCAGCTTGAGCGGCGGGATGCGAAAGCCCGTCATGTCCTGGTAGCCGCTGGCGGCCTGCGGCAGCTCGCGGCCCTTCATCCAGGTGAAGCTGCCGCCCGCGCTCCAGTGGCCGTCATCGCTGAAGTAGTCCAGGCCGCCTTCGATGCCGTGGATCTTCTCGCGGGTGCGCAGCAGGGACAGGCCGTTGTTGAAGCTTTGCACGGCGCCCAGGTTGGAGCGCGACTGGAAGACGCTGAGATTGGCCATCACGTTGGAGAACTTGCCGCGCCAGCCCATTTCATAGGTGTTGGTCTTGACCGCCTGCAGGTTGGAGTTGCCCAGGTTGAAGGCCGGCGTGGCATTGCGCACCACCACGCCGATGTCCGGCAGCTCGAAGCCCTGGCTGTACGAGGCATAGAACTCCTGGCCCTTCACCGGCGTGAAGACCGTGCCCAGGTTGTAGGTCCAGGCGTTGTACTGGACGGTGCCGCCATTCACGGACTGGGGGTTGGGCACCCGCGATTGCGACAGCGGCGTGAAGTCGTTGAAGCTGGCCTGGGCGCGGTCGTAGCGCAGGCCGCCTTCGGCCGACCATTGGTCGCTGAACTGGTGCTGCAGCTGGGCGAAGGCGCCGATGCTGCGCGTGGTGACCGGGGGCATGTAGACCAGGCGGCCGGTCTTGTTGAAGACCAGGCCGCCGCTGGCGTCATAGGCCCTGGGGTCGAAGATGTCGATGGGCATGTCGGTGCGCTCCTGGTGGAAGTCCGCACCCCAGATCAGCAGGCTTTTCTTGCCGGCGCCCAGCGGCGTCTTCAGTGTCAGGCGCCCGCCAAAGACCTCGGAGTTCTGCATGGACTGATCGACATTGGCGCCCCGCACCGGCACGGCGCGCGCGTCGAAGGGCGCAAACCGCGTGAAGAAATCCCGGTAGTAGAGCTGGGCGGCCAGCGTGCTGCCTGCGATGTCCCGGTTCTCGTAGTCCAGGCCCAGCATGGTGTTCTTGATCTGGTTCTGGTCGGCCAGCACCAGGCCCTTGATGGGGCGGGCCGCCGCCGTTCCGGCCGGCAGCCGTGCCACCGATGGGTCGGAGGCGTAGTCCGTATCCTGGGCCGCGTTGTAGTGGCTGGCGGTCAATTGCAGGCGCTGGTCGGCATCTAGCTTGAAGCCGATCTTGGCCGAGGCGTTGTAGATGTTGGAGTCGAACAGGTCGCCCTGGCTGGGCTCGGGCGCAATGCGGTTGCCCTTGGCGTCAAAGGCACCGCCCATGTGTTTTGCGCCCAGACTCACCGAGTAGTCGACCACCTCGCCGCCGCCGGACAGGTAGTGCTGCACCTCGCCGCCCAGCCCCGCGCCGCGCAGGCGGGACAGGGGGGCCGAGCCGGTGACGATGGTCTCGGCCCGCGTCTCGCCAGAGGGCCGCTTGGTGCGGATGGAGACAATGCCGCCCGCCGCACCGCTGCCGTAGATGGCGCTGCTGCCGCGCAGCACCTCGATCTGCTCGATGTCGGCCGGGTTGATGTTGGCCAGGTTCCTGGACGAATCGCGGTTGGTGTTCAGCGGAACGCCGTCCACCAGGACCAGCATGTTGCGGCCCCGCAGCGTCTGGCCGTAGTCGGTGATGGTGTGGCTGGAGTCCGCCATGCCAGGCACCACCTTGCTGAGCATGGTGGCCAGGCTGTCCGAGCCCTGGCGCAGCTGCTCCACCTCCTGGCCTTCCAGGATCGTGACCTGCCGCGAGGGCGCGACCAGGTTGTTCTGCGTGCGCGCGGTCACCGTGATGGCGGCAAGTTCCGTGGCCTCTGCTGCGGCTGGGGCTGCGGCCGGCGCTGCGGGCACGGCCGCTGCAGCGGACGGCGCCTGGCGGGCCGCCGCAGGCAGCTTCTCCAGCGCATAGTTGCCCGCACCCACGCGGCGTGCTGTCCAGCCTGACGTGTTCAGCAGCTGCGCAAAGCCGTCCTCCACGGAGAACGTGCCGGACAGGCCGCGTGTCTCCATGCCACCGAGCTGCTGCAGGTCCATGCCCAGGTTCACGCCTGCCTGTGCGGCAAAGGCCATCAGCGCCGGGCCCAGCGGACCCGGCTGGATCTGGTAGCTCCGGGCAGCGGCGCTGGCGGCCGGCTCGGCCGCCTGGACTGGCAGCGCGTGCAGCAGCAGCGAGGTGCTGACGGCCAGGGCCGCCAAGGCGGTGGCGCGCAGGCTGGCGCGTGGTCCGGCGGTGGAAGAAGGGGAGTGCATGGTGTTCTGTCCTCTGGGCGGTCGATGAAAGTGCTTTTCACACCCCTTGACAGGCGAGATTGAAAAACCGGACAGCCCTGGCAAAAAAAATCCAAATCAGCGCCGCGTCACCGTCACCCAGTACCGGCTGCGCTCGTGCACGCGCACCGGCAGGGTCTGGGCCAGCAGGGCCAGGATGCGGTCGGTGTCTTGCAACTGGTACGTGCCGGAGACGCGCAGGTCGGCGACATCGTCATCGCACCGCACAAAGCCTTCGCGGTAGCGCGACAGCTCGGCCAGGAAGTCCTGCAGCCGCAGGTTCTCGGCATAGAGCACGCCCAGCGTCCAGGCCGAGTCCCGCGCCGCCACCGGGCGGGTGGCGCTGGCGCCATGGCCGTCGAAATGCAGTTGCTCGCCCGCATGCACCATCACGGCCTTGGCCGATGCTGCCGGCGTAACGCGCACCGCGCCCTCCAGCACGGCCAGCGCCGTGCCGTGCTCCAGCTTGCGCACGATGAAGCGCGTGCCCAGGGCCTGCATCTGGCCGTCGTCTGTCTGCACCATGAAAGGCTGGGAGGCGTAGGGCGGGGCATGCGCGGTCTCGACCAGGATTTCCCCCGCATGCTGGCGGATGCGCCGCGCCGTGCCATCCATGCGCACGCTGATGGCCGAGGCCGTGTTCAGCTGCACGAGGCTGCCATCGGCCAGCGTGACCGCGCGGCGCTCGCCCTTGGCCGTGCGGTAGTCGGCCGTCCAGTCCTGCCAGGGCAGGTGGCGCCAGGCCAGCCAGCCCAGCGCGGGCGTGGCCAGGGCCAGCACGGCCGAGCGCAGCAGCTGGCGCCTTGCGGCCGAGGGACGCGCGCGGTTGAGCGTGGCCATGCCGATGGCGCCGGGAACGGCGTTGAAGCGGCCCTTGAGCTGCTCGGCGCACTGCCAGATCTGTTCATGCCGGCTGCTCTGGCTGCGCCAGCGTGCCAGCTCGGCCTGCTCGGCGGCGCTGAAGTCCGAGGCGTGCCTGCGGGCCAGCCAGCGGGCAGCCTCGTCCAGGATGCGTGCGTCTGCGGCCTGCATGCTCAGCGCTCCAGCATCACCAGCAGGCATTGCCGAAAGCCCTGGGCCATGTAGCGCGTCACGGTGCGCACGCTCAGTTGCATGTGGGCGGCAATGTCCTCGTAGGACAGGCCTTCGAGCTGGGACATGAGAAAGGCCGTGCGCACCTTGGTGGGCAGGGCGTCCAGCAGCGCATCGAGCTCCTGCAGCGTCTCCAGCAGGATGGCCCGCGCCTCCACGGACAGCACGGTGGCCTGGGGCAGAAGGTGCAGGGAGGCCAGGTAGGCCTGCTCCAGCGAGCGGCGCTCCAGGTGGTTGACCAGCAGCCGCCGGGCCACCGTCGTCAGGTAGGCGCGGGGCTCCTGGATGTCCTCGATGGCCTGTGTCCTGGCGCTGACCCAGATGCGCGTGAACGTGTCCTGGGCCAGGTCGGCCGCATCGCAGCGGTTGCCCAGCCTGCGCTGCAGCCACGCGACCAGCCAAGGGTTGTGCTGCGCGTACATGCTGCCCAGAGCCTGGCTGGCGCCACTGTCGGTGGATGGATGCACTTGCCGGGCCTTTCCTCTTGTGCGTCAAAGAACTCCCGGCATTTTATCCAGTTGATATGAATTCTCATTTGCATTGAGGCCGCAGCGGCCCGGGCCGGCCGTTCAACGGGCTGCGGCCAGCCCGTCGAAGGTCGTGCTCGTGACCCAGTCGATGATTTGCGCGTGCGTGTACTGGCCCGATTCCTTGAGCAGGGCCACCACCGGATCGCAGGCCCGCGCGAACAGCGTGTAGAGCACCAGCTCGGCCGGCAGCGCGGGCTGCAGCTGGCCGCTGGTCTGGGCCTCGGTGATCCAGATGCTCAGGCGGTTGCTCAGGGCGATCAGCCGGTCCATGTAGGCATCGTTGGATTGCAGGGAGGCGCTGAGGTTGGAGTTCTGCGCCGGCAGGGAGGGCATTTCGCCTTCCAGCTGGGTCTGCATGGCCCAGCATGTCACGGCCTTGAGCTGGTCCAGCGGGCGCACCGGCGTGCCGGCCTCGGCGGCCTGGGCCGCCGTGTCGCGCAGGCCGTCCACAAAGGCCAGGGCGCGGTCCAGCACGCCCACCATGGCGGCGCCCGCCAGTTCTTCCTTGGAGGTGAACAGCTTGTACAGGCTGGCCTTGGCCATGCCGGCCTCGGCCGCGACCTCGTCCACCGTCATGGCGTCGTAGCCCTTGGTGGCCAGCAGCCGGTTGACGGCCGCCACGATGGCCTGCTCGCGCACGCGCTGTATCTGTTCTTTGATGGAGGAGCGGCTAGTCATAGCGATATTTTAGACCTCGCAGGTCATATCTGATACCAAATAGTGCAAAGCGGGTATGTTTGGTTTATAGTTTGAACTCATCAGTTCACGATTTGGTCTTTGTGGTCTAGTCGGTCTGTTCAACCAAGAAGGGCGCCTCCATGCATCGCATTGCTGTCATCGGTTCGGGGATTGCGGGGCTGGCCGCAGCGAGCCGCCTGGCCGCGGCGCCGGGCGGGCCTGCCGTGACCTTGCTGGAGGCGGGCGGCCATTTCGGGGGGCACGCCAACACGGTGGACCTGACGCTGGGCGGCGTGAGCCAGGGCGTGGACACCGGCTTTCTGGTCTTCAACCACCGCACCTATCCGCTGCTGACGCGTTTGTTCGAGCAATTGCAGGTGCCCACGGCTGCCGCCGAGATGTCGTTTTCCGTGCAGGTGCCTGAGGCCGATGGCCGCGCGGGCCTGGAATGGAGCGGCAGTTCGCTGGGCGGCGTGTTCGCGCAGCGGGGCAATCTGCTGCGCCCGCGCTTTCTGAAGATGCTGGCCGAGATCCTGCGCTTCAACCGCCTGGCCACGCGCATCGCCCAGGAAGGCGATGAAGCGCGGCTGCGCAGCGCCATCGGCGATTTTCTGGACGACCACGGCTTTGGCGCCGCCTTCCGTCAGGACTACCTGCTGCCCATGATGGGCTGCATCTGGTCCTGCCCCACCGACCAGATGCTGCGCTTTCCCGTGGCCACGCTGATCCGCTTTTGCCACAACCACGGCCTGATCCAGGTCACGGACCGGCCGCAGTGGCACACGGTGCGCGGCGGCTCGCGCCAGTACGTGCGGCGCATGGTGGCCGCGCTGCTGAAGGACGGCCGCCACGAGGCGCGCCTGAATGCGCCCGTGCTGGGCCTGCGCCGCGCCGCGCACGGCGCGCTGCTGCAGACGGCGAACGGCACGGAGCCGTTCGACGCCGTGGTGCTGGCCTGCCACAGCGACCAGGCCCTGCGCCTGCTCGGCAGCGATGCCACGCCACAGGAGCGCAGCGTGCTGGGCGCCATCCGCTACCAGCCCAACCAGGCCGTTCTGCACACCGATGCCAGCGTGCTGCCGCGCAGGCAGGCGGCCTGGGCCGCCTGGAACTACGAACGCGCGGCCGACCCGGGACGGGACCAGGCCGGCGTCTGCCTGCACTACCTGCTCAACCGCCTGCAGCCCCTGCCGTGGCAGCAGCCCGTGATGGTTTCGCTGAACCCGGTGCGCCCGATCGATGAAGGCCAGGTCCATGCGCGCATCGAGTACAGCCACCCGGTGTTCGACCTGGCGGCCATCGAGGCCCAGGGCCGCGTGGCCGGCGTGCAGGGCCAGCGCCGGACCTGGTTCTGCGGCGCATGGTGCGGCTACGGCTTTCACGAAGATGGCCTGCGCTCGGGACTGGACGCGGCCGATGGCCTGCTGCGTGCCCTGCCGGCCTTGCCCGTCCTGCCCGCCAGCGCGGCCTTCGAGGGGGTCGCATGACGGCCCGCCCCCTCATCGGCTTCGGCCATGTCTGGCACCGCCGCCTGCGGCCTGTCGAGCATGCCTTCCGCTATCCCGGCTACTTTCTGATGCTGCCGCTGCGCAGCCTGCGCACGCAGCCGGACGCCGCGCTGCGGCGCAACCGGCTGGGCTGGCTGAGCTTTCATGACAGCGACCACGGCGAAGGCGGCTGCGACGCACTGGCCTGGTTCGAGCAGCTGCTGCACAGCGAAGGCATAGCCGACGCCGATGGCGAGGTCTGGCTGCACACCTTCCCGCGCGTGCTGGGCTACGTGTTCAAGCCCGTGAGCTTTTGGTATGCGCACCGCGCCGACGGCTCGCTGGCCGCCGTGCTGGCCGAGGTCAACAACACCTTTGGCGAGCGCCATGCCTATCTGCTGGCGGGGCCGGACCTGGACTGGGGCCGCGAGCAGGTGGCGCGCAAGCAATTCCATGTCTCGCCGTTCTGCGAGGTGCGCGGCGAGTACCGCTTCCGCTTCGAGCGCGGCGAAGACCGCACCCTGGCGCGCGTGGACCTGCACGACGAGGACGGCCCGCTGCTGCAGACCAGCGTGGGCGGCGTGCTGCACCCGCTCGACGGCGCCACCGTGCGCCGCGCCTTCTTCGGCACACCCCTGATGACGCTGGGCGTGGTCGCCCGCATCCACTGGCATGCGCTGCGCCTTTGGGCCAAGCGCGTGCCTTTCCATGGCAAACCCTCCGAGCCCAAGCGCTTCGTCACACGATGAACACTACCGCCGCCCCCCTGCTGAGCCCCTCCGCGGCAACGCCGCGCCGCACGCCTGCACGGGCGCGCCGGGTGCTGAACCTGCTCGAACGCCTGCCCCACGGGCAGCTGGACCTGGAGCAGCCCGATGGCCGCCTGCTGCACCTGCCCCGCCCCCCGTCGGGAGCTGCCGATGCGCATTGCGTGCTGCACGACTGGCAGGCGCTGGAGCGCACACTCAAATCGGGCGACATCGGGCTGGCCGAAGGCTATATCGCCGGTGAGTGGGACAGCCCCGACCTGGCCGCCCTGCTGCGGCTGTGTATGGCCAACCGCGACCATGTGCAAAGCCTGGTCTATGGCAGCTGGTGGGGCCGGCTGGGCTACCGCCTGCGCCATCTGCTGCAACGCAATACGCGAGCCGGCAGTGCCAGGAACATCCATGCCCATTACGACCTGGGCAATGATTTCTACCGCCTGTGGCTGGACCCGGGCATGAGCTACAGCGCGGCCTGGTTCCAGGGCCGCACGGGCCAAGCGCTGCGCAACGCGGACCTCCAGCAAGCCCAGCAGGCCAAGCTCAGGCGCACGCTGGACGAGGTGCGGCTGCAGCCCGGCCAGCGCCTGCTGGAAATCGGCTGCGGCTGGGGCGGGCTGGCCGAGGCGGCGGCGCAGGAGTTCGGCGCCCGGGTCACGGGCGTGACCCTGTCGCGCGAGCAACTGGTCTGGGGGCAGCAGCGCATGCAGCAGGCGGGCCTGGCCGACGCGGTGGAGCTGCGCTACCAGGACTACCGCGACCTGCCCGCGCGCCATGCGGGCGAGCCCTTCGACGCCATCGTCTCCATCGAGATGTTCGAGGCCGTGGGCCGCGAATACTGGCGCGGCTACTTCCAGACGCTGCGCGACTGCCTCAAGCCCGGGGGCCTGGCCTGCATACAGACCATCACGCTGCGCGAGGACCTGTTCGCGCGCTATCTGCGCTCCACCGACTTCATCCAGCAGTACATCTTCCCGGGCGGCCTGCTGCCCAGCATCCCCGCCTTCGAGCAGGAGGCGCGCCGCGCCGGCCTGGTGGTGGAGCGCCGCATGGCCTTCGGCCGCGACTATGCGGAGACGCTGCGGCGCTGGCGCCAGGCCTTCGATCACAACCTCGACGCCGTGCGTGCCCAGGGCTTTGACGAACGCTTCGTGCGCATCTGGACCTTCTACCTGGCGTATTGCGAGGCGGCCTTCGACACCGGCAACACCGATGTCGTCCAGTTCACGCTGCGCAAGCCCCTGCCATGACAGCCCCGCAACCCCACGCGCGCCGCGCGCCGCGCTCCCCCCGCGCCCCCCGCCGCCAGGCCCTGGCCTGGGGCGCCGCCTGCGTCCTTGCCCCTTCATTGATCACCATGTCCAACGCCCTGCACGCCATCACCCCGATCGCCGAACTTCCGCCCGAACTGCGCAGCGCCCTGCCGTCCGCGCGCCTGATGGGCACGGCCGTGCTGCGCTTTTTCGGCCTGCGCGTCTATGAGGCGCGGCTGTGGGCCGCGCCCGGACTGCTGCCCGAGGACTACGCCCGCCACCCGTTTGCGCTGGAGCTGGTCTACGACCGCAAGCTCGAAGGCGCGGCCATCGCCGAGCGCTCCATCGCCGAAATGCGCAGGGTCGGCAGCTTCACCGAAGAGCAGGCCCGCCAATGGCTGGACCTGATGAAGCAGGCCTTTCCCGATGTGGTGGCCAAGGACCGGCTGCTGGGCCTGAACGACGGCCAGGGCGATGTGCGCTTTTTCCACAACGGCCGGCAGACGGCGCAGCTGCGCGATGCCGACTATGCGCGCCTGTTCTTCGGCATCTGGCTGGCGCCGCAGACCTCGGCGCCTGCCATGCGCACCTCGCTGCTGGGCCAGGGCTGAACGCCAGCGGACCATGCCATGACCTCCGTCCCGGCCCCCGCTCCCGCCCCCGTGCTGCCCTGGCGCACAGGGCTGGCCTATGGCGGGCTGGCCGCGCCGCTGGCCTTCGTGTCCCTGCCCCTGTATGTGAACCTGCCCTACCACTACGCCAGCGTGGCCGGCGCGCCGCTGGCCGGGCTGGGCGCGGTGCTGTTGGCCACGCGGGCGCTCGATGCCGTGGTCGATCCGGCCATTGGCCGCCAGGCCGACAGGCTGCTGCGCCAGGGTGTGCGGCCGGCCTGGAGGGCGGCTGCGCTGGGCAGCCTGCTGATGGTGCTGGGTTTCGGGGCGCTGTGGCATCCGCCGCGCGGCTCCCAGGCCGCCATGCTGGGCTGGCTGGCCGGCAGCCTGCTGGTGTGCACGCTGGCCTACAGCTTCGTCACCATCCTCCACCAGGCCTGGGGCACCCGCTGGGGCGGCCAGCCCGCCTGGCGTGCCCGTGTGACGGCCTGGCGCGAGGGCGCCACGCTGGCGGGCGTGCTGCTGGCCAGCGTGCTGCCGGCCGTGATGGGCCTTGACGCCACCAGCGCCGTGCTGGCGCTGGGCCTGGCGCTGGGGTTGATGGGGCTGTACCGGCTCCGGGCGCCCGTGGCTCCTGTGCCCCATGTGTCCTCTGCGCCCCGCATGCCGCTACCGGAGTCCCCGGCCTCGGCCGAGCTGGCCTCTTCCACTTCTCCGTGGGCGGATGCCGGGTTTCGCCGGCTGCTGGCCATCTTCATGCTCAATGGCGTGGCCGCGGCCGTTCCCGCCACCTTGCTGCCCTTCTTTGTGGCCGACAGGCTGCAGGCGCCTGCACTGCAGCCCCTGCTGCTGCTGTGCTTCTTTGGCGCGGCGGCCCTGGGCCTGCCGCTGTGGGTGAAGGCCGTCTCGCGCTGGGGCCTGGCGCCCAGCTGGCGCGCGGGCATGCTGGCCAGCGTGCTGGCCTTCGGCTTCACGCCCTGGCTGGGCGCGGGCGACGCCATGGCCTTTGCCGTGATCTGCCTGGCCAGCGGGCTGGCCCTGGGCGCGGACCTGGCCTTGCCGGGCGCACTGCTCACGGGCGTGATTCACGAGTCCGGCCAGGGCGGCCGGGGCGAGGGCCGCTACCTGGGCTGGTGGACCTGCGCCACCAAGCTCAACCTGGCCCTGGCTGCGGGCCTGGCCCTGCCCCTGCTGTCCGCCGCGGGCTACCGCAGCGGCGGCACCGACCCGGCCGGGCTGCAGGCGCTGGCCTGGGCCTATGGCGGGCTGCCCTGCCTGCTCAAGCTGGCGGCGGCGCTGCTGCTTTGGCGCGCCGAGCGATTGCATTCTTCCTGGAGTCACACATGAGCCACATCACCCACTCCACTTCGTTTTCGCCGCTGCGGCGCGTCTGCCTGGGGGCGGCATTGGCACTGTCCCTGGCGGGCTGTGCCGGGCCTTCGGTCCAGGACTACGCCAAGGAGCAGCCGACGCTGGACCTGCGCCAGTATTTCAACGGGCCGCTGACGGCGCACGGCATGTTCACGGACCGATCAGGCAAGGTGGTCAAGCGATTCACCGTGCGCATGACGGGCCGCTGGAATGGCGACGAGGGATCCCTGGAGGAGCACTTCGTCTACAGCGACGGCAGCACCCAGGAGCGGGTCTGGCATATCCGCCACCTGGGCGAGGGCCGCTACAGCGGCCGGGCCGACGACGTGGTGGGCGAGGCCCAGGGCCAGAGTGCGGGCAATGCCATCCGCTGGAGCTATGTGCTGGCCCTGCCCGTGAATGGGCGGGTCTGGAACGTTCACATGGATGACTGGATGTACCTCATGGACGGGCGCACCCTGCTCAACCGCACGGCCATGAGCAAGCTCGGCGTGCACCTGGGCGATGTGACGCTGTCCTTTGTCAAGGAGTGATGGCCATGCCGCTGTTCTCGCGCGGGCTGAACCCGCTGCTGGCTGACTGGAAGGGACGCTCGGCATGGGTGGTGG
The DNA here is from genome assembly GCF_014852125.1 of Delftia sp. DLF01. Classification (NCBI taxonomy): domain Bacteria; kingdom Pseudomonadati; phylum Pseudomonadota; class Betaproteobacteria; order Burkholderiales; family Comamonadaceae; genus Delftia; species Delftia sp. DLF01. The sequence goes on from NZ_JACVAZ010000004.1 coordinate 146,540, forward strand.
GCGCCTCCTCGGGCATAGGGCGAGCCACGGCCGAGGCGCTGCACCGGCAGGGCGCCCGCGTGATCGTCTCCGCCCGTCACGGCGGCGCGCTGCAGGACTTCGTGCGCGGCCGCGAGGGCTGCCTGGCCCTGCCGCTGGACGTGACCGATGCCGCCGCCGTGGATGCGGCCGCCCAGGCCGTGCTGGCCCACGCGGGCGGGGCGCCCGACCTGATCCTCTACTGCGCAGGCCACTACCGGCCCCTGCGCGCCACCGAGTTCGACCTGGCCGAGATGCAGCACCACCTGGCCGTGAACTATGGCGGCGTGCTGCACCTGCTCGATGCCGCGCTGCCCATGCTGCTCAAGGCTGGCCGGGGCCATCTGGCCCTGGTCGGCTCGGTGGCCGGCTACCGGGGACTGCCCATGTCCCTGGCCTACGGCCCCACCAAGGCGGCGCTCAACAACCTGGCGGAAAACCTCTATCTGGACCTGCATGGCCTGGGCCTGGGCGTGTCCATCATCAATCCCGGCTTTGTCGATACGCCGCTGACGGCGCAAAACAGCTTCAGCATGCCGGCCCTGATCGGCGCCGACGAGGCGGCCCGGCATATGCTGCAGGGCTGGGCGCAGGGGCGTTTCGAGATGAATTTTCCGCGCCGCTTCACGCGCTGGGTGCGCCTGCTGCGCTGCCTGCCAGACGCCTGGTATTTCTCTGCGGTCCGCCGCTTCACCGGAGCATGAAACCCATGAGCAGCGGCATATCCGATCCGCGACTGGCCCGCTTGGCCCAGGCCTACGAGGCCCTGCGCCGCGACAACCTGCCGGCGCTGCTGTCGCTGTATGCCGAGCAGGCCCTGTTCAAGGACCCGTTCAACGAGGTGCGCGGCCACGCCGCGATCGAGCGCGTGTTTGCCCACATGTTCGAGCAGCTCGACCGGCCCCGCTTCGCCGTCAGCCACGGCGCGGTGCAGGGGGACAGCGGTTTTCTGCTGTGGGAGCTGGGCTTTGTGCGCTCATCCGGCCAGCCCATGCACATCTGCGGCACCAGCTACCTGGAGTTCGATGCGCAGGGGCTGGTGGCAGTACACCGCGATTTCTGGGACCCGGTGGAGGAAATCTTCGCCAAGGTTCCCGTGCTGGGCGCCGTGGCCAGGGCGCTGCAGCACAAGCTCAGGGCGCCGCAGTAAGCAGCCGGGCCAACTGCGCCAGGGCGCCGTCCAGCGCGTCGAAACGCGGCGCACCCAGGCAGATGCGCAGCCCGCTGGCCTGCTCCTGCGGGTCCACCATGAGCGAGCCCGGATCGGTCAGCTTCAAGCCCAGCGCCGCTGCGGCCGATACCAGGCGGTCGGCGGCTTCGCGCTCCATGGGCAGCCAGGCGTTATAGGCCTCGGGGTGCAGCACCAGGCCGGAGCCACTCAGGTGTGAGGCGAGGTGTGATGCGGCCAGCCGGCAGCGCCGCTGTGCCTCATGGCGCAGGTCGGCCTGCAGGGAAGCGACCACGCCGTGCGACAGCCATTCATCGATCACGGCGCAGGAGAGGGCCGAAGGCGCCATGGACATCTCCTGCACAAGCTCCACAGCCGCGCCGCACAGCGAAGCGGGCAGCACCAGCATGCCCACCTGCAGCCCCGGGCCCAGGGACTTGGACAGCCCGTTCACATGCAGCGTGATCTCGGGCGCCAGTGTGGCCAGATGGGCCAAGGGTGCGTGATCGGGCAAGCAGGCGGCATACACGCCATCTTCGATGATCCAGGCGCCTGCGCTGCGGCAGATGTCCACGATCGCCTGCCTGCGCTCCGCGCCCATGGTGGCCGTGGTCGGGTTGTGCAGCGTGGGGGTGAGGTAGACCACCTTGCCTTCGGCGGCGGGAATGCCCTCCAGCGCCTCGGCCAGCGCCTGCGGCAGCAGGCCCTGCGCGTCGATGGCCAGGCCCTGCAGGGCATACCCCTTGCGCCGGGCCAGGGCAATGGCGCCGGGGTAGGTGATGCGCTCGGTCAGCAGCCGGCCCCGGGGCTGGCAGACCAGATCGAATGCCAGGGACAGCGCCTGGCGCGCGCTGCTGGTCAGCACCATGTGGTCGGGTTCCACGTTCAGGCCCAGCGTCTGCAGCCAGCGCACGAGCACGCGGCGATGCTCCAGGTGGCCTTGGGGCGGGGCATAGAAGTTGAAATGATCGGCATCGATGCTGCGCGCAATCCCGGTCAGCGTACGAGCCAGGACGCGCGCACTGATGGCGGCCGGCGGCGCGTTGGAAGACAGGTCGATGTCCTCGCCAGCCTGCGCCTGCTGTGACGCCACGAAGGTGCCACGGCCCTTGACGCTGCGTGTCAGCCCCCGGCGCTCCAGCAGCGCATAGGCCCTGGTCACCGAGCCCAGGCCGATCTGCAGCCTGTCGGCCAGGTCCCTGTGGGCGGGCAGGCGGTCGCCGCCGGCCAGCCGGCCTTCGACGATATCGTCGGCCAGGGCGCGCGCCAGCCGCTCGGCGGCACTGGCTTCAATGCGCGCAAGACGGGGCGTCCAGGGGGAGGGCAGGAGCATGGTCGGGGCAAGGAAAAAATGAGTGTGCCGTGACACTATTTCATTTGTTGATAGTGTAACGTTCACTCCATGTTCAGCCACATCACCGTCGGCGCCCGTGATCTCGAGCGGGCCGGCCGCTTCTATGACGCGGTGCTTTTCCCGCTGGGACTGCAGCGCCGCGCCGTCCAGCCCGATGGCGGGCCGGCCGCGTTGTGCTGGGTGGCGCCGCCGGCGGCCTTGCCGCGCTTTTATGTCTACAGCCCCTTCAACGGCGAGCCGGCCACGGCGGGCAATGGCGCCATGGTGGCCTTTGTGGCTCCGTCGCCCGACGCGGTGGACGCGGCCCATGCCGCCGGCCTGGCCCGGGGCGGCAGCGACGAAGGCCCGCCCGGCCCGCGCCCGCATTACGGCGATGGCTACTACGGCGCCTACCTGCGCGATCCCGACGGCAACAAGGTCCATGTGGTGCATCGCGCCGATGTGCAGTCGTAGCGCAGATCGGGCCCGCCGCCCGTCTCCCTTTCTTTTCCTTTCCATGCAACAAGGACCGTCTTCATGAGCATTGCCGTTCATATGGTCGACGTTTTCGCCAGCGGCCCGCTGTCCGGCAATCCGCTGGCCGTGATCACCGGTGGGCAGGCGCTGACCACCGCACAGATGCAGCAGCTGACACGCTGGTTCAACCTCTCCGAAACCGCGTTCCTGCTGCCGCCCACGCAGGCGCAGGCCGACTACCGCGTGAGGATTTTCACGCTGGACCGGGAGATGCCTTTTGCCGGCCATCCCACGCTGGGCAGCTGCCATGCCTGGCTGTCCCAGCACGGTGCGCCCAGGAACGCAGGCCACATCGTCCAGGAGTGCGGGGCGGGACTGGTGCAGATACGGCAGGAGCATGGGCGGCTGGCATTCGCCGCGCCGCCCATGCTGCGCTTTGGCGCGCCCACCGCCGACGAGCTGGATGCCGCGCTGCGCATGCTGGGCATCACTGCCGAAGAGGTGCAGGCCGCCTCGTGGATAGACAACGGCCCCGGCTGGCTGGGCATCCGCCTGGCCTCGGCCGAGCAGGTGCTGGCGCTGAACCCGGCCCGGCAGTGGCCCACGCGCATGGACGTGGGCGTGGTGGGACCCTATGCCAGGGGGGGCGGCGGTGCCAGCGGTGCCAGCCCTGCCGCCTGCGAGGTGCGCGCCTTCTTCTCCGATCACCAGGGCGCCATCGTCGAAGACCCCGTCACCGGCAGCCTCAACGCCTCGCTGGCGCAGTGGCTGTTTGCGACAGGGGTGATGGACAGCGACTACATTGCCGCCCAGGGCCGCTGTCTGGGCCGTGACGGCCGCATCTTCCTGACCCGTGACGGCACGGGCCAGGTCTGGGTGGGCGGCACTGCGCGCACCCATGTCGAAGGCGCACTGAGCGGCCTTTGATCCACACCGAAAGAACCCACGAATGACAGCGATCCAAGAGAGCCCGCGCGCTCCCGTCTCATCGGCCAGGGCCAACCTGAAAATGCTGGTGCGCTACAAGGCCTGGGCCAACGGCCTGACCTTCAAGAGCGTGATGGAACTGCCCGAAGGCGAGGCCCTGAAGCAGCGCCCCACGAGCTTCGGCAACATGGTGCGCACGCTGAACCACGTCCTTGTGGTGGAGGACATCTTCAGGCACCACCTGCAGGGCCGCAAACATGGCTACACCATGCGCAACACCGACGACACGCCCACGCTGCAGGCGCTGTGGGAATCCGTGCAGGCAATGGACCGCTGGTATGTGGAGTTCGTCGATGCGTGCCCGGACGAGGAACTGGCGAAGGTCGTGCACTTCGAGTTCGTGGGCGGCGGGCAGGGTGCCATGACGCGCGAGCAGATCGTGCTGCACGTGGTGAACCACGGCAGCTACCACCGTGGCTTTGTCAGCGACATGATGTACCAGGTGCCCTTCGTGCCGCCGGCCAACGACCTGCCGGTGTTCCTCAGGGACTGCTACCGCGTGGACGAGCCGGCCTGCGGTTGAGGCAGGGCCAGGGCCTGCTGCGCCAGGGCGCCCTGGAGCACGGGCAGCTCAGGCGGCGTGTTGCCGGGCAGGGCCCATCCCTGGCGCAGCGCACCGGCAAAACCGTCGGCCACGCGCGAGTAGGCGCGGCCGCTGGTCATCACCCGGGGCCGGGCCGACCAGGCGATGCGGGCGCCGCCGGCCGCCAGGCGGTCCACCAGGTCCTGGTCCTCGCCGCAGGTGCGTGCGTCGAACCCGCCGGCCTGGCGGTAGTGCCAGGCAGAGATGCCCAGGTTGGCGCCGTGCACGTGGCGGTGGCCGTCGCGGTCCGTGTAGGTGGTCTCGAAGTGCCGCCGCGCCGTGTCCGCCTGGACGCCGTGGGCCGACCAGTCGGCCACTTGCACCGTGCCGCAGACCACGTCGGACTGAAGCGCCAGCTGGTCGGCCAGCCAACTCTGGGAGACCGTGGTATCGGCATCCGTGAAGGCCAGCCAGCGGGCGCCCAGCAGCAGCAGGTACTCCGACCCCAGCGCGCGGGCCTTGCCCACGTTGCGCGCGGCAATCGGCAAGGGGATGGCGGGCCAGCGGCGCACGGCCGATTCGGTGGCGTCCTGGCAGCTGTCCAGCACCACGACGACGGCCACGGTCTCGCCCTGCAGGTCGGCATGGGCGGCCGCGCAAAACACGCTGTCCAGGCAGCGGCCTATGAGGTCTTCCTCGTCATGGGCTGGGATGCACACGCCGATCATCTGTCCGTCCTTTCAGGGGTTTTCTGCCAGATGTCCAGCTGGAAATCCGGCTCGCTGTGGCTCAGCAGCAAGTGCAGCTGCGCATGGGCCGACACGCTGTCATGCAGGGTGCGAGTGGTCTGCAGGTGATCGTGCGCCCCATGCCGCCAGTGGCACATGAGCCAGTGGCCGCCGCCCTGCAGCGAGGCCAGGCACTGGCGGTTGAAATGCGCCAGTGCCGCGTCGTCGAAGTAGTAGGCGAGCTCCGAGACCACGATGAGATCGAAGCCTTGCTGGGGCACCTGGGGCACCTGGGGCACCTGTGGCCATTGCCAGGGCAGGGGCAGGGCCTGCAGGTCCAGGCGGGCGCGGTCCTGCGGCGCAATCCGCTGGCGGCAAAGATCCACGGCCCTGTCCGAGAAATCGACGGCGCACAGCCGGTCGCAGCGCTGCAGCAGGCGCTGCGTGGCCTCGCCATTGCCGCAGCCCGGCTCGAAGCCGTGGGCATAGCGCTCGCGGGGCAGGGCGGCCAGCAGCAGGTCGCGCTTGCGCCGCTCGTACCAGCGCGATGCGACCTGCCAGGGGTCGGGGTCGGCCTGGTACATCTGCTCGAAGTGCTGCCTGGCGCCGTTCATAGAAACACCACTTCAAACGGACGCAGCAGGCGCTGCGTGGCCCAGGACGGCAGGACGGCGTCGCGGCCCGTGGACGGGTCTGGCAGCAGCTGGCTGCGAAAGCACGACAGGGCCTTGCGCTTGAGCGCCAGCTCCTGCGGTGCCAGCGCAATGGCGGCGGCGCGGTGCCAGGGCACGCGCGCGTCGCCGGGCTCGGCCCAGTGCCAGGCCCAGATCGGCAGCTCGAAGAGCCGGCAGCCCGTGCGAGCGGCCGCCGTGGCGCAGGCCTGTCCCGTGGCCTCGTGGTCCGGGTGACCGTCTTCGCGCCAGGTGCACAGCAGCGCGTCCGAGGGCTGCAGCAACTGCTCCAGCCGCTGCAGCAACTGCGCTGCATGCTCGGCGATATGGCCGTCGGGCAAGCCCAGCCGCAGCACCTGCGCCTGCGGCGCAAGCAGGGCCAGGGCCTGGGTGCTCTCCTGCACGCGCTCGCGCTCCAGACGCTGCGGCGGCCACAGCGTCGAGTCGGGGTGGCTGGCTCCGCCATCGGTCACGGAGACGATGAGGCAGGGCATGCCCCGCTCGGCACAGCGGTGCAGCAGGCCGGCGCAGCCCAGGATTTCATCATCCGGGTGCGGCGCGACGATGACGGCGCGGCGCCGGCCGTCCAGCAGGTCGTCCATGGATACCTGCGCTGGCCGGCGTTGCGCAAACCAGGCCTGCCAGCGCGATTCGGGCGTGCCCCGGCCCTCGATGAGGCGCGGCTTCACAGCATCCATGCCGCGCCTCCCGGTGCCTGCGAGGCCTGTGCCTTCTCGGCCAGCAGGCGGCCCAGCGCCGCCTGGTCGCGCTCGGCATGGCTTTGGCGGATGAAGACGGGCAGGTCGGCCATCAGCTGCGCCAGGCCCCTGTTCTTGCACAGCGGGCCGGGACCGATGGCGCGCGGCACGCGCCGCAGTACCTCTTCGGCGGCGGCTTCCACGGCCAGGCGGGCGCGGCTCACGGCCAGCAGGCAGGGGTCCGATGGCGTGGCATCGATGCAGGCCGCAGCGTCGCGCAGCAGGCCGGCCGCGCTGGCCAGGACCACGTCCAGCGCGCCCAGGTGGGCCTGCCGGTGCGGGTCCTCGCCTTGACTGACGGCCTGCTGCAGATGGCTGGCGATGCGCGCTGCCGCGCCATGCCAGCAGGCCGCAACGCCGGCGCCGCCATGGTGAAAGCCGGGGCGGCTCAGGTACTGGCCCGGGGCCCCGACCAGCACGCCGGTGGCGCCGTCGAAGTGCACATCGGCGCTGGCGCTGGCGGCCATGCCCACGGCCTGCCAGTGGCTGTCGTCCCTGCTGATGCCGGGCTGGTCCATGGTGACGGCGATCAGGCAGCGCTGGCCGTCTGCCAGCCAGCCGCTGACCAGGGCGCGGTCCACGGCGCGTGCGCCGGAGCACCAGGGCTTGTGGCCGGACAGGCGAACCGCCGAGCCTGCCTGCAGCGTCATGCGTTGCGTGGCGTCGGGAGATGCCGCCGTGGCCTGCACGCGCTCGCCCGGCGGCTCGGCGCACCAGACGGCCCAGCGCAGTCCTTCGGTGGCCAGGTCGGCCTGCAGTTCGGACAGGATGGCCAGGGCGTCGGTATGGCCTTCATAGAGCTTGGCCAGGCCCAGGCTGTGGGCGGCCACTTCGGCCAGTGCTCGCCAGCGCTGCAGCGTGTAGCCATGGCCCGGCAGCGGCAGGCGGTCGGCGCCCTGCGCTACCAGCAGGGCCAATTGGTCCGCCGGCGACAGGTCCGCATGGCCGCTCAAGGCCTGGGCCAGCGTGTCGCTGCATGTCCACGCATTGGCGTGCTCGTCGTTGTGCTGGGCCATCACCGCTCACCTTCCTTTTTCGTGCCTTGCGCAGCCTGGAATTGGGGGGAGGCGCCAGGCGATGCCATGGTGCCGGGAGGATGAACGCGGCGCCGCAGGAGCAGGAAGGCATTACCTGTCGGAGATCACCGACCGGCAGGCGTCCCGTTCCACACCATCGGCAGGGCAGGCGGCCAGTTCCAGGCGCAGCGGCGCCTGCTCCTGCTTGATCGAGGGAACGGGGATGCCGAAGCCTTCCCTTTCCCTGTGCTCCAGCGGCCTGGCCTCTTTCAAGGCAGACAGAAAGGCCTTGCGCCACCAGTGCACATCCTGCTCGGCAATGCGCTGCAGCAGCCGCTGGTGCCGCTGGCGCCTTTCCTGCAGCGGCATCTGCAGGGCCTGCTGCACCACGGCTGCCGTGCCGTGCACGTCGTAGGGATTGACCAGCAGCGCCTCCTGCAGCTGCTCGGCAGCGCCGGCAAAGCGCGACAGCACCAGCACGCCCGGGTCGGCCGGGTCCTGGGCCGCCACGTACTCCTTGGCCACGAGGTTCATGCCATCGCGCAGCGGGGTGACCAGCCCCACGGCCGCCGCGCGGCACAGGCCCGGAATGCCATCGCGCGGCAGGGTCTGGTGGATGTAGCGCACGGGCATCCAGTCCAGCTCGCCGTAGTCGCCGTTGATGGCGCCACACAGCGATTCGAGTTCACGCCGTATGTCGGCATACGCGTCCAGGCCCTCGCGCGTGGGCGATCCGATCTGGATCAGCGTGGCGCTGCGGCGCTGCTCGGGATGGCGGGCCAGCAGCTCCCGGAAGGCGCGCAGGCGCTGCGGCAGGCCCTTGGAGTAGTCCAGCCGGTCTATGCCCAGCAGCAGGCGGCGCTGGGCGTATTCGTGCTTCATGCGCTCGTACATGTCCCGCGAGGCGCCGCCCTGTGCAAGCGCCATGAAACCATCCACATCGATGCCTATGGGGAAGGCGCGGCACACCAGGCGCTGGCCATGGGCGCGGAATGCGCCGTTGCCCAGGGCCTGGCCGCCCGCCTCCTCGCAGACATAGCGCTCGAAATGCTGCACGTCCTGGCGGGTCTGCAGGCCCACCAGGTCATAGGCGAACAGGCAGCGCATCAGCCATGCATGCTCGGGAATGGCCGCCAGCAGGGTCGGTGGCGGCAGCGGGATGTGCAGGAAAAAGCCGATGCGCTGGCGGCAGCCCAGGGCGCGCAGCTCGGCCGCCAGCGGGATCAGGTGGTAGTCATGCACCCAGAGGATGTCGTCCTCCGCCAGCAGGGGCAGCAGCCGGCGCGCAAGCAGCTGGTTCACGCGGCGGTAGCCGGCCGCAAGGCCCGTGTCGAAATTCGCCAGGTCCAGCCGGCCATGGAAGACGGGCCACAGCACGCCGTTGCTGTAGCCCGCGTAGTAGCTGTCGTGGTCCGCGCGGTCCAGGTCCACCGTGGCCAGCGTGACCTTGCCGGCCTGGGAGCGGTGCACATGGCCGGCAGGCGCGGCCTGGGCACCGTCGTCGGTGACGGTTCCGCTCCAGCCGAACCACAGGCCGCCCGTCTGCCGCAGCGCATCGCCCATGGCCACGGCAAGGCCCCCGGCTGCAGTCCTGCCCGGATCGGCCACGCGGTTGGAGATCACCACCAGCCGGCTCATGGCAGGGCCTCCGCGCAGGTCTGTGCCGCCAGGTGCATGCATGCGGACTGCAGCCAGGCGTGCACGGCCTGCGGGCTGTCCAGCCGGTGGCGGGCCCCGCTTGCGCCTTCGCCCACCTTGATCGCCATGCCGCCGTGCGCCTGCACCACGGCAAAGCCGCTCTCGTCCGTGACATCGTCACCGGCAAACACGGGGGTGCGGCCGGCGAACGGCTCTTCGCGCAGAAAGGCCGCAATGGCGCGGCCCTTGTCCACGCCCGCAGGCCTGACCTCCAGCACGCATTTGCCGTGCAGCAGCTCCAGACCGGGCAGGTGCCGCAGTGCGCGGCTCAATGTATCCAGGCACAGCGCCGCCAATTCTGGCGCGCGCCGGTAGTGCAGTGCGACCGAGGAGCGCTTGCGCTCCACCAGCAGGAAGGGATGATCGGCCGCCAAGGCATTGCACAACTGCAGCACGGTCTCTGGCATGGCCAATGGCTGCGGGTGCAGGCGGCCTGCGGCATCCCGCCGCTGCAGGCCATGCTCGCAGGCGGCGGGCAGGCACAGCGGCGCCAGGTAGCGGTCCAGCACCTCGATCTGACGGCCTGTGACGATGGCCAGCGCGCCATCGAGCCGGTACTGCAGGCCAGCCAGCAGCGGGAGGAGGGCGGGATCCGGCCGGATGGCGTCCGGTGTCTCGGCCAGGGGCACGAGCGTGCCATCGAAGTCGAGGAACAGCGCGGATCTGCAGGTGGGGAGCGGAGGTGTTTCCATGGAGAGACCAAGGTATCGAGTGCCGGGTCCATCGGCCGTCAGCCGAGCGCTTGTGCGGGGATCGGCCATGCGCCGCAGTCTCTCGATGAAAGCGGCCCGGTCAGCCCATGAGGGCCGGCACCAGGCGCAAAATGGCCTCGCCCAGAATGCCCTGCAGGGCTGCGGCCTGCCAGAGCAGGCCCACGTTGTCCAGCGTGGCGCGCGCCCGGGGCTGCAGATGGCCGGACCATGATCGGGCCAGCAAAAAGCCGCCCAGCACCATCATCAGCACGCAGTGAAAGCCCTGGTAGGCCACGATGACGCCCACGGCCGCGCTCCAGCCGTCCGCACGCGGTGAAAGCCCCGCATCCAGATGGCCTGCCAGCGACAGGCCAAAGGCCCCCACCGCGCACACCAGGGCCCCCAAGGCGCAGGCACGCAGCAGGCGCTGCCTGTGCGGTCCGTCTCCCAAAGGTGAGCGCGTGCAGTGCCGCAGCAGCAGGGCACTGGCGGCCAGCAGCACCACGTTGGCCATGGCCCGGGAGGGCGCGGGCAGGGCCGCGCCCGGCGGAGGGCAGACCTCCAGCGCCATCGACAGGTGGATGTAGGCATAGGCGAAGGAGGCGAAGACCGTGAAGTCCACGGTGCACAGGATGAGCACGGCCCACCAGGAATGCGATCGCCTGCCGGCCGGCTGCACGGGCAGGAAGATGCCCGTGGCCACCTCGGCCCGGGGGGCCGGCGCAGTGCGGTCCAGCTGCCAGATCCAGGCCAGCATGGCGGCGATGGCGCCCAGGCCGCAGGCAAAGGCCAGCGCCACCCATTCCACGGTCAGCAGCAAAAAGAAGGCGGCCGTGCCCGCTGCGGCCAGCAGCGGCGGCCAGCCGTCGGTGGGCAGGCGCAGCAGTTGCACGGGCCGCGCGCTGCGCGCATCGGTGAGCAGGGTTTCCCGGCCGCCGAAGACGGTGCCGGGCAGCCAGTGGCGCCCTTCCTCCACTTCCTGCGCCAGCGATGGCCGGTCCCACAACGGCTCGGTGCCGCGCACTTCGGGAATGCTGCGCACGCCGTACTCGCGCGGCGGCAGCCATTCCAGCGTGCCTGCGCGCCAGGGATTGCCATGGTCGCGGTCCGGCCGGCGCACGGCCCGGGCCACGTCGATGAACAGCAGCAGCACGCCCAGCGCAAAGATGAAGGCGCCCACGGTGGACAGCAGGTTCAGCCCGTTCCAGCCCAGCGCGTCCGCGTAGGTGTAGACACGGCGCGGCATGCCCAGCAGGCCTGTCAGGTGCATGGGGAAAAAGGCGATGTTGAAGCCGCCGAACAGCAGGGCGAATATCCAGCGCCCCAGCCGCTCGGACAGCGCCGCGCCGTTGAACACGGGCAGCCAGTAGTACAGGGCCGCGAACACGGGGAACACCATGCCGCCGATCAGCACGTAGTGCAGGTGGGCGACGATGAAGTAGCTGTCATGCGCCTGCCAGTCGAACGGAATCACGGCCACCATCACGCCCGTCAGCCCGCCCAGCACGAAGATGAAGTGAAAGCCCAGCAGGAACAGCGTGGGCGTGTCCATGCGCACGCGGCCCTGCCAGAAGGTGGCAATCCAGGCGAAGACCTGAAGCCCGCTCGGAATGGCCACCACGAAGCTGGCGATGGAAGTCAGCAGCAGCGCCGTCAGCCCCAGGCCGGCCGCGAACATGTGGTGTATCCACAGCAGCAGGCTGACCACGCCCACGCCGGCCAGCGCCCAGACCACGGCGCGCTGGCCCACCAGCGGCGTGCCCGCCATGGCGGGCACCATCATGGACACCATGCCGGCCGCAGGCAGGAAGATGATGTAGACCTCCGGGTGGCCGAAGAACCAGAAGAGATGCTGCCAGAGCACCGGGTCGCCGCCGGACTGCGGATTGAAGAAGGGCCAGTCGAAGGCGCGCTCCAGCTCCAGCAGCGTGGTGGCCGCGATCACGGCCGGGAAGGCGAACACGATCATCAGCGCGCTGACCAGGGTGGCCCAGGCGAACACCGGCATCCGGCCCAGCGTCATGCCCGGTGCGCGTGTGAAGAGAATGCCGACGATCAGTTCGATGGCGCCCGCAATCGCCGAGATCTCGATGAAGCCGATGCCCAGCAGCCAGAAGTCCGCGCCGATGCCGGGCGAGTACTGCTTGTTCGTGAGCGGCGGGTACATGAACCAGCCGCCATCGGGCGACACACCCCAGAAGATGGTGCAGAAGAACGCCAGGCCGCCGATCGCATAGGCCCAGAAGGCATAGGCGGACAGCCGGGGAAAGGGCAGGTCCCGGGCGCCCAGCATGCCCGGCAGCAGAAAGACTGCAATCGCCTCCACCACGGGCACGGCGAACAGGAACATCATCACCGTGCCGTGCATGGTGAACATCTGGTTGTAGGTGGCGGCGTCCAGCAGGTCGTTGTCGGGCACGGCCAGCTGCACGCGCATCACCAGCGCCAGGATGCCGCCCAGCACGAAGAACAGCAGTGCCGTCACGATGTAGAAGGCGCCGATCTGCGTGTTGTTCACGGCGCTGAAAATGCGCCAGCCGCGCGGGCGTGCCCAGGCACGCTCCAGGGCTTCGCGCTCGCCGGCGGGGCGGGGCAGGGCGCTGGGAAAGCCGTGCGGCGGGGCAGCATCTATTTCAGGGTGCTCAGCCATGCGGCGATGTCTTCCAGTTCGTGGTCGGGCACACGCCCTGCGCCCGAGGGCATGCGCGCCCCGGCCTTGAGCTGCTGCGTATGGGTGATCCAGGAGCGAAGGTTCTGCGGCGTGTTGGGCAGGCTGGCGGCAGCCAGCGACAGGCGGCCGCCCACATGGGTCAGGTCCGGCCCCAGGCCGCGCGAGGCCTCGTCGGCCACGCCGCGCACGCGGTGGCAGAAGCTGCAGCGGTGCTTCTCGAAGGCCTGCAGCCCCGGGTGGTTCACGGCAACGGAGGCGGGCCGCGCCTGCGCGGCGGACCAGCGCTCGAACGCCTGCGGCGCCACCACCAGTACGTCGAGCGCCATGCGCGCATGTTGCTCGCCGCAATACTCGGCGCATTGCCCGCGCCAGCGGCCCTCGGCTGTGGGCTGTACCAGCAGGTGCTGCAGACGGCCCGGCACCATGTCCATTTTTCCGCCCAGTGCCGGCACCCAGAAACTGTGGATCACATCGCCGCTGGCCAGCGCGAAGTACACGGGCCGGCCCACGGGCAGCCGGACCTCGTTGGCCGTCACGAACTCGGCGCCCGTGCGCGGATCGCTGTAGCGTATGTCCCACCACCACAGGTGTGCCGTCACGGTCACCACCAATGCGTCGGCCGGGGGCATGGGGCGCCAGTCGGGGCGGCGGCTTTCTCCGTAGAAGAACAGGGCTGTCAGCACGGCAACGGGCAGGGCGATGCCGCCACCCGCCAGCCACAGGCGCACGCGCACCGGGCGCGCGCGGCCCAGCGACAGGGCCAGCAGCAGCATCACGCCCAGCAGCAGCGCCGCCGCGCCCACGGACAGCACGGCACTGAGTTCTCCGAACGAGGCCGCCTGCACGCTGCCCGCATGCAGCGATGACTGGGGGGTGGCGGCCGCCGTGCCGCTCATTGGAGGCTGCCCAGGTAGGCCGCCATGTCGCGCGCCTGCGCGGCCGATACGCCCAGCGACGGCATGGTGGTGGAGGGCACCAGTGCCTGCGGGTGCACGATCCAGGCGCTCAGGAGGTCCGGAAGGTTGGGCAGCCGCCCGGCGATATAGCTGCGCCGCCCGAAGCCGTCCAGCGGCGTGGCGTCCCGTCCCCGGGCATCGGCCACCCCCGGAATGCTGTGGCAGCTGCCGCAGCGGTACTGGGCCAGCAGGAGCCTGCCGCGCTCGACTGACGCGCTTTCCTGGCCAGCTGCCGCACCGCCGCACGCAAGCCAGAAAGCGGCGCACAGGCTTGCGGCGACTCGCTGGCGCCGGTGCAGGAAGGAGGGGAGCGCCTCGGGCATGGGGAAATTATTCCGCGTCCCCAATCAGGATCTGCTGACATTCGCGCAGCAGGGCGGGTAGGACAATTTCTCATGGCCTCCACCAAGCTGCGCACCGTGGCACTCACGCTTTTGGCCGTTGCCTGCGCGGCAGCGGGGCTGGCTGCCGCCCTGGTGTCCAGCGGCGTCTACAACGTGGCCGCCAATCGCCAGCACCTAAAGCCGGTCTACCAGTTGCTGGACATTGCCATGCGCCAGTCCGTGCGCTACCACGCGCGGGGCCTGGAGCCGCCGCGCGCGGCGGACGAAGCCATGCTGGCGCGCGGTGCGCAGTGCTATCGCCAGCACTGCGTGCAGTGCCACGGCGGCCCCGGCGTGGCCCAGGGGGCGGCGGGCCAGGGCATGCAGCCGCTGCCCGGGCCCCTGATCGACGCCACGCAGCGATGGAGTGCCGGCCAGCTGTACTGGCTCACGCGCAACGGGCTGAAGATGACGGGCATGCCTTCCTGGGAATTTCGCCTGTCGGAGGACGATCTCTGGGCGGTGGTCGCCTTCTTGCAGAAGATGCCGCAGCTGTCGCCGCCGCAGTTCGCCGCGATGGCGGGGCAGGACTGGGTGGTGGGCTCCGCAGGACACGCGGGCCGGGACGATGCCTTCCAGCCGTGCAGGCCGCCCGTGCAGGCGCTGCGGCCCGGTGATGCCGTGCGCGGGCAGCGGGCCCTGTACCAGTACGCCTGTGTGGGTTGCCACACGGTGGCGGGCCAGGCCCAGGCCAGCCCGCAGGTGGGGCCGCCGCTGGACGGCATGGCGCGCCGCACCCGCATTGCCGGCGTGCTGGACAACACTCCCGACAACATGGTGCGCTGGCTGGTGCAGACCGACGCCGTCAAGCCGGGAACCGCCATGCCCGCCATGGGGGTCGCCGAGCAGGATGCACGGGACATTGCTGCCTACCTGGCCAGCTTGCGCTAGCGCTGGCTCAACGCTCGGCCTTGATGGAGCCGCGGATGTTGGTGATGGCCAGGCAGGCCTGCAGCGTCACCAGCGCCCAGGCGCCGGAGGACCATCCCCACAGCGCCCACAGCACATTGCTGAGCATCAGGATCCAGAAGCCCACATTGCGCCGCCCGGCGGAACGCGAGCCCACCCACCATGCGCCGATGAGGGAGGCCGCAAAGGCAGGCCACTGGAGCCAATCGGGAATGTCTGGCATGGGTTCTACCTGGATGGAGTGCAGTCAGGCCACCTCAGTTGCCGGGCCGTGCCGGGTCGTCCTCGTCGATGGAGTGGCATTCCTTGCAGGCTCCGCTTTCGCGCGCGCGGGCGGCCAGGTTGACGTAGAAGGCCGCCACTTGCTGCAGCTGCTCCTCGTCCAGCCCCTCGATGCCGATCATGCGGTTGCTGGCAATCTTGTTGGCTGCCAGCAGCTCGTTGAGCTTCAGGTGCAGGGCCACGCTGTCCTTGTTCTGGCTTTGCTGGATGAGGAACACCATCAGAAAGGTCACGATGGTCGTGCCCGTATTGATGACCAGCTGCCAGTTCTCCGAGAAGTGGAACATCGGCCCCGCCACGGCCCATACGGCCACGCAGATCAGGGCCACGCAAAAGGCCATGGGCGTGCCGGCCCAGCGCGTCACCCTGCTGGCGAAATGATCGAAGGCCGACAGCAGGCGCGAGTGGTCGGCATACGAGGCACTGCTGGTCTCGGGCATAGAGCCCAGGGCGTCTCCCGGTGTGCGGCGGCTTGGTGTGGAACTTGTGCTTTGCATGGGGGAAAACCGTCCGGAAAAATCGATCAAGGCTGCTTGCGCACCATCTTCTTGCGCTGCTCGGCATCCAGTCCCGGCGTCTGCCGCATGTCGGTATCCACCTGGCCGGAAACAATGTCGTCATGGGCCTGGCGCATCACCGGATCGGGCGCATCGCTGGTGGCGTCCAGGCTCTGGTCGCGCTCGTGCGGAAGGCGCAGGCCTTGTTCGGATGCGTCGGCTGCATCGGATTCACCGGGCGCATGGGGCGCCTTGCCGACCTGGCCGGGCAGCTTGGTCTGGCCATCGCCAGACGGCTTCGCCTGTGTGGGTGCAGAGGACTTGGATGCGGATGGGGTCTTGTCTTTCATGGCGTCTTCCTTTCGTTCGCGGGCCTGCGCAGGCGGCGCTTGGGCCATGGTCTCTTCGCCCGTGCGCAGCCGCCGTGGGACCACGCCGAAAGCGCAGGAACGAAAAGATGCCTCGCGCATGAACGCCGTTCTCAGGCACGTCGTTTGCCCTGTGGGAGACGCCCCACGCCGGCGGGCGCCCATGACCCGCTGCCTGGGCCTTGCGCGCTGCCTAGACTGGAAGTCCGGCCCTGCAGCGATGGGGCCCGGCACCATAGACAAGGAGCGCGATATGAGCAGCGACAGACAGGATCCCGGCAAGGGCAAGGTGGAGAACGATCACAACCGCCAGGGCGCGAAGCCGCCCACGCAAAGGAACGAAGGCCAGCGAACGCCCGAAAGCCGCCATGACCGCGAGGCCCATGTCGGCAGCGGCAACCAGGCCCAGACGCGCCAGAACAAGGGCGGCGGACCAGGCGGTGACCGCGGCGCTGGATGAATTGCCGGTTCCTCGCGACAAGGGCACCCTCGGGTGCCCTTTTTCATGGCGTGCGAAGGTGCGTCACCGCCCGTTCTTGCGGTCGCTGGGGCCATTGCGGTTGGACAGGATTTCGGCGGGCGGCCTGAGGCTGCCGCTGTCCGCGCCCTCGGCCTGCCAGGTGCCGCCCTCGCGCTGCGTGTTGCCGCGCGGGTGGCCCATGTCGGTTCCATCGTCGAAGTTCAGCGGGCCGTCCTGGGGCATGTCGTCGAAACGGTGCGCCGAGGCCTCGGCGATGGAATCGGCCACATCCTTTTCCGCGCTCAGGTGCTCGTTGATGTCCTTGCCTTCGGGCAGGTCGGCGCTGGCGTCTTCGCTGCTGTCGATCTGGGGAGTGTCGCTGCCGGTGGCAGCCGTGTTGTTCGGGGTGCGCATGGTGATCTCCAAGGGGGTCCGGCCACCGTGGCCGGGTCATGGACCAAGCCTGCCTGCGCGGGCTTGCAGCGGGGGTGGGCACAGCACTTTCCTGGAGGTAGGAGCGTGCCGATGCGCTCGGATGCAGTCCGATGCGGGAGGGCCGGCAGGCACGCCGATTGCCCTGTGCTTGCCCTGTGCGGCAGTGCGAAAAATGGCCACAGGCCGCTGGCGCGATGTCCGCAAGGGCAGGGCGCTGCGTTCCTACGGCACATGGCCGCAAGCGCGCACGCCGGACGGCCGCCGCGGCCATCAGCATAGGAATCACTTTCAACTGCCAAGGAGCACATTCCATGACGCAATCGAACCCCGCAAACCGTGACCCGCTGTCCGACGCACCCGGCGCGCATCCGGTGGGCACCGGCATAGGCGCAGCAGGCGGCGCCGTCACCGGCGCTGCATTCGGCGCAATGGGCGGCCCCATCGGCGCTGCCGTGGGCGGTGTGGCCGGTGCCGTGGTCGGCGGGCTGGCTGGCAAGGGTGCAGCCGAGGCCGTGAACCCCACGGTTGAAGATGCCTACTGGCGCGATGCCTACCAGAGCGAGCCCTATTACGTGGCTGGCCGCAGCTACGAGGAATACCGTCCCGCCTACGAGCTGGGCTGGAACGCTGCCGCCGCACGCCGCGATGCCGACTTCGATGCCTTCGACGCCGAGTGGGAGCGCGAATGGACCACACGCCGTGGCGCCAGCCATCTGGACTGGGACCAGGCCCGGCCCGCAGCCCGCGCCGCCTGGGCGCGCGCAGGCAGCCGTGATGTCCGTGACGAGACGGGCACCATCGTCGCCCCCGCCTATACGGGCGATATCGACAACGACGATGTGGTGGACGTGCTCAACGACCTGCTTGAATCCTGCCGCGATGGCGAGTACGGCTTTCGCACCTCCTCCGAGAACGCCGACTCGCCCGACCTCAAGGCCCTGTTCATGCGCCATTCCACCGAGTGCGGTGTTGCCGCGCGGGAGCTGGAAGCGGAAATCCGCAGGCTTGGCGGAGAGCCGGCATCGGGCGGCACGGTGGCTGGCGCGCTGCACCGGGGCTGGGTGTCCGTGAAGACGGCCCTGACCTCGCAGGACGACAAGGCGGTGCTGGAGGAATGCGAGCGCGGCGAGGACTCCGCCCTCGCCCAGTACCGCAAGGCGCTCAAGCAACCGCTGCCACCGGCCGTGCGCGTGGTGGTGGAGCGCCAGGCACAGGGTGCCCAGCGCAACCACGATGAAGTGCGCGACCTGCGCGACCGTTACCGCAGCGCAGCCTGACCGCGCATCCCGCGCACCGCGCGGGCCACGGAATCGTCAGCCGCCCACGCCATAGGGCGCAAAGCGGCTGGCGTTCTCATCCACATGCAGCGCCTTTCCCACATAGGGAAAGGCGCGCTGCGTGCACTGGTCGCGTTCGCAGACCTTGCAGCCCATGCCGATGGGCGTGGCCGATTCCGGATCGCCCAGGTCCAGTCCCTTGGCATACACCAGGCGCGAGGCATGGCGTATGTCGCAGCCCAGGCCGATGGAGAAGGTCTTGCGCGGCGAACCATAGCCGCGCTGCCCGTGCGAGACCGAGCGTGCAATCCACAGGTAGCGCCGCCCGTCGGGCATGCTGGCCAGCTGGCGCAGCACCTGGTCGGGCTGGCCGAAGGCCTCGTACACCGTCCACAGCGGGCAGGTGCCGCCCGTGCGGCTGAAGTGGAAATGCGTGGCCGACTGGCGCTTGGAGATATTGCCCGCGCGGTCCACGCGCACGAAGAAGAAGGGCACGCCCGGTGCGCCCGGCCGCTGCAGCGTGCTCAGGCGGTGGCAGACGGTTTCAAAGCCCACCCCAAAGCGCTGGCCCAGCAGGTCGATGTCATAGCGCAACTGCTCGGCCGTCTCCAGGAACAGGTCATAGGGCAGCAGCAGCGCGCCCGCAAAGTAGTTGGCCAGGCCCACGCGGGCCAGCTTGCATGACGCCGGATCGCCCTGGAAGGCGGCGGTGGCGATCAGCCGGTCCAGCGTGTCGCCCATCTCCAGCAAGGCCAGCTGCGTGCCCAGCTGGAAGGCCTGTTGCGCAGGCTCCAGCGCCGAGGACAGCCACAGCGAGCGCGTGGCCGGGTCGAAGCGGCGCTGGCTTTGCCGGGAGTCTTCCGAGCGATGCACCTGCACGCCGTGGCGCTGCTGCAGCCGCCGGACCAGCCAGTCCGCCAGATGGCCCGGGTCCGCGCGCGCCTCGCCGGCCAGGGCCTGGGCCGCGCGGTCCACTTCATCGAAATAGTTCTGGTGCGCAAAGAAGAAATCGCGCACGGCCTCGAACGGCATGGTGCGCGCCACCGGCATGTCCGAGCGGTCATCGCCCAGCCTGAGCGACATGCTCTCGATGCGCTCCAGGGCTTCCAGATGGCGGCGGTGCAGCGCCATCACCGCACGCCCCAGCGCCGGCATCTGCGCGGCGACTTCCTGCAGCTCGGGCAGGGCAATGGATTCGGGCGCCTCGGCAAGGGCCTCGCGCAGGCCGGCGACCAGGCGCGCCTCCTCGTCCTCCGAGAACTGCTGGATATCGACGCCCAGCGCACGGTTGAGCTTGAGCAGCACCGACACCGTCAGCGGCCGCTGGTTCTGCTCCAGCTGGTTCAGGTAGCTGGGCGACAGGCCCAGCGCGTGGGCCAGGGCGATCTGGGACAGGCCGTGCTCCGCGCGCAGTTTGCGCAGCTTGACGCCCATGAATGTCTTCTTCATGCCTGTTTCCTCGGGTGGCTGTTATTCGCAGAATTCGCAATATCGTGGGATTCGTTTCGCAAGAATTCGCCTTTTCAGCCCTATGGCTGAGCCGCTATTTTGCGTAGATTGCGAAGCATGACAACACCTGCTGGAACCGCCGAGTTGCGCGAACTGGTATTGCCCGCGCTGGCCAACCACCACGGCACGCTGTTCGCGGGCCAGGGCCTGCAGCTCATGGCCAAGGCCGCCTTTCTGGCAGCGCGCAGCCTGGCGCAGCGCGAGGTGGTGATGGCCGCCGTCACCGGCGTGGACTTCCTGGCGCCCGTGCCCGTGGGCCACGAGATCGTCCTGCGCGGCTGGGTCAGCCGCGTGGGGCGCAGCTCCATGACGGTCTGCGTCACCGCGTCGGCCCAGGCACCGGGCATTGCCTGCGAGGACGTGCTCAAGGGCCTGTTCGAGATGGTGGCTGTCGACCACAACGGCCTTCCTGCCGCCATTGCCCATTCCTATCTGAACCAGGAGACCCTTCCATGAGTACCACGATCATCGACGCGCCATCTGCGCCAACTGCACCATCTGCGTCCGCATTCAAGCCCAAGAAGTCCGTGGCCCTGTCGGGCGTGACCGCCGGCAACACGGCGCTGTGCACCGTGGGCCGCTCGGGCAACGACCTGCACTATCGCGGCT
Organism: Delftia sp. DLF01; assembly: GCF_014852125.1. NCBI lineage: Bacteria > Pseudomonadati > Pseudomonadota > Betaproteobacteria > Burkholderiales > Comamonadaceae > Delftia > Delftia sp. DLF01. The sequence continues at coordinate 166,965 of NZ_JACVAZ010000004.1, forward strand.
ACGACATCCTGGACATTGCCGAGGTCTGCGAGTTCGAGGAAATTGCCCATCTGCTGGTGCACGGCAAGCTGCCCACGCGCCCCGAACTGCAGGCCTACAAGACCAAATTGCAGGCGCTGCGCGGCCTGCCGGCCAGCGTCAGGCAGGCGCTGGAGCAGCTGCCTGCCGGCGCCCACCCCATGGACGTGATGCGCACCGGCGTCTCGGCCCTGGGCTGCGTGCTGCCCGAAAAGGACGACCACAACCTGGCGGGTGCCCGCGACATTGCCGACCGGCTCATGGCCAGCCTGGGCTCCATGCTGCTGTACTGGTACCACTGGAGCAATTCGGGCCGGCGCATCGAGGTGGAGACCGATGACGACTCCATCGGCGGCCACTTCCTGCACCTGCTGCACGGCCACCGGCCTTCCGAAGGCTGGGTGCGCGCCATGCACACCTCGCTCAACCTCTATGCAGAGCATGAGTTCAACGCCTCCACCTTCACGGCGCGCGTGATCGCGGGCACGGGCAGCGATATGTATTCCTCCATCGCGGGCGCCATCGGTGCGCTGCGCGGCCCCAAGCATGGCGGCGCCAACGAGGTGGCCTTCGAGATCCAGAAGCGCTACGACACGCCCGACGAGGCCGAGGCCGACATCCGCCGCCGCGTCGATGCCAAGGAAGTGGTGATCGGCTTCGGCCACCCGGTCTACACCGTCAGCGACCCGCGCAACGTGGTCATCAAGGGCGTGGCCAAGCGCCTGTCCGACGAGGCGGGAACCACCCGCATGTACGACATTGCCGACCGGCTGGAAGCGGTGATGTGGGAGGTCAAGAAGATGTTCCCCAACCTGGACTGGTTCAGTGCCGTCAGCTACCACATGATGGGCGTGCCCACGGCCATGTTCACGCCGCTGTTCGTGATCGCGCGCACCAGCGGCTGGGCAGCCCATGTGATCGAGCAGCGCCAGGACAACAAGATCATCCGCCCCAGCGCCAACTACACGGGGCCGGATGACCAGAAGTTCGTGCCCCTCGATGCGCGCGCCTGAGCCGCCGCTGTCCTGAACCTGGCGGGCGGGCTGCAGGCCCGCCCGCATTGCATCCGCCTCATGAACCACACCCACAAGAAACCCCTGCCCGGCACCACGCTGCACTACATCGACGCCCGCGCCGCCGTCGATGCCCTCTCGCCCGGCGCCTGGGCACGCCTGCCCTACACCGCCCGCGTCCACGCCGAGAACCTCGTGCGCCGCGCCGATCCCGCGCAGCTGGACGGCTACCTGCTGCAGCTCATCGAGCGCCGCCGCGACATCGACTTTCCCTGGTACCCCGTGCGCGTGGTCTGCCACGACATCCTGGGCCAGACCGCCCTGGTGGACCTGGCCGGCCTGCGCGACGCCATCGCGGCCGAAGGTGGCGACCCTGCCCAGGTCAACCCCGTCGTTCCCGTGCAGCTCATCGTGGACCACTCGCTGGCCGTGGAGTGCGGCGGCTTCGATCCCGATGCCTTTGCGAAGAACCGCGCCATCGAGGACCGCCGCAACGAGGACCGCTTCCACTTCATCGAGTGGACGAAGAAGGCCTTTGCCAACGTGGATGTGATTCCCGCAGGGAACGGGATCATGCACCAGATCAATCTGGAAAAAATGTCCCCCGTGGTCACCGTGCAGGATGGCCTGGCCTTCCCGGACACCTGTGTCGGCACCGACTCGCACACGCCCCATGTCGATGCCCTGGGCGTGATCGCCGTGGGCGTGGGCGGGCTGGAGGCCGAGAACGTCATGCTGGGCCGCGCCTGCTGGATGCGCCTGCCCGAGATCGTGGGCGTGCGCCTCACGGGCCGGCGCCAGGCGGGCATCACCGCCACCGACATCGTGCTGGCCCTGACCGAATTCCTGCGCCAGCAAAAAGTTGTCGGGGCCTATGTGGAATTCTTTGGCGAGGGCGCCGACAGCCTGAGCATTGGCGACCGCGCCACCATCTCCAACATGTGCCCTGAATACGGCGCCACGGCGGCCATGTTCTCCATTGATGACCAGACGCTGGCCTACCTGCGCCTGACCGGCCGCGACGAGGCCCAGGTGCGCCTGGTCGAAGCCTATGCGCGCACCGCAGGTTTCTGGAGCGACAGCCTGGCCGATGCGCAGTACGAGCGCGTGCTGCAGTTCGACCTGTCCACCGTGGTGCGCAACATGGCCGGCCCCTCGAATCCGCACCGGCGCCTGCCCACCTCGGCCCTGGCCGAGCGCGGCATTGCCGATGCGGCAAAACTGCAGGCCGCCCGCGCCCAGGAGCGTCAGGGCCTGATGCCCGATGGGGCCGTCATCATCGCCGCCATCACCAGCTGCACCAACACCAGCAACCCGCGCAATGTCATCGCCGCCGCCTTGCTGGCGCGCAATGCCAATCGCCTGGGTCTCACGCGCAAGCCCTGGGTCAAATCCTCGCTGGCGCCGGGCTCCAAGGCCGTGGAGCTGTACCTGAAGGAGGCCGGGCTGCTCACCGAGCTGGAGCAGCTGGGCTTTGGCATCGTCGCCTTTGCCTGCACCACCTGCAACGGCATGAGCGGCGCGCTGGACCCCAGGATCCAGCAGGAAATCGTCGAGCGCGACCTCTACGCCACGGCCGTGCTCTCGGGCAACCGCAACTTCGACGGGCGCATCCATCCCCAGGCCAAACAGGCCTTCCTGGCCTCGCCGCCGCTGGTCGTGGCCTATGCGCTGGCGGGCACGGTGCGCTTTGACATCGAGCAGGATGTGCTGGGCGTGGTGGAAGGCCGCGAGATCCGCCTCAAGGACCTGTGGCCCGCCGACGAGGAGATCGACGCCATCGTCGAGCAAGCGGTCAAACCTGCGCAATTCCGCGCCGTCTACGAACCCATGTTCGCCATCCGCAAGGACGATGGAGACAAGGCCTCGCCCCAGTACGACTGGCGCCCGCAGTCCACCTACATTCGCCGCCCGCCGTACTGGGACACCGAAGGCGTGGGCGCGCTGGCGGCCTTCCCGCGCACGCTGCGCAACATGCGGCCGTTGGCCCTGCTGCCCGACAACATCACCACCGACCACCTGTCGCCCTCCAACGCCATCCTGGCCGACAGCGCGGCGGGCGAATACCTGGCGCGCATGGGCCTGCCCGAGGAAGACTTCAATTCCTACGCCACCCACCGCGGCGACCACCTGACCGCCATGCGCGCCACCTTCGCCAACCCGCAGCTGGTCAACGAAATGGCCGTCATTGACGGCGTGCAGCACAAGGGCTCGCTGGCGCGCATTGAACCCGAAGGCCGCGTGGTGCGCATGTGGGAGGCCATGGAAACCTACCTGAACCGCCGCCAGCCGCTGATCATCATCGCGGGCGCCGACTACGGCCAGGGCAGCTCACGCGACTGGGCGGCCAAGGGAGTGCGGCTGGCGGGCGTGGAGGCCGTGGTGGCCGAAGGCTTCGAGCGCATCCACCGCACCAACCTCATCGGCATGGGCGTGCTGCCGCTGCAGTTCCTGCCGGGCACCGACCGCAAGACCCTGGCCCTGGACGGCACGGAAGTCTATGGCGTGGAAGGCGAGCGCACGCCGGGCACCCAACTCACTCTGGTGGTCGAGCGCCGCAACGGCCAGACGCTGCGCGTGCCGGTGACCTGCCGGCTGGACACGGCCGAGGAGGTATCGGTCTACGAAGCGGGCGGCGTGCTGCAGCGCTTTGCCCAGGACTTCCTGGCGCAGGCTCAGGCAGCCTGAGCAGGGGGCGTGCCGGCGGCCAGCGGCTGGCGCGCCAGCTCGATGAAAGCCTGCAGATAGTCGGTCTGCAGGTCCGCCACGCGCGCGCCCAGGAAGATCTGCTTGGCAATGCCCTTGGCGCCCAGGCGCACGGGCACCACGTCCAGCTTGCCCGCGTACTCCTGCACCAGCCAGCGCGGCAGGGCCGCCACGCCCCGGCCGCTGGCCACCATCTGCATCATGATGTCCGTGGTCTCTATGGCCTTCTGGCGGCGCGGCGTGATGCCGGCCGGCATGAGGAACTGGTTGTAGATGTCCAGCCGGTCCATGGGAACGGGATAGGTGATCAGCACCTCGGGCGCGAGCTGGGCGGCCTCCACGAAATCGGCCCCTGCCAGCGCATGCGCGCTGGAGACCACCAGCACCTGCTCGTAGTCGAACACGGGCACGAACTCCAGGCCCGTCTTGAACAGCGGATCGGGCGTGACCAGCAGGTCGATCTCGTAGCCGAACAGGGCGCCGATGCCGCCGAACTGGAATTTCTGCTTCACATCCACATCCACATCGGGCCAGCTCGCCAGATAGGGCGCGACGATCTTGAGCAGCCACTGGTAGCAGGGATGGCACTCCATGCCGATGCGCAGCGCGCCGCGCTCGCCCTGGGCGAACTGGCGCAGCCGCTCCTCGGCCAGGTCCAGCTGAGGCAGCACGCGCTGGGCCACGGCCAGCAGGTACTGGCCGGCCTGCGTCAGGCGCAGGCTGCGGCCTTCGCGCAGCCAGATGTCCGTGCCCAGCTGCTGCTCCAGCTTCTTCATGCTGTGGCTCAACGCCGACTGCGTCACGCACAGCACGCCGGCCGCCGCCGTCAGCGAGCCCTGTTTTTCGACTTCACGGACGATGGCGAGGTGGGTGCGTTCCAACATGTTGGTGAGAAAAATTCATGGATTTTTGAACTAGAAAAATTCTAGTTCATTGATGCGAATCCATTTCATCGCTGCCTTCATCGATTGAAAGCAGTGCATGACCATCATTCATCACCTCGGTTTCCCCCATCGGCGCCCGGCGCCCGGCGTGCTACGCGGCCGGTGCGCCGGGCTGCAGGGCGCCGTGCAGGAAGGACTGCTCCATCACGGCCGCCACGCTGGCCCGCGCGACACGGCCGCGCCGTTCCGCATCCAGCAGGCCCACGGCCATGGAAAGCCACAGCTCGGTCATCGCCGCGGCCGTGATGTCGATGCGGAACACGCCGGCCTGCTGGCCGCGCAGGAAAAAGGCATCCATGGCCGCCACCCATTCGCTCTCTATCTGGCCGACCACCGAGATGTCGGAGCGCCAGAAATACATCAGGAACAGCAGCAGCGTCTGATGGTCCTGGCAGTGGGCGGTGAGGCGGCGCAGCGCCTCCAGCGGCGCGTGGCGCTCCAGCTCGGCCGCGTGCATGGCGCGCGACAGGGTGTCGGCCGCATGCCCTATGAGCCGGTCGATGAGCTGGTCGCGCGTGGGGCAGAAGCGGTAGAGCGTGGCCTTGCTGATGCCGATGGCGCGTGCCAGCTCCTGCAGATTGGCCTTGGGATCGTCCAGCAGCGCCAGTGCCAGTGCGCCCAGCAGCTTGCCTTCGTCCTCTTGCTTGGTGCTCGTCATCGCTTGTCATGCCTCCTTGGAAAGTGCATGGATTTTATCTGTTGATGCTTTAAAGAATCAAATGAATCGATGTTGACTCATTTGATTCTGATATGTACCATCGCGGCCTTCGTATCGAACTCAATCAGGTTGTGAACATGAGCATGCGTCTGAACAATCGACGTGGCCTGCCGCTGGCGGCCCTGGTGCTGGCCGCCCTGGCCGCCCTTGCAGCGGGCTGCGGCCGCAACGAGGCTCCGGCCGCAGCGGGTGACGCGCTGCCCGTGGTGCAGGCCGTCACCGTGCAGCCCGCGCCGCTGGCCCTGTCCAGCGAGCTGCCGGGCCGTATCGAGCCCGTGCGCGTGGCCGAGGTGCGTGCGCGGGTGGCCGGCATCGTGCTGCGCCGCCATTTCGAGGAAGGCGTCGACGTCCGGGCCGGCCAGGTGCTGTTCCAGATCGACCCGGCGCCCCTGCGCGCCGCCCTGTCCCGCGCCCAGGGCCAGCTGGCCAGCGCCGAGGCGGCCCTGCTCGAAGCGCGTGCCGTGGTTGGCCGCAACGCGCCGCTGGTGGCGCAGGAGGCGGTCAGCCGCCAGGACTTCGAGGCCATGCAGGCCCGCCTGCAGGCGGCCCAGGCCGCGCGGCAGTCCGCCCAGGCCGAGGTGCAGGCGGCCGCCTTGAACCTGGAATACGCCACGGTCAGGGCGCCGATCGCGGGCCGCATCGGCCGTGCACTGGTCACCGAGGGCGCCCTGGTGGGCCAGGGCGAGGCCACGCCCATGGCGCTGGTCCAGCAGCTCGACCCGGTCTATGCCGACTTCCAGCAGCCCGTGGCCGAAGCCCAGCGCCTGCGCGCGGCCCTGGCCGAGGGCCGCCTGGCACAGACGGCGGGCAAGGACGGCACGCCGGTCTCCCTGAAGGTGGACGGCACGGGCCTGCAGCGCACGGGGCGGCTGATGTTCTCGGATGTGACGGTGGACCGCGGCACGGGCCAGATGGCGCTGCGCGGGCGCTTCGACAACCGCGACGGCATGCTGCTGCCCGGCATGTATGTGCGCGTGACCGTGGGCCAGGGCGTGGACCCTGCCGCCATCCTGGTGCCGCAGCGGGCCGTGCAGCGCAGCACCGACGGGCAGGCCCACGTGCTGGTGGTGGACGGCCAGGACACGCTGCAGATGCGCCCCGTGCAGACCGCGGCCATGCATGGCGCGCAGTGGCAGATCAGCGCAGGCCTCAAGGGCGGCGAGCGCGTGGTGGTGGGCCGCATGGCGGGCCTGCAGCCCGGGGCGCGGGTTCAGGTCACGGCCCTTTCCGATGCCGCGGCCTCCCCTACGGCGGGGCTGTCCGGCACCTTCAGCGCCTCCGGCAGCTCCGCCACGTCCAGCGACTGAGCCGGCGCCTGCCCAAGGAATAGACCATGTCCAAGTTCTTCATCAACCGCCCCAACTTCGCCTGGGTGGTGGCCATCTTCATCATGCTCGCCGGGCTGCTGGCCATACCGGCGCTGCCCGTCTCCCAGTTTCCCAACGTGGCGCCGCCGCAGATCTCGATCACCGCCAACTATCCGGGCGCCTCCGCCACCACGGTGATGGAGTCGGTGACCAGCGTCATCGAGGAGGAGCTCAACGGCACCAAGGGGCTGCTGTACTTCGACTCCTCCAGCGGCTCCACGGGCCTGGCCGAGATCACGGCCACCTTTGCCCCGGGCACCGAGCCCGCGCTGGCCCAGGTGGAGGTGCAAAACCGCATCAAGAAGGCCGAGGCGCGCCTGCCCGCGTCCGTGATGCAGATGGGCCTGCAGGTCGAGCAGGCCAGCGCCAACTTCCTGATGATCTACTCGCTGACCTACAAGGACGGCAGCGGCAGCGGCAGCAACAGCGAGGTGGCCCTGTCCGACTACGCCGTGCGCAACATCAACAACGAGATCCGCCGGGTGCCCGGCGTGGGCAAGGTGCAGTTCTTCGCGGCCGATGTGGCCATGCGCGTGTGGGTCGATCCGAACAAGCTGCTGGGCTACGGCCTGTCGGTGGCGGACGTGAACGCGGCCATCGCCGCCCAGAACGCGCAGGTGCCGGCCGGCAGCTTTGGCGCCTCGCCCGCAGGGCCTGGCCAGGAGCTGAGCGCCACCATTGCCGTCAAGGGCACGCTGGCCTCGCCCGAGGAGTTCGGCCAGATCGTGCTGCGTGCCAGGGCCGATGGCTCGGCCGTGCGCCTGGCCGATGTGGCGCGGCTGGAGGTCGGCCAGCTGGACTACAGCTTTTCCTCGCGCGAGGACGGCCGCCAGGGCGTGGCCGCCGCCGTGCAGCTGGCGCCCGGCGCCAACGCCATGCAGACCGCCAAGGCCGTCAAGGCGCGCCTGGCCGAGCTGTCGCAGAACTTCCCTGCCGGCATCCAGTACGCCGTGCCCTATGACACCTCGCGCTTCGTGGAAGTGGCCATCGGCAAGGTCATCCATACCCTGGTGGAGGCCGTAGCGCTGGTGTTCCTGGTGATGTGGCTGTTCCTGCAGAACCTGCGCTACACGCTGATTCCCACCATCGTCGTGCCCGTCTGCCTGGCCGGCACCCTGGGCGTGATGTATGTGCTGGGCTTTTCGGTGAACATGATGACCATGTTCGGCATGGTGCTGGCCATCGGCATCCTGGTGGACGACGCCATCGTGGTGGTGGAGAACGTGGAGCGCCTCATGGCCGAGGAGGGGCTGTCTCCGCTGGCCGCCACGGTCAAGGCCATGCAGCAGGTCTCGGGCGCCATCGTCGGCATCACCCTGGTGCTGGTGGCGGTGTTCCTGCCGCTGGCCTTCATGAGCGGATCGGTGGGCGTGATCTACCGGCAGTTCTCGCTGTCGCTGGCCGTGTCCATCCTGTTCTCGGGCCTGCTGGCGCTGACCTTCACGCCGGCGCTGTGCGCCACGCTGCTCAAGCCCGTTGCCAAGGGCCACCACGCCGAGCGCAAGGGCTTCTTCGGCTGGTTCAACCGCCGCTTCGCGACGCTGACCGAGCGCTTCGACCTGCTCAACCAGCGGCTGGTGCGCCGCGCCGGGCGCTGCATGCTGGTGTATGCCGCCATCGTGGCCGGGCTGGGCGTGGCGTACACGCGCATGCCCGAATCCTTCGTGCCCTACGAGGACATGGGCTACTACATCGTCGGCGTGCAGCTGCCGCCGGGCGCCACCACGGAGCGCACCAAGGCCATGGTCAAGGACATGGAGGACTACATCCAGGGCCGCCCCGCCACGGCCCAGGCGGAGTTCCTGATGGGCTACAGCTTCTCGGGCATGGGGCAGAACGCGGCCCTGGCCTTCGTCACGCTCAAGGACTGGTCGGTGCGCGGCGCCGGGCAGGCGTCTTGGGACGAGGTGCAGGCCTTCAACCAGCGCTTTGCCCGCCTGTCCGACGGCACCGTCATGGCCGTGGACCCGCCGCCCATCGACGGCCTGGGCAACTCCGGCGGCTTTGCGCTGCGCCTGCAGGACCGCGCCAACCTGGGCCGCGAGGCGCTGATCGCCGCGCGCGACCAGCTGCTGGCCAAGGCCAATGCCTCGCCCATCATTGCCTACGCCATGATGGAAAACCTGGAGGATGCGCCCCAGCTGCGGCTGGACATCGACCGGCGCAAGGCGCAGGCCCAGGGCGTGGATTTCAGCGCCATCAACACGGCCCTGTCCACGGCCTACGGCTCGGCCGTGATCAACGAGTTTCCCAACGCGGGCCGCCTGCAGCGCGTGGTGGTGCAGGCCGATTCCCAGGCCCGCGCGCGGCCCGAGGACATCCTGCGCCTGCACGTGCCCAACGCCGGCGGGCAGCAGGTGCCGCTGTCGGCCTTTGCCACGGTGCGCTGGGAAAGCGGGCCGGTGCAGATCTCGCGCTACAACGGCTATCCGGCCTTCCGCATCTCGGGCGATGCCAGGCCCGGCCACACCACGGGCGAGGCCATGGCCGAGCTGGAACGCATCATGGCCGAGATGCCGCGCGGCATCGGCTACGAGTGGACGGCCCTGTCCTTCCAGGAGAAAGCCGCCGGTGCCCAGGCGCCCAAGCTGTTCGCGCTGGCCATCGTGGTGGTGTTCCTCCTGCTGGTGGCCCTGTACGAGAGCTGGAGCATTCCCGCCGCCGTGATGCTGATCGTGCCCATAGGCGCGCTGGGATCGGTGCTGGCCACCTCGGCCGTGGGCCTGTCCAACGACGTGTACTTCAAGGTGGGCCTGATCACCATCATCGGCCTGGCGGCCAAGAACGCCATCCTGATCGTGGAGTTCGCCAAGGACCTGCATGCGCAGGGGCACAGCCTGGCCCAGGCCGCGCTGCAGGCGGCGCGGCTGCGCTTTCGGCCCATCGTCATGACCTCGCTGGCCTTCATCCTGGGCGTGGTGCCGCTGGCGCTGGCCTCGGGCGCGGGCGCCTCCAGCCAGGCCGCCATCGGCTTCGGCGTGATCGGCGGCATGCTGTCGGCCACGCTGCTGGGGGTGGTCTTCGTTCCCGTCTTCTTCGTCTGGGTGCTGTCCCTGTTCCGGCGCAAGGCGCCGGCCGGCACCCCGCCTGCCCTGCAGGCCCCGGCAACCTCCACAGAGTAAGCGCCATGTCCATGCACTTCTTCCCACGCGCCCTGTGTGCGCTGGCCGCCAGCCTGGTGCTGGCGGGCTGCTCCCTCGTCCCGGTCCACCAGCGTCCGCAGGCGCCCATTCCCACGCACTGGCCGCAACAGGATGCCGCGCCCGTGCTGTCCTCGTCGGCGGCCACGCTGGACTGGAACAGCTTCATCGCCGACCGCCAGCTGCGCCAGCTGGTGGACCTGGCCCAGGCCCACAACCGCGACCTGCGCCAGACCCTGCTCAACGTGGAGGCGGCACGCGCCCTGTACCAGGTGCAGCGCGCCGACCGGCTGCCGGGCGTGGGCCTGCAGGGCGGCGGCACGCGCCAGCGCCTGCCGGGCGACATGAATGCCACGGGCCAGCCGCAGGTGCAGAGCAACTGGCAGGCCGGGCTGGGGCTGGCCGCCTTCGAGCTGGACCTGTTCGGCCGCGTGCGCAACCTGTCCGAAGCCGCCCTGGGCGAGTACCTGGCCACCGAAGAGGCCGCGCGCGCCGCCCGCATCAGCCTGGGCGCCGAAGTGGTGCAGGCCTACCTGTCCCGCGACGGGGCCCTGCGCCGGCTGCAACTGGCGCAGCGCACGCTGCAAAGCCGTGAATCCTCGCTGCGCCTGACCGCGCAGCGGCGCAATGCGGGCACGGCCACCGCCCTGGATCACCAGGACGCCCTGGGCCTGGCCGCCCAGGCCCGCGCCGACGTGGAGCGCAGCGAACGCGAACTGCGCCAGGCCGGCAACGCCCTGCTGCTGCTGACGGGCGTGGAAGATCTGGGGCCGTACCTGTCCGCACAGTCCGCACAGTCCGCACGGTCCGCAAAGTCGCCCGACGTACCCATGCTGCTGCAGGATTTGTCGGCCGGCACGCCTTCCGAACTGCTCATCCACCGCCCGGACATCCAGGCGGCCGAGCACCGGCTGCGCGCGCGCAGCGCGGACATTGGTGCGGCGCGCGCGGCCTTCTTCCCGCGCATCTCGCTCACCGGCTTCCTGGGATCGTCCAGCGCCGATCTGTCCGACCTGTTCCGCTCGGGCCAGCGCGCCTGGTCGTTCACTCCCCAGGTCACGCTGCCCCTCTTCGACGGGGGGCGCAACCGCGCCAACCTCGACCTGGCCGTGCTGCGCAAGGACATGGCCGTGGCAGCCTACGAGCAGGCCATCCAGACCGCCTTCCGCGAAGTGGCCGACGCCCTGGCCGCCACCGACACGCTGCGCCGCGAGGAAGCCGCGCGCCTGGCGCTGCGCGACAGCAGCCGCGAAAGCCTGCGGCTGGCGCAGGCCCGTTACCAGGCGGGGGTGGACGACCATCTGCGCTACCTGGACGCACAGCGCAGCGCCTTCGCCAATGAAAGCGCCTACATCGATACCGTGACCCAGCGGCAGCTGGCGCTGGCCCAGCTGTTCCGCGTGCTCGGCGGCAGCTGGACTGCGCCGCCGCCACCACCACCATCACAGTCCCAGCCTGTGGCGGCCGTCCAGCAGCCCTGAGCACCGAGCAGCCCTGAGCCCCGGCTACGCCGCCTCCACCCGCGCGTTGTAGGCCGCCAGGGTCCGCTGCCAGGCGGGCCGGGCCAGGCACCTGTCGCGGTAGGCCACCACGGCGGGGCAGGGCGCGGTCAGCGTGCTGTCCGGGATGCAGGCGAGCACATGCGCCATCAGGATGTCGGCCACCGTGAATTCGTCGGTGGCAATGAAGCGGCGCCCGTCCAGCCAGCGCTCCAGGTTGCCCAGCATGCGATGCGCCCAGCCCACCAGGAATTCGCGGTGCTTGCCGCAGCTGCCATCGGCCGTCCAGTCCAGCACCATCAGGCTGAGCAGCGGCGGCTCCGCCGTGTTCATGGCTGCAAAGCACCAGCGCAGCACCTGGGCCTCGCCGGTTGCATCGGAGGGCATCAGCCGGCCGCACTTCCTGGCCAGATGCAGCACGATGGCGGCCGACTCCGAAATCACCTGCCCGTCATCGTCCAGCGCAGGAATCTGCTCGAAGGGACTGAGCCGGCGGTAGGCCTCGGTGTTCAGGTCGTGCGCGGGATGGTCCATGCCCGCGATCTCGAAGGGCAGTTGCATCTCTTCGAGTGCCCACAGCACGCGCAGATCGCGCGTGCGGCCGCGCGCGCCGGCATTGACCCTGGAAAAACCATAGAGCTTGAGCATGGTGGCGTTCTCCGCAGTGGTGATCCTGCCGGCCATGCTACTCGTGGCTGCCGAGGTGTGGGCATCACCTGGCGTCCGGTTCACGGCAGCCCGTTCACAGCGCCCCGAACACCTCGGGCAGGGCCGCATCGCGCGGCATGCCGCCATAGCTCTTGGTGCCGCCCTGGCTGTCGATCACCACGATGCCCGGCGTGCCACGGAAGCCCAGGGACATCATCAGCTTGCGGTGGGCCTCCAGCGTCTTGCGCACGTCGGGGCTGACGCTGAAGGCGGGCGCTATGCCGCCCTGGGCGGACTTCTTCTCGTGCTCCATCAGCGCGGCCGCGCGGTCCGGGGCCTGCAGGATGGCGGCGGCCTTGGCCGGGCTGTCGTCCCGGATCACGCCGACCAGGATGTGGCGCAGCTGCACCTTGCCTGCGTCCACCCAGGGACGCGCGGCCTCCCAGAACTTGTGGCAGTACTTGCAGTTGGGGTCGGTGAAGGTATAGATCACGCGCGGCGCATCGGCCTTGCCGTCGGGTACCCAGGTGGAGGTCTCCAGCTGCGCCTGCACGGTGTCGCCCGCCGGCTTGGCGGCCTGGGCCTTGGCCTGGGGGGCCTGGGCCGTGGCAGGGCCTTCTGCGGCCGTGGCCCATCCCGCCGCCAGAAAGAGGCTGGCAGCCATGCCTGCAAAAAGGACGGTGCGTTGAAGATGCATGGGAACTCCTTGAAACGGTTGAATGAATGAGGGTGCGGCGCTGCGCGACAAGCGTGCAACGCCTGGTGCTGTGGCAACAGCGGCGGACGGTGTGAGTCGGAGTGCATCCGCCGCGTTCCATCGTTATAGGAAATCGCTTGCGCCATCTGGCCCCATCTGGCCCTTCACAGGGATACGCGCTCATCCTGAACGCGCAAGACCGGCTTCAGCAACACGGCATCCAGGCCACTGTCTTCAAACCAGCAGCCGTCCTGCGCAACCACTTCATGCGGCCCGCGCAGTTGAGGTCCCTTTGCATGCAGGCGAACCCGGGCGGTATGACCGGTGGCCCAGGGCATGTCCTGGCCGAAGGGAACGATCAGCAGGGCTCGCGGGGACAGGTGCCCGGCTTGCAGGCTGCCTGGCGCAGGCGCGAGCCCCTGAAGGGATTGGCGCGCCTGGACCTCCACCCCAACCACCCATGCCCAAAGAATGCTGGGCGCGCTCCTGGCCCGGACATGCAGCTGCAGCAGCGCGCTGCCGCCGTTCTCAAGCGCGTGGGTACAGACCTGCACGCTGGCCGGCGCAGCGCTCCAGCCCGGCAGCCATTGCTGCAGGACATGCGCCATCTGGCGGGCATCCGGCTGCGCAGGCAGGCCGGGCGGCAGTTGCATGGACCGCCATGGCCGCTGCGCCAGAACGGCGGCGCACCGCTGCGCACACCACCAGGCGCCATGGGGATCGGCCTGCGCACAGGCGTCGGAGACCATGGGCAGCCGCGCCCAGCGCACCCTGCCCGTGGAGCCGCGCGCCTGGTAGTACCAGAACGAGTGGAAGCGCAGGCCGGGGATGAAACGGTGGAACAGGGTTTTGCTGGCTGCATTTCTCATGGGAAAAATTTAGCATAGCTATCGAAAAATGAAAAGCATTGCTAATTGTTTCGATTATTAGCATCGCTACATGAAAGTTTGGACCACCGAGCAAGAGGCGGCGAACCTGAAGCGCCTGCTCTCTACCGTGAAAAGCAAGGCCGAGTTCGCAGAGAAGGCAGGCATTCCTGGCGGCTCCTCCATGGTCTCCCAGCACCAAAGCGGCAACCGGCCCATCAGCCTGGAGGCGGGCATTGCGTATGCCAAGGGCTTGAAGGTTTCGCTTTTCGAAATCAGTCCCAGGCTGGTGAAGATGGTTTCCGATTTGCCGGCCCTGCTTCCAGATGGGGACACGCCCGGCACCAATCTGCCCGAGTTTCCCAAAGGATTGCGCCAATATCCCGTTCTCTCGCATGCCCAGGCTGCAGCCCTGGCAGATGACGGCGCATTCCCCGATCCCGCTGAAAGCCTGGACATCGAATTCGGCAAGGACAACGCATCGCCCGGTGCGTTTTTTCTTGCGCTGGAGGGCGATGCCATGTCGCCCGAATTGCGCGAGGGCGACCGTGTGCAGATCGATCCGCAGGCCAGCCCCCGGCCCGGCGACCATGTGCTGGCCAGGAATGGCAAGCGGCAGGTGCTGCTCAGAAAGTACCGCGTGCGCGGTGTGGGAGAGGATGGCATCGAGGTCTTTGATCTGGTACCGCTCAACGAAGACCATGCCGTGCTGCGCAGCGACAGGAACCGACTGGTTCTGCTGGGCACGGTGATCGAACACCGGCGCCGGCTGCGGGGAAGCTGACGACCGAGCTGTTTCGATAGACCGCCGCGCGGCCCCGGCGCCCCGCCTCCGTGCTCAAGGCGCAGCGGCAATCTCGGTCTGGCCATCGGGCCCGGCCACCAGAGTGACGGGCAGGATCTGGGCCAGCATGCGTGCGAACTCGGCGGGGCGGCTGGTCTGGTAGCTGCCGCCAATGCGCAGGGCCGCCACGGCCGGGTCGTGCACCACCAGGCCGGTCGGCCCGTAGCGCTCCAGCTCGGCCAGGGCGTCGGCCAGGGGCGTGTTCTCGAAGCGGATCAGTCCCTTGCGCCACAGCGCAATGCTGCCGGGCGCCACAGCCGACACCGGACCGAGCACGCCTGCAGGCGACACGCTCAGGGCCTGGCCAGCGACCAGGGCGGCGGGCGCGGCGCCAGCGGCTGCAGTGCCTTGCGCACTGGCCACGCGCACATGGCCTTCCTGCACGGCCACCTGGGCGCTGCCCGCCTCCATGCCCGTGGCGCGATAGCGCACGGAAAACCGCGTGCCGCCCACGGTGACGCGCGCCGGGCCGGCCAGCACATGAAAGGGCCTGTCGCTGTCGGGCGCCACGGCAAACAGGATCTGCCCTTGCGTGATGCGCACCTCGCGCCGGTCGCGGTACAGAGTTACCTGCGCCTGGGTATCGGCATCCAGGGACAGTGCGGTGCCATCCGGCAAGGTGATGGTCCTGGCCTGGCCGCGTGGGGTCAGGTGGCTGCTGGTGAAGGTGGGCTGCTGCTGCCACTGGTGCCAGCCCACGCCCACGGCCAGGGCCACCGTGCAGCACAGGGCCGCCAGGGCAGGGCGCGGCAGCAGGCGGGACCAGCTCCAGCCTTGGCGCTCTTCGGAGGACGGGCGCTGCGGGGCCGGTTCCGGGTGTGCGTGAGGCGCCGACTGCGAGCGCCGGCGTGCCTGCTCCGCGCGCAGGCGCGCCACCTGTTCGGGGGGAGTGGACCGCGCTGCCGCCAGGCTCTGGCCCAGGTGGCGCAAGGCGGCCTCGTGCGCCGTGCTGGCTGCCAGCCATTCAGTGAATTCGGCTTCTTCCTCGGCGGTCAGGCCTTGCTCCATGCGCGTGTGCCAGTCGGCCGCAGCGAGGTCGATGGGGTTTTGCCCGCGGAAGAACTCTTCCAGTTCGCGCACCTGCGCAGCCTTGTCCAGGGGAGCGGTGCAGGAGCGGTAGCGGCGCATGCGTGCGGATTCCCGGCCTCAGAAGCTGGTCCAGTCCTGCGATTCGGCAGACGGTTTGGCCGCAGCGAGGCGTACAGGTCGTGCAGGGCGCGCACCGGCTGAGGGTTGTGCCGGCGCAGGCCTGGCCGGGGCCAGCGCAGATGCCGTGGCCGCGCGGGTGGGCACGGACGCCGGCAGCGGCGCCTGCAAACGCGGCTGCTGTGCCGCGCCGTCCTGGTCGCCCAGGCGGAAGATGGCCACGGCCTGCACCAGGCGCTGGGCCTGGGACTTGAGGCTGGAGGCCGCCGCCGCGCTTTCCTCCACCAGGGCGGCGTTTTGCTGCGTGACCTGGTCCATCTGGCTCATGGCCTGCCCGACCTGGGCCACGCCGGCGCTTTGCTCGTCGCTGGCATTGCTGATCTCGCCCATGAGGTCGGTCACGCGCTGTATGGATTGCAGCACCTCGGCCATGGTGGCGCCGGCCTGGTCGGCCAGCTCCGCGCCCTGGCTGACGCGCGTGGCGCTGTCAGTGATGAGCTGCTTGATCTCGCGGGCGGCCTGCGCGCTGCGCTGGGCCAGGGTGCGCACTTCGGCGGCCACCACGGCAAAGCCCTTGCCCTGCTCGCCGGCACGCGCGGCCTCGACGGCGGCGTTCAGGGCCAGGATGTTGGTCTGGAAGGCGATGGAGTCGATCACGCCCACGATGTCGCCGATCTGGCGCGAGCTGGCATGGATGTCCTGCATGGCGCCCACTACTTCCTGCACCACGGCGCCGCCCTTGACCGCCACCTGGCTGGCGCCGCGCGCGAGCTGGTTGACCTGGCGTGCGTTGTCCGCGTTCTGCTGCACGGTGGAAGACAGCTCGTCCATGGAGGCTGCGGTTTCCTGCAGCGCGCTGGCCTGCTGCTCGGTGCGGCGGCTCAGGTCGGCATTGCCCTTGGCGATCTGCTCGCTGGCCACGGCCACGCTGTCGGCGTTGTTGCGCACATCGCTGACCACGCTGGCCAGGCTCTGGTGCATGGCGTTGAGCGAGGCCTGCACGCTGCCGGCGGGCGCTTCGCTGCGCACCAGTCCGGGGTCGAGGTTGCCGTCGGCGATCTGGCGGGCGACTTCACCGAGCTGGGCAGGCTCGGCCCCCAGCGCGCGTGTCAGGCCGCGCGCGATCAGCCGGCCCATGAGCAGGGCCAGCACGAAGGCGACCGCGCTCACGCCGATCTGCATGTTGCGTTGCTGCACATAGGACTGCGTGGCCTGCTCCACCATGACCTGGGCGTGCTGGCGCGTGAGCTGGCTGTACTCGTCGGTGGCCGCGATCAGCTGGGCCAGCAGCGGCCGGCACTCGCTGTTCATCTTGGCAATGGCCTCGTCCCTTTGCTGGCGCAGCGCCAGCGAAACGATGTCCAGCGCCACCGGGCCGTATCGCTGCTCTATCTGGTCGATGCGGGCGACCAGGGCGCGAGCCTCCTCGCCCACCCCGGGCGCGGCCACCAGGGCCTTGAGCTGGTCCAGGTGGGACTTGACCGCGGCATGGGCGGCGTACACGGCCGTTTTTTCCATGTCCAGATCGGCTGGCGTGTTCACCAGCACCAGGTTGCGCGCCGCGATGGCGCGGCTGTCCACAGCCGCGCGCACCTGTTCGGCCAGATGGGCGCGGGCGTTCACGCCGTCGACGAACTGCGTCAGGTTGCGGTCGGAACCGTCCAGCGCATGAAGGGCAGATACGGAAACCAGTGCGACCAGTAAAGCCAGGGCGGTAAAGGCGGCGTAGAGCTTGGTCTTGACGGTCCAGGTGCGGAGATTCATGGCGCTTTCCAGGTAGGTGGTGCAAGTATCAGTTTCTATCAAAAATAAATGATCAATTTGATAAAACCCTAAGGGTGAATTGTTAAATTTCAACTTGAATTGACAAATTCAGGCTAGATGGGTGTTAGGCGTTACCAGCCCGCTTCCCAGGCGGGCTGGATCAAGAAAGTCCGCATTTCATGAACGCATGCGGGTCTTGCACCTGGGATGCCGGGTGCGCCGGCGCTACAGTCGGGGCCCCTACCCCATGCATACCCCTCCCCACATCCAAGGCTGGTGCCCCGGCGCCTGGCAGCCCATGGCCTCCGGCGATGGGCTGGTGCTGCGCGTGCGCCCGCCGCTGGGCCGCCTGACGGCAGCGCAGGCGCGGCGTCTGGCGCGCCTGGCCTGCGTGCATGGCAACGGCGCGCTGGAGCTGTCCAGCCGCGCCAATGTGCAGTTGCGCGGCATTGCGCCCGGGCGGCACGCCGCCGTGCTGCGCGCCCTGGCGGCCGTGGGCCTGCTGGACGCCGACGCGGGCCGCGAGCGCCGCCGCAATCTGGTGATCGACCCGCTGTGCCGGCCGCAGGAGTCGGTCCATGCGCTGGGCCAGGCCCTGCAGCAGGCACTGGATGCGGCCGACGACCTGGCGGGCCTGCCGGCCAAGTTCGGCTGGTCGGTGGAAGGCGCGCCGGGCCGGCTGGCCGGCGTGTCCGCCGATATCCGCCTGCAGCGCACAGCCACCGGCTGGCTGGTGCAGCCTGACGGGCGCAACCACGCGCTGGCCGTGGCCGACGCGGACCAGGCCGTGGCCGCAGGCCTGGCGCTGGCCCGCTGGTTTGCCGGTCAGGCCTCCCTTCGCCGCGCCCAGGGCTTGCGGCCCGGACGCATGGCCGCGGTGGCGGCGCAACTGCAGCCGCCCCCCGGACTGGACTGGGTGGAGACAGAAACCCCGGCCCACGGTGAAGGACCGGCGCCCGGTGCCGTGCCCGGCGTGGGCTGGCTGCTGGGCGCGCCGCTGGGCCGCTTGCCGGCCGTGGCGCTGGCGCGGCTGGTGCGCGCCTTGCCTGAGCAGGCCTTTTTGCGTGTGACGCCCTGGCGCATGCTGCTGGTGGAAGACGCCGGAGCCGGCGCGGCGCTGCCCCGCTGGTGGGCGGCTGCAGGGCTGGACAACGCCGCTGACTGGATCACCCACGCCCATGACCCGCGCCTGCGCGTATCCGCCTGTACCGGCGCGCCGGGCTGCACCCAGGCCCTGGGTCCCACGCAGACGTTGGCGCTGGAGCTGGCGCCGCAGGTGCCCCATGGCGCGCACCTGCATGTGACCGGATGCGCCAAGGGCTGCGCGCGGCAGGCGCCGGCCACGGTGGTGCTGCGGGCAGAAGGTGAAGACGAGGGCGAAGGCCCTGTCTATTCCGTAGTGCGCCACGGCCGTGCCGGGGATAGGGCGCAGGAGCAGCGGACCCTGGCCTCGGTGCGAGACAATCCGGGATTGCTGTTTTCAAAAGAATAATGCTGCACCGCTACGAAACCGATGGCGCCGAGATCTACCGGCAGTCCTTTGCCACCATCCGCCGCGAGGCGGCGCTGGAACGCTTCACGCCTGTCGAGGAACGCGTGGTGGTGCGCATGATCCACGCCGCTGGCCTGGTGGAGCTGGCCCCGCACGTGGCCTTCTCGCCCGGCATGGCCGAGGCCGCCGCACAGGCCCTGCAAAACGGCGCGCCCGTGCTATGCGACGTGCGCATGGTCAGCGAGGGCATCACGCGCTCGCGCCTGCCCGCCGCCAACCCCATCATCTGCACGCTGCAGGACGAGCGCGTGCCTGCGCTGGCCCGTGACATGGGCAACACGCGCAGCGCCGCTGCGCTGGAGCTGTGGCGCCCGCACCTGGCCGGGGCCGTGGTGGCTATCGGCAATGCGCCCACGGCCTTGTTCCACCTGCTCAACATGCTGCAGGACCCGGCCTGCCCCCGGCCGGCCGCCATCATCGGCTGCCCCGTGGGCTTTGTGGGCGCCATGGAATCCAAGCAGGCGCTGATGCAGGACCTGCCCGTTCCCTGCATGGCCGTGCATGGCCGCCTGGGCGGCTCGGCCATCACCGTGGCCGCCATCAACGCACTGGCCAGCCATGTCGAGTAGGCAGCCGCGTCCCAGCCAGGGCGGGCCCGGCATTGTCTGCGTGGGCCTGGGCCCGGGCGACCCCGAGCTCATGAGCGTCAAGGCCGACCGCCTGGTGCGCGGCGCCCGCCAGGTGGCTTTTTTCCGCAAGAAGGGCCGGCCCGGCAAGGCCCGCCAGCTGGTGGACGGCCTGCTGGCCCAAGGCGCCGCCGAGCACGCCATGGAGTACCCGGTGACCACCGAGCTGCCCGTGGACAGCCCCGCCTATGTGGACCTGCTGGCGCGCTTCTACGACGACTGGTGCCTGCGCCTGGAAGCGCTGGCGCAGACCGGGCAGGTGGTGGTGCTGTGCGAGGGCGACCCCTTCCTCTACGGCTCCTTCATGCATCTGTACACCCGGCTGCGCGAACGCGGCCAGGTGCCGCTGGACGTGGTGCCCGGCATCCCCGGCATGGTGGGCTGCTGGCACGCCACGGGCGAGCCCATCACCTGGGGCGACGACGTGCTCAGCGTGATGACCGGCACCCTGTCGGAAGACGAGCTGGTGCGCCGCATGCAGACGGCCGAGGCCCTGGTCGTCATGAAGGTCGGCCGCAACTTGCCGCGCATTCGCCGCGCCCTGCAGCGCACGGGCCGGCTTGACGCCGCCTGGCTGGTGCAGAACGGCACCACGGACAGCGAGCAGGTCGCGCGCCTGGGCGATGTGTCCGACGACGCCTGCCCCTATTTCGCCATCGTGCTCGTGCACGGCCAGGGCCGCCGGCCGGAGGCCGCATGGTGAGCGCCGGCCGCCTGACGGTGGTGGGGCTGGGCCCGGGCGCACTGGACCAGATCACGCCCGAAGCCGCAGCCGCCTTGCACGCGGCCGACGATGTGGTCGGCTACCTGCCCTATGTGTCCCGCGCGCAGGCCCTGCTGGCGCAGGCGGGTCAGGGCCAGGCCGTGGCCTGGCATGCCTCCGACAACCGCGTGGAGCTGGAGCGCGCGCGCCAGGCGCTGGCGCTGGCCGCGCACGGGCGGCAGGTGGTCGTCGTGTCCTCGGGCGACCCGGGCGTGTTCGCCATGGCGTCGGCCGTGTTCGAGGCCATGGAATCTGCCGATGCGGTGCAGGCTGCCGCCTGGCAGGCGCTCGATATCCAGGTGCTGCCCGGCATCACCGCCATGCTGGCCGCCGCCGCGCGGGCCGGTGCGCCGCTGGGCCATGACTTTTGCTGCATCAATCTCTCGGACAACCTCAAGCCCTGGCCGGTGATCGCGCGGCGCGTGGAACTGGCGGCCGAGGCCGACTTCGCCATGGCCTTCTACAACCCGCGCTCCAGGAGCCGGCCCGAAGGCTTTGTGCGCCTGCTGCAGCTGCTGCGCACCCGCTGCGAGCCGCAGCGCCTGCTGGTGTTCGCGCGCGCCGTGTCCACGCCCGAGGAACACTTGCACGTATGCACGCTGGCCGAGGCCACGCCCGAGATGGCCGACATGCGCACCGTGGTCCTGGTGGGCAACAGCGCCACGCGCCGCGTGGGCCGCTGGGTCTACACGCCACGCCACTACGGCATGGATGGCGGCGCGGGCGGTGCGGGCTGCGCCGTCGGCAGCACGCCATGAGCAATCCAGTGCAGCACCGCAGCCACCGACCCGGTGCGCTGGCGCTGCGGCAGCGCCGGGCGCTGCACCATCACCACGGGCAGGCCCAGGGCGCGTGCGGCATCGAGCTTGCCGCGCGTGGCCTCGCCGCCCGCGTTCTTGGCCACCAGCCATTCGATGCCGTGCGTGCGCAACAAGGCTTCATCGTCTTCCGCGCTGAAAGGACCGCGCCCCAGCACCACCGTGGTGTGGGGCAGGGGCAGGCTGCCGGGCTCGGGCGCATCGACCAGGCGCAGCAGATAGTGGTGCTGCGGCTGGCCCGCAAAGGCCGCAAGCTGCTTGCGGCCCACGGCCAGAAACACCCGGGCGGCTGCCTGGGGCAGGGCGGCAGCGGCGGCTTGCATGTCGGGCACGTCGATCCAGGCATCGCCGGCACTGGCCTGCCAGGGCTCGCGCTCCAGCGCCAGCAGCGGCGTGCCGGTGGCGGCGCAGGCCTCGCAGGCATTGCGGCTCATCTGCGCGGCAAACGGGTGGGTGGCATCGACCACATGGCTGATGGCCTGCCCGCGCAGGAACTGCGCCAGGCCCTGGGCACCGCCAAAGCCTCCCACGCGCGTGGGCAGGGGCTGGGCCACGGGCGACTGCGTGACGCCCGCATACGAGAACACGGCGGCAATGCCGGCGCGGTGCAGGGCCTGGGCCAGCTGGCTGGCGCCGCTGGTGCCGCCCAGCAGGAGAACATGGGGCATGACTGATCCCTGGTTGACATTGGTGGGCCTGAACGAAGACGGCCTGGACGGCCTCTCGCCCGCCGCGCTGCGCGCGCTGGACGCGGCCGAGACCGTTTTTGGCGGGCCGCGCCACCTGGCGCTGGCCGGTGCCGGCGAGCGGGGTCGCCCCTGGCCCGTGCCCTTTGACGTGGCGCCCGTGCTGGCCTGCCGTGGCCGGCCCACGGTGGTGCTGGCGTCGGGCGATCCGTTCTGGTTCGGGGCGGGCGGCAGCCTGGCGGCGCATCTGGCGCCGCAGGAGTGGCGCTGCCACGCCCAACCCTCGACATTTTCGCTGCTGGCGTCCCGCCTGGGCTGGAAGCTGGAAGACACGGTCTGCCTGGGCCTGCACGCCGGCCACGTGGAGCAGCTGCTGCCGCACCTGTCGCCAGGCCGCCAGTCGCTGGTGCTGCTGCGCGATGGCGCCGCCGTGGCCGCATTGGCGGACTGGCTGGTGCAGGAAGGCTGGGGCGACAGCCGCCTGGAGGTCATGGAATCCGTGGGCGGCCCGCGCGAGCGCCGCCGTGCATGGCGCGCCGCCGAAGCCGCCCAGGCCCTGGCCGCCGACCCTGCCTGCGCGCCCGTGGCCGTGGCCGTGCTCGCCCAGGGCGGCGCGGCCCTGCCGCTGGTGCCGGGCCGGCCCAACCACTGGTACGCCAACGACGGCCAGATCACCAAGGCCCCGGCCCGCGCGCTGACCCTGGCGGCTCTTGCGCCGCGCCACGGCGAATGCCTGTGGGATGTGGGCGGCGGCTCGGGCTCGGTGGCCGTGGAGTGGTGCCTGGCCGGTGGCTCTGCCATCAGCCTGGAGCAGCATGCGGCGCGTGCGGACAACATCCGGCTCAACGCCCGGCGCTTCGGACTGCAGGCGCGCCTGCGCGTGGTGCAGGGCGTGGCGCCCGAGGCGCTGGCCGGGCTGCAGGCGCTGGCCCGGCCCCAGGCCGTGTTCGTGGGCGGGGGCTTTGACGCCGAATTGTTCGAGCGCCTGCAGGCCCTCATGCCCGCAGGCTGCCGCCTGGTCGTCAACGCCGTGACGCTGGAGACCGAGGCCCTGCTGGTGCAGCTGCAGGCCGAGCACGGCGGCCAGCTGCTGCGGCTGGAGATTTCCAGCGCCGAGCCGCTGGGCCGCATGCGCAGCTGGAAGGCTGCGCGGCCCCTGGTGCAGTGGAGCTGGCAGCGGTGAACCCGGACGAAGCCATCCCCCACCGCTGCGGCGTGCTGGGCCTGGGCCTGCACACGGACGCACTGCCCCATGCGCTGCAGGCGCTGTGGCAGCGGGCGCAGGCGCAGCTGCCGGAAAGCGCAGACGCAAGCGCCTGCGCGCCCCAGCCCATCTGCGCCGTGGCCGTGCTGGACACCAAGGCCGGCCACCCGGCGCTGGCCGCCTGGATGGCGGCTGTCGTGCCCACGGCCGTTCTGGTGCGCGTGCCGCCAGGGCAACTGCCCGGGCAGCCCGTGGTCACGCAGTCGCCGCGCATGCTGGCGCGCTATGGCACGGGCAGCGTGGCCGAGGCGGCGGCGCTGGCCGCCGCAGGCCCGCACTCCGCCCTGAGCGTGACCCGCCTG
Organism: Delftia sp. DLF01; assembly: GCF_014852125.1. NCBI lineage: Bacteria > Pseudomonadati > Pseudomonadota > Betaproteobacteria > Burkholderiales > Comamonadaceae > Delftia > Delftia sp. DLF01. Next base: position 190,346 of record NZ_JACVAZ010000004.1, read on the forward strand.
GTGGCGGACGATGGCAGCGCCACCCTGGCCCTGGCCGTGGGCCAGGGCGGACCTCTGAACTGTTGCCTGGCCCACGCCAGCCAGGCCAAGAACCAAGGAGCAACGGCATGACCGTGCATTTCATCGGCGCCGGCCCCGGCGCCGCCGACCTGATCACCGTGCGCGGGCGCGACCTCATGGCGGCCTGCCCGGTCTGCCTGTACGCAGGCTCGCTGATACCGCGCGAGCTGCTGGCGCACTGCCCGCCGGGCGCGCGCATCGTCAACACCGCATCCATGAGCCTGGACGACATCGTGGCCGAGATCCAGGCCGCCGAGGCGCGTGGCGAAGACGTGGCGCGCCTGCACTCGGGCGACCTGTCCGTCTGGTCGGCCATGGGCGAGCAGCTGCGCCGCCTGCGCGAGGCCGGCATTGCCTACACCGTCACGCCCGGCGTGCCCTCGTTCGCGGCCGCCGCCGCCACGCTGGGCGCGGAGCTGACCCTGCCCGGCCTGTGCCAGTCCGTGGTGCTGACACGCACTTCGGGCCGCGCCACGGCCATGCCCGAGGGCGAGAACCTGGCCGCCTTCGCGGCCACGGGCGCCGTGCTGGCCATCCATCTGTCCATCCATGTGGCCGCCAAGGTGCAGTCCGAGCTGCTGCCGCACTACGGCGCCGACTGCCCCGTGGCCATCGTCTGGCGCGCCAGCTGGCCTGACGAAACCGTGGTGCGCACCACGGTGGGCAGCCTGACCGAGGCCGTGGCCACCCATATGGAGCGCACGGCACTGATCCTGGTGGGCCGCAGCCTGCAGGCCGAGGACTTCGGCGAAAGCCGCCTCTACGCGGCCGACTACGACCGCCGCTACCGCCCGCTGGGCACCGAGCCGCGCTTTCCCGCCACCGATGTGCATGCGAATGCCGCGCTGGATACCGCGAGGGATACCTTGAGGGACACCGTGAGCGACCTCGGGAGCGACATGCCCCTCGGGAACCCCGCCCCATGAGCGCGGCCCTGCCGCCCGTGGCGCTGAGCCTGATCGGCATAGGCACGGGCAACCCCGACCACCTCACGCGCGAAGCCCAGGCCGCCATGCAGGCCGCCGACCTGATCCTGCTGCCGCACAAGGGCGAGGACAAGGCCGAACTCGCCGCCCTGCGCCGCGACCTGTGCGATGCCGTGCTCACTGCGCCCGGCCCGCGCATCGAAGGCTTCGACATGCCCGTGCGCCGCAGCGTGGGCGACGACTACCTGGCCCAGGTCGATGAATGGCATGCGGCCATCACGCGCTGCTGGCAGGCGGCCATCACCCGGTCCCTGGACGAGGGGCTGCAGCCGCGCACCCCCGGCCAGCCCTTGCAGGTCGCCCTGCTGGTCTGGGGGGACCCGGCGCTGTACGACAGCACCCTGCGCATTGCCGCGCGCATGCAGCCGGCGCCGCACAGCGTGCGCGTGGTGGCGGGCATCAGCTCCATGCAGGTGCTGTGCGCCGCGCATGCGATTGCGCTCAACGGCATAGGCCAGCCCTTCGTGGTGACCACGGGCCGCCAGCTGCGCGAACAGGGCTGGCCACCGGGCGTGGACACGGCCGTGGTCATGCTGGACGGGCAATGCAGCTTCACCGAGCTGCCCTCCCATGGCCTGCACATCTGGTGGGGCGCCTACCTGGGCATGGACCGCCAGATGCTGGACAGCGGCCCGCTGGCCGAGGCCGCCCCCCGCATCGTGCAGGCCCGCGCCGCAGCGCGCGAGCGGCATGGCTGGATCATGGATATCTACCTGCTGCGGCGCGGGGACTGAGGCCGAGGCTGCTGCAAAGCCGGTCCCCAAGCTGCACACCCCCTTCATCAAGGAATCCCGCCATGCAGATGGACAACGTCCCCTTCAACACCACCGACTGGGCCGCCGTGGCGCCCACCGAGCATTCGGCCGAGGCCGGCCAGGCGTTCTGGCGCACGCAGAACTTCGGCAACATCCGCGTGCGCACGGTGGAGTACACGCCCGGCTATGTCTCCGACCACTGGTGCACCAAGGGCCATGTGCTGCTGTGTCTGGAAGGCGAGCTGGAGACCGAACTGGCGGACGGCCGCCGCTTCACGCTGACACCCGGCATGAGCTACCAGGTAGCGGACAACGCCGAGCCGCACCGCTCGCGCTCGCCCAAGGGCGCCAGGCTCTTCGTGGTGGACTGAGCCTGCAGGCACGATCAGCACGGCCACTGCAGCGCGCTGCCGTGGCGCACGGCGCGGTATGCCAGGGGCTCATGCCCGGCCGGCGCAATGCCTGACGGACGGATGGCTCTCGAAGTACGCCGCCATGGTCTGGAGCAGCCCCGTGAGGTCCTGGCGCACGGCCTCGAAGCCGGCGTTGCGCTCGCGAGTGTCCTCATCCATGTAGATGGGCCGGCGGATCTCGATCTGCATGCTGTGCCGCTGCAGCGCGGGCTGGCCGATCCTGGCGATCAGCTGTACGCCCTTGTAGGGATCGTTGCGCGCCACGGTGTAGCCGCAGCCGCGCAGGTATTCCTCCACCAGGGCGACGAAGGCGGGCTCGCAGGTACTGCCGTCGCGGTCGCCCAGCACGAAGTCGGCCAGAGGCCGCTCGCTGCGGATCTGCAGCCGTTCATAGGCGTTGTTGGGCATGGAGTGCAGGTTCAGGTGCCAGACCGCGCCAAAGCGCCGGTGCGTGTCCTCCACGGCCTGGGCCAGCGCCTGGTGGTAGGGCTGGTAGCAGCGCGCAATGCGCTGCTGCACCTCGTCCACGGGCAGCAGGCGGTCGTAGATGGGCTGGTTCTTCACGGTGCGCCAGATCAGGCCCGAGCCGATGCGCGTCTTCTCCCCGGGCGACAGCGGCGTGGGCCAGGGCGTGGCCAGCAGGGCCGGGTCTATGTCGTCGAGCGTGCGGTTCAGGTCCAGGTAGCTGCGCGGGAACAGCGCCTCCACCAGGGTGGCGCCGACTGCGGGCGCGGCGCCCCACAGGGCCTCGACATGGGTGTCCTCGGCCGCACGCAGCACGGAGCGCGGCACGGCGTGCCCGAAATCGCCGGGGTAGCACACACCGCTGTGCGGCGAATCGCACACCAGCGGTATGGCGGCGCCCTCGGGCGGGTGCAGCACGTACAGGGCCTGGTCCTGGAGGGTGTCCTGCATCTTCATCTCACTCCGCGCTGATCTTGGCGACCTTGGCCACGGCGGCGTAGCGCGCCACGGCCTGCTCGATCTGGGCCTGGAACTGTTGCGGCGTGTTGGGGATGAGGGTGGCACCCGCGTCCTCCATCTTCTTGATGAAGTCCGGCTGCTTCATGGCCGCATGGATGGCCTGGTTGAGCCGGCGCACCACCGGCGCCGGCGTGCCTGCCGGCGCGACGATGCCGAACCAGCCGCCATTGCCCATCTGTGGAAAGCCGAGCTCGCCGTAGGTGGGCACGTCGGGCAGGGCGGGGGAGCGCTTGTCCGAGAGCACGGCCAGGGCGCGCAGCCGCCCGGCCTGGATGTGGGTGAGGGCCGAGGGCAGGTTGTCCGTGATCGCATCCACCTGGCCGGCCACGGCGTCGTTGAGCGCCATGCCCGATCCCTTGTAGGGCACGTGCAGCAGCTCGATCTTCGCCAGGCTGGAGAAATACTCCACGTTGGCATGGCCCAGCGAGCCCATGCCGGGCGAGGCGAAGGTGATCTTGCCCGGCTCCTTCCTGGCCATGGCCAGCAGCTCGGCCATGGTCCTGGCGGGGAACTTGGCGTTGACGGCCAGCACGCTGGGCACGGTCGCCACATTGCTGACGGGGGCGAAGTCCTTGACCGGGTCGTACTTGAGGCGGGTGCCGTAGGCGGCGGCATTGGAGCCGTGCGTGCTCATGGTGGCCATGCCCAGGGTGTAGCCGTCAGGGCGCGACTTGGCCACCTGCTCCATGCCCAGCGAGCCGCCTGCACCGGCGCGGTTCTCCACCACGATGGCTTGGCCCAGCTCGCGGGCCGCATATTCGCCGATCAGGCGTGCGGCCAGGTCGGTCGAGCCGCTGGCCGCAAAGGGCACGATGAGGCGGATGGGCCGGTCGGGAAACTCGGCACGGGCCGCCGTGGCGCCCAGCAGGGCGATGCCGGCGATGGCGCCAAGGGCGAGGACGGTGCTGCGGCGTGCACGAAGCGGTGCGCCAAGCGGTGAGCGAAGGGATGTGGGCGTGTTCATGACGACAAAGTGTCGGTGGCATGGCCCGTGCTTCCAAACGACAATTTGGCCGCTAGCATGACTGTTGCGCATGCTCGCACCGGCTTCGGGCGCGCCGTTGTGCTGTCCGTCAATGCCCGTTCAGGGTCTGTATTCCATGCGTCTGCACTCGCCTTCGATGTCCGAGCTTCATGCCTTTGCCACGGCGGCGCGGCTGGGCAGTTTTTCGCGCGCTGCGGCCGAGCTGTGCGTCACCCAGAGCGCGGTCAGCCGTGCCGTGGCACGGCTGGAGCAGCACTATGGCCTGGCGCTGATCAAGCGCAATGCGCATTCCCTGCACCTCACGCCCGTGGGCCGGGAACTGCTGGACGCCGTGCGCGAGCCGCTGGCCGCCATCGAGGAAACCAGCGCCCGCCTGCGCTTGGGCGCGGCCGACCGGCCGCTGAACCTGGCGGTGGTGCCCACCTTGGCCAGCGCCTGGCTGATTCCGCGCCTGCGCGCCTTCCAGCAGCTGCACCCCGGCATCCGCGTGAACTTCGTGCCCTACCGCAAGAGCGAGGATTTCACGGGCCCCACGCCCGACGCCGCCGTGCTCACCGGCCTGGGCCCCGAGGACTGGCCGCACTGCAGCTGCGACTACGTCATCGGCCGCGAGATGGTGCCCATCTGCCACCCGGCGCGCATGGCGCAGCGGCTGGCGCAGGGCGGCTGGCGCAAGCCCGGCGACCTGGCCACCGAGCCGCTGCTCTATCACACCACCGCCCCGGGCAACTGGACGCAGTGGCTGCGCGCGGCCGGCGCCGGCCGCAAGGCGCCCAACCTCGCCACGGCGTTCGATCAGGTGTCCATCCTGATCCAGGCCGTGATTGCGGACATGGGCCTGGCCCTGGTGCAGCGCTGCCTGGTGCGCGAGGAACTGCGGGCCGGCACCGTCGTGGTGCCTTTTGACCTGCCGGTGACGCTGCAGCGCGGCTATTTCCTGTGCGTGCCCGGCGACCGGCGGCCCCGGCCCGGCTTTGCCGAGTTCCGCCGCTGGCTGCTGGACACGGCGGCGGCCGATATCGCCGCCATGGGCATCCACCCGGCCGCCGCCTGAGGCCCGTCATGGCGTCATTGCCAGCGTGGCGTTGTCGATCACGAAGCGGTACTTCACATCGCCCTGCAGCATGCGCTCGTAGGCGGCGTTGATCTCGTCGGCGCGGATCATCTCGATATCGGCGACGATGCCGTGCTGGGCGCAGAAATCCAGCATCTCCTGCGTTTCGGGAATGCCGCCGATCATGGAGCCGGCCAGGCTGCGGCGCTTCATGATCAGGTTGAACACCTGGGGCGAGGGATGGGGCGTGGCCGGCGCGCCCACCAGGGCCATGGTGCCGTCGCGCTTGAGCAGGGTGAAGAAGGCATCCAGGTCATGCGGCGCGGCCACGGTGTTCAGAATGAAGTCCAGGCTCTTGGCGTGCGCCGCCATCTCGGCCGCGTTGCGCGAGACCACCACTTCGTCGGCACCCAGGGCGCGCGCCGCCTCGCGCTTGGACTCGGAGGTGGTGAAGGCCACCACATGCGCGCCCATGGCGTGGGCCAGCTTGATGCCCATGTGGCCCAGGCCGCCAATGCCCACCACGCCCACCTTGTGGCCCGGCCCCACGCCCCAGTGGCGCAGCGGCGACCAGGTGGTGATGCCCGCGCACAGCAGCGGCGCCACGGCGGCCAGCTGTTCCTCGGGGTGGCGGATGTGCAGCACATAGCGCTCATGCACGACGATGCTCTGCGCGTAGCCGCCCAGCGTGTGGCCGGGCGCATCGGGCGTGGGGCCGTTGTAGGTGCCGACCATGTGGTCGCAATAGTTCTCCAGGCCCTCGTCGCAGTCCGCGCAATGGCGGCAGCTGTCCACGATGCAGCCAACGCCGACCAGATCGCCAGCCTTCACGCCCGACACATGGGCGCCCACGGCCGAGACGCGGCCCACGATCTCGTGGCCCGGCACGCAGGGGTAGAGCGTGCCTGCCCATTCCGAGCGTACCTGGTGGATGTCGGAGTGGCAGACGCCGCAGAAGGCGATCTCGATCTGCACATCGTGGGCGCCCGGTGCGCGGCGCGTGATGTCCAGGGATTGCAGGGGCAGGTCGCCCGCATGGGCTCCATAGGCTTTGACGGTCATGGGATGTTCCTCGTGGGAGGCCTGGTGGGTGTGGAAAGGGATGCGGGCATTCTTGCCGCCGCCTGCCCTGCTGACTAGCTAATCAATGCTTAATGGGCTTATCAGCACAGCTAATCAATGGATGGCGCTAGGCTTGCGGCCATGGCAAGACGCAACCTCAATGACCTGCTGGCCTTCGTCACCGTGGCGCGCGAGGGCAGCTTCACGCGCGCGGCGGCTGCGCTGGGCGTCACCCAGTCGGCGCTGAGCCAGACCGTGCGCGCGCTGGAGGAGCGGCTGCAGATCCGCCTGCTCACGCGCACCACGCGCAGCGTCTCGCCCACGGCGGCGGGCGAGCGGCTGATGCAGGCCATAGGCCACCGCTTCGACGAGATCGAGGCCGAACTCGACGCCCTGACCGCGCTGCGCGACAAGCCCGGCGGCACGGTGCGCATCACCTGCGGCGACTACATGCTGCAAAGCACCCTGCTGCCCCGGCTGGCGCCGCTGCTGCTCGCCTATCCGGACATCTGCATGGAGTTCGACGTGTACTACGGATTCCGCGACATCGTAGCCGAGCGCTTCGACGCCGGCGTGCGCCTGGGCAGCACCATCGACAAGGACATGATCGCCGTGCCCATCGGCCCGCCGCTGCGCATGGCCGTGGTGTCCTCGCCCGGGTATTTCGCGGAGCACGGCATTCCGAAGAATCCGCAGGACCTGATGGCGCACCGCTGCATCAACCAGCGCATGGTGACCTCGGGCGGCCTGTATGTGTGGGAGTTCGAGCGCCGGGGCCGCAAGATGAATGTGCGCGTGGACGGGCCGCTGATCTTCAACACCACCCAGCCCCAGATCGATGCGTCCCTGGCCGGGCTGGGCATCACGCTGCTGCCCGAGGACGAGGTCATGCCCTGGATCCAGAGCGGCCAGCTGCAGCGCGTGTTGGAGGACTGGTGCCCAAGATTCGACGGCCACCACCTGTACTACCCCAGCCGCAGGCAGCCCTCGCCCGCGTTCTCGCTGGTGGTCGATGCGCTGCGCTGGCGCGGCTGAGGCGCCTGGCCATCAACGCAGCGGCGAAGTAGGCATTGCCGCCCGTGACATACGCGGCCGGTCAGCTTGGGCACAATGAACGGCTTTCGCCAAGCCTCTTTCGCGGTCCTTTGACGCGACTCCTTCACGCGATCTCTTCACGCGATGCAGCAAGAACCCGACTTCCTCCACAACCTGAACCAGGAATTCCGGGACGGCAGGCGCTGGCTGGACCGCACCATCGTGCTGGCCTATGCGGCCGCCGCCGGGCTGTGCGTGGTGGCCTTCACGCTGATGGCCGACGCGGGCTTTGAACTCTTCGAGAGCATCTACCACTGGCAGGGCGGCTGGGCCGTGCTGCTGTGGATGCCTGCCGTCACGGCGGGCGCCGTGTGGCTCACGCGGCGCTGGGCGCCGGGCGCGGCGGGGTCGGGCATTCCGCAGGTGATCGCCACGCTGGACCCTGCGCTGGACCCTGCGCAGCGCGGGCGCTTCGTGTCGCTGTGGCTGTCCTTCGCCAAGATGGCGCTGGCCAGCGCGGGCTTTGCGGCGGGGCTGTCGATCGGGCGCGAGGGGCCTTCGGTGCAGGTGGCCGCCGGTGTCATGCACCATGCGCGGCGCTGGTTCGGCCCGCATTCGGGCATCAGCCACCATGCGCTGCTGGTGGCCGGCGGCGCGGCCGGCATTGCGGCGGCCTTCAACGCGCCGCTGGCGGGCGTGGTCTTCGCCATCGAGGAGCTGTCGCGCAAGCTGGAGTCGCGCTCCAGCGGCCTGATCATCGCGGCCATCGTGCTGGCCGGCCTGATGGGCGTGTCGGCCTTCGGCAACCTCAGCTATTTCGGGCGCATCCAGGTGCCCCACCTGACCTGGGACGCGCTGCTGCCCGGCCTGTGCGTGACCCTGGCCTGCGGCGTGCTGGGCGGCCTGTTTGCCAAGCTGCTGGCCGCTTCGCTGACCCGCACGCCCGAGCGGCTCAACCAGCTGCGTGCGCGCTTTCCCATCCGCTTCGCGGCGGCGATCGCGCTGGTGATCGCCGTCATCGGCATGGTCACGGGCGGCGCCACCTTCGGCGCGGGCTCGGAGGCCGTCAAGCACATGCTGGCGGGCCAGGCCGACGTGCCTTCGTTCTACGTCACCCTGAAGTTCATCGCCACCTGGCTGTCGGCCTGGGTGGGCGTGCCGGGCGGCATCTTCGCGCCCTCGCTGTCGATTGGCGCGGGCGTGGGCCACAACGTGGCCGGCCTGATGGGCGCAGACATTGCGCCCGCCCTCATCGCCATGGGCATGGCCGCCTTCCTGGCCGCCGTGACGCAGGCGCCGCTGACGGCCTTCATCATCGTGATGGAGATGGTGGATGGCCACTCCATGGTGCTCAGCCTCATGGCCGCTGCCATGCTGGCCAGCCTGGTCTCGCGCATGCTGGCCCGGCCGCTGTACGAGACGCTGGCCCAGCACATGCTGAGTCTGGTGCCTGCTCCTGCTCCCGAGCCTGCATCTGCAACTGAGCCAGCACCTGAGCCCGTACCAGCACCGGCCGCCGCGCCGGAACCGGAGCCTGCCAGCGCACCTGCCAGCACCGCAGAGCCGGCTGCACCGTCCAGGGACCAGGACAAGCCCGCAGGCGCCTGAGCCGGGCGCGCTTGGCTGACAGGCAATGGCGAAGGGCGATGGCCTGGGCGCGCTGCACGCCACGCCATGCTCGCTTCCTGAGTCCTGACGCACAACCCGAGGAAAGGAACGCGCCATGTGGGAGGAAGTAACCAGCACCCTGGCCGAGGAATTCTCCAGCCTGCCCGATGCGGCCGAGGTCACGCGCGTCATGGTGCGCCTGCTGCTGGCGGCCCTGCTGGGCGGCATCGTCGGCTACGAGCGAGAACACAAGGGCAAGGCCGCCGGCCTGCGCACCCACATGCTGGTGGCCATGGGCGCGGCGCTGTTCGTGCTGGTGCCCGAGCGCGGTGGCATGGGCATTGCCGACATGAGCCGCGTGATCCAGGGCGTGGTGGCCGGCGTGGGCTTCCTGGGCGCGGGCGCCATCATCAAGCGCCACTCCGAGGAACAGGTGCAGGGCCTGACCACGGCCGCCGGCATCTGGATGACGGCCGCCATCGGCGTGGCCTGCGGCCTGGGGCGCGAAGCCATCGCGCTGCTGGCCACGCTGCTGGCCATCGTCATCCTCGTGATGCTGCCGCACGTGGTCAGTGCGCCGCCCCCGCAGGCTGATGCGGAGCCGGATACCAAGCCGCGCGAGACTTGAGGGCGGGCGGCGGCCTGAAGCCTGGCATTCCGGCTTTGTTCGCTTTTTCCTGATGTTCGTGCCACGTGAACATGGCAAACATCACGAACGCAGCCAGTGAGGCTTGCGAGGCACTCGCCAACTCCCGATAGGCAGTTACGTGCGTGCATGGCCTCGTCTGGCCATGCACGCATGCCTTCAGAAATCCACACTCGCACTCAGCGAGAACGTGCGCGGACCGCCCACCGTCAGGTAGCCCGAACCGGGGTAGCCGCCCACGGAGGCCCAGTAGTTGCGGTCCGTCGCGTTGTCCACGCGCAGACGCAGCGTGAGCAGCTTGCCCTGCACTTCGGTCATGTAGCGCACGCCCAGGTCCAGGCGGTTCCAGCCGGCCACGCGCAGGCTGTTGACATCGTTGGCGTAGCTGGCACCGGTGTGCACCAGGCGGCCGTCCAGCGCCAGGCCGTTGATGCCCGGCACATCCCATTCCACGCCCGCCGTGGCCTGGAAGCGCGGCACGCCAATGACGCGCTTGCCGTCGGTGGTGGCTCGGCCCGTGCTTTGCTGCCTGGCGTCCAGCCAGGTGGCGCCGCCCAGCAGGCGCAGGCCGCGCATGGGTTCGCCGAAGACGTTGAATTCCACGCCCTGGTGACGGTCCTTGCCGGCCGAGGTGAACAGGTTGCCGTCGATCAGCGAGCGCGGCTTGTCGGTGGAGAAGAAGGCCAGGCCGCCGCCCAGCTTGCCGCCGTCGTACTTGACGCCCACTTCCTTTTGCTTGGTCACATAGGGCGACATCTGCTGGCCCGCGTTGGCGATGATGGTGTCGCCCGACTTGGCCGGCGCCGTGTCGCCCTGGGCCAGTCCCTCGATGTAGTTGCCGTACAGCGATACCTGGGGCGTGAGCTTGAACACCGCGCCCAGCACCGGGCTGGTGCGGCTCTGGTCATAGGCCGTGCGCACGCCGCCCTGGCTGGTGACCGCGCCGTTGCTGACGATGCGGTAGCTCACCGAGTCGGTCTCTATCGTCTGGCGGCGCACGCCGGCCGTCACCAGCATGCGGCCGTCCATCAGCGACAGCGTGTCGCCCAGCGCAAAGCTGTTCAGGCGCGTGCCCCGGTTGTAGGCGGGGTTGGACAGGTCGTTGCCCAGGTAGTTGAGCGGTGTGATCGCGTAGTAGCTGGGGTTGTAGAGGTTGGTGTTCAGCACATTGCCCGAGACCGCAGACGTGCTCATGCCATAGGCGTTGTAGACCTTGAGGTCAAAGGCCGAGTAGCTGGCCACGATCTCATGGCCCACGCTGCCCGTGTTCAGGCGTGCGCGCACGCCCAGCTCGCCTGTGCTCACGCGGTCCTTGCGCGCGTTGTCGAAGCGGCTGGTGGTGGCCGCGCCATTGCCGGCCGCCGCCAGCGTGATGTTGGCCAGCGAGTTGTTCTCGGAGCTGCGGCGCAGGCCGTAGGCGGCCCAGGCCGTCACATTGCTGTTGATGTCCCATTCGCCGCGCAGCGTGCCGAACAGGTCGCGCTCGTCGGAATAGGTCCAGGGCTGGGCCCAGTTGGAGGAAGCATCGGGCGCCGCAGGAATGGCGGCCAGCCCTGCGCCCGGCGTGACGTTGGTGCGCGTGCGCTTGAGGCGGTTGTCCTGCCAGCCGATGTCGCCCGACAGGCGCACATTGCGGCTGCGCCAGTCCATGCCCACGGACAACAGATCGAGCTTGGAGCTTTCCTGGTCGATGGCGGTATCGCCGCCACGGTGCGCGGCGTTCAGGCGGATGCCCGTGGCCTGGTCGGGGCCGAAGCGCCGGCTCACGTCGGCCGCCACGAAGGCCTGGCCGCCGCTGGCAATGCCTGCCGTCACGCGCGACAGCGGATCGGTGCCCGCGCGCTTGGGCAGCAGGTTGATGTTGCCGCCCAGGCCGCCGCCATTGGGGCTGGCGCCCATCAGAAAGGCCGATGCGCCGCGCAGCAGCTCCACGCGCTCGAACAGCTCGGTGGCGATGTACTGGCGCGGCAGCAACGCATACAGGCCGTTGTAGGCCACGTCGTCCGAGCCCAGCACGAAGCCGCGCACGAAGTAGGACTCCTGGAAATTGCCGAAGCCGCGCGCCACGCGCACGGAAGGATCGTTCTGCAGCACATCGCCCACGCTCTTGGCCTGGCGGTCCTGGATCAGCTCGTTGGTGTAGCTGGTGATGGAGAACGGCGTCTCCATGTTGTCGCGCGTGCCCAGAATCCCGGCCCGCCCGCCGCGCGCCACCTGGCCGCCCGCGTAGGGCCTGGACAGGCCTTCAGCCGACGCATCGGCGCTGGCCTCCACGGTGACGGTGCCCAGCTCGGGCGCGGCCGATGCCGTGGAAGGGGCAGGCTGGGCCCATGCGGCGCCAGCAGACAAAAGAAGGGCCAGGGCCCCGGCGATCGGGGTCAGCGTGTGGAGGGGGGAGTGCATGGAGAAAACGGGATGAGAATGCGGGATGAGAATGATTCCCAATAATTTTATCGATGCGACTCCCCCGTATGGAGCTTGTAGGGAGATGTGTCTGTTTGTGCCCACACTCCTCCTGGCCCGCCTTCACGCCTGTCCAAGCAGCTCCCACGAGCAGACCTGCGCCTCATCCTCCCCCTGCACGAACGCAACCCGCATGCCCAGTGCCTTGCCCATGCCTTGCACGGCCAGGCGCAGGGCGGTGGGCACGGCGCGGTCGCCCGTGATGACGACCATGCCCCGGCACAGCTGGCGCATGCGTTCGCGGTTGCGCTTGAAGAACAGGGCGCGCTGCTTGCGTTCTTCGTGGCTTTCCTCGGGGTGGTCGCCGGGCAGGTGGTCGGTGAGCAGCACGAAGTGCCGGCCCTGGTCGAGCAGGGATTCGATCTGGGCTTCGGCCGATGCGTCATTGCCGTTGCCTGCGTCTGCAGGTGCCTGCGCTTCGGGTTCGCGCAGGTAGACCAGGGGAAAGCGGGAGGTATCGATCAGCATGTCATGGTTCCTGGGAAAAGCAGGGCATCAGTACAGGTCGTGCCTGACCGCATGGGCGTAGTGGGCGTTGGCCTGCTCCTGTTGGGCGGCATCCATGGCGGGCGCCGTGGCATCGGCCAACTGCGTGAGGGCGGCCATCATCTGGCCCACGGTGGGCAGGGCGGTGCGGTCCAGCTGGCTTGACGGGTTCCATAGGCCGGAGCGGTGGATGGCCTTGCCGCAGTGCAGCAGCACCTCGTCGACCAGTACCACGGTGGCGGTCTTGGGCGTGCCCCGGCCTTCGCTCAGCTCCTGCAGCAGATGGGGGTCGGTGGAGATGCGGCCGCGCCCGTTGATGCGCAGGAAGATGTCCAGCCCCGGGAACAGGAAGAGCATGGCCAGGCGGTCATCGGCCTGCAGGTTGCGCAGGGATTCGATGCGGTTGTTGCCGGGCCAGTCGGCAAAGGCCACGGTGCGCTCGTCCAGCACCTGCACAAAGCCGGGCGGCCCGCCGCGCGGCGAGGCATCCAGGCCTCGTTCGCCGGCCGTGGCCAGGCAAAAGAAGCTGGCCTGACGCAGATAGGCCTCGTGGAAGTCGGACAGGCGGTCACGCACGGCCTTCTGGATTCTTTCTGCCGGGGCGGCGTAGAGCGAGTCCAGGTCGATGGCCGGGCCTGGCGGCTCTGCAAGGGCGGTGTTGTCTGTGTGCATGGCACAAGCGTAAGAACAAAGGCGTTGGCGGCTGTAGACTGGATCAGCCAACAAATAGCTCAAAGACGCCATGCCCGATGCCATTCTTGAACTGGTCAGCCATGTGAACCGTGCCGATGGCCCCGTGCTGATCGCGGCCGTGGGCAACCAGGACGAGGAACTGGCCTCCGAGCCGCACCGCCACGCGCGCGGCCAGCTGTTCGGCTCGCTGCGCGGGCTGCTGTCGGTGGGCGTGGAAGACGCGGTCTGGGTGGTGCCCGCCATCCATGCCGTGTGGCTGCCGCCGCACCAGCTGCATTCGGGCCGCTCCCATGGTCCCTTCCACGGCTGGAGCGTCTACGTGGCGGAGCCGGCCTGCGCCGACCTGCCGCAGCGGCCCTGCGCCATCCGCACCTCGGGCCTGCTGCGCGAGGCCGTGCTGCGCGCCGCCGGCTGGGGATGGCAGCAAGGCGTGCCCACAACGCAGCCCGTGCAACCAGGCCCTTCGGCGGACCAGGCCCGCGCCCATGTGATGGCGGTGATCCTGGACGAGATCCGCACCCTGCCCGTGGAGCCCCTGGGCCTGCCCCTTCCCGCCGACCCGCGCCTGCAGCGCATCGCCCGCGCGCTGATCGCCGACCCGGCCGATGCCCGCGACCTGGAGGCCTGGGCACGCTGGGCCGCCGTCAGCTCGCGCACGCTGAGCCGGCGCTTTGTCTCGGAAACCGGCTTCAGCTTCACCGCCTGGCGCCAGCGCGCACGGCTGATGCGCTCGCTGGAGATGCTGGCCGCCGGCGCGCCGGTGACGAACATCGCGCTGGACCTGGGCTACGCCACGGCCAGCGCCTTCATCGGGCTGTTCCGGCGCACGTTCGGGGAGACGCCTGCGGCGTACCGGGGGAGGCTGGGGGCTGCGCGGGACTGAGGGGCTGCGGTGCCCTTGTGGCTAACGGCTTCGCCTACAACCGCTGCAACTGCGCATTCAGATACGCATCGCGCGAGGGCAGCAGGTGCTCGGCGCACAGGCGCACCAGTGCGTCGCGGTCCTGGGCGCGCAGGGCTTCGATCATTTGCCAGTGTTCCTGGCGTGCGCGCTCGCGGTAGTCGGCCGAGACCAGGGAGGCGAAGCGGATGGGGTGCGTCTGGCGCGCGTATTCGGTGATGGCCTTGTGCAGCGTGTCGTTGCCCGCCAGCGCAAACAGTTCCTGGTGAAAGGCCAGGTTGATGCGGAACACCAGGCGCGCATTGCCTTCGGCCACGGCGGCGTCGTGCTGCTGCTGGATGGAGGTCAGGCGTTCGAGCCTCTCGGCCGGCACGGGCAGGGGGATCTTGCGCGCGGCCTCCACTTCGAGCATGCCGCGCAGCTCGTACAGCTCCTGCACTTCCTGGGTGGAGAACGAGCGCACCAGGGCGCCCACGTTCTTGCGGCGCTCGATCAAGCCCATGCGGTCCAGCGCGGCCAGGGCCTCGCGGGCGATGTGGCGCTTGACGTCGAAGCGGGCCATGAGGTCGTCTTCGACCAGGCGCTCGCGCGGGTGCAGCCGGCCGAAGACCACATCCTCTTCCAGCGCGGCCACCATGGCGCCCAGGGCGTCGGCTGCGGGGGCGGGTTCGGCATCCAGGGAAATCGGCAGTGAGGCGGCAGCGACCATCAAGACAGGCGGTTGGGACAAAAACGCCATTTTGTCCGAACTGATGGCCCTCACTGGGCATGGCGGGCGTGCCGCGCTGCCTGGCATGGACTATTCGCGCGGGCCGGGAATTGTGCCGCGTTCGGTGGCGCAGCGCAGGAAGTCGAAGTCCACGCCCTGGTCGGCCTGGTTCACGGTGGTGAGAAAGAGCTTGCGGTAGCCGCGTTCGGCCGTGGGCTCGGTCACCGGGCTGAGCCGGGCGCGGCGGGCCAGTTCCTCGTCGCTGACCTGCAGCGTGAGCTCGCGGCGCGCCACCGACAGCGTGATGCGGTCCCCGTTGTGCACATGGGCCAGCGGGCCGCCCACGGCCGACTCCGGCGTGACGTGCAGCACGATGGTGCCGAAGGCCGTGCCGCTCATGCGCCCGTCGGAGATGCGCACGATGTCCTTGACGCCGGCCCGCGCCAGCTTGCGCGGGATGGGGATGTAGCCGGCCTCGGGCATGCCGGGCGCACCCTTGGGGCCGATGTTCTTGAGCACGAGGATGTCGTCGGCGGTCACGTCCAGATCGTCGCTGTCGATGCGGTGGGCCAGGTCGGCCGCGTTCTCGAAGACCACGGCGCGGCCTTCGTGCTCCATGAGCCGGGGATGGGCTGCCGACTGCTTGATGATGGCGCCGCCCGGCGCCAGGTTGCCCTGCAGCACGGCGATGCCGCCCTGCGGGTAGATGGGGTTGGAGCGCGGGCGCACCACGTCCTGCGCAAAGCCGGGGCCGGCGCGGTCGATCTCTTCGCCCAGCGTGCGGCCGGTGACGGTGAGGGCGTCCAGGTTCAGCAGGGGCTTGAGCTCGCGCAGCAGCGTGGCCATGCCGCCCGCGTGGTGGAAGTCCTCCATGTAGTGGTCGCCCGAGGGCTTGAGGTCCAGCAGCACGGGCGTGTCGCGGCCCATGCGGTCCAGGGCCTTGAGGTCGATGTCATAGCCCATGCGCCCCGCGATGGCGGCCAGGTGGACGATGCCGTTGGTGGAGCCGCCAATGGCCAGAAGCACGCGCATGGCGTTTTCGAAGGCGGCGGGCGTGAGGATTTTGTCGATGGTCAGGCGCTCGCGCGCCATGCGCACGGCCTCGGTACCGGTCTGCTCGGCGATGCGGATGCGGTCGGCCGTGACGGCGGGGGGCGAGGCGCCGCCGGGCACGGTCATGCCCAGCGCCTCGGCAATGCAGGCCATGGTGCTGGCCGTGCCCATGACGGAGCAGGTGCCCACGCTGGCCACCAGCTGGTTGTTCACGTCGGCGATCTCTTCGGCGTCGATCTCTTCGGCGCGGAACTTGCCCCAGTAGCGGCGGCAGTCCGTGCAGGCGCCCACGCGCTCGCTGCGGTGCGAGCCGGTGAGCATCGACCCGGTGATCAGCTGGATGGCCGGGATGCCGGCCGAGGCCGCGCCCATCAACTGGGCCGGCACCGTCTTGTCGCAGCCGCCGATGAGCACGACGGCATCCATGGGCTGGGCGCGGATCATCTCCTCGGTGTCCATGGACATGAGGTTGCGCAGGTACATGCTGGTCGGCGCCGAGAAGCTTTCGTGCACCGAGATGGTGGGGAAGTCCATGGGCAGGCCGCCCGCCAGCATGACGCCGCGCTTGACAGCCTCGATCAGCTGGGGCGCGTTGCCGTGGCAGGGGTTGTAGCTGCTGCCCGTGTTGGCAATGCCGATGACGGGGCGCTGCAGCGCTGAGTCCGTATAGCCCGCGCCCTTGATGAAGGCCTTGCGCAGGAACAGCGAAAAGCCGCGGTCGCCGTAGTTGGTCAGGCCCTTGGAGATGCCCGTGGCCGCATCGGCGGGGGCGATGTCATGGCCTGGAGCGCCATCGGGAGTCTTGGGGTCGGTCATGGGTGGGGTGCTTTGCAGAGGGTCTTGGCGGGGTCGGAAGGCAGGCGCTGCCTTGTCGAGGGGCAGGATAGCGGCGGATGCTACAGATTATTATCATCGTTATCACCTATATTATTAATAATCTATCTGACCAACCATGCAGCCGTGCCCGGCGTGCGTGCCGGGCATGTTTTTCCGACACAAGACAAAAGGAGGAGACACCCATGGTTGTTGCTGCATCCCGCATCCGTCGCATTCATGCGCCCAACCGGCGCGCCGCCCTGGCTGCGGCGCTGCTGGCCTCGCTGGCGCTGGGCCCAGGCCTGGCCACGCCCGCGCTGGCCGACGGCGCCTATCCGGCCCGGCCCATCAAGCTGGTCGTTCCCTACACGCCCGGGGGCGCCACCGACGTGATCGGGCGCGTGGTGGGGCAAAGACTCTCGCTGGCGCTGGGCCAGCCCGTGGTGGTGGAGAACCGGGCCGGCGCGGCGGGCAACCTGGGCGCCGCGGCCGTGGCCAAGGAAAGGCCCGATGGCTATACGCTGCTGCTGGGCGCGCTGACCAGCCATTCCATCAACAGCGTGCTCATGGCGTCCACGGCAGGCTTCACCATGGACAAGAGCTTTGCGCCCATTGGCGTGGTGGGCCGCGTGCCGCTGGTGGTGACCGTGGGCCCGTCGGTGAAGGCGGCCAGCCTGGGCGAGTTCATCGCCCTGGCCAAAACCAGGCCGGCCGGGCTGAACTACGGCTCCTCGGGCAATGGCTCGCCCCAGCACCTGGCGGCCGAGCTGTTCAAGCGGCAGGCGGGCGTGCCGCTGACCCATGTGCCCTACAAGGGCAGCACGCCGGCGCTCAACGATCTGATGGGCGGCCAGGTGGATGTGGTGTTCGATACCCTGCCCGCCACGCAGGGCTTCATCAAGGGCGGCCGCCTGCGCGCCCTGGCCGTGACCACGGCGCAGCGCGTGCCCTCCATTGCCGACATTCCCACCACGGCCGAGGCCGGGCTGTCGGGCTTCGAGGTGACGTCGATGTTCGGCCTGCTGGCGCCTGCGGGCACGCCCGCGCCCATCGTCGCCCGGCTCAGCGGCGCGCTCAAGGAGGTGATGGGGCAGCAGGAAGTGAAGGACGCCCTGGTCGCCCAGGGCGCCATGCCCACCTTCACCACGCCTGCCGAGGCGCGTGCCCAGATCGCCGAGGAGGTGGCGCGCTGGTCCGCCGTGATCCGGCAGGCGGGTATACAGCCGGATTGAGGCTGCGCCTCAGCGTCGCCGGGCGCGCGTTTCCGGCAGAAAGGCCGTTGCCAGCCCCAGCAGCGGCAGGTAGGCCACCAGGCTGTACACCCAGACGATGCCGTGGGTGTCGGCCAGGTTGCCCATGCCGGCAGCCCCCAGGCCGCCAATGCCGAACATGAGGCCGAACATCAGCCCCGAGACGAGGCCCACGCGGCCGGGCACGGCCTCCTGCGCATAGACCACCAGTGCCGCAAAGGCCGAGGACATGACCAGGCCGATGACGATGGACAGCACGGCCGTCCAGAACAGGTCGGCATGCGGCAGCAGCAGCGCAAACGGCGCCACGCCCAGGAAGGACACCCAGATCACGGCCTTGCGCCCTATGCGGTCGCCCACCGGGCCGCCCGCGAAGGTGCCCGCCGCCACGGCCGCCAGGAAGGCGAACAGGTACAGCTGCGACTGCTGCACGGGCAGGGCAAAGCGCTCGATCAGATAGAAGGTGAAGTAGTTGGCAAAGGCCGCGATGTAGACGAACTTGGCGAACATCAGCACGCAGATCACGGTCACCGCGCGGATGACCTGCGAGCGGTTCAGCGCCGTCAGCGCATGCTGGCCGGCCGCCACCACCTTGGCCGGCGCGTGGTGCAGGCGCCAGTGCGTGATGCGCAGCAGCACCCAGATGGCCAGCAGCGCCACCAGCATGAACCAGGCGATCGCATGCTGGCCAAACGGAATGACGATGGCCGCCACCATCAGCGGGCCGATGGCCGAGCCCGTGTTGCCGCCCACCTGGAAGGTCGATTGCGCCGTGCCGAAGCGCCCGCCCGAGGCCAGCCGCGCCACGCGCGAGGCCTCGGGGTGGAAGGTGGACGAGCCCACGCCGATCAGCGACGCGGCGGCCAGCAGCATGGGGTAGCTGGTGGACAGGGCCAGCAGGCCCACGCCCACCAGCGTCACCACCATGCCCAGCGGCAGCAGGTAGGGCTTGGGATGCTTGTCGGTGTACAGGCCGATCCAGGGCTGCAGCAGCGAGGCCGTGACCTGGTAGACCAGGGAGATCCAGCCGATCTGCGCGAAGCTCAGCGAGAACTCCGTCTTGAGCATGGGATAGACGGCCGGCAGCACGGCCTGGATCAGGTCGTTGAGCAGGTGGGCGAAGGCGGCGGCGCCGACGATGCGCAGCAAAAAGCCCTGCGCGGCATGGCTGGGTGCTGGATGGGCGTGCGTTGCAGGCGCGCCCAGCTCGCCCGGGGCGCCAAGAGTGGTGGTGTTGCTTGTCATGGAGGAAAGGGCCCCGCAGGGCGGCACGGTCAGGGTCCGGCGTTGACGAAGGTCAATGGGCCGTGGGACCGAAGATAGGCGTTTGGTGTCCGTCTGTCTCTCTCTATACTGACTTCAATTGTCGAGATCGGGACAGAGAGCCGCATAGAACCGCATAGAACCGCACAGGACGGGAAGCCCCATGGCCGCAGAACTGCCGCGCATATACCTCAAGTACCACCAGACCGGGCGCCCCATGGCCGCCATGGAGGCCAACTGGGCGCATGGCACCAGCACGGGCTGGCACTCCCACCCGCGCGGCCAGCTGCTGTATGCGATCGAAGGCGTGATGTCCGTGCAGCTGCATTCCGGCTCCTGGCTGGTGCCGCCCAACCGGGGGCTGTGGATAGAGGCCGACGCCGAGCACGATGTGCGCATGTCGGGCGACGTGAAGATGCGCACGGCCTACATCGACGCCTCGGCCTTTGCGGACCTGCCCGCGCGCACCTGCGTGGTCAACGTGTCGCCCCTGCTGCGCGAGCTGGTGGTGGCCGCCGTCGGCGTGCCGCTGGACTATGCCGAAGGCAGCCGCGACGAGCGCCTGATGCACCTGCTGGTCGATGAACTGCGCGCCGCCGAGGTCCTGCCCCTGCACCTGCCCCTGTCCGCCGATGCGCGGCTGCGCCAGGTCTGCGAGACCCTGATGCGCGAGCCTGCCGACACCGCCACCGCCGAACACTGGGCGCAGCGCCTGGGCGTGAGCGCCAAGACGCTGCAGCGCCTGTTCGTGAAGGAAACCGGCATGCCCTTCGCCCAGTGGCGCGAGCAGGCGCGGCTGATGTTCGCGCTGGGCCGCATTGCGGCGGGCGAGCGCATCATCGACATCGCCCTCGATTGCGGCTACGCCAGCCAGAGCGCGTTCACGGCCATGTTCAAAAGGCATTTCGGGGTGCCGCCTTCGGGCTTCCAGCGCTGAGGCACGACCGGACCAAGGTCGGGCCGGGCGGACTTGGATGCAGATCCAGATATCGATTGCGGCACAAGCATATGCCCAAAGATTCGTTCCCCCGCGCCTGCATCGTGGCGATACTGGCCGGCCGCATTCCCTTCACTGCCTGGCCTGTACCACCGTGCTACCCGACCCAGTCCCCGACAGCGCGGCCGAAGCGCAGGTCGATCGCGTCATCGACGGCCTGCTCAACGGCCTGCAATGGCGCGCCAGCGTGTTCCATGTGGGGCAGTACTGCGGGCGCTGGCGGGCCTCCACGGCGGGGCGCGCGCGGGCCAGCTTTCACCTGATCCTGGACGGGCGCTGCTGGCTGCACCTGCCGGGCCAGCCCTCGGTGGAGCTGCAGCCGCGCGACGGCGTGTTCCTCTCGCGCGATGTGCCGCATTTCATCTCGCCCTATGCCGACCCGAACATGGCCTGCGCCCCGCAGGCCATGCGTCCCGCCACTGGCGATGCCGGCATCGGAGAGACGGCGCTGGCCTGCGGCTTCTTCACCTTCGAGGGTCCCATGCGCGGCCTGCTGGTCGATGCCTTTCCCGACCACCTGGTGCTGCGCGGCGACGACCATGCGATGAGCGGCGCCTCCATGCTGTTCGACCTGATGCGCGCCGAGGCGCTGCGCACGGGCACCGAGCCCTCGGCCGTGATGGACCGGCTGGTGGGCCTGCTGTTCTTCTACGGCCTGCGCCAGCTGGCGCATGGCGATGCGCGGGCGCGCGGCATCTGGAGCCTGCTGCGCCGGCCGGGCTTTGCGCCGCTGGTGGCCGAGCTGCTGCGCGAGCCGGCCCGCAACTGGAGCGTGGCCGACATGGCCGCGCGCGTGTGCCTGTCGCGCGCCACGTTCTTTCGGCAGTTTGCCGAGGCCTGCGGCCAGCCGCCCCAGCAATTCCTGCTGCTGCTGCGCATGCAGCTGGCCGCGCGCCGGCTGGCCCAGGGCGAGGCCATCGGCCAGGTGGCCGAGGCCGTGGGCTACGAGTCCTATGCGGCCTTCTCGCGTGCCTTCAAGCGCGTGATGGGCGAGCAGCCCGGCGCCTGGCAGCGCGCGCAGGCACGCTGCTGCTGAGCCGCCATCCGAGCCCGCTGCATCCGCCTGCGGGTTGACACGTTCGGGCATAAATCCGCGACGCGGCGGCATTGATGGCAAGGGGGGCGCGGCCGATCATGAAGGCATTCCTTCATTCCTGCAAAGCACCATGGCACGCCTGACCCTGCACACCCCGCAAACCGCTCCTGAAGCCAGCCGCCCCTTCGTGGAGCGCGCCCTGGCCGGCAACGGATTCCTGCCCAACCTGATCGCCATCCTGGCCAACTCGCCCCAGGCGCTGGAGACCTATGTGACCGTGGGCCAGATCAACGCGCGCGCCCAGCTCACGCTGGCCGAGCGCGAGGTGGTGCAGATCACGGCGGCGCGCATCCATGGCTGCGACTTCTGCGTGGCCGGCCACACCAAGCTTGCCTTCAAGCAGGCCGGCCTGACCCAGGCCGAGGTGGTGGCGCTGCAGGACGGCCGCGACACGGGCCAGCCGCGCCTGGACGCCGTGCGCCGCTTTGCCGAAGCCGTGATCGCCACGCGCGGCGCCGTGGCCGACGAGGCCCTGGCCGCCTTCCATGCGGCCGGCCTGAGCGAGCAGCAGGCGCTGGAGGTGGTGCTGGGCATCAGCCTGGCCACGCTGTGCAACTTTGCCAACAGCCTGGCGCAAAGCCCCGTCAACCCGCAGCTGCAGCCCTATCTGCCCGAACAGTTCCGACAACCGCAGGAGAACGCACATGCTGGCTGATTCGCTGCGGCAGTGGCTGGACGCCCATGCCGACTCCCTGGACGAAGGCCCCGCGCATGCGCACGAGGTTCTGCCCCGGCTGGCGCAGCACGGCCTGTTCGGCCTGGGCGTGCCCGTGGCCGAGGGCGGGCAGGGCGGCAGCCTGGGCGATGCGCTGGAGGCCATTGCCGGCGTGGCCGGGCATTCGCTGACGGCGGGCTTCGTGTTCTGGGCGCAGCGCGCCTTTGTCGAATACCTGCTGCAGTCGCCCAACGCGGCGCTGCGCCAGCGCTGGCTGCCGGGCCTGCTGCAGGGCACGCAGGCGGGCGCCACGGGCCTGTCCAACGCCATGAAGTACCTGGGCGGCATCGAGGCCCTGCAGGTCGAGGCCACGCCCGTCGGCACTGTCGGCGCCGACGGCCTTGCACTGCGCGGGCGCGTGCCCTGGGCCACCAACCTGGTGCCGCCGGGTCGCTTCGTGGTGGCCGTTGCCGTCTCGCGCAGCGACGGTGCAAAGCCCTTCGTGGCCGCGCTGCCCGGCGATGCGGCGGGCCTGCAGCGCAGCGCCGACCTGGACCTGATCGCGCTGCGCGGCAGCCATACGGCGGCGCTGTCCATCGAGGGGCTGCAGATCGGCCCGGCCGATGTGATCCATGCCGACGCCAACCATTTCCTGCCGCGCGTGCGGCCCGCCTTCATGGGCCTGCAGCTGGGGCTGTGCATAGGCCTGGCGCGCGCCTCGCTGGCGGCGGCCTCGGCCCGTGCCGGCGCCGGGCGCGATGTGCTGGGCGGCCCGCTGCAGCAGCAGCGCCACGCGCTGGAGCTGGCCACGGCCACGCTGCATGCGGGCCTGTCCGACGGGCGTTTTCTTGACCGACCTCAAGCCCTGTTCCGCCTGCGTCTGGAATTGAACGACATCGTGCAGCAGTCCCTGCAGCTGGAGCTGCACGCCAGCGGCGGGCGCGCTTATCATCGCGACCAGCCGCTGGGATTCGCGCGCCGTTGGCGCGAGGCGGCTTTCATCCCCATCGTGACGCCCAGCGTCACGCAGCTACAGGGTGCGCTGGCTGGCGCGGCCCTGGAAACCACCAGTTCATGACCCAGACGGAAGCTTTCTCCCCTGACGCTCCCGCGCCCGTGCTGCAGGCACGCGGCGCGGGCTTTGGCTATGCGCCCGGCAAGGCCGTGTTCGAGGACATTTCCCTGAGCATTGCCCCGCGCGAGATCGTCTGCCTGCTCGGCGGCAGCGGCTGCGGCAAGTCCTCGCTGTTGCGCGTGCTCGGCGGCCTCGAATCGCCGGACGGCGGCGCCTGGAGCCGGGGCGAGCTCCAGTTCCTCGGCCAGCCGCTGACCGCGCCGCACCCGCGCGCGGGCTTCGTGTTCCAGCAGCCCAGCCTGCTGCCCTGGCTGGACGCGCGGCGCAACGTGGGCTTCGGCCTGGACTTCGAGCGCCAGCCGAAGCTGGAGCAAGAGGCCCGCCGCCAGCGCGTGGAGCAGGCGCTGCAGGCCGTGGGCCTGGGCGGCAGCGGCGCGCTCTACCCCTCGCAGCTGTCGGGCGGCATGGCCCAGCGCGTGGCCCTGGCGCGTGCCCTGGCCCGCGAGCCGCAGCTGCTGCTGGCTGACGAGCCGTTCTCGGCCCTGGACGCCATCACGCGCGCCGAGATGCAGGAGCTGATGGTGGACGTGGTCCACCGCTGGCACACGGCCGCGCTGCTGGTCACGCATGACATCGACGAGGCCATCCTCGTGGGCGACCGCATCCTGCTGATGGGCGGGCGGCCCGGCCACATCGTGCGCGAATGGCGCGTGGACATAGCGCGCCCGCGCGAGGACCAGGCCGCTGCCGTGACCGCGCTGCGGCTGGACATCCTCTCGGCCCTGCACGGCGTGCGCCATGCGGCCCAGGCCTGATCTCCCTCGCCTGCCCGCCTGCAGATCCGCCATTTCTTCGACTTCAACCATGCTCTTCTGAAAGGTCTTTCGCATGAGCTTCCAGGACCACCCTTCCTACACCCACATCTGCGCCTCGTCGGACTGCGGCTGCGGCCTCACGCGGCGCGACATGCTGCGCCTGGGCGCACTGGCCACGGCCTCGGTGGCCGCGCCGCTGCTGGCCGCAGGCGATGCGCGCGCCCAGGCCTTCAAGGGCGATGACCAGCCCGTGAAGATCGGCTACCTGCCCATCACCGACGCCACGCCGCTGCTGGTGGCCCACGGCAACGGCCTGTTCGAGGCCGAAGGCCTCAAGGCCGAGGCGCCGCGCCTGTTCCGCTCCTGGGCCCAGATCGTCGAGGCCTTCGTCTCGGGCCAGGTCAACGTCATCCACCTGCTCACGCCCTCCACGCTGTGGGTGCGCTACGGCGCCAAGTTCCCCGCCAAGATCGTGGCCTGGAACCACGTCAACGGCTCGGGCCTGACCGTGCTGCCCGAGATCCAGAAGGTGCAGGACCTGGGCGGCAAGACCGTGGCGATCCCGTTCTGGTACTCCATCCACAACATCCTGCTGCAGGACGTGCTGCGCAAGGCCGGCCTCACGGCCGTGACCCGCGCGCGCGGCGGCGCCATTGCGGCCAACGAGGTCAACCTCGTCGTGCTGGCACCGGCCGAAATGGTCTCGGCACTGGCCGGCAAGTCGATCGCGGGCTTCATCGTGGCCGAGCCCTTCAACGCCGCCGCCGAGATCGCGGGCGTGGGCAAGATGCTGCGCTTCTCGGGCGATGTCTGGAAGGACCACGCCTGCTGCGTCACCTTCCTGGCCGAGCGCGATATCGCCGACAAGCCCGAATGGGCACAGCGCGTGACCAATGCCGTGGTCAAGGCCCAGCTGTGGACGCGCGACAACCGCCTGGCCGCCGCGCGCCTGCTGTCGAGCACCGGCGAGCGCCGCTACACGCCGCATCCGCAGCAGACGCTGTCCAAGGTGCTGGCCGCCACCGACTACGCCAGCTACGAGGCCAGCGGCGTGGTCGTCAACAAGGGCTGGCACCAGCGGCGCATCGACTTCCAGCCCTATCCCTATCCCTCGTACACCGAGCAGTTGGTGCGCGCCATCAAGGCCACCAAGGTCGAGGGCGACACGCGCTTCCTCGACAAGCTGGAGCCCAGGTTTGC
Organism: Delftia sp. DLF01; assembly: GCF_014852125.1. Lineage (NCBI taxonomy): Bacteria > Pseudomonadati > Pseudomonadota > Betaproteobacteria > Burkholderiales > Comamonadaceae > Delftia > Delftia sp. DLF01. The sequence goes on from NZ_JACVAZ010000004.1 coordinate 215,406, forward strand.
GGCCACCGACCTGGTGGACGACCGCTTCGTGCGCAAGGCCATCCAGGCCGTGGGCGGCCCGCAGGTCTTCGGCATTCCGGCCGATTTCTCGCGCCGCGAAACCATCGTGGTGTGAGCCAGGTGTTGCGACGTATTGGATTGCCGCTGCTGGGCGCGGCCCTGGTCCTGGCCCTGTGGTGGGTGGGCGGCGCGCTGCTGGCGCGCAGCACGCCCGTGGCTGCGGCCTTCGCGCCCTGGCCTTCGCTGCAGGCGCTGGGCCAGCTGCTGACGGGCGCCGACATCTGGATGCACACCCTGCTGAGCCTGCAGCGCGTGGCCGTGGGCCTGCTGCTGGCCTTCGTGGTCGGCGTGCCGCTGGGCGTGCTGGTGGGCCTGTCGCGCGGGTTCTCGCAGGCGTTCTCGCCCGTGTTCCAGTTCCTGCGCATGATCTCGCCGCTGTCGTGGATGCCCATTGCCGTGATGGTGCTGGGCGTGGGCGACGCGCCCGTGTACTTCCTGCTGGCCTTCGCCGCCGTCTGGCCCATCTTGCTCAGCACGGCGGCCGGCGTGGCCCAGCTGGACCGCAACTGGCTGCTGCTGGCGCGCAGCCTGTCGGCCACGCGCACCGAGACCGTGCTGCGCGTGGTGCTGCCCGGCATCACGGCCCAGATTCTCACTGGCGTGCGCCTGGCCATCGGCATCATCTGGATCGTGCTGGTGCCCGCAGAAATGCTGGGCGTATCGGCCGGCCTGGGCTACTTCATCCTCGACACGCGCGACCGCCTCGCGTATTCGGAGCTGATGGCCGCCGTGGTGCTGATCGGCGCCCTGGGCTATGCGCTGGACCATGCGGCGCGCTGGCTGCACCAGCGCTGGATGCACTGAGCGGCCGGCATCACCGGGGCATCAGGCCTTCGGCATGTCGTCCACCGGGGCGGCATGCCCGGTGGCCACGATGGCCTGGACCAGCAAGGCGATCAGCGTGTCCTGCAGGGGCGACGGCACCGCCGCCTCCAGCGAGGCAATGGCCAGCTGGTAGCGGATGCGCGGCCTGAACGGGCGGCTGGACAGGGCGCCGGGCTGGCAGTAGCTGGCCAGCAGGCCGTTGACCATGGACACGCCCAGGCCCTGCGCCACATGGGCGCAGGCTTCGCCCACGGAATGCACCTCCACGGCCACGCGCGGCTGTACGCGCGCATGGCGAAAGGCCATGTCTATCTCCTGGCGGATCTCGCGCTGGCGGCCAAGCAGGATCAGCGGGGCGTCCACCAGATCTGACGGCGTCACCTCGTCCAGCGCCTGCAGCGCATGGCCTCTGGGCATGATGCAGACGGCCTCGGACTCCAGGCAGGCCCGCGTGCGCAGGCCGGGCATGGTCATGGGCAGGCGCACCAGGCCGATGTCGGCGTCGCGGCTCAGCAGGGCCCGCTCGGTCTCGGTGTAGGAGCCCGACAGCACTTCCAGCACCACGTCGGGATGCGCCTGCATGAATTGGTGCGCAATGGCCGGCATCAGCGAGGTGGCCAGGGTGCCGGGCACAGCCACCTTGAGCAGCCGGCGCTTGAAGCCGCCCAGCCGCAACTGCTCGGCATGGCGGCGAAAGCACTGGGCCGAATCCATGAGCACCTGGGCGTCGTGCAGCAGGGCCTCGGCCTCCTGCGTGGGCACCAGGCGGCCTTTTTCGCGGATGAAAAGCCGCAGGCCCAGGTCCTGCTCCAGCTGGGCCAGCAGGCGGCTGATGCCGGGCTGTGACAGCCCCAGGCGCTCGGCCGCACCCGTGGTGGAGCCGCTGAGCATGATGGCCTGGAAGGCTTCGAGTTGCTTGAAATTCATGGGTTGTACAGGCGGTGCTTGCATGATGGCAGCGCGGCCGGGGGCGCGCACGGCGCATCACGAATCGCATAGGGTAATACGCGTCCGTCATACCGTTGTGGTGGATGCGGGGGCTCCTGAGAATCGGCGGCGTCAGAGCACGCACAACACAAGGAGCAAGATTCCATGAAGGCCCTGCCAAGCATTGCCGCCGTCTGCAGCCTGTCCATCGCGGCCCTGGGCCACCCGATTGCGCATGCGCAGGACATGCAGGTCTACGGCCAGATCCGGCTGACCGTGAACCACCTCAAGACCGGCAATGCCGGCTCCACCATGGAGGAGCGCGACAACGCCTCGCGCCTGGGCTTTCGCGGCAAGGAGGAGCTGGGCGGCGGCCTGCAGGCACTGTTCGGCATGGAGATGGGGCTGGATGCGGACACGGGCTCGCTGACCACGCCGGCCTTTCGCAACAGCTACGTGGCACTGCGCGGCGGCCTGGGCACGGTGGCCCTGGGCCGGCTGGACTCGGCCAATCCCACGGGCTCGCCGCTGTACTCGCAGGTCACGGGCATCACCTCGTTCGCGGCCAATGACGCCGGGGCCACGGCCATCGGCACCTCCATGCTCAATGCGCGCAACCGCACCTCCAATTCGCTGGGCTACCAAAGCCCGTCATGGGGCGGCACGGTGTTCCGTGCGCGCTACTACCTGCGCGGCGATGCCAAGGCCCCAGGGCTGGAGGACGACGCCAGATCGCTGGACCTGGGCCTGAGCTACGCCGCAGGCCCGTGGGCGGCCGGCCTGGGCTACGCCAAGGACACGCGCGCCGGGGGCCTGCTGGCCAACGAGTTCGACAGCAAATGGCAGATGGGACTGCGCTACAGCTTTGGTGCCATCGAGCCCTATGTGCTGCTGGGCCGCGACCGCTTCAACCACAAGCCCGGCGTCTCGCGCGCCGACGTGGACTACTGGATGCTTGGCACGCGGCTGCGCCATGGCGCGCACGCCGTGGTGCTCAACCTGATGCAGCGCGACGTGCAGACCTCGCTGACCGGCAAGCGCAGGCGTCAGCAGCTGGCCTATACCTATGCGCTGTCCAAGCGCACCGAACTGCAGGCCTTCGTGGACCACGACGGCGTGGACTCCAGCCGCCCCAACGTGGCCGTGCGCGCCATCGGCGCGGGCGTGCGCCATGACTTCTGACCGTCCTGCACACCCGCATCAAGAATGGAGATTCCCATGACCCACTTCCAACGCTTCCTGTCCTTGGCTTTCCTGGCACTGGGCCTTGCGCTGGGCCTGGCGCCCTTGCCCGGCCATGCGGCCGAATTCCCGGAAAAGCCCGTGCGCATCGTCGTGCCGTTCCCCGCCGGTGCCGCAGCCGATGCGGCCATGCGCGTGGTGGCCCGCAAGATGTCCGAGCTGTGGCGCCAGCCCGTGGTCATCGACAACCGCCCCGGCGTGCATGGCTTCCAGCTGGTGTCTTCCGCGCCGGCCGATGGCTACACCCTGCTGCTGGGCGCGGGCTCGGGCATGGTGACGGCGCCGCTGCTGTCCAGCAAGCTGTCCTACAACCCCTCGCGCGACTTCGTGCCCGTGGGGCGGGTGCTGATCAACGTGCCCATCCTCACCACGCACCCCAGCCTCAATGTGAGCACCGTGCAGGAGCTGGTGGCGCTGGCGCGCAAGAACCCCGGTGCGCTGAACTACAGCTCCAGCGGCAACGGCACGCCAGGCCATCTGTCCATGGAAATGTTCCAGGCCGCCACAGGCACGCGCATGCTGCAGATTCCCTACAAGGGCGGCGCGCCCGCCGTCAACGAACTGGTGGGCGGCCATGTGCAGCTGGGCATCAATGCCGTGCCCAGCGTGGTGCTGCAGATCAAGGCCGGCAAGCTCACGCCGCTGGCCGTGGCCAGCGCCACGCGCTCGCGCGCCCTGCCGCAGGTGCCCACCATGGCCGAGGCGGGCGTCAAGGACTTCGAATACGACATCTGGTATGCGCTGTTCGCGCCCACCGGCACGCCGCCTGCGGTGGTGGCCAAGGTCAATGCCGCGCTGGTGCGCTCGCTGCAGGACCGTGAAGTGGCCAAGTCGCTGGAGGCGCAGGGCGCCGAGCCCGCGCCCACCACGCCCCAGGAACTGGCGCGCTTCATGCAGGAAGACACGGCGCGCTGGGCCAAGCTGGTCAAGGAACGCAACCTCAAGCTCGACTGAGCGCCAGCAGCATGAGCAATACATCAATCACCCACCTGGGCGGCGTGGTCCACCACAGCCTCGCCGTGCCCATGCGCGATGGCGTGCGCCTGGCCACCGACCTGTATCTGCCCGAGAACCTCGGCCCCCACCATCCCGGCCCGCTGCCCGTGCTGCTGGAGCGCACGCCCTACGGCAAGAACGAGGAAACGCGCCGCGAGCGCAGCGCGGCCAACCCCCTTCCCATGCGCCGGGGCGAGGTGGCGGCCCGCTTTGCGCGCGAAGGCTATGCCGTGGTCGTGCAGGACTGCCGGGGCCGCTTCGGTTCCGAAGGCCAGTTCACCAAATACCTGGGCGAGGCCCACGATGGCGCCGACACCCTGCAATGGATCATGGAGCAGCCCTGGTGCAACGGCAACGTGGGCACCTACGGCCTGTCCTACGCCGCGCACACGCAGACTGCGCTGGCCACGCAAAGGCCACCGGGCCTCAAGGCCATGTTCCTGGAATGCGGCGGCTTTGCGAATGCCTACCGGGGCGGCATACGCCATGGCGGTGCCTTCGAGCTGAAGCAGGCCGTCTGGGCCCTGCGCAATGCGCGCAGCGGCAGCAACCACCTGGAGCCCGCAGCGCGCCAGGCGCTGGAGCAGGCCGACATCGGCCAGTGGTGCCTGCGCCTGCCCTGGTCGCGCGGCGACTCGCCGCTGCAGTGGGCGCCCGAGTACGAGGACTACCTGTTCAGCCAGTGGGAGCGCGGCAGCTTTGACGACTACTGGCGCCAGCCCGAGCTGTACGCCGCCGGCCACTACGGCGCCTTCGACGGCCTGGCCGTGATGCTGATGTGCGGCTGGTGGGACCCGTATGCGCAGACCACCACGGACAACTACCTGGGCCTGTCGCGCGGCGATGGCCGGGTCCGCATGGTGCTGGGCCCCTGGACCCATGGCGAGCGCAGCGTCCCGCATGCGGGCGATGTGGATTTCGGGCCCGGTGCCGTGCTCGACGGCGCGCTGGCCGACGACTACGTGGCCATGCGCCTGGCCTGGTTCGACCACTGGCTCAAGGGCCGGCCCATGCCCGCGCGCCAGCAAGCCGCCGTGCGCTACTTCCGCATGGGCGGCGGATCGGGCGCGCGCACGGCCCAGGGCCGGCTGGACCACGGCGGGGCCTGGCGCAGCGCCGACCACTGGCCCGTGCCCGGCACGCAGCCCACGGCCTGGCACCTGCACGCCGACGGCAGGCTGGCCCGCGAGCCCGCGCCGCAGCCGGGCGTGCGCAGCTACCGCTTCGACCCGGCCTGCCCCGTGCCCACCCTGGGCGGCTCCATCACCTCGGGCGAGCCGCTGATGTTCGCAGGCGCCTACGACCAGGTCACGCACGAGAGCACCTTCGCCGCCCGCCCGCCCTACGGCCCGCTGTCCGAGCGCGGCGACGTGCTGGTGTTCCAGACCGAGCCGCTGCAGCAAGATCTGGAGGTCACGGGCACCATCACCATCGAGCTGCAGGTGTCCTCGTCCGCGCCCGACACGGACTTCACCGCCAAGCTCATCGACCAGTACCCGCCCAGCGCCGACCATCCGCAGGGCTATGCGATGAACATCACCGACGGCATCCTGCGCTGCCGCTACCGCAACTCATGGGAGCAGCCCGAGCTGATGACGCCCGGCGAGGTGGTGGCTATCACCATCGAGCCCATGCCCACCTCCAACCTGTTCCGCAAGGGCCACCGCATCCGCCTGGACATCTCCAGCAGCAACTTCCCGCGCTTCGACGTGAACCCCAACACTGGCGCGCCCGAGGGCAGTGCGGGGCCCAGGCAGGTGGCGGTCAACAGCGTGCACCTGGGCGGCTGCCATGCCTCGCGCATCGTGCTGCCGGTGGTGGCGGTCTAGTCGGGGAACACGCGCGTTTGGCAGTCTGGCATGTTCTGCAATTTGGTTGTACCATGCAACCAAATTGCGAAGGAACATCGCCATGGACATGCAGCAGCGTCAGTTGGAACTGGCCGGCCCCCTGCCGGCCCTTGCACCGTCGGGGCGGCTCCGGGGGCGTGTCTGCCTGGTGGTGGGTGCCACCAGCGGCATAGGCCGGGCCACCGCCTTGCGCATGGCCGAGGAGGGCGCCGCCGCCGTGATGGTCACGGGGCGCCGCCGTGAGCTGGGCCTGCAGCTGGAGCAGGAAATCCGGCAGCGGGGAGCAGACGGCCTTTTCCTGGCCTGCGATGCAACGCGGCAGGAGGACATGGCGGCGGTGGTGGAGCAGGCCGTGGCGCGCTTCGGGCGGCTGGACGCGGCCTTCAACAATGCGGGCTTCCAGGAGCGGCGTGCCGCGCTGGCCGAGCAGGATGATGCGGTCTTCTCGCAGGTCTTCGACACGAATGTGCGTGCGGTCTTCCACGCCATGCGCCATGAACTGGCGGCCATGCTGGCGGCGGGCGGCGGCACCATCGTGAACAACACCAGCGTCAGCGGCATACGCAATCCCAATCCGGGCCTGTCGCTGTACGGCGCCTCCAAGGCCGCGGCCCTGTCGCTGACCCGCGCCGCCGCCATGGAGTACGCGCCGCGCGGCATCCGCATCAATGCCGTTGCCCCTGGCCGCGTGGTCACGGACATGATGCTGGGCTCGGGCATTGCCGACATGCATGCCGTGGCGGCGGGCCTGCCACTGCGGCGCATGGGCCATCCGCAGGAGGTGGCCACGGCCGTCGTCTGGCTGATGTCTGACGAGGCGGCCTTTGTGGTCGGTCACTGCCTGGCGACCGATGGCGGCTTCCTGGCCGGATGAGCCTGCCCGGGGCAAGTCCGTTGCGCGAAGTGAGCACTACCGGGTTTGATATGATGACTGTATAAAGATACAGTTTTCGAGCGGCCTGGCTGCCCGATCTGCCAGGCCCATGCTCCCTCCCCACCGCTTCTACTACCTGCACAACTTCCAGCGCGCGCTGGACTGGATTGGCCAGCGTTACGGCGATCTGCTGGACGCGCCCGAGCAGGCATTCCTCACCCGTTTCACGCAGCTGCCCCAGCCCTCGCAGGCGCTGATGGTGCGTTTGCTGATGCGGCGCGGGCCGTGGTTTCGGGCCGGCAAGCTGGTGTACGAAGAGATCCCCGGCATTGCCGAGGCAGCCGCGCCCCTGCTGGAGCTGGGCTGGCTGGACGCGGGCCACCCCATGGCGCTGGAGGAGCTGTTTGCGCTGCACACCAAGCCCGAGCTGCTGCAGCTGTTCGCCGGCGCACCCATTCACTCAGGCCTGCGCAAGGCCGAGCTTTTGCAGGCCCTGCAGCCCCTGCATGAGGCGCCCAGGCCCTATGCGCAGTGGCAGCCCCAGGGCGTCGGAGCCGGGGAAGCCGCCTGGCGCGTGATGGTGGGTGCGCTGTGCGAGCGCTTTCGGCTGATGTTCTTCGGCAATCTCTACCAGGACTGGTCGGAATTCGTGCTGGCCGACCTGGGCGTGTTCCGCTACGAGGCCGTGGCCTTCGATGCGGCGTCGCGGGCCTTCCAGTCGCGTGCCGATGTCGATGGCTACCTGGCCCTGCAGGCCTGCCGCGCGGCGCTGGATGAGGGCGTGGAGATCGATGCGCTGCTGCAGCAGGTGGCCGGCTGCGCCAGCGGCAATGCCTGGCTGGAGCAGCGCCGCGCCAAGGTGCTGCTGCGCATAGGCCAGGCCTGCGAGCGCATGCAGGACTGGGAGCGTGCCGAGCAGGCCTATGCGCAAAGCCGCTACCCCGGAGCCCGCCACCGGCGCATGCGCGTGTACGAGCGCATGGAGCGCTTTGCCGATGCCATGGCGCTGGCCCAGGCCGCCCAGGCCCAGCCCGAGAGCGACGAGGAGCTGCAGCGCGTGGCGCGCATGCTGCCGCGCCTGCGCCGCAGCCTGGGGCAGGGCGCGCGCGGGCGTGCGGCGGCGCTGGCGCCCGTGGTGGCGCAGATGCGCATGGACGTGGAGCTGGACCTGCCGGCCCGGCCCAGCTCCGTCGAATACGTGCTGCGCGACCATTGGCACAGCGACTCCGCACCGGTGTTCTATGTGGAGAACGCGCTCATCAACTCGCTGTTCGGCCTGCTGTGCTGGCCGGCCATCTTCGCGCCGCTGCCGGGCGCTTTCTTCCACCCGTTCCAGAGCGGCCCGGCCGACCTGTCCGCGCCCGACTTCGTGCAGCGCCGCGCAGTCTTGTTCGAGGAATGCCTGGCGCATCTGGACGATGGCAGCTGGCGCGAGGTCATCGTGCAGCGCCATGCCGACAAGCAGGGCCTGCAGTCGCCCTTCGTGTTCTGGGGCACGCTGAGCGCGCCGCTGCTGGCGCTGGCGCTGGACTGCATTCCGGCCGCCCACCTCAAGCTGCTCTTTGCGCGGCTGCTGCGCGACGTGCAGGCCAACCGCACGGGCTTTCCCGATCTGGTGCGTTTCTGGCCGGCCGAGCGCCGCTACGAACTGGTCGAGGCCAAGGCGCCCGGCGACAAGCTGCAGGACAACCAGATCCGCTGGCTGCAGTACTGTGCCGAGCACGGCATTCCCGTGCGCGTGTGCCATGTGCAGTGGCGCGGCCAGCCGCTGGGAGAGGCCGCGTGAGCTACACCGTGGCCGTGCGCGCGCTGTGCGAGTTCACGGCACGCGCGGGCGACCTGGACCTGCGCTTCACGACCGCGCCCAGCGCGCTGGAGGGCATGGCCGGCCACAGCCTGGTGCAGTCGCGCAGGGGCAAGGACTACGAGACCGAGATCAGCCTGGCCGGTGAATACGGCGACCTGCGCGTGCGCGGCCGCGCCGACGGCTTCGACGCCCAGGCCGGCCAGCTTGAGGAAATCAAGACCTACCGGGGCCAGATCGAGGGCGTGCGCGCCCACCACCGGGCACTGCACTGGGCCCAGGCGCGCATCTACGCCCATCTGCTGTGCCAGGCGCGCGGCCTGCAGCGGCTGCGCGTGGCCCTGGTGTATTTCAACGTGGGCAACTCGGAGGAGACCGTGCTGGTGCAGGAGGAAGACGCGGCCACGCTGCGCGCCTTCTTCGAGCAGCAATGCGCGCTGTTCCTGGACTGGGCGCGCAGCGAGGCCGCCCACCGCGCGGCGCGCGAGGCGGCGCTGGCCGCGCTGCGCTTTCCCATGCAGGGCTTTCGCGCCGGCCAGCGCGAGCTGGCCGTGGCCGTCTACCGCGTGGCGCGCGCGCAGCAGGGCGGCCAATGCCTGATGGCGCAGGCGCCCACGGGCATCGGCAAGACGCTGGGCACCATCTTCCCCATGCTCAAGGCCATGCCGGACCAGGGCCTGGACCGGCTGTTCTTCCTCACGGCCAAGGGCACGGGCCATGGCCTGGCGCTGCAGGCGCTGGCCAGCGTGAACCGGCAGATCGCCGAGCAGCACCAGCCACCGCCGCAGGAACCGGCTGCGCCACAACCTCCGCCCTCGCCACCCGCGCCACCCGCAAGGCTGCGCGTGCTCGCCATCCTGGCGCGCGACAAGGCCTGCGAGCATCCCGACAAGGCCTGCCACGGCGACTCCTGCCCGCTGGCGCGCGGCTTTTTCGACCGGCTGCCCGCCGCGCGAGCCGCCGCGCTGCAGCAGGCGCCCTGGGACCCGCCTGCCGTGCGTGCCGTGGCGCTGGCGCACGACATCTGCCCCTACTACCTGGCCCAGGAACTGGTGCGCTGGAGCGACGTGGTCGTGGCCGACTACCACTACTTCTACGACAGCGCCGCCATGCTGTACGCGCTCACCCAGGCCCAGCAATGGAAGGTGGGCGTGCTGGTGGACGAGGCCCACAACCTGCTCGAGCGCGCGCGCCGCATGTACACGGCCGAGCTGTCGCAGTTCGCCCTGGCGGCCGCCCGCAAGTCGGCCACCGGTGCCGTGCGCAAGGCGCTGGACCGGCTCAGCCGCAGCTGGAGCGCGCTGAACAGGGAGCAGACCGCCAGCTACCAGGCCCATGAGGAAGTGCCCGCAGGCCTGCTGGGCACCGTGCAGCGCGCCGTGGCCGCCATCGCCGACGCCAATGCCGACAGCCCCATGCTGCCCGGCGACCCGGTGCTGGACTTCTACTGGGAGGCGCTGCAGTTCATGGCGCTGGCCGAGCAGTTCGGCGGCCATGCGCTGTTCGATGTCCACCTGCTGCCCGGGCGCTCAGGCCCCCATCGCGCGCCGGCCTCCACGCTGTGCATACGCTGCGTGGTGCCCGCGCCCCACCTGGCGGCACGCCATGCGGCGGCCCATGCCTCGGTGCTGTTCTCGGGCACGCTGAGCCCGCCGCATTTCTACCGCGACATCCTGGGCCTGCCCGAAGGCACGCACTGGCTGGAGGCCGACTCGCCCTTCCAGGCCGACCAGCTCGATGTGCAGGTGGCCGGCCACATCTCCACGCGCTACCGCGACCGCGACCGTTCGCTGCGGCCCATCGCCGACCTGGTGGCCGCGCAGTACGCGCGCCGGCCCGGCAACTACCTGTGCTTTTTCAGCAGCTTCGACTACCTGCAGCGCGTGGCCGAATGCCTGCAGCGCGCCCATCCCGATCTGCCGGTCTGGCTGCAGACCCCGTCCATGGACGAGGAGGGTCGCGCGGCCTTCCTGGCCCGCTTCACCGAAGCCGGGCAGGGCGTGGGCTTCGCCGTGCTGGGCGGGGCGTTCTCCGAGGGCGTGGACCTGCCCGGCGAGCGCCTCATCGGCGCCTTCGTGGCCACGCTGGGCCTGCCCCAGGTCAATCCCGTGAACGAAGAGATGAAGCGCGCCATGGATCGCCAGTTCGGCGCGGACAAGGGCTATGACTACAGCTACCTCTACCCGGGCCTGCGCAAGGTGGTCCAGGCCGCAGGCCGCGTCATTCGCAGCGAGCACGACCGCGGCGTGGTCTTTCTCATCGACGACCGCTATCGGCGCGGCGAGGTGCAGGCGCTGCTGCCGCGCTGGTGGCGGGTGGAGGGCATGCGATGATCCGGGGCCGCACCAGTCCACGACTGCCATCCCATACCCATCCAGTCCCCCATCTCGTCCCCATCCAGGAGCCTTCCGAATGCCCCGCATGCGCTGCGCCATCCTTGCATTGACCCTGGGCCTGCTGGCCGGCGGCCCGGCTGCGGCAGGCGTGGTGCAGCCTGTGCCCGACAGGCAGGCCAGCGAGAACAAGATGCCGGCCTATCCCAAGGAAGCCAGGCGGCTGGAGCAGGAAGGCAAGGTGGTGCTGCGGGTTCTGGTGGGCGCCAGCGGAAAGGCACTGGCCGTGGATGTGGCAGACAGCAGCGGCTATCCTCTGCTCGACCAGGAGGCGCTGGACGCCGTGCGGACGTGGCGCTTTGTCCCCGGCACGCGCGACGGCGTGCCGGACAGCATGTGGACGCGCGTGCCCGTCACCTTCCTGCTGAAATAGCGGCATGCCGGTGGTGGCAGGTGTGTACCCGGTGCGTGCCCTGCGCAGCGACACAAGGAGCATTCCATGAAGATCGTCATCACCAGCGTGCTCGTCGACGACCAGGACAAGGCCCTGGCCTTCTACCGCGATGTGCTCGGCTTCGTCCTCAAGCACGACATTCCCATGGGCGGCGATGCGCGCTGGCTCACCCTGACATCGCGCGGTGATGCCGATGGCGTGGAGCTGCTGCTCGAACCCGACATGCACCCGGCCGCCAGGCCTTTCAAGACCGCCCTGCATGCCGACGGCGTGCCGGCCACCTTCTTCGGCGTGGACGACGTGCAGGCCGAGTACGAGCGCCTGAGCGCGGCCGGCGTGCGCTTCACCAGGCCGCCGACGCATCTGGGGCCGGTCACGATTGCGGTGTTCGACGACACCTGCGGCAATCTCATACAGATCAACCAGCGGCATTGAGCGGGGCCTGCGGCCCTTGCAGCCCTTGCGCGCTCAGTCCCTGGCGGTGGGCTTGTCGTGCCGGGGCGGATCGATGCGCTCGATATTGCCCAGCAGCAGGGCACGCCCCGCAAAGTTGCCGCCGGCGGTCTCCAGCGCAAAGCGCTCGGTGTCGCGGCCGCGCACTTCGGCCTCCAGCGTCTGGGCCTCGTCCTCGGTGGCGCCCAGGGCCAGCACGGCATGGCGGCCCATGAGCAGGGCGGACTCGAAGCTTTCGCGCACGACATGGTCGGCGTCCTTCTGGATGAGCTCCAGCGCGTGCTCGCGGTCATAGGCGCGCACGATGAGGCGGGCGTGAGGGCATTCGTGGCGCACGTTCTCCACGATGCGCGTGGCGGCGGCCTTGCTGTCCACGCAGACCAGGATGGCGCTGGCATGGCTGGCGCCGGCCGCATGCAGGATGTCGGCGCGCGCGCCGTCGCCGAAGTAGACCTTGAAGCCGTAGGGCTCGGCGTTGCGGATCACGTCGGGGTCGTTGTCGATGATGGACAGCTTGGCGCCACGGGCCAGCGGCCCCTGGCTGGCGATCTGGCCCACGCGGCCGAAGCCGATGACCAGCACGTTGCCGCGCAGGTCCTGCGGCGCCTCCACGCCGTCCAGCGACACGGCCTCGGCGCCTGCCAGGCGCTTGTGCAGCACCACCACCAGCGGCGTGATGGCCATGGACAGCACGACGATGGCCGTCATGTTGGCATGCACCTCGGGGTCGAGCACGCCGAGCTTGAGCGCCTCGGCAAACAGCACGAAGGCGAACTCCCCGCCCTGGGCCATGAGGATGGCGCGGTCCAGCGCATCGGCATGGCTGCTGCGCGCCACGCGGGCCACGGCATAGATGCACAGCGCCTTGCCCAGCATCAGCGCCACCACGCCCATGCCCACGATGCGCCAGTTCAGCGCCACCACCTCCAGGTTCAGCGCCATGCCCACGCCCAGGAAGAACAGGCCCAGCAGCAGGCCGCGGAAGGGTTCCACATCGGCCTCCAGCTGGTGGCGGAACGAGGATTCGGACAGCAGCACGCCCGCCACGAAGGCGCCCATGGCCATGGACAGGCCGCCCATCTCCATCAGCAGGGCTGCGCCCAGCACCACCAGCAGCGCGGCGGCCGTCATCACCTCGCGCGCCTTGGCCTTGGCCAGGATGCGGAACAGCGGGTTCAGCAGCCACAGGCCCGCGCCCACCAGCGCGCCCAGCGACAGCAGGGCCACGCCCGCGCGTTGCCACAGGGGCGAGGTGGCCACGGGCGCCGCATCGGCCGGAGCAAGAAAGGCCACGGCGGCCAGCAGCGGCACGATGAGCAGGTCCTCGAACAGCAGGATGGAGACGATGCGCTGGCCGCGCGGCGCCAGGATGTCGCCACGCTCGGCCAGCACCTGCATGACGATGGCGGTGGAGGTCAGCACAAAGCCCGCGCCGCTCACGAAGGCCACCTGCCACGGAAAGCCGAAGGCCATGCCCACGCCCGTGAGCAGCAGCGCGCACACCACCACCTGCAGGCTGCCCAGCCCGAAGATCTGGCCGCGCAGGTCCCAAAGGTGCGAGGGCTTCATCTCCAGCCCGATGACGAAGAGGAACATCACCACGCCCAGCTCGGCCACGTGCAGGATGGTCTGCGCATCCGTCACCAGGCCTAGCCCGTAGGGGCCTATGGCCAGCCCGGCCGCCAGATAGCCGAGCACGGCGCCCAGGCCCAGCCGCTTGAACAGCGGCACGGCCACCACGGCGGCCCCCAGCAGCGTGACGATTCCTACGAGCTGGCTTGCATTGCCTTCAGCTGCCATGTTGTGTTTCCTTTGTGCGTGCGTGCGGCAAGGCGGATTTCCATCCGCGAATTTGCGCGCAGGATAGCAAAGCCCGGTCCTGTGTAGAATCGCGCCCCCTCTGTGCTCCCCTCTGCGCTTACCTCACCGCCCAGCGCCATGCCCCAGATCCTCGTCCACGACCTCCGCAAGACCTACCGCATCCATGAGCGCGACCCCGGCGTGATGGGCGCGCTGCGCGCGCTGGTGCGCCCGCGCCACCGCACGGTGCAGGCGCTGCAGGGTGTGTCGTTCGCGCTGGAGCGTGGCGAGCTGCTGGGCTTCATCGGGCCCAACGGGGCGGGCAAGTCCACCACCATCAAGATTCTGTCGGGCATCCTGCGGCCCGATGGCGGGCGCGTGGAGGTGGATGGGCGCGACCCCTTTGCCGACCGCCAGCGCCATGTGGGCCGCATCGGCGTGGTCTTCGGGCAGCGCTCGCAGCTGTGGTGGGACCTGCCCGTGGGCGACGGCTTCAACCTGCTGCGCGACCTGTACCGCGTCGATCCGCTGCGCTTTGCGCGCACCCGCGATGAGCTGGTGGCCATGCTGAGCCTGGAGCGGCTGCTGGACCAGCCCGTGCGCCAGCTGTCCCTGGGCCAGCGCATGCGCGCCGAGATCGCCGCGGCCCTGCTGCACGAGCCCGAGATCCTGTTCCTGGACGAACCCACCATCGGCCTGGACGCACCCTCCAAGCTGGCCGTGCGCGAGTTCGTGCTGCGCGCCAACCGCGAACGCGGCACCACGGTGCTGCTGACCACGCATGACATGCACGACATCGAGGCGCTGGCGCGGCGCGTCATCGTCATCGGCCATGGCCGCGTGCTGGCCGACTGCGCGGTCGATGCGCTGCGCGCCCAGGTGGTGGCGGCGCAGCGCGATGGCACGGGTGAAGGCCAAGGCGAGGGCGAGGGGCAGGACATGGCCATCGAGGCCGTGATCGCCCGCTTCTACGCCATGCATGGTGCCTCGGAGGTCTGAGCGCCATGGGATCGCACCAGCGCCTGCACCGCCTGCAACACCTGCTGCGCCCCTACAAGGCCGCCTTCGCCTCGCGCTTTTTGCTGATGCTGCAGTACCGCACGGCCGCCTACGCGGGCTTTGCCACGCAGTGCTGGTGGGGCGCCATCAAGACCATGGTGCTGGCGGCGTTCTATGGCAGCGCCTCGGCATCGGCCGGCGCGCCGATTTCGCTGGAGCACGCCATCACCTACACCTGGCTGGCGCAGGGCCTGTTCGCGCTGCTGCCCTGGAGCGGCGACCCCGACGTGGCCCTGGCCGTGCGCACGGGCGCCGTTGCCTATGACCGGCTGCGGCCCGTGGATGCCTATGCGCTGTGGTTCGTGCGCTCGGCTGGCTGGATCGCCGCGCGCGTGCTGCCGCGCGTGGCGCTGATGGTGGCGTTTGCAGGGCTGGCCCTGCCGCTGATGGGGCTGGGCGCCTGGGGCTGGCAGCCGCCGGCCGGCTGGGCCGCAGGCCTGGGCTTTGCTGCCTCCATGCTGCTGGCGCTGCTGCTGTCCACGGCACTGGTCATGCTGCTGAACGTTGCCGCCGCCGCCGCGCTCAATGAAAAAGGCATCAACACGCTGGCCGCGCCCGTGGTCATCGTGCTGTCGGGCAACCTGCTGCCGCTGGCGCTGATGCCCGACGCTTGGCAGACCGCGCTGCTGCTGCAGCCGCTGGCCGGCGTGATGGACATTCCTGCGCGCATCTATTTCGGCCAGATGGCCGGTGCGCAGATGCTGGCCTGCCTGGCGCTGCAAGCCCTGTGGATTGCCGTGATCGTGGCCCTGGGCCGCGTGGCCATGGCGCGCACCATGCGCGGCCTCGAAGTGCAGGGCGGGTGAGCGCCATGGCCAAGCAAAAAGGATCGCTGTCCATGTTCCTGCGCCTGGCGCTGGCCTCGCTGGGCGGGCAGGCGCGCTACCCGGCCTCGGCGCTGATGCTGACCCTGGGCCAGTTCCTGGTCACGGGCATCGAGGTCATCGCCGTCTGGGCGCTGTTCCACCGGTTTGGCGAGGTGCAGGGCTGGCGCATCGGCGAAGTGGCCGTGTTCTATGGCCTGGTGAACTGCATGTTCGCCCTGGCCGATGCGCTGGGCCGGGGCTTCGACGTGCTGGGCACGCAGTTCCTGCGCACGGGCGCCTTCGACCGCCTGCTGCTGCGCCCGCGCCCCGTGTGGCTGCAGCTCATGGGCCATGACGTGCGCATCAGCCGCCTGGGCCGCCTGCTGCAGGGCCTGCTGGTGCTGGGCTTTGCCACGGCCCAGGGCGCCGTGGTGTGGACGCCCCAGGCCGTCGCCGTGGCGCTGTTCGCCGTGGCGGGCGGCGTGGCGCTGTTCCTGGGCATCCTGGTGCTGCAGGGCGCGCTCTCGTTCTGGACCGTGGAAAGCCTAGAAGCCGCCAATGTGCTGAGCTACGGCAGCGTCGAGGCCGCCCAGTACCCACTGGCCCTGTACGCGCAGTGGTTCCGCCGCCTGCTGACCTTCGCCGTGCCGCTGGCCTGCGTGGCCTACTACCCGGCGCTGGCCGTGCTGGGCAAGCCCGACCCGCTGGGCGCACCAGCCTGGCTGGGCTGGGTCTCGCCGCTGGCCGGCTTTGCCTTCCTCTGGCTGGCCTCGGGCGCCTGGCGCATGGGGGTGAGGCATTACGCGTCCACGGGCAGTTGAAGCCGCCGCAGGCGCCGGTGCACCACAGGCTCTAGAGCGTGTTATGCACTTTTAAGTACCCGCCAACCCTTCGGGAAAGCCGGGAAAGGGGCCCGGCCCTTCGTTGCAGCCCGCTTGCGGTGTGGCAACCGCGGCGCGTGCTACGCCTCGTTCCGGGCCCCTTTCCCGGCTTTCGCGGGCACGTAAAAGTGCATAACACGCTCTAGACTGCGCGCTTGCCTTACTCCGGACACCAGACCATGACAGCAGATGAACGCTTCGCCCAGGCCGCCCTCGAGCTCGGCCACCGCTTCGATGGCGAGATCAAGATAGGCGGCAACTACAGCCCCGTCGTGCGCGACGGCCAGCAGCTGTTCGTCAGCGGGCAGATTCCCCGCGTGGGCGATGAAGTGCTCTACGTGGGGACGGTCGGCGCCGGGATCGACCTGGCATCGGCCAGAACGGCCGCCGCCATCTGCGCCATGCGCGCCCTGGCCTTCGTGCAGCGCGCGGCCGGCTCGCTCGATGCCGTGCGCGCCGTTGCACGCATCACCGTCTATGTGCGCTCGGCGCCCGATTTCACCCAGCAAAGCGAGGTGGCCGATGGTGCCTCCGACCTCATCGCCCGGGTGCTGGGCCCTGTGGGTGCCCACACGCGCACTTCGGTGGGCGTGCTGCAGCTGCCCAAGGGCGCGGCCGTGGAGCTGGACCTGATCGCCCGCGTGGACTGATCGCGCTACCCCTATCCCTATTCCTATCCCTGGCCCGCCGGCGTCTCGTTGCGCGCCTTCCAGGCCCGCAGCGCCTGGCGGTACTCGTCCATGGCCAGGTCATAGCTGTCGAAGATGCAGGGGTCGCAGCCATTGCCGCAGCAGGCGTCCAGGTCGGGCTGCTCGGGCGGCTGGGGCATGGGGTCGGCGGAGGCGGCGGGATCTGCGGAAACGGGAATCGGCGCGGTGGTCATGGGGGCGATTGTCTCGCGCCACGGGGCTTTCTGTAGAGCACCAAAAGCAAACCCGCGCTGCCGACATGCAGCAGCGCGGGTTGCTTGTTGACGCGTCTTACCGTCCGGTACGCTGCCTGCGCGCCATGCCCATGAAGCCGGCGGCTCCCGCCATCAGCGACAGCAGCAGCAGGCCCCAGCGGTCCAGCGTGGGGATGCTCTGCGCTCCTGCGGGGGCTCCAGGCAGGGCCAGGATGACGGGATCGACGAACTCGCCATTGACCGTCTTGTCGTCATCGCGCAGGCCGCCGTCCACGATGGTGTAGCTGACCTGGTTGCCACTGATGGTGGGCGTGAAGGGCTGCCACTTGGGCGTTGCGGTGGCGTCGTACTTCATCAGCTGCGCGTTGGCGGGTACGGGGGACGTGAAGGTGAGTGTCACGGTCAGCGTGCTGCTGGGGGCGCACTGCTTGGCCGTGAAGTCCACGGCGGCCTGCGGGTAGGTGAAGGCCGCCGGCAGCGGGCCCAGCGAGCCGGCCACGGCAGAAGGCGAGGTGAAGCTGGCCGCAGTCAGCGTGCAGGTGGGGCTGCTGTTGGCAATGCCCAGATCCACACCCGAGCCCGAGGCGCTTTGCCTGGCCTCGCGCGTCACCGTCACCACATAGGTTTTCTTGGTCGTGCCGTCCTGCGCCGTGACTTCGATGGACACGGTATTGCTGCCCACATTCAGCGCCACCGGGGTGGAGGCCGCTGCGCCGTTGACCAGGATCGTGGCGCCCGCATCGGCTGCGGTGGCCGTCACCGTGACAGTGCTGCTGGTGTTGGGCACGGTGGCCGTGTAGGCCAGGGTGCCTGCACCAAAGCCCGGTGCGAGCGTGCCGCTGCTCAGTGCCAGGGCGCTGAGGTCGGCGTTGGTGGAGTTCACCACCAGGGTGTAGCTGGTGCTGCCCGAGGTGAACGGAGCACCCGTGCCCGTGGAGGAGTCCGTGGCCGTGATGGTGAAGGTGAAGCTTCCCGCCGCGGTGGGCGTGCCGCTCAGAACACCGGTGCTGGCGTTGAACGTCATTCCGGTCGGCAGCGTGCCGCTGCTGGCGTAGGTGTAGGGCGCCGTGCCTCCGCTGGCAGTGAAGGTCTGCCCTGCATAGGCCGTGTTCAGCCTGGCGGCCGGCAGCGTGGAAGCTGCGGGCGTCAGCACCACCGTGGCTGCCGCCACGCTGCCACTGTAGGTGCGCTGGCCGGTGATGCTGCTGCTGTCGGTCGCCTGCACCGTGAAGCTGAAGGCCCCGGCCGCCGTGGGCGTGCCGCTGATCACCCCGGCGGGTGACAGCGACAGGCCTGTGGGCAGCGTGCTGCCGCTGGCCATTGCAAAGGTGTAGGGCGTTGCGCCGCCGCTGGCGGTCAGGGTCTCGCTGAACGAGACGCCTACCTTGGGCGTGCCGGCCAGCGTCGCGGGCGTCACCGTGATGGCCACATAGGTGAACTGGCCTGCCGCGCCGGTGGCGCTGGTGCCGCCGGTCGTTGTGACGCGCACATCGACCGTGCCCGCCGATCCTGCAGGCGCGGTGGCCGTGATCTGCGTGGCGCTGTTGACCGTGAAGCCCGTGGCGGCCGTGCCGCCGAAGGTCACGGCCGTGGCGCCGGTGAAGTTCGTGCCGGTCAGGGTGACCGTGGTGCCACCAATCGAAGAACCGCTTGCGGGCGAGACGGAAGTCACCGTGGGCGCAGGCACATAGGTGAACTGGTCGCCCGCGCTGGTGGCAGTGGTGCCGCCCGGCGTGGTCACGCGCACATCGACCGTGCCGGCGGCGCCTGCGGGCGCGGTGGCGGTGATGCTGGTGGCGCTGTTGACGGTGAAGCCGCTCGCTGCCGTGGCACCGAAGGTCACGGCCGTGGCACCCGTGAGGTTCGTGCCGGTGAGGGTCAGCGAGGTGCCTCCGGCCGTGGGACCTGCCGTGGGCGAGATGGAGGTCAGCGTGGGCGCTGCAACATAGGTGAACCGGTCGGCGGCGCTGGTGGCGCTGGAGCCGCCCACCGTGGTGACGGTGACATCGACCGTGCCGGCAGCACCGGCCGGCGCCGTGGCCGTGATCTGGGTGTTGCTGTTGATGGTGTAGGTGGCGGTCGTGGCGCCGAAGCGCACGGCGCCGGTGCCAGGTGCTGCGGCGAAGCCGGTGCCGGTGATGGTGACCGTGGTGCCACCGCCTGCAGGCCCGGCCGTGGGCGAGATGGCGGTCACCGTGGGCGCCGTGACATAGGTGAACTGGTCTGCCGCACTGGTGGCGCTGGTGCCACCCACCGTGGTGACGCGCACATCGACCGTGCCCGGCGACCCTGCAGGCGCGGTGGCCGTGATCTGCGTGGCGCTGTTGACCGTGAAGCCCGTGGCGGCCGTGGCGCCGAAGGTCACGGCCGTGGCGCCGGAGAGGTTGGTGCCAGTGATGACCACGGAGGTTCCTCCTGCGGCTGGCCCTGCCGTGGGCGAGACGGAAGTCACCGTGGGCGCGGCCACATAGGTGAACTGGTCGGCCGCACTGGTGGCGCTGGTGCCGCCCACTGTGGTGACCCGCACGTCGATCGTGCCCGCTGCGTGGGCAGGCGCGGTGGCCGTGATCTGCGTGGCGCTGTTGACCGTGAAGCCTGTGGCGGCCGTGGCGCCGAAGGTCACGGCAGTGGTGCCGGAGAAGTTGGTGCCGGTGATGGTCACCGTGGTGCCCCCACTGGTCGGGCCGCTGGTGGGCGAGATGGAAGTCACCGTGGGTGCTGACACATAGGTGAACTGATCGGCTGCGCTGGTGGCACTGGTGCCGCCCACCGTGGTCACCGTCACATCGACCGTGCCGGCGCTGCCCGCGGGCGCGGTGGCTGTGATCTGGGTGTTGCTGTTGATGGTGTAGGTGGCGGTCGCGGCGCCAAAGCGCACGGCGCCGGTGCCAGGTGCTGCGGCGAAGCCGGTGCCCGTGATGATGACCGTGGTGCCGCCGCCGGTGGGACCTGCCGTGGGCGAGATGGAGGTGACCGACGGTGCCGCCACATAGGTGAACTGGTCAGCGGCAACGGTGGGACTGGTGCCGACGGAGTTGCTGACGCGGATGTCCACCGTGCCCGTTCCGGGTGGCGCCGTGGCCGTGATGCTGGTGGCGCTGTTGACCGTGAAGCCGGTCGCTGCCGAGGCGCCGAAGTTCACGCCCGTGGTGCCGATGAAGTTCGTGCCCGTGATGGTGACCGCCGTGCCGCCCGCCTGAGGGCCTGCCGTGGGCGCGATGCTGGTGATCGTGGGCGTTGCCAGGTAGCTGAATTGATCGGCCCCGCTGATGGCGCTGGTGCCGCCCGTCGTTGTGACGCGCACATCGACCGTGCCTGTGCCCCCAGGCGAGGTGACGGTGATCTGGGTGGCGCTGTTGACGACATAGCTGGCGGTTGTCGCGCCGAATAGCACGGCGGTGGCGCCGGACAGGTTGGTGCCGGTGATGACCACGCTGGTGCCGCCAGCCTGCGGGCCAAAGTTGGGCGAGACGGAGGTCACCGTGGGCGCGGGCAGATAGGTGAACTGATTGGCTGCGGCAGTGACGCTGGTGCCGCCTGCCGTCGTGACGGTCACGTTCACCGTGCCCGATCCTGCCGGTGCCGTGGCCGTGATCTGGGTGGCGCTGTCGACCGTGAAGCTGGTCGCCGGCGTGCCGCCGAAGCTCACTGCGGTCACGATGGAGCTGCCGATCACGTTGGTGAAGTTGGCACCGGTGATGGTGACCGGATATCCGCCAGCGGCCAGGCCGCTCGCGGGCGACAGCGCCGTCGCCGTGGGTGTGGCTGGGGGATAGACATCGACGGCCAGATCATCGAAGGCGAAGTTGAGTGGTTCCGTGGCGCCGTTGTTGGACACGCGCACTTCATCCACGTCCACCAATGCGCCGAGGCTGACCGTGACGAATTGCGTGGTCATTTCGGGCGTCCTGGGGACGTTCACGACTGCGCCAGGTGCAGGGCTGCCGCTCCGATAGCCGGTGAACGTGAATGAAGTCATGTCACCGTACGCAAAGATGCGCACCTGGGCGAGGCTGAAGCGGTCCGTGCCATTGACTGCCATGATGCGGGCTGTGCCGTCCAGGGCGGTGGCTGTGATCGCATCGCCAGAGGTGACGATCCCCGGAGTGCCTGTTATCAGGTCCACTTCAGCGAAATAGGACCAGTCGCTGATGAAGTCCAGCCCGTTGTAGTTCGAGGTGACCGCAGGGTAGCCAGAGGCGGCGCCGGTCCCGAAACCGATGATGCCCGAAGTCACTGCGGCATGGGCCGGAGCCGCCAGTGCCATCACCAACCCTATGAACCACGCAAACCACATGGACAGCATGCGTGAAGCGGACTTGGGCCTGGGGGTGTGGTTGGTGGGCATGGCGGGCAATGGCTGGAGGTGGAAGAACGTCAGGGCCTGACGGGGAATTCGCCGGACAGGCAGATGCAGAAATTCAGCGCCAGAACGGGTTGCATATTGCTGTGGGCCTGGTTGCCGCCGACGGGCAGCAGCGCTGTCGGCGCCATGGCCGAAGTGGCAGCTCCCGCTGCATAGGTGGGCCTGGCGCTGCCCCGGGGCGGTACGCCTTGCATGCCCTGCGCCAGCAAGTTGCCGCTGGGGATGGCAGCCGTGGCGCCGGCGCCCTGGGCGCTGATGCCGTGGCTGTGCGCCGGTATCTGCGCAAGGGTCAGCGTTTCGGTGGCTGTGCCCATGGTTTCACCGATGTCGCGGAAGCTCAGTCCAGGTCCCGTGCCGGCGCCCATGGCGGCTCTGCCCTGCAGATTGGGCAGCATGAAGTTGGTGGTTCCGTTACCGCCGAACCGGCTTCCGATGACCGCAAAAAGCGCTGCATTCTGCTGTACCTGTATGGTCTGGCCTGCGCAAAAGGCCCAGTTGACAGGAGCGAAGGAGAAGCCGAATGCGCGGACCTCGCCGTAGAAGGGATCTGCCATATGGATGTTTCCTTGGGGGGAGGCTTGTTCAGTTGCGGGGCGGGAAGATCCCGGAGCTGGCGATGCACCAGTTGATGACCAGCGAGGGCTGCATGTTCTGGTGAGGCTGGCTGCCGCCGCTGATGTCCACGGCGGCGGCAGCCATGAAGGAATTGGTGGGCGCGCCATAGGCAGACAGGCCATTGGCGGCCTCGGCCATCACATTGCCGCCGGGGACATTGGTGGTGGCCACCGCAGCGCTGGACAGCAGCTGGTGTGTGTGCTGGGGCATCTGGCTGGGGGTCAGCGTGACGTTTTCCGTACCGTCGATCAAGCCGAGCACAACGCCGCCGCCGTATCCAATGGGCGCGCGACCACGCAGATCGGGCAGGCCGAAGTTCGTCGAGCCATTGCCGCCGTATCGGTTGCCCAGCAGCGCAAACAAGGCCTGGTTCGTACTGATCGGCAGAATCGCTCCGTTGCACAGCAGCCAGCCCCTTGGGACCTGGCCAAAGGCGAATGCGCGGATCTCTCCGAGAAAGGGTTCCATGAAGTGCTCCTGTCCGTGCTATGTGAAGCTGGGGAAGATGCCCAAGAGGCAGATGATGTAGCTCAGCACCAGGCTGGGCATGACGTTGTTGTGCGGCTGCCCGCCGCCGACGATCTGCACCGAGCTGGGTCCCAGGGTGGCGGCAGTCGTGGCGGGTGAGGGGGCGTAGAGGTTGAACCCCGTGACGGCTGCCGGTACCTGCTGTTGCGGCTTGCTGGTGCTGGCGGCGCCGGCTGCCGAGAACGGGTGGGTGTGCCCGGGCAACTGGCTGATGTTCAGCGTTACGTCTTCCGCACCCATCTGCTGGCCCAGAAGGCGGTTGCTCCCGCCCGGCAACTGGCCTTGGCCAATAGGAAGTCGGCCCTGCAGGTTGGGCAGTGCGAAGTTGGTGACGCCATCGCCGCCATAGGTGGTACCCAGCAGCACGAAGAGTGCTTCGTTCTCGCTGATGGCAACCAGCCTGCCGTCGCACAATGCCCAGTTCTGGGGGGCAAAGTTGCCCGCAAAAAGACGGATTTCTCCAATATATGCCTCGCTCATGGCGTCTCCTCCTCCTTGATCGACGTGTTCATGCGTGTGATGAGTGCCTGGTAGCTGGTTTGCCCCGGCTCCGCATCCACGACGGGCCCCAGGAACAGAGCAAAGCGTCCCAGGCGTTCGTGGGAAAGCAGGTAGGTGTCGTGGGTCGGGCGGCCGATGTCAGGCCCCTTGAAACGCAGCGAGCAGCGCGAGGCCAGCAATCCCTGCGTGACCGTGGCCTTTTCCAGGCGCAGCGCCACGGGCGCGGCACCGGGGAGCTGCAACGCGAAATCGGTGCCGACCAGGCCGGTGAAATCCTCAAGGCCGGGCATGCGCGCAGGCTGTGGCGCGCGGCGCATATACCAGTACACGCCGCGATCGGCCTCGGTGGCAAAGCCCAGGCGCTGGTAGTGGCCGAGGATGGGGTTGTTCTTCTCCACATGCAGGCCCAGGTCAATGCCCAGGGCGTCTGACTCATCCGTCAAAGCCTGCAGCAACTGCCGCCCCACGCCCTGGCGACGATGCCTGGGAAGCAGGGCGATATCCACCACGCGGATTTCCTGCGGGCTGCGGTCCACATACAGCCGGCCCGCTATCTCGCCATCGCGCAGCACCAGATCGAAACTGGGGTTGGCGTAGGCCGTCGAATACTGGGTGTGCTGCGCCATGAACTGCTGGCGAATGAAGGCATTCCATTGCTCCTCGGGCCAGCCGAATTGTTCGCGCTCCTGCTCGCGTGTGGAGGCGAAGATGGCCAGGAGAGCGGCTTCGTCGCCGGAACCAATGGGTTGAAGCGCCAGCGCACCGCAGGATTCAGCGTGAGGGCTGCGGAGACTGGTATGGGCAGGCGCAGTGCTCATGAATGGAAATCGACTGGAAACGCAGGAGTTCCAGTCGGGAATAATTGAAAAGAGTTGTTAAATCATAGGCAGGTTTTGCAAAGGATTGTCAAATTTCTTTGAGAAAGGATTTTCAGTATGCCAAGAAATCCATGCGGAAGATGAGTGCTTCCATAGGGAAATATCTGAATCGATTGATATTTGAAATTGACAATGCCCTATCAATGCATTGATGTTGTTTATTGTTGATATTGATTGTTCATTCAAATACTACAGGATTGCCATTTTGAATATCCCTGAAATCAGTGATATTCAACTCAAACAGCGCGGCGCCGGGAAATCGATCACGCTGCGGATGATCTCGCGCATTTCCGTGATCAGCGGCCGGGCATCGTCGCGGCGCCATTGCACGGTGTAGGTCAGCGGGGCCAGCGCGCTGTGCTTTGCGGCCTCGGCGCTGCCGTCCAGCACGCGCAGGCGGCCGCGTTGCTGCAGGGCCAGGGCCCATTGCTCGGGCATGTAGGTGAAGCCCAGGCCGTCCACCACCATGCCCACCACGGCGCCCCAGCTGTTGCAGGAAAGGCGCCGCTCCACGGCCAGGCCGTGGCGGCCCAGCCAGTCGTCCAGCGTGCGCGTGGCGCCCGAGCCGGTGGGCAGGGCGATCAGCAGTTGCTCTCGCACCAGGCGCCGGGGCAGGCCGGTGCCGGCGCGGGCGATGAAGTCGTCGCTGGCGGCCCAGACGAAGCGCACCTGGGCGACCTGCTCGAAGGCCAGGCTGCTGCGCGACGATGGCCCGGCGATGACCACGCAGTCCAGCTCGCCATCGACGATGCGCTGCTCCAGCACCTGGCCGATGTCGGTGTGGGGCTCCAGCTGCAGGTCGGGGTGCAGCTCGGCCACGCGCTGCACCAGCCGGGGCAGCCAGGTCAGGCCGCTGAGCTCGCCAAAGCCGATGCGGCAGCGGCCCTGCAGGCCCACGCTGCGGCCCGCCGCCTCGCGCAGCTGGGCGGCGCCGTGCAGCAGCTCGCGGATGCGCGGCAGCAGCTGCTCGCCCTGGGGCGTGAGTTCGGCGGCGCGGCCGCTGCGGTCGAACAGCTGCACTCCCAGCGAAGCCTCCAGCTCCGCAATGCGCTTGGACAGCGATGAGACCGACAGGTGCACGCGGTCGGCCGCCACGCTGAAGTTCAGGCAGGTGGCAGCCCAGTAGAAGGCTTCGAGCTGTTTGAGGGTCATGGCGACATTCTTCCAAAATCGAAATATCGATTCTTATTTATTTCGCTTTTCTTTGCAGGTTGGCCCTTCTACATTGGCCGGCAATGCCTGCCAACAACGTCCCCTCCACCACCGCCACCGCTTCCGCAGCTGCTGCACCAGCTCCTGCCCGGCCGCCGCGCCGCCTGCGCCAGGTGCTGTCGCTCGATGATTTCGAGCGGCTGGCGCGGCGCCATCTGCCGCGCCCCATCCATGCCTACATCAGCGGGGCGGTGGAGGACAACGCCTCGCTGGCGGACAACCGCCGCGCCTTTGCCGAGCTGGCCTTCGTGCCGCGCGCGCTGGTGGGCGTGGCACAGCGCGACCCCTCCTTCGAGCTGTTCGGGCGCCGCTACGGCGCGCCCTTCGGCGTGGCGCCCATGGGCATTGCCGCGCTGTCGGCCTACCGGGGCGACCTGGTGCTGGCCCAGGCCGCACAGCAGGCGGGCGTGCCGGCCATCATGAGCGGCTCCTCGCTGATCCGGCTGGAGGAGGTGATGGCGGCCGCGCCCCACACCTGGTTCCAGGCCTACCTGCCGGGCGACCAGGACCAGATCGATACGCTGCTGGACCGCGTGGCCGCCGCCGGCGTGCAGACCCTGGTGATCACCGTGGACACACCCGTGGCCGCCAACCGCGAGAACAATGTGCGCGCCGGTTTCTCCACGCCGCTGCGGCCCGGGCCGGGCCTGGCCTGGCAGGGCATCAGCCACCCGCGCTGGCTGTTCGGCAGCTTTCTCAAGACCCTGTGGCGCCACGGCATGCCGCATTTCGAGAACAACTATGCGCACCGGGGCGCGCCCATCCTGTCGGCCAGCGTGATGCGCGATTTCTCGGACCGCTCCCACCTGGCCTGGCCGCATCTGGCCGCCATCCGCCAGCGCTGGCAGGGGCAGCTCGTGGTCAAGGGCATTCTTTCGGCCGCAGACGCCGTGCTGGCGCGCGATCACGGCGCCGACGGCCTCATCGTCTCCAACCACGGCGGGCGCCAGCTCGACGGCTCCGTGGCACCGCTGCGCGTGCTGCCCGGCATCGTGCGCGCCGTGCCCGGCCTGCCCGTGATGCTGGACAGCGGCGTGCGCCGGGGCACCGACGTGCTCAAGGCCCTGGCCCTGGGCGCGCGCTGCGTGTTCGTGGGCCGGCCCTTCAACTACGCGGCCTCGGTGGCCGGGCCGGCGGGCGTGGCCCACGCCATGGCCCTGCTGCGCGAGGAGGTGCTGCGCGACATGGCCATGCTGGGCGCCACGCGCCTGGACCAGATCACGCCGGCCTGCGTGCGCCACGCGCAGGCCTGGGATGCGTTCTGAGCGGCAAGACAACGGTATCGGCACAGACAACAGACAACAGACACAGACGGAGACACAGCAGTGAGCAAGATTCCCGGATTCCATATCCACGCCCGGCCCGAGGCCGCCCTTGGCGATGCGCTGCTGCAGCGCTACCGCGGCTTTCCGGTCGCCAATGTCAGCGACGCCATGAGCCGCACCACGGGCACCTCGGCGCTGCGGCCCTTTCACCGCCGCCAGGGGCCGCTGGTGGGCCGTGCGCTGACCGTGCGCACGCGGCCCGGCGACAACCTCATGGTGCACCAGGCCATCGACATCTGCGGCCCCGGCGACGTGATCGTGGTGGACGCGGGCGGCGCCGGGCCCAACGCCATCATTGGCGAGATCATGCTGGCGCTGATGATGGCGCGCGGCGCGGCCGGCATCGTCATCGACGGGCTGATCCGCGACAGCGACACCATCGGCCAGCACGAGTTGCCCGTGTATGCCCGCGGCGTCTCGCACCGTGGTCCCTACAAGGATGGCCCCGGCGAGCTGCATGTGCCCGTGAGCATCGACGGCATGGTCGTCCACCCGGGCGACCTGGTGCTGGGCGATGGCGACGGCCTGCTGGCCGTGCCCGCCGCCGAGGCCGCCGCCATTGCCGACCGCGTGGAGGCCATACAGCGCGACGAGGCCGACGTGCTCGCCGCCATTGCCGCAGGCCGCGCCGACCGCTCCTGGGTGGTGCGCACGCTGGCCGCCAAGGGGGTGCTGTGATGGACCGCCGCGTTGTCCGTTTCGACTACTGGCTGGACGCGGCCTTCGACCGCATCGTCTCGGCCGCGCCTGGCGTGCAGCTGGTCACCTGCCGGCGCGAGGGCGACGATGCCGCCGCCTGGCAGGCCCTGGCCGGCGCACAGGTCTACCAGATCACGGCCGCCAAGGACGAGCTGCCGCGCCACTGGTTCGCCACGGCGGACCTGCTGGCGCGCTGCCCCGATCTGCTGGCCGTGTCCTCCAGCGGGTCGGGCTGCGACACCATCGACATCGAGGCCTGCACGCGCGCCGGCGTGGCCGTGATGAACCAGTCGGGCGGCAACGCGGATTCGGTGGCCGAGATGGCCATCGGGCTGATGCTGTCCGTGCTGCGCCGCATCAACGAATCCGACCGCCTGCTGCGCGCCCCCGCCCGGGGCTTCAGCCGCGAGGACGTGATGGGCCACGAGCTGCGCGGCCGCACCCTGGGCCTGGTCGGCTTGGGCGAGGCCGGCAGCCGCGTCGCGGCCCTGGGCCGGGCCTTCGGCATGCAGGTGATCGGCTGCGACCCGGCCTACGACGCAGCCGGCCTGGCGGCGCGCGGGGCCGAGGCCGTCGGCTTCGACGAACTGCTGCAGCGCGCGGACATCGTCTCCCTGCACTGCCCGCGCGATGCCTCCACGCTGGGGCTGATGGACGCCGCTGCCTTTGCGGCCATGCGGCCGGGCGCCATCTTCGTGAGCACGGCGCGCGGCGGTATCCATGACGAGGCCGCCCTGCACGCCGCCCTGGCCAGCGGCCACCTGGCGGGCGCGGGGCTCGATGTCTGGGACCAGGAGCCGCCGCCCGCCTCCCATCCGCTGCTGGCCCTGCCCCAGGTGGTGGCTACCTTCCACACCGCCGGTGTCACGCACGAGGCCCGGCGCAACAACGCCGAGCTGGCCGCCACCCAGATCGTGCAGTTGCTGGCCAATGGCCAGCGGCCCGCGCGCCTGGTCAATCCCGAGGTCTGGCCGCATGCGCGCGAGCGCATCGCCAGGGCCTTGGACCCGTCCCGTTCCCTGTCCTTTTCCCCGTCCCGTTGAGCCGCTTCCTTCACCATGACTACAAAGCCTCTCAGACCACTGCAAGAGGCGACCCAGGAGACAAAGATGACACAGCAAGCAAGGCGCGCATTGTGCGCAGGCCTGGCCGCCGCCTGCATGGCGCTGCCGGCCCTGGCCCAGGCCCAGACTCAGGGCGAGGTCCCCTATCCCTCGCGCAACATCGAGATGATCGTGGCCTACGGGCCCGGCGGCGGCACCGACCTGGTGGCGCGGCTGCTGGCCCGCCATCTGGAAAAGAAGCTGGGCGGCAGCGTGGTCGTGCTCAACCGCCCCGGCGCAGGCGGCGGCATCGGCTTTGGCGAACTGGCACGCGCCAAGCCGGATGGCTACACCATCGGCTTCATCAACACGCCCAACGTGCTGACCATTCCCATCGAGCGCAAGAGCAGCTTCCACTGGAGCCAGTACGACCTGCTGGGCAACCTGGTGGACGACCCGGGGGGCTTTGCCATCCACAACAGCAACGCCATCACCACGCTGGCCGGCCTGGCCGCCTACGCCCGGGCCAACCCCGGCGCCGTGACCGTGGGCACCACGGGCACGGGCTCGGACGACCACCTGGCCATGCTGCTGTTCGCCAAGGCCACGGGCACGCAGCTCACCCATGTGCCCTACAAGGGCGCGGGCGAGGTGCGCGCCGCCGCCACGGGCCAGCAGATCACCATCGGCGCCATCAACGTGGGCGAGGTGCTGGCCTACCAGAAGGGCGGCACTCCCATCCGCCTGCTGGGCCAGATGTCGGCCGCGCGCAGCTCGCTGGCGCCGCAGGTGCCTACGTTCAAGGAGCAGGGCATCGATATCGAGCTGGCCTCCCTGCGCGGCCTGGCCGCGCCCAAGGGCTTGCCCGAAGGCGTGCGCAAAAAGCTGGTCGATGCCGTGGCCGCCATCGCGGCCGACCCGCAGTTCAGGCAGCAGGCCGAGGCCATGTACGCGCCGCTGCGCTACCTGGCGCCGCCGGCCTACGCGGCCGAACTGGAGCGCACCGAGGCCGGCTTTCGCAAGCTCTGGACCGAAATGCCCTGGCAGGACGGCAAGCCCTGAAGGCCATGCCCATGCCAACCTTTGAATTCACAAGGACGACCGCCATGCACTGTCTGTCGCGCCGCAGCCTGGCTGCGCTGGCCCTGTGCGCCCTGGCCCTGCCGGCCCTGGCGCAAGGCCCCATCACCCTCATCGTGGGCTGGCCTGCGGGCGGCCCTTCCGACAACGTGGCGCGGCTGGCGGCCACGCGCATGAGCGAGGCCCTGGGCCAGCCCATCACCATCGACAACCGGGCCGGCGCGGGCGGCAACCTGGGCAGCGACGCGGCAGCCCGCGCAAGGCCCGATGGCAACACCATCATGCTGGCCACCGTGGCCTCGCACGGCCTGAACTCCGCGCTCTACGCCAAACTGAACCACGACCCGCTCAAGGACTTCGCGCCCATCGGCATGATCACCACCTCGCCCAGCGTGCTGCTGGTGCCCGTGGCCTCGCCGCTGCGCTCGGTCAACGATCTGCTGGAGGCGGCGCGCGCCAGTCCGGGCCAGCTCAACTACGGCTCGGGCGGCGTGGGCTCCAGCCAGCACCTGGCGGGCGCCAGCTTCAAGCAGCTCACGGGCGTGGATGTCACCCACATCCCCTACAAGGGCACGGCCCCGGCCATGACCGACCTGATGGCGGGCCGCGTGGACTTCGTGCTCACCACGGGCGCCATCCCCTTCATCCGCTCAGGCAAGCTGCGCGCCCTGGCCGTGGCCTCACGCCAGCGCCTGCCGGCCCTGCCCGATGTGCCAACGTTCGAGGAAGCAGGCGTCAAGGGCTTCTACACCGACTCCTGGTACGGGCTGGTTGCCCCGGCCGGCACGCCGCGTGCGGCGCTGGAGCGCCTGAACGGCGCACTGGCCACGGCGCTGCGCAATCCCGAGGTGCAAAAGCAGTTCATCGAACAGGGCTCGCTGCCCGTCAAGCCCATGGGCGTGGACGCATTCTGGCGCTTCGTGCGCGAACAGATGCCCGTGGCGGCCGAGCAGGTGCGGGTGTCGGGGGCCAGAGCCGAGTGAGCGCAGCCGGGGGCGGGCGGCCACGCAGGATCGGCACGGGCGCCTGCACAGCCGCAATGCAGCCAGCGTGTCACTGGCAGGTCACTGGCAGGTCACTGGTAGTTGAGCGTGAAGGTGGCCCGTCCGTTGGCCAGGCCTGTGGTGACGGAGGGCTGGGTCTGGACATAGCGCGCCGTCAATGGAATCACGTGGTTGCTGGTGTTTGGGGTGATGATGCCCGCCTGCCACTGGTTGGGATTGCCGAAGTTGGCGG
This sequence comes from Delftia sp. DLF01, assembly GCF_014852125.1. NCBI lineage: Bacteria > Pseudomonadati > Pseudomonadota > Betaproteobacteria > Burkholderiales > Comamonadaceae > Delftia > Delftia sp. DLF01. Next base: position 246,157 of record NZ_JACVAZ010000004.1, read on the forward strand.
AGTCCTCGCCGTAGCTGATGACCTTGTCGCTGCTGCGGATCTGGATGCCGATGCCGGCAGCCCCTCCGGTCACCGTCAGCACATCGGAGCGGTTGGCGGCATCGTTGGCATCCGTGAGCGTGACGAACGGGCGCAGGGTTGAATTGGCATCGCCCCCGGTGCAGATCAGTTCCAGATCGAATGGCTGGGGCGCGGAGGTAGCGCCTATCCCGTTGAACTGCGACCTGTTGATTCGCTGCAGGTTCACGGCGATGTTGCTCGTCTTCACCCGGCAACTGGCGCCTGTGCGCACCACGGTGCTGCCGGCCGCCATCACGGACCAGATATTGCAAAGGCTATTGCAGTCAAACCGGGCGGTTGCATAGCTGCTGACGCTGAAAGTGCCCGATTGAACGGCGCCTATCTTGATGAGTTGCATCCATATGGTTTGCTCATGTACATCATCCTTTTGCCATCCCGTGGCTCCTGAATTGTTGGATTGAGTGGTGATGGACATGGTTTTGCCATTGGGGAAATTCCTGGCTTTCCATGTGGCTCGCCAACGGATTCCTATTCCGCGCAAAGATGTGGAGTAGATATCGCCGTCCAGCGTAGTGGGGTTCATGATTTGGGGCCATATTTCTGAAGATGGCCCCGAAAGCACACTGTAGGAAATGGTGTCGAGAGTGGATTTGACCATGGGCGACTCCCATAGCACTGATCCATTCATGATATTTCCTGCGGGAACGTTGATGAGTTCCGGTAATTGGACGATGGATACTGCCGGGGTAAACATGCCTCCATAAATGGAGCTTACAGAAAAGCAAAGCGTTGCCGGAATGAGAAAATATCTGATTTTTTTCATATGAATGAAACCGGAAACGATGCAGGAGAGTTTGATGGGCGTGCTCCAAAGTCTATTCCTATGATTTATGAAAATCCATAGGATCATTCTTATTTTGGCAATGCTTTTTCATGACTCCAATGCCGTGTTCCGTCCGCTTTTCCGCACATGGCCTCGCAGGCCATCCGGCCGGCGCCGGCGCGCCAGCGGGTGGTCGCTGCTGCTGTTGGCCTCGCCGCTGCGCTCGGTCAACGATCTGCTGGAGGCGGCGCGCGCCAGGCCGGGCCAGCTCAACTACGGCCAGGGCGGAGTAGGCGGCCTTTGCATCTGTCCTGGTCTTGCCTCACCCGGGTCGGCCTTTGCGGGCTCCGGGAATGGCGTCGATCAGGCTGCGGGTGTAGGCATGGCGGGGGGCATGCCAGATCTGCCCGTGGTCGCCGCTTTCCACGATGCGGCCCTGGTGCATCACCACGACACGGTCGGCGATGTAGCGCACCACGGACAGGTCGTGAGAGATGAAGAGGTAGGAGAGGCCGAAGTCCCTTTTCAGTTCCACCAGCAGGTTCAGTATCTGTGCCTGCACCGACACGTCGAGCGCGGAAACGGGCTCGTCCAGCACCACCAGGGAGGGCCGCACCACCAGGGCGCGCGCAATGCCTATGCGCTGGCGCTGTCCGCCCGAGAATTCGTGCGGATAGCGCTCGGCCGCGCCGCGCGGCAAGCCTACGCGGTCGAGCATGGCAGCGATGCGCTGCTGCCGCCGCGCGCGCGAGGCCTCGCCATGCACGGCCAGCACTGCGTCCAGGATGTCCTGCACGCGGTGGCGCGGATTCAGCGATCCATAAGGGTCTTGGAACACCATCTGCATGCGGCGCCGCCACGGCCTGAGCGCGCGGCCATGGAGCGGGACAAGGTCGGTCCCGTCCAGTGCAATGCGCCCGGACGCGGGTGTCTGCAGCCGCAGCAGCGCACGCGACAGGGTGGACTTGCCGCAGCCGGATTCGCCCACCAGCCCCAGTGTCTCGCCCGCGCCGATATGAAAGTCCACACCGTCTACGGCGCGCAGCACGCTGGCGTCGCGCCGGATGTGCTCCACCCGCAGCGCCTGTACCTGCAGCAAGGGCACGGTGGCCTGCAGGGCCGGTTGCAGTGCATGGGCAGGCGGTGACGCGACCTGGGGAGTGAACAGCGTGAAGCGCGCCTCCTTCGTTCCCGGCTCCGAGTGGATGCGGATCTCGGGCAGCGGGCCCTGGCCGTGGTGGCGCACCTGTGTAGCCCCCGTTGCCTCGCCGTGCAGCGAGGCACCCAGCAGGCCGCGCGTATAGCTGTGGGTGGGCGTCCTGAACAGGGTGGGTGTGTCTGCCTCTTCGAGCTTGCGTCCACCATGCATCACGGCGACACGGTCTGCCCATTGGCTGACCAGGCCCAGGTCATGGGTGATGAGCAGCATGCCCATGTCCATTTCGCGGCGCAGGCTGTCCAGCAGTTCCAGGATCTGCGCCTGCACGGTCACGTCCAGCGCCGTCGTGGGTTCGTCGGCCACCAGCAGGCGGGGGCGGCAGGCGATGGCCATGGCAATCATCACCCGCTGGCGCTGGCCGCCCGACAGGTGATGGGGATGGTCGTCGATACGGCGCTGGGGCTCCGGGAGGCGCACGCGCTCCAGCAGTTCGATGGCGCGGCGGCGTGCGGCTGCGGCATTCAGCCGTTCATCGGGTCCTGCGTGCAGGCGCAGCGTCTCGGTGATCTGCTCGCCGATGGTGTGCACCGGGTTCAGGGACGTCATGGGCTCCTGGAAGACCATGGCGATGTCACGACCGCGTATTGCCCGCAGTTCGGCCGGCGGCAGGGCCAGGATGTCGCGGCCCTGCAGCAGGATGCGGCCGCTCACCTGGGCTCCCGGTGCCAGCAGGCGCAGCACGGCCAGGGCCGTGGTGGATTTTCCGCAGCCTGACTCGCCGACCAGGGCCAGGGTCTGGCCGCGTCGCAGTTCGAGGTCAAGGCCTCGCACGGCCTCGACAGCACCGGCGCGGCCCGGGAAAGCAATGCGCAACTGGCGTATGTCCAGCAGCGGCGGGGCTGCTGTCCGAGGGAGGGCTGTGACCATGGCGCGGGCTGTGCCTTCAGGCCAGGAAAGCCTGCACATGCTGCGCCATCACCTGCGGCTGGTCGCCCCAGATGGTGTGGCCGCACTCGCCAATCTCCACCAGTTCGGCCTGGGGAAAGGCGTCCAGCAGGCGCAGCGCATCGGGGCGGGACAGCACATGCGACTCGCTGCCGCGCAGGATGAGTACGGGCGCGCGCGTGGCGGCAATGTCGGCCGATTGGTCCACCGTGAGCGCCTCGAAGGTCTGCAGGATGGGGTCCAGTGCGTAGCGCCAGTGCAGCCGGCCGTCGTCGCCGACGCCCAGGTCGCCTTGCAGCGTGAAGCGGTGCACCTCGGGCGAGAACCGCCTGCGCTGGGGCAGGCTGTGCGAGAAGGCCAGGGCCTCGTCCCAGCCGGTGAAGCTGCGCGGGCGCGAGCGGTGCAGGGCCACGTACTGGTCTATGGCCTGTTGTGCGATGAGGCAGCTGGGATCGGACAGGACGAGGCGCTGCACGCGCTGCGGATGGCGAGCCGCAAAGGCCATGGCCACCTGGGTGCCCAGCGAGCTGCCGATGAGGCTGGCCTGCGCCAGGCCCAGCGCATCGAAGATGGCACGCAGATCGTCGGCATAGTCGGTGAGCGCATAGCCGCTGGCCGGCTTGTCGGACTGGCCGTGGCCGCGCATATCGATGGCGATCACGCGCCAGTGGGCCGAAAGGGCCGAGCCCAGCGCGCTCCAGGCCGATGCCTGCATGGACGTGCCGTGCAGGCAGACCAGGGCCGGTGCGTTGGGCTGGCCCCATTCGAGCGCATGAAAGCGCAGGCTGCCGGTGGCAATGGACAGCGGGCGCCCCTGTGTCCAGGACAGCGGCGCGGGCGCGCAGGCATCCTCGGACTCGGCGGCGGGAGCGGGTCGCGCGCGTCGCAGAGCCTCTTCGATGGCGCGGGCCGTGAACTGCGGGTTGTCGCCCCAGATCGAGTGGCCTGCATCGGGCACGTCCAGCATGTGCAGACCCGGCAGTTCGCGCTGCAGCCGCTGGACGGTGGGCGCGATGAGCACGTCGCTGTCGGCACCGCGCAGGATGGTGGTGGGCGCTTCGATGGCGCGCACGCTGTCCCACATGTCGCGCGCCGCGCAGCGCAGGGTCTCGATGGCGGCATCGCGGTCATAGCGCCATTCGAGCTGGCCATCGTCCAGCCTGCGCAGATCGCCCTGCAGCGTGCGCAGATGCACTTCGTCACTGAAGCGGCGACGCTGGGGCAGGGTGCGCGAGAAGGCCAGGGCGGCATCCATATCCGCAAACCGGCGCGGGCGTGACAAATGGGCCGAGACCATGTGCTCCGAGGCCTCGGTGGGCATCTCGAAGCTCAGGTCCAGCAGGGCCAGCGCCGCCACTTTGCGGGGATGGCGGGCCGCATACCACAGCGCCACGCGTGAGCCCAGCGACGAGCCGACCAGGCTGACGCGCTCCAGGCCAAGGCGGTCGATGAAGGCTTCCAGATCGGCGCCGTAGTGCTCCACCTGGTACTGGCCGCTACCGGCGCGCTGCGAGTCACCATGCGAGCGCTGGTCCAGACCGATCAGCCGGTACTCGGGGCCCAGCGAGGCGGCCAGCCACGCCCAGACCCGCCCGTGCAGGGAGGTGCCGTGCAGTGCGATCACCACATGGGGGCCATCGCCCCATTGCTCGTAGTGCAGGCGCAGGCCGTTGGCGTGGATGAAGCCGTCTCCGTGGTGGTCCAGGATGCTTGAAGTCATGGTGTTTTTTCTGAAGTGGGAATGCATGGGAAATCAATCGAGCTGTATGTGCGCCTGGCGTGCCACGGCCTGCCAGGCGGCGATCTCGCGCGCCAGCATCTGGCGCACGGCGTCGGGTGCGATGAAGACGGGCGTGAAGCCCAGCCGGGCAACGCTGTCCTGGAATTCGCGGGACGCCGAAAGCTGGCGCAGCGCTGCGGTCAGTTGCTCCAGCACGGGCGCAGGCGTGGCGGCCGGCGCGAACAGGCCCAGCCAGGTTCCCCGGTCGAAGGGAATGCCCGATTCGGCCAGCGTGGGCACCTGCGCAAACGTGGGATGGCGGTCGGGGCCTGCGATGGCGATCACGCGCAGCTTGCCGGCCTGCACCTGAGGTGCGGCTGAGAAGGCATCGGGAATGGCCAGGTCCAGCAGGCCGCCGGCCAGGTCGGTGACCGCCGGTGCGGCGCCCCGATAGGGGATGTGGCGCATGCCTATGCCCAGCGCATGGGCTATCACCTCGCCCGTGAGATGGCCGAAGGTGGCCTGTCCGCCGGTGCCGAAGCTCAGCTCGCCCCGTGTTTTGGCCAGCGCCTTCAGGTCCTGCACCGTATGGACGGGGCTGGAGGCCGGCACGGCAATGACCAGGCCGCCCTGCGCGAAGACCGCGATGGGCGCCAGGTCGCGCGTGGCGCTATAGGGCAGCTGGCTGCGCACGGCGGGCTGCACCGACAGCGTGGCTGCAATGCCCAGGGCCAGCGTGTGGCCGTCGGCCGGGCTCTTGATGACGCTGTCGATGCCGATCAGGCCGCCCGCGCCGGCCTTGTTCTCCACCACAATCTTGGCCGCCAGCGGCTTGGCAAGTGCCTCTGCCAGCAGGCGACCCGTGGAGTCCACCGAGCCGCCAGCCGATGTGGGAACCACGATGCGGATGACGCCGGACGGATAGGCGGGAGCGCTGTCCCGGGCCGTGGCGTTTGCAGCGGCCAGGGCGGCCAGGGCGCCGGCCAGGGCGCGGCGCCGGGTAATGACCGAGGAAGAAAAGGTCCAGGAAGGAAAGGGCGATGGCGCAGATGTATGCATGGGATGTCCTGTTTTCATGGGCTGCCAGGAGGACGGGCGGCCGTGACCTCGACCTCGATGCGGTAGTCGGGGTGGAACAGCGCCGGCACCACCACGCCCGTGGATGACGGCCGTGCACTGCCCAGGTAGTGGCTGCGGATGCGGGCGTGGGTGGGCGCGTCACTGGCGTCGGTCAGGTAGGTGACCACGCGGCAGATGTGGGCGGGTGTCAGGTCCACGGCCTGCAGCGCCGTTGCGATGCGCTGCCAGACCAGCTCGGCCTGCTGCGCGAAGTCGGCGGGGATGCTGCCGTCATCGCGCCGGGGCGTCTGGCCTGAAAGAAAGACCAGTGCGCTGCCTGCGGGCGCTTCGAGGATCTGCGAGTAGCTGCCCAGAGGCTCGCCCAGGGCGGGGGGATTGGTGGTGCGAAACGCGGAGGCGGGTGGTGTGCTCATCTCGTCCTGAGGGTCCGCGCCCCATGGCGCGGCGGACTTTCAGAATAGGAGCACAAGGCCGCGCCGCCTATTCGAAAGACGGCCTCGGGTGTTGCGCAAATCGGTTCACCCGGCTTGTGGTGCGCGGGCGGCCCGCAGGTCAGGCGCGCAGGGCCTGCAGTGCCTGCTGGTTCTCGGGCAGCTCTGCGGCGGCGGCATCGCGCAGCGCTTCCAGCACGGTGCGCACGGCCGGCGATGCGCCCATGTTGGCGCGCACGGCGATGACGTGGGGGCCCAGCGGATTGCTCAGCGTGATCGGCAGTATGGACAGCTGCCTGCGCTGCGCGTAGCGCTGGGCCACCGTCTTTTGCATGAAGTTGAGAAAGCCGTACTGCTCCACCAGTTGCAGGTTGGCGGCCAGCGGCGTGGACGACTCCACCACGTTGGCGGGCATGCAGCCCACGCGGCCCAGGAACAGGGCCTGCACATGGGCGTGGAATGGGCCGCTGCCGTGGGGCAGGATCCAGGGGTCGTCAATGAGCTCGGCCAGCTTCACGCTGCGCGAGCGCGCGAACCGGTGGCTGCGTCCTGCGACCAGCACATAGTCCTCGTCGAAAAGCACGGACTGCTCCAGTCCAGCGGTATCGTCCCGGTCGGTGATGTGGCGGCACAGCGCGATGTCCAGGCTGCCCTCGCGCACGCGGTCCACCAGCGGCTTCTGGGGCAATTGCTCCAGCGAAATGCGCAGATGGGGCAGGCGCTTCTTGATTTCTCCGACGGCCTTGGGAAGCAGGCCAGTGGCAGGCGGCAGCAGCGAGCCCAGGCGCACCACGCCCTGCGAACCCGAGCGCAGGGCCTGGATTTCGGCATGGGCCTGCTGCACGTCGAACAGCACGCGGCGTGCATGCTGGATGAGGGCATTGCCGTACACCGTGGGAGCCATGCCCGAATGCGAGCGCTCGAACAGCTGCACGCCAAAGGCCGACTCCAGTTCGGCCATGGCGCGAGAGGCCGCCGGCTGGGTCAGGTGTGTCTGTGCGGCCGCCTTGCGCAGCGACTGCGATGCGCCCAGGGCATCGAGCAGCACAAGCTGGCGGAACTTGAGGCGAAACGGAAGAGTGGCGATCGTGGGCGGGGCGGGAAGGGTCATGGTGCGCCTTGGAATCCATGCAAGCGGGGCTGCTGGCAGGCTGGCTGGCGACTCCGGCTTGCACCGGAGACATGTTCCCCACCTGCTGCGGGAGGGGCCATGTTGGCCGTACAGCCCCTTCGCGTGAACGAAGCGATGCGCATGAGTTTGCTCGGACCTCGCATATGTGCAGTGCCTGCCCCCATGCCATGCTGCAAGCGGGTGATCGCAAAGCTGCATGGGGTGATCCCCGCGTTCGATCACGGCAAAAGGGGCATGCGCTCCTAGACTTTGCGCATGCTCCTGGCGTGGTGAATTGCCGCGCTGCCTCTTCCGTCCTTTCTTACGGCCGTTCAGCGCTTTCGTCCGCACTGCCTGCACCCGTTGCACCGGCTTTTAGCCTCGATGCCCGTGGCCGCTGACCGTCTTCCCTCGCCCTGCGATCCCTCGCCCATGCCTGCCTCCTTCCCCCTGCTGTCCCGCCTGTGCCGCCTGGCGGCCCAGGCCCTGCCGACGATGCTGGGCATCGTCATCCTCAACTTCCTGCTGCTGCAGCTGGTTCCCGGCGACGCGGCGGATGTGCTGGCCGCCGAGTCGGGCAGCGCCACGGCCGAGCTGATGGCGCAGTGGCGGGCCCGCTTCGGGCTGGACCAGGGCCTGTTCATGCAGCTGGCCCACTATCTGCTGGGGTTGGCGCGGCTGGACCTGGGCGAGTCGCTGCGCTATCAGACCCCCGTGGCCGGGCTGATCGCCTCGCGTCTGCCGGGCACCTTGCAGCTGATGCTCTCGGCCTGGGCCATTGCACTGGCCGCGGGCATGGCTGCCGGTGTGGTCATGGCCAGTTGTGCGGGGCGCTGGCCCGACCGGCTGCTGTCGGCTGGGGTGCTGGTGCTGTATTCCATGCCGGGCTTCTGGGTCGGCCTGATGGCGGTGGTGGGCTTTGCCGTGCACCTGGGCTGGTTTCCCAGCGGCGGCAGCTTTTCTGCCGGGTCAGACCTGCAGGGCTGGTCTGCCTGGACGGACCGGGCCTGGCATCTGGCGCTGCCCGCGCTGGCACTGTCCACCTTCTTCGTGGCCATCTATGCGCGGCTGACGCGCGCCGCCATGCTGGAGATGGCCGGGCAGGACTTCGTACGCACGGCGCGCGCCAAGGGCGTGGGGCCGGTGACCGTGCAGTTGCGCCATGTGCTGCGCAATGCCCTCATTCCCGTCACCACGGTGGCTGGCCTGCACATCGGCAACCTGCTGGGCGGCTCGGTGGTGATCGAAACCGTGTTCGGCTGGCCCGGCATGGGCAGCCTGGCGCTGGAGGCCGTGATGGCGCGCGACTTCCGATTGCTGCTGGGCGTCCTGCTGCTGGCCTCGCTGGTGGTCATCGTGGCCAATGTGCTGGTCGATCTGCTGCATGCGGCCATTGACCCGCGCATGTCCGTGGCATCCAGGGCCGCCACGGCGGCGGGAGGGTAGGGCCATGCCATCGCGCATTTCCCTGTCTGCTCTGCTGGGCCTGGCCATTCTTGCGCTGTTTGTCGTCACCGCCGCGCTGGCGGGCTGGCTCTACCCGGGTGATCCGCTGGACATGGCCGGTCCTGCACTGCTGTGGCCCCTGCAGGACCCCGCCTTTGCGCTGGGAACGGATGCGCTGGGACGTGATCTGGCAGCCCAGCTCACCCATGGTGCCCGGGCCTCGCTGCAGGTGGGGGCCTGCGCGGCCCTGGTGGGACTGTCCATAGGCACGGTGGCCGGTGCCGTGGGCGGCTACTACGGCGGCTGGGCGGACAAGGCGCTCACGCGCCTGACCGAACTCTTCCAGACCACGCCGACCTTGCTCATGGCCGTGGTCATCGTCGCCATTGCAGGCCCGTCATCGCGCACGGTGGCCTTCGCCATCGGCCTGGCGTCGTGGCCGGGCTGCGCCCGCCTGGTACGGGCCCAGTTTCGCCAGTTGCGGGAGGCCGACTTTGTGCTGGCCGCGCGCAGCCAGGGCTTTGGCGATCTGCACATCATCTGCCGCGAAATCCTGCCCAATGCGCTGGCGCCCGTCATCGTCACCGCCTCGGCGATGGTGGCCAGCGCCATCCTGCTCGAATCCGCGCTGTCCTTCCTGGGCATAGGCGACCCCGAGGTGCTCAGTTGGGGCGGCATGATAGGCGCGGGCCGCGATGCGCTGCGCACCGACTGGTACCTGAGCACACTGCCCGGCGCTGCCATCTCGGTGGTGGTGCTGGCCCTGAACCTGGTGGGCGATGCGCTCAACGACCACCTCAACCCGCGCCTGCGAGGGCGCTGACGGCGGCCCCCCAATGGATATCACCCTGCTGTCCGCCCAGGACCTGGCCCGGCGGTTCGCCGCGCGTGAACTCTCCCCCGTGGAGGTGGCGGTCGCCACCTTCGAACGCATCGAGGCGATGCAGGCGCTGGACACGCCGTTGCGCCTGTTCACCTGGACCGGGCGCGATGCCGCACTGCAGGCCGCGCACCGCGCCGAGCGTGCCTGGCGCGAGCGGCGCGACAACCATCCGCTGTGCGGCGTGCCCTTTTCCGTCAAGGACTGCCTGGCCGTGCGGGCGGCACCGCGCACCCATGGATCGGCACTGTTCGGCGGACAGCTGTGCGCACACGACGATCCGGCGGTGGCGCGGCTGCGCGCTGCTGGCGCTGTCTTCGTCGGCATGAACAACATGCCCGAGTTCGGCCACCGGCCGACCAACCAGAACGCCCACTATGGCACCGCGCTCAACCCCTGGGACGCGCGCCGCACACCGGGCGGCTCCAGCGGCGGCAGTGCGGCCAGCGTGGCCGTGGGCGCCAGCACGCTGGCACTGGGCACGGACGCGGGCGGCTCGGTGCGCGTGCCGGCCGCCTGCTGCGGCGTGCTGGGCCTGAAGGCCACGCATGGCCTGATCCCCAGTGACGATCCGCCCGACGGCTTCGGCTCCCTGGGGCAGACCGGGCCGATGGCGCGTACCGTGCATGACCTGGCCACCGTGCTGCAGACCATTGCAGGCCCCCATGCCGGTGATCCCTGGTCGCAGGCCGCGCCGCCTGCCACGGGCCTGCGTGAAGCGGCCGAGGCCGGCCGCAGCCTGCGCGCCATTCCTGGCTTGCGCCTGCGCTGGTTGCCGTTCATGGCTGGCGGTGAAGGCGCCGAAGGGCTGGACGCGGAAGTGCGCGCGCTGTGCGAGCAGGCACTGGCCAGGCTGGCCGGTGCAGGGGCGGGTGTGGAAGAGGGGCACGTGGACCTCGGCGCTTCCAGCGCCATCCTCGGGGCTGTGGCTGCGGCCGTGAACCAGCACCGCTTCGGCGACCTGCTGCGCGAGCACGCTGCCGCACTGCCTCCCACATTCCGCCAACGCCTGCAGGCCGGTGCACGGCTGGGCAGGGAGCCCTTGCTGCAGGGACTGCACGGGCGCACGGCCATGTTCCGGCAGGTGCAGGCGCTGTTCGAGCAGGCCGATGTGGTGGCCACGCCCACGCTGTCGGCCCCGGCCGTGCTGGCCGAGGCCGAACCATCGGCCGATCTGATCATCGACGGACAGGCCTGGGGCCCGCTGCGCACGGCCTGGATACACCACTGTCATCCCTTCAACCTCAGCGGCCATCCTGCCCTGACCGTGCCGGTGGGCTGGACGCGCGCCGGCCTGCCCGTGGGCCTGCAACTGGTCGGCCCCTGGCATGGCGAGCTGCGGCTGCTGCAGCTGGCCGCCGCGCTGGAATGCCTGGCTCCCTGGGCGCAGCAGCGCCCGCCCTGTGTGGCCCCTGTGTGAACCCCGTGCGCATCCCTGTTTCCTTACCTGTCTGACTGGAGTGTCTATGTCTGTTGTCCACGGCATGCCGCGCCGGGGCTTTCTGGCCCTGGCCGGCCCTGGCCTGCTGTTTCCCTGGTGCGCCCGCGCCCAGGACTCTTCCTCCCTGCCCTTACCCCCGCCGGTGCGGGGCGGCACGCTCACCGTCATTGGCGCCGAGCCGCCGGCCCTGCTATCGCTGGCGAACATCACCGTGGGCACGCGTGACATCTCGGCCAAGATCACCGAAGGGCTGCTGCGCTTTGACGACCGCTTTGCGCCGCAGCCGCTGCTGGCCACGGCATGGTCGGTCTCGGCCGACGGCCGGCGCTACCGCTTCACGCTGCGCCGGAATGTGCGCTGGCACGACGGCCAGCCCTTTACCTCGGCCGACGTGGCCTTTTCCCTGCAGGAGCTGCAGCGTGTGAATCCGCGCGGGCGTGGCACGCTGGCCCAGCTGGAGCGGGTGGAGACGCCGGATGCGCACACGGCCGTGCTGCACCTGAAGGCGCCTGCGCCCTATCTGCTGCGCTCGCTGTCATCGGCCGAGTCGCCCATCGTGCCGCGCCATCTCCATGCCCAGGGCCCGGAGGCGGCAGCGCGCAACGCGGCCGCGCCCGTGGGCACGGGGCCGTTCCGTTTCAGGCAATGGGTGCGCGGCTCGCATGCCGAGCTGGAGCGCAACCCCGATTACTGGGACGTGGGACTGCCCTATCTGGACCGCCTCATCTACCGCTTTTCGGCAGATCCTGCGGCCATTGCCGCTGCGCTGGAGACGGGGGCCGCAGACTTCAGCACCTCCGTATCGCTCAACGATATCGCCCGGCTGTCAAAACATCCGCGCCTGCATGCACAGGCTCTGCCCAGTGCCTACCTGAACAACATCGCGGCCGTGGAGTTCAATCTCGGCAATCCGCATTTCTCCCATGCCCAGGTGCGCCGTGCCGTGGCCCACGCGCTCAACCTGGACTTTCTCAACAAGGCCGCTTACCAGGGCCTGGCCCAGCCGCTGGCCACGCCCGTGCCACCCGCGCTGGCGCCCTGGCATGACGCCACGCTGCGGCCCTATGCCCACGATGTGGACCGCGCCAACGCGCTGCTGGACCAGGCAGGCTTTGCCCGGGGCCAGGGCGGGCGGCGCTTCTCGGTCACGCTGGACTACTTTCCCACCGCCACGCTCAAGCTGGTGGCCGATTACGTGAAGGCGGCGCTGTCGCGGGTGGGCATCCATGTCACCGTGCGCAGCCAGGACCTGGGTGGCTTTGTGCAGCGCGTGTACAAGCAGCGCGATTTCGACTTCGAGGTCAACGGTCTGGGCGCCCTGTTCGACCCCACGGCGGGCGTGCAGCGCCTGTATGCCTCGGCCGATGCGGGCAAGGGCATTCCCTTTGTCAATGCCTCGGGCTTTCGCAATGCGCAGGCCGACGACTTGCTGGCGCAGGCCGCGCTGGAGACCGACGAGACGCGTCGCACCGCGCTGTGGCATCGCCTGCAGAAGATCGCCATGGACGAGCTGCCGCTGCTGCCCCTGGTCAGCGTGCCGCGCGGCAACGTGTGGAGCCGCCGTGTGCACGGGCTGCTGGAGGGCGTGGAGGAATCTGCCGGCAGCTTCTCCCGTGCCTGGGTGGAGCCCAAGGCGCCGTGATCCCAAACACGCATCGCGTGATCCCCAGCTTCGAATAGTCGAAACCACAGGCGCTGCCTAGACTGGATTTCAAGGGGCAGGACGTTGCGCAGGCGGCGGGTGCCGCGATCCGCTGCAACCCGCCACGGCCCACCGCAACCCCTGCCCCGGCCCGATCTTTCAACGCTTTCCAGAGCACTTTCAGTCAAAGGATTCCCGGTCCATGTACGGCAAGACATTTTTCATCGGCGTGGCCACCGCAGGCACGCTGGCCTCGGCAGTGCCGGCGTTTGCCCAGGCGGATGCAGACACCCAGGAGGCCGCAGGCAGCGGACGCTCGCAGGTCACCCTCTACGGTGCGGTGGACCTGGGCATGGAGCGCGCCAGCAATGGGCAGTCGCATGTGGGTCGGCTCAGCTCGGGGCTGCAGACGGTGTCGCGCTTCGGCTTTCGCGGCAGCGAGGACCTGGGCGGCGGGCTCAGGGCCAGCTTCCGCCTGGAATCGGCCATCAATGCCGACGAAGGCACACAGAACAATGCCTCCAAGTTCTTCGGGCGCTGGGTGCATGTGGGCCTGTCCGGGCCCTGGGGCGCCATCGACATGGGGCGCATGTGGTCGCCGACCTTCGTTGTCGGGCTGACCTCCGATCCGCTGGCACGCAACCGCACCTCGCTGGGCTGGAACATGTTCCTGCAGCAGACGGGCGCGACATCGACGGCCTTCACGCCGGGCTTTCAGGACAACTCCTTGCGCTACACCAGCCCGCGCGTGGGTGGTGTCTGGAGCGAGGCCATGGTCACGGCGGGCGAGGCCGGCAACAGCTCCGGGCGCGGCCTGGGCTTCAACCTGCAGTATGCGCAGGGCCCGGTCTATCTGGGCTACGGCTACCAGCGCAACTACAACGGTACGGCGGCGGCGCCTGTGGCCCAGCCCCGTTTCAGTGAATCGCACTTTCTGGGCGCCACCTACCGGCTGGGCGATGTCACGCTGTATGCCACCTTCAACCGCAATCTGTCGCAGTTGCCGGGGGTGCCGGCCAGCAGCAACGGCATGCTGTCGGCACGCTGGAACGTGCAGGGGCCGCACGCGCTGATCGCACAACTGGCGCAGCGGCGCGTCAGCGGTACGGACAGCCGGGCCACCGGTCTGCAACTTGGCTACAACTACGCGCTGTCCAAACGCACCACGCTCTATGCCCGCTATGCGCGCGTGAACAACGAAGGGGCTTCCGCCATCACCCTCAACGGCCTGGCCCTCGCCGGCGCAGGCGCCGATCCCTCGTTCACGGCCATCGGCGTGTCCCATCTGTTCTGAGCATCAGGCGTTCCCGGCTGCCCCTGCGCCCAGTAGGTCCCTGAACGCCTGCGCGGCGGGCGCCAGCGGCCGGCCGCGCGGGCGCACCACGCCCACGCTGCGGGCCACGGCCGGCTCCACCAGGGGAATGCCCACCAGGCCCGGGCGCATGGCCAGGCGCGGCACCACGCCCACGCCCACGCCGGCCTGCACCAGGCTCAACAGGGCTGGCACATGGCGCACCTCGCAGCTCCAGCGCACGCGCGCCGCGGTGGTGCCCAGCGCCTGGTCGATCAACATGCGGTTGCCGCTGCCCGGCGCCAGCATCACGCAGTCATGCCCGTCCAGTTCAGCCCATTGCAGCCTGCGCCGGCGCGCCAGCGGGTGGTCGCTGCGGCAGGCCAGCACGAAGGGCTCCGACAGCAGGGGCTCGAAATCCAGGTCCGGCTCCTGCGTGCCCAGGTAGCTGATGCCGAAGTCGGCCTCGCCCCGGGCCACGGCCAGCAGGATGTCGGGCGCGCTCTGGTCCAGCAGCCGCACGCGGATACGCGGGAACTGCTGGTGGAAGGCTCGCACGGTGCCGGCCAGGAAATGCTCCACGGCCGATGGAATGCAGGCGATGGAGACCAGGCCGTGGATGCGCTCGGACAGCTCGCCCATGCCCAGCAGCGCGCTCTCCAGTTCGGCCAGCACATGGCGTGCGCGCGGCAGGAAGCTGCGCCCCATGGCATTGAGTTCCACCTTGCGCGTGGTGCGCTCGAACAGGCGAAAGGACAGCGCCTGCTCCAGCTTGTCCACGCGGCGCGACAGCGCGGGCTGGGAAAGATGCAGCGCCTCGGCCGCCGCGCGAAAGCTGCCCAGGTCGGCAACGGAGACAAAGGCACGCAGGTCGGCCAGGTCGAAATTCATGCGCAGATCGGTTCAATCAAAAGGATTTTTGCAATTTACAGCATGAGTGCGTGCGGTAAACATTCAAGGCATGCGGTGACCGGGTCCGGTGCGCCGCTCCCGAAGACCAAGAACCGGAGACACCGATGCCCCCCTTTCTTCTGCTGCGCGCCACGCTGGCGGCCTTGTTGACCCTGCCGCTGGCCACCCTGGCCCAGCCGTCCTACCCGGCGCGCGCCATCACCCTGGTCGTTCCCTTTGCGCCCGGTGGCGGCACCGACAGCATTGCGCGCGACATCGCCAAGAACCTGGGCGAGCGCCTGGGCCAGCCCGTGGTGGTGGACAACCGGGGCGGTGCCGGCGGCGCCATTGGCGCAGCTGCCGTGGCCAAGGCGCCGGCCGATGGCTACACGCTGCTGTTCGCCACCTCCACCTTCATCACCAATGCCGCCGTGGAGGCCAAGCTGCCCTACGACCCGCTCAAGGACTTCGCGCCCGTGGCCATGATCGGCCGGGGGCCGCTGCTGCTGGTGGCCTCGCGCCAGGTGGGCGCCACCAGCGTGGCCCAGCTGGTGGCGGCGGCCAGGGCGCAGCCGCAGGGGCTGAACTATTGCTCGGCCGGCAACGGCAGCATCAACCACCTGGCCGGCGAGATGTTCCGCCAGCGCGCAGGACTGGAGCTCACGCATGTGCCCTTCAAGGGCAGCGGCCCGGCCACGGTGGAGCTGCTGGCCGGCCGCGTGGACCTGTTCTTTGCCACCGTGCCCACCATCCTGGCCCAGGTGCGCGAGGGCAAGCTGCCGCTGCTGGCCGTCACCAGCGCGCGGCGCTCGCCGCTGTTTCCCGACACGCCCACGGTGGCCGAGGCAGGCCTGCCCGGCTTCGAGGTCGGCACCTGGTGGGGCGTGCTGGCGCCGGGCAAGACGCCCAAAGCCATCGTCGATGCGCTCAACCGCGCCGTCAACGAAGCCGCCGCCGCCGAACCCATGCCCGGCCGACTGGAGCACGAAGGCGCCAGCGCCGTGCGCCTGACGCCGGCCGCCTTCGGCGAGGAGCTGCGCAAGGAACTGGCGCTGTGGCGCGGCATTGCCGCCAAATCGGGGCTGCAGCACAAATGACGGCAGGGGCGCCGGCCGGTGTCCCTTCATCACACCCCTCCCCCAACACCTCTCAACACAGTCTGGAAAACGCTTCATGAAAATCATTGTTCTGCCCGGCGACGGCATCGGCCCGGAAACCATGGCGGCCACCGTGCAGGTGCTGCAGGCCGCATCCCGGCGCTTCGGCCTGGGCCTGGTGCTGGAGCACGATGTGGCCGGCCACGAAAGCCTGCGCCGCCACGGCGCTACGGTTACGCCCGCCCTGCTCGACAAGGTGCGGGCCGCCGACGGCCTGATGCTCGGCCCCATGGCCACCTACGACTTCAAGGACGAGGCCAGGGGCGAGATCAACCCCTCCAAGTTCTTCCGCAAGGAGCTGGACCTGTACGCCAACATCCGTCCCGCGCGCACCTATCCGGGCATGGAGCAGAAGGTGGGCGCGTTCGATCTGGTGGTGGTGCGCGAGAACACCGAGGGCTTTTACGCGGACCGCAACGTGGAGTCGGGCGGCAGCGAGATGCTGATCACGCCCGATGTCGTGGTCTCGCTGCGCCGCATCACGCGCCTGTGCTGCGAGCGCATCGCGCGCAGCGCCTTCGAGCTGGCCATGGCGCGCCGCCGCCATGTGAGCATCGTGCACAAGGCCAATGTGCTCAAGCTGGGCGACGGCATGTTCATCGACGTCTGCCACGAAGTGGCGCGCGACTTCCCCGAGGTGCAAGTCGATGACTTCATCGTGGACGCCATGATGGCCCACGTGGTCCGGGCGCCGCAGCGCTTCGACGTGATCGTCACGACCAACATGTTCGGCGACATCCTGTCGGACCTGACGGCCGAGCTGTCGGGCAGCCTGGGCCTGGGCGGCTCGGTGAATGCGGGCCGGGACCACGCCATGGGCCAGGCCGCACATGGCTCGGCGCCTGACATTGCGGGGCAGGACATTGCCAACCCGTTCTCGCTGATCCTGTCGGCCGGCCAGCTGCTGGGCTGGCATGGCCAGCGCCGGGGACTGCAGGCCTTCGAGGCGGCGGCGCACGCCATCGAGGAGGCCGTTGTGGCCGCCATCCAGGCGGGCGAGTGCACGCGCGACGTGGGCGGCCACCTGGGCACGGCCGCCACGGGCGACGCCTTTGCAAGACGCCTGGGCTGAGCCGGTGGCTCAACCCCGCCTGCGCGCCGCCAGCCTCTGCACCACGGCCGCCAGCCGGTCGATTTCCTCGGTGGTGTTGTAGAAGGCCAGCGAGGGCCGCACCGTGGTCTCCACGCCGAAGCGCCTGAGGATGGGCTGGGCGCAGTGGTGGCCGGTTCGCACGGCGATGCCTTCGGCGTTGAGCGCCTCGCCCACCTCGGCCGTGGTCCAGCCCTTGAGCACGAAGGACAGCACGCTGGCCTTGTCGGCCGCCGTGCCGATCAGGCGCAGGCCGGGGATGGGCGCCAGCGCCTGCGTGCCGTACTGCAGCAGATCGTGCTCGTAGCGCGCAATGCGCTCCATGCCCAGGGCCTGCACGTAGTCGATGGCGGCGCCCAGGCCCACGGCGTCGGCAATGTTGCCGGTGCCCGCCTCGAAGGTGTTGGGCAGGGGCTGGTAGACGGTTTTCTCGAAGGTCACGTCGGCAATCATGTTGCCGCCGCCCTGCCAGGGCGGCATGTCCTCCAGCACCTCGCGCCGTCCCCAGACCACGCCGATGCCCGTGGGCCCGAAGACCTTGTGGCCCGAGAACACGAAGAAGTCCGCACCGATGGCCTGCACGTCCACGGCCATGTGCGAGACCGACTGCGCGCCATCGACCAGGGCCCGGGCGCCCGCCTGGTGGGCCAGCTCCACGATCTGCTGCACGGGCACGACCGTGCCCAGCGCGTTGGAGACCTGGGTGACGGAGACGATCTTGGTGCGCGGGTTCAGCAGCTTGCGGTATTCATCGATGAGCACCTGGCCCGAGTCGTCCACCGGGATCACGCGGATCTTCGCGCCCTTGGCGGCCGCCAGCTGCTGCCAGGGCACGATGTTGGCGTGGTGCTCCAGGTGGGAGACGATGATCTCGTCGCCCTCGCCCACATGCTGCCAGCCCCAGCTCTTGGCCACGAGGTTGATGGCCTCGGTGGTGCCGCGCACGAAGATGACCTCGTTCACGTCGGGCGCGTTGATGAAGCGGCGCACGCGCTCGCGCGCGCCCTCGTAGGCGTCGGTGGCGCGCGCGGCCAGTTCATGGGCTGCGCGGTGGATGTTGGAGTTCTCGTGTTCGTAGAAGTGGCGGATGCGCTCTATCACCGCGCGCGGCTTGTGCGTGGTGGCCGCGTTGTCCAGCCAGGCCAGCGGACGGCCGTTGACGCGCTCGGACAGGATGGGAAAGTCCCGGCGAACGGCATGCACGTCGAAGGGCGCCTGCACGCCGGCCGTGCCATGCCTTGCCCCGTGCGAAGCCTGCTGGCGCTGCAGCGGATGGGCCGGCGTGGTGTAGCCGGCGGGCAGCACTACGGGATCGACAAAGTAAAAGCGCGGCTCGGCCGAAGGCACGGTGGACGCAATGCCGGGCCCTTCGGTGGGCACGCCGATGCGCGGCACGGCGGGTGCCGCAGGTGCAGCAGGTGCAGCAGGTGCCGTGAACGGGAGCGCGGCCAGCGCATCCAGCGGATCGCCCTGGCGCTGGGGCACGCCCAGCACCTGCGATCCCAGGCGCGGCTCGTAGGCGGGCAGGGCGCTCACGACATGGTCGGGCACGCCGTTGCCTGCCTGGGCATGGGGCAGCAGCGCGGGCGCGCGGTGGGCCAGCGAGGCCAGCGGCGCGGGCGAGGCCGGCAGCAGGTTGCTGCCCGGCGCCTGGCCCTGCGGGATGGGCGTGCCCGGCACGCCGGGGCCCAGGCCTGCGGGGCTGGCCAGCGGCGAGCCGGGCGGCGCCACGTTCACGGGGGCCTGCACGCCAGCAGGCAGGCCGGGAAGACCCGGAAGACCCGGCAGGGCAGGAGCCGATCCCGGTGCGGCGGAGAACAGGGCGTTGGCCATGCGCGCCAGCGCCTCGGGGTCGAAGGGCGCCTGGGGCGCCACGGAGGTGATTGCAGACACGGTCAACGCCCGGCCTCTTTACTTGTAGGTGTCGGGATAGTCGTGGTACTTGCCGATCTCGACATCGTCGAGCACGGCCAGCGCGTCGGGCGTGAGCACGGCCAGCGAGCAGTACAGCGAGATCAGGTAGGACGCGATGGCATGGTTGTTGATGCCCATGAAGCGCACCGACAGGCCCGGGCTCTGCTCGCCCGGCAGGCCGGGCTGGTACAGGCCGACCACGCCCTGGCGCTTGTCGCCCACGCGCAGCAGCAGGATCTTGCTCTTGCCATCGGCCACGGGCACCTTGTCCGAGGGGATCAGCGGAATGCCGCGCCAGGTGATGAACTGCGAGCCGAACAGGCTGACCGTGGGCGGCGGCGTGCCGCGGCGCGTGGCCTCGCGGCCGAAGGCGGCAATGGCCAGCGGATGGGTCAGGAAGAAGGCGGGCTCCTTCCAGACCTTGGTCAGCAGCTCGTCCAGGTCGTCGGGCGTGGGCGCGCCGGTCAGCGGGAAGATGCGCTGCTCGTCCGTGACCTGGGCCAGCAGGCCGTAGTCGGGGTTGTTGATCAGCTCGCTTTCCTGGTTCTCCTTGATGGTCTCGATGGTCAGGCGCAGCTGTTCCTTGATCTGGTCATGCGGGCTGCTGTAGAGGTCGGAGATGCGCGTGTGCACATCCAGGATGGTGGAGACGGCGTTGAGGAAGTACTCGCGCGGCTGCTCCTCGTAGTCCACATAGGTGCGCGGCAGCTGGTTGTCTTCCTGCTTGGCCGTGCAGGTGACCTTGATGGCCTCCGGGTTCTTGACGCGGTTGAGGCGGTAGATGCCCGCCTCCACCGGCGACCATTGCAGCAGGTGCGTCAGCCAGCGCGGGCTGATGGTCGAAAGCTGGGGAACGGTTTTGGTTGCGTTGGCCAGTTGCCGCGCGGCGTTGTCGCCTAGCGCGGTCGTGCCGCCCACTGTTGCCGACATGTGCAGACTCCGTGATCAGTTCAGGAAAAAGGGAAGGGGAAGGAGGGAAAACAGGGCCAGTGTCCCGGCCCGCGCACATGTCTTCAACATGCTATAGCCGCCAAGCGCAGGCCGCGCACCAGCTGGTCGTGGGCCACGGTCTCGCCGCGCATGACCAGGGCCGAGGGCTGCACGCCCAGCGAGACGGCCAGCTTCTCCACGGTCAGCAGCGAGGCGATGACGCGGCCGCGCTCTATCTCGCCCACGTAGGAGCGGTTCAGGTCCGAGTGCTCGGCCAGCCGCTCCTGCGACCAGCCATGGGCCTCGCGCGCCTGGCGCACGGCAATGCCGAAGCTGGTGACAAGCCGGGTGCTCATAGGGCCACCTCCCGGGGCTGCTGCGCGTGCTCGCGCGCATGGGCCTGGGTGACGTGGGCGCCGGGCGGCACGTCCTCGGTCACCCAGACATTGCCGCCGATGACGGCGCCGCGCCCCAGCGTGACGCGGCCCAGGATGGTGGCGCCCGCGTAGATGACCACGTCGTCCTCCACCACCGGATGGCGCGCCAGGCCCTTGCGCAGGTGGCCGTGCTCATCAGTGGGAAAGCGCTTGGCGCCCAGGGTGACGGCCTGGTACAGCCGCACGCGTTCGCCGATCACCGCGGTCTCGCCGATCACCACGCCCGTGCCGTGGTCCATGAAAAAGCCCCGCCCGATCTTCGCGCCCGGGTGGATGTCGATGCCCGTCTGCGCATGCGACAGCTCGGCCACGATGCGCGCCAGCAGCGGCTGCTCCAGCAGGTACAGCTGGTGGGCCAGGCGGTGGTGGATCATGGCCAGCACGCCCGGATAGCACAGCAGCACCTCGTCCACGCTGCGCGCGGCGGGATCGCCGTGGAAGGCGGCCAGCACATCGCTGTCTAGCAGGCGGCGGATCTGGGGCAGGGACTCGGCAAAGGCGCGTGCGATGTCCAGCGCCATGGCGTCGGCGCCCGCTGCCGTGTGGGGCGCGGACAGCCGCAGCTCCAGCCGTATCTGGCCCAGCAGCGCATGCAGGGCCGAGTCCAGCTGGTGGGCCACGAAGATGTCCTCGCTTTCCTGGCGCAGGTCGTGCGGGCCCAGGCGCATGGGAAACAGGGCTGCCTTGAGCTGGTCGATGAGGGTGGAAAGCGCGTCGCGCGAGGGAAACTCGCGCGCCCCGGGCTCCTGGGTGCGGCCGTGGGCCTCGCGCCATTCGCGGCGCGCCGCATGCAGGTTCTGGGTGAGTCCGGCAATGTCGAAACTGGCCATCTGCGTGCTCCTTCAGTCTTGAATCCAGGGCAGGCCGTGGAAGCGCCAGCCGTCGTTTTTGCCGCGCTGCTGCCGCGCGTCGATCTCGCCCTCGAAGCCTTCGAGCACGTTGAACACATGGGCGAATCCGGCCTGGGCCGCCACCTGGGCCGCCAGCACCGAGCGCTTGCCGCTGCGGCACAGCAGCAGGGCCACGGCCTCCTTGCCGCCGTGCGGGGCCAGGCGCGCTTCCAGCTCGCGGGCAAAGCGCGGGTTGCGCGTCAGCGCCGTGCCCGTGGCCCAGGGCACGTGCAGGGTGCCGGGCACCTGGCCGACGAACTTGCGTTCCTCGGCCGTGCGCACATCGACCAGCACGGCCTGGCCGGCCTGCACCAGCGCCCAGGCCACGGGCGGGCGCACGCCGCCTGCGTGGCCCAGCCCCTGTGCGTGGGCGTGGTCCTGTGCCTCCTGCAGCGCCCGGGGCAAGGCGGTTTCCAAAGTGAGGGCTGTCATGTCGTCGTCCTTGCGGAGAATTCGCGGGTTGGTGGCTATAGGCACCAATCTAAGAACTTCGCGGCAAGCCACCAACGAACAAGAGCGGCGTTTGATAGAAGCAAAACGTCTATGAAGGCGCCGCGTGGCGCCGGGGCCACCTCGGGACAGCCTCAGGGCGCCTCAGGCCGTCAGCAGCCGCTGCAGCATCCACAGGTTCAGCGACACCACCAGGGCCGCGCAGCCCCACAGCACCGCCGACATCCGGGGGCCAAAGGCCAGCTCGCCCAGCGTCTTGCGCCGCGTGGTGAACAGCAGCAGCGGCACGATGGCAAACGGCAATTGCAGGCTCAGCACCACCTGGCTGAACACCAGCAGGGCGCTGGCGCCGGTGCTGCCGTACCAGGCGGTGGCCACCACGGCGGGCACGATGGCAATGCAGCGTGTCAGCAGGGCGCGCAGCGCAGGCGACAGGCGGATCTGCAGGAAGCCTTCCATCACGATCTGCCCGGCCAGCGTGCCCGTGACCGAAGAACTCAGCCCCGAGGCCAGCAGCGCCACGCCGAACACCGCGCTGGCGATGCCCACGCCCAGCAGCGGCGACAGCAGGTGGTAGGCGTCCGACAGCTCGGTCACCGGCGCCTGGCCGGGCCGGTTGAACGCGCCGGCCGCCACCACCAGAATGGCGGCGTTCACGAACAGCGCCAGCCCCAGCGCCACCGTGGAGTCCAGCGTGGCCAGGCGGATGGCCTGGCGCGTGCCCTGGGGCGTGGTGTCATGCCGGCGTGTCTGCACGATGGACGAATGCAGGTACAGGTTGTGCGGCATCACCGTGGCCCCCACGATGCCCACGGCCAGGTACAGCATCTGCGGATTGGCCACGATCTCCATGCCCGGCAGCAGGCCGCGCAGCACGGCCGCCACGGGCGGCTGCAGCCACACCAGCTGGGCGGCAAAGCACAGGCCGATCACGGCCACCAGGGCGATCACCACCGACTCCAGGCAGCGAAAGCCCCGGCTTTGCAGCGCCAGGATCAGCATCACATCCACCACCGTGATGCACACCCCGGCCACCAGCGGCAGGCCGAACAGCAGGTTCAGGCCGATGGCCATGCCCAGCACCTCGGCCAGGTTGCAGGCCACGATGGCGATCTCGCAGAAGAACCACAGCACCAGGTTGATGCGCGGGGAAAACTGCGCGCGGCAGGCCTGGGCCAGGTCCCGCCCGCTGGCCAGGCCCAGGCGCACGGCCGCCGCCTGGAACAGCATGGCCATCAGGTTGGAGGCAAAGATCACCGCCAGCAGCGAGTAGCCGAACTGCGAGCCGCCCGCGATGGAGGTGGCCCAGTTGCCAGGGTCCATGTAGCCCACGGCCACCATGTAGCCGGGCCCGGCAAACGCCAGCACGCGGCGCGCGTTGTCCGAGCGGCTGTCGCCGCGCGGCACGGCGATGCTGCGATGCACCTGCGGCAGGCTGGGCGTGCCCGCGTGGCCGTGGTCCGGCTCGATGGTGCCGAAGCGGCCCTGTTCGGCCGCAAGCACGGTGTCGTTCATGGGGGCCTTTCCGCCGGCGGGGGGCACGCGGTTGCAGGGGGATGCCTATCGGGCGGTTGGCACCACGCCGCTGGCGGGCGCAATGGCTGCGGCGGCGGGTGCGGCATCAGTGCCTGCGCCGCGCCACAGCGCCACGAGATCTCCGGTCAAGATGACCGCGCCGGCCAGCAGAATCAGGCTGCCCACGCAGCGGCGCGCCACGGTGGCAGGTTTCAGGCGCCGTGGCGTGCGGGCCGGCGTATGAGCCGGAGTGCGGGGGGCGGATGAGGAAGGCAGAAGGGACATCATGGCAACTCCTTGGCAGGGGAACGCTTGTCTCGGGCCAGCCCCGGGGAAGCCCGCCTGCCCCGGCCGGTGCGGGGCAGGCGGGCGGTCCGCGTCAGGCGTAGGCGCTGCTCATCACCAGCGAGCCATTCACGCCGGCCGGGAAGAAGCCGCCCTTGGTCGCCGTGTCCTTGGTCAGGTACACGATGTTCAGCACGTCGCCCGGCGAGCGGCTGAAAGCGATGCCGTTGGAATCCAGCGGCACGATGTTGGACGTGGTGGCGTCCCCCGTGATGCCCTGGTCCACGTCGGTGGAGCCATCCAGGCTGTCGCGCGCATCAGAGATGGCGCCGGCCGCCGTGCGCAGCGCGGGCGTGGCCAGTCCCTTGGCGTACAGCACCGTGCGCACCAGACCTGCGTGGTAGGCCTCGGCGGCCAGGATGCCGGCGGCTGCCTCCAGATAGGTCTTGTTGGTGATCAGCGGCGATGCGCCCTTGTAGGCGGTGACGCCCACGTCCTCGAAGATGAAGGCCCCCAGCAGGAAGTTCTCGTCACTCGCATAGGGATCGAAGGCCGTGCCCGCGCCCACCAGCCCGGCCGCTCGCGCCGCCACCGAGAAGGCGCCGTTCGGGTCGGTTCCGCCGATGTCGATCTGCGGCTGCGCCACCGCTGCCGAGCCCAGCGCCGCTCGCAGGAAGGCCACGTGGGCGATCTCGTCCTGGGCGATCTCCTTGGCGTACTGCGCCACCACGGGGTCCTTGAAGGCCACGGCACGGCCGCCCGTGATGGCGCCCTGCGTGCCCACGCCCGACTGCAGGTTGGCGGGCAGGCCGGTGCCGAACACCGCGTAGTGATAGAACTGCGACTCCAGATACTCCAGGTTGAGGGCGAAGTTCAGGATCTCCGCATCCGTGGGCCCGTTGGCCTGCGCATTCGCATCGCCTCCGCCGCCGCCGCAGGCGGACAGGATCACCCCGCCCGCCATGCCCACGGCCACGCCGCTGGTCTTGCGGAAGAACTGGCGCCTGTCCTCCAGCTTCTTGGCACGTTTTTGCAAAACCCCGATCAACACTGATTCGTCAGACATGATGGTTCCTCTCGGTTCGCGGCAGGCGCGAACGGTCAACGTGAAGAATGCGCCTCCGGCCGAAAGCACACGGGTGTGGCGAAAGCGCGTTCCACTGAAGAGGTGGCCACCTGCTCCAGGGGAATGGGATGCGTCCCCGCTATCCGGCAGTACGCAGGCCGCGCAGGTCTGGATGTGCCGCAATTGAAAGTGGTTGTAACTTTTTGTGTTTGGCGTCGATCGCCGTTTTTTTTGAATCCAGACCCCGCTGCGCTGCGTATCCAGATCAGCCGGAATCGTTCGGCTCGTCATCAACCCGCTAGGAGCATTCCATGATCTCGATTCAAAACACCCGCAAGCTGGCCTCGTTCGGCCTGGCCATCGTGATGTCGGCTGCCTCCGTGGCTGCCATGGCCGATGTGATGGTGGGCGGCGCACCCATGCTGCCGTCCAAGGACATCATCGACAACGCCGTCAACTCCAAGGACCACACCACCCTGGTCGCAGCCGTCAAGGCGGCGGGCCTGGTCGACACGCTCAAGGGCCCGGGTCCGTTCACCGTGTTCGCGCCCACCAATGCCGCCTTCGAGGCCCTGCCCGCAGGCACGGTGGACACCCTGCTCAAGCCCGAGAACAAGGGCACGCTGACCACCGTGCTGACCTACCACGTGGTGGCCGGCAAGTGGGATGCGGCGGCGCTGTCCAAGATGATCAAGGACGGCAAGGGCATGGCCAGCATCAAGACCGTCAGCGGCGGCACGCTGGTGGCCAAGTCCAGCGGCTCCAAGATCATGCTGACCGATGAAAAGGGCGGCACGGCCACGGTGACCATCCCCGACGTCTACCAGTCCAACGGCGTGATCCACGTGATCGACAAGGTGCTGCTGCCCAAGTGAGCGGCACAGGCAGCGAGCGGGCCGGCCACTGACCGCCGTGGTCAGTGGCCGGAGCCTTGCGCCTTCGCCATGCGCCTTGCGGGTGCGCCGCCGGAGGGCGCGCCGCCAGAGGGCGCCCCGCCAGAGGGCGCGCCCCCATAGGTCGATCCCGCATAGATGGCCGCCAGCGTCAGTGCCATGCCGGCCAGTGCCATCGGCGTGGGCCGGGCGGTGAAGAACAGCACGTCGATGGCATAGGTGCCTATGGGTTCGGCCAGCAGGATGAGGCCGGCCAGCGAGGCCTTCACATGCGGCACGGCCGTGCTCACCATGAGCCAGGCCACGCCCTGCACCAGCAGGCCGTACAGCAGCAGCGTGCCGAAATCGGCCGCACTGGCAATGGCCAGCGATTCGCCCTCCAGCCACGCGGCTGCCAGCAGGCAGGGCGCGGCGGCGGCGCACAGCACGGCCATGTTGACGGCCGGATGCGTGGCGTGCGGCGGGGTCTGCCCCTTCTTGATGAAGACCACGCACAGCGCATAGGCCGCAGCCGATGCCAGGCCCAGGGCCACGCCCAGCCAGTGCTCGGACGCCGAATCGGGGCCTGCGGCCACGGGCAGCCCCGCACCCGACACCATGAGGATGCCGGTGGCCGCCAGCACCAGCGCCACGAAGTAGACGACCGTGATGCGCTCGCGGAACACCGCCCAGGCCAGCCCCGCCAGAAAGAACGACTGGCAGTTGGTCAGGATGGCGCCCAGGCCCGGCCCCACCATGCGTATGCTCTTGTGCCACCAGTACAGGTCCAGCGCCAGCGCGGCGCCGGCCAGGCAGGCGTACAGCAGGGCCTGGCGCGTCATGCGCCAGCGCAGGCCGCGCCACAGGGCAAAGCCGGCCAGCCCCAGGCCGCCCAGCAGCATGCGGTAAAAGCCCATGGCGCTGGTGCCCATGCTGCTGAAAGCCACGGCCACGCCGGACAGGCTCAGGATCAGCCCGCCCACGGCCAGCAGCGCCAGGTAGCTTGTCTTTCCGTTCATGCGCATGGCCCCGTCACGCTTGCCGGTCGGCGGCATTGCGCCGCTGGTACTCGAGCTGGCGCGCCGTCTCGGCCGCGATCTCCGCGCCCAGCAGGCGCTCCACCAGGTGCAGGGCCATGTCGATGCCCGCCGCAAACCCGCCCGAGGTGACGATGGCGCCCTCATCGATCCACAGCCTGTCGGCGCTCACGCGGGCAGCCGGGGCAATGGCGCGCAGGTCTTCCGTGTCCTCGAAGTGCGTGGTGGCCTCGCGCTGGTCCAGGAGCCCTGCCCGCCCCAGCAGGAAGGAGCCCACGCAGATGGAGCCCGTCACCTCGCTGCTGCCGGCCACCTGCCGCAGCCAGGCGGCGACCTCGGGCGCGGCCAGTTCGGCCTGCAGGGCGCCGCCGGCCACGATCAGCAGGTCCAGCGGCGGATGGTCCTGCAGGCTGGCCTGTGCCTGTATGCCCACGCCTTCGCGCGTGCGCACGGCGGCGCCGCTGCGGCTGATCACCACGGGCTGAAACGGGGGCGAGGCCGCCAGCCCGCGCCGCACCGCCACGCGCGCGGCCACGTCGAACACCTGCAAAGGCCCTGCAAACTCCAGCAGCACCACGCCATCAAAGACGAAAAATCCAACGGTCCGTGTCTTCATCCACCACTCCTGTCTGTCGAGGAGTGGCAGCTTAGGCAGGCCGCAGCGCGCGGTCTTGGACGGAATTGATCAGGCCGGGCCGCTCAAGGCCGCTCAGGGCCGCATGGCCTGGCGGTACTGCGAAGGCGCCACGCCATGCGCGCGGCGGAACCAGTTGGAGAAATGGCTCTGGTCGTAGAAGCCCAGAGACAGTGCCACCTCGCTCAGCGCCAGCGTGCCGCGCAGCAGGCCGCGGGCGCTTTCGGCGCGGCGGGCCTGGTGGTAGGCATGGGGCGTGATGCCGTAGCGGCGGCTGAAGCTGCGGATGGCGTGCTCGGGACTGAGCCCGCAGACGGCGGCCAGCCGCGCGGCGCCCAGCTCCTGGTCCGCATGGGCGTCGATGAACTCGCGCAGCAGCGCCGCGCTGGCGCCATCGGGCGCATGCGGCCGGCCGGGGCTGTGCACCACGCGGCGCAGCAACGCCAGCAGGGCCTCGTCGGCGGCCAGGCCGTCCTGCGGACCTTGCAGCAACTGCCGGGCGCAGGCCCGGGTCTGCGGGTCGTGCAGGCTGACGGCGTCGAACCAGCCATCGCGCACGCCCAGCAGCGCGTGCATGCGGGCGGGCTCGACATGCAGCATGTCGTAGGTCCAGCCCTGCTCGCCGCCCGGGCGCCCGTCGTGGATCTCGCCGGCGTTGAACAGCGCGATATCGCCCCCCGTGAACTCGCGCTCGGCGCCCCGGCTCCAGCACAGCTCGCGCCCGCCGTGGATGACGGCAATGCCCATGGTGTCGTGGAAGTGGCGCGGATAGCGGTGCTGCACGGCATGGCCGCTGAGAATCTCCACGCCGCCCAGCGCGCAGTGGCGGCGGTAGGTCAGGGCGCGTTGCGGGCGCTTGCCGGGTATTGGCGCGGCCATGGCCGGTCTCAATCCGCGCCGGGGGCCGCTGCCGGCGTCCTGGCCTGCGCGGCCAGCTTGGACAGCCGCCAGCGCGTCAGGTCGTCCGCGCCGGGGCCGGCCTCCACGCGCAGCTCGGAAAAGGGCACGCTCTGGCCCGATTCCTCCTCCACCAGCGCCAGCCGCAGGGGCGTGCCCGATTGCGCGCGCACAAAGCGCATGGGCGGCTGGGCCTGCTGCTGCAGGCGCCACCGGTCGCCGACCTGGGCCAGCGCCTGGATCACCAGGGACAGGTCGCGGCCCTTGGGCGTGAGCAGGTACTCATAGCGGTCCGGGCCGCTTTGGTAGAGGCGGCGCTCGACCAGGCCGGTCTGCTCCAGCTGGCGCAGGCGGTCGGTCAGCGTGGCATTGGTGATGTCCGTGGACTTTCTCAGGTCGTCATAGCGGCTCAGGCCCAGCATCAGGTCGCGCAGCACCAGCATGGCCCAGCGGTCGCCTACGGCCTCCAGCGCGGTGGCGATCGAGCAGGCCATGCCCTCGAAGCTCTTGGATCGCATGGGGTTTCCCTTGTGTGTTCGCGGTTGTCGCAGGCCTGGAGTGTCTCAGCAAAACGCAAGCCCGGCCCGCAAAGGTGGATTGCGTGCTTGTAACTCTAATGATTGGAGTTTATATTTGGAGCCACTATCAACCACGGCTTTTTCAAGCAAGGACCTCCTTCATGAGCACGCATCAAGGCACCGCCATCGTCACTGGCGCCTCATCCGGCATTGGCGCCGTCTACGCAGACCGCCTGGCCGCCAGGGGCCATTCCCTGATCCTGGTGGCCCGCCGCGAGGACCGGCTGCAGGCGCTGGCGCAGCGCCTGCGCAGCGCGCATGGCAGCGAGGTGGAGGTGGTGGCCGCCGACCTGGCCGACGCCGCCGGCCTGCAGCGCGTGGCGGCGCTGCTGTCGGGTGAGCGTGACATCCGCATGCTGGTGAACTGCGCCGGCCTGGGTGCCCTGGGCCCGGCCGCCCAGGTGGATGCAGGCGAGGTCGATCGCATGGTCATGGTCAACATCCATGCGCTGACGCGGCTGTCGCTGGCGGCGGCGCGGCTGTTCGCCACGCGCGGCCGGGGCACGCTGATCAACATCGGCTCCATCCTGGCCGTGATGCCGGTGCCGGGCGCCTCCAGCTACGGCGCCTCCAAGGCCTATGTGCTGAACTTCACGCGCTCGCTGCAGGCCGAGCTCGCTTCCAGCGGCGTCATGGTGCAGGCGGTGATGCCCAGCCTGGTGCACTCCGAATTCTTCGGCGGCAAGCCCGCGCCGTTTCCCGAGCACCTGTTCATGTCGCCCGAGTCCTTGGTGGATACGGCCCTGGTCGCACTCGACCAGGGCGAGGCCATCTGCTTTCCCACGCTGGGCAGCACGACCGCCTGGCTGGACTTTGACCAATCGCGCGCCAATCTCGTCAAGGCGCTGACGCTCAGCGGCGTGCCGGCAGCGCGCTATCAGGGTGCGGATGCAGGCCAGCCCGCCTGACGCCTGACGGCCCGCCGCCTGACGGCCCGCCGCGTCGCCAGCCCGGATTTCCCGAAACCTTTTCTTTTTTGCACCCGGAGAAAACCATGCCCCTGTGGAAGATCTACCACCCCGAAAACGCTTTCAGCGATGAAGACAAACAGGCCATCGCCCAGCGCATCACGGCCGTCTACGGCGACCTGCCGCGCTTTTACGTGGGCGTGGTGTTCGAGGCCGTCGCCCGCACTTCGTTCTTCATCGGCGGCGAGCCTGCGGATGATTTCGTGCGCATCTCCGTGGACCACATCGCGCGGCAGATACGCGACGAGGAGACCAAGACACGGTTCCTCGAAGGCGTGCGGCGGCAGCTGTCCCCCTTCATTGCCGACCGGGGCCTGCGCTGGGAGATGCATGTGGACGAGACGCCCTTCAGCCTGTGGAGCATCCAGGGCCTGCGCCCGCCCGTGCCGGGCACGCCCGAGGGGGAGAAGTGGCGCCTGGACAATCGGCCTGCCGCCTACTGAGAGGCTTGCGGGGGAGGGACCTGGGACAGGTCCCGTGGCCTTTCCACCTCCGGCCCTTGCACTTTTCCCCATGCACATTCGTCCCGCACACATCGAAGACGCCGAAGAGTTCAGCGCGCTGGTCTCCAGCGTGTCGCACCTCTTCACCCTGGACTCCGGCAGCCAGGGCGCGCAGGAATTCCTGAAGGCCCTGGGGCCGCAGGCGTTCCAGGCCTACCTGCAGGACCCCCGCTACCTCTTCATCGTTGCCAGGCAGGGCGATGCCCTGGCAGGCATGGCGGCCCTGCGTGACGGGCGCCATCTGTTTCATCTGTTCGTTGGCCTGCCGTTCCAGCGGCAGGGACTGGCCAGGCGGCTGTGGCAGGCGCTGCAGCCTGCCATCCACCCGGACGCCGGCAGCGTCACCGTCAACTCCACGCCGTTTGCCGTACCCGCCTACGAAAGGCTGGGTTTTCGGGCCACCAGCGCGCCGCTGGAGAAGAACGGGGTGGCCTTCGTACCCATGCAGATGGAACTGGCGTAGCGAACGTGACCGCAGACCTGGCCGACGTCTGCGCCGTTTCCCAAGCATGTCTTCATATTGGCCGAGACCCTGGTGGATAGGGCCCTGGCGGCACAGGACCAGGAACCGTTGCCTTGTACCCAGGACAAGACTGGGTCTATCTGGAACATCCACCGACAAGGGGCATGCGTTCGGTGGTGAGGACAAGCAGGCCGTCGACCGGTGCATCACGGGTATTTACAGCAAACTCCCGAAATTGGACGTGGGCGTGGTTTTGGAAACCCTGGCCAAGGCTTGCTGCTTCATTGGCGGACAACCCATCGATGATTTCGTGCGTATTGCGGCGGAACCCATCGTGCCGCATATTCAGGAAGAGGCAACGGGGCCGCGATTTCTGAGCGCCGCTGCCAACTTCACCTGCCCACCATCGCCGACCCGCTCCAACCTGCGATCTGCGCAGCCTGGCGGGCCTCCGTGCGGAAAATGGCGGCAGGACAACCGGACCTCGCGTTCGATTGGCCGCCGCAGCTGCCGGCTTTGCTGTTGGCCCTGTCTTGCTTCATATGACGCAGTGCATACGGCCGATTATGGGTAATGCAATGGATTTGGTTGGTATGCAATCGAACAGGCCATGATATGGAATGGCTGATGCTCGGATGAATGTGTGTCTATGGTCAAAAAACCAGTCAATGGAATTTGATGCGGCGACAAAGCGCCAATACAATGGCCCGCCGGTAAAGAGAGCCGGTCCTGCGAGGGGAGTTTCAACCCCTCAGATATCCTGATACCAAAACCACTGCCGAGGGAGCGCCAATGCGCGTCAGTCTGCCGGGAGGAGGCGCATTGCTGCAATGCGCCCTTGTTTCTGCCTTTCCCATTTCCCGCAACTGCGGCGGGCATTCCCTGCCGGGACGGCGCGCCAAGGCGGCGCAGATCCAGTGTCCGCGGAAGGCTTTGTTCCTGCTGCGCAGGGTCGCCAGCCTGCTCGCGTGGATGGTTGTGGGGTCGCTTTTTTGGATGACCGCCATGCTGCCGGCCCAGGCGGACATGCGTATCTCTGGGTCCATCGGTAGCAATGCGTCCTGGCCGGCAGCCAGTTCGCCCGTGCTCCTGCAGGGGGATGTGGTGCTGGAGTCCGGTGCCACGCTGACGCTGGAGCCCGGGCTCGTCATACAGATGGAGCCGGGTGCCAGTTTCACCGTGCGGGACGGCGCCGTACGCGCAATGGGCACAGCGCAGCAGCCGATCACCATCACTTCCTCGCGGCCCCAGCCTGCGCCCGGCGATTGGGGCGAATGGCGCTTTCTCGCGGGGACGCGGAGCGGGGCCACGCAATGGGACCATGTGCGCATCGAATACGGCAGCGGCATGGTTGTCGCGGGTGCCTCGCCCGGCCTGGACCATGTCGCCATCCTCCACCACAAGGGCCCGGCCCTGCGCATGGACCTGCAGTCCTCGCCTCGCGGCAGCGGCCTGCGTGCCGAGGGCAACGGGCTCGATGCCGTGCTGGTGCCGGCGGGTGTCATCACCACCTCCGTCCAATGGGCGCTGACGGGCATTCCCTATCTGGTGGAGGGTGGCCTGATCGAGGTGGGGCGCGCACCCTTCTCCATCGAGCCTGCCGAGATCACCGTGGGCAGGGACAGGACCGGCACCATGACGCTCCACCTGGGCGTTCCGGCACCTGCGGGCGGGCGGACCGTGAGCCTCGCGACTGGTGCCACCCACATCGCCAGCGTCGGCTCCAGCCTGCATCTGGAGGAAGGTCAGACGCAAGCCGATTTCAACGTCACAGGCTCCGCCTACAACCTCGGAACCACGCGGGTCACG
Organism: Delftia sp. DLF01; assembly: GCF_014852125.1. Lineage (NCBI taxonomy): Bacteria > Pseudomonadati > Pseudomonadota > Betaproteobacteria > Burkholderiales > Comamonadaceae > Delftia > Delftia sp. DLF01. Next base: position 278,533 of record NZ_JACVAZ010000004.1, read on the forward strand.
GCCAGGCATCCCGATCTGGGCGAGGCCGTGGCCAGCATCACGGTGGCCGACCTGCCACGGGTCGGTCTTCAAGTGCCGCACAGCGCGATGCTGATCGGTCATCCCCACCGGGCCTCGGTCCAGCTGTCCCACCCCGCGCCTGCCGAAGGCGTGGAGGTGCAGTTGACCAGCACGCCCGCAGGCCGCGTGGCGCACCCCGCCAGCGTGAAGGTGGCGGCAGGGGAAACGTCGCAGGACATGCAGATCCAGGGCACGGCGGCTGCGCTGGGCGAATCTACGCTGCTGTCCGCCAAGGCGCGCAACTACCTGGGCGAGGAACCTGTCTGGCTGACGTTCACGGACAAGGTCCGCGTCGGCCTCGACTACGCCCCCAGCATCCTCGTCGTGGGCGAGGAAGAGACCTTCATCATCGCGCCGGTGCTGCCGCCCCCGCCCGCAGGAGGGCTGAAGGCCCGCCTGTCCAGCTCCAATCCTGCGGTCCTGGCTGTGGCCCCCGCCGAAACGCAGCTGGCCGAAGGCCAGATGTACCAGTACGACGCGCCCGTCACGGTCAAGGGCGTCGGCCCGGGACGGGCCAGCGTGCTCGTGCATGGCGATTTTGCGGAAGGCGAGTCCCGCGAGATCGAGGTCTGGATGCCCACGGTGCTGTCGCTTGCGGCCACGGCCGACAGCGGCAAGGTGGTGGTCGGCCAGCGCCTGACGGCGCCGCAGGCGGTGCGCGTGTCGTGGCGCAAGGATGCGGACAGCCTGCACCAGTATTCAGGCGTGTCAGTCGATTTGCGCTGCGAGAACCCGGAGATCTGCCAGACCGTGCGTTCGTCTGTGCAGATGTCGGAGTGGAGCACCTCCGAGTACGTGGAAATCATCGGCCTGGCCCCAGGCACCACGCGCCTGATCGCGGGGGGGCGGCAACTGACCACGGCCACCATCCCCGTCGAGGTGGTGGGCCCGCAATCCGTAGCACTCATCGTCCAGGACGAGATGTCCACCCGCAGATCGGCCGAGATATCCAGCGCGAGCTCTGCGCTGACCCCGCAGCGCTACATGTCCCTGCGCCAGGGCTTCCATGCCTGCCTGTCCGTGCCCGAGGCCGCGCCCTACGACCGGCAGCGCCCCGTGGCCCCGGACATGCGCGTGGACGTGGGCCTGTACGATCGCTCGCCGGCCGATGTGGTCCAGCACATCCGCGACCTGAGGCAGGACGGCGATGTCGTGGACAAGGCCTTCATCCAGACCTGGAGCGGCTGCACACCGGCGCTGTTCGTGGAGGAGGCCACGCAGCGGGGTAGCTACCGCATAGGGGCCGACCTGCCGGGAGGCCAAAGTGTACGCAGCGAGATCATTCGTGTCCTGCCGGACCGGGGCCTCACCGTCAACCGTCCCTGCGGCGACTGCAGCGACATGGCTGTGGCCCAGGGGTTTGCGTCCGATGTGGTGCTCAGGCCCACCTATCTCGGGAGCGAGGAGCTTCCCGAGCAGCCCATGCAGGCGCGGCTGCGCTGCATCGATGCGGCCATTTGCTCCGCGCAGGAACAGGTCGAGATCGCGCCCGACGGCAACAGCGGCACGGCCCGGGTGCTCGGACTGGCGCTGGGCGCGACGGACCTGGAGGTCTCGGCACCCTCCATGCCCGATCTCTATCCCGAGCCGGGCCGCGAGCGCATTGAGGTCGTCGAGCCCCGGCTGTCTTTCGATCGCTGGAAGTGGGATGACCCCGATCAGGCGAATGTGCAGATGACCGTGGGCGACCAGCAGTCCTATGCCATCTGCCTGGGCGATACCTCATGGGCCATGCTCAGCTATCCGCTGGCCGATCTGCAGGCCAGTGTGGTCTCTTCCCAGCCTTCAATCCTTAGCGTGGGCAGTGCCAGCGTTGCGTGGCCCGCAGGCCAGCCGTGCATGGACCTTGCCGTGAAGGCGCTGGCTGTCGGCAGCGCGGACATCACGGTGGTCCTGCCCGGCGTGGCGCCGCACACCAAGCGTTGGAGCGCCGTGCCCTAGCGCCTCAGCGCAGCGACAGCCCCGCCGACTGGATCGCGCGGGCGTAGCGCGGGCGCTCGCTTTGCAGGCTCTGGCCCAGGTCGGCCGGGGAGCCGCCCGCCACCTTGAAGCCCATGTGCTCCAGCTGCGCGCGCACATCGGGCGCCTGCAGCACGGTCTGCAGGTCGCGGTTGATCTTGGCGACGATGGGCGCGGGCGTGCCGGCCGGCGCGAAGTAGCCCTGCCAGCTCTCCACCGAGAAGCCGGGCACGCCGGCCTCGGCCATGGTGGGCACCTGGGGCAGGGCGTCGGAGCGGTAGGGCGTGGTCACGGCCAGGGCGCGCAGCTTGCCGGCGCGCACGTACTCGGTCACGGCGGCCAGCGTGATCAGCGTGGCGTCGGTATGGCCGCCCAGCACGTCCAGCGAGGCGGGGCCACCGCCCGGGTAGGGGATGTAGTTGACCTTGGCGCCCGTCTCCTGCGTGAGGATTTCATGCGCCACATGGGCAATGCCGCCATTGCCGGGCAGGCCCAGGCTGATGCTCTGCGGCTTGGCCTTGGCGCGGGCCAGGTAGTCGCCCAGCGTGTTCAGGCCCGTGCCGGGGTTGACCACCAGCACCTGCGGATTGACCACGGCCTTGATGATGGGCGTGAAGGCCTTTTGCGTGTCGTAGGGCAGCTGGGCGAACAGCAGGCCGTTGAGTGTGAGGCCCTCGCCCTGCTGCAGCAGGGTGTAGCCGTCGGGCGCGGCCTTGGCCACCTTGGCCGCGCCGATGGTGCCGCTGGCCCCGGCCACGTTCTCCACCACCACCGACTGGCCCCACAGCGCGGCCAGCTTGTCGGCCAGCGTGCGCGTGAGCTTGTCGGCGCTGCCCCCGGGCGCCACGGGCACGATGATGCGCACCGGCTTGTTCGGAAAGCTGTCGGCCGAGGCCAGGGCCGCCGGCGCGTGCAGGGCCAGGGCGGAGAACAGGGGAAGCAGCAGCGCGCGCAGCGCAGACGGGGTGCGGATCATGGGAGTGCCGGAGTGCAGAGAGTCGATGCCCGCAGTCTGGGAGGCTCCTGGCGCGGCGTGAACTAAGCATTGCGGCTATGCATATGCGGCTGCCGCACAACGTGCGTCACGCTTGCGCCACGCATGCGCGCGCAGTGCCCAAAGCTCATATCCATATCTGCAATGCGTCGTTGGCGCCAGGGCGGGAGAGGCCTAACTTCGTGTCCTCCCGCGAACGTCCTCCCAGGCACTCCCATGACACAGACCCACCTCTCCATCGACTTCAGCGGCAGCGACGTGGCCAGCCGCCGCGCAGCCGCCATCACCGGCTTCATCGCCACTGCCCGGCGCCTGCTCCCCGATCCCGAGCGGGCCACGCCCGAGCAACTGCAGGCCGTGGCCCGCGAGCTGGAGGCGCTGGGCCTGCAGCGCGAACTGTTCCCGCATGCGCACTTCCCCGTCTCGTCAAGCAACCCGGCCCAGGTCTACCGGCTCAGCGAAGACCTGGGCGGGCGCTATGCGCTGTACCTGTCCACCGGCCTGCCGGGCAAGTCTCAGCCGCCGCATGACCACACCACCTGGGCCATCATCGCGGGCGTCGAAGGCGTGGAGCGCAACGTGTTCTTCACGCGCGGCAAGACCGACGACCCGCTGCGCGACACCCTGGCGGTGGGCCGCAGCGTCGATGTGGGCAGCGGAACCTCGGTAGTGCTCACGCCCACCGACGTGCACACCATCGAGCTGATCGGCGAGGAGCCCGGCCTGCACCTGCATTTCTACGGGCGCGGCCTGGAGCGCATGCCCGAGCGCGTGGTCTTCGAGAGCCTGGAGGGCGGCACGTTCCGCACCTTCGGCCCGCCCAAGTCCATTCGCCATGCGTTGGTCACACCGGCCGCTCTTCGGCAGGCCCTGGCCGACGGCGAGGAAATCGCCGTGCTCGACGTGCGCGAGGCCGGTGTCTTCGCACACCGCCACATCCTGTTCGCGGCGCCCGCCCCGGCCTGGCGTCTGGAGCAGCTCATCGACCGCCTGGTGCCGCGCCGCGGCACGCGCATCGTGCTGGTGGATGGCGACGGCACGCTGGCCCATGAAGCCGCCGCCAAGCTCGTGCGCCTGGGCTGGCCCAATGTCTCCGTGCTCGAAGGCGGCACCGAAGGCTGGGCGGCCGAGGGGCTGGAAATCTTCAGCGGCACAAACGTGCCCAGCAAGGCCTTTGGCGAAGTCATCGAGCATGAAAAGCACACGCCCTGGATCACCTCGGACGAGCTGGGCGCGCGCGTGCAGCGCGGCGACAACATCGTCGTCGTCGACAGCCGCACGCCCGAGGAATTCGCGGCCTTCAGCCTGCCCTTTGCCTTGAGCGTGCCGGGGGCCGAACTGGTCTACCGCATCGGCGAAATCGCCCCGGACCCGCAAACCCTGGTCGTCGTCAACTGCGCGGGCCGCACGCGCTCCATCGTGGGCGCGCAGACCCTGATCGACGCCGGCATCCCCAACCAGGTCGTCTCGCTGCGCAACGGCACCATGGACTGGCTGCTCACCGGCCGCAGGCTGGCCCATGGCCGCCGCACCCCGCTGCCCGAGCCCGGCGCCGTCGCCCTGGCCACCGCACGCGAGCGCGCAGCCAGCGTGGCACAGCGCGCTGGCGTGCAATCCATTGATGCGGCCGAACTGGCCCGCTTCGAATCCGAATCCACCGAACGCACGCTCTACCGCTTCGACGTGCGCACCCGCGAGGAATACCAGGCCGGCCACCTGCCCGGCTGGCGCTGGGCTCCTGGCGGCCAACTCGTGCAGGCCACCGACGAATACGCGGCCACGCGCGGCGCACGCATCGTGCTGGCCGACTGGGACGGCGTGCGCGCCCTCACCACCGGCGCCTGGCTGGCCCAGCTGGGCTGGGAAGTCTTCACCTACGTTCCGCCCACGCTGGCCACCCTGGAGGTCGGCGCCGAACCCGTGCGCGTGCTCGCCTCCCACGCGCCTGCGCCCCAGCTGTCCGTGCAGCAGGCGCAGGAACTGCTGGGCGAAGGCCGGGCCATCGTCTTCGACGTGGACAGCCGGCCCGCCTTCGAGAAGCAGCACATCGCCGGCGCGCGCTTTGCCGTGCCTGATCGTCTGCCCTCCTTCGTGCAGGCCCTGCCGCCAGCGCAGGTCGTGGTGCTCACCTCGCCGGACGGCGTGCTGGCCCGTGGAGTGGCGGCCGAACTGGCGGCGCGCACGGGGCGCGATGTGCGTTCCGTTGTCGGTGGCACTTCTGCCTGGGCTGCTGCCGGGCTGCCGCTGGGGCAGGGGGATGCGGATGTGCTGACGGGGGATGATGACCAGTGGTACAGCCCTTATGCGCATCGGGATCTGGGGTTGAGGGATGCGGGGTTTCGGGCTTATCTGGATTGGGAGTTGGGGTTGGTGGGGCAGTTGGAGAGGGATGGGTGGGCTGCTGAGATTCGGCTGGTGCCTGTCTGAGTTGCTTTTTTTGTCCCTGCCGGGTGGTTGTTTTTCGAGGCCGGGTCTCGGCCCGGCAGCCGACTCCCTTTCTTATCGCGCGATAAGAAAGGAAGCAAAGAAGCGCGCCCCGCACTGCTCACGACCCTTCGCTTCGCTGCGGGCGACCTGCGTTGGGCGGGATGCGGGGTGTGCCGCAGAACTCGCTGCGCGCTGGCGCGCTTCACTCAAACAACTGCGGCAAGTCAGATGACGAAGCAAGCCTGTCCTTCGGCAGGCTTGCCACCCCGCCTCCCGCCCAACGCAGGCGTGGGCAGAAGGGGGGAGGCTGGGGAACAGCCAACAGCCAACAGCCAACAGCCAACAGCCAACAGCCGTCGCCATCACTGCGTTCGGCTTCAAACCAGGGGCCGAGCGAAGCGAAGGCCCGGGCAAACTCCCCGTATGTCAGCGCCTGCGGCGTGGTGGTTGCGGGGTTGCAGTCCTGCCGAAGGACAGGACTGCTTCGTGATCTGACTCGCCGTGATGTTTGAACGTAGCGCGCAGCGCGAAGAGAGTTTCACGGCGAACCCCGCAACCGCCACGACGCAGGTTGCCCCGTAGCGAAGCGAAGGGGTCGCGGACATCCGGGTCGCCTTCTTTGATCTGACCTTTCTTGGCGAATCAAGAAAGGGCAGTCGGCTGCCGGGCCGAGACCCGGCCTCTGTCGCCAGAGGTGCGACAGAGTCAAAAAGGAAGCTCAGGCAGCCAACCTGAACCGCTCCACCACCCCCCCAAACCCCCTCTCCAGATCCGCAATCAGATCCAAAGGATCCTCCAGCCCCACATGCAGCCGCACCACAGGCGCAGTCCCCGTCCACACACTGTGCTCCCGCAACCGCTCAGGCTGCGCCACCAGGGCCAGGCTCTCGTACCCGCCCCAGGAAGCCCCCTGCGCAAACTGCCGCAACGAGTCAACGAACACGGCGCCGGCACCGGCGTCCACCCCTTCGGCAAACGCGAATGACACCAGCCCGCTGGCCCCGCTGAAGTCCCGCTTCCACAGCGCATGGCCGGGATCGGAGGGCAGGGCCGGGTAGAAGACGCGGCCGACCTGGGGCTGCTGCTCCAGCCACTGCGCGATTTCGGTGGCGTGGCGCTGGTGCTGGGCCAGGCGCACGGGCAGGGTGCGCAGGCCGCGCAGTGCCAGGTAGGCGTCGTCGGCGCCTATGGTCAGGCCCAGGGCCTCGTAGGCGGTGGATATCTTCTTCGACAGCGCGGGGCCGTCGGTGATGACGATGCCCTGCATCACGTCGGAGTGGCCGGCGATGTACTTGGTCGCGGCCTGGATGGAGAGGTTGGCGCCGTGCTCCAGGGGCTGGTAGAACCAGCCGCCGCTCCAGGTGTTGTCGGTGGCCACGGCAATGCCGTGCTGGCGTGCCACGGCGGCCAGGGCGGGCAGGTCCAGCACCTCGTAGAGCAGGGAGCTGGGCGATTCCAGGTAGACCAGGCGGGTGTTGGGGCGGATCTTGCCGGCCAGATCGTCGTGCGAGGGCGAGAAGTACTCCAGCGTGATGCCCAGGCGCTGCAGCAAGGTGGCGTCCACGCGGCGCACGGGAGAGTAGACGCTGTCGGCCACCAGGGCATGGTCGCCGGGCGAGAGCAGGGCGATGAGCACCAGGGTGATGGCGGACAGGCCCGAGGGCGTGAGAAAGGCGCGGTGCCCGCCCTCCAGCGCGACCACGGCGTCTTCCAGCGCGCGGTGCGTGTCCAGGCCGTGGCGGCCGTAGGAGGCCACGCGCTCGCCGGCCTCGCGGCGGTGGTGCAGGTCGGCGTAGGCGGCGCTGTCGGCAAAGCGCACGGTGCTGGTGCGCACCACGGGCACGTTGACGGGGCCGGAGCCGCCCTGCAGCGGCGGCGTGCCTGCGTGCAGCAGGCGGGTCGACGGGCCCAGGGGCCGTTGCTTGTCTTGGGGGGTGCTCATGCCACGGCCTCGCTGGGACGGAAGTAGGCGGCGTTGTAGTTCTTGACTTCGCCGGTGTCGGGGTCGATGGCCACGCGGCCGCTCAGGGTTTCCAGCGGCTGGCCGTAGAGATGGAAGTGCAGCGTGGGCTGCTCGCCCACCACGGCAATGCTGTGGATGTCATCGGGCAGGAAGGCGATGGAGGCGCCCGGCTGCACGGTGAATTCGCGCGCCAGGTGGATGCTGGCGCGTGCGGGGTTGCTGCGGTCGTCCGTGCGCTCGTAGAGGCGGTTGAACTCCTGGCCTTCGACGGCAACGATCACGGCCCAGGTCGTGTGGTTGTGCGGCGCCGTGGTCTTGCCGGGGTTGATGGAGTTCAGGTACAGGGCCAGGCCTGCATCGCCATCGGCCGGGTTGAGGCGGTAGCGCGTGGAGGCGCCCACGCCCTCGGTCTGCGCGGGCGGGGGAAAGTCCGCGCGGCTGAACAAGGCCTTGTGCGCGGCCAGCTGCTCCAGGCGTGTGGTGATGGCCGACAGGGTGCTGCGGTCGGGCGCGCCGGCCTGCAGCAGCTGGCGCACGTCGGCCAGGGCGGCGTCCACGGCCTGGCGGCGCCGGGCGGCGGCGTCTGTATGGGTGCCTGTATCTGCGCCTGTGCCGGCCGGGGTTTCAGTCGTTGTTTCTGCGGTCATGGGGATGTGCTCCTGGAGGTGGGGGGTCAAAGGGCAAAGCGCAGGCTGTTGAAGGGCAGCGGCGTTGTGGCCGGGGCGGCTGGCGCAGGCCTGGGCCGTGCACCATCGCCCAGGGCGCGCTGCAGGAATTCGCGCGTGCGCTCGCTGCGCGGGCTGCCGAAGATCTGGGCGGCCGGGCCGTGCTCGACGATGCGGCCGGCCTCGGTGAAATAGACCTGGTCGCTGACCTCTTCGGCAAAGCGCATTTCGTGCGTGACCAGCACGCAGGTCATGCCGTCCCTGACCAGGTCGCGGATCACGGTCAGCACCTCGCCCACGGTCTCGGGGTCCAGGGCCGAGGTCACTTCGTCGAACAGGATCAGCTCGGGCCGCATGGCCAGGGCGCGCGCAATGGCCACGCGCTGCTGCTGGCCGCCGGACAGCTCGCCGGGGTAGGCGGATTCCTTGTGGTCCAGGCGCACCTTCTGCAGCAGGGCGCGGGCCTCGCGCTCGGCCGTGGCGCGGTCGCGGCCGACCACGCGCGTGGGGGCGATGACCAGGTTCTCCAGCACCGACAGATGGGGGAACAGGTTGTACTGCTGGAAGACGAAGCCCACGCGCTTGCGCAGGGCGATCAGCTCGGTCTCGGTGCGCAGCTGGTCCACGCGCGTGCCCGCCACCGAGATGGCGCCGCGCTGGGGCCGCAGCAGGCCGGTGATGCAGCGCAGGATGGTGGACTTGCCCGAGCCCGAGGGACCGATGATGGTCACCGCCTCGCCGCGCCGCACCTGCACGTCGATGCCTTGGAGCACCTGGTTGTCGCCAAAGGACAGGTGCACATCCTGCAGGTGGACCAGTGCGGGCGCCGTGCCCGCGGGGGCATCGGCCGTGGCGAGTTGGGAGAGAAAGGAGTCAGTGGCGTTCATGGCGTCGCTCCAATGCCCGGGTTGCCCGGGCGATGGGATAGCAATAGGCAAAGAAAAGCGCGAGCAGCGTGAAGTACACAAGGATGGTGAAGTCCGTGCGTGCCACGGTGTTGCTGGCGATCTGGGCGGTATCCACCACGTCGTGCACGCCCACCAGCGAGGCCAGCGAGGTGCTCATGGTGATGCTGGCGTAGAGGTTCATCCACGGCGGCAGCATGCGGCGCACGCACTGCGGCAGCACGATGAGGCGGAAGATCTCGCTGCGGCGAAAGGCCAGCGACTGGGCCGCCTCCCACTGCGCGCTGGGAATGGACTGGATGGCGCCCCGGAAGATCTCGGCCACGTTGGCGCTGGTGGGCAGGGCCAGGCCCAGCACTACCTTGACCCAGTCGGGGAACGGAAAGGTCCAGCTCACCAGCTTCAGCTCGAACGGGAACACATAGGTGGTGAAGTAGATGAGCACCAGGATGGGCGCATTGCGAAACAGCTGCACATACCAGCGCACGCCGGTGCGCACGGCCGGCGTGGGCGACAGCGACAGGGCGCCCAGCACCAGGCCGGCCACGGTGCCGATGGCCACGGCCAGCACGCTGATCTCGATGTTGACCAGGAGGCCGCGCAGCAGCGCGGGCAGCCATTTCCACAGGTGCACGAAGGCGGGCGGGGCGCTGTCCGTGGCGGCCCAGCAGGCACACAGGGCCAGCAGTGCGGCGCCTGCGATCAGCCAGGGGCTGCGCACCGCGCGCAGCAGGGCGGCAGGCAGCGGGCGGGGCGCGGCGCTGGGGTTAAAGGTGGCTTCATTGGCCATAGCCGGGCATCCTCAGGTGTTGTTCCAGCCAGCGGCCCGCCAGGCTGACCAGCCAGGTCAGCAGGCCGAACCACAGCAGGATGAGCAGCAGCAGCTCCAGCACGTTGTCGCGCTGGGACCAGATCATGATGGACTCGTAGGTCACGTCGCCCACGGCAATGGCCGAGGCCACGGCCGTCATCTTCACCAGGTCCACCAGGTTGTTGGTCAGCGAGGGCAGGGCAAAGCGCACGGCCAGCGGCAGCTGCACGCGCACCAGCAGCTGGCGCTGCGAAAAGCCCAGCGAGCGCGCTGCCTCCAGCGTGGTGGCGGGCACGGCCTCGATGCCGGCGCGCAGCGCCTCGGCATGGAACACGCCCTTGTGCAGCGAGACCACGATCACCACCCAGACAAAAGGCGTGAGAGGGTTGTTGCCCGCGCCCCAGTCGCGCAGTTGCTGGGTGATCAGCATGTTGAGCACCAGGAAGGCGCAGTACAGCTGCACCAGCGTGGGCGTGTTGCGCGTGACCTCCACAAAGGCGCGCGCAGGCCGTGCCAGCCAGGCACGGCCCGAGGTCAGGGCCGCCGCCAGCGCCACGCCGGCCGCCAGGCTGCCGGCAATGGTCAGCAGGGCCAGCTGCACGGTCACGAACATGCCGCGCACAAAGGCCTGGCGCTCGGACACGTCCAGCACGAAGGCGTAGTTCAGGCCCAGGCCCTTGAGCGCTTGCACGCCCTGGGCAAGCAGGCTGTCGTTCATGGCACGGCCTCCAGGGCAGCCGGCTGTGCATGCGCATGCGCTTGCGCAGCGGGGTCTTTCAGCGCGGCCACGGCACGTGCGATGCGGGCCGTGGCCTTGGCCAGCACCTCGTCGCTGGCGGCCGTGGAGATGCGGAAGTACGGCGACAGGCCGTAGGCCCCGCCATCCACGGCAGCCACGCCTTCGGACTCCAGCAGCCATTCGGTCAGGTCAGTGTCGCTGGCGATGGGCTGGCCGTCCGGGCGCAGGTGGCCTATCAGCGCGCCGCAGTGCACAAAGGCAAAGAACGATCCGCCCGGCGGCAGCAGGGCCAGGCCCGGCACCTGGTCCAGCGCCTGGGTGACCCGTTGCGCGCGCCGCGCATAGGCGTTGCGGGCCTGCTGCACAAAGCTCTGGTCGGGCGACTGCAGCGCCGCCGTGGCTGCGGCCTGGGCCACGGAATTGGGGCCTGACGAGGCCTGCGACTGGATCACCACCATGGCCTGCACCAGCGCGGCCGGGCCTGCGCCCCAGCCGATGCGCCAGCCGGTCATGGCATAGGTCTTGGAGACGCCGTTGACCAGCAGCGTGCGCTCGCGCAGGTCGGGGGCCACCGCCAGCCAGTGCGCGGGGGCCTGGGGCGTGAACCAGATGTGCTCGTACAGCTCGTCCAGCAGCACCAGAACCTGCGGGTGCTGGCGCAGCACCTGGGCCAGGGCGGCCAGTTCCTCGCGGCTGTAGACGGCGCCCGAGGGGTTGCCCGGCGTGTTCAGCACCAGCCAGCGCGTGCGCGGCGTGATGGCGGCCTGCAGCGCGGCCGGCGTGAGCTTGAAGCCCTGCTCAATGCCGCAATCCACGATGACCGGCGTGCCGTCGTTCACGCGCACGATGTCGGGAAACGAAGGCCAGTACGGCGCGGGCACGATGACCTCGTCGCCCGCGTCCAGCGTGGCCGCCAGCGCGTTGTAGATCACCTGCTTGCCGCCGTTGCTGACGATGATCTGCCCGGCGTCGAAGTCCAGCCCGTTCTCGCGCCGGTACTTGGCGCTGATGGCCTGGCGCAGCGCGGCCGTGCCGGGCGTGGGCGTGTACTTGGTTTCGCCACGGGCCAGGGCCGCGATGGCGGCCTGCTTGATGGGCTCGGGCGTGTCGAAATCGGGCTCGCCCGTGGTCAACGCAATGATGTCGCGGCCCTGGCGGGCCAGGGCCGTGGCCCGCGCGCTGGCCGCGGCATTGGGCGAGAGCCTGACGCGCTGCACGCGCTGCGAAAGGGGAAAGGGCGTGGTCATGGCGTGGGGCCTTCCTGGAATGCGGCGGTTGGCGTTGGAGAAACCTGCGGCAAGTCGTGCGGCAAATCGTCCGGCAGGGCTTGCAGCACCTTGCCGGGATTGAGCAGGCCCAGCGGGTCGAAGGCCTGCTTGAGACGCCGCATGAGCTGCAGCTCCACGGCGCTCTTGTAGCGGGGCAGCAGGTCGCGCTTGGTCTGGCCCACGCCGTGCTCGGCGCTGATGGAGCCGCCATGGGCGTGCACGCTGTCGTGCACCACCTCGTGGATGGCGTCTTCCTGGGCAAACAGCTGCGCGGGCGTGCTGTCCGGCGCGTGCGACACGTTGTAGTGCAGGTTGCCGTCGCCCAGGTGCCCGAAGGCCACGGGCCGCACGGCGCCAAAGCGCGCCTGCAGCAGCGCGGCCGTGGCCGCAAGAAAGTCGGGGATGCGCGAGATGGGCACCGACACGTCGTGCTTGATGTTGCGGCCGTCGCGCCGCTGGGCCTCGCCCAGGGCCTGGTCGCGCAGCCGCCACAGGGCCTGGCTTTGCTGCAGGCTCTCGGCAATGGCGGCATCGGTGACCAGGCCGTCCTTGAAGGCCTGGCCCACCACGCACTCGAAGCGCTGGCGCGCATGGTCCTCGCCCTCGCTGTCGGACAGCTCGATCAGCGCAAACCAGGGTGCCTTGAGCGCCAGCGGTATCGGCTGCTCGGGCACATGGCGGGCTATCAGGCCCAGTGCCGTGTCCGACATCAGCTCGAACGCCGTCAGGCTGGCACCGAAGCCCGCCCGCGCCTGGCTGAGGAAGGCCACCGCATCGCGTATGCAGCCAAAGGCCAGCAGGGCCGTGTGCTGGGCGCGGGGCAGCGGATGCAGGCGCAGCGTGGCCGCCGTGATGATGCCCAGCGTGCCTTCGCTGCCCACGTACAGGTCGCGCAGCGCATAGCCGGTGTTGTCCTTGCGCAGCCCGCGCAGGCCGTCCCAGATGTCGCCCTCGGCCGTCACCACTTCCAGGCCCAGCACCAGCTCGCGCGCGTTGCCGTAGCGCAGCACCTGGGTGCCGCCCGCGTTGGTGGACAGGTTGCCGCCAATGGTGCAGCTGCCCTCGGAGCCCAGGCTGAGGGGAAACAGCCGGTCCGCATCGCGCGCAGCCTGCTGCACATGGGCCAGCACGGCGCCGGCTTCCACGGTCAGGGTGTCGTTGTCGGTGTCGATGGCGCGCACGCGGTTCAGGCGCGCCAGCGACAGCAGCACGGCGTGGCCCGAGGCGTCGGGCGTGGCGCCGCCCATCAGCCCGGTGTTGCCGCCCTGGGCCACGATGGGCGTGCGGTGGGCGCGGCACAGGCGCACCAGCTGCGCCACCTGGGCCGTGTCGGCAGGCCGTGCCACGGCCAGGGCCTGGCCCGTGAGGCGGCCATGCTGGTCGGTCAGGTAGCCGGCCGCATCGGCACCCGTGAGCACATGGGCGTCGCCCAGGGCGTGGCGCAGTGCGGTGATAAGGTCGGCGGGGCCGGTGATGTGGCCGCTGGTGCTGGTGTTGGTGCTGGTGTGGGTGTGGGTGCTCATGCGGGCGCCTTCCTGAACTTGTCGTGCAGCTGGTGCAGCAGCGGCGTGGGCGTCATGCCGTTGCGCTGCTCCACCTCGATCAGCCAGCCCGTGCGGTGCCAGTCCTGCACGATGCGGTCGATGGCCGCCTGCGTGTCGGACTCGCCCTTGCGCAGCCAGATCACCGAGGGCGAGGGAATGATGTCGGCGGGCGAGACGATCTCGTAGTCCTTCCAGTCCGCATTGCTGGCCACGAGTTCGCGCAGCGTGGGGCTGACATGCACGGCGGCCGCGCAGTTGCCGCCCTTGAGGGCCAGCAGCGACTCGGGCTGGCCCCGGAAGGCCTTGATCTGGGCGCCGTATTGATCGGCCAGCGGCTTGGTGAAATTGCTGCCCTGCGACACGCACACGGGCTTGCCGCGCAGGTCGTCCCACTGGCGCACGCCGCTGCCCTTCTTGGCGATGGCGGCGCCGCCGACTTCCTCGAACGGCGTGGGCACGAAGGACAGGATCTCGCTGCGCTCCTGCGTCCACTGCATGTTGGCGATCAGGATGTCCACCTTTCCCTGCTGCAGGAACTGCACGCGGTTGGACGGCTGGACCTGCACGGTCTCCACCCCCACGCCCAGGCCCTTGGCCACGCCCTCGGACAGCTGCACGTTGTAGCCCACGTGCCTTTGCGTGACGGGGTCGATGGTGCCGAACGGCGGCCCCGAAAGCATCACCCCCACCACGATCTTGCCGCGCTGCTTGATGCGGTCCAGCGTGGCGTCGGCATGGGCTGCCAGGGCCGTGAGGGCGAGCAGGGCCGCCAGTGCGGTGCGAGTCGGCTTCATGGCTTGGCTCCCTTGGCGGCGGCCTGGGTTGCCTGCGCATCGGCCTGCGCTGCCGCATACACCGCGAAGTCGTAGGGCGCGCGGTCGAACTGGCCCTTCAGCGCGCGTTCGTGGCGCTCGGCGATCCAGGTGTCGGGCACGCCGCTGGCGCGGGCCACCTTGAGCAGAAAGCCCGTGCGGTGCCAGTCCTGGATGGCCTTGTCCACGAAGGCCTGGGTGTCGGCCTCGCCGCGGCGCGTCCACACCACGGTGGGCGAGGGAATCAACTGGTCCTGCGTGCCCAGCTCGAAGTCCTTCCACTCGGCTGCATTCGGGCCGGTGAGCTTTTCATAGAGCGCGGGCTGGATATGGACCGAAGCCGCGCAGGTGCCGCCCTTGAGCGCCAGCAGCGACTCGGGAATGCCGCGAAGGCCCTTGACCACGGCGCCATAGCTCTCGGCCAGGGGCTTGGCGAAGTTGCTGCCCTGCGACACGCAGGCCACCTTGCCGCGCAGGTCTTCCCAGCGCTTGATGCCGCTGGCCTTGGCCACCAGGGCACCGCCGCCGATCAGGTCATAGGGCGTGGGCGCGAACGAGAGGATCTCGCTGCGCTCCTGCGTCCACTGGATGTTGGCGATCAACAGGTCCACCTTGCCGCTTTGCAGGAACTGCACGCGCGTGGAGGCCGTCACGGGAACCGTCTCCAGCGGCACGCCCAGGCGGCGCGCGATGTCGGCGGCCAGCTCGGTCTGGTAGCCGCCGGTCTTGCCGGTGGCGGGGTCCAGCACGCCGAACGGCGGGCTGGCGCCATCAATGCCCACGGACAGCTTGCCGCGTTGCTTGATCTTGTCCAGCGTGGCATCGGCGTGGGCGGCACCGGCGCCCAGCAGCAGGGCCAGGGCAGCGGCAAGGGGGGGAAGAAGGCGGGGCATGCGTGAATCCATCAGGGAACGGAAGGCCCGGCTCCGTCTTGCGGGGCCTGGGCCTGGGTGGTCGAAAAAAAGCAGGGGTGGACCGCCGTGGCGGTCGGCGGTCAGCTGGCGGACTTGAACTTGGCCTGCAGCTCGGGCAGCAGCGGGTTGGCCGGCTCGATGCCCACGCGCTTTTCGGCGGCGATCAGCCAGCCCGTGCGGTGCCAGTCCTGCACCACCTTGTCCACGGCGGCGATGGTGTCGGCCTCGCCCTTGCGGGTCCAGACCACGGAAGGCGCGGGCAGCACCTCGCCGGCGATGGGGGCCGAGTACTGCGCCCATTCGGGGTTGCTGCGCAGCAGCGGGTAGATCAGCGTGCTGTCATGCACGGCGGCCACGCAGTTGCCGCCCTTGAGCGCCAGCAGCGAGTCCGACGAGCTCTTGTAGCCATGCACCTGGGCGCCGTACTCGCTGGCCAGCGGCTTGGCAAAGCTGCTGCCCTGGGACACGCACACGGGCTTGCCGCGCAGGTCTTCCCACCTGGCGATGCCGCTGCCCTTGCGCACGGCGGCAATGCCGCCCACGCGGTAGAAGGGCGTGGGCGCGTAGCCCAGGGTCTCGGCACGGTCGGGGTTCAGCTCCATGGAGGCGATCAGCAGATCCACCTTGCCGGCCTGCAGAAACTGCACGCGCGTGGCGGTCTGCACCTGGACCAGCTCGGCCTCCACGCCCAGGCCCTTGGCCAGGGCGCGTGCCAGCTCGGGGTTCCAGCCCACGAGCTGCTGGGTGGACGGGTCGATGGAGCCGAAGGGCCCGCCATTGACCAGCACGCCAATGGTGACCTTGCCGCGCTGCTTGATCTTGTCCAGCGTGGCATCGGCCCGGGCCTGGGTGCAGGCCAGGGCCAGCGCGGCGGCGATGAAGGTCAGGGATGCGGAAAGGGTGGCGCGGGGCTGGCGGCGCAGGGTGGGGCTTGTGTGCATGGCGGGAGCAGGGGCGGTCGGGACGAACGAAAGATGCGTACGCCCGCATCTTCTGGCCGCCCTTGACCCACGGCAACAAAGCTTTGGGAGCATGTTTATGCACTTTGCGTCGCTGCATCAGGGTGATCACCAGGGGAATGTGGGCCCGAGGCAAGGCGGGTCGATGGTGTAATCGCGACGGCCGGGGTGCTGCGCCCACCGGCACCTCCCAGCGAGCCCTCTTCCATGCACCAAGCCCTAGCGTACCTACTCGCCCCTCTCGCCTGCGCCGCCCTGCTGTGTGCCAGCCCCGTGGCCTGGGCCGCCAATCCCACCAGCTCGGGCAATTGCGAGGAAAGCTCCACCAACATGTCCGAGGTGCGCGCCTGCCTGCACGAGCAGAACGTGGCCATGGTCAAGGCCGCCTACGCCTCGCTGTCGCTCAAGCTCAAGGCCCGCATGCCCCAGGCGTCGGAAGAGCTGGAAGTGGCGCAGAGGAACTGGGTGCAGTACGCGCGCAGTGCCTGCGAGTTCCTCTCTGAATTCAATTCCGCCAGCTTTGCCAAGGACGATGCGCGCGCCAACTGCTGGAGCGACTTCGCCCGCGCCCGCACCAAGCAGCTCAAGTCCTGGGAAATGCAGCTGGACAAGAAGCCCTGAGGGCGGGGACGCTGCTCACTGGTAGTTCAGCGTGAAGGTGGCCCTGCCGTTGGCCTGCCCCGTCGTGACTGCCGCAGCGGTCTGCACGTATTTGGCAGTCAGCGGGATCTTGAACTGGGCAACGCCCTGGACGATGGTTCCCGCACTCCATTGGTTGGTGTTGCCAGGCACGTTGGAATCCGGGCCGTAGCCGAGAGCGGTGCCATCCTTCAGTATCTGTATGCCTATTCCGGTGGCAACCGGCTTGCCGTCTGGCGCGGTCTGGCTCAAGGTCAGGACGGTGCTCTGATTGCTGGTGTCGTTGGCATCGGTGAGCGTGATGTGGGGGCGCAGAACGCTTTCGGGCGCACCGCCCTTGCATTCCAGCGTGATGTCGAAGTGCTGGGGGATGGAGGTGGACTGGAGGCCCGTGAAACGCAGGATGGGCACAGCGCCCATGGGTACGGAGATGGTCGAGGCGGCCACCGAGCAGGAGGGACCGACCACCACCCTGGTGCGGCCGGACAGGTTGACGTTTCCTGCGGTGCAGCTGGGGCACTGGAATCGCATCTCGACGTTCATCCCGGAGCCCGTTAGCGTGCCAGCGGAAACGCTGCCGGTTTTCACCAGCTCGATCCAGACATCCTGGGTGGATGAAGCATTCCAGAAATAACCCAGCGCGCCAGAATGATTTTCTGATTCGGTGGTAATGGGCATGGTTCTGCCACTGGGAGCGCTGGGGCCGCGCCATGTTGCCCACCAGCGGATTCCAATGCCGGGAATATTGGTGCTGTAGACATTATTGTATCCGGGCGTCTTGTTTCCGGATTGAACATTGGCGGCTACAACAGCTTTGGAAACATCGTACTCGAATGCCGTGTTCAGCACTGCTCGAAGATGAAATACGGTTGCCGTAGACTTCCATAGCGTCGATCCGTTGGAGTAATTTCCGGGTACTGTTATTTCCTCGGGCAGTGAAATGCTGGAGCTGGTGGGGGAGAATACGCCCCCGGCAAAGGCATTGGTGTTCATCGTTGCCGCTGAAAAGGCGATGATAAATGGAATGGCGATCAATGCAAGGCGGCGTACTTGCGAGAAAAATGAGGGAATGAAAGAAAAATGCATGATACTGATTCGCTCCATTGCTGAAGTATGATTCTCGAAAATATCACGCAATAGTTTTATTGAACTTTTGAGTGAATAATGAGGGGCTGGAAATGAAAGCATCGAATCATTCGATGGGTGGCCTCTTTAGTATTTCGCACTCTACGCCGAAGATATGAGGTGATGCAATCAGACTGCTCTGATAATGGAGCGTGGCTCAGTCAAAAGCCGCTCATGCACGCCATTCGTAAAGAGCAAGGCCCGAGTGTCACGGAGCTCGGGTGCGTGGGAGGTTGCGCAGACAAGCCCGGTCCAGTCCGCTCGCAGCCCCGGCGACTGTCCTTGTCGTGAGCGCGCCAGGCCGCTCAGGTACTGAGAGGTACGTTCGGAGAAGCGTCCCTGGCACCTCTGGCGGCTTGCCAGAGCGCATCGGCCAGCGCTGTGATCTCAGGGGCCAGGTGCAGGCGTTCCAGCCAGCGGTCCGCAATGCCGCTGGCGCCGTGGAGGGCTCCGGCCAACTGGCCCGTGATGGCTGCCGTGGTGTCGGCGTCATCGCCCAGGTTGGCGGCCTGCAGTACCGCGCCTTCAAAGCTGTCATGCCTCGCAAAGCACCACAGGGCCGCCTCCAGGCTGTCCACCACGTAGCCGCTGCCGCGAATCTGTGCGGCCGGCTTGTCGCGATAGTCGCCACGGGCAATCTCCCGCAGGCATGGGCTGGCGCCGTCTTGCAGAACGCCGCCCAGGTCCAGAACCTGCGACCGGGGCAGTCCCTGCAGCGCCCGGCACAGCGCCACGGCAAACAGGCGGCAGGCCTGCAGGCATTCAGGTGCCGCGTGGGTAGTGCGTGAGCTGAGTTCAGCCATGCGCTGCACCAGGTCCTCGTCGGGGCCGAAGAACATGGGCACGGGCGCCAGCCGCATCAGGGAGCCGTTGCCGGCCTGGTCCGGGTTGGGCGACCCGGCCAGCGGATCGCCGGTGGCCAGGAAGCGCTGGATGGCCGCCCTGGTGGCCATGCCGATGTCAAAGCAGTTGCCGGTGGAACTCCAGTAGCCCCATTCGTACCAGTTGGCATAGCGCATCATCTGGTCCCGCGGGTCGCAGCCGCCGCGATGGAGCAGGCTTTCGGCCAGACACAGGGCCATGGAGGTGTCGTCGGTCCACTTGCCTGCGGGCAGCGAGAACGGGCCGCCGCCCACCATGTCGGTCAGCGGCGCAAAGCTGCCGCGCGGCTGGAATTCCAGCGTGGTCCCCACGGCGTCGCCACAGGCCAGGCCCAGCAGGGCACCACGGTATCGGTCCAGCGTGTCCATGGCCATGCCTGTGCTCTTGCTCATGGTTGGTCAGGGAGCGGTGCTGCGCAGCCGCGCCCGCACCTGCATGAGGGCAAAGCCCAGCAGGTTCAGGCCCTGCCAGCGCGCGGGGTCGGTGGCGCGCACATCGTCGGCGGCCAGGCCGATGCCCCAGATGGCGTCCACGGGGCTGGCTTCCACCAGAACCCGGTCGCCCGTGTTCAGCAGATAGCTGGCCAGGGCCGGGTTCTGGGAGAACTTGGCCTCGTTGGCGTGCACCACGATGCCCATGCGCGCGGCCACCCAGGCCGCTTCATCAAAGCCCTGGATGCCACGCCCCAGCTTCTTGGCCTCGCCCGGCGTGCGGCAGCGCACGATGGCCGCGTGCGCCGCCTCGTCGCCAAACAGCCGCGCCTTGCCCGCCATCATGAAATGCTCGGCCGTGGGGTAGTGCTGGCCATCGACCTCGAAGCCCGCCTCGAACCACTGGCTCATGCAGGTCTTGCCGATGGAGCCATCGGCCGCAGGCTGGTGGCCCCAGAACGGCAGGAAGCGCGGGGTGAGGCCCTGGGCCATGGCGTTCTGGAGGTCTTGCAGGGAGGCGATGTGGTCTGTGGTGGTCATACGGAGTTCTCAGGTGCGCAATTCTTCCTGTCGAGCCGCACGTAGACGCGCTCCACTGGAGTCATGAGCATCGGATTTCCATCCTGGGCATGGGCCCGCTGCTCGATGACGAAGGATGTCATGTCAATGACCTCCAGCAGTTCCTCCGTGGCGAAACTGCGTAGCAGCTTGCCACGCAAGCCCAGCTGGATGGCACGCAACGGCAGCTTGGCGCCGCTGGGGGCATGGTCCGGATCCCATTGCTGGCGCACCTCGGAGGTGGCCACCGCTTGCTGCCACTCGGGCAGGCCAGCGTAGAGCCGGGGGTTGAAGGTGGAAGGTACGGCGGCATCCAGCAGGCTCTCGAAGAAAGTCCGGCGTATGCGCAGGCCGAGGATGACTTCCTGGCCGGCCTTGGTCGCCCAGCCGCAGCGATACATCATCCAGAGGAAATTGGGCTTGATCCAGCTCATGCGCGTGAAGCTGAAGTCCGGGCCGCCGAACTGGCCATGCTCCAGTGCATGAAGGCCGATGGCCGGGCGATAGGCCTGGTAGACCACCACGGTGGAGTCGTCGTAGTGGGCGAGGATGTGCTCTCCCTCGGAAGGCCAGGTGGCAGATTGCTGCAGGTAGGGTGCTGTTGCGAGATTCATGGTCTGTTCGTTGTCGTTGTCGTTGTCGTTGTCGTTGTCGTTGTCGTTGTCGTTGTCGTTGTCGTTGTTGTAGGTGTTCTGAGGGTGCTGCGCCACGCTGCAGGGCCGGTCCTTCACACCACCAGGCAGCCCTGCCGGTCCGACAGGCCGATGGTGGCCTGCATGCCCGCCGTGAACTGCAGGTAGTCGGCCTCCATGCCGTCCGAGAAGATGACGCCATGGTCGGGCATGCGCGAGCGCAGGGTCAGCGGCTGGCCGGCCGTGACCTGGCCGTAGACCAGTTCGGCCGTGGAGGAGCGGCTGGGAAAGGGCTCGCGCACGGCGAAGTCCAGGCGTGGCGCATCCCAGGCGAAGGGCTGGTAGTCGAAGTCGGTGGATGCGCCGCGCACGGCGCGGGCAATGCCCATCGATCCCGTGACGATGCTCTTGATCCAGGCCGACGAGCCCAGCCCCGTGGCGACGATGAGGCCGGAGGACGACTGGGACTCCTGCCGCTCGCCCAGCGCGATGTCGTACAGGGCCGAGGTATGGCTGCGCGGGCCGATGAACAGGTCGTTGGCGGCGCGCAGCACCTGGCCGTCGCTCAGGCGTGCCTCGGCCAGGGTCACCGCGCGCGTGGGACGGCGGTTGGCGGCCACGTCGCCCAGCAGGGCGGCCAGGTCGGCGGGGGCGAAGGGCAGCAGCAGGCCGTCCCAGCGCGCGGGCTCGGGGTTGACGCCGATGAGCGGCTGGCCGTCCAGGTATTTCATGGTGTTGGCCACCATGCCGTCCTGGCCCAGTGCCACCACGATGTCGTCGGCGCCGAAGACGAAGTTGGGCACCAGGGCGCGGTCCACGATCTGGTAGCGGCCGCGTGCCTCCAGCGCCTGCACCACGGCCTGCAGGGCGGCGGCGTAGGCGGCGCTTTCGCGCAGGTAGTCGCCGAAGTCTGCGCCCAGGTGCTCGATGTAGAAGCGCGCCTGGGACAGCGTGTGGTACCTGGCCACCAGCTCATCGAGCCGCGTGCGCCGCACCACCAGCACGGTCTTGCGTTCATTGGCGTTCACGGCGGCTCCTTGCGGGTTCGGGATCGGCCACGGCGGCTGCAGGGCCTGCACCGGCGCCCATGAGCGACTGCAGCAGCTCGGGCGAGACGTTGAGCTGGCCGATGCGCTCGGCCTTCTCGGCAATGCCGCCAAAGGCCTGGGCGATGAGCTGGCCCGGCTGCATGCCCACGGCTGCCAGCGATTGCACGATGCGCGGATCGGCCTTCTCCAGGGCCTGCATGACGGCGCCCACGCGGTAGGCCTCGGCCTCGGCCAGGGTGCGGCTGTTGGCGGCCTGGCCTTCGACGAAGTCGCGGCGGCTGGTCTCCAGCGCCACGTCGGCGGACATCTGTTCGGCGCGCAGCTCGTTTTCCTTGCGCATCTGGGCGGCCTTGGCTTCCAGCTGGGCCTCGCGGATCTGGCGCTTTTTCTTTTCCACGGCCACATCGGTATCGAGCTCGTTCTGGCGGATGGCGCGCTCGTTTTCCACGGCAGCCATGCGGCGGGCATAGACGGCGTCGTCCGCGGCCTTGAGGTTGGACTCGCGCGCCTCCGCCTCCAGGGCGCGGGCGATGTCGGGCGTGGGTTTGACGGCCATGACCGAGACGCCCAGGATCTCCAGCCCCAGCGCCTCGATTTCGGGCTGGGCGGCCAGCTCCTGCTGGGCCGTGCGCGCAATGAGCGCCGAGGAGCGCAGCGCCTGCTTGAGCTCCAGCGCCTGCACGGCCTGCTGGATGATGACCTCGGCCTGCATGGTCACGCGGTCGCCCAGGCGCTGCGGGTCTTCGGACATGTATTTCTGGCCGTCGCGCGCCAGGGAGAAGTCCATCAGCGTGGCGGTCTGGCGCGGTGTGCTGATGCGGTAGGTGACCTGGCCCTGCACGGTGACGCTCTGGAAGTCGGCCGTCACCAGCTCCAGCATGAAGTGGCAGTCCTGGCTGCCCACGGGCACCGCGACCAGGGTGGTGGTGGGCGCGTAGTAGAAGAAGGACTGGCCCGCGCCCTCGCGCACCACCTTGCCGGCGCGGAACTGCATGAGGTGGACCGTGGGTTGGGACTTGATGAAACGGATGCCGAACATGGTGCTTCTCCTTTAAGTTGCTCTGTGCAACTTGTATGGGTTGCATAGTGCAACTTAAAATTCGGCACGTCAAGCACAATCCATCCCATGGCTGAAAAAAATTCCCCATCCCCGCAGGGCGCGCTGGACTTCCCGCGCCCGTTCACCACGGTGGACGTGGTCATCTTCACGGTGGCAGACGATGCCCTGCAGGTGCTGCTGGTGCAGCGCCCCACGGCGGGCAGCGAGCCCTTCCCGGGGCTGTGGGCGCTGCCCGGCGGCTTTGTGGATGTGCGCCAGGACGCGGACCTGCTGGCCTGCGCGCGGCGCAAGCTGCTGGACAAGACGGGCGTGGACAGCCCCTACCTGGAGCAGCTGGGAAGCTGGGGCGGCGCGGCGCGCGACCCGCGTGGCTGGTCGGCCACGCATGTGTATTTCGCGCTGATCCCGGGGCACGACCTGATCCTGGCCAAGGGCGCGAATGCGGCCGATGTGTCGTGGTTTGCCGTCGATGAACTGCTGCGCGAGCCTGCGCTGGCCTTCGACCACGGCGAGATCCTGCGCGCAGCGGTGGAGCGGCTGCGGGGCAAGGTGGAATACACCTCGCTGCCGGCCTTTCTGCTGCCCGAGCCTTTCACGCTGCCGCAGCTGCAGCAGGCCTACGAAGTGGTGCTGGGCCGCCCCGTGGACAAGAGCGGTTTTCGCACGCGCATGATGGCGGCCGGCTTTCTGGTCGAGGCCGGCCAGGTGGAGGGCACGTCACGCCGCCCGGCCATGGGCTACCGCCTGGCCGACCGCAGCGCGCCCGTGGTGTTTCCGCGCACCTTCAGCCCGCGCGGGTGAGGGCGGCCTTCGATCAGGACCAGGATCAGGCGCCCAGCAGGCTGCAAAAGCGCTGCATGTCCACATTGCCGCCGCTGAGGATGATGCCCACGCGCCGTCCGCGCAGCTCTTCGCTTTTCTGGCGCGCGGCGGCCAGGCCCAGGCAGCCGGTGGGCTCGACCACGAGCTTCATGCGCGTGGCCAGGAAGCCCATGGCGTCGACCAGCTCGGCATCGCTGGCGGTGAGGATGTCGGTCACGTCGCGCTGGATGATGGGGAAGGTGATGCCGCCCAGGTGCTGGGTCTGGGCGCCGTCGGCAATGGTCTTGGGGGTGTCTATGTGGACGATGCGGCCTGCGCGCAGCGACTGCTGGCCGTCGTTGCCGGCTTCGGGTTCCACCCCGTAGAGCGCGCACTCGGGGCTGAGCGCACGCGTGGACAGGGCGGTGCCTGACAGCAGGCCGCCGCCGCCCAGCGGCACGAAGAGGGCGTCCAGCGGGCCGGTTTCCTCGAACAGTTCCTTGGCGGCCGTGCCCTGGCCGGCCAGCACGTCGGCATGGTCGTAGGGCGGGATCAGGGTCAGGCCGTGGCGCTCGGCCAGGTCGCGGCCGATCTGCTCGCGGTCTTCGGTATAGCGGTCGTAGACCACCACCTGGCCGCCATAGCCCTTGGTGGCCGCCACCTTGGCGGCGGGCGCGTCATGCGGCATGACGATGGTGGCGGGGATCTCCAGCAGCCGTGCTGCCAGGGCGATGGCCTGGGCGTGGTTGCCCGAGGAAAACGCCACCACGCCGGCCTTGCGCTGCGCCGGGCTGAAGCGAGACAGGGCGTTGAAGGCGCCGCGGAACTTGAAGGCGCCCATGCGCTGCAGGTTCTCGCACTTCAGGAAGACGCGGGCGCCCAGCGCATCGTCCAGCGTGCGCGAGGTAAGCACGGGCGTGCGGTGGGCATGGCCCTGGATGCGTTGGGCCGCTGCGGCCACGTCGTCGTAGGTGGGAAGGCTTGTCATCGGTACGGGAGAGAAGGGGTTGCAGACCGGCGGGGTGCCGGAAGCTATTTGGCGTAGCTGTAGACCGTGGCGCGCGACACGCCCAGGTGGGCGGCAATGGTCTCCATGGAGCGGCGCACATCGAGCAGGCCGGCGCCCTTGAGCTCGCGGACCAGGGCGCGGCGCTCCTCGGGCTTGAGGGCGCGCGGCGTGGTCGCCAGGCGGGCCGCGAACTGGTCGATGCGGGCACGCACCGTGTCGGCGCCTGCGCCGGCGCCCGTGGGGTCCAGCATTTCGCGCGCGGGGGTGTCGCCGCTGACGGCGGCAAAGCGGTTGAGCATGCCCTGGAAGCCCTGGAACATCGTCAGGTCCACATTCATGCACAGCGCGGCGATGTAGCGGCCCTCGGAGTCGCGGATGCCGATGGACGTGCTCTTGGCCTGGCGGCCATCGGCGAACTGGTTGGGGTAGTTGGCGATGACCTGTTCGTAGCCGGGGTCGAGGATGCGGGCCAGGCCCAGCTCCGTCGCGCCCTGGCCCACCTCGCGGCCCGACAGGTTGTTGTGGATGGCCAGCACCGCATGGGACGGGTCGAGCAGGTCATGCACCACCACCTCGCAGAACGGGGCAAAGGTCTGGCCCAGGCCTTCGGCGATCTGGGCCAACTGGTCCAGAAGCTGGCGCTGTTCAGGAGTTCGTTGGGTCATATTGGACATTTTGTTTTGAATTGGACAAAATGTCAAAATCCAGACGACTTCTCTGCGCTTTCCACCATGTTCGACACCCTTGTAGACCTGCTGCAATCCCAGGGCGCGCGTTTTCGCGTGCTGGAACATCCGGCCGAAGGCCGCTCCGACCTGGTCGCCGAAATCCGGGGCACCGCCCCCGGCCAGGGCGCCAAGGCCATGCTCTGCAAGAGCCGCGATGCGTCCGGTGCGGGCGATCCCCAGCTGTTCCTGGCCGTGCTGCCCGGCGACCGCAAGCTGGATTTCAAGCGCCTGGCCCAGGCCGTGGGCGTGCGCAAGGCCACGCTGGCCTCGCCCGAGGAGGCCCAGGCCGCCACGGGCTGCGTGATGGGATCGGTGCCGCCGTTCTCCTTCAACCCGCAGGTGCGCCTGGTGGTGGACCCGGCCCTGGTCGAGCGCTTTGGCGAGATCGCCTTCAACGCGGGCCGGCTGGACCGCTCCATCGTGCTGGACTCGGCCGACTATGTGCGCATTGCCCGGCCCGCGCTGCACAGCCTGAGCGGGGATGGCGCCGATTGACCCGGGGGCCGGGCGGTGCCCACAATCGCAGCAGCGCCCGCACACCCTCTCCTGACCATGTCCACCCCTGCGAAGCAGCACCCTGACCGGCCCGATGCGGCCGGCTTTGTGCGTGCGGCGCTGGCTGCTGCCCTGGCCCAGGTGCAGTCGCATCTGGCGGTTTTGGAGGGCGGTGGCAGCGATGCCGAGACCATTCACCAGCTGCGCGTGGCCCTGCGGCGCCTGCGCACCGTGCTGCGTGAGTGCACAGGGCTGGCGCCCGGCATGCGCGCCGAATGGGATGACCCCCTGGCCCAGGCCTTTGCGCAACTGGGCACGCTGCGCGATGCCGATACGTTGGCCGATGTGGTGCGCCCGCTGCTGCAGGCCGCCCATGCGCCCCTGTGCGAGTGGCAGGCGCCGCAGGCCGTGCAGGCGGATGCAGCCGCTGCCGTGCGCGAGCCGCCATTCCTGCACGCGCTGGCCGAGATCCAGGCGCTGGCGCAGGCAGAGCCATCGGCCCGTTTTGCCCACCTGTCCGCCGCAGGCACGCGCAAGTACCTGGCCCGGCGGCTGGCGCGCCTGCACCGCCAGGTGCTGCGCGACGGCCGGCACTTCGACCGCCTGCCGCTGGCGCAGCAGCACCGCGTGCGCAAGCGGCTCAAGCGCCTGCGCTACCTGGCGGACTTTGCCCGGGAATTCGCGCCCGGAATGTGGCCCGGCAAAAAGGGCCGGCGCTTTGCCGAGGCGCTGGTGCCCGCCCAGGACGCGCTGGGCCTGCACAACGACATGGCCGTGGCGGCCGAGCATTTCCATGCCGAGGCCGCGCGCGACCCGCGCGCCTGGTTCGCCGCCGGCTACCTGCAGGCCCGCCTGGCCACCAGCGCGCGCAGCAGCCGCCGCGCGCTGCGGGCGCTGGCCCGGGTGCCGGGCTTCTGGCTCTAGACAGCATCAGCGATAATCCGCCGCTGGCGCACCGCCGCAGCCCCTGGGCCGTGGCGGTGCGCTGTTGCTGAAGGTGCCCCATGCCGCTTGCCGGCCAGGGGTTCAACGGGAAGCAGGTGCGCGATGCCATCGAGGTGGCCGCTCGCAATGCCTGCGCTGCCCCCGCAACGGTCAGCGGAATACAACTCCCCACGCTGGCGCGCCACCCACCGGTTGCGCGCCGCAAGCCACTGTGTCTGGACGGACATGGGAAGGCGGGGATGCCTGCCGCAGCGCGCCCACCCTGCGCGCCGCAGCGTTCCGCAAGCCCGGATACCGGCCTTCTGCACTGCTTTCGGACGCCGCGGGAGTGCGCCTGTCCGGTCCGGCCCCAGCCTGCGCTGCCGTGGCCGGCTCCGGCGTGCGCGCTGTGCGGCGTGGTTCAGACGATAGGCCCCGCGGGTGAGTGGGGCAGTTGGGTCAACGCATGCG
The DNA here is from genome assembly GCF_014852125.1 of Delftia sp. DLF01. NCBI lineage: Bacteria > Pseudomonadati > Pseudomonadota > Betaproteobacteria > Burkholderiales > Comamonadaceae > Delftia > Delftia sp. DLF01. The sequence goes on from NZ_JACVAZ010000004.1 coordinate 305,357, forward strand.
CTTCGCTTCCTCGGCCGCCGATTCCTCCGGCCTTCTCTCTGTTCTCCCTCTTGTCGCCAGCCTGCGGCCCGTAGCGGCCGCCGTCCTGCTGGCCAGCTGCGCTGCAGCGGCCGGCGCCGCGCAGGAGCCGGCTTCGGGCCGATCCACAGACTCCGCCGACGATGCGCTGGACGCCGTCTTCGTGACCGCCACCGCGCGGCCCGAGGCGCGCAGCCGCATCGCGGGCACCACGCAGACCATCGACCGCGAGGCCATAGAGCGCTCCAGCGCGCGCTCGGTCACCGACCTGCTGGCCGAGAACGCCGTGGGCTTTCTCAGCGAATGGACGGCGGCCCAGACCTCGATGAACCTGCGCGGCGCCTCCACCGACGGCCAGGGGCGCGACTTCCGCAGCCAGGTGCTGGTGCTGGTCAACGGCCGGCGCGCGGGCACGGCCAACCTGTCCAAGCTCAGCCCCTCGGATGTGGAGCGCATCGAGATCGTGCGCGGCCCGTCCTCGGTGATCTACGGCAGCCAGGCCATGGGCGGGGTGGTCAACATCATCATGAAGACGGGAGCTACTGCACCCGGCACGCGCGCCCAGATCTCGGCCGGTTCATGGGACCTGTGGCGCACCGATGCGCAGACGGCCGGCGCCAATGACCGCTTCGACTGGTACTTCGGCGTGAGCGCAGGCGGGCGCGGCGACTACGAGTCGGGCGACGGCGGCACGCGCATGGAGAACACGGGCTGGAAGCGGCGCGGCGCCAGCGGCGCCCTGGGCTGGCAGCTGCACGAGCTGCACCGCGTGGAGCTGCAAATGCGCACGGACGGCATCTACAACGCGGGTTTTCGCGGATCGGGCGCCAACATCTACAGCCGCGACAACCGCAGCAACCGCTCGCTGGACCTGACCTACGAGGGCGCACTGCCCGGCCAGCGCCTGAGCTGGACGACCCACCTCTACAGCCTGGTCGATACCGATGAGTTCAACTGGGCATCGCCCGTGATCCGCTCGGGCAACAGTGCCGTGCCCGGCACGGCGCGCGACTACAACCATCGCCAGCTGGACGCCACGGGCCTGCGCTTTCAGCCGCGCCTGCGTGTCAGCCAGACCAATGACCTGCTGATGGGCTTCGACTGGGAGCGCAGCAAGCTGCGCTCCGACCGCCTGCGCGTGGCCATGCCGGGCGGCCCGGCGGGCCAGGTCGCGCCCTACGACAACAACCAGACCGAGCAGGTGCACGCGCTGTACTTCGAGGACGCGCAGACCCTGTTCGACGACCGCCTGACCCTGCGTGCCGGCCTGCGCAAGACCTGGGGCACGACGCGTTTCGACGATACGCCCAACCTCGCCCTGGCCCAGGCCAGCACGCGCGACTACGACAACCACACCTGGTCGGCCGGCGCCACCTGGAAGGCCACGGACCGGCTCACGCTGCGCGCTGCCGCCTCCACGGGCTTTCGCGCGCCCACGGCCACGGAGCTGGCTTCGGACTTCACGGCCGTCGGCGGTGGCCGCACCTTCGGCAACCCCAACCTCAAGCCCGAGACCAGCCGCCAGATCGAGGTCGGCGCCGCGCTGCAGCAGCCCGGCTGGCGCGTGGATGCGGCCCTGTTCCAGAACACCATCACCGACCGCATCATCACCGTCTCGCGCGGGGCCACGACCAACACCTCGGACTACGCCAACAACGCGGCCGACATCGTGGCGCGCGGCCTGGAAATGCAGGCCGACATGGACCTGGCGCGGGCGCTGAACCTGACGGGCCACCAGCTCAAGGCCTGGGCTGGCGGCTACTACCACTTCAGCATGCGCGACAAGGGCTCGGCCGCCTCGGCCAATACCGACAAGGTGCAGCGCATGTACCGCTACGAGGCCTCGGCCGGCGTGCGCTACGGCCAGGGCAGCGGGCGGCTGCAGGGCGACTGGAGCCTGCAGCTGTCCACGCTGCTGCGCGGTCCCATGTGGTACGACACGGAAGAGGCGCTGCTCATCCCGCAGGGCGAGCCCAGCAGCACCTTCATCCACCGCAAGGGCGCCTTCACCATCTGGAACCTGCGGGCCGACTACCGCGTGTCGCGCGGCGTCAAGCTGTTCGCGGCCGTCAACAACCTGTTCGACCTGAACCGCCATCCCATCTTCATCGCGCTGGACCGTGCGCCCTGCATCGCCAACCCGGCGTACCAGAACGGCGGCTGCGGAACGTCGATGGCGGGGCGCGAACTCATGGTCGGCCTGCAAGCAGAGTTTTGAGGACCATGGCATGAGGCAATCCAGCACCACGCGCCGCCAGTTGTTGCGCCAGGGCGCGGCGGCGGCCCTGGGCTGCGGCCTGCCCGCGGCCTGGGCCGACACCGTCGCTGCAGGCGGTCCGGTGGTGCTGCAGGATGCGCTGGGCCGGCGCGTGGAGATTGCTGCGCCGCCGCAGCGCATCGTCTCCATCTTTGCCTCCAACACCGAGCTGGTGGCCGCGCTGGGCCTGCTGGACCGCGTGGTGGGCGTGGAGGATTTCACGCGCTTTCCACCGGGCGTGGAGCGCATTCCCAAGGTGGGCGGGCGGCTGGGGTTTTCGGTGGACGCCGTGGTGGCGCGCCAGCCGGACCTGGTCATCGTCACGCCCGCGCGCCAGGCGGCGCACCAGCTGGTCGATCCCATGGAGCGCATCGGCGTGCCGGTGATGGTGCTGCTCAGCCGCTCGCTGGCCGAGGTGATGGACAACCTGCGCCTGGTGGCCCGCGCCACGGGCGTGCAGGCGCGCGGCCAGGCGCTGGCCCTGGCGCAGGAGGCGCGGCTGCTGCGCGTGGACCGGCAGGTGGCCGGCCAGCCCCGGCCGCGTGCCCTCATGGTCACGGGCCGGCTGGGCAATGGCATGCTGCTGGCGGCCCGGCCGGGCACCTATACGGGAGAGGCCATGGTGCGCGCGGGCGCCGCGTTCGCGCTGGACGGGCTGGGCACCGTGCCCCAGGTCTCGCCCGAGGCCGTGCTTGCCGCCGACCCCGACGTGCTGCTGTTCGCGGGCACGCAGGAGGCCATGCAGGACCTGATCGGCCAGCGCGGCTGGCGCGACCTGCGTGCCGTGCGCGGCGGCCGGGCCACCACGGTGGCGCGCGCCGAGTTCCTGATTCCCGGGCCGCGCACCTTTGGCGGCGTGGAAAAACTCTCGCGCTGGCTGCACCCTGCGGCCTGGGCCGGGGAGGCCGCATGACTTCCCTCTCACATCCATCTGCGTGGCGCCCCTGGGCCGGTGCGGTCCTGCTGCTGCTGGCCAGCCTGCTGATCGCCGCCTGCGCGGGCCACCAGTGGGCCAGCCCGGCCGACCTGCTGGCCGCGCTGGGCGGCGAAGACAGCCTGCGCAGCCGGCTGCTGCTGCAGTGGCGCGTGCCGCGCGTGCTGGCAGCCGCCCTGGTGGGCGCGCTGCTGGGCCTGTCGGGCGCCATCTTCCAGGGCGTGTTCCGCAATCCGCTGGCCGAGCCCTATCTGCTGGGCGCCTCGGGCGGCGCGGCGCTGGGGGCGACCGTCGCCTTGCTGGTTCCCATGCATCTATTGTTCGGCCTGTCCCAGGCCTGGACGCTGCCCGTGCTGGCCTTTGCGGGCGCCTGGGGTTCGACCGTGCTGGTGCTGGCCGTCTCGCGCGTGGCCGGTGCCACCGATGCGGCCGGCATGCTGCTGGCCGGCGTGGCGCTGGCGGCCGTGCTGGGCGCGCTGCGCTCGTTCCTGATGCTGGCGCTGTCCGATGAGACGGTGAGCCTGCAGGTGGTGCTCAGCTGGGTGCTGGGCGGCATACAGACGCCGTCGTGGAGCGGCCTGGGCCTGCTGGCCGGTGCCTCCCTGGCCTGCCTGGCCGGGGCCATGGCGCTGGCGCGCGGGCTGGACCTGCTGGGCCTGGGTGCCGATGCGGCCCAGGGCTTCGGCCTGGATGTGGCGCGCTTCACGCCGCTGGCCGTGCTGGCCGGCTCGCTGGTGGTGGCCGTGGCCGTGGCCTATGGCGGGCTGGTGGCCTTCGTGGGCCTGGCTGCGCCGCACATCGCGCGCTGGATGGCGGGACCGCTGCACCGCGCGGCCCTGCCGGCGTCGGCGCTCACGGGCGCCATCATCGTCACGCTGGCCGATGCGATTGCGCGCAGCGTGCTGCCGCCGGCCGAAATCCCGCTGGGCCTGGTCACGGCCGTGGCGGGCGGGCCCTTCTTCATCGTGCTGCTGGCGCGCAGGCTGAGGTCCGCATGAACGGTGCCATCCCTTGCGCCCCACCGCGCCTGCAGGCCCGGTCCCTCACGCTGCGCCATCGTGGCCGCAGTGTGCTGGACGCCGTCTCGCTGCAGCTGCCCGCCTGCGGCGCCGTGGCCCTGGTGGGACCCAATGGCGCGGGCAAGTCCAGCCTGCTGTCCCTGCTGGCGGGGCTGCAGGCGCCTGCATCCGGCAGCGTGCTGCTGGACGGGCAAGACATTGCAACCCTGCCCGTGGCCGAGCGCGCACGCCGCGTGGGCTACATGCCGCAGCGCTTTGCGCCGCACTGGGACCTGACGCTGGCCGAGCTCATGCACATGCGGCTGGCGGGCCGGGGTGATGTCGAGGCGGCCATTGCAGGCGCCGGGCTGCAGGACTTCACGCGCAGGCGCTGGTCCACGCTGTCCGGCGGCGAGCAGGCGCGTGCCCTGCTGGCCACCGTGCTGGCCACCGACCCGCCCGTGCTGCTGGCCGACGAGCCCGGCGCCGCGCTGGACGTGCGCCACCGCCTGGCCCTGGTGCAGGCGCTGGCGCAGCGTGGGCGCGAGCGGCTGGTGCTGGTGGTCATGCATGACCTGGACCTGGCGCTGGCGCACTTCGGGCGCGTCATCGTGCTGGACCAGGGGCGCATTGCGCTCGATGGGGCCCCTGCCGAGCTGCTGCATGCGCCGGGGCTGGATGCCGTGTTCGGCGTGGATTTCGAGCGCATCGACGCACCCCCGCAAACCTTGCTGCGCGCGCGGCTGAAACAGGAGAACTGAACCCATGCGCATCGATCTGGCCGGCTGGACGCGCGACGCCACGCGCGGCGGGCACCGTGAATTCCTGGCGCTGTTCGAGCGCGCCGAGCGCCTGGGTTTCGAGGGCGTGTGGTTCAACGAATTCCGCGTGCCCGATACCGCCTGGCCCTATCCCTCGCCCCTGCTGCTGGCCGCCGCCGTGCTGGCGCGCACCGAGCGGCTGCGCGTGGGCACCTCGGTGCTGGTGCTGCCGCTGCACCACCCGCTGATGCTGGCCGAGGAGATTGCCCAGCTGGACCTGCAAAGCGCCGGCCGCATCGACGTGGGCGTGGGCCGGGGCACGGAGCCGGCCGCGCTGCGCGCCCTGCAGATCGATGCGGACAGCACGCGCGAACGCTTCGAGCAGTCCTGCCGCATCCTGGTGGAGGCGCTGTCGGGCAGGCCCATCGTGGCGGGGCAGGGGCCGTGGCGCTTCGAGGACCGGCCCGCCCTGCCTTCGACCGTGCAGCGCCCGCATCCTCCCTTGTATGTGGCCGGCTCCACGGCAGAGACCCTGGGCTTTGCCGTCGATCAGAATCTGCCCCTGCTGCTGAGCCTGGAGCCGCCCGAAGGCATGCAGCTGGAGCGCCTGGACACGGCCGCGCAGGAGCGCGGGAGCGATGCCGCCGCGCTGCGTGCGCGTTCATCGCTGGCGCGCTATGTCTGCATCGGTGCCGATGAGGCCGCCGTGCAGGCCCAGCTGGCCACGCTGTGGCCGCAGCTGTACCAGCGGCGCGTGTACTTTGCGGGCAAGCGCGGCGTGCCGGCCGACCAGGTGCTGCCCATCGATGTGCCGCGCGTGCTGGCCGAACAATTCATCCATGGCACGCCCGAACAGTGCCATGCGCAGATCACCGCATTGCGCGAGCGCACGGGCATGGGCCAGCTGCGCTGCGTCTTCAACGCCAACGGCCTGTGGAGCGATGCCCAGGCCCTCGCCGGCATGGAACTGTTTGCGCAGGAGGTTCTCCCTTCATTGCGCAGCGCCGTGCCTTTCGCCACCGTCTGACTTCCTCTTTTTTCTGGAGAACCTTCCATGCAAACCGCCAAGATTCCCGCCACCATCGTCACCGGCTTCCTGGGCAGCGGCAAGACCACGCTGCTGCGCCACATCCTGGACAACGCAGATGGTCGGCGCATTGCCGTCATCGTCAACGAGTTCGGCGAGCTGGGCATCGACGGAGAGATCCTCAAGGGCTGCGGCATCGGCTGCGACGACGAGGGCAACGAGCGCGAAGGCGCGCTGTACGAGCTGGCCAACGGCTGCATGTGCTGCACGGTGCAGGAAGAGTTCTTCCCCGTGATGCGCGCGCTGGCCGAGCGCCGCGACCAGATCGACGCCGTGATCATCGAGACCTCGGGCCTGGCCCTGCCCAAGCCCCTGGTCCAGGCCTTCCAGTGGCCCGAGATCGCCAACGTGTTCACCGTGGACGCGGTGGTCACCGTGGTGGATACGCCGGCGGCCGCCAGCGGCCAGTTCGCCGCCAATCCCCAGGCCGTGGACGAGCTGCGCCGCGCCGACCCCAACCTGGACCATGAATCGCCGCTGCACGAACTGTTCGAGGACCAGCTGGGCGCGGCCGACCTGGTGGTGCTCAACAAGACCGACCTGGCCGATGCCGAGGCCCTGGCGCGCGTGACCGCCCTGGTGCGCGAGGAGCTGCCGCCCGAGGTCAAGATCGTGCAATCGTCCCAGGGCCGCCTGCCGCTGGACGTGGTGCTGGGCCTGGCCAAGGCGGCCGAGACCACCATCGACCAGCGCGTGAGCCACCACGACCACGACGAAGACCATGACCACGACGACTTCGACTCCTACGTGATCGACCTGCCCGCCGTGGACCGCGACCGCCTGCTGGCCGCGCTGGAGACGCTGGTGGAGCAGCACAGCATCCTGCGCGTCAAGGGCTTTGCCGAGATCCCGGGCAAGCCCATGCGCTGGCTGCTGCAGGGCGTGGGCCGCCGCTTCGACCACCATTTCGACCGCGCCTGGCGCGAGGGCGAGGCACGCGGCACGCGCCTGGTGTTCATCGGGCAAGACCTTGACGAAGCAGCGCTGCGCAAGGGCCTGGAGAATGTGGCCGCCTGACCTTCCGATTCCGCACTGAAACCTGTTCCATGCACCTGCTGTCCACGCGCCCCGGCGGCTTCGTCGAGGACGAGAGCATCGTCACCCGCCTCGACCAGACGCCGGCCGATATCGTCATCCTGAGCTCGGCCGACACCACGCTGGCCCTGCTGTCCTCGGCCGTGGCCGCGCTGGCCGGGGCGTCGGCGGACTTTCCCTCGGTGCGGCTGGCCAATCTGCTGTACCTGCGCCAGCCGGCCTCGCTGGACCTGTATGTGGACGAGGTGCTGCGCCATGCGCGCGTGGTCATCGTGGACCACCTGGGCTCGGAATCGGCCTGGCCCTACGGCATCGAGCAGATCGGCTCTCTGGCGCGCCGCAAGGGCCAGCGCCTGGCCATGTTCTCGGGTGACCTGCAGGAAGACCCGCACCTGCTGGCGCGCAGCACGCTGCCGGCCGCAGCCTGCCGCCAGCTGTGGCAGTACCTGCGCTCGGGCGGCGCGGCCAATGCGCGCGAATTCCTCAAGGCCACCGTCTACCACGGGCTGGACCAGGGCGATGCGCCGCTGCCGCCGCGCACCCTGCCGCAGGCGGCTGTCCACGTTCCCCCCGCGCTGTTCGCTGCCCGGAGCCATGCCCAGGTCCAGGCCCATGCCCATGACGTGGCCGGCATCGACGACCTGCAGCGCGCCTGGACGCCGGGCGCGCCCACCGTGGCCCTGGTGTTCTACCGCTCCCACCTGCTGGCGGGCAATACGGCAGCCTTCGACGCCATGGCCCTGTCGCTGCAGCAGCGCGGCATGAACCCGCTGCCCGTGGCGCTGGACTCGCTCAAGGACCCGCTGTGCCTGGCCACGCTGCGCCAGCTCTGCGAAGACCATGCCGTGCAGCTGGTGCTCAACACCACGGCGTTTTCGGCGCTGGAATCGGGCACGGCCCTGGCCGGCGATGCGCCCGTGCTGCAGGTCATTGCCAGCGGCGGCAACCGCGAGGACTGGTGGGCCGACAGCCAGGGCCTGCGCCCGCGCGACATCGCCATGCAGGTGGTGCTGCCGGAGATGGATGGCCGCATCATCACGCGTGCCATCAGCTTCAAGGGCCTGTCCCACCGCTGCGCCTTCACCCAGGCCGACGTGGTGGCCTACCAGCCCGAGCCCGACCGCGTGGACTTCGTGGCCGACCTGGCCTGGCGCTGGTGCCGCCTGCGCAGCCTGCCCGCGCGCGACAAGCGCCTGGCACTGGTGCTGGCCAACTATCCGGGCAGCGAAGGCCGCATCGGCAGCGGCGTGGGGCTGGATACGCCAGCCTCGGTGATCGCCATCCTGCAGCACCTGGCGGCCGAAGGGCACGAGCTGGGCGACCCCGCGCAGCTGCCCGCCGATGGCGAGGCGCTGATGCACCTGCTGCAGCAGGGCATTGCCAACGACCCGGCCCAGTGGCCGCTGCGCCCGGCCTGGCAAAGCTATGCGCTGGACGAGTACCTGGCGCGCCTGGCCGCGCTGCCGGACGGCATGGCCGATGCCATCACGGCGCGCTGGGGCGCGCCCGAGGCCGACCCGCTGCTGCGCCAGGGCCGCTTCATGATCGCGGGCCTGCGCCTGGGCCATGTCTTTGTCGGCATACAGCCGGCGCGTGCATTGGTCGGTAAAGGCATGGGCGCGCAGGACTATGCGAGCTACCACGATGCCGAACTGGTGCCGCCCCACAGCTACCTGGCCTTCTACTTCTGGCTGCGCGACCGCTTTGCCGTGGACGCCATGGTCCACGTGGGCAAGCATGGCAACCTCGAATGGCTGCCGGGCAAGAGCCTGGCGCTGTCGGGCGCGTGCTGGCCCGATGCCATCCTGGGCCCGCTGCCCCATCTCTACCCCTTCATCGTCAACGATCCCGGCGAAGGCGCCCAGGCCAAGCGCCGCAGCCAGGCCGTGATCATCGACCACCTGATGCCGCCGCTGACGCGCGCCGAAAACCACGGCCCGCTGCAGGACCTGGAGCGCCTGGTGGACGAGTACTACGACGCCCTGCTGGTCGATGCGCGGCGCGGTGCGCTGCTGCGCCGCCAGATCCTGGACATCGTGCGCCGCCAGCACCTGGACCAGGAGCTGGACCTGGCACCCGGTGCCGCGCAGGATGACGATGCCGTGCTCGAACGCATAGACGCCTACCTGTGCGAGCTCAAGGAAACCCAGATCCGCGACGGCCTGCATGTCTTCGGCGCCTCGCCTCAAGGGCGCCAGCGCCGCGACACGCTGCTGGCGCTGGCGCGCTTCCCGTCGGACGAAGGCCAGGGCCTGATCCAAGCGCTGGCCGCCGACCTGCTGGACAGCCCCGGGTTCGACCCGCTGCGCATGGAGCCCGCACGCCCCTGGACCGGCGCGCGCCCCGCCGCACTGCAGGCCGTGAGCGACGAGCCCTGGCGCCATGAAGGCGACACGCGCGAGCGCCTGGAACTGCTGGCGCAGCAACTGCTGGAAGGTGAGGCCCCGGCCGGTGACTGGCCGCAGACGCGCGCCGCACTGGAACAGGTGCATGCCGTGCTGGCGCCCGCGCTGGATGCCTGCGGCGGCGAGGAACTGCGCCAGCTGCTGCGCGGCCTGCAGGGCCGCTTCGTGCCGCCCGGGCCCAGCGGCTCACCCTCGCGCGGGCGGCCCGACGTGCTGCCCACGGGGCGCAATTTCTACACGCTGGACACGCGCGCCATTCCCACCCAGGCCGCCTGGGAGCTGGGCCAGCAGGCCACGCTCAGGCTGCTGGAGCGCTATCTGCAGGAGCATGGCGAGTACCCGCGCACCCTGGGCCTGTCGGTCTGGGGCACGGCCACCATGCGCACGGGCGGCGACGACATCGCCCAGGCCTTTGCGCTGATCGGGGTGCGCCCCAAATGGGCGCCCGGTAGCCAGCGCGTGGTGGACTTCGAGGTTGTGCCGCGCGTGGGCATGGGCCGGCCGCGCGTGGATGTGACGCTGCGCATCTCGGGCTTTTTCCGCGATGCCTTCCCGGGCGCCGTGCAGATGTTCGACGCGGCCGTGCAGGCCGTGGCCGCGCTGGACGAGGACGCCGAGGACAACCCCATACGCGCGCGCATCCTGGCCGAGGCCGAGCAGCTGCAGTCGCAGGGCATGGACGCCGTGCAGGCCCGCCTGCAGGCCGGCTGGCGCGTGTTCGGCGCGCCGCCCGGCCACTATGGATCGGGCCTGGGCGGACTGTTCCAGAGCGGCGACTGGCAGGGCGATGCCGACCTGGCCCAGGCCTACCTGGGCTGGAGCCAGCACGCCTACGGCCAGGACGCCGAGGGCGTGCCCGCAGGCGACGCGCTGCGCCGCCGCCTGGGCGAGCTCGACGTGGTGGCCCACAACCAGGACAGCCGCGAGCACGACATCCTCGACTCGGGCGACTACTTCCAGTTCCAGGGCGGCATGGCCTCGGCCGTGCGCCATCTCTCGGGCCGCCAGCCCGCGCTCTACCACGGCGACCACGCCAACCCGGCCCAGCCGCGCGTGCGCTCGCTCAAGGAGGAGATTGCGCGCGTGGTGCGCTCGCGCGTCACCAATCCCAAGTGGATGGACGGCGCCAAGCGCCACGGCTACAAGGGCGCCTTCGAGATGGCGGCCACGGTGGACTATCTCTTCGGCTTCGACGCCACCACGCAGCAGGTGGGCGACCACCAGTACGCCCTGGTGGCCGACGCCTATGTGCTGGATGCGGCCACGCGCGACTTTCTCGTGCAGCACAATCCGCAGGCCCTGCGCGACATGCTGGAGCGCCTGCTCGAAGCCATGCAGCGCGGCCTGTGGGAGCAGCCCGGCGACTATCGCCAGCAGCTGGAAGACCTGCTGCTGGAACATGAAAACCATCTCGAAGGATTGCGCGGATGACCGCCTCCCCTGACCTGGGCAGCGGCGCCCAGCCCGCGCTGCCGCCGCTGTTTCCCTTTGCCGCCATCGCCGGCCAGCCCCTGCTGTGCCAGGCGCTGCTGCTGGCCGCCATCGACCCGCAACTGGGCGGCGTGCTGATCGAGGGGCCGCGCGGCACGGCCAAGTCCACGGCCGCGCGGGCGCTGGCCGAGCTCATCGATGCCGCGCCCTTCGTCACGCTGCCGCTGGGCGCCTCGCTGGAGCATCTGGCCGGCTCGCTGGACCTGGGCCAGGCCATGGCCGGCCATGCACTCAAATTCGCGCCCGGCCTGCTGGCGCGTGCCCATGGCGGCGTGCTCTATGTGGACGAGATCAACCTGCTGCCCGATGCCCTGGTCGATGTGCTGCTGGATGCCGCCGCCAGCGGCGTCAACGTGGTCGAGCGCGACGGCATCTCGCACCGCCACGCGGCGCGCTTCGTGCTGGTGGGCACCATGAACCCCGAGGAAGGCCAGCTGCGCCCGCAGCTGCTGGACCGCCTGGGCCTGTGCGTGCGCCTGGCCAATGTGCAGGACCCGGCCCAGCGCCAGGCCATCGTGCGCGCGCGGCTGCTGTTCGATGCCGACCCCGCAGCCTTCCGCGCCCGCCATGCAGGCGCCCAGGCCGCGCTGGCAGCCCAGCTGCGCACGGCACGCGAGCGCCTGCAGCCGGCCGGCGCGCTGCCCTGGTCCGACGCGGTGCTGCAGGCCGCAGGCGCGCTGTGCATTGCCGCCCAGGTGGACGGCCTGCGCGCCGACCTGGTGCTGCTGCGCGCCGCCCGCGCCTGGGCCGCCTGGCTGGGCGATGCCGAGGTCACGCCCGACCATGTGCAGGCCGTGGCCGAGCTGGTGCTGGTGCACCGCCGCAAGCCGGGGGCGCCGCAGCCACAGCCGCATCCACAGCCACGGCCACAGCAGCAATCACCACAGCAAGCGCCATCGAATCCGCCTTCGCAGTCGCCGGCACAAATCCGGCCGCCTGCAGAATCCACGGCCAACGGCGCAGGCGACAGCCCGCCCTCCGAGGCTGACTGGGGCGCCATGCCGCCCGAGCCCGTGGGCCTGCTGCGTGTCGCCGTGCCCTCATTGCTGGCCCGCGAGGCCGCAAAGTCGGGAGCGCCCGCCACAAAAAAAGCCTGAGCCCCCGCGGCCCCGCGCCACAGGCAAGGGCTGCGGGGGCGGGCCAGCAGGCGGCAGGCCAGCCCCGGCTGGCCCAGGCGCAAGGCGGGCCGCCCACCGGCAGCTGGGACTGGACGCGCACGCTGGCCGCGCGCGGCGCCCAGGCCCTGGCGCCTGAACATCTGCAGCGCCGCCGTGAGCCGCCCCAGGCCACGCGGCTGCATTGCTTTGTGCTCGATTGCTCGGCCTCCATGGCCGCCAGCGGCGCACTGGCGCGGGCCAAGGGCGTGCTGCTGTCGCTGATGGAAGAGGCCTATCGCCGCCGCGAGCAGGTGGCGCTGATCTGCTTTGCGGGCACGCGCGTGGAATTGCGCCTGCCGCCGCGCAAGGCAGCGGCCTGGAATGACGACTGGATCGCTCCCATTGGCGGGGGCGGCGGCACGCCGCTGCAGGCGGCCGTGGAGCAGGCGGGCCAGTTGCTGCAGCGCCATTGCGGCGCAGAGGCCTCCTGCCAGGGCTGGCTGTGGCTGCTCACCGACGGCCGCACGCGCGAGCGGCCTGCGCGGCCTGCGGCGGCCCAGGAGGCAGGCATCGTGGACTTTGAATCAGGCCGCGTGCGCCTGGGCCGGGCGGCTGCGCTGGCTGCCGCCTGGGACGCACGCCATGTGCGGGCCGATGATTTCGCAGGCTGATCTGCGGCTCTGACAAGGTCAGGCCGGCCAGCTCAGCTCGAACAGCGCGCCGCCACGCTCGCCCGGCAGGCACTGCGCCCGCCCGCCGTGGGCCTGCGCAATGGCCTGCACCACGGCCAGGCCCAGTCCGCTGCCGTTGCCTGCTCCTACGCTGGCATTCCTTCGGCTGCGGGCGCCTTCACCGCGCTGGAAAGCGTCGAAGATGCGCGGCGCAAGGTCGGCCGCCACGCCGGGGCCGCTGTCTTCCACGCGCACGGTGCACAGGCCGTGGCGCACGCGCGCGGCCACCAGCAGCGGGCCAGGCTGCGCGTACTGCATGGCGTTTTCCAGCAGGGCCAGCAGGGCCTGGCGTATGCGCACGGGGTCGCAGACCACGGGCTGGTCATCGAGCTCCATCGCCAGCTGCAGGCCGGCCTGCTCCAGCGCCGGCCCCACGGCCAGGGCCACCGAGCGCACCTCGCCGGCCAGGCAGGTCTGGCGCAACTGCAATTGCAGATGGCCGTTTTCCTGCAGGCCCAGCAGGCGCAGGTCGTCGATCAGGCGGGTCAGCCCCTCGACCTGGGTCATCAGGCTGGCCAGCATGTCCTTGCTGGGCAGGAAGACGCCGTCGGACAGGCCCTGCAGCCGCCCGCTGAGGATGGTCACGGGCGTGCGCAGCTCATGGGCGATGGCCGCGCTCCAGAAGGCGCGCTCCTGCGCCATGCCTTCCAGGCGCCGGGCCAGGCTGTTGAAGTCGTGCACCAGCTGCGCGGCCTCGTGCAGCGCGCTGTCGTCCGTGCTGGCGCGCGCCGACAGGTCGCCCTCGGCCAGCTGGCGCAGGCTGATGGCCACCGAGTCCAGCGAGGGCAGGATGCGCCGCGACAGCCGCGTGGCCACGAAGATGGCGATCAGCATGGCCACCACCAGGGTCAGCAGCACCCAGGCCAGCTCCACGCTGGAGGGCATCCAGCCGTCGGAGACGCTGGCCGGGTGAAAGGTCAGCAGCAGCGCATAGAAGGCGTACGAGCCCAGCACGCACAGCACCACCACGGCCAGCGTGACGGCCGACATGGTCAGCACCACCTGCCGGCGCAGCCCGGCCGCTGCGCTCATGGGTCCATCCCCAGCCGGTAGCCCACGCTGCGCACGCTGTCGGGCATGCCCTGCAGGCCCAGGCCTTCGAGCTTCTTGCGCAGCTTGCTGATGTGGCTGTCCACGGTGCGCTCCAGCGTGTGGCCTTCGGGCAGGCAGCTCAGCAGCAGCTCGGCGCGGCTGAACACGCGCCGGGGCGAACGCACCAGGCTGGCCAGCAGGTTGAATTCGGTCACGGTGAGTTCGGGCACATGCGTGGCGCCCTGCACCTGCACGCTGACCTCGCGGCTGTCCAGGTCCACGCGAAAGGGACCGGCCTGCAGCAGCTTGGTATCGCGGAGCCGGCCCTGGCCGCAGCGGCGCAGCACGGCCTGCACGCGCGCCACGACCTCGGCCGCGTTGAAGGGCTTGCCCACGTAGTCGTCCGCGCCAATGCGCAGGCCGATGAGCTTGTCCACGTCCTGGTTGAGGGCGGTGAGCATGATGACGGGCGTGTCGCCGCGCCGGCGGATTTCGGACAGCACCTGCCAGCCGTCGAGGCGTGGCATCTGCACGTCGAGAAGAACGAGATCGGGTTTCAAGTGGTGGTGCAGTTCAAGGGCCTGCTGGCCATCGGCGGCATGCACGGTGCGCAGGTCGCTGCGGGCCAGGTAGGCGCACAGGATGTCTGCGATCTCGGGCTCGTCCTCGGCGACGAGGATGAGCGATGTCGATGGCTGGAAAGGCAAGGGCTGGGCAATGATAGAAGCCATTTTGGGGTCGCGGCGGGGGCTGTGTTCATCTCCATCGTTCTTCCACATTTCCCGGGCCGAAATGCCATCGAAAGAACGCAAGCTGTTTCCCTGTGCCGCCGCAATTGGCCGGCATGCGAAACAAATCCCTGAATATGAAGTCACAGCGGCAATGCCGTATGAGCGGGTGGGAGAGCTGTTAGCTTTGCAGCGGCTCCATGGATGAATGGCCCTGGCGGCAACACGCCGCAGGCCGAAGCCGCACCGGCAGGAGTTTCCTCCATCCCCATGCCTCCTGGCAATCTGGATTTGCATCCGGATGGCCCCTCAGATGTGTCGGCGCCAGGCGCCGTATTTTTTCCGCAGCGCGCCCTGGCGTGCATTGAAAACCAGACCTCGCGTCCATGCCACAGTTCTTCATTCACCGGCCCGTCTTTGCCTGGGTCATCGCGTTGTTCATCGTGCTGCTGGGCGTGCTTGCCATTCCGCAATTGCCGATCTCGCGCTATCCCACGGTGGCGCCGCCCACGGTGAGCCTGTATGCCACCTACCCGGGCGCCACGCCCAAGACGCTCAATGACTCCGTGGTCTCGCTGATCGAGCGCGAGCTGTCCAGCGTCCGCCACCTGCTGTACTTCGAGTCCTCGGTGGACACCTCGGGCTCGGCCGAGATCAAGGCCACCTTCAAGCCCGGCACCAACCCCGAGCTGGCCCAGGTGGATGTGCAAAACCGCATCAAGGCCGTGGAGCCGCGCCTGCCGCAGGCCGTGCGCCAGAACGGGCTGCAGGTGGAGTCGGCCACGTCGAGCTTTCTGCTGCTGGTGGGCCTGATCTCGCCGGGCGGCGAGTTCGACGAGCTGGCACTCAATGACTACATGGCGCGCAATATCGTCGAGGAGCTGCGGCGCATCGAGGGCGTGGGCCGCGTGCAGCTGTTCGGCACCGAGCGCGCCATGCGCGTCTGGGTCGATCCGGCCAAGCTGATCTCCTACGGGCTGTCCATGGGCGACCTCACCCAGGCCATCCAGCAGCAGAACATGCAGATCGCCCCGGGCCGCGTGGGCGATGCGCCCATCGCCCCGGGCCAGCGCGTGACCACGCCGCTCACCGTGCAGGGCCAGCTGACCTCGCCTGAGCAGTTCGCGGCCATCGTGCTGCGCGCCCATGCCGACGGCTCCCGCCTGGTGCTGGGCGACGTGGCGCGCGTGGAGCTGGGCGCGCAGTCCTATGCCTTCTCCAACCGCGAGGATGGCAAGCCCGCCACCAGCGCCGCCGTGCAGCTGTCGCCGGGCGCCAATGCCGTGCGCACGGCCGCCGCCGTGCAAAAGCGCATGGCCGAGCTGGCCTCCATCCTGCCGAGGGGCATGGAGCACACCATCTCGTTCAATACCGCGCCCTTCGTCAAGATCTCCATCGAGAAGGTGGTGCAGACCCTGGTCGAGGCCATGGTGCTGGTCTTCCTGGTGATGTACCTGTTCCTGCAGAACCTGCGCTACACGCTGATCCCGGCCATCGTGGCGCCCGTGGCGCTGCTGGGCACCTTCGCCGTGATGCTGGTGGCGGGCTTTTCCATCAACGTGCTGACCATGTTCGGCATGGTGCTGGCCATCGGCATCATCGTGGACGACGCCATCGTTGTGGTCGAGAACGTGGAGCGCCTCATGGCCGAGGAAGGCCTGTCGCCGCGCGATGCCACGCTCAAGGCCATGAAGGAGATCACGGGCGCCATCATCGGCATCACCCTGGTGCTGACGGCGGTGTTCATTCCCATGGCGTTCGCCAGCGGCTCGGTGGGCGTGATCTACCAGCAGTTCACGCTGTCCATGGCCGTGTCCATCCTGTTCTCGGCCTTCCTGGCCCTGAGCCTGACACCGGCGCTGTGCGCCACCTTGCTCAAGCCGGTGGCGGCGGGCCACCATCAGAAGAAAGGCTTCTTCGGCTGGTTCAACCGCGGCTTCGAGCGGCTGACGAACCGCTACGAGGCCCATGTCACGGGCCTGGTCCGGCGCACGGGCCGCATGATGCTGCTGTTCGCGGCCATCGTGGCCATCCTGGTGTTTGCACTGCGCCAGCTGCCCTCGGCCTTTCTGCCCGAGGAGGACCAGGGCTACTTCATGGCGTCCATCCAGCTGCCGGCCGATGCCACGGCCGAGCGCACGCTGGACGTGGTCAAGCGCTATGAGGAGCATGTGGCGCAGCGCCCCGGCATCGCCTCCAGCATCTCGGTGCTGGGCTTCAGCTTCGCGGGCTCGGGCCCGAACGCGGCCATGGCCTTCACCACGCTCAAGGACTGGGACCAGCGCGACGGCGCCACGGCGGGCGAGGAAGTCTCGCTCGCGCAAAAGGCCATGGAGCATGCGCCCGAGGGCGCCATCATGGTGCTGCAGCCCCCGGCCATCGACGAGCTGGGCACCTCCTCGGGCTTCACCATGTACCTGCAGGACCGCACGGGCCAGGGCCATGCCGCGCTCAAGTCGGCCACCGACCAGTTGCTGGCGCTGGCCGGCAGCAGCAGCGTGCTGGGCTCGGCCTACCAGGACAGCCTGCCTTCGGGCACCAGCGTGCGGCTGGAGATCGACCGCCAGAAGGCCCAGGCCCTGGGCGTGGGCTTTGCCGCCATCAGCGAGACGCTGTCCACGGCCATGGGCTCGCTGTACGTCAACGACTTCCCCAACGCCGGGCGCATGCAGCAGGTCATCGTGCAGGCCGACGCGCCCGCGCGCATGCAGGTCGATGACGTGCTCCGGCTGAACGTGCGCAATGCCTCGGGCGGCATGGTGCCGCTGGCCGAGTTCGCCACGCCCGTGTGGTCGGAGACGCCGCTGCAGCTGGTGCGCTACCAGGGCTTTTTGGCGTCGCGCATCTCGGGCACGCCTGCGCCCGGCACGTCCAGCGGCGCGGCCATGGCCGAGATGGAGCGGCTGGCGGCCCAGCTGCCGCCCGGCTTTGCCGTGGCCTGGACCGGCCAGTCGCTGCAGGAGCGCCAGTCGGCCGCGCAGGCGCCGCTGCTCATGGCCCTGTCCATGCTGGTGGTCTTCCTGGTGCTGGCCGCGCTGTACGAGAGCTGGTCCATCCCGCTGTCGGTGATGCTGGTCGTGCCCCTGGGCCTGCTGGGCGCGGTGGCGGCCGTGCTGCTGCGCGGCATGCCCAACGATGTGTTCTTCAAGGTGGGGCTGATCACCATCATCGGCCTGTCGGCCAAGAACGCCATCCTGATCGTGGAATTCGCCAAGCAACTGCGCGAGGAGGGCCAGGACCTGCGCGAGGCAGCCATCAAGGCCGCGCGCCTGCGGCTGCGGCCCATCCTCATGACCTCGCTGGCCTTTGCGCTGGGCGTGGTGCCGCTGATGCTGGCATCGGGCGCCAGCGCCGAGACCCAGCACGCCATCGGCACGGGCGTGTTCGGCGGCATGGTCAGCGGCACGGTGCTGGCCGTGTTCTTCGTGCCCGTCTTCTTCGTCTTCGTCCTTGAATGGCAGCGGCGCATCGCCGGGCCGCGCGGCAGCGCGCGCCGGCCGCCGCCTGCTGCCGACCCCGGAACCTGAACCATGCCTCTCTGGATCGCGCTCAACGCCCTGTGCTTTCAGGGCCGCCCGCCGGCACAGTCTTTGAATCCCTGCGCGCCACCGGCGCCTGCGAACCCGGCCCGGCAGTCCGGCTCCGCCGGCTCCACCGGTTCCGGGCCGCCAGCGGAGCAGGCCGGCGCCTTCGCACGCGGCGCCGGTGCCACGGTGGCCGGCACGAACGGCCCATGATTTTTATAATGGCGGTTTCGTTCGCCATTGCAGGAGGTATTCGTCCCATGCGCCATTGATGCTGCCGCTGTCCCAGCGGCCCGCTTTTCCCGACCCTGCCCACCGCACGCGCAATGCATGCAAAGCGGCAAGGAACTGCGTTGGCATCCATGAACTGCGATATGACGAATACCACGATCACGCTCGACGGCGTTTCCTGCGTGCTGCCCGATGGCAGCCCCCTTTTCTCCGATCTTTCCGAAACCCTGGACCACCGCCGCACCGGCCTGGTGGGGCGCAACGGCGTGGGCAAGTCGCGGCTGGCGCGCATCCTGGCCGGGCTGGATGCGCCCTCGCAGGGCCGCTGCCTGCGCTCGGGGCAGGTGCTGTACCTGGCCCAGCGCACGGACTGGCATGACCAGCCTTCGGTGGCGGCGCTGGCCGGGCTGCAGCCCGCGCTGGAGGCGCTGGCGCGCATCGAGGGCGGCAGCTGCGATGCCCGGGACTTCGAGCGGCTGGCCGACCGCTGGGATCTGCGCCAGCGCCTGCAGGCCCAGCTGGAGCTGGCGGGCCTGGGCCATCTGCGTGCCGATACGCCGGGCCACGCCCTCAGCGGCGGCGAGGCCATGCGCGTGGCCCTGGCGGGCGCGCTGCTGTCGGGCGCCGACCATCTGGTGCTGGACGAGCCCAGCAACCACCTGGACCGCGAAAGCCGCCAGGCCCTGGCCGCGCAACTGCAGCGCTGGCCCGGTGGCCTGGTCGTGGTCAGCCATGACCGCAGTCTGCTGCAGGGTATGGAACGCATCGTGGAGCTGTCGCCGCAGGGGCTGCGCAGCTACGGCGGCGGCTACGCCTTCTATGCCGAAGCCAAGGCGCGCGAGATGGCCTCTGCGGTGCAACTGCTGGAGCAGCGCAAGCTGGAGCGCCGCCGCGAAACGCAGCAGTTGCGCGAGCAGCAGGAGCGCCAGCAGCGCCGCGAGGCGCGCGGCCGCCGCCAGGGCCAGGAGGCCAACCAGGCGCGCATTCTGCTGGACCGGCAAAAGGAGCGCAGCGAGGCGTCGGCCGGCCGGCTGCGCCGCCAGCATGCAGACACGCGCGAGGCGCTGGACCAGCGCGTGCGCGAGGCGGCGCGCCAGATCGACCTGCAGGCCGGCATCCGCATGCAGGCGCCGCCACCGGCCGGTGCTCCCTGCGACGTGGTGGCGCTGCTGGACGATGTGCTGCTGCCGTTTTCGTTTTCCACGGGGCCGCGCCTGAACCTGTCTCTGTACGGCGGCCAGCGCCTGGCCGTGACCGGTCCCAACGGCTGCGGCAAGACGCGCCTGCTGGATGTGCTGTCGGGCCGCCTTGCGCCCCAGGCGGGCGAGGTGCGCCGCATGCAGGCCTGTGCCTACCTGGACCAGCGCCTGTCCCTGTTGCAGCCCGGGCGCACGGTGATGGAGCAGTTGCAGGACGCCTGCCCCGGCACCCCCGTGGATGTGCTGCGCACGCGCCTGGCCTGGCTCGGGCTGGCGGCCCGGCAGTTGGAGCAACCCGTGGGCCGGCTCAGCGGCGGCGAACAGCTCAAGGCTGCCCTGGCCTGCGCGCTGCATGCCGAGCCGCCCGCGCCCCTGCTCCTGCTGGACGAGCCCTGCAACCACCTGGACCTGCCTTCCCTGCAGGCGCTGGAGGCCATGCTGCGCGGCTACGCCGGCACGCTGGTCGTGGTCTCGCATGACGAGGATTTTCTGCAGGCCATCGGTCTGACCGACCGCCTGGTGTGGTCGCCGCAGGGCTGGCTAATGGAGTCCGCCTAGCTTTCCTGCGCTATCAGCGCCTGCAGTGCGCGCACATCGGTCACCAGCAGCGCCTGGCGCCCCTCCTTGCGCAGCAGGCCGCGCCGGGTGAGGACGCCCAGCTCGCGCGTGACCTGCTCGCGGTTGGTGCTGATCTTGCTGGCCAGCACCGAGTGGGAAGGCACGGGGCTGATGAGGGCCGTGTGCTCGGGCGAGACGCCCGCCTCCCGCGCCAGGCGCAGCAGCTCCATGTGCAGGCGCGTGGGCACGCCCAGGGTGCTCAGTTCCATGACGCGGTCGGTCAGCCGGCGCACCAGGCCGGCCAGGCCCTCCATCATGCGCAGGGCAACGGCGGGCTCGCGCGCCAGCAGGGCCAGGAAGTCCTGGCGCGAGAGGCTGGCCAGCAGCGAGGATTCCAGGGTGACCACATCGGTGGAGCGGGCCTGGCCATCAATGGCCGCCAGGTCGCCGAAGTGCTCGCCGGGCCCGTAGTCGCGGAAGCTGACCTCGCGCCCGCCCGGCGAATAGGTGGTGATGCGCACGCGCCCGCTGACCAGGAAGAACACGTCGCTGCCCGTGGAGCAGCGGCTGAACACGGGTTGGCGGGCCTGCAGCGGGCGCCATTCGCAGTCGGCGGCGATGCGGTCCAGGCTGGCGCTGCCCAGGCCCTCGAACAGGGCGATGCCGCGCAGGGCGAAACTGGAGGGCTGGGTGGGGTGGGCCATGGAACCAATAGCGGGCGTAAGGTACAAAGATTCTGGATCGGCCAGGCCCGGCCTAAGTTCCTTCAAGCTGCCGTTCTTGCGGTCTTCTCCTGTCTTCTTCCGCCGTCGGGCGCATCATCGCTTTCCATGGCCCGTGTCCCTCATCCGGCTCTGCCGTCCCTGCGCAGCCTCCACTGGTCCACCGGCCTGGTGCTGTGGACCTATGCGGCGCTGCACCTGTTCAATCACGCCCTGGGCCTGGTCTCGCTGGGCACGGCCGAGGCCGTGCGCGAGGGGGTCCACGGCGTGTGGCGATCCCTGCCCGGCAGCCTGCTGCTCTACGGCGCGCTGGCCGTGCACATGGGGCTGGCGCTGCAGGCGCTCGCGCGGCGGCGCAGCCTGCGCATGCCGGCGCTGGAGGCCGTGCGGCTGCTGCTGGGACTGGGCCTGCCGCTGCTGCTGGCCCTGCACGTGCCGGCCACGCGGCTGGCGCAGGAGGCCTGGGGCGTGGACCCCTCGTATGCGCGCATCGTGCGTTCTTCCTGGAATCCGTCCAGCATGGCCATCCAGCTGCTGCTGATGATGGCCGCCTGGACCCATGGCTGCATGGGCCTGCACATGGCCCTGCGTGCGCGCGGCTGGTGGCGGCGCTGGCAGCCGCTGCTGCTCACGGCCGCCGTGCTGCTGCCCGTGCTGGCGGCGCTGGGCATCGTCTCCATGGCGCGCGAGATCGCGGCAGCCGGCCTGCCAGCGCCGGCCGGCCCCTCGCCCGTGGCATCGCAGTGGCTGCGCGCGCTGACGGCCGGGCTGCGCCAGGGCTGGCTGGCCTGCCTGGCCGCGCTGCTGGCCGGCCCCTGGCTGTGGCGGCGCATGCGCCTGCGCGGCGCCCGCCAGGTGCTGCTGCACTATCCGGGCCGCACCGTGCAGGTGGCCCAGGGCATGAGCGTGCTCGAAGCCAGCCGCGAGCATGGCATTGCCCATTTGTCGCTGTGCGGCGGCAGGGCGCGTTGCTCCACCTGCCGG
Source organism: Delftia sp. DLF01 (assembly GCF_014852125.1). NCBI lineage: Bacteria > Pseudomonadati > Pseudomonadota > Betaproteobacteria > Burkholderiales > Comamonadaceae > Delftia > Delftia sp. DLF01. The sequence goes on from NZ_JACVAZ010000004.1 coordinate 327,149, forward strand.
GTGCGCGTGTCCGGCCCGGCGGCCCACCTGCCTGCGCCGGGGCGGGACGAGCGTCTCACGCTGGAGCGCGTGGGCGCGCCGCAGGACGTGCGGCTGGCCTGCCAGCTGCGGCCCACGGGCGATGTGCAGGTGGCGCCGCTGTTCCGCTCGCCGGCAGCCGCCCAGACCGGGCGGGGTGACGAGCAGCGCGAGGTCCGCGAAGTGCGCGCGGTGGCCATCCTGTTCGTGGACCTGCGCCGCTGGTCCGGCCTGGCCGAGCGGCAATGGCCCGTGGACCTGTCCTGGGTGCTGGACCAGTATTTCGAGCGCGTGGGCCAGGCCGTGCACGACAGCGGCGGCATGGCCAACCAGTTCATCGGCGACAGCGTGATGGCCATCTTCGGCCTGGACACCGACCTGGACACGGCCTGCCGCCAGGCCGTGCAGGCCAGCGCCCTCATCGACCGGCGCATGCAGGAATGGAGCCACACCTTCGAGGCGCAGTTCGGCCAGCCGGTGGATTTCGGCATGGGCCTGCATGCGGGGCGCGCCGCCGTGGGGCGCGTGGGCTTCGAGCACACCACCACCTTCACGGCCGTGGGCGAAGTGGTCAACACGGCCAGCCGCCTGCAGGAATACACCAAGAGCGCCCAGGCCCGGCTGGTGCTGTCGCTGGAGGTGGCGCGCCGCGCGGGCGTTGCCGATGGCCTGGGCGAAGTCCGGCAGGTGCAGGTGCGCGGGCGCTCCGAGCCCCTGCAGGCTCTGCATGTGGCGCGGCCCGGCCTGCAGTGGCCCTGAGCGTGGATGGTGGACGTGGACGGTGAGCGCGGGAACCGGAGAGTTTGCGCAAAGCTGTGCGTTTAGGCACTGACGCGCAGGCGGGCGAAGACGAGACTGCAGCCATGCAGAACGCAATCACGCGCTGCAGGATTTGACAAAGGATTCGCCATGAAGCACGCAAAGACCCTCTTCGCCATCGTTTCCCTTTCCTCCGCCTTGTGGTCGGGCATGGCCTCGGCCGCACCGGCCGCCACGGTATCTGCAGAAACCTGGTTCGGCGCCGAGCCCGTCGCCTCCGGCCCCGCGCTGTCGCGCGCCGAGGTTCAGGCCGACCTGGCCCTGTGGAACCGCGCCGGCCTCAACGTCTACCGCGAGTCCGACGTGAACCACTGGGATGCCGACTACCAGCAGCGCCTGGCCCAGTACCAGCGCATGCGCAGCGGCCCCGAGTACCTGGCCGAAGTGCAGCGCCTGGGCGGCTCGGTGAAGGCGGCCGAAGGCCAGGGTTCCGGCCGTGTCCCGGGCTGATGCGATGACGCGCGCCGCCACGCATCGCGCTGCCCACGCCGCAGCATCGCCCTGGGCCGACTTCGCACCGCTGCTGGCCCGGGTGCTGCTGAGCCTGCTGTTCATCTACAGCGGCATCGGCAAGCTGATGGGGCCGGAGGGCACCATGGCCTATATCGCCAAGGCGGGCCTGCCGCTGCCCATGCTGTCGTATGCCATGGCGCTGGTGGTGGAGCTGGGCGTGGCCACGGCCCTGCTGCTGGGCTGGCGCACCCGCGAGGCCGCGGCCGTGATGGCCGTGTTCAGCGTCATGTCGGCGCTGATGTTTCACAACCAGTTCGGCGACAAGGGCCAGCTGGTGCAGTTCCTGAAGAACCTGGCGATCGCCGGAGGATTCGTGCAACTGATGCTGGCGCCCGTGGCGCGCTGGAGCCTGGACGCGCGGCGTTGAATGCGAGCCAGTGTTGTGCGCTGAACACCGCCTATGAAACCGGCGCTACCCCAAGCGAGGGACACCGAGGAAGGGCCGCCCCGCACCGAGGGTGTCGTCCCCCTCCCGCGTAGCGAGAGAGGGGGAAGGCGCGAAGCGACTCAGGGGGTGTCTATTGCTTTCACACCTTGATGCCCTTCTCAGCCAGGCGTCGGGCATAGGCGGCCAGGATCAGCCGCTCCGAATGCACCAGGTAGTCATTGAGCGCGGCAGCGGCCTCGGCCGGCTTGCCGTCCTCGAACTGCTGCAGGATGCGCGCATTCATGTCCACATAGGGGGCATGCAGGAAGTGCGGGTCGCGCAGCAGGCCGAAGGCCAGCCGCAGCTCGGCCAGCAGGTGCTCGAACATGGTGTCCAGGCGCTCGCTGTCGGCCAACTGCACCACGGCCTTGTGGAAACTCATGTTGGCCGTGCCCACGCCGGACCAGTCCTGGGCCTCGCGGTGGCGCTGCGCTGCCTCCACGGCTTCGCGCATCAGGCTGCGAGCCGGGTGCATGGGATAGGCCTGGGCCAGCGCCTGGCACTCCACCATGCGGCGCACGCGGTAGATGTCGATGATGGAGGCAATGCTGGGCGCCGCCACCGACACGCCCTTGTTGGGCTCGTGCACCAGCAGCCCCTCCTTGGTCAGCAGCCGGAAGGCCTCGCGCAGCGTGTTGCGCGAGATCTGCAGGCTTTCGCTGAGTGAGGCCTCCGACAGCTTTTGCCCGGGCTCCCAGGCACCATCGATGAGCTTGCTGCGCAGCTGCTCGGTCACGCGGTCGGTCAGGTTGAGGATATCGGTGCTGCGGGTCATGGTGATGGGGGATGCAAGGGTCGATGGGCAGTGTAGCCAGGGCCGGCACTCCTGCCGGCCTCGCGCGGTGCTCAGTTGTCGTGGTGCAGCCGGGTGAAGGTCTGCAGGGTGCTGTCCACGGCCTTGTCGTCAATGTGGCGGTGCGTGACCAGGCGCAGCAGGCCTGCGCTGCCCGTGCGCACCAGTACTCCGGCTTCGGCCAGGCGTGCCTCCCAAAGGCGCGCATCGGCCGCGCTGGTGCCCACGCGCACCTGCACGATGTTGGTCTGCGGCAGCTCGGCCGCGCACCATGCCGGGTGGATGGCGCGCAGGCCCTGGTGCAGGCGGCGGGCGCGTGCGTGGTCCTCGGCCAGGCGATCGACCATGTGCTCCAGCGCCACCAGGCCCGCCGCCGCGATCACGCCGGCCTGGCGCATGGTGCCGCCCAGCATGCGCCGTATGCCGCGCGCCTGCGTGATGAAGTCGGCCGGGCCCATGAGCACCGAGCCCACCGGAGCCGACAGGCCCTTGGACAGGCAGACGGTGACCGAGTCCGTGTGCGCGGCGATCTCGCGGCAGGACAGGCCCAGTGCCACGGCGGCATTGAACAGGCGCGCGCCATCGGTATGCACGGGCACGCCATGGCGGGCGGCCAGGGCATGCAGGGCCGCCAGCGACTCGGGCGCCGCCACGCTGCCGCCCCGTGCGTTGTGGGTGTTCTCCACGGCCACGAGGGCGCTGGGGCAGCGCGCGGATGCCGAGGTGTCCAGCGCCGCCTCCAGCGCGCGCAGGGCGATCAGGCCGCCGTCGCCGGGCAGGCTGCGGTAGTGCATGCCGGTCAGGCCTGCGGCTGCGCGCTCGGCGTTCAGCAGATGGCTGCCGGCCTCGGCCAGCACCTCGCCGGGCATGCGGCCATGGGCGAGCACGGCCACGAGGTTGCCCATGGTGCCGCTGGCCACGAACAGGCCTGCGGCCTTGCCAAAGCGCTGGGCGGCCGTCTCTTCCAGCGCACGCACCGTCGGGTCGCCGTCCAGGCCGTCGTCGCCCAGCGGGGCGCAGGCCATGGCTTCGAGCATCTGCGGCGTGGGGCGCGTGACGGTGTCGCTGCGCAGGTCAACGGCGTCGTGGTGATGGTGCAGGGAGGGCATTCAGTCCGCCTTGATGTTGCGTTCCTTGATGACGCGGGCCCAGCGTGCGGCGTCGGTCTCCATCTGGGCACCGAACTCCGCCGCAGTGCGGGGCGTCAGTTCCAGCCCCAGGGACTGCAGCTTGGCCTGGAGCGCGGGCGTGGCCATGGCGCGGGCCACGGCATCGTGCAGCGCGGTCTGTATGCCGGGGGGCAACCGGGCAGGCGCCAGCAGGCCGAACCAGTGCAGCACGGTGAGGCCGCGCACGCCGCTTTCGGCCATCGTGGGCACCTGGGGCAGGGCCGGCGAGCGCTGGGCACCCGTGGTGGCCAGGGCGCGCAGCGCGCCGCTTTTGATATGGGGGATCACGGTGGGGGCCGAGGAGAACATGCTCTCGGTATGGCCGGCCACCACGTCGGCGACGGCCTGGCCCGAGCCCTTGTAGGGAATGTGGGTGATGAAGGTGTCCGTCTGTTGCTTGAACAGCTCGCCTGCCAGATGCGTGGCCGTGCCCGTGCCGCCCGAGGCGAAGTTGATCTGGCCGGGCCGTGCCCGGGCCATCGCAATGTATTCCTTCACGCTCTGCGCCTTGAGCCTGGGGTTGACGGCCAGCACCAGCGGCGAGGAGCCGATCAGGGCCACGGGCGTGAAGTCCTTGAGCGCGTCGTACGGTGTCTTGTAGAGACTGGGCGTGATGGTGTGCGGCATGTCGGCCAGGAGCAGCGTGTAGCCGTCGGGCGCGGCGCGTGCCACCAGCTCGGCGCCCAGCATGGCCGAGGCGCCGGGCTTGTTGTCCACGACCACGGGCTGGCCCAGTTCGCGCGACAGCTCCGTGCCCAGCGCGCGGGCGATGTTGTCCGAGCCGCCTCCGGCCGTGTAGGGCACGACGATGCGCACGGGCTGCGCAGGCCATTTCTGCGCCAGCGCAAGACCGGGCAGGGCAGCCGCTGCCAGGATGAGCAGGCGGCGCTGCAGGCCCCGGTGCGAAGCGGGATGTGCAGCAGCGTGCAAGGCAGCGTGCAAGGTGGGGTGCGGAAGTGGGTGACGTTCGGCAGGCATGGCGAAGGCTCCTTGGTGCAGCGACAGGAAGAAACGATGGGCCGATCCGCCAGCGGCCTGGCCCGCAAGCCACCCGCCTTCATCAACCGATGAAGCGCCCCGCATTGCCCAGCACGCCCAGGTCGATGAAGCTGGAGCCGACATGGGGCGTCTGGCCGCTGTAGTCGATGACGAAGCCGCCCATGTCCCAGTTGCGGATGCCGGCCAGCGCCGAGCGCAGCTTGGCCTGGCTGGGGTCGCGGCCTGCGCGTTCCAGGCCCTCGGCCAGCACGCGTGTGTTCACATAGGCTTCCAGCGTGCCCAGCGAGAACTCCTGCTGCCCGTGGGCGCGCATGGCGGCCTGGTAGTCGCGCACCACCTGCAGCTTGGCCTGGTGCGGCGCGGGAACGACCATGGTCAGGGCAATGCCCCGGGCGTCCTCGCCCAGCGGCTTGAGGCTGTCGTTGGGCAGGGTCACGCTCAGGCCGGTGAGCAGCACGCCGGGCGCGCTCTTGCGCAGGCCGCGCACCAGATCGACCGACACCGTGCCAGCCGTGGCCAGCAGCACGGCCGAGGGGTGGGCCGCGTCCACTTTGTTCAACACATCGGCCAGATTCTTGCCATCGGTGGCGATGGCCGCCTGCACGGCGGGGGCCATCTTCTCGGCCTCCAGGGCGCGCGTGGCGTCCTCCAGCATTTCGCGGCCGTAGGCGTTGTCCAGGTAGACGATGCCAATGCCCTTGAGCCCCATGCCCGCAAGGCGCTGGACCAGGCGGCGGACCTCGGTGGTGTAGCTGGCGCGCACATGGAAGACGTTGCGCGATCCCTTGCGCAGCGACGAGGCGCCCGTGAAGGGCGCCACATAGGGAACGCCGGCTTCCTCGATCAGCGGGATGACGGCGGCGTTGTTGGGCGTGCCCACGCAGGACAGCAGGGCAAAGGCCGTGCCCTTGGAGAGCATCTGCCGCACGTTGTCGGCCGAGCGCTGGGGCACGTAGCCGTCATCAACCATCTGCAGCTGCAGCGTGCGGCCCTGGATGCCGCCACGTGCGTTGATCTGCGCCATGGCCGCTTCCGTACCCAGCTTGATGTCGGAGCCGAACCCGGCCAGCGGGCCGCTCATGGCGGCCGAGCAGCCGATGGTGATGGTCTTGGCGGACAGGCCTGCCTCATCGGCGAAGGCATTGCGCACGAAGGCCGGCGCCAGCGCGGGAACCGCTGCGATGGCTGCAGCACGGGGAAGCAGGGAAACAAGTTGACGGCGTTGCATGGATTCAGAGCTCGGACAAAAGGGATGGGAGCAGGAAGGTGCCATTCACGCCGACTGCCACGCGTGCGCCGCAGGCCGGGAGGGCGGCCCATTGTAGGAGGCGGCCTCGTCACAGGCGATACCGGGGCAGGGGCATTGTTGTGTTCATGCCTTCTATGGATGTTCAATATCCGATAGTTTTTGGCATTTGAAAACCCCGTGCGTGCTCAATCCTTGGGCAACGATATGCGGGCTTGTACTATCAGCATGCGCTGATTGTCTTATTCACAATTCGTTTCTGTAAGACAAATTCTTTGTTTTGTTGAACAAAACCAGGTTGGCAGCGCACTCCACGCCACCGGGTTGGGCCTGCGGGGCGGCTTGACGGCCGCCCCGCACCGCGGGGTGTGAAGGGGGAATCATCATGCTGACTGACGTCAATCTCTGGCCGCTTATCGGAGTGGCCATCATCGTTGCGGGCTTCGTGCTGCGCTTCAATCCCATGCTGGTCGTGATCGTCACGGCCATCGGCACGGCACTGGCGGCGGGCTTCCCCGTCGACAAGGTGCTGGCCACCATTGGCACGGGCTTCATCAAGACGCGCAACCTGCCGCTGATCATCCTGCTGCCGCTGGCCGTGATCGGCCTGCTGGAGCGCCATGGCCTGCGCCAGCACGCGCAGAACTGGATCAGCTCCATCAAGTCGGCCACCGCAGGCCGCCTGCTCATCGTCTACCTGGCCGCACGCCAGCTGACGGCCGCCGTGGGCCTGACCAGCCTGGGCGGGCATCCGCAGATGGTGCGCCCGCTGCTGGCGCCCATGGCCGAAGGTGCGACCCAGTCGCGCTTCGGCATCCTGCCCGCCAAGGTGCGCGACAAGCTGCGCGCCTACTCGGCCGCCACGGACAACGTGGGCCTGTTCTTCGGCGAGGACATCTTCGTGGCCTTCGGCGCCATCGTGCTGATGACCACCTTCCTGAAGGAAGCCGGCATCGAGGTCGAGCCCATCCACGTCGCGCTGTGGGGCATTCCCACGGCGATCTGCGCCTTCGTGATCCATGCCTGGCGCCTGCGCCGCCTGGACCGCATGCTGGAGCGCGAACTGGCCCAGTACAAGGCCGGTGTCGAAGCCGACGCAGCCAACGCCAACGCCACCCAAGCCAAGGGAGCCTGAAATGACGCTGACCATCCAACACCTGTACTACCTGGTCGGCTTCGTCCTGGCCGTCACGGCCGTGATGACGCTACGCGATGCCAGCAACCCCAAGCGCTGGTCCAGCGGCCTGTTCTGGGCGCTGTATGCAGCCGTCTTCCTGGTGGGCAATGAACTGCCGCCCGTGGTCGTGGGCGTGATCGCCGTGGCCATGGCCCTGATCGCCGGCTTCGGCGGCGTGGGCAGCGGCCGCCATGCGCCGCGCAGCGATGCCGAATACCTGGCCAGCGCCAAGCGCCTGGGCAACAAGCTGTTCGCACCGGCCCTGGCGATTCCGCTGATCACCATGGTGGGCACGCTCAGCGCCTCGCACCTGGTCTTCGGCGGCACGCCCCTGCTGGACCCCAAGGCCACCACGCTGGTGAGCCTGGGCGTGGGCTGCGTGCTGGCGCTGGGCCTGGCCTGCTGGCTGACCCGCGAGACGCCGGCCCAGGGCATGCGCGAATCGCGCCGCCTGACCGATGCGCTGGGCTGGGCCCTGGTCCTGCCCCAGATGCTGGGCATGCTGGGCCTGGTGTTCTCGGACGCCGGCGTGGGCAAGGCCGTGGCCTATGTGACCACCACCTATATCAACATGGACATCCGCTTCGTGGCCGTGGCCGTCTACGTGCTGGGCATGGCGCTGTTCACCGTGGTCATGGGCAACGGGTTCGCGGCCTTCCCCGTGATGACGGGCGGCGTGGGCGTGCCCATCCTGGTCGGCGTCTACCATGGCGACCCGGCCGTGATGGCGGCCATCGGCATGCTCTCGGGCTACTGCGGCACCCTGCTGACGCCCATGGCGGCCAACTTCAACCTGGTGCCCGCCGCGCTGCTGGAGATCGACAAGAATGCCGTGATCCGCGCCCAGGTGCCCACGGCCCTGGCCCTGCTGACCGCCAATGTCTTCCTGCTGTACTTCCTGATGTTCCGTTAAAGGACGGACTGTTGCCATGACCGATTCCACTTCCCCGCGCATCCTGGTGACCGGCTTCGAGCCGTTCGAGCAGGACCCTGTCAATCCCTCGTGGGAAGTGGCGCGTGCCCTGCATGGCGAGACCGTGGCCGGCGCCACCGTCCATGGCCTGCAGCTGCGCTGCGTGTTCGGCGAGTCGCTGCGCCAGCTGCAGGAGGCGCTTGCGCAGTTGCAGCCGGTGCTGGTCATCAGCCTGGGCCTGGCCGGTGGCCGCAGCGAGTTCACGCCCGAGCGCGTGGCCATCAATATCGACGACGCCCGCATTCCAGACCATGCGGCGCGCCAGCCCGTGGACCAGGTGGTGATCCCGGGCGCGCCCGCCGCGTACTTTTCCACGCTGCCCATCAAGGCCGTGGTGCACAACCTGCGCGCGCGGGGCATTCCGTCTTCCGTGTCCAACACGGCGGGCACCTTTGTCTGCAACCACGTGTTTTTCGCGCTCATGCACTGGCTGGCCCAGGGCAAGGCGGCGCCGGGCGCGCGTGGCGGCTTCATCCACGTGCCGGCCCTGCCCGAGCAGGCAGCGCGCAAGCCGGGCATGCCCAGCATGTGCCTGGCCGACCAGGTGGCCGCCGTGCGCGAGACCATTCGCACGGCCCTGACCGTGACCCAGGATCTGAAGGAAAACGCCGGCCAGCTGCACTGAGAGCCTGTGCACCGAGTCCGGCGAGGAGAGAACGATGAAAATTGACCTGAACAGTGATCTTGGCGAGAGCCTGGGCGGATGGCGCATGGGCGACGACGCCGCCATGCTCGACATCGTCAGCAGCGCCAACGTGGCCTGCGGATTCCATGCCGGCGACCCGGCAGGCATCCTGGAGACGCTCAAGGCCGCCCGCGAGCGCGGTGCCATGGTGGGCGCCCATGTGTCCTATCCCGACCTCGTCGGCTTCGGCCGGCGCAACATGGATGTGGCCAGCGCCGACCTGGTGGCCGGCGTCATCTACCAGATCGGTGCGCTGCAGGGCCTGGCCCGCGTGGCCGGCACCGAGGTGCGCTACGTCAAGCCGCACGGCGCGCTCTACAACACCATTGCCCACGACAGGCGCCAGGCCGCGGACGTGATCACGGCCATGCGCGCCATCGACCCCAGCCTGGTGCTGGTGGCGCTGGCGGGCTCGCCGCTGATCGACTGGGCGCGCGATGCGGGCCTGACCGTGGTGGCCGAGGCCTTTGCCGACCGCGGCTACACGCCCGAGGGCACCCTGGTCTCGCGCCGCGATCCGGGCGCCGTGCTGCACGATGTGGACCAGATCGCCGCGCGCATGCTGTCCCTGGTGCGCGACGGCGTGGTCGAGGCCGTCGATGGCAGCCTGGTGCGCATTGCCGCCGACTCCATCTGCGTGCACGGCGACAGCCCCGGTGCCGTGGCCATTGCACGCCACCTGCGCGAACGTTTCGAGCAGGAGGGCGTGCGCATTTCCTCCTTCGTGGGCTGAGGGCAAACCATGCGTTTTCTACCCGTCAACCGGCAGGCCCTGATGGTGGAGCTGGCCGATCTCGATGAAACCCTGGCCCTGCTGGGCTCGCTGCAGCGCGAGCCCATCGATGGCGTGCAGGAGCTGGTGCCGGCCGCGCGCACCGTGCTCGTGCAGTTCACGCCCGCCAGGCTGGGCGTGGCCGAGCTGGTGCGCCGCATTGCCGCGCGCGACCTGGGCCAGCGGGCCGAGCGCAGCAATGTGCTGGTCGAGATTCCCGTGCACTACGACGGCGAGGACCTGGCCGACGTGGCGCAGCTGCTGGGCATCACGCCCGAGGAAGTCGTGCGCCGCCACACGGGCAGCGAGTACGCCGTGGCCTTCACGGGCTTCGCGCCCGGCTTTGCCTACCTCAGCGGGGGCGATCCGATCTTCAACGTGCCGCGCCGCACCACGCCGCGCACGCGCGTGCCGGCCGGCTCGGTGGCGCTGGGCGGCACGTTCAGCGCCGTCTATCCCCAGGCCAGCCCGGGCGGCTGGCAACTGATAGGCCGCACCTCGGCCCGCATGTGGGACCTGGCGCGCGAACTGCCTGCGCTGCTGCAGCCCGGCTACCGCGTGCGCTTTGTCGATGCGGCCGGCATGGCCCAGGTGGATGACGCGCCCGCGCCCGCCGTGGCGCAGGCCGCGCCGCATGAAGGCAACGCGCTGCGCGTCAAGGCCACGGGCCTGATGACGCTGTTCCAGGACCGGGGCCGCCTGGGCCAGGCCGGGCAGGGCGTCTCGGCCTCGGGCGCCATGGACCAGGCAGCCTTCAAGGCCGCCAACCGCCTGGTCGGCAATGCCAGCGACCTGGCCGTGCTGGAGACCGTGGGCGGTGGCCTGTCGCTGCAAAGCCAGGGCGAGACCGTGGTCGCCATCACGGGCGCCGATGCGCCCCTGACCGTGACCACCGGGTCCGGCCAGCGCTGGAGCGTGCCGCGCTACCAGGCCGTGGCCCTGGCCGATGGCGACCAGTTGACCGTGGGCCAGCCCGTGGCCGGCGCGCGCTGCTATGTGGCGGTGCGCGGCGGCTTTGCCGTCACGCCCGTGCTGGGCAGCGCCTGCACCGACACCCTGGCGAATGTCGGCCCAGCCGCCCTGGCCGTGGGCCAGGTCCTGCCCGTTCGGCCTGCGGACCGCAAGGCCGTGGCCGCACCCGAGCTGCCGCCCGAATCCCTGCCCACCACCGGGCAGGACGTGGTGCTGGACGTGGAGCTGGGCCCGCGCACCGACTGGTTCACGCCCGAGGCCGTGGCCCTGCTGGCCGCGCAGCGCTGGCAGGTCACGCCGCAGTCCAACCGCGTGGGCCTGCGCGTGGCGGGCGAGCAGCCCCTGGCGCGCGCCGTGGCCGGCGAGCTGCCCAGCGAAGGCACGCCGCTGGGCGCCATCCAGGTGCCCCCCAGCGGCCAGCCCGTGCTGTTCCTGGCCGACCATCCGCTGACGGGCGGCTATCCCGTCATCGGCTGCGTGGCGCCGCACCACCTGGATCTGGCCGGCCAGATTCCCGTGGGCGCCTGGATCCGCTTCAACCCCATCCGCGCCTTCGAGGAATACACCCCCGGCGCGCAAGGCTCCAAGAACTGAACGCGGGGAGCGCCCGGTGGCGCCTGCCCGCAACTGAAAGAAGCTGATCATGAAAAAAGTCCTGATTGCCAACCGTGGCGAGATCGCCGTCCGCATCGCCCGCGCCTGCGCCGACTACGGCGTGAAATCCGTGGCCGTCTACGCCGATGCCGACATCGACGCCCTGCACGTGCGCATGGCCGACGAGGCCTATGGCCTGGACGGCGAGCGCCCGGCCGACACCTACCTGAACATCGCCAAGCTCATCGCCATCGCGCACAAGAGCGGCGCCGACGCCGTGCACCCCGGCTACGGCTTCCTGTCCGAAAGCGAAGCCTTTGCGCGCGCCGTGCTGGATGCGGGCCTGCGCTGGATCGGCCCCACGCCCGAGACCATCGCCAAGCTGGGCGACAAGGTCGAGGCGCGCAAGATCGCCCTGCAGGTCGGCGCTCCCCTGGTGGCCGGCACGCCGGACCCCGTCAAGGATGCCGGCGAAGTGCTGGCCTTTGCCCAGCAGCACGGCCTGCCCATCATCATCAAGGCCGCCTTCGGCGGCGGCGGGCGCGGCATGAAGATCGCGTGGCGCATGGACGAGGTGGAGGAACTCTTTCACTCGGCCGTGCGCGAGGCCGTCACCGCCTTCGGCCGCGGCGAATGCTTTGTCGAGCAATTCCTGGACCGCCCCCGCCACATCGAGGCCCAGGTGCTGGCCGACACCCATGGCAACGTGGTCGTGCTGGGCACGCGCGACTGCTCGCTGCAGCGGCGCAACCAGAAGCTGGTGGAAGAGGCCCCGGCGCCCTTCCTCAGCGACGAGCAGCGCGCCCGCATCCACAGCTCCGCACGCGACATCTGCGCGGCGGCCGGCTACGTCAGCGCGGGCACGGTGGAATTCCTGCTGAGCCAGACGGGTGCCATCTCCTTCCTCGAAGTCAACACGCGCCTGCAGGTCGAGCACCCCGTGACCGAGCAGACCACGGGCGTGGACCTGGTGATCGAGCAACTGCGCGTGGCCGATGGCCTGCCCCTGTCCATCACCGAAACCCCGGCGCCGCTGGGCCACTCCATCGAATTTCGCATCAACGCCGAAGACGTGGGCCGCGGCTTCCTGCCCACGCCCGGCCCCGTGGTGCGGTTCGACCCGCCCTCGGGCCCCGGCGTGCGCCTGGACACGGGCGTGCAGACCGGCTCGGTCGTGCCCGGCAGCTTCGACTCGCTGATGGCCAAGCTCATCGTCAGCGGCGCCACGCGTGAACAGGCCCTGGCCCGCGCCCGCCGCGCCCTGGCCGAGTTCCGCATCGAAGGCCTGTCCTCCGTCCTGCCCTTCCACCGCGCCGTCATCGGCCATGCCGACTTCGTGGGCAACGACGGCTTCAAGGTCCACACGCGCTGGATCGAATCCGACTTCGCCGAACCCCTGGCCGCCGCCGTGCGCGCCGAGCCGCTGCCCGACGCCAGCCTGGTGCGCTGCGCTGTCGAGATCGACGGGCGACGGGTGTCGCTGGGCCTGCCTGCGGTGCTGCTGCAGGGGCTGGCATCGGCTGGCGGCGGTGTGGCTGCCGCGCCGGCTGCCGAATCTGCCGTGGACCCTGCTGCCGTCACCTCACCCATTGCAGGCAATCTGCATGCGTGGAAGGTGGCCGATGGCGACACCGTTCAGGAGGGCGATGTGATTGCCGTCATGGAGGCGATGAAGATGGAGATGCAGGTGACTGCGCACCGCAGTGGGGTGGTGGCTTTGGTGGCTGAGGCGGGGAAGGCGCAGGTGCTGGGGGCTGTGATTGCTCGGATTGGGTGATTTCTGGTTGACCTGTTTTTGATTTTGTTGCGCCTCTGGCGGCAGGAGCCGGGTTTCGGCCCGGCGGCCGACCTACTTTCTTATCGCGCGATAAGAAAGTAGGCAAAGAAGCGCGCCCCAAACTGCCCACGACCCCTTCGCTTCGCTACGGGGCGACCTGCGTTGGGCGGGATGCGGGGTGTGCCGCAGAACTCGCTTTGCGCTTCGCGCGCCGCTCAAACAACTGCGGCAAGTCAGATGACGAAGCAAGCCTGTCCTTCGGCAGGCTTGCCACCCCGCATCCCGCCCAACGCAGGCGTGGGCAGAAGGGGGGGGCTGGGGTAGCCAACAGCCAACAGCAAAATGCCAAAGGCCAGAAATGCAAACAGCCGACGCGCCACCGCTGCGCTCGGCTGTTTTCTTATAGAGGCCGAGCGAAGCGACGGCCCGGGCAAACTCCCCGTATGTCAGCGCCTGCGGCGTGGTGGTTGCGGGGTTGCAGTCCTGCCGAAGGACAGGACTGCTTCGTGATCTGACTCGCTGCGGTTGTCTGAGCGGAGTTCACGCAGTGAACGCAGCGAGTTCCGCAGCGAACCCCGCAACCGCCACGACGCAGGTTGCCCCGCAGCGAAGCGAAGGGGTCGCGGACATCCGGGTCGCCTTTGCTTTGCCCACTTTCCTTTGGCGAAACAAAGGAAAGTAGGTCGGCCGCCGGGCCGAGACCCGGCCTCGAAAAACAACCCCCCGGCAGGGATCAGAACAGATCCCTGAACCCATCAGGAAGACTCAGCGCCCACCCTGAAAACTACGCGTGCTGTACAGATCCATCGGCAGCCGCGACAGCAGCGGCAGACCAGACACCGCATCCACCGGCTGCCTCTCGATGTAGTTGAAGAACACATCGGAATCGAGCACGCCAATGTCCAGACGGCGCGCATCAGGCACGGCCGCCAGCGTCTTGTAGCCATCGCCACCCGTGGCATTGAAGCTCAGCACGAACAGCTTGTACGTGCGCGCCGTATCCAGCGGCTTCCACGTCTTGCTCGCGTTGTCATACACCTCGATGCCCGATACGCGCTGGCCGGCCGCCGCTGCCGCATTCACGTCAAAGCGCAGGCCGCCCGTGTAGGGGTAGGGGCCGGTCGTGCCGCTGGGGCCGTACACGGCCTGCAGGCCGTCCTCGAGCATGCCCTTGACTTCCGTGCCGGTGATGTCCAGGCGGAACAGCTTGTTGCCGAAGGGCAGGACCTGGATGACCTGGGCGGCCGTGGTCTGGCCCAGCAGCGGGATGCGCACGCCGCCGCCGCTTTGCAGGGTGATGTCGGCGCCGCCGTAGTGGCGGTTGGCTTCTTCCAGGTAGGCCTGGGCCACGAGCTGCTGGATGTCGCCGCCGCGCACGCTCACGCTGCCTTCGGCATTGCAGGCGGCGCTGGACTGGCTGTAGTTCATGGTACCGACGCCGCCGGGCACGCGGCGCGAGCACAGTTCCTGGGGCACGGTGGCGACCTGCTTGAGGTTGAACTGGGCGACCTTGTCCTTGAAGGGCTGCAGCGCGGCGGTTGCCTTGGCCGAGGGCGTGGTCACGCGCAGCACGCCGGTGGCGGCGGCGCTGGCCTTGAGGGCGGTCTTTTGCGCATCGGTGGCGGCCTTGCCGGCGATGGTGAAGCTGTCGCCGATCAGCACATGGGGCGTGCCCGTGCACTGGGTGACGCGGCCGTCGGCGTCGAACTGGACCTTGAGGTCGCCGACGACCTGGGCGTACTCCCAGGCCTGGACCACGCAGACGGGGCTGCCGTCCTTGTCGGTCAGGCGCGTGGGGTAGGCGCCGCCCGGTGTGCCCACGCCCGTGGTGTTGAGCACGTCGGGGCCGAGCAGGGTGTGCGAGTCGCCGCCCACGACCACGTCCACGCCGCTGAGCTTGGGCACGATCTGGCGGTCGTACTCATAGCCCACATGGCTCATGACGATGATCTTGTTGATGCCCTTGGCGCGCAGCGCGTCGATTTCGCGCTGGGCCGCCGTGGCCTCGTCCTCGAAGGTGGTGTCGGCATCGGGGCTGGACGATGCCTTGGTCTTGCCCGCAATGGTCAGGCCGACGATGCCGATCTTCTGGCCGCCGCGCTCCACCACGGTGGAGGGGTTCACATAGCCGGGCGCCTTGGCCGCGTTCAGGGCCGAGTTGGCGCCAAAGCGCACGTTGGCGCTGAGCACGGGCGTCTTGCAGGTGCCGGCGCGCAGGCGGTCCAGGAAGGACTTGAGGCCGCTGTCGCCCTTGTCGAACTCGTGGTTGCCCAGCGTGAAGGCGTCAAAGCAGACGGTGTTCATGAGGGCGGCATCGGCCTCGCCGTCGGCGCCTGCACGGTTGAAGTACAGCGTGCCGGTGAGCGCGTCGCCGGCGTGCAGCTTGAGCACGTTGGGCGACTGCGCTGCCAGCTCCTCGATGGCCTGGGTCACGCGCGCAAAGCCTGCGGCGTCCACGGCCACGGCTTCGGCCTTGCCCGTGCCGGCGTCCAGCTGCAGGGTCTTGCTCTTGGACTCCAGCGTGGAGTGGTGATCGTTGATGTGCAGAATGCGCAGCTCCAGCGGCTGGCCTGCGGGCGTGTCGTTGCCGGAGCCGCCGCAACCGGCGATCAGGGCGGAGGCAGCCAGGGCCACGGCCAGCGGGCGCAGGGCGGGGCGATGGGAGGTCAAGGACATGAACGGGTTCTCTCTGTATCGGTTTGTCACGGCCGCCGATGCTGGGCAAGGCTGATGACACGGCGATGAAATCGCCTTGCAGGGGGCTTGACCTTGACATGGTGGCAATCTCTAAAGTGCCTGCATGCGAGAACAAAGGAGTCAGGCAATGAATGCATCGACCAAGGCCGGCATGGCCATAGACCTGCCCGTTCAGGGCATGACCTGCGCCTCCTGCGTGGGGCGTGTGGAACGCGCGCTCAAGAAGCTGCCGGGCGTGCAGGAGGCCGTGGTCAACCTGGCCACCGAAAAGGCCAGCATCCGCTTCGAGGGCGCGGCCGATCTGCCGGCCGCCATTTCCGCCATCGAGAAGGCCGGCTACGAAGTGCCCCAGTCCAGCGTGGAACTGGAGGTGGAGGGCATGACCTGCGCCTCCTGCGTGGGCCGCGTGGAGCGGGCGCTGAAAAAGGTGGAGGGCGTGCAATCGGCCAGCGTGAACCTGGCCACCGAGCGCGCGCTGGTGACGCTGGCGGGCAGCGTGGACATGGCGGCCCTGGTGGCTGCGGTACAGAAGGCAGGCTACGAAGCGCGGCCGCTGGGCGCCAGCGCGAACCCGGCCAGTGAAGGCGGCGCTGCGCAGTCGCCGGCCGAAGACGGCACGGAGCAGCGCCAGGCGCGCGAGCGGGCCTCGCTCAAGCGCTCGCTGGTCGTGGCCACGGTGTTTGCGCTGCCGGTGTTCGTGCTGGAGATGGGCGGCCACATGGTGCCGGCCTTCCACCACTGGGTGGGGCAGGCCATCGGCACCCAGAACAGCTGGTACCTGCAGTGCCTGCTGTCGGCCATTGTGCTGTTCGGGCCGGGCCTGCGCTTCTTCCAGAAAGGCATTCCCGCGCTGCTGCGCGGCGCGCCCGACATGAATTCGCTGGTGGCCGTGGGCACCTCGGCGGCGTTTGCCTATTCGCTGGTGGCCACCTTCGTGCCGCAGTGGCTGCCGGCCGGCACGGTGAATGTGTATTACGAGGCGGCGGCCGTGATCGTGGCGCTGATCCTGCTGGGCCGCTTCATGGAGGCGCGCGCCAAGGGCAATACCTCCGAAGCCATCCGCCGCCTGGTGCGACTGCAGGCCAAGACGGCGCGCGTGCGCAAGGATGGCGCCGTGCAGGAAGTGGACATCGCCGCCGTGCGTGCGGGCGACACCATCGAGGTGCGGCCCGGCGAGCGCATTCCCGTCGATGGCGAGGTCATCGAGGGCAGCAGCTTCGTCGATGAATCCATGATCAGCGGCGAGCCCGTGCCGGTCGAGAAAACCCCGGGTGCCGAACTGGTCGGCGGCACGGTGAACCAGAACGGCGCTCTGGCATTTCGCGCCACCAAGGTGGGCGCGGACACGCTGCTGGCGCAGATCATCCGCATGGTCGAGCAGGCCCAGGGCTCCAAGCTGCCCATACAGGCGCTGGTGGACCAGGTCACCATGTGGTTCGTGCCGGCCGTGATGGCCGTGGCCCTGCTGACCTTCGGCGCCTGGCTGGCCTGGGGGCCGTCGCCCGCACTGAGCTTTGCGCTGGTCAATGCCGTGGCCGTGCTCATCATCGCCTGCCCCTGTGCCATGGGCCTGGCCACGCCCACCTCCATCATGGTGGGCACGGGCCGGGCCGCGCAGATGGGCGTGCTGCTGCGCAAGGGCGAGGCCCTGCAGACCCTCAAGGACGCCCGCGTGGTGGCCGTGGACAAGACCGGCACGCTGACGCGCGGCCGCCCCGAACTGACCGACCTGGTGCTGGCCCCGGGCTTCGAGGGCGAGCGCAGCCGCGTGCTGGCGCTGGTGGCGGCCGTGGAAGACCGCTCCGAGCACCCGATTGCACGCGCCATCGTGGATGCTGCCAAGGCCGAGGATCTGCCGCTGGGTGCTGTTGATCGCTTTGAATCGGTGACAGGCTTTGGCGTGCGCGCCCAGGTGGACGGCGTGCGCGTGGAGATCGGTGCCGACCGCTTCATGCGCGAATTGGGCCTGCAGGTGGACACGCTGGCAGACGAGGCCGCGCGCCTGGGCGACGAAGGCAAGACGCCGCTGTATGCCGCCGTGGACGGACGCCTGGCCGCCATGATCGCCGTGGCCGATCCCATCAAGGACAGCACGCCGGCCGCCATTGCCGCCCTGCACGCCCTGGGCCTGAAGGTGGCCATGATCACCGGCGACAACCGCCGCACGGCCGAGGCCATCGCCCGCCAGCTGGGCATTGACGAGGTGGTGGCCGAGGTGCTGCCCGGCGGCAAGGTCGATGCCGTCAAGCGCCTGAAGGCCGAGCACGGCACGCTGGCCTATGTGGGCGACGGCATCAACGACGCGCCGGCCCTGGCCGAGGCCGATGTGGGCCTGGCCATCGGCACGGGCACGGACATCGCCATCGAGGCGGCCGACGTGGTGCTGATGTCGGGCGACCTGGGCGGCGTACCCAATGCGATTGCGCTGTCCAAGGCCACCATGGCCAACATCCGGCAGAACCTGTTCTGGGCCTTTGCCTACAACGTGGCCCTGATCCCCGTGGCCGCTGGCCTGCTGTACCCCGTCAACGGCACGCTGCTGTCGCCCGTGTTCGCGGCCGGGGCCATGGCGCTGTCCAGCGTCTTCGTGCTCAGCAACGCGCTGCGTCTGCGGCGTTTCAATCCGCCGCTGGCGGCAGGGCGCTGAACGACGAAGGGCGTCAGCCGGGCAGCTTGGGGACGTCTATGAAGTCGTCCAGGCTCAGGCCCTTTTCTTTCAGCAGGGCCTCGAGCACGGGCTGCAGGCGGCCCAGGCTTTGCTGCACGGTCTCGCGCACCGTGTCCACCACGACCTGGGTGCTGCGGTCGATCTCCACATTGAGCAGGTCGCCCACGCCCTTGGACTCGAACACGGTCATGCGGCGCGTCTCGGGGATCAGCCAGACCTCGAACCAGCCGGCCTGGCGGTCCACCTCGGACACCGTGAGGCTGGCGCCGTTGATGGCGATGTAGCCCTTGGCGAACACATAGTGGCGAAAGCCCTCGGGAATGCCGAAGCGGATGCGGTGGTTGGTGTCGCTGGAGGCCACTTCCAGCACGGGCGAGGTGAAATCCACATGGCCCGACAGCGGATGGCCGCCGATCTCGGCGCCGTCCTTTGCCGCGCGCTCCACATTGACGCGCCCGCCCACGACATAGCCGCCCAGCGTGGTGATGTTCAGGCTTTGCAGCATCACATCGAACGTGGCGCGCGTGGGCGAGAGGATCTCGGTCACCGTCAGGCACACGCCGTCGGTGGAGACGCTGGCGCCGATGGCCAGGTCCTGGCAGAAGCCTTCGGGAAAGTCGAGGGTGAAGGTGCGCAGGCCGTTCTGGTCGCGCAGCGCGGCAATGCTTGCCACGGCCTGGATGATGCCGGTGAACACGATGTGGGATTCCTTGGAGCCGCCCGGGCGGCGGCGAAGCGGGTATTTTGCATCGCGGCGCTGCGCTGCGGGGGCGCAGGCCGGCGTGTCCCTGCGGGCATCAGGCCGGTGCCGCTGCCTCTTCCCACCAGCCGCTGAGCAGGGCTGGGGGCCGCTGCGCCGCATGCACCCAGGCACAGGACGGCCAGGCATCCTGCTGCACGTTCATGCCCGCATAGATGCCATAGCCGGGGCCGGCCGCGATCTCGCCTTCGGCATGCAGGGTCTCGCCCGCGCGGATGCTGCAGGCCGCACGGATGTCGCCCAGCGCACGCATGCCCCAGTCCACCTCGATATGGCTGCCGCCTTCCACGTCGGCGCCAGCGTACAGGCCATGGCCCAGCTCGATCAGGCCGCTGGCGCGGATGCTGCCGCCCGCGCGCAGGCCCTTGCCGCAGCGGATGGCGCCCTGCACCTCGATGTCCTGGCCGGCCTGTGCCCCTCCGCCCAGGCGCAGGTCGGCGCCGCAGCGCAGCTCCCAGCCGGCGCGCACGTCTTCGGCGCGCAGTTCCTCGTGCACGTCCACGCTCCAGGCGGCCTTGACCAGGCCGCCGGCCTGCAGCGGGCCGCTGCAAAAGATGGCGCCGCCGCTGTGCAGGTCCTGGCCGGCCTCGATGCGGCCGGCGTGGATGCCGGCGCCGGCCTGCAGCGTGCGGCCCACGGCCAGCAGGCCGGGTACGCGCAGCTCGCCATGCACGACGACGCTGCCCGAGAACACCAGGGCATCGGCCTCCAGGTGATCGACCTCCAGCACGGCGTCGGTGGGGCCGAACTGGTTCATGAGCCAGCGCGCGTCCTCGACGCGGCCATCGCCCACCAGGGCATCGAGCACGCGCTGGTAGTCGTTGCCGTCATGGCGGTTGCGCACGAACCAGCGAAAGCCCGCCGCGCAGGGGCTTTTGGCACGCAGAAAGTTTTGGGAGAGTTCCATGTCCATCATCGGCTCCGGGGTCAAGGCGGCTGCGCCATGCGGCGGCGCGGCCGAAAGGGCGTGCAGGCCAGGGAGGTGCGGGGCGTGGGCCGGCAGCTCCTGGCATGCGCTTCGCATGCGGGATTCGCTGCGGGGGCCGTGCGGGAAGCTGGGGTTGGACCTCAGGCTTTCCGCACGGCGGCGGAAAGCAGGGCCGTGAAGCCGCACAGGCTGATGAAGGCCGTGGGCACGCCGTGCACGCGCTGCGGCCGCTGCGCGCGCAAGGCGGTGCAGCGGGTCGGGGCGTGGCGGAAAAGGCGTGTATGGGCCATGGACAGGGGCAGGAGCAGCCGCGATTATGCCGCGAGGCCATTTGCGCACGGGGGCATGGGGCCGTGTACAGGACGGGGCTTCGTTGCTTTGGGTAACATCACGGACCCTGCGGGCGCCCGGTGGAGGACCATCGGCGCCCGGTTGCCCTGCTGCGCGGCGATCGGCCCGGCAGGGTCCTCTCGCCAAGAGAAGCCCATGAATTCCAAGACTCCCCCCTCGTTCCTGAGCCGCATCGCCATCGCGATCGGCAGTTTCTTCGCCATCCTCGGCAACGGCCGCCTGGCCGCCGATGTGTCCCGCCTGCGCGACGGCGAGCCGCTGGCCGCCGACGTGCCGCCGCCCGCACCCAAGGAGGTGCGCGTGGAGGTGCCCGTGGACCGGATCGTCGAGGTCCGTGTCGAGGTGCCTGTCGAGAAGGTGGTCGAGAAAGTGGTTGAAAAGCGTGTCGAGGTGCCGGTCGAGAAGATCGTCGAAAAGACCATCGTGGAGCCGGCCGCACCCGCTGGCACCGCCGCCCTGCAGCTGCTGGGCCTGCTGCAGCGCGAGGCGCGCTTCGTGGACTTCGTGCAGGAAGACGTGGCCGGCTATGCCGACGCCGAGATCGGCGCCGCAGCACGCGTGGTGCACGAGGGCTGCCGCAAGGTGCTGCGCGAGCATTTCAGCATCGCCCCCGTGCGTGCCGAAGCCGAAGGCAGCCGCGTCACGCTGGCAGCAGGCTTTGATGCCGCCGCCGTGCGCCTGACGGGCAACGTGGTCGGCCAGGCACCCTTCACGGGCACGCTGGGCCACCGCGGCTGGCGCGTGGACGATGTGCGCCTGCCCCAGCTCACCGATCACAAGGCCGCCGCCATCGTGGCCCAGGCCGAGGTGGAGCTGTGAGCATGGACCAGTCCCGTCAATCCTCCCAGGCCCGTTTCAGCATCGGCATCGACCTGGGCACCACGCATTGCGCGCTCTCCTATGTGGACCGCCAGGCCAGCGATGGCGAGAAGGTGGAGCAGGGCGTGCTGGACATTCCCCAGCTCACCGGCCCCTCCAGCGTGGAGGCGCGCCCGCTGCTGCCGTCCTTCCTTTACCTGCCGCATGAAAGCGAGCTGACTGCGGCCGACATGGTCCTGCCCTGGGGCGCCAGCCAGGACTTCGTGGTGGGCGAGTTCGCGCGATCGCGCGGCGCGGCCACGCCGATCCGGCTGGTCTCCAGCGCCAAGAGCTGGCTGTGCCATCCGGGCGTGGACCGCCGCTCGCCCCTGCTGCCGGCCGATGCGCCCGAGGAGGTGCACCGCGTCTCGCCGCTGACCGCCTCCATCCGCTACCTGTCGCACCTGCGCTGGGCCTGGGAGCAGGCCCATCCCGAGGCGCCGTTCGACGCCCAGGACGTGACGGTGACCATTCCCGCCTCGTTCGACCCGGCCGCGCGCGAGCTGACGGCCGAGGCTTGCCGCGCGGCGGGCTTCCAGAAGCTCACGCTGCTGGAGGAACCCCAGGCTGCGCTGTACAGCTGGATCCAGGCCAGCGGCGGCCAGTGGCGCAAGCAGGTGCAAAGCGGCGAGATCATCCTCGTCGTGGACGTGGGCGGCGGCACCACCGACCTGTCGCTGATCGCCGTGCTGGAAAAGGACGGCGGCCTGGAGCTGCAGCGCGTGGCCGTGGGCGAGCACATCCTGCTGGGCGGCGACAACATGGACCTGGCCCTGGCCTACGGCGTGGCGCGCAAGCTGGCCCAGGAGGGCAAGCAGCTCGACGCCTGGCAGACCCGCGCCCTGGCCCATGGCTGCCGCCAGGCCAAGGAGCAGTTGCTGGCCGACGCCACGCTGCAGTCCGTGCCCGTGGTCGTGCCCAGCCGGGGCAGCAAGCTCATCGGCGGCAGCATCCGCACCGAGGTCACGCGTGACGAAGTGCTGCAGATGCTGGTGGAAGGCTTCTTCCCGCGCGCAGCCGTCTCCGACAAGCCCCAGACCCGCGCGCGCGCCGCGCTGACCCAGCTGGGCCTGCCGTATGCGCAGGATGCGGCCGTCACGCGCCATCTGGCGGCCTTCCTCTCGCGCCAGGCCGGCGCCACCGAGCAGATCGAAGGCCTCAAGGGCACGCAGCCCGAGGGTGCGTCCTTCCTGCATCCCTCGGCCATCTTGTTCAACGGCGGCGTGCTCAAGGCGCCGCAGATCGAGCAGCGCATCCTGGAAGTCGTCAACGGCTGGCTGGCCGGCGAGGGCGCGCAACCCGCGCGCCTGCTGGATGGCGCCAACCTGGACCTGGCCGTGGCGCGCGGCGCCGCCTACTTCGGCCATGTGGCGGCTGCGGGCCGTGGCGTGCGCATCCGTGGCGGCACGGCGCAGAGCTATTACGTGGGCGTGGAAAGCAACATGCCCGCCATCCCCGGCATGGAGCCGCCCATATCTGCCCTGTGCCTGGCGCCCTTCGGCATGGAAGAGGGCACCGAGGTGGCGCTGGACACCCAGGAATTCGGCCTGGTCGTGGGCGAGCCCGTGCGACTGCGCTTTTTCGGCTCCTCCGTGCGCCGCGCCGACCAGGTCGGCACCGTGCTGGACTTCTGGGGCCCAGAGGAACTGGTCGAGCTGCAGGAGATCGAGGCCCACCTGCCCGCCGAAGGCCGTGCGCCCGGCGAGATCGTGCCCGTCACCCTGCATGCACGCGTGACCGACATCGGCACGCTGGAGCTCAACGCCGTGCCCGTGGGTGGCGAAGAACGCTGGAAGGTGGAGTTCGACGTGCGGGCCGATGTAGCGTAGCCCGCCCCGGCGGCAGGCCCGGTCCGGGCCGCGCACCGTGCCCTGTATGACTGCCGATATGCCTGATACTGCCGCCCCCGCCTCCGCCGCCCCCTTCGCTCCCGACGCCGCCCACATCGTGGGCATTGACCTTGGCACCAGCCACACCGTGGTGGCGCATGTGCCCGTAGGCGGCACGGCGGCCGACATCGCCTTGCTGCCTGTGGCGCAGCGCGTTTCGGCTGGCGAGGTGGCGGCCCAGGTGCTGCTGCCCTCGGCGCGCTACCAGGCGGCGCCCGGCGAACTGGGCGATGCCTGGCAGCAGCCCTGGGTGGCACTGGGCGCCGATGCGCAAGCGCCCGCCGTCAATGGCCGCTGGGCGCGTGACCTGGGCGCGGCCGTGCCGTCGCGCCTGGTGGCCAGCGCCAAGAGCTGGCTCTCGCACGCGGGCGTGGACCGCACGGCGGCCATCCTGCCCTGGGGCGCGCCCGAAGAGGTGGCCCGGCTGTCGCCGCTGCAGGCCTCGGCCAGCTACCTGGACCATGTCCGGCAGGCCTGGGACCGTACGCACCCCGGCGCGCCGCTGCGGGACCAGCTGGTCGTGCTGACCGTGCCGGCCTCGTTCGACGAAGGCGCGCGCGCACTCACGCTGGAGGCCGCGCAGCTGGCCGGCCTGCCTGCGGTGCAATTGCTGGAGGAACCCAAGGCTGCCTTCCACGACTGGCTGGTGCTGCAGGGCGAGCACTTGGCGGCCGAGCTGGCGCATTGCCGCCTGGTGCTGGTGGTGGATGTGGGCGGCGGCACCACCGACCTGACCCTGATCCGCGTGCAGCCCGCTGAAGCTGGAGGCCTGCCCGTGCTGACACGCACGGCCGTGGGCGAGCACCTGATGCTGGGCGGCGACAACATGGACCTGGCGCTGGCCCATCGGCTGGAGCCGCAGTTCGCCCCGCCCGGCGAGCGCCTGCCCGCCGCACGCTTCGCCCAACTGGTGCAGCGCTGCCGCATGGCCAAGGAACAGTTGCTGGCCGACGATGCGCCCGAGTCCGTTGCCGTGACCCTGCTGGGCGGCGGATCGAAGCTGCTGGCGCAGACGCGCACGGCCACGCTGCGCCGCGACGAGGTGCGCGAGGCCGTGGTCGAAGGCTTCATGCCGCTGGCCGGCCTGCAGGATCTGCCCACCCGGCGCCAGGGCGCTTTGCGCGGCCTGGGCCTCCCATATCCTGCCGATGCGGCGATCACGCGGCACCTGGCGCAGTTCCTCGCGCAGCACGCGGCTGGGGAGTTGCCCGATGCCGTCCTGCTCAATGGCGGCGTCTTCCACGCCCATGCGCTGGCCCAGCGGCTGGTGGCGCAACTGCAGGCCTGGCGCGGCCAGCCGCTGCGCCTGCTGCACAACCCGCATCCCGACTGGGCCGTGGCACGCGGCGCAGTGGCGCATGGCCTGGCCATGCATGTCCAGAGCCGTCCGTCTGAGGATCTGCCGGAATCGGAAGATGCCCGGACGGTGCCCGCCCCGGTACCGCGCATCGGCGGCGGCTCGCCGCGCAGCTACTGGCTGGTCCTGCCCGAGAAGGCGGGTGCCGCACCACAGGGCATCTGCCTGCTGCCGCGCGGCACGGAAGAGGGCGTGCGCATCGTGCTCTCCGGCCGGCGCTTTGCGCTGCGCCTGGGCCAGGCCGTGCGCTTTTCCCTGGTGGCCAACAGCCTGGCGGCGGCGCCTGCGCAGGCCGGCCGCATCGCGGCGCTCGACGGCGAGGGCTGGGTCGAGCTGCCCGCCCTGTCCACCGTGCTGCCTGCGCCCGAAGGCCGTGACAAGGCCCAGGTCGAGGTGCAACTGCAGGCCTGCATGACCGAGGTCGGCACGCTGGAGGTGCGCTGCGTGGCCGCCGACGATGCGCAGCGCCAGTGGCTGCTGCCGTTCAGTGTGCGCGGTGCGCTGGCCGCAGATGCGCAGGACAGCGGCGATCGTTCTGCCCGGCAGGGCCGGCTGGCCGACGCCGTGGCCCTGATCGAGCGCATCTTCGGCAGCCAGGCGCAGGAGGTGACGGCCAAGGAGGTCCGCCAGTTGCGCCAGTCGCTGGAGCGACGGCTGGGCCCGCGCGAGGACTGGGACCTGCCGCTGCTGCGCGCACTGTTCGACGCCCTGCTGGCCCGCGCCAGGCGCCGCCGCCGCACGGCCGAGCACGAGCGCGTCTGGCTGAACCTGGCAGGCTGGTGCCTGCGCCCCGGCGTGGGCGCCGAGCTGGACGGCTGGCGCATGCAGCAGGTCTGGCAACTGCATGACCAGGGCCTGGGCCATGGCGGCGAGGCGGCCAACCGCACCGAATGGTGGGTCTTCTGGCGCCGCGTGGCCGCGGGCCTGGACGAGGCCCGGCAGATGGAGCTGCTGGAAGAGGTTGCCGGCCACATGCAAAAGGCCGTGCAGCAGTCCACGCAGCGCAGCCAGGGCAAGTCCGCCCATGGCAGCTACGACGACATGCTGCGCCTGTTCGCCGCCATGGAGGCCGTGCCCTGGCAGTACCGCCAGGAAATGGGCCAGTGGATGCTGCAGCGGCTGAAGCACCCTGGTGAATCCGTGCAGACCTGGTGGGCCATAGGCCGCCTGGCCGCGCGCATGCCGCTGGCCGCCAACGCCCACCGCGTCATGCCGCCCGAGGCTGCGCAGGAGTTCCTGGACGCCACCCTGGCCCAGGACTGGCGCCGCAATGAAACCGCCATGTTCGCCGCCGTGCAGATGGCCCGCATGACGGGCGACCGTGCGCTGGACCTGTCCGATGCCCAGCGCTCCCTGGTGCTGGAGCGGTTGCGCGGCGCCGGTGCACCGCAGCGCTGGATCGACCTGGTGGAACAGGTCCAGCGGATGGACGCCCAGGATGCGAAGCGCAGCTTTGGGGATAGTCTGCCGCCGGGGCTGGTGCTGGTGGGGTGAGGGCTGTTGTCCCAAGAAGAAGGCCCCGCAGTGCGGGGCCTTCTTCTTGGGGACGCACTGCGGTGCAGTGCTGGGCTTATTGCGATGGCCAGACGTAATAGGCGATGCCTTCGTTGCGGAAGCGGGCAAAGGTGGCGATCACATAGTCGCGTTCGCTGGCGTTGGCTGTATAGAAGTGGGCTCCGGAGTCCAGGTTGTAGAACTGGTAGACGGGCACGCTGCCTGCGACGGCATTCTTTTGTGCGTACCAGGTCGGGCCTTCGTAGATGAAACGGGCAAAGGTCTGGTGGACGTAGTCGCGAACGCTTTCACTGATGGTGTAGTAGTGCGCTCCCGAATCCTGGTTGTAGAAGCGAAAGACGGGGCTCAGGTCTTGCTGGGGCTGGGCAGAGGCATAGAAAGCCACGTTCTCGTATTGAAACTCCGGGAGCTTGGCGATCACGTAATCGCGCTCGGCAACGCTGCCTGTGTAGAAGTGGGCGCCCGTATGCGCGTTGTAGAAGCGGTATACAGGGCTGCGCGCCGTGGTCGCACTGGCTGCCAGCCATTTCTGGAGGGCGGGGTACAGCAGGTCGAAGCGCCCGTAGATCGAGGTGCCGCCAGATGCAGAGCAGGTTTGGTCGTCACCCCCATAGAGCGTGCCTGCCAGCCGACCCTGCAGGAACAGGCCCGAGCCACTGCTGCCCGGCTGCGTCAGCCCCTGGTTCCAGGTCACAAGGTTGAAGCCGCCGTTGCCCTTGCTGTCGTTGGAGCAAAGCATCGTGCCTTCACTCGACGGCTCGCATGCGACCGAGCCATAGACCGTGCCGAAGCTGATCTTTTGCAGGTCGCCACGGGGATGGTGTATGCCCACGACGCTGGCACCGCTCGTCAGCGTCTGCGTGGTCCAGCCGGAGAAGACTGCGCCAGCGGGAGGCGTGTCGTTGAGGCGCATCAGGGCACCGTCATAGGTTGCCGTTGCGTAGAGCAAGGTTGCGCCGTTGCGCAGAACCTTGTTCCCGGATGACAGCGTGCGGCTGTTGCACGAGGGCGTGCGATAGAACCATGAGGTTTCCAGCGTGGAAGCCACGGTCTGGCTGCTGATGCAATGGTTGGCCGTGACGAAGTAGGGGGTGCCGGAGCTCGCCGTGTCGTTGAGCAGGGTGCCCGAGCAGACATAGCCCATCCCATCCTTGATGTAGAGCATGCGGGCCACGGCGTTGCGTTGCGAGCTGTATGCGTCGTAGCAGGTGGAATCCAGTTGGCAGGGCAGGGATTCGTTGAGCTGTGCCGAGAACTGCATCTCGCCTTCCAGCGGCAGCGAGAGGTTCTCATGCACATGCATCACACGCGGGATGGCGATGCGCAGCGTGTCGGCCGGGACGCCCGGGGGCAGTTCGATCTCCAGCGTCACTTCGTCGCCGCCCGTGTCGGGAGTCCACCAGGTGCGGCCGTCGGTGCCTGTGTCGCCCGCGTCCAGGTTGGCCTGCAGAACCTGCAGAATGCGCTGGCCGGCGATCTCGTAGGCGCCTGCGCGGTTTTGCTGCGCATAGACGCGCAGCAGCGCGTTGCCGGGCAACTGGTTCATTTCCACGCCCAGGCGTATGCCATAGGCGCCTTCCGAGCGCACGCTGACGGCCGCCACGCGTGCGCCGGAGGCGGTGGTGCTCCATTGCAGTTGCGATGCCAGTGCGTCCACCGTGGCCGTTTGTGCACTCAACCGCTGGGCGCCCACCTGCATTGCGCCGCCTGCCGGTGCCGATGCGGCGCGGTATTCCTTCCATGCGCCCAGCTCCACGCGCAGCGGCGTGACCTCGGTGGCTGCAGCCTGGCTGCGTGAAGCCAGGAACTCCCGAGGCGTATCCTGCGGCTGGACGCGCGAGTCCACGCTCATGCGAGGGATGAACTGAGGCACATCGGCGGCGCCCTCCTGCCCCCATGCCAGCCCCAGGCTGCCTGCCAGGGCGAGCGCCAGCGCGACGCTGCGCAAACCCCTGCGCGCAGTGGTGTCGAAAAGATCGGTCATGAGCTCCCTCTCAACGGATTGGTGGATATTGCGAAACCCGGGCATTTTAGGTGTTGTGTGCGTGACATCCCGGTGACGGCACCGCCGTCCGGCGCTTCCTAGAATGGTCGCTGCGCTGCAGCGGCAGCCGGGTGCGGACACTGCGAGGACCGTGCCTGCCCCACACATCTGCCCCCTGTCATCTACCAAGGATCTGATCCAGCATGAGCCATTCCTACTCCGACACCCAACTCCTGATCGACGGCCAATGGCAGGACGCCGCCAGCGGCAGGAAGATTCCCGTGCGCAACCCGGCCAGCGGCGAAGTCATCGGCCATGTGGCCCATGCCGACGTGGCCGACCTGGACCGTGCGCTGGCCGCAGCGCAACGCGGTTTCGAGGTCTGGCGCAATGTCTCGGCCCATGAGCGCGGCGCCGCCATGCGCCGTGCCGCCGCCCTGCTCAAGGAGCGCGCCGACGAGATCGCCGCGCTCCTGACGCAGGAGCAGGGCAAGCCCGTGGCCGAGGCCAAGGGCGAAATCCTGGCCGGCGTGGGCATCATCGAATGGTTTGCCGACGAGGCGCTGCGCGTGTACGGCCGCATCGTGCCCTCGCGCCGCCCCGAGGTGCAGCAGCTGGTGATCAAGGAGCCCGTGGGCCCCGTGGCCGCCTTCACGCCCTGGAACTTCCCCGTCAACCAGATCGTGCGCAAGATCGGCGCGGCGCTGGCCACGGGCTGCTCCTTCCTGTGCAAGGCGCCCGAGGAAACGCCGGCTGCGCCCGCAGCCCTGTTCAAGTGCTTTGTCGATGCCGGCGTGCCTGCCGGCGTGGTGGGCCTGGTGTTCGGTGATCCGGCCCAGATTTCCTCCTACCTGATCGCCCATCCCGTGATCCGCAAGGTCACGTTCACCGGCTCCACCGCAGTGGGCAAGCAGCTGGCGGCGCTGGCAGGCCAGCACATGAAGCGCTCGACCATGGAGCTGGGCGGCCACGCGCCGGTCATCGTGGCCGAGGATGCCGACGTGGCCCTGGCCGTGAAGGCCGCAGGCGCGTCCAAGTTCCGCAACGCGGGCCAGGTCTGCATCTCGCCCACGCGCTTTCTGGTGCACAACAGCGTGCGCGAGGAATTCACGCGCGCCATGGTCGCCCATGCCGAAGGCCTCAAGGTCGGCGATGGCCTGGTCCAGGGCACGCAGATGGGACCGCTGGCCAATCCGCGCCGCGTCACGGCCTTGTCCCATCTGATCGAGGATGCGCAAAAGCAGGGCGCCAAGCTGCTCACGGGCGGTGCCTCGCTGGGCGGCGCGGGCAACTTCTTCGCTCCCACGGTGCTGGGCGACGTGCCGTTGAGCGCCGAGATCTTCAACCAGGAGCCCTTCGGCCCCGTGGCCGCCATCCGCGGCTTTGACGATCTGGGCGAGGCCATTGCCGAGGCCAACCGCCTGTCCTACGGCCTGGCGGCCTATGCGTTCACGCGCTCCATCAAGACGGCACACCAGCTGGCCCAGCAGGTCGAGACCGGCATGCTGTGGATCAACCAGCCGGCCGTGGCCTCGGCCGAGATGCCGTTCGGCGGCGTCAAGGATTCGGGCTATGGCTCCGAGGGCGGCCCCGAGGCGCTGGAGGCCTATCTGGTCGCCAAGGCCGTGTCGATCGCGGCGGTGTAAGACAGGCATCTGCCCCATGGACAAGGCCGTCCCACTCGCGTGGGACGGCCTTTGTTTTCATGGGGCGGCAACGCCCGACGTGGCGACCCCTGGTATGCGGTAGACGACGAGCACGTACTTTGAAAGGCTCTGGCGCTCAACCTCCACGCCACCCAGCCCCTGGGCAATGCGCCGGCTGGCGGTA
Source organism: Delftia sp. DLF01 (assembly GCF_014852125.1). Lineage (NCBI taxonomy): Bacteria > Pseudomonadati > Pseudomonadota > Betaproteobacteria > Burkholderiales > Comamonadaceae > Delftia > Delftia sp. DLF01. Next base: position 356,920 of record NZ_JACVAZ010000004.1, read on the forward strand.
TTGGGCTCGGCCACCGGATAGCGCAAGGACTGTGGCGCAAAGGTCGCTCGGGCCCATGCTGCCAGCGCGGCCACGGCTTCGCGGCCATAGCCCTGGCCATGCACGTCCTCGCGTATCCAGATCCCGAGTTCGGGCTCGGCGTCGCGCGCGCGGTGCAGGCCCAGCAGGCCGGTGAATCGGCCTGACGTGCGCTCGCGCAGCGTGAAGTTGAAGTCCGTGCCGGCCGCGATCTCCTGCAGCCATCCGCGCCAGACCGCCTCGAACTCGGCAGGCGTCGACGCCGGCTCGAAGGACAGGTAGCGCGTCAGCGTGGGCGTGATGCAGGCAAAGGCCTCATCGGCATCGGCGGCAGTGAAGGGGCGCAGCGCCAGGCGCTGTGAGGTGATGGTGGTTTCGCTCCACGACATGGATGCTTTCCTTGCAACAGGGGGACAGAGAGCGTGGGGCGCTGCCGGCCTGGGCTGGCCATTCTGGCATGGGTCCGTGCTTCAGCCGGCGTTGCGGAAGAAGGCTTCGTGCTGCGCGATCTCGTGCGCGGCATGGCGCAGCTGGCGGGCCTGGTCGGGATGGCGTTCTGCCACGCGCTGCGCCAGCGCGCGCAAAAGCGGCGGGCACTGGCCGGGCGCCTGCTGCAGCCGCTGCAGGCGCAGCAGCGCGGCGCGCACGGCGCGGGCGGTGCCGTCGCCCAGGGCCGCTTCCCCGGACAGCTGGTGCAGCGCCTGGATGGCGCGGCCCACATGCAGGGCGGCCAGGCCGCACTCCGCTGCCTGCGCACCCAGCTGCCCTCCGGCCTGCTCCGACATGCGCACCAGGCGCAGCAGCCGGTGGTACAGGCGGGCGCGCCAAATGCGGCCATTGCGCGCATGGCCGGGCGTGGCGGCCATGTCCTGCAGCTCGTGGACCATCATGGAGCGCAGGCTTTGCAGCCGGCCCTGCAGCGTGACCGGCAGGATGAAACGGTAGGCCGCCCAGCCGGCCAGCGGCCCGGACACCACGGCCAGCCCCAGGGCCAGCGCATGGCCGAAGCTGGCCGTCTGCGGGTAGTGGGGCTGCAGCAGGAGCAGCAGCACCATGTTGCAGTCATAGCCCGAGAGCGCGGTGCGCTGGTGCGAGAACAGCAGCGCGCCCACGTAGACAAAGGGCAGCATCAGCCACACCAGGCCCGCCTGGCTGTCGGCGAACGGCCAGACCAGCCACTGGCAGGCCAGGGCCACCAGCACGCCCATGGCCTGGCCCAGGGTCACATGGCGCATGGTGGCCGACGGGTTCTCGAAGCCCGAGAACACGGTCAGCATGATGGACATGCCCAGCAGCATGTAGGCACCGCCGCTCCAGCCCGTCACCACCCACAGCAGGCCCACGATGGCGATGGCCGCGCTGGCACGCAGCATGGCGCGGCGCGCGCCCAGCCAGTCGCTGTGCAGCACCACCGGCCATTGGCGGGCGCGGTGGCCGGGCGGCAGGGCCACGTCATGGGTGGCGGCCAGGTGGGCCTGCAGTGCAAAGCCCATCGGGGCCAGCATGTCGGCTGCGCCGGGCCAGGCCACGGCGGCCTCGCGTGCGCGCACCAGGGCCGCCGCGGCCTCGTGCAATTGCACGCGCGTCTCCAGCGCCAGGGCGGCTTCGCGCAGCGCCTGCGCGGCGGCCAGGGCCTGCGCCTCGCCAAAGGCCGCAGGCGGCTCCTGCGATGGTGCATCGCGCAGCCACAGCAGGGCCGAGATCTGGGCATTCATGAGCCGGCGCAGCGCGTGCACGGCCTCGCGTGAGCGCTGCGAACCGGCGGCGTGCGGGTCCAGCCCCTCCTCGATCACGGCCATGGCCAGCAGGCGGGCAGCGATCTCCTGCGAGCCCAGGGACGAACGGCCGCGCGCCTGCAGGCTGTCGGCCAGATCGCGCAGCAGTTGCGCGAACAGCTGGCGCACCTCGGCATTGCCGGGAATGCCGCTGCCCTTGGGTGTGAACAGCCAGCCCACGAGCAGGGCTGCGAACACGCCGGTCAGCGCCGTGAACAGCCGGTCCCAGCCCAGGGCGAAGACCTGGTCGGGATGGGCGAAGTCCAGCAGCGCGACCATGGCCGCCGAATACCCGGACAGCATGGTGCCGTAGGCCACGAAGCTGCGCTGCAGATTGCCCACGCCCGCGCACAGGCCCAGCCACACGGCCAGGCCCAGCACCAGCCACAGCAGGTTTCCCTGGGCCAGCAGCACCAGGCCCACGCCCACGGCCGTGCCGGCCACGGTGCCTGCGACCCGGAAAAAGCTTTTTTCGAGCAGTTGCCCGCGCAGCGGCTGGGATGCGGCCCAGGTGGCCATGGCAGCCCACTGCGGATGCTCCAGCCCCAGCTGCCAGGCGGCCAGCAGAGCCAGGCAGGCGGCAAAGGCCGTGCGCAGGTGCTGGCGCAGGCGCGCGGGGTCGAAGCCCCAGCGGACCGAGGCCTGCAGCAGGCGGCCATAGGCATCGTGGAGGGCGTTCATGGCGCGCCTTCAGTGCGCAGCGCGGCCATGCGCGCCTGGATCTTGGCCATGCCGGCCAGCATGGCCTCGACCTCGGCATCGTCCAGGTCCTGCAGCATGGCCAGCTCGGCCTGCAGCATGGTGGCGCGCACGCGGTCCACGGCGCCGTTGCCTTCATCGGTCAGGAAGATGCGCTTGCTGCGCCGGTCGCCGGGGTCGGCGCGGCGTTCCACCCAGCCGTGGCCTTCCAGAATATCGAGCAGGCGCACCAGGCTGGAGCCGTCCAGTCCCACGCGCTCGGCCAGTTCCTTTTGCGTGACGCCGTCGCCCCAGGCGCGCAGGTGGATCAGCGGCGCCCAGGTGGCATCGGTCAGGCCGTCGGCCAGCAGTTGCTCCTCGACCTGGCGGCGCCACTGGCGTACCAGGGTGACCATGAGAAAGCCGAGACGGGCGCGGGGAGGGGCAGAGGCAAAGGACATGCCTCGATTATCTTTGCAATGCAATTAATTTGCATTGCAAATTAATTGTGTCTGCATTCGATCTGAGGGTATTCCCTTGTCCAGGGGCGGGTAGTCCATGAAAAAGGCCCTGCAAGACGATGCTTTGCAGGGCCGGTCGATGGATGCGGACAGCTTCAGAGCAGGCCGGGCACCCAGCGGTTGAAGAGCAGGCCCGCCACCAGAAGCCATGCGAACAGCAAGGCGGCCAGCAGCAGGGGCTTCGTGCCTGCGGCACGCACGGCACGGACATGGGTGGTCAGGCCCAGGGCCGCCATGGCCACGGCCAGCAGCGCGTTGTCCAGCTGCACGCCCACCTGCACCACGGCGGCAGGCAGCACGCCCAGCGAGTTCACGCCGGCCATGGCGACGAAGCCCAGCGCGAACCAGGGAATGGTGATGCGGCGCGGCTGGCCGTCGCTCACCTGGCTGCTGCGGTTGCCGCGCGCCACCGCCATGGACAGCAGCAGCAGGAAGGGGGCCAGCATCATCACGCGCACCATCTTGGAGATCACGGCCACGTCCGCAGCTTCGGGCGCAATGGCTTCGCCGGCGGCCACGACCTGGGCCACCTCGTGCACGGTGGAGCCCACGTACAGGCCGTACTGCGCAGGCGACATGTCCAGCCAGCCGTGGGCAGCGTTCCAGTGGAACAGCGCGGGGTAGAGGAAGGTGCCCACGGTGCCGAAGACCACCACGGTGGCCACGGCCACGGCCACGTCTTCGGCGCGGCCCTTGATCACGGGTTCGGTGGCCAGCACGGCAGCGGCGCCGCAGATGGAGCTGCCCGCGCCGATCAGCACCGTGGTGCGCGCATCCAGCCCGAAGACGCGGCGGCCCAGCCACTGCGCCAGCAAGAAGGTGCTGCCCAGCACCAGGGCATCGACCACCACGCCGGCCATGCCCACATGGCCTATGTCCTGGAAGGTCAGCCGCAGGCCGTAGAGCACGATGCCCGCGCGCAGCAGGCGCTGCTTGGCCAGGCCTACGCCGGCATGGCAGCTGGGCGCCAGGCGCGGATAGACGGTGTTGCCGATGACCAGGCCGATGCAGATGGCCAGCGTCAGCGCACTCAGGCCCGAGCCGGCCAGCAGGGGCTGGCGTGCGCCCCAGGTGGCGGCTGCGGCAATGGCGCCGGCCAGCAGCAGGCCGGGCGCAAGCTCGGTCAACTGGCGCAGCCAGCCGGACGGATGGGAGGGGCGTGGGAGGGATGTGGTGTTCATGGTGCCTGCGCGCCGCGTCAGGAGCGCGGTGCATGGGAGGCACTTTAGATTTCTTGGCTATATTCGTATAACGAATAGTTTTTGTAGCATCAACCGGAGAAACAGGTTGATGCCTCGTCCAGACTGCACGCCATGCTGCACCTCACCCTGCGCCAACTTGAAATCTTCTGCGCCGTCGCCCAGGCGGGCTCCACCGTGGCCGCGGCCGACGCCGTGGCCCTGTCGCAGTCGGCCACCAGCGCCGCGCTGCAGCAGCTGGAGCAGGCCATGGGCGCCCAGCTGTTCGAGCGCGTGGGCCGGAGGCTGGCGCTCAACGACGCGGGGCGCGCCCTGTTGCCCGAGGCACTGGCGCTGCTGGAGCAGGCCAGGGGCATAGAGCAGGCGTTTTCGGTGCGGGCCGCCAGCCTGCCCGTGCGTCTGCGCGTGGCAGCCAGCACCACCATAGGCACCTATGCGCTGCCGGCCGTGCTCGCGCACCTGGCGCGCAGTCATCCGCACCTGAGCGTGGACCTGCAGATCGCCAACACGCGCGAGGTGGGCCAGGCCGTGGAATCGCTGGACGTGGACCTGGGCCTGATCGAGGGTACCAGCCACTGGCCCGGACTGGAGGTCGAGCCCTGGATGCGTGACGAACTCGTCATCGTGGCTGCAGCACAGGACCCGCTGGTGCAGGCTGCGGGCCAGCGCCCGCTGGGCGTGGCCGCCTTGCGCGGTGCGCGCTGGCTGCTGCGCGAGCCGGGCTCGGGCACGCGCGAGATGGTGGAGCATGCCTTGCTGCCGCATCTGCACCAGCTGCCGGCCGCCGCCACGCTGGGCAGCTCCGAGGCCATAGCGCGCTGCGTGGCCCAGGGCCTGGGCATCAGCTGCCTGTCGCGCGTGCTGGTGCAGGCCCTGGTCGCCTCGGGAGAGCTGGCCGTGCTGCCGACCACGCTGCCGCGCATGTGGCGGGATTTCTCGCTGGTGCAGCGGGCGGGCAAGCGCCGCTCGCCGGCGCTGGCGGCCTTTGTGCAGGCCTGCCGCCAACACGCCCAGGACTGAGGCGGGTTATTTGCCCAGCGGAATTGGCGTGCTGCGCGGCACGGGCACGGCGGTGACGCTGTTTTGCGGAGAGCCTTCGATCACGCGGTCCGAGTAGGTCATGTAGACCAGGGTGTTGCGCTGCGCATCGACCATGCGCACCACGCGCAGGCGCTTGAACAGCAGCGAGATGCGCTCGGTGAACACCTCGTCCTGCTGCTTGAGCGGCGCAGGGATCTGGATGGGTCCGGTCTGCACGCAACTGATCGAGGCTTCGGCGCGGTCCTCGGCCAGGCCCAGGCCGCCCTTGATGCCACCGGTCTTGGCGCGCGAGACATAGCAGGTCACGCCCGCCACCTTGGGATCGTCATAGGCATCGACCACGATCTTGTGGTCCGGGCCTATGAACTTGAACACCGTGTCCACCGCGCCGACCTGCTCGGCGCGCGCACCGCAGGCGCCCAGCAGCAGCGTGGACAGGGCGGCTGTGAGCAAGGCCCGGCCTTGCGGGAAATACTTCACACTGGGTTTGATCATGGCGTTGCGTAAGAGAGTGGCGCGGCCCAACTCAGGGACACCGAGGAAGGGCCGCCCCGCCCCGAGGGTGTCGTCCCCCTCCCGCGAAGCGAGAGAGGGGGAAGGCGCAAAGCGCCTCAGGGGGTGTTTTCACCCGCCACATGGCGGCGCAGGTGCTCCAGGGCTTCTTCCACCTGGTCCACCAGCACCAGGCACAGGTCGCCGGGCGTCAGTCGCGCCAGCGCATGGTCGATGGCGTTGAACTCACCCTGGATCTGGGTCACGTAGTCGGTGCGCGGTGCGCCTTGCAGGCCTTGCTGCAGCAGGGCCAGGACTTCACCGTCGGCGCGGCCACGCTGGCAGGCATCCTGGTAGAGGATGACGTCGTCGAAGGCCTTGCCCAGGATCTGGGTCTGCTCGGTGATGTCCTGGTCGCGGCGGTCGCCCGCGCCGCTGATGACCACGCTGCGGCGCTGGGCCGGCATGGCGTCCACGGCCTGGACCAGGGCGCGGATGGCGTCGGGGTTGTGGCCGTAGTCGGCGATCAGCGTGGCGCCACGGTAGTCCATGACGTTGAAGCGGCCCGGCGCGTTGTCGCTGTCGTTGACGAAGCCGGCCAGCCCGCGGCGGATGGTCTGCCAGGGCATGCCCACGCCCCAGGCGGCGGCGATGGAGGCCATGACGTTCTCCACCTGGAAGCTGATGGTGCCGTTGCGCGTGATGGGGATCTCGCGCAGCGCAATGGTCTCGCGCCACGAGCTTTCGGCCGCGACGATGCTGTCGCCGTCCACGTAGACCACGCGGTTGCCCTGGGCACGGTGCGTGGCCATCACGGGGTGGTGGCGGTCGGCCGCGAAATAGATGACCTTGCCCGGCGAGGTGGAGGCCATGGCGGCGACCAGCGGATCGGCCGCGTTGAGCACGGCATAGCCGTCGGTGGCCACGTTCTGCACGATGACGCGCTTGAGTACGGCCACGTCTTCCACCGTGGTGATGTAGTTCAGGCCCAGATGGTCGCCCGCGCCCACGTTGGTGACCACGGCCACCTGGCAGCGGTCGAAGCCCAGGCCTTCGCGCAGGATGCCGCCGCGTGCGCATTCGAGCACGGCCGCATCGGTCTCGGGGTGGGCCAGGGCGTTGCGCGCGCTGCGCGGGCCCGAGCAGTCGCCGCTGTCGATCTGGCGGCCGTTGACGTAGACGCCGTCCGTGTTCGTCATGGCCGTGCGCCAGCCATGCGAGGTGAACAGGTGGGCGATCAGGCGCGTGGTCGTGGTCTTGCCATTGGTGCCGGTGACGGCCACCAGCGGGATGCGGCCGTCCTGGCCCGGCGCGAACAGCTCATCGACCATGGGCACGCCCACGTTGCGGGGCTTGCCGAAGGACGGCGCCAGGTGCATGCGCAGGCCCGGTGCGGCGTTGACTTCGACGATGCCGCCGTTTTGCTCTTCCAGCGGGCGCAGCATGGTCTCGCAGACCACGTCCACGCCGCAGATGTGCAGGCCGATGGTCTGGGCGGCCTCCACGGCGCGCGCGGCGATGTCGGGGTGCACGTCGTCCGTCACATCGGTGGCGCTGCCGCCCGTGGACAGGTTGGCGTTGTTGCGCAGCACCACGCGCTGGCCCTGGGCCGGCACGGATTCGGGCGTGAGCCCTTCGGTGGCGATGCGCGCGATGGCGATGTCGTCCAGGCGGATCTTGGTCAGCGCCGTGCCGTGGCCCGAGCCGCGGCGCGGGTCCTGGTTGACGATGTCCACCAGCTCGCGGATGGTGTGCTGGCCGTCGCCCAGCACCTGGGGCGGCTCGCGGCGCGCAGCGGCCACCAGCTGGCCGCCGACCACCAGCAGGCGGAAGTCATGGCCGGGCAGGAAGCGCTCGACCATGATGTCGTCGCCGAATTCCGAGGCGGTGGCGAAGGCGGCCTTGAGCTGCTCGTGCGTGGTGATGTTGACCACCACGCCCTTGCCCTGGTTGCCGTCCTGGGGCTTGACCACCACGGGCAGGCCCACTTCCTGGGCCACGAGCCAGGCTTCTTCCACATCCTTGACGGGGCGGCCCAGCGGCACGGGCACGCCGGCGGCGTGCAGCAGGCGCTTGGTCAGGTCCTTGTCCTGGGCGATGGACTCGGCCACGGCGCTGGTCTGGTCCAGCTCGGCGGCCTGGATACGGCGCGCCTTGGAGCCCCAGCCCAGTTGTACCAGCGAGCCCGAGGTCAGGCGGCGGATGGGAATGCAACGCGCCACGGCCGCATCGACGATGGAGCCGGTGGAGGGACCGATGCGCTCGTCCTCGTCGAGTTCGCGCAGCTGGGCCACCACCTTGTCGGCGTCGAAGGGCGTATCGGCCAGGGCCGACTGCAGCAGCTCGCCGGCCTGTTCCATGGCCAGGCGGCCGACGGCCTCTTCGGTGTACTCCACCACCACCTGGTAGGTGCCGGTCTCCACGGTTTCATGCGTGCGGCTGAAGGTCACCGGGCAGCCGGCCTGGGCCTGCAGCGACAGGGCCGCGACTTCCAGCACCTGAGCCAGCGACAGGCGCTGGTCGGCGCCGTGCGGCTGCAGCGTGCCGATCTTGGGAAAGCGCGCGCGCAGCCGGTCCTCGAAGCCGGGCAGGGCCGAGTAGTCGCACTCGCCGGGCTCGCATTGCACGATGGCTTCGATGGCGGTGCTGCGGGTCCAGAGATTGGGGCCGCGCAGGGCTCGGATGCGGGTGATCTGCATAGTGTCTTCTTTCGGAGGGCAGGCCCGCGTCGCCGGGCCTGCCTGCATGTCATCGTGTGGTCGGGCTCAGGCGGCGGTGGCTGCGGCGGCCGGCGTGTAGTCGAAGGTCTTGATGCCGGCGACGATGAGGTCGGGGGCAATGTCCATGGACCACGCGGCGGCAATGGCGGCCAGCAGGGCCGGCGTGTCCGGGCGCAGGCCGCCGGGCAGGCTCAGTGCGTCCAGCGTGCCCAGCACGCGCTCGGCAGCGCCCGTGGCCAGGATTACCTGGTTGCCGCGCACGAAGACGGCACGGCCTTCGCTCTCGGAACGGTGGGCCGCGACCACGGGGCTGTCGGCCTGCATCGAATAGAACAGCACCTCGCCGTCGCACAGGCGGGCCAGGTCGGCCACCTGCTCGATGTCGGCATTGAGGACGCCCGCGCCTTCGTCCAGCACCACGTCGATCTGGGTGCGCATCACGCGCGTCATCTGCGACTGCTCGTGCACGTCATGGTCGGGCAACTGCTCGAAGCCGTCCATGTCGGTGACCACGCCGACCAGGCAGCGGTCGTAGGCCAGGCCTTCCTCCAGGATGGAGCGGGCCGTGGTCTGGATGACGGCGGCCTGGGCCAGGCGGTTGGTCAGCAGGCGGTGGGCACCGGCCCAATTGGCGGTGTTGGTCTTCTGGGTCTGGCGGTTGGACAGGAACATGCCCTCGCTGCTGGCCACGCCCGTGAGCTTGCCCGACAGCTGCAGCAGCCAGCCCACCAGGCGGGCCGTGAAGCCGTTGTTGCGCGTGCCGGCAATGCCCACCAGGGGGATGCGGCCTGCGCCCGTGCCCTCTTCGGTGCGCGGGAACAGGTGGTCGGCGATGGCCATGCCCACGGGGCGCGGCGCGCCGCTGGTGGGCTTCAGGTGCATCAGCAGGCCGGGGCCGGCGTTGACTTCGAGGATGGCGCCGCCCTGCTCCTTCATGGGGCGCGAGACGTCCTGCAGGATCATGTCCATGCCCGCGATGTCCAGGCCCACGATCTTGGCGGCCAGCGTGGCCATGTAGGCCACTTCGGGGTGGACTTCATCCGTGCAGTCGATGGCCATGTTGCCGTTGCGCTGCAGCAGCACGCTGGTGCCCTGGGCGGGAACGCTGTCGGGCGTCACGTCCTGGCGCTTGAGCTCCAGCTTCACGGCCGGGGCTTCGAGGTTGATCCAGTCCAGCGGGTATTCCTGCTCGGGGCCGCGGCGCGGGTCCTGGTTGACCACGGCGACCAGCTCGCGCAGCGTGGACTTGCCGTTGCCGGCCACGCTCACGGTCTCGCCACGGCAGGCCGCCACGACCTTGCCGCCCACCACCAGGATGCGGTGCTCGGTGCCGTCGATGAAGCGCTCGACGATCACGTCGGAGCCTTCGGGCTGGGCCAGCGCGAAGGCGGTCTTGATGTCGGCCTCGTCGCGCAGGTCCAGCGTCACGCCACGCGCGTGGTTGCCGTCCGAGGGCTTGACGGTGACGGGAAAGCCGATGTCCTGCGCCACTTCCCAGGCTTCTTCGGGGCTGTTGACGATCTGGCCTTCGGGCACGGGCACGCCGCAGGCGGCCAGCAGGCGCTTGGTGAAGTCCTTGTCCTGGGCAATGCCTTCGGCAATGGCGCTGGTCTGGTCGCTCTCGGCGGTCCAGATGCGGCGCTGCGCGGCGCCATAGCCGAGCTGCACGAGGTTGCCGTCATTGAGGCGGATGTGGGGAATGCGGCGCTCGCCGGCGGCATCGACGATGCAGCCCGTGCTCGGGCCCAGGTAGCGGTCGTTGATCTCGGTCTTGATGGCCTTGACGGCGGCCTTCAGGTCGAAGGGCTCGTCGTTGATGGCTGCCATGATCAGCCGGTGGCCGTAGGCCAGGGCCGTGCGCGCCACGGTTTCCTCGGGGCAGCGGAAGACCATGCGGTAGATGCCGCGCTGGGAAATCTCGCGCGTCTGGCCGAATTCGGCCGGCATGCCCGCCAGGTTCAGAAGCTCGATGATGATGTGCTCCAGCACATGGCCGCACCAGGTGCCGCCTTCCAGGCGCTGGATGAAGCCGCCGCGCTCGCCCACGCCGCAGTGGTGCTCGATCAGGTCGGGCAGCCAGGCCGTCAGGCGCTCGTTGAAACCGTCAAGCTTGTTCGAGGGATAGTCCTCCAGCTCACCAAGATCCAGCCAGACCTCCAGCACGGGACGGTAGGTCCAGACGCTGGGTCCACGCAGGTAGGTGGTGCGCAAGAGTTGGATGTCTTTGAATTTCGCCATGTCGATCAACGGGTAAGCGTGAGCGACGACCCGGGTGCGGATCGCCGGAGAATGGGAGAGGATTGTGCGCTCAGAAAGCCCATGCGCAGTGCTGTCAGCCTAAACCAGGGTTGGCGCGTTGAGCAGGGTATGCCGTGCAAAGCGCGGGATATCCACCGGGGAGCTGCGGTTGCCCGCATGACACCAGGAGCCGCCAGGGGCGGGAAAAACAACTCAACATGCAAGAACACCATTCTGTGGACGTTTCGGCCTTCCTTGCCAGCCCCCGCGGGGCTGGGCTGCGAGCCAGGCTCGCTTCCAATGAAAACGTGCTGGCCCTCGTCCCGGTTGACCTGACCCTCGATATGCGCTTCGGCGAAGGCTGGGTTGTGCTGACCAACCAGCGGCTCCTCGCCTGTGATCCTGCAGATCAGCAGTGGAGTGAGTGGGCACTATCCATTGATCAGAATCTGCGCACGCTGGACCACGGCGGCGTGGGCAACCTCGAACTGCATGGCCCTGCGGCGCGGCTGGCGCTGTGGCGCTTCACGCTGCGCCACCAGGCGGCCGTGCTGCGCCTGCTGCAGCAGTTCGACCATGAGCGCGAGCGCCTGGCACGCGGCGAGGACTTCGCCGAGCCCGAGGACGACGTGCCCCGCTGCCCGGCCTGCCAGGCCGAGCTGCCGCCCGAGGCCGACGAATGCCCGGCCTGCGCGCGCCAGCAGGGTCCGCAGACCTCCACCTGGGTGCTGCTGCGCCTGTGGCGCTTTGCCCATCCCTACCGGCACCAGCTGCTGCTGGGCTTTTTGCTGACGCTGGCCTCCACGGGCGCCACCCTGGTGGCGCCTTACCTGACCATTCCCATCGTGGACAAGATCCTGATCCCGTTCCAGAACGGGCAGCAGATCGACAGCAGCCTCGTGGTCTTCTACCTGAGCGGGCTGCTGGCGGCGGCGCTGGTGGCCTGGGGCCTGGGCTGGGCGCGCACCTTCGTGCTGGCCAAAGTGTCCGAGCGCATAGGGTCGGACTTGCGCACCACCACCTACAACCACCTGTTGACGCTGTCGCTGGACTACTACGGCAGCAAGCGCACGGGCGACCTGATGGCGCGCATCGGGGCGGAAACAGATCGCATCAATTTGTTTCTATCCTTGAATGCGCTGGATTTCGCGACCGACGTGCTGATGATCGTGATGACCTCGGTCATCCTGTTCTCCATCAATCCGTGGCTGGCCCTGGTCACCCTGGTGCCGCTGCCCTTCATCGCCTGGATGATCCACCTGGTGCGCGACCGCCTGCGCACGGGCTTCGAGAAGATCGACCGCGTCTGGTCCGAAGTGACCAATGTGCTGGCCGACACCATCCCCGGCATCCGCGTGGTCAAGGCCTTCGCCCAGGAAAAGCGCGAGGCCGACCGCTTCGCCCAGGCCAACCTGGTCAACCTGCAGGCCAACGACAAGGTCAACAAGACCTGGTCGCTGTTCACGCCCACGGTGACGCTGCTGACCGAGATCGGCCTGCTCGTGGTCTGGGGCTTCGGCATCTGGCTGGTGGCTGGCGGCCAGATCACGGTCGGTATCCTGACGGCCTTCATCGCTTACATCGGCCGCTTCTACAGCCGCCTGGACTCGATGAGCCGCATCGTCTCGGTCACGCAGAAGGCGGCGGCCGGCGCCAAGCGCATCTTCGACATCCTCGACCACGTGAGCAACGTGCCCGACCCGGTCAACCCGGTCAAGCTGCCGCGCGTGCAGGGCGCCATCACGCTGGACAACCTGAGCTTCCGCTACGGCAGCCGCGCCGTGATCAAGAACCTGGATCTACAGATTCGCCCGGGTGAAATGATCGGCCTGGTCGGCCACAGCGGCTCGGGCAAGAGCACCTTGGTCAACCTGATCAGCCGTTTCTATGACGTGAGCGAGGGCTCCATTCAGCTCGACGGCGTGGACATCCGCCGGCTCAAGGTCTCGGACTTCCGCAGCAACATCGGCCTGGTGCTGCAGGAGCCCTTCCTGTTCTTCGGCACCATTGCCGAGAACATCGCCTACGGCAAGCCCGATGCCACGCGCGAGGAAATCGTGGCGGCGGCCCGCGCTGCCCACGCCCATGAATTCATCCTGCGCCTGCCGCATGGCTACGACTCCCTGGTGGGCGAGCGCGGCCAGGGCCTGTCGGGCGGCGAGCGCCAGCGCATCTCCATTGCGCGCGCACTGCTGATCGACCCGCGCATCCTGATCCTGGACGAGGCCACCTCGGCCGTGGACACCGAGACCGAGAAGGAAATCCAGAAGGCGCTGGACAACCTGGTGCAGGGCCGCACGACGATTGCCATTGCCCACCGCCTGTCCACGCTGCGCAAGGCCGACCGCCTCGTGGTCATGGACCGGGGCGAGATCGTGGAAGTGGGTCCGCACGACGAGCTGATGGAAAAGCAGGGCGCCTACTGGCGCCTGTACCAGGCCCAGGCGCGGCGCGCCGAAGAGGATGCCCAGGCCGCAGGCCTGACCCTGGCCGCAACCACCATCGAGGAGTAAGCCATGTCCAACGCCCAACATTCCGCTGCCGGCGCCGATCTGAGCGGTGTGCGCATGGAGCGCAACGCCCATGGCCGCCTGGTGCTGATCCTGGCCGACGGCACGCGCCACGAATCCGTGGTGCCCGTGCGCGCCTTTCCGATTGCCGCACCGCTGGAAGGCCTGTCCCTGGTCTCCGTCGATGGCAAGGAGGCGCTGTGGGTGGACCACATGGACCACCTGCCGGCGCAGGCCCGCATGCTGATCGAGGAAGACCTGGCCGTGCGCGAGTTCGTGCCCGTCATCCAGCGCATCCACAAGGTGTCCGGCTTTTCCACGCCCAGCACCTGGGACCTGGAGACCGACCGGGGGCCCGTGCAGCTCGTGCTCAAGGCCGAGGAGGACATCCGGCGCCTGTCGGGCCGCACGCATCTGATGATCACCAGCCAGGACGGCGTGCAGTTCAGCGTGCCCGACAGCACGGCGCTGGACCGCACCTCGCGCAAGCTGCTGGAGCGCTTCCTCTAGCGCCTGGTCGAGGTGAACAAGGGGTTTACCCTTGGTTTGAGGCAGGCCGAAGCGTCTTTCAAAAAAAGCGCTTCAGTTCTTTCAGCTTCTGTCGATGATGAGGCGACGGCGGGAAATTCCCGCCCACAGCACACATCCAGCAAGAGGGTCGAGCCATGCCAATTCCACCTGTTGACCGATCACCCATACCGTGGCGCCCGCAAAGCGCCGATCTGTACTCCACCGGTGCGTCGGGCGCGGTGCCCGTGCGTCCTGTGAACGCCACCAACGCCGTCGAATCCACGGACCGCATCGGCGAAGGCCGGGTGGTGCGCGATCCTGAAAAGCCGTCCGTGGTGGACCAGGAAAACCGCGACTGGACGCTGGCCGAAGAGATCAAGCAAAAGGAAGAGGTCGAGGAGCCGCCCAAGGAGCCGATCTCCAAGCAGCTCATCGAGTTCATCCAGTCCATGTGGCGTGCCAGCGCCATGGCGGTGGAGCAGGCCCAGGAGGTCAGCAAGGCCGACGATGTGGCTCGCAACAAGATGCAGGTGCGCGACGAACCGTTGACCTATTCGGAACCCAAGGTCAAGCGTACCGGCGGTCTTTGAGTGTCAGGGGCCGGGCAAGAAGGCTCAGTCCTTTGAGCCTTCGCCTTCCTTCTTGTCCCTGGCAGCGGGTGCGGCTGCGGCATGCTCGGCTGCCGCACGCTCGGCGGCCTTTGCCTCTTCGGCCTGCGCCTTGGCCTTTGCCTTGTCGCGTTCGGCGCGGTACTTGACGGCAAAGGCCTGCACTTCCGCATAGGAGACGTAGCCGTCCTTGTCGGTGTCGGCCTCGTCGAAGGCTGCCGACAGGCGCGGGAACAGCGCGACTTCGGCACGGCTGAGCTTGCCGTCCTTGTTGAAGTCCAGCATCTTGAATTCACGCTGGGCCTTGATCTCTCCCTTGGTCAGCGGCGCCGGGCTGGCCGTTGCCTGCTCGGTGGCTGCGTTTTCTGCCGCCTGCGCGCGCGCGGCGGGCAGCATGAAGGCGCTGGTCAGCAGCACGACGACGGCGGCCTGCAGCAGCGGTGGCCGGCGCAGCAGGGCAGAGCGGTTCATGAGGGGAAAATGCATTGGCTTTATTTGGGCACGGAACCGGCATTTGCAAGCACGGCCGGCCCGCCCTTTGCAATTGTTTACTTCGGCGGATCGGCGTCCGGATTGGAGATGCCGCTGCTCACGTGGCCTGCCGGCACATGGCGCGCGGCCGAGTTGACGTGGCCGGTCTGGTCGTCGAAGAAGAAGTCCGGCTCGAACTCGCGCAGGAACGGGCCCTTTTCCAGGCCGCCGAGGAACATGGCCTCGTCCACCGCAATGCCCCATTCCAGCAGCGTGCGGATGGCACGCTCGTGCGCCGGTGCGCTGCGCGCCGTCACCAGGGCCGTGCGAATGCGCATGGTCTGGGACGAGTCCGCCTGCTGCTGCAGCCGGTGCAGCGCCACCAGCAGTGGCTTGAACGGCCCTTCCGCCAGCGGCGTGGCGGCATGGGAGACCTCGTGGCGCAGAAAGGCCGGCAGCCCGCCTTGCTGGTAGACGCGTTCGGCCTCGTCGGAGAACAGCACGGCATCGCCGTCGAAGGCGATGCGCACCTCCTGCGGATAGCGGTCGCCTGCGGGCGTGGAATCGACCATCACGCGCGCGGCAGGAAAGCCGATGGACAGCGCCCTGCGCACATCGACCTCGTTGGCCGAGAGAAACAGGTGCGCGCCCAGCGGCCGCAGGTAGGAAAACGGATCGCGCCCGCGCGTGAACACGCCGCGCTCTATGTGCATGTCGGCCGCCTTGGCAGAGGCAAAGACCCGCATGCCGCTGGCCGGGTCGTTGCGCGACAGCATCATCACCTCCACGCGCTGCACTTCGGGCGTATTGAAGGCCAGCAGCTTGCGCACCAGCGGGAAGGCGATGCCCGGGCGTGCGGGCTGGTGCACCAGGTCCAGCTGGCGGCGCATGTAGGCCTGCTCGTCACCGGCGTCGAACAGCCGGTTCTCCTCCTCGAAGTCGAACAGCGCCCGCGAGGAGATGGCGACGACCAGCTTGTCTTGCAGGGTCACGGGCATGGCTTGGCGCTTTTCGCTATTTGACGAACTGGTTGAGCTGGATGATGGGCATGAGCACGGCCAGCACGATCAGGGCCACGACCATGCCCATGGCCACGATCAGCAGCGGCTCCAGGATGGTGGCCAGGTGCATGGCACGGCGCTGCACCTCGGTGGACAGCTGGTTGGCGGCGCGCTGCAGCATCACGGGCAACTGGCCGGTCTGCTCGCCCAGGCGGGCAAACATGGAGATCAGGCCCGGGAAGCGCTTTTTCTGCGCCAGGGCCGAGGCCAGCGGCGCGCCCTCGCGCACCAGGGCCAGCGCGTCCATGGCATCGGCGCGCAGCGCGCGGTTGCCCAGCGTTTCGGCTGCGGCCTGCAAGGCCTTGAGAATGGGCACGCCTGCGCCCGCCAGCATGGCCAGCGTGCCGGCAAAGCGTGCCGCGTTGTAGTTGCGCGCCAGCCGGCCGATCAGCGGCAGGCGCAGCCACCAGGCGTCGAAGCGCTCGCGCAGCACGGGGTTCTTCATGGACAGCCGGAATCCCACGGCGCCCAGCACCAGGGCGACCAGCGCAGCCCAGCCATAGCTGCGCACGAAGTCGCTGAGCGCCAGCATGGCCACGGTGAGCCAGGGCAGGGCGCGCTTGGTGCCGGCGAACACGCTGGCCACCTGGGGCACCACGTAGCTGACCAGGAACAGCACGATGACGATGGCCACCAGGGTCACGATGGCCGGGTACAGGGCTGCGCCGATGAGCTTGGACTGCAGGGCCTGGCGCGATTCCAGGTCGTCGGCCAGCCGCTCCAGCACCGGGCCCAGGCTGCCGCTGGCCTCGCCGGCGCCGATCACGGCGCAGTAGATGTCGGAGAACTCGCGCGGGTGCTGGGCCAGGGCGCGGGCAAAGGTGGAGCCTGCGTTGACCTCGGCGCGCAGCGCGGCCACGAGGTGGTGCTGGCGCGGGTCGTCGGCTTCTTCGGACAGCGCGGCCAGGGCGCGCTCTATGGGCAGGCCTGATCCGACCAGACCCGCCATCTGGCGTGTCCACACGGTGAGCCCTGTGGAGCCAAGGACGGGACGGGTCAGCCAGCGCGAGGCGCCGCCCTGCGGGCCGGACGCGGAACCCGAGGCCACGATCTCCACGGCCATGGGCACCAGGGCCTGGGCCCGCAGCTGGCTGCGCGCGGCGCGCGCGTTGTCGGCTTCGATCGTGCCCTTGCGGGTCTGACCTTGTGCATCCAGGGCTTCGAAGGAAAAGGCAGGCATGCGCGGCGGGAGTCGGGAAGGGCTGGGGAAGGGATGGCGTCCAGGAAACGCCAGGCGGCGATCCAACCCCCGATGGTAGCCGCTGCCGGTGACGGCTGGATGGCGAGGCCGCCGCCGCGGTCGGCGGCAGCCCCTGCCTGGTCCTTATGCCGGCTGGGCCGCGAGGTCCGCTTCGTTGAGCTGGATGGAGCGCAGCGAGGCCGGGCGTTCCATCAGCGGCTGGCCGTAATCGCTGAATTCGGGCAGCGCGGGCAGCAGCTTCATCATCGTGCCCCAGCGCAGGTAGCTGGCCATGAGCACGTCGGCCGCGGTGAACTGGTCGCCGCACAGGTAGCGCCTGCCGGCCACGGCCTGGCGCAGCGTCTGCACCACGTCGTCATAGCGGCCATAGCCGGCGGACATTGCCTGGTCGGCCGTCTGCTGCTCCAGGTGGCCCTGGCTCTTGGCAGTCATCAAGGCGTCGACGGGGCCGGCCAGGAAGAACATCCAGCGGTGGTAGACGCCGCGCAGCGGGCTGTCCACGGCCGGCGCGAGCCTTCGTTCGGGGAAGATGTCGGCCAGATAGGCAAGGATTGCGGCCTGTTCGGTGATCACGGTCTCGCCGTGCACCAGCGCGGGGACCTTGCCCATGGGATTGATGGCCAGGTAGTCGGCAGCCTTCATGGTGCTGCCGTATTCCAGCCGCACGGGCTCATAGCGGGCGCCGCATTCCTCCAGCATCCAGCGCGCGATGACGGCGCGCGAGCGGGGGTGGAAGTAAAAGCGCAGCGGCTTGATCGAGTCGTTCATGAAGGCTCCCAGTGGTTCGAATGCATGGCGAGAAGGCCATGGGAGCGACTGTAGGAGGCCATGCTGACAGTTTTTGTCAGCAGTGTTGTCAGCGGACCGTGTAGCCCAGTTGCCGCGACCAGCGTTCGATCAGGCCGCTGCGGTGGTCGGGATAGCGTTCCTGCAGATCGGTGACGGAGCGCACGCGGTCGGCGCGGAAATGGCGGAAGTCCTGGCGCAGTTCGCACCAGGCCGCAAGAATGCGCCGCTGATCGAAGAAAGCCATGGCAAAAGGCCAGATCTGGCGCTCGGTCGGCTGGCCCTTCTCATCCGTGTAGTGCAGCAGCACCCGGTGCTGGCGCCGTATCGCCAGGCGAAGCGCGGTCTGCCAGGGCTCGGTCACGGACTCGTGGCAGATGGGCGGCACCAGCAGGCCGCTGGTGTCCACCTCGATGCGCAGCTCCAGCGGCAGCGCGCTGCGTATGCGGTCCAGCGCGGCGGTGGCGGCCTGGGCGAGCTCGGGGTCGGCCTGGCGGCTGGCCCAGCGCGCGCCCAGCAGCAGGGCCTCCAGCTCATCGGGCGTGAACATCAGCGGCGGCAGCAGAAAGCCGGGCCGCATCTCATAGCCCACGCCCGGGTCGCCCGCAATCGCGGCACCCTGCTCGCGCAGGGTGGCAATGTCGCGGTAGAGGGTGCGCAGGCTCACGTCCAGCTGCCGGGCCAGCACCGGCCCGGCCTGGGGCAGGCGCGCGCGGCGCAGCAGGTCAATCAGCTGCAGCAGCCGGGCGGAGCGGCTCATGCCTTCAGCGGCCCATGACGCCGGCCGTGATCTCCAGCGAGCGCAGGCGCAGGTCGCGGTCATACACGTCGCTGACCAGGATCAGCTCGTCGGCCTCGGTGTCGGCCTGCAGCTTCTGCAGGCGCGTGCGCACCTTGTCCGGGCCGCCGATGGAGGCCACGGCCAGGAAGTCGCCGATGGCGCGGCGCTCCTGCTCGCCGAGCTGGGCCACATAGTTCTCGATGGGGCGCGGCAGCAGTCCGCGCCGGCCCGTGATGATGCCCAGCACGCGCTGGTAGGTGCTGCTGGCCAGGTACTCGGCCTCGTCATCGGTGGGCGCCGCGATCACGGGTGCGCCGACGATCACGTAGGGTTTGGCCAATTGGGCCGACGGCTTGAACAGGCTGCGGTACAGCTGCACGGCCTGGTAGAGCATGCGCGGCGCGAAGTGCGAGGCAAAGGCATAGGGCAGGCCCAGGTGGGCGGCCAGCTGGGCCGAGAACAGGCTGGAGCCCAGCAGCCAGATCGGCACGTTGGTGCCCGCGCCCGGCGTGGCCACCAGCTTTTGCTCGGGCGTGGCCGGGCCCAGCAGGCGCTGCAGCTCCATCACGTCGCGCGGGAAGTCTTCCTCGGTCTCGACGCGGTCGCGGCGCAGGGCGCGCATGGTGGCGCCATCGGTGCCTGGCGCACGGCCCAGGCCCAGGTCGATGCGGCCCGGGTACAGCTCGGCCAGCGTGCCGAAGGCTTCGGCGACCACCAGCGGGGCATGGTTGGGCAGCATGATGCCGCCCGAGCCCACGCGGATCTTCGAGGTGCCGCCTGCGATATGGCCGATCAGCACGGCCGTGGCCGAGCTGGCGATGCCGGGCATGTTGTGGTGCTCGGCCAGCCAGTAGCGCTCGAATCCCAGTGCCTCGGCCTTGCGGGCCGTGGCCAGCGCAATGTCCAGGGCCTCGGCGACGGTGCCGCCTTCGCGCACGGCCACGAGGTCGAGCATGGACAGACGGACTTCATTGAATGATGTCATGGCAGGTTCCAACTTCCAGTTCACGGTGGGTGGGGGCGGCGCGGGCCTTGCCGCGCCAGGGCATTCCTGGTGCGCGTTCGCGCACTCAGTTTCTTCTGGACATTTCCCGTGCGCAGGTGATGCCCAGCACCACGCACCAGACCAGGGGGAGGATGGCAGCCGCCAGATGGTTCTCGCCCTGCTGGATAGCCAGCCAGGACAGCGGCAGCGCCACCAGCGCCGACAGGCGGATGACGCGGCGCAGCTGGCTGGTGGACAGCCGGGACTTGAACCACCACAGGGCGATGTAGCTGATCAGGCTCAGCGTGGCGACCCACAGGAACAGGTCGCCGCCATAGGGAGCGCTCCAGGCGCGTAGGGATTCCAACATGCCGACCATTGTGGCAAACGGGGATGCCCCGTGCTGCGCAGGGTCGGGCGTGGCCGCCTGCGCCTAGTCGCGCGTGACGCGCAGCACTTCCTCGGGCGTGGTGATGCCCTCGCGCACCAGCCGCTCGCCGTCGTCGCGCATCAGGCGCATGCCCGAGGCCAGTGCGGTGTCGCGGATCTCTGCCTCGCTGGCCTGGCGGTGGATCTGCGCGCGGATGGTGTCGTCCACCACCAGCATCTCGAAGATGCCGGTGCGCCCCCGGTAGCCGCTGGGCTCGGTGGTGTCGATCTTGCGCACCAGGCGCTGTGCCAGCACGCCCAGCAGGGAGGACGACAGCAGGAACGGCTCCACGCCCATGTCGATCAGGCGCGTGACGGCGCTGGATGCATCGTTGGTGTGCAGCGTGGCCAGCACCAGGTGGCCCGTCAGCGAGGCCTGGATGGCGATCTGCGCGGTCTCGAAGTCGCGGATTTCGCCGATCATGATCACGTCCGGGTCCTGGCGCAGGATGGCGCGCAGGGCCTTGGCGAAGGTCAGCTCGATCTTGGCGTTGACCTGGGTCTGCCCCACGCCGGCCAGCTCGTACTCGATGGGGTCTTCCACCGTCATGATGTTGCTGTGGCTGGCGTCCATGCGCGACAGCGCCGCGTACAGCGTGGTGGTCTTGCCCGAGCCCGTGGGGCCGGTGACCAGCACGATGCCGTGGGGCTGCGCCGTCATGTGGGTGAACCGCCTCAGCGTCTCGCCCTGCATGCCCACGGCCTCCAGGCTGAGCTTGCTCTCGCTCTTGTCCAGCAGGCGCAGCACGGCGCGCTCGCCATGGGCGCTGGGCAGGGTGGAGACGCGCACGTCGATGGCGCGCGTGCCCAGGCGCAGGCTGATGCGGCCGTCCTGGGGCAGCCGCTTTTCGGCGATGTCCAGGTCGGCCATGATTTTCAGGCGCGAGATCAGCGCCGCGTGCAGGGCCCGGTTGGGCTGCACGACCTCGCGCAGGTCGCCGTCCACGCGAAAGCGCACGCTGGAGTGGCGCTCGTAGGGCTCGATGTGGATGTCGCTGGCGCCGTCGCGCGCGGCCTGCGTGAGCAGGGCGTTGAGCATGCGGATGATGGGCGCGTCGTCCGCAGTCTCCAGCAAGTCCTCGACGGCGGGCAGCTCCTGCATCATGCGCGAGAGGTCGGCGTCGGACTCGACCTCGCTGACCACCAGGGCCGCGCTGGACTCGCCCTGCGAATAGGCGGCGCTGATGCGGTGCGCCAGCGTGCCCGCATCCAGCATCTGCCAGCGCTGCACCGCATGCTTGCGCTGGACTTCGGACAGGGCCTGCCAGTCGGGCGAGGGGCCGTGCCAGAGCAGGGGCTCGTGGCCGTCGTCCTCGATCAGCAGCTGGCTGGTGCGCGCAAACGAATAGGGCAGGGGATAGCGCATGGGGCCTTCCTGCCTCAGAGCGCGCCGGGGGCTGCCGGCACGGCGGGAGCGGCGGGCTGCGGCTGGGTGAAGTCGATCAGCTCGGGCTTTGCGCCCGGCACGTTGACGATGGCGGCCGGGTTGGTGAACGTGCCGGGGTCAGGCTGGGGCGTGAGCGTGGGCAGCACGGGTGCGGCATTGACCGAGCGCAGCAGCACGTTCTGCTCGGGCTGCAGGCCTTGCTGCTGGGCACGAATGGCTTCGTAGCGTTCGGAGGAGACCTGATTGGTGGCCGCCGCATCGCGCATCACCACGGGGCGCAGGAAGACCATCAGGTTGGTCTTGTTGCGCTTGCGGTTGGTGTTGCGGAACAGGTTGCCGAGCACGGGGATGTCGCCCAGCAGGGGAATGCGGTCCTCGGCCTGGGAGTAGTTGTCGTCGATCAGGCCGCCGAGCACGATGATGTTGCCGTCCTCGACCAGCACGTTGGATTCGATGGAGCGCTTGTTGGTGGTCAGGCCGTTGGTGTCCTTGCGCGTGGACTCGTCCACCGAGGAGACTTCCTGGAACACGGCCAGCTTCACCGTGCCGTTCTCGTTGATCTGCGGGCGCACGCGCAGCATCAGGCCCACGTCCTTGCGCTCCACCGTGGTGAACGGGTTGACCGTGCCGCCCGTGGAGTTGCTGGCGTAGGAGCCCGTGACCATGGGCACGTTCTGGCCCACGATGATGCGCGCCTCCTCGTTGTCCAGCGTCATCAGGTTGGGCGTGGACAGGATGTTGGCGTCGCCGCTGTTCTGCAGGAAGTTGGCCAGAAAGCCCAGCGTGGTGTTGCCGTTGACGCTCTGCGTGAAGCCCAGGTTGGTGCCGCGCATGCTGCTCACCGTGTCGCCGGTGATGCCGCCCGTGCTGGTGTTGATGCTGCCGTCCTTGTTGAAGGCATTGAGCAGGCTCAGGATGTTGGCGCCGGCCACGCTGGAGTTGTTGCCGATGCTGCCCAGCACCTTGCCGTTGTTGCTGAGGATGGCCTGCCACTGCACGCCGAACTGGGCCAGGCGGTTGTCCTTGAGCTCGACGATCAGGCTTTCGATCAGCACCTGGGCGCGGCGGCCGTCGAGCTTGTCGATCACGGCGCGCATCTGGCGGTAGATAGGCGGCGGGGCGGTGATGATCAGCGAGTTGGTGGACGGATCGGCCTGGACCATGCCGC
Source organism: Delftia sp. DLF01 (assembly GCF_014852125.1). NCBI lineage: Bacteria > Pseudomonadati > Pseudomonadota > Betaproteobacteria > Burkholderiales > Comamonadaceae > Delftia > Delftia sp. DLF01. Next base: position 379,499 of record NZ_JACVAZ010000004.1, read on the forward strand.
CCGTGGACGGCTGCTGGGCCACGCCCAGCGCGCCGCCGCCACCGCTGCTGCCCAGGCCCGAGGACGAGCCCATGCCCATGGATGCCGTGCCGCTGGAGTCGCGCGAGACCACGGGCTGCGAGGTGGGAATGGAGGACATGCCGCCGCCCTGCGGCGTGGTGCCGCCCGCACCGGGCTGACCGCTGGCCGTGCCCGCGGCCGTGGCCTGGGCGCCTATGGCCGCGCGCAAGGTGGCGGCCAGCGCCACGGCGTCGGCGTTCTTGAGGTAGACCACGTGGATGTTGCCCTGGTCGCCGCCGCCGTTCATGGCGGGCTGGTCCAGCCGCGCGATCAGCGAGCGCACCTGGGCCAGGCGTGCGGGGTTGGCCGCGCGCAGCACGATGGAGTTGCTGCGCGGCTCGGCCATCAGCGAGGTCTTGAAGGCGTTGTCGCTCTGGCCCGGAATATTGGCGCCGCCGGCGGTCACGGTGAGGCCTCCGGGGCTGGCCGTGCCGCCTTCGATCAGGCGCGAGACCAGGGCCACCATGTCGGTGGCCACGGCATGGCGCAGCGGGATGATTTCGACATCGGTGGCGTTGGACACATCCATGGTCGCCACGATGCGCGAGATGCGCTGCAGGTTGTCTGCGTAGTCGGTGATGACCAGCGAGTTGTTGCCCGGGTTGACGTTGATGGTGTTGTTGGGGCTGATCAGCGGGCGCAGCACGGGCACCAGGTTGGCCGCGTTCTCGTAGTTGAGCTTGAAGATCTGGGTGACGATCTGGCTGCCCGCGCTGCTGCGGCTCGCGCCCACGGCCACTTCGCTGGCCTGCAGCTTGGCGTCGGCCTCGGGGATGACCTTGTACAGGCCGGCCGATTCGACAATGGTGAAGCCCTGCAGGCGCAGCGCGGCCAGGAACTGCTGGTAGGCGGTGGCAGGCGGCACGGGCCTGTCGGTCAACAGCGTGATCTGGCCCTTGACGCGGGGGTCGACCACCACGTTGCGGTTGGTGATGGCGCCGATGGCGCGCGAGACGGCCTCGATGTCGGCGCCCGAGAAATTCAGTGTCACAGGCTCGCCGGGGCGCAGGCTGGGCGTGGTGCCGGCCGGGGCATTGGTCTGCTGGGCCTGGGCGGTGCCAGCGGTGCAGGCCAGCATGGCGCTGACGGCCAGCGTGTGCAGGGTGTTGCGCCAGAACGGGGTCGTATGCTGCTGAGTCATGGATCAACCAAAGGAAATGATGGACCGGGGCCCCTGGCGCCGTCCCAGAATGTTGAGCAGGTTGGACAGCGCGGTTTCGCGCTCCGGGCTGGCCGAGGCCTCGCCCTGGAAATGCAGCCGCTGGCCCACCCATTGGCCCTGGCCGCTCAGGCGCAGGTCGCCGGTCAGGGTACTGAGCTGCAGTTGCGGGCTGTCGCCCCCGAGGATGTCCAGCCGGTAGCTGCCCAGCGGGCGCAGCGGTGACAGGCGTGAGGATACGGCCAGCGCCTCCAGGCGCGTGCTGCCTTCGCTGCGCCAGCGGCCCGATTGCCACAGCAGCTGCAGTTGCAGGGCCTGCGTGGCCAGCCGCAGCTGGCCTTGCAGGTCCACCGTGTTCCAGGGCGTGCCCAGGCCGGACAGCAGGGAGGCGGGCCAGCGCGTGTCGCTGTCGTGCACCACGGCGCTCAGGCCCTGCCAGCGCGGCAGCAGGTCCAGCACCACGGGCGTGGGTGTGCAGCATTCGCTGCGCAGCTGAATGCGGGCACCGTCCAGGCGCGGGCGCAGCGTCCATTCCAGCCGCGTGGGCAGGGCCGTGCGGTCGCGGCTGCCGGCGCCTCCGGTGAAGACCAGGGAGGCCGAGCCATTCCACAGCGTGCCGCGCGGCTGCTGCAGCAGCACCTGGCCCTGCGTGGCCGAATCCACGCCGCGCGCCAGCCAGGCGGCGGGCGCCCAGACGACGGTGGTGGCCACCAGGCCGCACAGGGCACCGGCCAGCGCCCAGCCGCGCGGTGCGCGCAGGGCCGGCTGGGAGCGGGGCTTGCGTTGCATGCTCAAGGCGTCCGCGACGGATCGACGGGCAGGTCCAGCACCAGGCTGCCATCCCAGCGCACGGCATCGGCAGCGCCTGCGCCTGCTGCGCCCGAGGCGGCGGCAGTGCTTGCAGATGCACTGCGGGCCAGCTTCATCTCGGCCGGAACGGCGTGGGTGTTGCTGCGGACCTGGGCCAGCCAGCGCGCCAGCGCGGCGGCGGGTGCGGCCTTGAGCGTGATCTGTGCACGGTCGCCCATCCAGTTCAATTGGGCGGAGGCGCCCAGTTCGGCGGACAGCGAGCTTTGCAGCAGCGCCTTGGCATCGCCGACCACGGGGCGTGCGTTGCCGCGCAGCTGCTCGGCCTCGGCCTGCAGCAGCTGCATCTGGCGCAACTGGCGGTCGGCCTGGGCATGGCGTTCGGGCGCGGTGCGCAGGCTGTGCAGGGCGGGGGCCAGGGCCACCCACCACAGCAGGGCCAGTGCCACCACGCCACCGGCCAGCAGGGTCATGTTCTGTTCACGCGGCGCCAGGGCATTCCAGCGCGCGCGCAGGGGTGCCAGGCTTTGGCGGGATGCGCGCATGTTCATGGCCGGGCCTCCTGGGCAAGCAGCAGGTCGGCGCCGTCACGCTGCAGTCGCAGGCCGCTGCCGGCCAGGTGTTGTTGTGCCTGCTCCAGTGCCTCGGCCTCCAGCGAGACGCCCTTGAGGCGCAGCTGCCGGTCCTGGTAGTCCATGGCCTGGGGCAACTGTCCAGCGGGCAGGGCCCGGGATGCGGCGGCCAGCAGGGGCTCCAGGTCGCCCTGCGTCAGCGCGCCGGCGGTCTGGCGCAGCGTGGCGACTTCGCGCTGCATTTGAACGGGCGCGTCGACGATGACGGGCACGCGGGGAAAGCTGGTGGCCAGCGTGGAGCGCACCTGGACCTGCTTGGCCGCGATGGCGCGGTTCTCGGTCCAGGCCCAGGCATTGAGGCCCACTACCTGGGCCAGCAGGGCGAGCACGGCGCCCCAGCGCGCGGCCTTCCATTGCGGCGCGCGCAGAAAGCTTTGCCAGCCGTCGAGCATGCGCCGCCGTGTGCGGCTGCCGCCGCCCAGGTCGAGGTCGAACTGGGCCAGATCCCAGCTTTGTGCGCGGGCCGCCAGGCCGCGCTGGGCATCCGTGAGCAGGCTGACGGGGCGCTGCAGGGCCTCGGCGGCACGGGCCAGCGCCGGGTCGGCCTGGATCGGGGTGTCAGGGGGCAGGGCCTGAAGCAGGGCTGCCAGCATGGCGGGGTCGGCACTGTCGGTGCGCAGCGGCAGGCAGGCCAGCGAGTCCATGCCCTGCGGGGCGGTGCTCAGGCCGGTGGCCAGCAGCCAGGCCGATTCGGGTGAGCCCACGGCCCAGAGCTGGGGCATGGCCTGGGGCGGACATTCCGGCACGATGCGGCCCACGGGCCGCCCTGCGGATTCCAGGGCCTGAAGGTGGGCATGGAGCCAGGCCTTGTTGCAGGCGGCAACCCAGCAGGGCTCGCCTGCACGTGCCTGCGGCTGCAGGGCCAGGTGCAATTGGGAGGGCTCGTCGAGCAGGCGCTCTTCCAGCAGCCCGTCGAGCACGGCGCGCAGGCGCACATGTCCGCGCCGGCTTCCCGTAGGCACGCCATGGGGGAGGCTGACCAGATGCCAGGACAAGGCCTGGTGCGGCACCACGGCAACCGTCTGGCCGGTGCGGCCAGGATCGGGCAGCAGGCCTGCGGCGGCGTGGCCATGCCGGTCGGCGCGCAGGCCGTCACTGCTGAGTGCGTAGGCGTATTCGCCAGCGGGGCCCGCAGGCAGATGAAGAATCAAGGTGCTCATGGGCGGAAGCGGGCATTGTAGGGGGCGAGTGTGACAGCCATCTGTCATGGCGCGGGAGCTTCGGGCAATCCCCAGTCCCCCCTCTCACGCCAGATGGTAGTGACTGTCATGTTGTTGCGACGCAACATGGAGCGTTCGCTGGCCACGATCTCGCCCAGGCGCATGCGGCCACGCGCCTCGAAGAAGCTGGTGGCCACCGACAGGTTCTGTCCTTCGAATTTCTGCGGCAGGCCCAGCGCGTTGGAGGCATCGGCCAGGCTGCGCAGCGGGCGCGATGCGCGCAGCTGCACCAACTGGCTGGCCTGGGACCAGGTCAGGTCCTCCACGCTGGCCCAGATGACTTCGGCACTGGCGGTGTTGAGGTTGACGGGCGTGTTCTCGGGCAGCAGGGTGATGTAGGGCTCCAGGCGCGCGACGACCTCGGGCGGCAGGCCCAGCCAGCCGAACTGGCGCAGCGTGCGCGGCATCAGGAACTGCGCGCCCTCGCCAAGGGTGGCGGCTGCGCGCAGGGCCTGGACGATCTGCGTGGCATAGGCAGGGGGCAGGTTCAGGCGCTCCAGCAGGCGGGACAGCGGGCGCAGGGTTTCGGGCTTGTCGGGGGCGCTCAGCAGGTTGCGCAGGTTCAGGCGCGACTGCAGGTCGATGATCTGGCCCGAGAGAAAGGCGTCCTGCATGTCGGCCATGCCGTCATCGACCTGGCTGACGTTGTTCTGCGCCGCCAGAAAGGTGGACAGGCGCGCCTCCTGCAGCGGCACGGCCCAGGGTTCGGCCAGATGGTCCACCTGCAGGCTGGTGCGCGCATCCTCGGCCAGCACCACGCGCGACCAGTCCAGCGCACCCAGCAGGATCCAGGCGGCCTGCATGCGGTTGCGCTCGGCGGTCTCGACCTCCACGCTGCGCCACTGCTGCCACAGCGCGGTGGCGGCGAACGTGGCCACCAGGGTCACCGTGAGCATGGCGGCCAGCAGGGCCACGCCACGGTGGCGGCGGCGGCCGGGCAGGGGGCGGGGTGCGCGCATCATGATCGGCTGTTGGAGCGCAAGGGGTTGACCCAGTCCATGGTGACGCGGCCAGGAATGGCGCTGTCGGGCGGCAGGGTCAGTTCGACGCGGATGCCGTCGGGAATCGTGGGCAGCTGCGCGCTGCTGTTGGTGCCGCCGGACGGCGGGTTGACCGTGCCCGTGCCGTTGTCCGAGCCGCTGGACTGCGGATTGCTCCAGGCGTTGTCGCGGTAGTAGTACAGGCGCCATTGGTCCAGGGGCATCAGCACGGTTTCGCGCCGGCGCTGGTCGTCCGAGGGGTTGCGCCCCCATTGCGATCCCTGGTTCCAGGCATCGCGCCACTGTGCGCGCGTGCGCAGCGGCGGCGACTGCCAGCGCAGCCACTGGTCGCGTCCGGCCGTCTGGCGGCGCGCCCAGGCGACGACCACGGCGCCGTCGTCCACGGCGGCGCTGCTCTTGCGGGTCATGCGCAGCACCTGGCCGTCCCAGTCGATGACCTGTGTGTTTTCAAGCGGCATCAGCGCTTCGAGGTCGGCATTCCATTGGGCGATGACGGTCTGCAGCACCATCTGCTGCTCGTTGCGGGCACGAATGGTCTCCTGCGAGCGCACCATGCTGTCCAGTCCGCGCCAGCTCACCAGGGCCAGCAGGGCCATGACGGCGATGGCCACCATCAGCTCCACCAGGGTGAAGCCGTGCGTGCGGGAGGGATGGCGCAAGCGCATTCAGAAGCGTCCCACGATGGTGGATACGCGCAGCACGGGGTGCTCTGCCGTGACCACCAGGGCATCGACACGGCGGAAGCTGGGATTGGGCGTGGGCCGCACGCTGAGCCGGACCTGCAGTTGCCGGCCGCCCTGCTCGCAGGTCAGGCTGTTGTCGCCCACGGGCGGCATCTGGCGCGACAGGCGCATGCGCACCAGCTCGTTTTGCGCGCACAGCTGGGCCAGCAGCACCTCGGACTGGCGCTCGGCATTGAGTGTCAGGGCCGATGTGGCCTGCAGACCGGCCATGAGCGCAATGCCCACGATGCCCAGGGCCACCAGCACCTCGATCAGCGTGAAGCCGCGTGCCGGGCGCCTGGGGGCACCGTGCTTTCGGCGCGGTCCGTGGAGGGCTGTCATGGCAGGGACTGCACGGCAAAGGGCCGCAGTCCATCCGTGGCCACACGCAGCGGCGGGCTGGTGGAGTCGCGCAGCGTCAGCGTGACGGACTGGGGCGGAATCAGTGGCTCGGGGCCCAGCACCAGCGGCGTGGCCGGCTGCGCCTGCACACCGGGCTGCAGCCATTGGGAAGGCAATTGCGCGCTGGCCGGCAGGCCTTCGAAGCGAAAGCCCTGCGGCATGGGCCGCCAGCGCACGGGCACGCCGTTGGCACGGGCCTGGGCGCGGGCCGACTCCAGCAGCGCGGCCAGGCGTTCGGCCTCGCGCTCCAGCTGTGCCTGTCCGCTGTCGCGCAGCGACAGGCTCACGCCTGCGGCGGCAATCGCCATGATGCTGATGACGACCATCAGCTCCAGCAGGGTGAAGCCGCGCGAAGGGGTGGACGGGGAGGAGGGAGCGGTCTGGCGGGGCATGAGAGCAGGCAGGCCCGCTGGGAGTGCGGGCCTGTGGTGCGGTGCGGCGCGGCCCCTGCGGGCCGTCGCCCGGGCCATCGACTTATTGCCAGCTGCCGATGTCGGCATCCTTGCCCTCTCCGCCGGCCTGGCCGTCGGCGCCAAAGGACATGATGTCGATGGGGCCCTTGATGCCAGGATTCAGGTACTGGTAGGGGCGGCCCCAGGGATCGTTGGGCAGCTTTTCCAGGTAGGGCTTCCAGTTGTTGGGCAGCGGTCCGCTCGTGGGGCGGACGATCAGGGCCTGCAGGCCTTGCTCGGCCGTGGGGTAGCGCTGGTTGTCCAGGCGATAGAGCTTGAGCGCCTGGGAGATGTTGGTGATGTCGGTGCGTGCAGCCGTGACGCGGGCATCGTCGGCGCGGTCCAGCACATTGGGCACGATCAGGGCCGCCAGCACGCCGATGATGACCAGGACCACCATCAGCTCGATCAGCGTGAAGCCGCGCTGGACGGCAGTGCGCAGGGCAGGCAACGGACGGCGGGGAAGGCTGGTCATGGAACGGTGCAGCAAATTGGACATATCGCTCCATCATAATCGCGCGATGGTGACACTTTCATTGAACCGCGGCCAGGCCCGGACCTGGCATGTCAAGGCGGCCACATTCGTGCTCTGGCTGCTGGCTGCCGGCGTCGTGGCTTTCTGGGCCATGCGCCTGGGCAACGGCGGCGCGGGAGCGCCCGTGCCACCCGCGCCCGCCGAGCCCTTGCAGGTCGATGCGCCCGCGCTGGCGCAGGCCCTGGGAGGCGTGGCGGCCGCGCAGGGCGCCGTCGCCCCCGCTGCAGCGCCTGTGGTCTCGCGCTATGCGCTGGTCGGTGTGCTGGCCGGGCGCGACAGCGGCGGCGGCGCGGCGGTCATCGCCGTGGGCAACCAGCCGGCCAAACCCTTCCGCGTGGGGCGCGCCGTGGAAGACGGCGTGGTGCTGCAGTCGGTGTCGGGCCGCGAGGCGCGCCTGGGGCCCAGGGTCGATGGTCCGGCTTCCATCACGCTGCAGATTCCCCTGCCCGACAAGCGCTGATCCCGGTCAGCGCGGCAACGGCAGGTCCAGCGCCAGCCAGCCGCCAAAGTCAGGCGCGGGCAGCGTCCATTGGGCCGCCTGGGGCAGGGCGCTGCCTTCGCGCATCAGCCATTGCACGCAGCGCGCCACGCCGGCATGGGTGATCCAGACGGTGTCGCGTGCGGCGCCGTCACCCACCGAACCCCTGCTCGCCTGCTGCAAGGCCTCATCCACCCTGCGCAGCATGGTCGCCAAGGACTCTCCCCGGCCTGGCGCGTGCCCGGCAAGGTCTGCCGCCCAGTCATCGATGGCGCTGCGGTCCAGCGCATCCCAGGGCTGGCCTTCCCACTCGCCGAAATCCATCTCCAGCAGGCGGCTGTCCGCCGCCGATGCCAGGCCGGGCCGCAGTGCCTGCAGGGCCCAGGCCAATTGACGGCATCGGCGCAGGGGCGAATGCACCAGCAGGCAATCCGCAGGCAGGGCGAGGTGCAGGGCCTGCGCCGCATCGGCCGTGGACTGGGCGTCGGCTTGCATGTCGAGTCGGCCATAGCAGATGCCGGGCGCCACCAGCGGGCGAGCATGGCGTACCAGCCAAAGGCGTGGTGCCGGGTTGGCGCAGGCGGAGTTCATGGCACGCGCACCAGTACGGCGGCAGCCCCCAGCAGCATGGCCAGTTCACAAACCTGCTGGGCAGCGCCCAGGCAATCCCCCGTCATGCCGCCCAGCCGGCGGCGCAGCCAGCGCACCATGGCGGCCGTGGCCAGGGCGCCGGGCAGTACCAGGCCGATGACGAGCGGCAGGCCGCCCAGCCAGCCTGTCAGCGCCAGGGCGGGCAGGCACCAGAGGATTGCCGCGCCCAGGCCCCTGGCAGCCAATGGCCGACCCGCGGCGTGCAAGGCCTTGGAGTGGGCGGCCTGGCCCACATAGGGAAGGCATTGCATGAGGGCCAGCGGCGCCATGCGCGACAGCACATGGATGCTGCACAGCAGCAAGGCCGCCCATTGCACGCGGATGTCGACCAGCAGCGCGACCAGGGATAGCTTGGCCAGCAGCGCCATCACCAGGGCCATGGCGCCGTAGGCGCCCAGGCGCGAATCCTTCATGATTTCCAGCGCGCGCTCGGGCGGGACAAAGCCGCCCAGGCCGTCGGCCACATCGGCCAATCCGTCTTCGTGCAGTCCCCCGGTCAGCCACAGCGTGGCCACGGTGGAAAGAACGGCGGCAACCAGCGGCATCCAGGGGCTGGGCGCCAGCAGCCAGCCCGTTGCCATCAGGCACGCTGCGCCCCATGCGCCCACCAGCCAGCCGATGCCGGGCAGATGGGCAACGCTGGCATGCTGCAGCTGGGGGCTCCAGCCAGCCCAAGCGGCCAGCCGCCCCGTCACCGGGATGCGGCTGAAGAACTGGACGGCCAGGACAAAGTGGCGAAGCGGCTGCATGGGCGTGTCAGTGCCGGCCCGCCAGGTCCGTCACTTGAGGAAAAGCTGGTAGGCCGGGTTGGCGGTTTCCTCGACCCAGGGGTAGCCAAGATTGCTCAGGAAGGCGTCGAACTTCTTGCCATCCTTGGCGGGCACCTGCATGCCGACCAGGATGCGGCCGTAGTCGGCGCCCTGGTTGCGGTAGTGGAACAGCGAGATGTTCCAGGTCGGCGCCATCAGACTGAGGAACTTGAACAATGCGCCGGGGCGCTCGGGGAAGACGAAGCGCAGCAGGCGCTCTTCCTGCGCCAGCGGCGAATGGCCGCCGACCATGTGGCGCAGATGCTCCTTGGCCATGTCGTCGAAGGTCAGGTCCAGCGCCTCGAAGCCCTGCTTCTCGAAGTTCCTGGCGATCTTCTCGGACTCGCCGCGTGCTGCCGTGGTCAGGCCCACGAAGACATGGGCCTTGTTCTCGTGGCTGATGCGGTAGTTGAATTCGGTCACGTTGCGCGGGCCGCCGGGCAGCTTGCCCACCGCTTCGCAAAAGCGCTTGAAGCTGCCGCGTTCCTCGGGGATGGTCACGGCGAACAGGGCCTCGCGCTCTTCGCCCACCTCGGCCCGCTCGGCCACGAAGCGCAGCCGGTCGAAGTTCATGTTGGCGCCGCACAGGATGGCGGCATAGGTCTCGCCCTTGGTCTTGTGCTTGGCAACATACTGCTTGATGGCCGCCACGGCCAGGGCGCCGGACGGCTCGACGATGGAGCGCGTGTCCACGAAGATGTCCTTGATCGCGGCGCAGACGGCATCGGTATCGACCACCACGTAGTCGTCCACCAGGCCCTGGGCGATGCGGAAGGTCTCCTCGCCCACCAGCTTGACGGCCGTGCCGTCGGCGAACAGGCCCACGTCGGCCAGCTCCACGCGGTGGCCGGCACGCACGGACTGCAGCATGGCGTCCGAATCCTTGGTGTGCACGCCGATCACCTTCACGTCGGGGCGCACGGCCTTGATGTAGTTGGCCACGCCCGAGATCAGGCCGCCGCCGCCGATGGCGACAAAGACCGCGTCCAGGCGCGGGCTGCCCAGCTTTTGCAGCTGGCTCAGCATTTCCATGGCAATCGTGCCCTGGCCGGCGATCACGTAGGGATCGTCGAAGGGGTGCACAAAGGTCAGGCCCTTTTCCTTTTGCAGCTTGACGGCGTGCTTGTAGGCGTCGGAATAGCTTTCACCGGCCAGTTCCACCTCGCCGCCCAGCGCCTGCACAGCATCGATCTTGACCTGGGGCGTGGTGGTCGGCATCACGATCACGGCACGGCAGCCGAGCTTGCGTGCGCCCAGGGCCACGCCTTGCGCATGGTTGCCGGCCGAGGCGCAGATCACGCCCTTTTCCAGCTGCTCGGCCGACAGGTGCGCCATCTTGTTATAGGCGCCGCGCAGTTTGAAGCTGAACACCGGCTGCTGGTCCTCGCGCTTGAGCAGCACCTTGTTGTGCAGGCGGCGGCTCAGCGCCTTGGCGGGCTCCAGGTCCGACTCCACGGCCACGTCATAGACGCGCGCGGTAAGGATCTTGGTCAGGTAGTCGGCAGGGGTCAGGGGGTGGTTCATCGTCGGCGAAAGGCTGGAGAGCAGCAGGCCGGGAGGCGGCCCGTCGGTGTCAGGCGGCCATCATAGGCGCTTGTGAATCATGCTGCAGTGCAGCGTCCTGCACAGGCCGGGAGCGACGAAACCAAAAAAAAAGCCCCAGGCTGTAAAGCCGGGGGCTGAATCCACCAATAGAGGAGGTGGAGGAGACAACTGGTGCGATGCAGAGCGAAGTTGGTTCACAATCTGCAGTCCATCTGGAGGAGTGTCCGGGTTAACCCTTCAGATAACGCTTGGGTGCATTGTATGCACGACAGGTGCTGCGTTGCAACAAAATCAGGGTTTTTGTGTAGTTGATGCAAAATAGCAACAGTTTTTTGAGGACGCAACAATGGAATGCACAGTGAGTTGGACAGGCGGCACGACCGGCATGCGCTCGGGCATGGGCTTCGTGGCAGAAACGGGCAGCGGCCACGTGGTCAATATGGATGGGGCGCCGGATGCGGCCAACCCCGCCAATGGAGGGCAGAACCAGGCCCCCCGCCCCATGGAGATGCTGCTGGCCGGCGCCGGTGGCTGCACGGCCTATGACGTGGTGCTGATCCTCAAGCGCGGCAGGCATGCCGTCAAAGGCTGCAGCGTCAAGCTCACCTCGGAGCGCGCCGATGCGGACCCCAAGGTGTTCACCAAGATCCACATGCAGTTCACCGTCAGCGGCACGGGTCTGCCCACGGGTGCGGTGGAACGTGCCATCGCCATGAGCCATGACAAATACTGCTCGGCCACCATCATGCTGGGCAAGACGGCCGAGATCACCACGGGATTCGACATCGTCGAGGCCTGATGCCGCAGATGGCTGGGCTTGCGCCTCGGCGCGGCCCTCCTGAAATGAAGAAAGCGGGCAAGGCCCGCTTTTTTTGGATGGAATGCTGTTTCAGATGTTTCTGAAGGTTCAGATGCGGTGGGCGGTTGTCGTCATCACCTTGGCTGCCAGGCGCATCAAGGCGCGGGCGGGGGGCGGCAATTCCAGGGCACCGGCTTCGCGCGCAGCGGCGGCATGGCGTTCCTCGTCATCCTTCATGCGGGCCACCACGGCCAGCGAGGCGCGGTCTTCCTCGGGCAACAGGCCCAGATGGCTTTCCAGATGGGCGGACACCTGCTCCTCCGTCTCCACCACAAACCCCAGGCTGGCCGCGTCGCTGATCTTGGCGGCCACCACGCCAATGGCGAAGGCGCCGGCAAACCACAGCGGGTTCAGCAGGCTGGGCCGGTCGCCCAGGGCGTTGAGCCGGTCGCGGGTCCATGCCAGGTGGTCGGTCTCCTCGCGCGCCGCCTCCAGCAGGTGCTCGCGCAGCACCATGTCGCGCGTCACCATGGCCTGGGCGTTGTACAGCGCCTGGGCGCAGACCTCTCCGACGTGATTGACGCGCATCAAGGCGCCCGATAGCCGACGCTGTGCCTCGGTCAGCTCTCCCTCCGCGATGCCGGCGGCCGGGGAGCGTTCGGCGGCGGAAGGCTGTGCAAACAGGGTGCGAAGCGCCGCATCGGCGGCAGTCAGTATCTTGTCCATGGGCGGTCCCTAGAGCGGAAAATCTTGGCAAATTCAGGGTCTGAACGGTACACCAGGACGCCATGCCCTCTCTTTGTGCAAGCGCAACAAGGCCGGCGCGATGTTCGGGTTGGGCCTGATTGTGTTGGCTTGCAGGTTTGTTGCGGCAGTGCAACGAAAAACGGGGGGTAATGCCCGTTTGTGGGTGAATTTCTTTGCATGGGCAGCGGTGGTCTGGTGCAATAGGCCCTAACTTCCCCACCAGGAGGTTGGCGCGGGAAACCGGTGGAGCATCAGGCCAAGCCTCTCTTCCTCACGACCGGCGCCCTTCTAAACCTTGGAGTAACTCGTAATGAAAAAATCTCTGATTGCCCTGGCAGTGCTGGCTGCTTCCGGCGCCGCAATGGCTCAATCCTCCGTGACCCTGTTCGGTATCGTCGACACTGGCGTTGCCTACGTGAACAAGGACGCAGCTGGCGACAGCCGTTACGGCCTGGGCACCAGCGGCGCTTCCACGAGCCGTCTGGGCCTGCGCGGCACGGAAGACCTGGGTGGTGGTCTGAAGGCTGGCTTCTGGCTGGAAGGCGAAATCTTCGGTGACGATGGCAACGCCAGCGGCTTCAACTTCAAGCGTCGTTCCACCGTGAGCCTGTCGGGCAACTTCGGTGAAGTGCGCCTGGGCCGTGACCAAGTCCCGACCTTCCAAAAGCTGACCTCCTACGACCTGTTCAGCGCCACCGGTATCGGCCAATTCATGGGCTTCCGTAACTGGGCAGCTGGCCAAGGCGCCGACGACAACGGCATCCGCGCTAACAACCTGATCTCGTACTACACCCCCAACTTCGGCGGTTTCAACGCCGGCTTTGGCTACGCTTTCGACGAAAAGCAAACCATCGGTACTGCTGACAGCGTCGGCCGTTACATCGGCGGTTACGTTGCATACGACAACGGCCCCCTGAGCGCCAGCCTGGGCCTGGCCCAGCAAAAGACTGCCGTTGGCGGCCTGGCTACCGACCGTGACGAAATCACCCTGGGTGCTTCGTACAACTTCGGCGTTGCCAAGCTGAGCGGCCTGCTGCAACAGACCAAGTTCAAGCGTGACATCGGCGGCGACATCAAGACCAACTCCTACATGCTGGGCGCTTCGGCTCCCGTCGGCGGCGTGGGCGAAGTCAAGCTGCAATACGCTCTGTACGACCAAAAGGCCATCGACTCCAAGGCTCACCAGATCACTCTGGGCTACGTCCACAACCTGTCCAAGCGCACCGCTCTGTACGGCAACCTGGCGTTCCTGAAGAACAAGGATCTGTCGACCCTGGGCCTGCAAGCCAAGGGCGTGTACGCTGGTGGCGTGCAAGCTGGCGAAAGCCAGACTGGCGTGCAAGTCGGCATCCGCCACGCTTTCTAATGAACGGCTGGCGTAAGCCAGTTGCCATTTGAAGCAAAAAAGAGCCAGTCTTCGGACTGGCTCTTTTGTTTTGTGCTAGGGAAAGACCTGTGTTGTGCTTGTGCCAACGGTGACGAGGCGGGAAAAGCGTTTCTAGAATGAAATTTCCACCAACCAATCGTTAACAAGAGAGAGACAACACAATGAATTCTTCATTCGTGAAAAAGAGCGTGGCACTGGCGGTGTTGGCAGCAACGGCACCCTTGGCAGCATTCGCCCAGCAAAGCAGCGTGCAGCTGTACGGCATCGTCGATGCCGGCGTGCGCCACACCACCAATGAAGGCCCGACCAAGAGCGGCAAGACCCAGATGATCGGCGGCGGCATGTCGCAAAGCCGCTGGGGCATCAACATCACCGAGGACCTGGGCGGCGGTCTGGCAGCCATTGCCAACCTGGAAGCCCGTTTCCTCACCGACACCGGCGAGCAGGCTGCAGCCAGCTACTTCCAGCAATCCTGGGTGGGCCTGCGCAGCAAGAGCTTTGGCCAGGTCACCCTGGGCCGCCAGTACAACATGCTGTTCGACCTGGTGACCTCCACCTATGCCTCCTTCCCGTACTCGCCGTACATGGAGGCCTACAAGCCTGAAATCGGCATGTCCATGGGCGCGCGCGCCAGCAACATGGTCAAGTACCTGGCCGAGTTCGGCCCCGTGCGCGGCGCCCTGCAGTATTCGTTCGACGAGAACAACACCTTCGACAAGGTCGGCACCGGCGTGGCCCCTGGTGGCGCCATCAAGACGGCCGGCGGCTATCTGCGTTATTCGCAAAGCGGCATCTCCGCAGGCGCCGGCTACCTGGGCACCACGCTGCCGGCCGGCACCAAGGTCGATGCCTATACCCTGGGCGGCTCGTACCGTGTGGGTCCCTGGTACGTCAACCTGGGCTACGGCCTGAACAAGCGCAAGGACGCGTTCCCGGCGGCAACCGCAGGCGGTGGATTCGACCAGGCCATCCTCAATTCCTTCTGGACAGGCTCGTCCAACGGCGGCTTCGTGGCCGGCGACGCCAACAAGCGCCAGATGTACAAGATGGGCTTCGGCTACCAGATCACGCCCCAGATCAATGTGGGCGCGCATTACTACCATGCCAAGCAGTCGGGCTCGGGCACGGGTAATTTCAATGGCAAGGCAGACTTCCTGGTGGCGGTGGTCGACTACGCCTTCTCCAAGCGTACCGATGCCTATGTGGCCCTGGACCACACCAAGACCAGCGGTGGCTCGGGCGTGATGCTGGACGCCAATGGCGCCACCAAGCGCACGGGCTTCACCGTCGGCCTGCGCCATCGCTTCTGAGCACGCGGCGTCTGCGCAACGAATGGCCTCCTTCGGGAGGCCTTTTTGTTTCCTGTCGATGGGCTGACGGTGGGCGGGCGCGATTTCCTGCGTTAAGGTAATGCGCAGGCCAACGAAGCGAAAGAACCAAGGCTATGGAAGCCACTCGATACAAGGCAGGCGGTCGGGCCTTTGCCCAGATCGCCCAGTACCACCCGGAGCTGACGGCGCTGCGCCGCGAGCTGCATGCGCATCCGGAGCTGGGATTCGAGGAGCGCTTCACGGCGGCGCGCGTAAAGGAGGCCTTGCGCCAGTGCGGTGTGGACGAGATCCATGAAGGCCTGGGCACCACGGGCCTGGTGGCCGTTATCCGCGGGCAGGGCCACAGTTCGGGTGCCATGGTGGGCCTGCGTGCCGACATGGACGCACTGCCCATGGTCGAGCACAACGAATTTCCCTGGAAGTCCGGCAAGCAGGGGCTGATGCACGGCTGCGGGCATGACGGCCATACGACCATGCTGGTGGGCGCCGCCCGCTACCTGGCCGCGACGCGGCGCTTCGATGGCTCGGCCGTGCTGGTCTTTCAGCCTGCCGAGGAAGGGCGCGGCGGCGCGCGGGCCATGATTGCCGATGGTCTTTTCGACCGCTTTCCGATGCAGGCCGTGTACGCCATGCACAACTGGCCCGCCATGCGTGCGGGCACGGTGGGCATCAACATGGGCGCGATGATGGCGGCGGCCGACCGCATCACCATCGAGATCACGGGGCGCGGCGGCCATGGTGCGCATCCCTACCAGACGGTGGATGTGGTGCTGGCGGCCGCGCACATCACCACGGCGGTGCAGAGCATCGTCTCGCGCAATGTGCGCGCCATCGACAGTGCCGTCATCAGCCTGTGCGCCGTGCAGGCCGGGGACCTGGGCGCCTTCAGCGTGATGCCGGGCACGGCAACGCTGGTGGGAACGGTGCGGACCTTCGACCCCGCCGTGCAGGACCGTGTCGAGCAGCGCCTGCAGGAGTTGTGCAGCGCGGTGGCGCTGGGGCTGGGTGCCACGGCCAAGGTCAACTACGAGCGCATCTATCCCGCCACCATCAACTCCCCCACGGAGGCCGCCTTTGCTGCCGATGTGGCCCAGTCGCTGGTGGGGGTGGAGAACCTGGACCGGCACCTGGAGCCCAGCATGGGTGCCGAGGACTTTTCGTTCATGCTGCAGCACAAGCCCGGTGCCTACCTGCGCCTGGGGCAATCCACGGGCGCCCAGCCCGGGGTGCCGCTGCACAGCAGCCGGTATGACTTCAACGACGAAGTGCTGCCGCTGGGCGCTGCCCTGCACGCCAGCCTGATCGAGCAGGCCATGCCGCTGCATTCGCAGGACGTATAGCGCAGGCGGAGCGGGTCAACGGGCCTGGCTCTCGGGCGCAAGAAGGTGGGCCTGCACCGTTTTCAGAATCTCGTCGGACAAGGCTGGATTGGCTGCGACCGTGGCGCGTGCCAGGACCAGGGCGCCCACCATGCTGCTGAGCATGGCCATGGCCTGGGCGCGCTGTGTGGCATCGGGTGCCTGATCGTCGCCAAGTGTGCCTATCACGCGCGCAAATCTGCCGATGTTGCGTTCCACCCCTTCGGCGAACACCGCTGAAAGATCGCCGCCTGCCCGGGCCACGTCCACGGCCAATGCTGCGGCGGGGCAGCCCTCGCCGGGGCTGTCGCGGTGCTGCGGCGACAGATAGGACTGCACGCGCGCGGCAAGGCTGCCGGCCTGTTCACCCTGCAGGCCGTCCAGCGGCGCGATGGACCAGTCGAAGGCGCGTGCGCAGGCCTCGCGCACCAGCGCATCCTTGGATTCGAAGTGGCGATAGAGCCCACCGTGCGTGAGCCCCGCGCCGCGCGTCACCTCGGCCACGCCGACGCCGTCCAGCCCGTGCTCGCGGTACAGCCGCGCGGCGGCTTCGAGGATGTCCTGCCGGTTCTGCGCGGCCTGGGCTTTCGTGACTTTCATGTGCGCTGTCCAATGATTGTGGTCGTTATCAAAACACGTTTATGATGACGGCCATCATCATAAATCAGCCCCTGCCATGGCCTGTGCGCCATGTTCTGCAGGGGCTGTGCACTCTACAGGGAAGAACCGATGAATGCCTGTTCACTTCTGCGCAGCCTGCTGCCTGGGCCCGCTCCGACCTCCGCACGGTGTGCCAGGAGCGGCTCATGAATACGGCGCATACGTCCCGGACGTCCCAGACGTCTCATACGGCGGCCCACCTGCCTCGCCGCGTGGTCATCACGGGCATGGGCATGGTCTCGCCGCTGGGGCGCGGCACTGAATTGGCCTGGCGCCGGCTGCTGTCCGGCGCATCGGGCCTGAGCCGGCTGCCCGAGGATCTGGCGCCCGATGTGCCGGGCCAGGTGGCAGGCCAGGTGCCCGACCTGGCCCGGGACCCGGAAGGCGGCTGGGACATCGATGCCGTGGTCTCGCCCAAGGACCAGCGCAAGATGGACCGCTTCATTCCGCTGGCGCTGGACGCTTCGGACCAGGCCCTGGCCCAGGCCGGCTGGCAGCCGGCCAGCGAGCAGGAACGCACGCGCACGGCCTGCATCATTGCCTCGGGCATCGGCGGCTTTGGCGCCATTGCCCAGGCCGTGCGCACCACGGACAGCCGGGGGGTGTCGCGCCTGTCGCCCTTCACCGTGCCGTCTTTCCTGGTCAATCTCGCGGCCGGGCATGTGTCGATACGGCATGGACTCAAGGGCCCGCTGGGTGCGCCGGTCACCGCCTGCGCGGCCAGCGTTCAGGCGGTGGGCGACGGCCTGCGCATGATCCGTTCGGGCGAGGCCGATGTGGCGCTGTGCGGCGGCACCGAGGCAGCCATCGATCGCGTGAGCCTGGGTGCGTTCGCGGCGGCCAAGGCCCTTTCCACGGGATACAACGACCGGCCCGAGGAGGCCTCGCGCCCCTTCGACACAGGCCGCGACGGCTTTGTCATGGGCGAGGGCGCGGGCGCCCTGGTGCTGGAGGGGCTGGACCACGCCCTGGCGCGCGGCGCCGTGCCGCTGGCCGAAGTGGTGGGCTACGGCACCAGCGCCGATGCCTATCACATCACCTCGGGTCCGGAGGATGGCGACGGCGCGCGCCGCAGCATGGCGCAGGCGCTGGCCATGGCCGGGCTGTCGCCGGATCAGCTGCAGTACCTCAATGCCCACGCCACCTCCACGCCCGTGGGCGACCGGGGCGAGCTGGCGGCCATGCGCTCCCTGTTTGGCGAGGGCAGCGGCGTGGCGATCAGCTCCACCAAGTCGGCCACGGGCCATCTGCTGGGCGCGGCGGGCGCGGTGGCGGCCATCTTCACGGTGCTGGCGCTGCGCGACCAGATGGCGCCGGCCACGCGCAATCTCGTGGAGCCCGATCCCCTGGCCCAGGGGCTGGACCTGATCGCCGGCGCGGCAAGGCCCTGGGCCATGGAGCATGCCCTGGTCAACGGTTTCGGCTTTGGCGGTGTCAACGCCTCGCTGGTGCTCCGGCGCTGGCAGGGCTGAACGAGGCGGGCGGGCCTGGGGGCCGGTGCTACGTGTAGCGCTTGGCCCGCAGGTTGTTCTTCATCTGCTCCAGCGCAGGCTGCAGGGCCGGGCCGATGCGCAGCGCCACGCAGGTGGCCAGCACATCGATGACCAGCAGGTGCAGCAGGCGCGACACCATGGGGCTGTAGCGGTCGTAGCCCTCGGGATGGTCGGCGGCCAGATGGATGTGGCAGGCCGAGGCCAGGGGCGAGCCGCTGGCGGTGATGGCAATCGTGGTGGCGCCGTTCTTGCGCGCGATGTCGGCGGCGTCCATCAGGTCGCGCGTGCGGCCCGAGTTGGAGATGATCACCGCGCAGTCGCCGGGCCCCAGCAGGGTGGCGCTCATCACCTGCATATGGCCGTCGCTGGTGGCCAGGCTGGTCACGCCCAGGCGAAAGAACTTGTGCTGCGCGTCCTGCGCCACGATGCCCGAATTGCCTGCGCCGTAGAACTCGATGCGCCGCCCCGTCTGCCAGGTCGAGGCGATGGCCTGCGCCGCCTGCTCTATGGCCGTGGTGCTGGCGGCATTGCGGTATTGCAGGAAGGCGGCCACGGCGTTGTCCACCACCTTGACCATCACGTCGCTGGTCTTGTCGTCGGTGTCCACGCTGCGGTGGATGAAGGGCACACCCTCGCTGACGCTGCCGGCCAGCTTGAGCTTGAAGTCGGCCAGGCCGTCGTAGCCCATGCTGCGGCAAAAGCGCACCACCGTCGGCTTGCTGACATGGGCGCGCTCGGCCAGTTCGCGCACCGGCTGCCGTGCGAAGGCCCGTGGATCGGCCAGCACCAGGCGGGCCACGCGTTGTTCGGCGGGAGCAAGCGAGGGCAGCGAGGCGGTGATGCGGTCCAGCATTAGGCGGTGGGCGTTGTTCTGTGGGTGAAGGGAAGCGGTTGCCGCAAGGCAGGTCCAGCGCGCATTTTGCATGAGCGGCAGCCTTCGCTTACTTTCCTGACGCCGATGCAAACCATGCGCGCGCATACACTCGGAGGATTTGCCGGTACAACCGCACCGCCCTGGTGCGATGCCGCCCCTCGCCAGGCTCCCGCCCAAAGGATGTTCCATGAACCAGCTTGATGCGCTTCGACAGTACACGACCGTGGTGGCCGATACCGGCGACTTCCACCAACTGGCCCAGTTCCAGCCGCGGGATGCGACCACCAATCCCTCGCTCATCCTCAAGGCGGTGCAAAAGCCCGAGTACGCACCGCTGATGCGTGCCACCGTGGCCCAGTACAAGGGCCGCAGCCTCGACGAGGTCATGGACCGCATGCTGGTGCGCTTCGGCTGCGAGATCCTGAACACCATTCCGGGCCGTGTCTCCACCGAAGTCGATGCGCGCCTGTCGTTCAACACCTCGGCCACCGTGGCACGTGCCGAGCGCCTGATCGAGCTGTACCAGGCCGAAGGCGTGCACATCGACCGCGTGCTCATCAAGATCGCCTCCACCTGGGAAGGCATCGAGGCGGCGCGCCAGCTGGAGCTGCGCGGCATCCACACCAACCTCACGCTGCTGTTCTCGTTCTGCCAGGCCGTGGCCTGCGGACAGGCCAAGGTGCAGCTGATCTCTCCCTTCGTGGGCCGCATCTACGACTGGTACAAGAAGCAGGCCGGCGCCCAGTGGGACGAGGCCGCCATGGCCGGCGCCAACGACCCCGGCGTGCGTTCCGTGCGCGCCATCTACGAGCACTACAAGCACTTCGGCATCGCCACCGAGGTCATGGGCGCGAGCTTTCGCAACACGGGCCAGATCGTGGCACTGGCCGGCTGTGACCTGCTGACCATCGCCCCCGAACTGCTGGCCCAGCTGGGCGCCAGCGATGCGCCCCTGGCGCGCGCCCTGGACCCTGAGGCGGCGCGGACCCTGGAGCTCGATCCCGTGCACTACGACGAGGCCGGGTTCCGCCTGGCCCTCAACGAGGACGCCATGGGCACCGAAAAGCTGGCCGAAGGCATTCGCGCCTTTGCTGCCGACACGCGCAAGCTCGAAGCATTGATGCAGCAGGCCGCAGACTGATTGGATGAAGATCTTGCCCGTTCTGTGCAATACCTTGCCGGCATGGCCGGCACTTGAAAGCCATTTCCACGAAGACATCCAGACCCTGGATCTGCGCCAAGCCTTTGCCGCGGACGCGGGCCGGCTGGACGCGCTGAGCCAGCAGGCGCCCCATGTCTTTGCCGACCTGTCCAAGAACCTCTGGACCGAGCGCACCGAAGAGCTGCTGCGCGAGCTGGCGCAGCAGGCCGGCGTGCTGGCCCAGCGCGACGCCATGCTGGCCGGCGAGCCCGTCAACTGCACCGAAGGCCGTGCCGTCATGCACTGGCTGCTGCGCATGCCGCGCGACGGCGGCCAGCTGCGCCACTGCGCCACCGTGCAGCAGTGGCAGCCGGCCATGCACGAGGCGCTGGGCCAGGTGCACGAGACGCTGGACGCCATGCTGGCCCTGGCCGAGCAGGTGCGTGGCGACGAGGGCATCACCGACATCGTGAACATCGGCATCGGCGGCTCGCACCTGGGCCCCGAAGTGGTGGTCAATGCGCTGGAGGACTGGGTCGATGTGGGCAAGAACTTCCATTTCGTCTCCAACGTCGATGGCCATGAGCTCGGCCATGTGCTGCGCCGCGTGCGCCCGCACAGCACGCTGTTCCTGATCGCCTCCAAATCCTTCACCACGGCCGAGACCATGCTCAACGCGCACTCGGCGCGACGGTGGTTCCTGGAGCAGGGCGGCAGCGAGGACCCGCAGGCCGCGTGCTCCATCGACCGGCACTTCGTGGCGCTCACCACCAATGTGCAGGCCGCAGCCGACTTCGGCATCCGCCGCACGCTGGGTTTCTGGGACTGGGTGGGCGGGCGTTTTTCGCTGTGGTCGGCCATCGGCCTGCCGGTGGCCATCGCCATTGGCGCGGCGCAGTTCCGTGCGCTGCTGGACGGCGCGCATGCCATGGATGCGCATTTCTTTTCCTCGGGCGTGGAGGGCAACCTGCCGCTGCGCCTGGGCCTGCTGGACGTCTGGTACCGCGATTTCTGCGGCTTCTCCAGCCGCTGCATTGCCCCCTACAGCCATGGCCTGCGGCGGCTGACCGCCTACCTGCAGCAGCTGGAGATGGAGAGCAACGGCAAGGGCGTGACGCGCGACGGGCAGACACTGCCCGTGCGCACGGCGCCCGTGATCTGGGGCGAGCCCGGCACCAATGGCCAGCATGCCTTCTTCCAGATGCTGCACCAGGGCCAGGACGTGATTCCCGTGGAGTTCATCGCGCTGCGCGACGGCGGCAAATACCTGGGCGCCCACCACCAGAGCCTGGTCGTCAACGCCATTGCCCAGGCCCAGGCCCTGATGGAGGGGCGCCACGGCGAAGAAGGGGCAGAGCGCCATTGCGCGGGCAACCGGCCCAGCAGCTTCCTGCTGCTGCAGCAGCTGGACCCGGCATCGCTGGGCGCCCTGATCGCGCTGTACGAGCACCGTGTCTTCTCGGCAGGTGCGGTCTGGGGCATCAACAGCTTCGACCAATGGGGCGTGGAGCTGGGCAAGCACCTGGCGCGCCAGCTGCATGCGCGCCAGGACAGTGGCGACTGGCAGGGCGTCGATGCCTCGACGCAGGGCCTCATGCACCGGCTTGCGGCAGGGTCGGCCGGCTGACCGGGCGCGGCGGGCCTGGGGCCACCGCGGCGCACCAGCAGGGTGCCGGGTCATGTGGGTGGAGCATGACCTTCTTCCATTTCATCGTTATGCACAGGCGCCTGATTGCTCGATAGTTGATGCAATCGCCTTGACGGCGGCCCTGCCTGGAGGCAGCCCGTGACGGCGGCACGGCAGGGTGGAGGCGCAGCGCGCCTTCGGACCTGCAACAACTATCCAAGGAGACCCTCGATGCGATTCGTACTGGCCCATGTGGCGATGGCATGTGTGGTGGCGGCAACTGGCGCTGCCCATGCACAGGAGGCGGCCGGCACGCTGGACAAGATCCAGAGCACAGGCAAGGTGGTGATGGGCGTGCGCGAAAGCTCGGCGCCCATGGCCTATGCCTTCGGGACCACGCAGAAGTACGTGGGCTACCACGTGGAGCTGTGCGAGAAGGTGCTGGCCCAGATCGTGCCCAAGGCCAAGATCGAGTACATGGCCCTGACCTCGCAGAACACCATGCCCCTGGTGCAGAACGGCACCGTGGACATCGGCTGCGGCCCGACCACGAACAACCTCGCGCGCCAAAAGCAGGTGGCCTTTGCCGTGACCACCTACGTGAGCCAGGTGCGCATGGCCGTGCGTGCCGACTCGGGCATCACCTCCTTCAAGCAGCTCGACGGCAAGCCCGTGGCGGCCTCGGCCGGCACGACCGCCGTGCAGCTGCTGCGCAAGTACGGGCGCGACAATGGCGTGAACCTGCCCACCTCGCTGGGCAAGGACCATTTCGAGAGCTTTCTGATGCTCGAATCGGGCCGTGCCGATGCCTTCGTGCTGGACGACAACCTGCTGGCCGGCGTCATCGCCAACTCCAAGAACCCTGCAGGCTTCAAGATCGTGGGCGAGGTGCTGGGCTCCGAGCCCATCGCCATCCTGTTCCGCCGCGATGACCCCGCCTTCAAGAAGGCCGTGGACGACGTGCTGGTGGGAATGATGGCCTCGGGCGAAGTGGCGAAGATCTACGACAAGTGGTTCGTGCAGCCCATTCCGCCCAAGAATGCCCCGCTGAACCTGCCCATGAGCGACCTGCTCAAGCAGCTGCTGCAAAAGCCCAACGACAAGCCGCTGGAATCCTACGCGCAGCAGTGATTGCGGGCTGAGTCCAGCTCCATCACCGCCCGCGCCAGCGCCTGGATGCCGGCATCGATCTGATCGATGGCAATGGAGGACAGGCGCAGCCGGAAAAAGGGGCAGGGCTGGCGCGGCGTCGCAAAGAACGCGCTGCCTGCCTCGATCAGCACGCCGTGGCGGCGCGCCACGGCGGCCAGCGCATCGGCGTCCAGCCACGCCGGTGCCTGCACCCACAGCGATGCGCCGCCCTGGGGCTGGCGGAAGATGAAATCCGGCAGGTGCGCGCGCAGCGAGCGGTCCACCTGCGCCACGCGCTCCAGCATGGCCTGGTTCACGCGGCGTGCATGGGCCTCATGGTGGCCCAGCGACAGGAACAGCGCATAGGCGTGCTGCAGGAAAGCGCTGGGGTGGCGCACCATGGCATGGCGCAGCACGCGCAACTCGTCGATCAGCGCGCGCGGCGCGACGATATAGCCCAGCCGCAGCGCGGGCGACAGGCTCTTGGACAGCGACCCCACATAGATCACACGCCCGCTCTTGTCCAGGCTCTTGAGCGCGGGCATGGGCGTGCCCTGGTAGAGGTTCTCGGCCTCGTAGTCGTCCTCGATGATCACGAAATCGCCCTGCTCGGCGCGGCGCAGCAGCTGCTCGCGCCGCTGCAGGCTCAGCGTCACGGTGGTGGGACTCTGGTGCGAGGGCGTGACGAACAGATAGTCCAGCGGCGGCAGGCCATCGACCACCACGCCTTCCTCGTCCACGGCCACGGGCACCCAGTGGGGGCGGCGCAGCGAAAAGGTGTTGCGCGCATGCGGGTGGCCGGGCTCCTCGAAGCCCAGGCGCTGCGAGGGGGCCAGCAGCGCGTCGGCCAGCAGGTAGAAGGCCTGCTGCGCGCCCACGGTGACCAGGATCTCTTCCTTGAGCGCGAACACGCCGCGCCGGGGCAGCAGGCGCAGGCGGATCTGCTCGATCAGGTCGGGCACGTCGTCGGTCTCGAAGTCCGGCGTCCAGTGCGGCAGCTGGGCGCGCGCCAGGCTGCGCGTGCAGCATTCCCGGAAGCCTTCGGTGGGAAACAGCGCGGGATCGTGCATGCCGTAGACGAAGGGGTAGGGGTACTCGCGCCACTGCAGCGGCTTGGACAGCGTGTGCCTGTCCGTCAGCGAGCGCAGCACGCGTGCAGACCAGTCCGGCGCGGGCTCCCCGGGACTTGTCGCAGGCAGGGCCACGGCGCCGTCCACACCAGCCAGGCGCGAATCCCGGGCCACGAACACGCCGCTGCGCGGGCGGGCCTCGAGAAAGCCTTCATCCACGAGCTGCTCGTAGACCGTGGTCACGGTATTGCGCGACACCTCCAGCAGGCGCGACAGCTCGCGTGAGGGTGGCATGGCCGCGCCGGGCGGCAGGCGGCCTTCGAGTATGGGCTGGACCAGGGCCAGGCGCAGGCGGTCCTTCAGGGGAAGGCCGGGCTGCTCGGGCAGCGCGAACAGGCGGGCCCACTGGTGGCGTGGGTCTGTGGCGGAAGGGGTGCTCATGGCGCAACGGAGGCAATCGGGGGGCGTTCTTGGCGCGGCCGGGCAGAGGGCGCGCGGTCGGCGCCATGTTGCGGTGCGGGTGCGGGCAAGTAAAGGTTTGGGCCGGCCGACGCGGGTAAACACCGGGCCTCTGGCTCCTACGTTTGGACGGCTGTGGCCCCCGCGGCCCGCGCCCTTGTTGCGTATTCTGGATTGAAGGCAGCGAGCCGCGCGGCCTGGCGATCCAACGAGGGAGACAGTCCATGCACACCATCACTTTCCGACGCCGCGCCCTGGCGGCCCTGGCCCTGGCCGGCGCGCTGGCGGGCCTGGCGGCCACGCCGCTGCAGGCCCAGGAGCCGCAGCGCGGCGGCACCCTGATCGTGGGCAGCACCCAGGTGCCACGGCACCTGAACGGCGCCGTGCAATCGGGCATTGCCACGGCCATGCCTTCCACCCAGCTGTTCGCCAGCCCGCTGCGCTTCGATGATCAGTGGAAGCCCCAGCCCTACCTGGCCGAATCCTGGAAGCTGGCCGAGGACGGCAAGTCGCTGACCCTGAACCTGCGAAGGAATGCCGTGTTCCACGACGGCAAGCCCATCACCTCGGCCGACGTGGCCTTCTCCATCATGGCCATCAAGGCCAACCACCCGTTCCAGACCATGCTGGGGCCCGTGGAGAAGGTGGACACGCCCGACCCTTACACGGCCATCATCCGCATGAACGCGCCGCATCCGGCCATCCTGCTGGCCATGAGCCCGGCGCTGGCGCCCATACTGCCCAAGCACATCTATGGCGATGGTGCCGACCTCAAGACCCATGCGCGCAACAGCGCCGACGTGGTGGGCTCGGGGCCGTTCAAGCTGACCGAGTTCCGCGCGGGCCAGCGCATCGTGATGGAGCGCTTCGACAAGTTCTTCCTGCCCGGCCGCCCCTACCTGGACAAGCTGGTCTTCAACATCGTGCCCGACTCCTCCAGCCTGCTGCTGAGCCTGGAGCGCGGCGACGTGCAGATGGTGCCCTACCTGCAGGCCTCCATCGACCTGAAGCGCCTGTCCACCAATCCCCAGATCACGCTGACCGGCAAGGGCTTCGAGGGCATAGGCTCGATCAACTGGCTGGCCATCAACACCGACAGGAAGCCGCTGGACGATGTGCGCGTGCGCAAGGCCATTGCGCATGCCATCGACAAGAACTTCATCACCAAGGCGCTGATGGGCGGCTTCGCCACCGTGGCCGACGGCCCCATCGTGGCGGCCAGCCCCTTTGCCTCGGCCGACCTGGTGCGCTATCCGCTGGACCTCAAGAAGTCGGCGGCCCTGCTGGACGAGGCCGGTCTCAAGCCCGGCGCCAACGGCGAGCGCTTCAAGATCACCATCGACTACCTGCCGGGCACTGACGAGCAGCAAAAGAACGTGGCCGAGTACGTGCGCGCCCAGCTCAAGAAGGTGGGCATCGCGGTCGAGGTGCGGGCCTCGGCCGACTTCCCGGCCTGGGCCCGGCGCCTGGCCACGCATGACTTCGATCTGTCCATGGACATCGTCTTCAACTGGGGCGACCCGGTCATCGGCGTGCACCGCAGCTACCTGTCCACCAACATCAAGCCCGTGGTCTGGACCAACACCCAGTCCTACCGCAATCCCAAGGTGGACGAGCTGCTGAACACGGCCAGCAGCACGCTGGACACGGCCGAGCGCAAGAAGCTCTATGCGGCCTTCCAGAAGACCGTGACCGATGAGCTGCCCGTGATCTTCATCAACAACTCGCCCTACCACACGGCCGCGCGCAAGAACGTGGGCAACCTGCCGACCACGGTCTGGGGGCCGGCCTCGCCCTATGACGAGATCTTTCTGAAGTAGTCGGGGAGGTGCAGTCCATGGCTTTTCTTCGCACATTCCTCAAGCGGCTGCTGCAGGGCCTGGCGCTGGTGCTGGCCGTGGTGGTGCTGAACTTCATGCTGGTGCATGCGGCGCCCGGCGATCCCGTGGAAACCATTGCCGGCGCCAGCGGCGGCATGGAGCCCGAGCTCATGGCCGAGCTGCGCACACGCTACGGGCTGGACCGGCCGCTGCCCGTGCAGCTGGGCATCTACCTGGCGCGCGTGGCCAGTGGTGATCTGGGCTATTCCTACTTCTTCAACCTGCCGGTGGCGCAGATGATTGCCGAGCGCGTGCCCGCCACCTTGCTGCTGGTGCTGGCCGCCGTGCTCACGGCCTTCGTGGTGGGCACGCTGCTGGGCGTGCTGTCCTCGCGCCGGCCCAACGGCCTGCTGTCGCAGTGCATCACCGTGCTGTCCCTGGTGGGCTTTGCGGCGCCCGTGTTCTGGACCGGCATGCTGCTGGTGCTGGCCTTTGCCTCCTGGTGGCCCGTGCTGCCGGTGTCGGGCATGCGCTCGGCCGATGCCGCAGGCGGCGCGGGCCTTGCCGACCTGCTGGATGTGGCCCGGCACCTGGTGCTGCCTGCGCTGACACTGGCCCTGGTCTACCTGGCGCAGTACAGCCGGCTGTCGCGCTCGTCCATGCTGGACGTGCTGGGCGCCGACTACATCCGCACGGCGCGCGCCAAGGGACTGGCCGAGCATGTGGTGCTCTACCGCCATGCGCTGCGCAACGCGCTGCTGCCCGTGGTGACCATGCTGGGCCTGCAGTTCGGCAACGTCATGGCCGGCGCCATCATCGTGGAGACGGTCTTCAACTGGCCGGGCCTGGGCCGGCTGGCCTTCGACTCGGTGCTGCGGCGCGACTACCCGACCATCCTGGGCGTGCTGCTGTTCTCCTCCATCGTCGTGGTCGTGATGAACCTCGTCACCGACCTGTGCTACCGGCTGATCGATCCCCGCATCAAGGCGGCCTGAGACCATGAATGCCATCACACCACCTTCCGTGCCCGTGCCGAGCGTCGCCGCGCCGCAGGCCGCAGCCCATGCCGAGCACCCGGCGCGCGAAGCGCTGCGCATGTTCCTGCGCAACCCCTCGGCCATTGCCGGCATGGCCATGCTGCTCATCGTGCTGCTGGTGGCCATCGCCGGCCCCTGGATCTGGCCTGCGGACCCGTTCGAGATCCGCACCATGCCGCTGAGCCCGCCGTTCAGCGAGGAGGCCTGGCTGGGCAGCGACCAGCTGGGGCGCGACGTGCTCACGGGCATCATCCACGGCGGCCGCGCCACGCTGATGGTGGGCGCCTTCGCGGCTTTGCTGTCGGTGTGCATCGGCGTGACGCTGGGGGCGATGGCCGGCTACTACGGCGGCCGCGTCGATGCCCTGCTGATGCGCGTGACCGAGTTCTTCCAGGTGCTGCCTGCGCTGCTGTTCGCCATGGTGGTGGTCACGCTGTTCTCGCCCTCGCTGGTGACGGTCACGCTGGCCATCGGCAGCGTCAGCTGGCCGGCCACGGCGCGGCTCACGCGGGCCGAGTTCATGCGCATCCGCCAGCTTGAATTCGTGCGCGCGGAGAGCGCCATCGGCGCGCGCCACGGCCGCATCATCTGGAAGGTGATCCTGCCCAATGCGCTGCCGCCGCTGGTGGTGTCGGCCACGCTGGCCGTGGGCGCCGCCATCCTGTTCGAGGCCGGCCTGTCCTTCCTGGGCCTGGGCGACCCCAACCAGATGAGCTGGGGCCTGATGATCGGGTCGGCCCGCCAGTACCTGCTGTCGTGCTGGTGGGCCGTGGCCTTTCCCGGTGCCGCCATCTTCGTCACCGTGCTGGCCTTCAGCCTGATCGGCGATGGCCTCAACGATGCACTCAACCCCAAGCTGAGGGAGCGCTGATGGACACCGACACCCCCCTGTTGCAAGTGAGCGGCCTGCGCGTGGCCTTCCAGGGCCGGCGCGGCCAGGCCACGGTGCTCAACGGCGTGGATTTCGATCTGCGCGCGGGCGAGACCCTGTGCGTGGTCGGCGAATCCGGCTGCGGCAAGAGCATGACGGCGCTGGCGCTGCTGCGCCTCATTCCCTCGCCTCCGGGCCGCATCACGGGCGGGCAGGTGCGCTTCCAGGGCGAGGACCTGGTGGCCGCCGGCGAGGCCCATATGCGCCAGGTGCGCGGCAACCGCATCTCCATGATCTTCCAGGAGCCGATGACCTCGCTGAACCCGGTGCTCACCGTGGGCGAGCAGATCGCCGAGCCGCTGCGCCTGCACGCCGGCCTGGACGCGGCCGCCGCGCGCCAACGCGCCGTGGAAATGCTCCGGCAGGTCGGCATCCCCGCGCCCGAGCGGCGCGTGCACGAGTACCCGCACCAGCTGTCGGGCGGCATGCGCCAGCGCGTGATGATCGCCATGGCCCTGGCGTGCCGGCCCGATATCCTGATCGCCGACGAGCCCACCACGGCGCTGGACGTGACCGTGCAGGCCCAGATCTTCGACCTGCTGCGTGAGCTGCAGCGCGACAAGGGCACGGCCATCGTGCTGATCACGCATGACATGGGGGCCGTGGCCGAGATGGCCGACCGCGTCATGGTCATGTATGCGGGCCGCGTGATCGAGCAGGGCCGCTGCGAGCAGGTGCTGTCGGCGCCCGCCCATCCGTACACGCGCGGCCTGATCGCCTGCCTGCCCGAGCTGGGCAGCAGCCAGGCAGGCGGGCGCACCGAGCTGCCCGAGATCCCCGGCGTCGTGCCCTCGATCTGGGAGTTGGGCAGCGGCTGCGCCTTTCGTTCGCGCTGCCGCGAGGCCCAGCCGCGCTGCGCCAGCGAAGCTCCGCCGCTGACCGCGCTGGATGATCCATCCCACGGCGTGGCCTGCTGGCTGCACGCTCCCGCTTCCCGCATCCGCGCCCACACGGAGACCCTGGCATGAACGCACGCATGGACGATACCCTCTTGCAGGTGGACGATCTCCAGGTCCACTTTCCGCGCCCGGGCAAGGGCCTGTTCGGCAGGCCCGAAGTGGTCAAGGCTGTGGACGGCGTGTCCTTCAGCCTGCGGCGCGGCAGCACGCTGGCCGTGGTGGGCGAGTCGGGCTCGGGCAAGACGACCACGGCGCTGGCCGTGATGCGCCTGGCGCCCGTGACGGCGGGCCGCATGCAGCTGGGCGATACCGACCTGGGCGGCCTGTCGGGCGAGGCCCTGCGCCAGGCGAGGCGGCGCATGCAGATCGTGTTCCAGGACCCGTTTTCCTCGCTGAATCCGCGACAGCGCGCGGGCGATGCGGTGCGCGCTCCGCTGGACCTGATGGACGTGGGCACGCCGGCCGAGCGCGAGGCGCGCGTGGCCGAGCTGTTCACCCAGGTCGGCCTGCGGCCCGAGCAGCGCCAGCTGTTCCCGCACCAGTTCTCGGGCGGCCAGCGCCAGCGCATCAACATCGCGCGCGCCCTGGCCACGCGGCCCGAACTCGTGGTCTGCGACGAACCCGTGTCGGCGCTGGACATCGCCATCCGCGCCCAGATCCTCAACCTGCTGGCGCGGCTGCAGCGCGAACTGGGCCTGAGCTACATGTTCATCTCGCACGACATGGCCGTGGTCGAGCACATCTGCGACGACATCGCCGTCATGTACCTGGGCCAGATCGTGGAGCGCGCACCGCGCCAGGCTTTCTTCGCGCGGCCGCTGCATCCCTACAGCGTGGCCCTGATGTCGGCCGTGCCCACGGTGCGCGGCGGGCGTGAGCGCGCGGCGCGGCGCATCCGGCTGGCCGGCGATCCGCCCAGTCCCATCGACCCGCCCGCAGGCTGCCGCTTCGCCGGGCGCTGCCCCGTGGCCGTGCCTGCGTGCTCGGCCGAGGCGCCACCGCTGCGCGAAGCCGCGCCAGGCCACTGGGTGCGCTGCATCCGCGTGGACCACATCGATGGCGTGCCGCGCGCGCCGCTGGCCCTGTGAACCCGGAGCACCCGCCACCATGAGCATCACCGTCTACGCCGCCCGCAAGATCATCACCATGAACCCCATGCAGCCCGAGGCCACGCACGTGGCCGTGCGCGACGGGCGCATCCTCGCTGTCGGGGACCTGGCGCGCTGCACGGCCTGGGGCGAGTGCCGCATCGACGAGCGCTTTGCCGACCAGGTGCTGCTGCCCGGCCTGGTGGAGGGCCACTGCCACCTCAAGGAAGGCAGCATGTGGGATTGGACATACACGGGCTGGTTCGACCGGCGCGACCCCGACGGAAAGACCTGGCCCGGCCTTCGCTCCATGGATGCCGTGGTGGACCGCCTGGCTGAGGTGGCGTCGCGCATGGATGCGCAGGGCCTGCCGCCCGGGCAGCCGCTGATCGCCTGGGGGTTCGATCCCATCTACTTTGGCGGCGAGCGCATGACGGTGGAGCACCTGGACCGGGCCGCAGGAGGCCGTCCCATCGTGATCTCGCACGCCAACGGCCATTTGATGAACGTCAACAGCGCCATGCTGCGCCTGGCCGAGATCACGCGCGACAACGAGGTCGAGGGCGTGGTGCGCTTTGCGCCCGGCCACGCCCTGGCCGGCGAGCCCACGGGCGAGCTGCAGGAGCCGGCCGCCATGTTCCTGGTGCTGCGCAAGATCGGCAACGCCGGGCTGCTGGCGCCCATGACCGAGGCTGGCGTGCGCTCCTTTGCGCGCCTGGCCTGCCGCCAGGGCGTGACCACGGCCACCGACCTGGTCAACAGGCTGGGCGAGCAGGACTGCCGCGTGCTGGAGGCCGCGCTGGCCGACGACCAGGTGCCCATCCGCATCCTGCCGGCCTTCCAGGCGTTTCACGGCACGCATGGCGCCGAGGCCGGTGCCGAGCATGTGCGCACGCTCATGGCGCGCAACACCGACCGCCTGCGCTACGGCCTGGTCAAGATGATGCTGGACGGCTCCATCCAGGGCTTTTCGGCGCGCCTGCGCTGGCCCGGTCACTACAACGGCGCGCCCAACGGCATCTGGGTCACCGCGCCCGCGCAGTACGAGGCCGATTTCGAGACCTACCACCGCGCAGGCCTGCTCATCCATACGCACACCAATGGCGACGAGGCCAGCGAAGCCGCCATCGACGCCATAGGCCGCGTGCTGGCCCGCGCGCCCCGGCCCGACCACCGCCACACGCTGCAGCATGGCCAGATGATCGATGCGCCGCTGTTTCGCCGCATGGCGGCGCTGGGCCTGTGCGCCAACCTGTTCGCCAACCACCTCTGGTACTGGGGCGACCAGCACTACGAGATGACCATGGGGCCGGACCGGGCCATGCGGCTCGATGCCTGCGCCAGCGCGCTGGCCGCCGGCGTGCCGCTGGCCATTCACTCGGATGCGCCCGTCACGCCGCTGGGGCCGCTGTTCACCGCCTGGTGCGCGGTCCACCGGATCACGCCCAAGGGCCGCGTGCTGGGCGCGGCCGAGCGCCTGACCGTGGCCCAGGCCCTGCATGCGGTCACGCTGGGCGCGGCCTGGACACTGAAGCTGGACCACGAGATCGGCAGCATCGAATGCGGCAAGCGCGCCGACTTCTGCGTGCTGGAGGACGATCCGCTGTCCCTGGACCCCATGGTGCTCAAGGACCTCCGGGTCTGGGGCACGGTGCTGTCGGGGCGTGTCTTCAAGGCGGCATGACATGGGGCAGCGGTTGCCGTTCACGGTCATCGGCGGCTTCCTGGGCGCCGGCAAGACCACGCTGCTCAACCACTGGCTGCGCCATGCGGATGGCCAGCGGCTGGCCGTGCTGGTCAACGACTTCGGCGCGCTCAACATCGATGCAGGCCTGATCAAGGCCCACAGCGGCGACACCATCGCGCTGACCAATGGCTGCGTGTGCTGCCAGATCGGCGATGACCTCTCCATGGCCCTGATCGGCGTGCTGCAGCAGCGCGAGCGCTTCGACGCCGTGGTGGTCGAGGCCAGCGGCGTCTCCGACCCCTGGCGCATTGCCCAATTGGGCCTGGCCGATCCCGCACTGGCGCTGGACGGCGTCATCGTGGTCGTCGATGCCGCTGCCCTGCCCGGGCAGGCGGCCGATCCGCTGCTGGCCGACACGCTGCAGCGCCAGGTGGCCCGGGCCGACCTGGTCATCGTCAACAAGACCGATCTGGCCGATGCCCGGACCCTGGAGCGCGTGCACGGCTGGATAGCCAGCCACGCGCCAGCCGCGCAACGCTGCGATGTGCACGAAGCCCGGGTGCCCGTGGAGCTGCTCAGCGGCGCAGCCCTGCTGCGTGGCGTGCGGGAGGTCTCATGGGGTGCCGGCACTGCGCGCCCCATGCATGGCCGGCAGTTCGAGACCTGGTCCTGCCAGCCGCCCGGGATGCTGTCCGAGACGGCCCTGCAGGCGTGGCTGCAGGCCATGCCGGCTGGCGTGCTGCGGCTCAAGGGCGTGGTGCAGACCGGGGCGGGCCATTGGAGCGAGCTTCAGTTTGCCGGGCGCAGCGGCCGGCTGCGCGCCGCATCAGCGCCCGCGCCCGCGCCCGCGCCCGCGCAGCAGCAGGTGCCCGCCATCGTGGCCATCGGCCTGGCCGGGCAGTTGCCGGTGGCCGCGCTGCAGGCGCTGGTGGCAGGCGCTGCGGGCGTCAGGGCTGCGGGCCGTCCCGCATGAAATCCTGGGCTGCCTGCTGCAGCCACTCGCGCAGGCTTTGCAGCGGCGGGTAGTTGCCGCGGCTCGTGGGCCAGGCCAGGTAGTAGCGCTCGGCGCTTTCCATCTCGGGCAGATGGGGCAGGGCACGCACCAGATCGCCCTGGGCCAGTTCCCGCTCGATCAGAAAGCGTGGCAGCAAGGCCACGCCCACGCCGGCGATGGCGGCCTGGGCGGCGGTGGCGAACTGGTCGAACAGCATGCCCTGGCCCTCGGCCATGGGCGCATGGTGCACGGACAGCCAGCGCTGCCAGGCATCGGGGCGCGATGCCAGGTGCAGCAGCGGCGCCTGCAGCAGGTCCTGGGGCTGGGCAAAGCCATGCTGGGCCAGCAGGGCGGGGCTGCAGGCAGGCACCACGGTCTCGCTCATCAGAAAGGCCAGCTCGGCGCCCGGCCAGTGCGGCAGGCCGAAATGGATGGCGGCGTCCACGGCTTCGAGCTGGAAGTCGAATTGGGACAGCCGCGTCGTCAGGTTGATGGTGATGCCCGGGTGGGCACTGAAGAACTGCGGCAGGCGCGGCGCCAGCCAGCGCGTGCCGAAGGTGGGCAGGATGGCCAGGTTCAGGCTACCGCCGCGCGGGTTGGCCCGAAAGCCCAGCGTGGCGGTGGAGATGCGCATCAGCGCGCCGCGTATCTCCTGGGCATAGGCCTGGCCGGCCGGACTGAGCCGCACGGTCTGGCGCTCGCGCACAAAGAGCTCCGCCTCCAGCCGCTCCTCCAGCGCGCGGATCTGGCGGCTGACGGCGCTTTGCGTCAGGTGCAGCTCGGCCGCAGCTGCCGTGAAGCTCTGGTGCCGGGCCGCCGCCTCGAAGGCGCACAGCAGGGACATGGGGGGCAGGAAACGGCGGGACAGCAGCATGGCAGAGGGCGGTGGGGCAATCGTGGGAGGGGCATTCTGTTTGGGAATGACCTATGGGCCTGATTATCGTTTGACCAGGCTCAAGGCGCAGACCTAGCATGCGTGCCAGGAATCCACCCCGCCGCAGGGCTGCCCTGTGGCTCCAACTTCAGTCCCCACGAGCACCATGTCCTCTACGCCTGCCCACACCTTCGTGCCCTCCGACGAGATCCGCGCACGGTTTTCCAGCGCCATGTCCGAGATGTACCGCGATGAAGTGCCCCAGTACGGCACGCTGATCGAACTCGTGGCCGACATCAACCAGCGCACGCTGCAGGCCGAGCCCGTGCTGCTGGCCCGGATGCAGCGCAGCGGCGAGCTGGCCCGCCTGGGCGTGGAGCGCCACGGTGCCATCCGCGTGGGCACGGCGGCCGAGCTGTCCATGCTGCGCCGCCTGTTCGCCATCATGGGCATGGAGCCCGTGGGCTACTACGACCTGTCGGTGGCCGGCGTGCCCGTGCACTCCACGGCCTTCCGCCCCGTGGGCGATGCGGCGCTGCTGGCCAATCCTTTCCGCGTCTTCACCTCGCTGCTTCGCCTGGACCTGATTGCCGACGAGGCGCTGCGGGCCCAGGCGGGCGCCATCCTGGCGCAACGCAGCATCTTCACCGAACGCGCGCTGGCGCTGATCGCCCAGGCCGAAGCCCATGGCGGCCTGGCCGACGCCGATGCCGACGCATTCGTGCGCGAGGCGCTGGAGACCTTCCGCTGGCACAGCGAGTCCACCGTGGACGGCACCACCTACGACGCGCTGCACAAGGCCCACCGCCTGATCGCCGACGTGGTCTGCTTCAAGGGCCCGCACATCAACCACCTGACACCGCGCACGCTGGACATCGATGCCGCCCAGGCCGCCATGCCCGAGCGCGGCATGGACGCCAAGGACGTGGTCGAAGGCCCGCCGCGCCGCGCCTGCCCCATCCTGCTGCGCCAGACCAGCTTCAAGGCGCTCAAGGAGACCGTGCGTTTTGCGGGCGATGCCACGGGCGCGGGCTCGCACACGGCGCGCTTCGGCGAGATCGAGCAGCGCGGCGTGGCGCTCACGCGCAAGGGCCGCGCGCTCTACGACCAGCTGCTGGCCCAGGTGCGCGACATGGGCAGCGCAGGCAGTGCCGCACCCGACTACGGCAGCCGCCTGGCCCAGGTCTTCGAGGCTTTCCCCGACACCCATGAGCAGCTGCGCCGTCAAGACCTGGCCTTCTACCGCTTCACGCTGAGCGACGAGGGAGCCGCCCTGGCCGCAGGCGAGGCCGCAGCGGCCGCCGCCTCGGACCTGGACGCCCTGATCGCCCGCGGCCTGGCCCAGGCCGAGCCCATCGTCTACGAAGACTTCCTGCCCGTGAGCGCGGCCGGCATCTTCCAGTCCAACCTGGGCGGCGAAGAGCAAAAGCAGTACGCGG
The DNA here is from genome assembly GCF_014852125.1 of Delftia sp. DLF01. Taxonomy (NCBI): domain Bacteria; kingdom Pseudomonadati; phylum Pseudomonadota; class Betaproteobacteria; order Burkholderiales; family Comamonadaceae; genus Delftia; species Delftia sp. DLF01. The sequence goes on from NZ_JACVAZ010000004.1 coordinate 414,818, forward strand.
CCCATGCGGCCCAGCAGGCCTTCGAGGCCGACCTGGGTGCCCGCGTGCATGACGAGATCGCGCTGTACGAGCAGGCCCAGCAGCGATCCATCGACCAGCTGCGCAGCGCGCTGCGCGGCCAGGCCACCAAGGTCGCCGCATAGGCGCCGACCCGGGCTGAGCCCGGCCACCGTTGATCCCCTTCCCCGGGGCGCATGCACAGGCGCCAGGCCTGCGCGTGCGCCCCTTTGTTTTTGCCATTTGCCGGAGGCCTTCATGAGCACCGCAGACCAGGGCGCGTCGTCGCCCACCGCCCATCTGTTCAACCCGCTGTTCGCACAGCCCGAAGGCTCGCCGATCCGCGAGCTGTTTCCCTACCTGAGCCGTCCCGGCATGCTCTCGCTGGCCGGAGGCTATCCATCGCCCAGCCTGTTCGATGCCGAAGGTTTGCAGCAGGCCGCCATGGCCGCGCTGCAGCAGGATGCCGCCACCAGCCTGCAGTACGGCGCCAGCGAAGGCCAGCTTGCGCTGCGCGAAGCCCTGGCCGCGCTGTGCGCCACGCGCGGCATTGCCTGCACGCCGGCCGACATGATCGTGACCACGGGCTCGCAGCAGGCCTTCGACCTGCTGGTCAAGGTGCTGGTGGAGCCCGGCGATCCGGTGCTGGTCGAGGTGCCCGCCTACCCGGCCACGCTGCAGACCCTGAAGCTGGCCCAGGCACAGGTCGTTGCCGTGCCCACGGACGAGCAGGGCCTGGACACCGAGGCCCTGGCCCGCCTGCTGGCGCAGTGGCCCCATGCGCGTGCCCCCAAGCTGCTCTATACCGTGCCCAACTTCTCCAACCCGGGCGGCACCCTGCTGCCCGCGGCGCGGCGCACGGCCCTGGTGGCGCTGGCACGCGAGCATGGCTTTGTCATCGTCGAGGACGACCCCTATGGCGAGCTGCGCTTTACTGGCCAGCGCGAACCGTCGATCTACGAAACGGGCCTGGCGCTGTGCGGCGCCCAGGCCAATCCCGTGGTCTACCTGTCCAGCCTGTCCAAGACCGTGGCGCCTGCGCTGCGCATCGGCTGGATGCTGGCCGACGCCCAACTGCTGCGCCGCTGCACCATCGCCAAGCAGACGGCCGATCTGTGCACCTCGCCGCTGGCGCAGATGATCGCCGCGCACTATCTGCGCTCGGGCCGCTATGCGCCCCAGCTGGCCCAGGCCTGCGCCGAGTACGCGGCGCGCATGGATGCGCTGTGCTCTGGCATGCAGTCGACGCTGGACGATCAGATCCGCTTCGTGCGGCCTGCGGGCGGTATGTTCGTGTGGGCCCAGCTGCTGCCGCCGCAGCGGCTTGCGGGCGATTCCCAGGCCCTGGCCCGTGCGCTGTTCACGGCAGCGGTGGAGCAGGGCGTGCTCTATGTGCCGGGCAAGGCCTTCTTCCCGGCCGACGAGGCAGACAAGGCCGGCCTGTGCATGCGCCTGTCGTATGCGGCGCCCACCGTGCCCCAGATCACCGAGGCCGTGGCGCGCCTGGGCCGGGCCTGGGGCCAGGCCGTGTCCTGAAAGACATCGGCAAAAAAAGCATTCATGCAATGACAAAGGCCGCCCGAGGGCGGCCTTTGTCTTGCTGGGCAAACCGGGCATGGCGCAAGGCCTGCCCGGTTGCGGCGGGCAATTACATGCCCATGCCGCCCATGCCACCCATGCCGCCCATGTCGGGCATGGCAGGGCCGCCTTCAGCCTTGGGAGACTCGGCGATCATGGCTTCGGTCGTCAGCAGCAGCGATGCCACGGAAGCGGCGTTCTGCAGGGCCGTACGCGTCACCTTGGTCGGGTCCAGGATACCCATTTCCAGCATGTCGCCGTAGGTGTCGTTGGCAGCGTTGAAGCCGTAGTTGCCCGAGCCGTTCAGCACGGCGTTGACCACCACCGAGGGCTCGCCACCAGCGTTGGCCACGATTTCGCGCAGGGGCGCTTCGATGGCCTTCATGATCAGCTTGATGCCGGCGTCTTGCTCGGCATCGCCGGTCTTCAGGTCGCCCACGGCTTGCTTGGCACGCAGCAGAGCCACGCCGCCGCCGGCCACGATGCCTTCTTCCACAGCAGCGCGGGTAGCGTGCAGGGCGTCTTCAACGCGGGCCTTCTTTTCCTTCATCTCGACTTCGGTGGCAGCGCCAACCTTGATCACGGCAACGCCGCCAGCCAGCTTGGCCACGCGCTCTTGCAGCTTTTCGCGGTCGTAGTCGCTGGTGGCTTCTTCGATCTGGATGCGGATCTGCTTGACGCGGGCTTCGATTTCAGCAGCTTGGCCAGCACCGTCGATGATGGTGGTGTTTTCCTTGCCGATTTCGATGCGCACTGCCTGGCCCAGGTCTTCCAGGGTCACCTTGTCCAGCGCCAGGCCCACTTCTTCAGCGATGACCTTGCCGCCCGTCAGGATGGCGATGTCTTCCAGCATGGCCTTGCGGCGGTCGCCGAAGCCAGGAGCCTTGACAGCCACAACCTTCAGGATGCCGCGGATGGTGTTGACCACCAGCGTTGCCAGGGCTTCGCCTTCGACGTCTTCTGCAATGATCAGCAGGGGACGGCCGGCCTTTGCCACGGCTTCCAGCGTGGGCAGCAGGTCACGGATGTTGCTGATCTTCTTGTCGAACAGCAGCACGAAGGGGTTGTCCAGCAGGGCAACCTGCTTTTCAGGGTTGTTGATGAAGTAGGGCGACAGGTAGCCGCGGTCGAACTGCATGCCCTCGACGACGTCGAGTTCGTTGGCCAGCGACTTGCCTTCTTCAACGGTGATCACGCCTTCCTTGCCGACCTTGTCCATGGCTTCGGCAATGATGCTGCCCACGGATTCGTCGGAGTTGGCGGAGATCGAGCCGACCTGGGCGATTTCCTTGGAGGTGGTGGTGGCCTTGGATTGCTTCTTCAGCTCTTCCACCAGGGCGGCGACAGCCTTGTCGATGCCGCGCTTGAGGTCCATGGGGTTCAGGCCGGCGGCCACGTACTTGGTGCCTTCGCGGACGATGGCCTGTGCCAGCACGGTGGCGGTGGTCGTGCCGTCACCGGCGATGTCGTTGGTCTTGGAGGCCACTTCCTTCACGAGCTGGGCGCCCATGTTCTGCAGCTTGTCCTTGAGTTCGATTTCCTTGGCGACCGAGACACCGTCCTTGGTCACGGTGGGGGCGCCGAAGGAGCGCTCCAGCACCACGTTGCGGCCCTTGGGACCCAGGGTGACCTTGACCGCGTTGGCCAGGATGTTCACGCCTTCAACCATGCGGGCGCGTGCTTCGCCGCCGAAAACTACGTCTTTTGCTGCCATTTCAATTCTCCGGATTCAGTTGGAAAGTGCGGTTTCGAAGCGCGGATTACTTTTCGACGACTGCGAACAGGTCGTCTTCCTTCATCACCAGCAGTTCGTCGCCATGGACCTTGACGGTCTGGCCGCTGTACTTGCCGAACAGAACGCGGTCGCCGACCTTCACGTTCAGAGCGATCACTTCGCCCTTGTCGTTCTTCTTGCCGGGGCCCACTGCCAGCACTTCGCCCTGGTCGGGCTTCTCGGCGGCATTCTCGGGGATCACGATGCCCGAAGCCGTCTTGGTTTCGTTCTCGAGGCGCTTCACGATCACGCGATCGTGCAGGGGACGCAGGTTCATACCAACTCCTAAATCATCAACAAAGTTGAAACAAAGACTTGCCGGCCCGGCGGGCCGGCATTCGAAGCAATGTGGGACAGAGGACTGTTAGCACTCATACCCAACGAGTGCTAATAATAAGGCAATTCGGCCAGGATTCAAGGGGTAGGGTCGATGTGCCGCAGTGTGTAACGACGCCTCACATGCTTTTGCGCCACGGATTCCCGGTGGGTGTTGGCTCATCGCTCGGCCAGCACTATGGCAAGACGTGGCATCTGCGGAGCCCGCGCCGATGGAGTTCCTGCGGCGCGCCGCTGGGGGCCAGAGTCCTGATTGCAGGACGTCCAGGCGCTAGAATGGGAATGAATCTCATTCATCCATGCGATCTGCGCACATGGCCAGGGCGCCCCTCCCCGTCGTTGTCCATCCGATGCGTGGGGGTCCCCGGCGCCACGGATCGGTTGCCCATCTGCGCGTTGTGCCTCACCTCCAGACTTTCATCACTGACGAATGCAGTGCCCTTGCGGGTTCACGGTCGGCTGCTGCATTCCTCCCGTGCGCAAAGGCTAGGGGATGAAACGCGATCCGGTCTCCGCAGCGCGGGGTGAGCCGATACCTGGGCGCCAGACTCCAGAGGCTCCCCTGGTTGCGCTCTATACGCGTTGGCGCACGCCTGTGATGCGCCTGTTGCGCCGACACTTTCGAACCACTGCAGCGGTCGAGGACGCGGCGCAGGAAGTGTTCGCGCGGGTGGCCGCCACGGGCAGGAATCTCGAGCCCGGGCAGGAGCAGCCCTATCTGCGGCAGACCGTGCGCAGCGTGGCGGCGCGAGACTGGGAAAAGGGCCCGGAGGCGCAAGGGCTCCAGAGTGTTCCGTATGACGACTGCCAGCAAGAGCTGCTTGCCATCTCTGCCGAGGGCTTCGGAGACACCGAGCGTCAAGCCGAGAGCCGCCAGCGGCTGACGCGACTGCACGAGGCGATCCAGGAACTGCCGCCACGGCAGCGCGAAGCCTTCATTCTTCAACGGATCGAGGGGCGCACCGTTGAGGAAACCGCCGATTGCATGGGGATCAGTACACGGATGGTGGTGAAGCACCTGGGCCGGGCCGTCGGCTATTGCGAGACGCGCATCTTGTTCGCAAGTGCCACTCAGATGAGGCGCCTGCAGGCCCTGCAGGGCACACTGGATGCCGAAGAAGACAACGACGACGAATGCGCCGCCCCACCGGCGCAGGGCAAAAGAGCATGAGCGCAGAGCCAGGCCATTCCCGGTTGCAGGACCTCCCGCCCGAGCAGGTGCTTGGGCTCAACCATCGCGCGGGCGAGTGGTATGTGCGTCGCCAGCAGCCCGGCTGGTCGGGCGCGGACGAGCGCGCTCTCGACGAGTGGCTGGCGCAGGACCCGGCCCATCGCGAGGCCATGGACGGTGTCGGCCGCGCCTGGCGTGAAGCGGAGCAACTCAAGGCCATGTTCCCGGCGGTCTACGGGAGCAACCCGCCAGCGGCTGCCGCTCGCGAAGCACCGCGCGCCGGCAGGCCGGCGCCGCAGCCAAGCAGTGCTGCAGGGGCCGCGGACCGGCCGCGCAGACCCGCCATGGCATCGGCCTTCGCCGCAGCACTGTTCGCCGTGGTCGCCGCCGGGTACGGCTGGCACCGCTGGGACAACACCGCCAGCTATGCGGTCGATATCGCCACCGCTCCCGGCGAACTTCGCCGCATCGACCTGCCCGATGGATCGCAGGTGGCGCTCAATGCCAACAGCCGCCTTCAGGTGCGCTACTACCCCCGCCGGCGCGAAACCGTACTCGACCAGGGCGAGGCCTTCTTCAAGGTCGCGGCGGATGCCGGCAAGCCCTTCACCGTGGACAGCAGCGGCAGCCAGGTGCGCGTCGTCGGCACCGCATTCAATGTGCGGGCAGCCCCGCCGGAATTCGTGGTGCAGGTGCAGGAAGGGCGCGTCGAGGTGCGCTCAAAGACCCATCCCGAAGCCCCCGTGCTCGCCATGGGCCCGGGTGCGGGTGTGGCCATCGATCCCGCCAGCGGGCGCCGCCGCAGCCTTTCAGTGGCAACGCAAGACGTTGCGCAATGGCGGACCGGGCAGATCTACTTCAAGCGCGCCACGCTTCGGCATGTGGCGGATGAACTGTCGCGCTACCTCGGCCAGCCGGTGGAGATAGAGAGCCCTGCGCTCCAGGCCGTGACTGTTTCGGGCCTGATTGCGCTGGAGGAGCCGGAACGCTTCCTCCTGGCCCTGCCCAGCGTAGCCAGCGTGCGCGTGCAGCGGCGCGCCGAGGGTGGCTGGCTGATCGGTTTTCGTTGAGATACAAATTGTTTCATTTTGTCGGGTTCTCTGGTTTTGCCTTTTCCTGCTTCTTCATGGGTAGGGGCGAGGAATTTCTGCGCCCCGGGGCTGCCAGCCACGGAAATGAGCAATCACCGCTTTCTGATTGATTCCCAGCCAACGGCCGCAAGCAAGCGGCATCCCCGCGCAGTTGGCTGTCTTTTACGCCCCCGCCTGATCTGGCAAGCGGGCGTACCCGCCTTCCTGCCCTGGGCCTGCCGTCGTCGTCGTACGCACAAGGAATCCAGGAGCTACAGGTCATGTACCAAGGTCAGTCGAGGGAACGTTTCGAGAACAACAATGGGAAGCTGGCCGTGCACCGTGCGCGGTCTGTCCGCACACAGGAGTGCGGCCCTGTGCTGCGGCCCAGCCTGGTGGCGGTGCTCGTGTCGGCAGCGGTAGCCGTGATGGCCGTCAGCCCCGGCGAGGCGCTGGCCCAGCCCGCCGCCGCCATGGAAACCCGCCAGCCCTTTCACATCGCGGCCCAGCCCCTGCTTGAAGCCCTCAAGGCATTTGGCCGCCAGACGCAAGCGCAGGTGCTCTTTGATGACGGGCTGGTCGAAGGACGCCAAGGCGCAGCAGTCAGCGGCAATCTCAGTGCACGCGAAGCCTTGGCAAGACTGCTGGCTGGAACGGGCTTGGCCGCCGTCAGCACGCAGCCCGGCACCTTCACCATCCAGACAGCAGCGGCTGCTGCTTCCAAGGTGACTTTGGCGGAAGTGACGGTGACGGCGCAAGCCGATGCCAATGGAGCGACCGAAGGCACCGGCTCCTACACCGCGGACCGGGTGCGCACTGCCACCAAACTGGACCTGTCCATCCGCGAGACGCCGCAATCGGTCAGCGTGGTGACGCAGCAGCAGATGCGCGATGCCAACATGCAGTCGCTCGACGACGTGACCGATGCCCTTGTGGGCGTCACCTACAGCCAGCTGGGCACCGAGCGCTCGTACTTCTATTCCAGGGGCTTCCAGGTCACGGACCTGCAGATTGATGGCCTGTCCACCAGCATGGCCGAGAGCTTTTCGGCCGACGCCATGTCGCTCAACAACATGGCGATCTACGACCGGGTGGAGGTGGTGCGCGGCGCCAACGGCCTGCTCCAGGGCTCGGGCAACCCGTCGGCCGTCATCAACCTGGTGCGCAAGCGGCCGACGCGCGAGTTCCAGATGAGTGCCGAGGTCGGCGCCGGCTCCTGGGCGGACTACCGGGCGCAGTTCGACGTATCCGGCCCGCTCAATGCCCAAGGCACCGTGCGCGGCCGCGCCGTGCTGCTCAACAACCAGTCCAACAGCTTCAGGCAGGGCGCCGAGGCCGACAACCGGATGCTCTACGCCATCGTGGAGACCGACCTGGGCGCCGCCACGACGGCCAGCCTCGGCTTCAGCGCGCAGCGCGACAACCACCAGGGCTACGACTGGGGCGGCTTCAACACGCGGGAAGATGGCTCGTTCTACCCCCTGGACCGCTCGGCCTCGCAAGCAGGTCCCGACGCGCATCTGAACCGGGACAACTACACCGTCTTCGGCGACGTGAAGCACCGCCTGGGCAACGGCTGGAACCTGGCTGCCGCCTTCAACGCGGTGCGTTCCAAGGCCAGCTTCGTTGCCAATTACCCCGCACGGATCTCGGGCGACAGCCATGCCCTGACCTGGGTGGACGCGGAGTACACCGACAAGCAGTTCGCCTTCGACCTGCATGCCACAGGCCCCTACACCTTGTTCGGCCGCCAGCACCAGCTCATGCTGGGCCTGAGCACGCGCAGGGACAACTTCGACTACGACATCTACGCGCCCCGGGGCTCGCAGACGATAGACGTCACCGGCTTCGACTTCTCCTCGATCCGGGCGCCGGGCTTCAGCAGCACGCCCTCCGTCTATGCGCTGGAGCGCAACGAGAAGGGCGCTTCCATCGCCACCCGTCTGCGCGCCACAGAGGCGCTGAGCTTCATCGTCGGCAGCCGGTTGAGCTGGTCGGGCTATTCCTCCCGCAGCCCGTACACCACCGCATCGTTCGACTCCGGCCGGCAGTTCATTCCGTATGCGGGCGTGGTCCATGACCTGAGTCCTGCGCATGCGCTCTACGCCAGCTACACCGACATCTATTCGATCCAGCAGTACTACAGCCCGAGCGGCCTGCTCGACCCGGTGAAGGGCAAGAACTACGAAGCCGGAGTGAAGAGCCAGTTCTTCGACGGCCGCCTGCAAACTGCGCTGGCCGTGTTCCAGACCGACCAGCTGAACCTGCCGGTGGCCCTGAGCATGGCCTCGACCTGCGGGCTCAGTGGCGGCGCCCGCTGCTACACAGAGGGCGCCAAGGTACGCAACCGTGGCATCGACCTGGAGGTCACGGGCTCGCCCGCACCAGGCTGGAACGTTGCCGCCGGCTTCACCTTCAGCGACCCGAAGTACGTGGCCGGCCCCAATGCGGGCAAGCACTACAACACCACCTTGCCGCGCAAGGTCTTCAAGCTGTCCACCGACTACCGCCTGCCCGGTGGACGGTGGCGTGTGGGCGGCAGCGTGCAGGCACAGAGCGCCATGTCGCACGACGGTGCCGGGTTTCGCATCCAGCAGGGCGGCTACACGCTGCTGAACCTGCATGCGGGTTACCAGTTCACCAGCCGCCTGCGGCTGCAGGTGAACGTTCGCAACGCACTGGACAAGCACTACTACCAGACCATCCCGACCAACAACAACTACGGTGGCGTCTTCGCCGGCACGCCACGCAGCTTCGCGGTGACCCTGCGCTATGACTACTGACCGGCGGGACGGAAAGCACGACGACATGCGCCGTAACGCCACATCGAGTTGCGAGGCTGCCCGGTGATGCCGCCGCACTCCACGCAGCGCCGGTGGCGGCCCGGCGCGGGCAGGCTCGCCCTGGCGATCCTGATTCCGGTGGCCGCTGCCGCGGGTTGGCTCCTGCTGCGGCCGGATTCATCGCCGCGATGGCAGACGGCCACGGTCGGCCGCGGCAACATCGAATCGAGCGTCGCGGCCATCGGCACCTTGCAACCCGTGCGTTCGGTGGACGTGGGCGCCCAGGTATCAGGCCAGATCACCCATATCCACGTGCAGCCGGGCGATACGGTCCGCAAGGGCCAGTTGCTGGCCGAGATCGACGCCAGCGTGCTGGCGGCCACCGTGGAGGCCGGACAGGCCCGGATTGCCAGCCTGCGTGCCCAGCTGGACGATGCACAGGCCCAGGCGGAGCTGGCCGGCCAGCAGTACAGCCGCCAGCAGCAGATGGCGCGTGATGGAGCCACCCGGCTGGAGGACGTGCAGACGGCCGCCGCCATGCGGCGCTCGGCGCGGGCCAAGGTGGCGCAGTACGAGGCCACGATTCGCCAGACGGCTGCCAGTCTGCGCGCCGACGAGGCGCGGCTGGGCTACACGCGCATCTACGCACCCATTGAAGGCGTGGTGACAGGCATCGACGTCAAGGAAGGCCAGACGCTGAACGCCACCTACCAGACGCCCGCGGTGCTGCGCATTGCCGACCTTTCGCGGATGACGGTGTGGACCGAGGTGTCCGAGGCCGATATCCGCCATGTCAAGGTGGGCCAGGCTGCCTACTTCACCACGCTCGGAGGGGACAGGCGCCGATGGAGCGGCAAGGTGCGTCAGGTGCTGCCGGCCCCGCCCGTGCAATCCGGTGCCGGTGCCGCCGGTGGCAGCGGCGCTGCTGCGGCGCCCGCCATGAAGGCCGTGCAGTACACCGTGCTGTTCGACGTGGACAATCCCGACGGCGCCCTGATGCCGCAGATGACGGCCCAAGCTACCGTGGTGGCTGCGGCGGCCCAGGGGGTGCTTGTCGCTCCGCTGGCCGCCTTCAAGACCGCCAGCGACCCGCACACCGACAAGACGCACGAGGTCCGCCTGCTTGCCGAGCGGTCACCCGACCAGGTCGTGGAAGTCCGCCGTGTGCGTCTGGGCGTGAAGGACCGCCTTCAGGCGGAGGTGCTGGAAGGGCTGGCCGAAGGGGACCGGATCATCACCGGTGAGACGGCCCCGGCCGCGGGCCCCAGGAGATTGCGGTGGTGACCCCGCTGATCGAACTGCGGGGCATCCGCAAGCGCTATGGCGGCGCCACCACGGGGCGCCCCGTGGTGGAGGTGCTGCACGGCATCGACCTGGCCATCCATGCCGGGGAATTCGTCGCCATCGTCGGCCAGTCCGGCTCGGGCAAGTCCACGCTGATGAACCTGCTGGGCTGCCTGGACCGGCCGAGTCAAGGCACGTACCGCTTCAACGGCCGTGACGTGGCCGACCTGGTCGCCGACGAGCTGGCCTGGCTTAGACGCGAGGCCTTCGGCTTCGTGTTCCAGGGCTACCACCTGATCGCCACCGACTCCGCGCAGGAGAACGTGGAGATGCCGGCGATCTACGCCGGCAAGACCGGGGCCGAGCGCGCAGAACGTGCAGGCGCGCTGCTGGGACGTCTGGGGCTTGCCGGCAAGCTGCACCTGCGACCCAACCAGCTGTCCGGAGGACAGCAGCAGCGCGTCTCCATCGCCCGGGCGCTGATGAATGGCGGGCGCATCATCCTGGCCGACGAGCCCACGGGCGCGCTGGACAGCCAAAGCGGCGCCGAGGTCATGGCGCTGCTGCACGAGCTGGCGGATGCCGGCCACACCATCATCCTGATCACCCACGACCGCGAGGTGGCGGCACAGGCCCGGCGCGTCGTGGAGATCCGCGACGGGCGCATCGTCGGCGATGTCCGGGAAGGCCGCGCCGCGATAGGCCAGGCCCCGTCAGACCTCGCGCTCGCCGCCATCCCCGCGCCCGGCGCGGCAAGGGCGCGGCTGGAGCCGGGCACGCCGCTGCTGTCTGACCTGCGCGAGGCGCTGCGATCGGCCTGGCGCTCCATGCGCATTCACCGCTCGCGCACCGCACTGACCTTGCTGGGCATCGTCATCGGCGTGGCCTCGGTCATCGTGATGCTGGCCGTGGGTATGGGAGCGCGCGAGGATGTGGTCGCGCGATTGGGCGCGATGGGCTCGACCGTCATGTACATCAACAACCGCCCGCCACCGCAGGGTGGTCCGCAGGGCGTGACGACCCTGGCCGACCTCGAAGAGATAAAGAAGCTGCCGGAAGTGGCGCACGCCATGCCCGTGGCGCGCGACCCGGCCATGCTGCGACATGGCAACTTGGCCTGGCAGGCGGACACCATCGCGGCCACCCATGCATGGCCGTCCATCCATCACTGGTCGGTGGCAGAAGGCCGGTTCTTTACCGAGGCGGAGGACGAACAGCTGGCGCCGGTGGTCGTGATCGGGCAGAAGGTGCGCGAGCGGTTCTTCGAAGATGAATCGCCGCTGGGCAGGCAACTTCTCATCGGCAATACGCCGTTCCAGGTGGTCGGCGTCATGGCGGCCAAGGGCGCTGGCGATGGCGGCAGTTCGCAAGACGACCTGGTGGTGGTGCCCTACCGCTCGGGCATCCTGCGCGTTTTTCCGAACGGTCGCAGCTTCGATCCGCACTACACGGTGGTCCAGGCGCGGGATTCGCCGAGCGTGCTGCCGGCGCAGGCGGCCATCGAGGCGTTGCTGCGCTTGCGCCACGGACGCGAGGATTTTTTCGTCGCCAACGCAGCCGCGCGTTTGCAGGCGCAGGCCCAGGCACAGGATTCGATGACGACGATGCTCAGCCTGATCGCCGCCGTGTCCCTGCTGGTGGGCGGCATCGGCGTGATGAACGTCATGCTCATGGCGGTGAAGGAGCGCACGCGCGAGATTGGCATCCGCATGGCCACCGGGGCGCGCCAAAGGGACATCCAGCGACAGTTCCTCACCGAGGCCGTGCTGGTGACCATGGTCGGCGCAACCGCCGGCGTCGTGGCGGGGTTGGCCATCGGGGCGGGTCTCATCGTCTGGGGCAGCGAACTGGTCTTCTCGGTGAGAGCCATGCTGCTGGCCTTCGGCTGTGCGGTGGCGACGGGCCTGGTGTTCGGCTTCATGCCGGCCCGGCAGGCGGCAAGGCTCGATCCTGTCGTTGCGCTGGCAGGGGAGTAACGAGGCCCGGTGCGGAACTTGCGCAACCTCCTCAAGACCCGGGGCGGCTCACAACCCCCGCTGCCGCTGCCTTGAAGTTGTCCATGACTTCATCGATCGGCTGACCCATCTGCGCATGGACGATGGCGCCGTCCGCCACCAGGGTGAGCGCAGCGCCCACGGACACGGGATGGCCACCGAACAGGCGATCCAGCACGGACGACATTTCCTGCTTGTGCCGCCGGACCGTTGCCAGGATCTCATGGTCGGACGAGCCCAGTTCGGCAGCGGCATTGAGAAAGGCGCAGCCCCGAAAGTCGGGCTGGCCGAACCAGCTCCTGAGGGTGGCGGACAGGGCATCCAACGCGGACGAGCCCGTCGCGGTCGCCTGCGCCAGGCTGGCCTGGAACCAGGAAATCCACCGCTCATGGCGGTAGTCGAGGTACGCGCGGATCAGGTCGTCCTTGCTGGCGTACTGGCGGTAGAAGGTGACTTTGCTGACCGACGACCGCTCGATGATCCGGTCCACGCCCGTGGCCCGGATGCCCTCTGCGTAGAAGAGGCCGTGGGCGGCCACCAGGATGCGCTCGCGGGGGGGCAATGACTCGAAGGATGGCTCGGGAGTTTTCATGAAGACATTGTAGACAGATCGTTCCACCTCCGTTAGAGTGATGCATGTAGACAGATCGTTCTACATCTCTTCAAAAGGTCACATCATGGAAACTCGCCCACCCCTGCCCCCGTTCTCTCTCGCAAGCGCCGTTCAAAAGGTCCGTTTGGCCGAGGATGGGTGGAACACACGCGATGCGGCCAAGGTCGCGATGGCCTATACCCTCGACACGAAATGGCGCAACCGGGCAGAGTTCGCCAACAGCCGCGCCGAGGCCCAGGCCCTTCTTGAGAGAAAGTGGAAGAAGGAGCTGGACTACCGGCTGATCAAGGAGCTTTGGCTGTACGCGGAAAACCGGATCGCAGTCCGCTATGCCTATGAGTGGCACGACGATGCCGGGAACTGGTTCCGGTCGTACGGCAACGAGAACTGGGAATTCGAGGCCGACGGTCTCATGCGCCGGCGCTTCGCATGCATCAACGACATGCCCATCCAGGAGTCGGAGCGCAAGTTCCACTGGCCGCTGGGGCGTCGCCCCGATGACCACCCCGGTCTGTCCGACCTGGGCCTGTAGGCAAAGCCCCGGGCCACGTCCCCAGGCAGCCAGCCGCTGCAGCGATGGCCTTGGCGGGAAGGCGCTCCGCCTTACCGACTCAGCGCCTTGCGGACCTCCTCCTGGAACGCCTCGCTGTTGCGAAGGCGCAGGTACTCCTGGTATGCGGCCCGATATTCCTGCGTTTCGACTCCGTAGGAGATCGATATCTCCGCATGGCGGTCCAATCCGGCGCGGCGCCAGAGTGCGAGATCGGCGATGACTTCGGCGCGGGAAAGCGCTGCGTCCGATGTGGCTGCCGAGGCGTCTTGCGGCTGCGAATGGGCTGCGAAGCAGGTCGAGAAGGCGATGGCTGCAAGCGCCGGCTTCAGGATGCGTGCGGCTGCAGCAACGGTGGGGGAGGGGGTTGTGTTTGACATGGTTTGACAGATGGGGGTGGGTGGAGCCGGGCCATGGCTTCGGCTGCCTGCTTCGGCAGGTTGCCTGGGCCGCGTGTCCCGCAGGGGTGTTCGGTTGCTTTGCTGTGTGTGGAAAGGGGGCTCCTTTCGGGAAGTGGCAGGTTCAGGGGGCAACGCTGGCGGGAAGACCGTGGCTGGCGGCTGCCAATGCCCTGGAAGGCTCCGGCGTCCAGCCGCCGCCCAGCGCCTTGAAGATCGCCACCGTCGAGCGCGCCGACTCCATCCGGGCCTGCGCCTGTGCATCGAGCACGCCCAGCAGGCTTTCATCCGCCTGCAGTACCTCGATCAGGCTGACCACGCCCCTGTCGTAGGCGGCGCCTGCGGCCTGCCGGGCCCGCGTGAGCGCATCCGCGCCCCTGGCGAGCACGGCCATCAGCTCCTGCCGCCTGTCCAGCGAGACCAGGGCGTTCTCCACTTCTTCCGTGGCGCGCAGTACCGACTGCCGGTAGGCGGCAAGGCTTTCCGCCTCCTGTGCCTGCGCCTGGTGGATCTGGGCGTTGATGCGACCGAAGTCGAACAGCCGCCAGCGCAGGCCGCCCACAACGCTGGCCTGCGACGCGCCGGCGCTGAAGAGATTGCCTGCGGAGATGGAGGTGGCGCTGCCGATCAGGCCGCTGATCGACAGCTTCGGGTAGTACTCGGCGATCGCCACGCCGATGCGTGCGTTCGACGCTGCCAGGCGCCGCTCCGCCGCGATGAGGTCCGGGCGTCGCCGCAGCAGATCGCCGGGTGCCTCCGCCAGGGAAAGGGTTGGCAATACGGGGACGGGGCGGGGATCGGCCAGTTCGGCCCGGTGCGTGCCGGGTGCCGTGGCCAGCATCACGTCCATGGCGTTGAGGGCGGCCTCGAGCGCATTTTCCAGCGGCGGGACGGTGGCTTGTGCCCGTGCGAGCGCTCCCTCGACCTGGCGCAGCTGAAGCTCCGGTGCCAGGCCTTTGCCAAACCGGAGTTCGACGATGGAGCGCAGTTGCTGCTGGGTTTGCACTTGCGAGCGTGCCACTGCCAGCCGCGCCTGCAGGCCGCGAATCTGGATATAGGTGTCCGCAGTCTGTGCGGCCACCGCGAGCCGCACGGCAGTGGCGCCGGCTTCCGATGCCTGGTACTCGGCCAGGGAGGCCTGCCTGGCCCTGCGCAGGCCGCCGAAGAGATCAAGCTCCCAGCTGGCTCCGAGGTTGGCCTCCTGGGCGCTGCCGTAGCGATCGAACCCCGGCATGGAGTCGAGCACCCGGCCCAGCGGAGTCTCGACCGACTGATAGCTCCTGGCCGTTTGCGCCGAGATCTGGGCCGACGGCAGCAGGGCGGCTGCCGCCGCATCCAGCCCGGCGCGTGCCTGAAGCACGCGGCCAGCGGCCTGGGCAACATCCAGGTTTTGCTGCAGTGCCGCCGTGACGAGGCGCGCCATCTGCGCATCGCCAAAGGCTGCCCACCAGGCTGCAAGGTCCGTGGAGGAGGCCGGCGAGGGCGGCTTGGTCTCACCCAGAACGCGGCTGCCCATGTAGGCCTGGGGCAGGGCCGTGGCGGGCGGCTGGTAGTCAGGGCCTACCGCACACCCTGCACAGAGGCTGGCGAGCATCAGAAAGACGGGGGCGGCAAGACGCGGCATGTTCAACAGTCAGAAGCGTGGTGACGCTGTGACTATATTCCAAAATGGTCACTTGCATAGTATTTTTTTGATGGAGTAAGCTAGGCCGCATGAGCACCACCAACGTCTATCCGACCTCTGCGCGCGGCCCGGTCGAACACGATGTCCGGCAACAGATCGTGACTGCGGCGAAAGAGCATTTCAGCCGCTACGGCTACGAGAAAACCACGGTGTCCGACCTTGCCAAGGCCATCGGCTTTTCCAAGGCCTACATCTACAAGTTCTTCGAGTCCAAGCAGGTCATCGGCGAGATGATCTGTTCCAACTGCCTGATGGAGATGGAGGCGGAGATCCGCCAGGCCGTCGCCAGCACGGATGCGCCTCCCGAGCAGCTGCGGCGCCTGTTCAAGGCGATCGTCGCTGTCACGCTGCGGCTTTTCTCCGAAGACCGCAAGCTGTACGAGATCGCCATTTCGGCGTCGGCCGAGCGCTGGCAGGCAGCGCAGGCCTATGAGGAACGCATGCATCAGCTGCTGCTGCAGATACTCGATGCCGGGCGCCAGCGGGGCGACTTCGAGCGCAAGACGCCACTGGATGAAACCGGGCGTGCCATCTTCCTGGTCATGCTCCCCTACCTGAACCCGGTGATGCTGCAGCACAGCCTCGACCATGCGGACGAGGCGCCTGCACAACTGGCCGGATTGGTGCTGAGAAGCCTGTCACCTTAAAATCCGCAGTTGTGACCATTGACATAAATGGTCACCAATCACAGAATCGGGTCCTGCTCATTGATCGGGACCCCCTCATGCTTCGGCACCGCCATCTGTCCATCGCCGCTGTCGGCGCACTGTCACTTGCACTCGCTGCCTGCGGCAAAAGCCCGCCGCCGGATCCGCGCACCCAGCCACCCCTCGTTCGCACCACCCTGATAGCGCCAGGCAATGCTTCCGAGCGCGTCTTCACCGGCACCATCGCGGCCAGGGTGCAGGGCGATCTTGGATTTCGCGTGGCCGGCAAGGTGCTCGAGCGCCTGGTGGATACAGGCCAGACGGTCAGGCGCGGCCAGGCATTGCTGCGCCTCGACCCGGTGGACCTGAAGCTGGCCGCCAATGCCCAGCAGGAGGCCGTCGCAGCCGCCAGGGCACGTGCGCAGCAGGCCAGCGACGAGGAGCAGCGCTACCGTGACCTGCAGGGAACGGGTGCCGTTTCGGCCTTGGTCCATGAACAGATCAAGGCAGCCGCAGATGCCGCCCGCGCCCAGCTCAGGGCGGCCGAAGCGCAGGCCGCCGCAGCGTTGAACGCCAGCCGCTACGCCGAACTGCTGGCCGATGCCGATGGCATCGTGATGGAAACACTTGCCGAGCCTGGCCAGGTGGTCAGTGCCGGCCAGGTGGTCGTGCGCCTCGCCCATGCCGGCAGGCGCGAAGCAGTCGTCCAGTTGCCCGAAACACTGCGCCCCGTGCTGGGCTCGACCGCCCAGGCCCGCCTGTTCGGCAGGGAGGATGTGGTCATCCCCGCCAGACTGCGCCAGCTGTCCGATGTGGCCGACCGGGCCACCCGCACCTTTGAGGCCCGCTATGTGCTGGACGCCGGCGCGGCGGCCAGCGCCCCGCTGGGCAGCACGGTCACGCTCAGGATTGGCGGGGCATCGACAGCGACGGCGACATCGACATCGACAGCGGGCAAGTCAACCCTGCAGGTCCCCATCGGCGCCATCCTCGATGAGGGCAAGGGCGCCGCTGTCTGGGTGGTGCAGGGCGATCAGGTCAGGCGCCAGCCCGTCACCGTGGTTCAGGTGCAGGACGGCAATGCCCAGGTGGTGGGTGCGCTGGGCCTGGGGGAGCGGATCGTCGCGCTCGGCGCGCATTTGCTGAGCGAGGGCGCGCAGGTGCGACTGGACAGCGAGGCGCCGGCGCCTTCAACGGCAACAACGTCCACGGCGTCCTCCGTGTCCACGGGAGCGTCCCGTGAGTGAAGGCCGTTTCAACCTATCGGCGCTTGCCGTCCGTGAGCGCTCCATCACGCTGTTCCTGATCCTGCTGATTTCGCTGACGGGTGTCTTTGCCTTCCTGAAGCTGGGCCGGGCGGAAGATCCGGCCTTCACCGTCAAGGTCATGACGATCATCACGGCCTGGCCTGGCGCCACCCCGCAGGAAATGCAGGACCAGGTGGCAGAGAAGCTGGAAAAGCGCCTGCAGGAGCTGCGCTGGTATGACCGCACCGAAACCTTCGTCAGGCCGGGGCTGGCCTTCACCACGCTGACCCTGCTCGACTCCACGCCCCCCGGCGAGGTGCAGGAGGAGTTCTACCAGGCCCGCAAGAAGCTCGGTGACGAAGCCCGCAACCTGCCGGCGGGCGTGATCGGCCCGATGGTGAACGACGAGTACGCCGACGTGACCTTTGCGATCTACGCCCTCAAGGCGCGCGGCGAGGAGCCCCGGGCGCTGGTGCGCGATGCCGAAGCCTTGCGCCAGCGTCTTTTGCATGTGCCGGGCGTCAAGAAGGTCAACATCGTCGGCGAGCAATCCGAGCGGATCTACGTGGAGTTCTCGCACGAGCGCCTGACCACGCTGGGCATCAGCCCGCAGGACGTCTTCGCGGCATTGAACAACCAGAACGCACTCACGCCTGCCGGGTCGGTGGAGACCCAGGGACCCCAGGTGTTCATCCGCATCGACGGGGCGTTCGACGCGCTGCAGAAGATCCGCGACACGCCCATCGTGGCCCAGGGCCGCACGGTCAAGCTGTCCGACATCGCCACCGTCCAGCGCGGCTACGAAGACCCCTCGACCTTCATCATCCGCAACGGTGCGGAGCCGGCCTTGCTGCTGGGCGTCGTCATGCGCGACGGCTGGAACGGGCTGGACCTGGGCAAGGCGCTGGACCGGGAGGTGGGCGCCATCAATGCAGACATGCCGCTGGGCATGGGCCTGACCAAGGTGACGGACCAGGCCGTGAACATCAGCGCCTCCGTCGATGAGTTCATGCTCAAGTTCCTGGCCGCGCTGCTGGTCGTGCTGGTGGTGTGCTTCGCCAGCATGGGCTGGCGCGTTGGCGTGGTGGTGGCTGCGGCCGTGCCGCTGACGCTGGCGGCCGTGTTCATCATCATGGCCGCCACGGGAAAGAATTTCGACCGCATCACGCTCGGCTCGCTGATCCTTGCGCTGGGCCTGCTGGTGGACGACGCCATCATCGCCATCGAGATGATGGTGGTGAAGATGGAGGAGGGCTACGACCGCGTGGCCGCGTCCGCCTACGCCTGGAGCCATACCGCGGCGCCCATGCTGTCCGGAACGCTGGTGACGGCGGTGGGCTTCATGCCCAACGGGTTCGCCCGCTCCGCTGCAGGCGAGTACACCAGCAACATGTTCTGGATCGTCGGCATCGCGCTCATCGCGTCCTGGGTGGTGGCCGTGGTGTTCACGCCCTATCTCGGCGTGAAGATGCTGCCCCCTCTCAAGAAGGTCGAAGGCGGACATGCGGCGATGTATGGCACGCCCCGCTACGAGCGCCTGAGGCGCGTGCTGGGCAAGGTGATCGCCCGCAAGGGCATGGTGGCCGCAGTCGTGGGCGGGCTCATGGTGGCTTCCGTGCTGGGCATGTCCATCGTGAAGAAGCAGTTCTTTCCCATCTCCGACCGGCCCGAGGTGATGGTCGAGGTGCAGATGCCCTACGGCACCTCCATCGGCCAGACGAGCGAGACCACCCGCAAGGTGGAAGCCTGGCTGCTGCAGCAGCCCGAATCGGAGATCGTGACCGCCTATATCGGCCAGGGCGCACCGCGCTTTTTTCTGGCCATCTCGCCTGAGCTGCCCGACCCTTCGTTCGCCAAGATCGTCGTGCGCACCGCCAACCAGGCGCAGCGCGACGCACTCAAACTGAGGCTGCGCGAGGCCATCGCCCAGGGACTGGCTCCGCAGGCGCAGGTGCGCGCATCGCAGATCGTGTTCGGGCCGTACTCCCCGTTCCCCGTGGCGTATCGCGTCTCCGGCCCCGACCCGCAGCGGCTGCGCGACATTGCCGGCCAGGTGCACAAGGTGCTGCATGACAGCCCGATGATGCGGACCGTGAACTCCGACTGGGGGGTGCGCACCCCTGTCATGCGCTTCACCCTGGACCAGGACCGGCTGCAGGCCATGGGCCTGACCTCTGCGGCGGTCGCGCAGCAGTTGCAGTTCCTGCTCAGCGGCGTGCCCGTGACCACCGTGCGCGAGGACATCCGCACCGTGCAGGTGATGGCGCGTTCTGCGGGCGGCACCCGCCACGATGTGGCCAGGGTCGGCGACTTCACGCTCACCAACGCCACTGGCCAGCGCATACCGCTGTCGCAGCTGGGCGAGGTCACCGTGCAGATGGAGGAGCCCGTCATGCGCCGCCGCGACCGCATGCCCACCATCACGGTTCGCGGAGACATCGATGACAGCCTGCAGCCGCCCGATGTCTCGGCGGCCATCACCCGGCAGCTGGAGCCCATCAGGAAGGCGTTGCCTGCGGGCTACCGCATCGACGAGGCCGGCTCCATCGAGGAATCCGGCAAGGCCATGACGGCCATGCTGCCCCTGTTCCCGATCATGATCGCCATCACGCTGATCATCATCATCTTGCAGGTGCGGTCGATATCGGCCATGGTCATGGTGTTCCTGACCAGCCCCCTGGGATTGATCGGCGTGGTGCCGACGCTGATCGTCTTTCAGCAGCCCTTCGGCATCAATGCACTGGTGGGGCTGATCGCGCTGTCGGGCATCCTGATGCGCAACACGCTGATCCTGATCGGGCAGATCCAGCACAACGAGCGGGAGGGGCTTGCGCCGTTCCAGGCGGTGGTGGAGGCCACTGTCCAGCGCGCCCGGCCCGTGATCCTGACCGCGCTGGCGGCGATCCTGGCATTCATCCCGCTGACCCAATCGGTGTTCTGGGGAACGCTGGCCTATACGCTGATCGGCGGCATGCTGGCCGGCACGGTGCTGACGCTGGTCTTCCTGCCCGCCATGTACTCGATCTGGTTCAGGATCAGGCCCGGCGAAGCAGGGCGCTGATGCACGGCACACGCGCCCAGGGCTTTGGCCGATTGGCCACAATGGGGCATCCCGTTCCAGGCTCAGGAGGCCATGCATGTCCGATATCCGCTGCGGCGATTCCACCCACCCACGCGCATCCCTGGGCCGCCGCTGCGCGCGTGCCGCCGCTCCCCTGCTGGCGGCGCTGCTGCTGTCGCCGTTGGCCCAGGCCGCGCTCAAGGTGGGCGACACCGCGCCGCGTTTCACCACGCCGGCTGCGGTGGCGGGCAAGGCCTTTGATTTCGACATGGCCGCCACGCTCAAGAAGGGGCCGGTGGTGCTGTATTTCTTCCCCAAGGCCTTCACCCAGGGCTGCACCATGGAAGCCCACGCCTTTGCCGAGGCCACGCCGCGTTTCGCGGCCATGGGCGCCACGGTGGTGGGCATGTCGCATGACGACATCGATACGCTCAAGCGCTTTTCCACCGAGGCCTGCCGCGACCAGTTCGCCGTGGCATCGGACCCGCAGGCGCAGACCATCCGCGCCTACGACGCCTCCGCCGCCGCCGATCCCCAGCGCGCCGACCGCATCTCCTACGTGATCGGCCAGGACGGCAAGGTCCGCTTCGTGCACATCGGCTCTGACCCGGACGAGCATGTGCGCCAGACCGAGGCCGCGGTCAAGCGGCTGACCGGAAAGTAGCCCGCCGCGCGGCCCCTGTCAGGGGCCGTTGCCCTCGCTGGCCAGGATCTCGGCGTATTCCTCGTCCGTGAACAGCCTGGAGCGTGTGTGGAAGGCCTTGCCCGTGCTGCCCTCCAGCGAGAAGGTGCCGCCCTGGCCCTCGATCACGTCGAGGATGAGCTGGGTGTGCTTCCAGTATTCGTACTGCGACTTGCCGATGTAGAAGGGCGCGCCGCCCACCTGGCCCAGCAGCACGTCCTGGGCGCCTATCGTCAGCTCGCCGGGCAGGTAGCAGTTGGCGGCGCTGTTGTCGCAGCAGCCGCCGGACTGGTGGAAGAACACCGGCCCGTGCTGCGCCTGCAGGTCGGCGATCAGCGCCAGGGCGGCGTCGGTGGCAGTCACTTTGTCAACCATGGGTTGGTCCTTTCCTGGGTGGCCGGCCGCGCTGTGCGCCGCCGGCCGCATTCACCTGGGAAGAACTTCAGAAGAAGCCCAGCTTGTTCTCGCTGTAGCTGACCAGCAGGTTCTTGGTCTGCTGGTAGTGGTCCAGCATCATCTTGTGGGTTTCGCGGCCGATGCCCGATTCCTTGTAGCCGCCGAAGGCCGCGTGCGCCGGGTAGGCGTGGTAGCAGTTGGTCCACACGCGCCCGGCCTTGATGGCGCGGCCCATGCGGTAGGCCACGTTGCCGTTGCGGCTCCACACGCCGGCGCCCAGGCCGTAGAGCGTGTCGTTGGCAATGGCCAGGGCCTCGGCCTCGTCCTTGAAGGTGGTCACGGCCAGCACGGGGCCGAAGATCTCCTCCTGGAAGATGCGCATCTTGTTGTGGCCCTTGAACAGCGTGGGCTGCACGTAGTAGCCGCCTTCCAGGTCGCCGCCCAGATGGGCCTGGCCGCCGCCGGCCAGCACCTCGGCGCCCTCCTGCTTGCCCAGGTCCAGGTACGACAGGATCTTGGTGAGCTGCTCCTTGGACGCCTGCGCGCCCATCATGCTGTCGGTGTCCAGCGGGTTGGCATGCCGGATGGCGGCCACGCGCTGGAGCACGCGCTCCATGAAGCGGTCGTAGATGCTTTCGTGGATCAGCGCGCGGCTGGGGCAGGTGCAGACCTCGCCCTGGTTGAAGGCGAACAGCACCAGCCCTTCGACGGCCTTGTCGAGGAAGGCATCGTCCTTGTCCATCACGTCGGCGAAGAAGATGTTGGGCGACTTGCCGCCCAGCTCCAGCGTGGCCGGGATCAGGTTGTTGGCCGCGGCCTGGGCGATCACGCGGCCCGTGGAGGTGGAGCCCGTGAAGGCGATCTTGGCGATGCGCTTGCTGGTGGCCAGCGGCATGCCGGCCTCGCGGCCGAAGCCGTTGACGATGTTGAGCACGCCGGGCGGCAGCAGGTCGGCAATGAGCTCGGCCAGGATCAGGATGCTGATGGGCGTGGACTCGGCCGGCTTGAGCACCACGCAATTGCCCGCACCCAGCGCGGGCGCCAGCTTCCAGGCCGCCATGAGGATGGGGAAGTTCCAGGGAATGATCTGGCCCACCACGCCCAGCGGCTCCTGGATGTGATAGGCCACCGTGGTCTCGTCGATATGGCTGAGCGCGCCTTCCTGGGCGCGCACGCAGCCCGCGAAATAGCGGAAATGGTCCACGGTCAGCGGGATGTCGGCATTCAGCGTCTCGCGGATGGCCTTGCCGTTGTCCACGGTCTCGGCATAGGCGAGCAGCTCCAGGTTGGCCTCGATGCGGTCGGCGATCTTCAGCAGGACGTTCGCACGCTCGGCCGCGCTGGTGCGGCCCCAGGCGTCGCTGGCGGCATGGGCGGCGTCCAGCGCCAGTTCGATGTCCTCGGCCGTGGAGCGCGCGGCGCGGGTGTAGACCTTGCCGCTGATGGGGGTGACCACGTCGAAGTACTGCTCCTTGACCGGAGGTACGAACCTGCCGCCGATGAAGTTGTCGTAGCGGGCCTTGTAGGCGATCTTGGCGCCAGCGGCGCCGGGTGCTGCGTAGACGGTCATGCTGCTTGTCTCCTGAGGATGCTTATGGGTCTGTTGTGATCGGGTGTGGATCGGGATATCCGGCCCTGGCCGGACGGCAGACATGATTCAAAAGCCGTGCCAGCCTGCAGGCCGCAGGGCAGGTGCCCGCAAAGGCACGCGGGACGTGGCTGCTGCGGGTATTCCCGTGCGCGTTCGCCCTGTGCCGTGACGTTGCGCAACAGGACAACTGTCCAGAAATGGAACAGTCGGGCGCCTGGCCTGCCACTTGGCTTGCCCGGTGCCCGCCGGCCCCGCATACTGGTCTGCAACGCGGCGCAATGACGCCCGAGCAGGAGACAGCATGCAATCGAGAGCCTCCCTTGTGGCCTTGCGCCAGGCCCGTCACAGCCTGATGGAGTCAGGCCTGTGCCCCAGCGGCCTGGTGGACGAGCGCCTGGCGCGCTCGTGGCAGCGCTGCATCGAGCAGGGACTGCGTCCCACCGGGCGCCTGGGCGCCGCCGACAACCTGGAGCAGCACGCGCTGGGCGTGCTGCGCAGCCGCCACCATGCGCTGCTGGCGCATTCACGGCCCGTCATGGAATACCTGTCCGAGCAAGTGCGCGGCAGCCAGAGCGTGGTGGTGCTGGCCGGCCCCTGCGGCACCCTGGTGGATACCTGCGGCGACCCTTTCTTTCTGGGCAAGGCCGAGCGCGTGGCCCTGGCCAGCGGCGCGTCCTGGCATGAGGCGCAGCGCGGCACCAATGCCATCGGCACGGCACTGGCCGAGATGGACTCCATCGAAATCCAGGGCGGCGAGCATTTCCTGGAGCGCAACGGCTTTCTCACCTGCGCGGCGGCGCCCATCCTGTCGGGCACGGGCCAGCTGCTGGGCATCCTGGACATCTCCAGCGAACATGGCCGGGGCAGCCCGCACACGCTGGGCCTGGTCGGCACGGCGGCCCGCATGATCGAAAACCGCCTCATGGCCTGCGACGGCCAGCGCCACATCCGCCTGCACCTGCACGCGCGGCCCGAAGGCATTGGCACGGTGGCCGAAGGCATTGCGCTGATCTCCGCGGACGGATGGCTGGTGGGCGCCAACCGCGCCGCGCTGGCCCTGCTGCGCCTGTCGCGGGGGCAACTGGGCAGCGTGTCGCTGGAGCAGGTGCTGGACGCGGGCCTGGAGGAGTTGCTGTCACGCCAGCACCGCCAGCCCGATGCGGCCCAGCCGCTGCGGCGCCATGACGGCACGGCGCTGTTCGGCCAGCTGGTGCCGGACCGGCGCACGGTCCGGTCCTCGGTCGTGGAACGGGTTGCAGAACAACAGCAACAGGCGCCGCAGCAGCCGGCGCGCGATGCGCTGGCGCGGCTGGACACGGGCGATGCGCGCTGGCGCACGGCGGCCGACAAGGCCCGGCGCGTGCTGGGCAAGCCGATTGCGCTGCTCATCCAGGGCGAGTCCGGCGTGGGCAAGGAATGGTTTGCACGCGCGGCCCACGACAGCGGGCCACGCCGCGACGGCCCCTTCGTGGCCATCAACTGCGCGGCCATGCCCGAGTCGCTGATCGAGGCCGAGCTGTTCGGCTACCGCCAGGGCGCCTTCACGGGCGGGCGGCGCGAAGGACAGGCGGGCCTGCTGCGCCAGGCGCACGGCGGCACCCTGTTCCTGGACGAGATCGGCGACATGCCGCTGTCGCTGCAGACCCGGCTGCTGCGCGTGCTGCAGGAGCGGCAGGTGGTGCCGCTGGGCGGCGGCACGCCCGTTGCGGTCGATTTCGCGCTGGTCAGCGCCTCCAACCGCAGGCTGCGCGAGGATGCCGACCAGGGGCGCTTTCGTGCCGACCTGTACTACCGCATCAACGGCCTGGCCGTGGAGCTGCCTCCGCTGCGCGAGCGCGGCGACTTCGAGGCGCTGGCCGCGCGCATGCTGGCCGACATCGAACCCGCGCGCCCGCTGCGCATGGCACCGGCCCTGCTGGCGCAGCTGGCCGGCCATGGCTGGCCCGGCAATCTGCGCCAGTGCGCCAGCGTGCTGAGAACGGCCTGCGCCATGCTCGATCCCCATGAGGACTGCCTGCAATGGCAGCACCTGCCCGACGACTTCCAGGCCGAGCTGGCGCAGACCGCCCGCAGCGGCCCCCGGCTCGACGCTGCGCCGCAGAGCCTGGATGAACTCTCGCGCTCGGCCGTGCGGCAGGCGCTGGAGAACTGCCGGGGCAATGTCACCCAGGCCGCGCGCATGCTGGGCATCAGCCGCCAGACGCTGTACCGCAAGCTGGCCCAGGACCGTGTGGCGGACGGCTTGCGGCTGCAGTGAGGCGCCTGCCGGTGCTCAGGCCTTGAAGGTGATCCAGGGCCTGAGCTTCACGGCGGCGTGGATCAGGCCGGCGGCCTCCTGCGACTCGATGACCGGGCCGATGGGCTTGTAGGCTTCGGGCGCCTCCTCGATGCGGCGCTCCTCGCGCAGCGTCACGCATTGCCAGCCCTGCTCGGCCGCATGGCCTGCACGGGCCTCGGGGCGCAGCGCGCGCACGGCCTGGCGGCGCATGCGCCGCCCCGCGCCATGGCTGCAGGACCAGAGCCAATCGGCCGCGCCCAGGCCCGTGACCAGGTACGAGGCATCGCCCATGGACCCCGGGATCAGCGCGAAGTCGCCCTCGTTGGCCGGCGTGGCGCCCTTGCGGTGGATGTTCATGCCGCCTTGCTGCAGGACCACGTTGTGCGGCACATCGACCACCAGGTGCGAATCCGCTGCGCCCACGATCTGCTCCAGGTCCTTGCGCACCAGCTCGGCCAGCACCACGCGGTTGGCCCAGGCATAGCGCGCCGCCACGCCCATGGCCTGCAGGTACTCGCCGGCCAGCGGACCCGACAGGCCGTACAGACCGCTGGCAGGGTGCTTCACGCCTTGCGGCCACTCGGCCCGGGCGCGGTCCATCCAGGCCTGGCCCACGTAAAAGCCCAGGTCGCGCGAGCCGCTGTGGATCATCACCACCACGTCGCCCGCGCGCAGTCCGGCGCGGTAGGCCGCGTGGCGGTCCAGCACCTCGTCGACCACCTGCAGTTCCACGAAATGGTTGCCCGATCCCACCGTGCCCAGGCACGGGTCGCGGAACACGGCATGGCGCTCCTGCAGATAGGCATGGGGCGCGTGGCGGGCGCTGCCAGCGAAGCTGTCCAGGCCGATGCAGGCGGCCAGCTCGCGGTGCAGGCGGTCCCTGTCGACATGGCCCCAAAGGCCCTGGCCGTTCAGCCGGTCCACAAAGGCGGCCGGCCCGTGGTCGAACAGCGCGCGGAAGGCGGCCGTGGTCACGGGCACGTCGCGCCCGCTGCCCAGCAGGCTGGCGGTCAGCAGTTCCACCAGCCGGCCCTTGTGCGGCGCCAGCTGGTCCAGCCGGGCGCCCGTGGTCAGCAGGCGCACGCTGCAGTTGATGTCCGTGCCGATGGCGGCCGGAATGACGAAGTCCGATGGCGTGGCCACCACGCTGCCCACGGGCGCCACCGTGCCCGGATGGAAGTCGGGCGTGGCGCAGGCGCGGCAGACGGCGCCGTGGCTGCCCTGGCCGTCATGCCGGCGCACGGCTGCAAAGGCCAGCAGCTGGCGCACGGCCTTGTCCTCCAGGGGAAGGCTGTCGGGAAGAAGAATATGGGCCTCGGCCAGGCCATCGCGCACGTGGTAGATGCCGTCGCGATAGTCGAGGGAGACGCCCGTGCGTGCAAAGGCACGCTGGAGTCGTTGAGGAGTGCTCATGGCTGCAGATCCGCGAGGCCTGGTTGGCGCTCGCCGCGTCCGATGGGTGTACGGACGATGAAAGACACCCGGGCGGCAAAGGCCCGGAAAACGTCTTTCCTGCAGCAGCTCGTTCAAGAAAGAAGGGGCGCAGTATAGCGGCAGATTTCCGAATCGTCTGCGGCTTCGGTTCTTGCAGCTTGAGCAGCACGCCGATCGATCGGCCGGTCGGCCGGCCAGTCTCGCGCTCGACGCGGCAGATCAGGTCCAGCCTTTCCTGGTGCTGGGTGTGGGTTGCGTGGCTGAAGTTCGGGCGAAAGGCGCCAGCGCCAGCGTGCAACAGGGCGCGGATGATGGAAAGGTCGCAGCCCAAGGGCCGAGCGTGGCGTGGAGAAGACCGCGCATGGTGCCCTTGGAGGTTTTGGGGCCTTATATGCCGCGTGCGCCTGACGCGAGAAAGCCGCCATCGACGGGCATCGCGATGCCGGTTACGTACCGAGCGTCTTCGGACACCAAGTAGGTCACGGCCGAGGCGATCTCCCCACAGGTGCCGTAGCGGTTCATCGGAATGGCCTTCGAATATTCGGCGCGGAACTGCGCGGTGTGCAGCGCCTGCGTCATCGGCGTATCGACGGGGCCTGGAGCCACCGCGTTGGCGGTAATCCCGTGCTCGGCCAGTTCCACGGCCATCTGCCGCGTCAGCGCAATCACCGCCCCTTTGGACGTGCCGTAGGCGGTGCGGCCGCTCCCCACTGCGCGCATGCCGGCAACAGACGCGATGTTGACGATGCGGCCCCAGCCCTGCTTCACCATCAGCCGAGCCGCCGCTTGCGCGCACAGCAGCGTGCCGGTGACGTTGACGTTCATCGTCGCGACGAAGTTGTCGAGCGGGAAGTCGATGAAGGGGAAGACCTTCGCAATGCCGGCAGAGTTGACAAGGATGTCGCAGCGCCCGTGCTCGCGCTCGACCTGCTCGAACGCCGTGGCAATAGCCTCGGGCTTGCCGACGTCCAGCCGCAGCGCGGTGGCCCGGCCGCCGGCAGCACTTAGCTCGAGTGCCGTCGCCGTCGCCGCATCGACATCGAGGTCGGCCACGAGGACATGGTGGCCGAGGACCGCCAGACGGGCGCACACCTCTGCGCCGATGCCCTTGGCGCCGCCGGTGACGAGCGCGACACGTGATTCGGAAATGGTGGTCATGTCGGGTACCAATAAGAAGGTAGAAGGGTTCAAAGGAAGCCGATCGAGATCCACGGCACCGCCGCGACGATCACGAGGCCGACGAACAAGGCCAGCATGTAGGCGCCAATCGGTCGGATGCCTTCGTCGGGGTTGACGCGGCCGATCGCGCAAGCGGCGTAGTAACCCACACCGAAAGGCGGCGCGAACAGGCCGAGGCCCATCGCGAGGATGACCACCATCGAGTAGTGCACCTCATGGATGCCCACGGTGCGGGCAATCGGGAACAGCAATGGGCCAAACAGCACAATCGCGGGGATGCCCTCGAGCATGCTTCCCAGCACGATGAAGGCGACGACCGATACCGCCATGAAGCCTGCAGCCCCGCCAGGCAGCTCACGCATGGCCTGGCTCAGCGTGTTCGAGAAGCCCGATTGCGTCAGGCCCCAGGCCATCGCGGTGGCCGCACCGATGATCAGCAGGATCGAGCCTGACAGGCTTGCGGTATCCACCAGCATCGGATAGATCCGCTTCCAGTCGAACTGCCGGTAGATCAACAGGCCGGCGAGCACGCCGTAGGCGATGCCGATGGTGGAGACCTCTGTGGCAGTCGCGACACCTTCCACCACAGCGGCGCGGATGATGAACGGCAGCGCGATGGCCGGGAGCGCAATCAGAAATGCCCGACCGATCTCACGCCGGCTGGCACGCTGCACGCCGCTCAGGTCTTCATGCCGATAGCGGGCCCACACTACCGCCATCAGCGTCACGGCCAGCACGAGGCCTGGCAGCAGGCCGCCGGTGAACAACGCGGCGATCGACACGCCGGTGACCGAGCCTATCGTGATCAGCACAATGGATGGCGGAATGGTCTCGGTCTGTGCCCCGGTGGCCGACAGCAGCGCGACCAGGTCGCCTTCCTTGGCGCCGCGCTTCCTCATCTCGGGGAACAGCACCGGTGCCACGGCTGCCATGTCTGCGGCCTTCGAACCTGAGATGCCGGAGACGAGATACATCGCGCCAAGCAGCACGTAATGCAGGCCCCCGCGCACGTGCCCCAGCAGGCTGGCGAGGAACGCCACCATCGCACGCGCCATGCCCGTCATCTCGATCAGTTGGCCCAGGAAGACAAACAATGGCACCGACAGCAGGATCAGGTGGCTGACGCCCTCGTCCATGCGACCGACGACGATCAGAACGGGCGTGTTCGTCGCCAGCATCACATAGCCCAGCGTTGCAAGGCCGAAGGCGAAGGCAATCGGCACGCCGGCGAACACTGCCCCAGCGACGACGACCACGAAGAAGACCACCAGATTGGCGTTGCCGAGCTGTCGCCACACCGGTTGCAGCAGCGTCATCACGACCATCAGGGCGACGACCAAGCCGACGGCGGCCATCACTTGGCGCGGCCGCCCCACCGCGACGAGCCGCAGTACGGCCAGCAGCGCCATCGCCCCGAATCCTGCGGTCATCGCGGCCGCGCGCCATGAATTCTGCAGATCCAGCGCTGGCGTGCGCATCATCGCCTCCTCCACCGCGTATTCATATGCATGCGGCAGCACCAGCAGCAGGAATGCCAGCGCCGCTGCGGTGGCAAGCACATCAAGGAAGGCGCGCGCTTCGGGCGCGAGCTTGCCCACCACTGCCGTCATGCGCATGTGCTCGCCGCGCTGGAAGGCGACCGCAGAGCCCAGCATCGCCAGCCACAGGAACAGGATCGAGGCGACCTCATCCGACCAGATCAACGGATAGTGGAACATGTAGCGCGCGACCACGCCGGCCAGCAGCACGGCGATTTCGGTGGCCACCAGCAGCGCGACGGGTAAGCCGAGCAGGTGTCCCAGCGCTTGATGGGCGCGCTGCGCCCAGGCAGCGACGACGCCGCGCTGCGGGCCGTCTTCGGAGATGGGTGTGGCGTGCATCTCGGTCAGCCCAGCTTGCCGGTGTGCTTCTCGAGCAAGGCCCAGGCCTCATCGCCATACTTCTTCTTCCACTCGGCGTAGAAGCCTGACGCAAGAAGCCGCGCACGGAACGGCCCGATTTCCGGGTCGTTGAAGGCCAGCCCCCTGGAAGTCAGCTCGGGCCGCAACGAGGCGTCGAGCTTCGCGCCATCGGCGCGCATGTCGAGCGCAGCCTGGTTCAGGTGCTTGGCAATGATGGGCCTTACCTTCTCGGGCATGCGGCTCCAGACCTTTTGGTTCGTCATGCACCAATAGCCATCCCACATGTGGTTGGTCATGGAACAGTACTTTTGCACCTCGTAGAGTTTGGCGATCGAGATGATCGCCAAAGGGTTCTCCTGACCATCGACCACCTTCGTCTGCAGAGACGAATATGTCTCCGCGAAGTTGATAGAAGTGGGTGCGGCGCCGAGATGCTTGAACAGCGAGGTCCACAGAGGGCTAACCGGTACGCGAATCTTCAAGCCCTTGAGGTCGTCGGGCGTGTTGATCGGACGGACGCTGTTGGTGATCTGCCGGAAGCCGGAACTCCACACGG
The DNA here is from genome assembly GCF_014852125.1 of Delftia sp. DLF01. Classification (NCBI taxonomy): domain Bacteria; kingdom Pseudomonadati; phylum Pseudomonadota; class Betaproteobacteria; order Burkholderiales; family Comamonadaceae; genus Delftia; species Delftia sp. DLF01. Next base: position 445,022 of record NZ_JACVAZ010000004.1, read on the forward strand.
TGTCCATCGCCATCAGGCCGACCTTGGGGAACTGCGCGCGCAGAAATTTGCCGAGATCACCGTCCAGCGCCTTGTTGACGGCCTCGTCGTTCGCCCAGGCGAATCCAAGCCCCCACATCGATGAGACGGGCACGAGCTGCGACAGCACGTTCACGCCCGAGACGGTGAAGAACTCGAGCCCGCCTGCGCGCAGCTGCGAGAGCATGTCGGCGTCGTTGCCGAGTTGGTTGTTCGGGAAGACGTTGATCTGAACCTGGCCACCCGTGTCTTTCAGGATGCGCTCAGCGGCCTGCATCGCTCGCACGTTGAGGGGATGTGTCGCCGGCAGGTTGGTCCCGAACTTGTAGGTAAATTCGGCGGCGCGCGCGAAGCGCGGCAGCACCAATGCCGGTGCGCTGATCAGTGCGGCGCCAGTCACGATGGCACGTCGGCGGTCGATCGAATTCATGGTTATGTCTCCTGTTGTTTATGGAAGTGAGAGGTGGGCGTCGGCCGTGCCGAGCAACGCCTTGACGAAATAGTCGGGCTGGCCCATCTGGCCGCCCTTGAGCGCAATTTCGAGCTGTGCCAGGTGCGGCTCGCGCGAGATGGCGCGGCACAGCGGAGCGCCTGGCGCCAACCGGGCGACGACGCGCAGAGCCTGCGGGGCTAGTCGCTGCGTGACGTGGCTGGAGGTGTCGCCACCCGACAGCAGCAGGCGCTTGAGAGGATGCGCACGCAGCAGCGCATCGACGAGGTCGCCGAAGCGGTGTCCCAGCAGGCGGCCGCCTTCGTGGCGGGCCTGCTCCCGGCTGATGCCTTGCTTGGCGAGCGCGGACAGCATCGCTTCGATACGCGGGTCCTTCGGGCCGCGCGCGCTGTGCAGCATCACGCTGTGGCCGGCGCGCAGCGCTAGCAGGGCCTGATCGACGAGGCGGGCGAGTTCCGCTGCGGGATCGCTCGCTGCGACCAACGCGGCAGCGTCCACCGGCAACTCGACGAAGCCCGCATCAACGGCTGCGTCGATCTGCAGCGCGCTCAGCGGCGAAGCGCTGCCTGAGACGGCCAGCACCTGCGGCACGCCGTCGAAGCGGTCGTGCGTAGTCGGGATGGATGGCAGGGCGCCGGTCTCGTGCCACCACTGCGTCAGCGCATATTCGAGACCCGAACCGCCGATGCAGAACAAGGGTGTCTGGCGGCCCTGAGCCGCACCAGCGAGCCCATCGAGCAGCCGGCCGGTCTCGGTCAAGTGCTCAGTCGTGGTGCCGTCCAGCAGCACCGCGCCGCCCGACGTGGCGTCAACCAGGCGCTGCAACTCGCCCGCCATCTCGGTGCGGTCGAGTGTGAGTTGCGGCAGCGTGAAGCCGGTGACAGGCATCGCGGTCTGCCCTGCGAGGTGGCGCGCCAGATCCGCCTCGTGCATCGGCGTTACAGGGTGCACGCTCATGATTGGGTGGCGATCGATGCGATGCACACGGTCGTCGGTGCCGGAGCGCGCGAACAGATTGCCGAAGGCGCAGTAGCGGCCGAGCGCGGGGGTGGCGGCAACGATGGGAATCGCGGTGTCACCGAAGGCCGTGCGAGAAAGGTCCATGACCCGCCCGATGCTGCCGATGGTTGGTGAGCTGTCGAAGGTCGAGCAGACCTTGTAGTGCACCAGCGGCACAGGCAGGCGGGACATCGCTGCAAGCACGGGTGCGAGTTGCGCGTCCATCTCGGCCGGCGACATCGCGCGGCTCGCGCCCGCCACGCCGATCGCGTCGAAAGGTCCGAACTCGGCCAGCGTCTGCTCGTCGGGCACGTCGAGGAACAGTGCGCAGTTCAGGCCGGCGAACGCCAGCACTTCGAGTGCATCGGTAGACCCGGTGAAATCGTCACCGTAGAAGGCAAGCTTCATACCGGCTCCTACAGGTTGGCGAAATGAACCAGCGCGCGCTGTAGCGCTGGGTGCGCATCGGCATAGTGCTCCAGGCTCACGCCGGCCACCGCCGCCTCCCAGCCTTCGCGCATGCTTGCCACGCCTGCGGCGATGCCGTCGGGGTGGCCGATGATCCCGCCGCCCGCGAGGTGCATCAGGTCCACCGCGCCGAGCGCGCCGTACAGGTCGGGCGCCAGGCCGGCCCATTGACCCGACGAGAACACCGGCATCAGCGGCTGCAGTCCCGCCCAGGGCGCCAGGCAAGCCTTCGCGGAGGCGATCACCGAGTCGTCCGGCTCCCAGAACTTGCTGCGGATGCCGTTGCAGTGCAGGTGATCCACGCCGGCCAGGCGCCACAGCTTCTGGTAGGCCTGGAACGAGAAGCCGAGCCCTCCATGGCGCGTGAACGCGCCCCAGCCATTGCGATGACCATGGATCGGCAACTGCGAGTGGCGGCGAAGGTGTTCGACGGCGCTGAATCCGACCCAGTTGATGCTCACCATCACGCAGCTGCCGCCTGCGGCGAGCACGGCGTCGTGGCGGCGCAGCATCTCGTCGACCGAACCCGAGATGTTGATCGCGTACATCGGCATGCGACCGAGGCGATCGGCATGGCGTTGCAACACCGGCATGACGGCGCGCAGGCGCTCGTCGAACGGCGCGTACGGCGGGTCGGCGATCAGTTCATCGTCCTTGATGAAGTCGATGCCGGCTGCACAGAGGCTGTCGACCAATTCGGCGGTCTGTGCGGGCGTGAGACCGATGCTGGGCTTGATGATGGTGCCGATCAACGGCCGGCCATGGACGCCGGCGAGACGCCGGGTGCCGGGGATGCCGAAGGCGGGGCCGGCGAACTGCGCGGCGTATTCGGGGGCGAGATCAAGGTCGAGCAGGCGCAGGCCGGTGACTTCACCGAGCTCGTACAGGTTGCCCGCGATGGTGGCCAGCATGCTCGACAGATTGGCTCCGACGTTGGCGACAGGGAACGCGATCTCAATCTCCGCGCGGTGGAAGACGCCGCCGTGCGGATGCCGGCCGACATAGGCGCTTGGAAGCGTCGGCTGAAGCCCGGGTGCGAGTGGCTTGATGCTGGCGATCCGCGCGCGGGACCGCTCTTTCAGTTCATCGGTCTCACCGGGCAGTGAAAGGAAGGTGCCGCTGGACTGTTCGCCGGAGATCACCTGCGCGATCTTTTCGGAGGCGACCGAGCTTTCGACGAAATAGCGGGCGGTGAACTCTTTACGCGGGGCGATGTTGTTCATGAGGCTGTGAGCTTCTGTCTTTGATAGACCGAAGGGTAGGCGTCACAAACCAATGAGGCAAACGATTCAATTTCGAATGGCTGTGATATAAACTCACAAAACGTACGGGTTGACCCTAGATCAAAAACTCGCCATGGCCACGCCCCATCGACTTTCGCTCAACGGATTGCGCGCCTTTGAGGCGACAGCGCGTTTGCGCAGCTTCAGCGCGGCAGCTGAAGAACTCTCGGTGACGCATGGCGCGGTGAGTCGCCATATCCGCACGCTTGAAGACTCGCTGGGCCTGGCGCTTCTGCAACGCACAGCGCAAGGTGCGACGCCAACAAACGAAGGGTTGCGCTTGGCGGAAGGCCTCTCTACGGCCTTTGGTCTGATTCAGTCAAGTGTCGAGCAACTCAAGCCTGGCCCGCTCACATTGGCATGTTCGGAGTCGATCATGATGTACTGGCTCATTCCCAGGCTGAATCGCTTCAAGGAGATCAACCCCGAGGTGGAGCTTCGCTTCAACATGAGCCATGGTCCGATCGACTTCGCTTATGACAAGGTCAGTGTGGCCATTCGTCTGTCATCGATTGACCCCCCAAAGGAGGCTGTCCGAGCGGATGTGGCTCATGAATGGATTGGGCCGGTATGCTCACCTGGGTATCTGCAGAACCACCGCATCGAGTCCTTCGAAGATCTCGCTCGAGCACGGCTGATGATCTCGCTCACCCGACCAACAGCCTGGGCCGACTGGGCCAGTTGCAGTGGGCAAATGAGCCCGGAGTTGCGCGTAGATGAGTCATTCGCCCACTTCTACCTGCTTATCCAAGGCGCCCGTTGTGGTCTGGGTATGGCGAATGTGCCCCATATGCTGGTCCGAGATGATCTGATGAGCGGCACCTTGGTTGCTCCCATGGGCTTTGTGTGTGGCCCCAACCGACTAGCGATCTGGACTGCTCCACACCTTAGCCGCAGACCTGATGTGGTGAAGCTGGTCGACTGGTTGCACGATGAGTTGCGCGCATCGGAGCCGTAGATGATCTGCGGTCAGTGCGGATCTTTGATGGAGGAGCATGTTTTTGACTCCTGATTGGAAGATTTGGGCTGGTTGATCGTTACCGTGAGGAAACAGCGATGAATGAGCCTTGCTCGCGCAGATGCCTCTGGAAACGATCGGCATAGTCTTCGACGACGGCATGCCTCACGCTGGGGCGCTCCGCAAGCGCCGATCGCCACGCTGAAATGCGCGGAAGGCCGTCGAAGACCTGATACGCGACCGTCGCGGGGGTGATGTCGAAGTATCGGAACAGCGGGGCGTAAACCGCATCGACCATGCCAAAGGCCTCGCCTGCGAAAAATGGCCCTGTATCCATTTCTGACTCCAGCTTGCCCAGCCGTTCGCGAAATGCAGCGCGCTTGGCATCGGCGGTTGCAGAGTCGCGAGCGTGGAGGAACTGCCAGCCTTCGGCGAAGGCCTGGGCGGCAAACTCGATCCACGCGCGGTGCTGTGCACGAGGCAATGCATCAACGGGGTACATCGGCGCACCGCCTTGCGTTTCATTGAGGTACTCGCAGATGACGACGCTTTCGAACAGGATCGCGTCCTCGGCATTCGCTTGGCGCACCTTGAGCACCGGCACCTTGCCGGTCGGTGAAAGTGCCAAGAACCAGTCTGGCTTGGCTGACAGATCGACGTCTATCCGATCGAATTCCACACCCTTCTCAAGAAGCACGATCACGGCGCGCTGGACGAAGGGGCACAGCGGGTGGCTTATCAGGGTAAGTGCAGTCATAGTGATGTGAGGCTCTGGAGGGTTTGTGCAGGGGAAACAGCGGCATGGGGCCACGTACCGCTGTTTCCTTTGCCTGGAGTGGAGGAGCTGTCACGCAGCGCTGAAGCAGGCCGTCAGCGCCTCGTTGACTCTGCCCGAGCCAACACGCTTTCGCCGACCTCCTGGGCTGCGCGCTTAGCCATTGAGCAGGCGGCCGCCGTCAACGACGATTTCAGAGCCCACCGTCCAACGCGACTCGTCGGAAGCCAGATACAGCACGGCTTTAGTCACCTCGTCGGCCGTGCCGAAGCGCCCAAGCGGAATGCTCGCCGCAATATCTTTGTTGACCTGCTCGCGGTGCGCGTCCGGAATCCCGAGCTTGTCGTACAGCGGCGTTTCGATCGGTCCGGGGCTGACCGCATTGACACGGATGCCACGTCCCAGCAATTCAGTCGAAAGCGTCTTCGACATGTTCAAGAATGCGGCCTTCGTGGCGGCATACACGGACGAGCGGGCTGCGCCTGCATGCGCGCTGACGGAGGTGTTGAGCACGACGGAGGCGGGATTCGCGAAGATCGGGAGCAGTGCCTGCATCAGGAAGTAGGGGCCCTTGACGTTGATGTCGAAAGAGCGGTCAAACATCTCTTCCGACCATTCCTCGATGGGCAGCCAGACAGATACGCCGGCATTGAGGAAGGCAATGTCCAGTTGGCCGTAGTGCTCCTTGATGATCTGTGCCAATTCCTTTTGGGCAGCAACGCTGGCCGAGTCGGCGCGCAGCACCTGAACTTCGGGGCCCAGTTCGGCTTGTGCCTTTGCGATCGAATCGGGATTTACGCCCGTGACGATGACGCGGGCGCCTTCCTCCAGAAACTGCTTTGCGGTTTCCAGCCCGATGCCACTCGTGCCGCCAGTGATGAGAGTACGTTTACCTTGCAAGCGCGACATTGATTTCTCCTGAGAACGACGACCGACCAGGTCGACCGCAGGAATGATGCATCCATGCAAAAAAATACATAAGATATGACTTATGTATAAGATTCATGCTGAAACTGCATGAATTGAGGTGAGTAATGGACCGATTTCTTTTGATGAACTGCTTCGCGCGCGCCGTAGAAACTGGAAGCTTTTCTGCTGCGGGGCGTGATCTGGGCCTGGGGCAACCCAATGTCAGTCGCTATGTGGCGGCGCTGGAAGATCATTTGCAGGCGCGCCTGCTCCACCGGTCCACGCGAAAGCTATCTTTGACGCCGGAGGGCGAACGCTACTACGCGGACATCCGGCGAATCCTGGATGCGGTAGATGAATCCGAATCGTCCTTCAGGAACAACGTCGAGCCATCAGGGCTCTTGCGCGTAGCCTGCCCAACGGCTCTCGCACACGCATTTGTGTTGCCACACGTGCCGACCTTTTTGGAACGCTATCCCCAATTGACCTTGGATCTTCAATTCAACGATCGATACGTGGACTTGGTCAACGAAGGGACCGAAATCGCCATTCGCATCGGACACTTGGAGGACAGTAGCTTGCGGGCCCGGCGTCTTGGATGGTACGACCGCGTCTTCGTGGCCAGCAAGGACTACCTGGCCAAACGTGGAGTTCCGCAGACTCCAGATGACCTGCGCGATCACGATTGCATCATCTACACCCTGTTGTCGTCCGGGGCGATCTGGCGATTCCGCGACGCGGACATCCCGGTTTCCGGCAGGCTCAGGGTGAACTCGCCCGACGCAGTGAGTGCCGCGGTCACGGCAGGCCTGGGCGTAGCACAAGGACCTGCGTGGCTGTTTGAGGGCGGGCTGAACAGCGGCCGATTGCAGTTCATTCTGACGGATCATGCGGCTCCGTCCGTACCGGTGCAGATCGTCTATGTGGCCAACAGGTTGCTACCCACGCGGGCTGTCGTGTTCATGGACTTTATGGGTGAGTTGTTTTCGAGGATTCCTGCCTTGAATGGCCGCACTCCTTTGCCGAATCTATAAATGTTTCGTTCGTCGGTCACCCGCGAATGCCATCAGGGCGAGCAGTACGAACACCTTGCATCGACAGGCCGAATGTGAGACTGCAAACCCTTCAGCCCCTTGCTCTGCCGAATCTTGCTTTTCTTGAGAAGTCCATGCGAGACATTCCCTAAGCGAGTGCGCCCTCCAGCAGCTCGGCCATGCGCGGCAGGTCGGGATCGGCGCTGGTCACCAGCCAGATGGCGCGCTCATAGGCGGCGCCCGCAATGGGCAGCATGCGGCAGTCGCCCATGAAGCGTTCCAGGCCCGTCCAGTGCGGCACCAGGCCCACGCCCATGCCGTCGGCGGCCAGCATGGCGATGGCCTCCAGCGCGTCCAGGTCGCACAGCACCGCGGGCTCCAGCCCCTGGTCGGCCAGCCAGTCGGCCGCATGGCGGCCTCCCCAGGCATCGGGGTCGTAGCGTATGTAGGGCAGGCTGCGCAGCAGCGTGGCCGGCCGGCCGCGTGCCTGGGGCGGGGCCAGCAGCACCAGCGGCTCGCTGCGCAGCTGCACGCTGCGCAGCGCCTTGGGCAGTTCAAAAGGGGGCGCCACGATGACGGCGGCATCGAGCTCGCCGGCCTGCAGCATCTGGAACAGTGCGCGCGAGGTGCCCGGCACGATGACGGGCCGGCACTGCGGCGCCGCCTGCGTGAGCTTGCGCAGCGCAGCCGGTAGCATGCCCGTGAGCGCGGTCGAGATGGCGCCGATGCGCAGCGTGCCGGCCAGGCCATCGGCGCTGGCATCGCTGCCCAGCAGCGCGGCCTCGCGCACCAGGCGCCGCGCGCGCGGCAGCAGGGCCAGGCAGGCCTGGGTGGGGCGGGCCGCATGGCCGCTGCGCGAAAGCAGGGCAAAGCCCAGCTCGCGCTCCAGCGCCTGCACGCGCTGGCCCACGGCGGCGGCGGTCAGGTGCTCGGCGCGCGCCGCATCGGCGATGGAGCCGCTGTCCACCACGGCGATCAGGCTCTTGAGATAGCGGGTCTCCAAAAGATTTCCTTGGGGATTGCAAAGAAATCAACGCTATCACTTTTGAAAAGCCTCTGCTAGGCTCGCGCCACCCACGGCAGGCCACGGCCTGCGAACCTGCCTGCACCACAAGCACAACCAAAGGATCAGCCATGCGCACCAGCTTCCACCTTGCCTACCATGTCCGCGATCTGGACGAAGCGCGCGCCTTCTACGGCACGCTGCTCGGCTGCCAGGAAGGCCGCAGCACCGAGACCTGGGTGGACTTCGACTTCTTCGGCCACCAGATCTCGCTGCACCTGGGCGAGCCCTTCCCGGTCACGAACACCGGCCGCGTGGGCGACCACATGGTGCCCATGCCCCACCTGGGCCTGGTGATGGCCATGGACGACTGGAAGGCCCTGGCCGCGCGGCTGTCGGGCGGCGTGGTGGACTTCGTGCTGCAGCCCGGCATCCGCTTCGAGGGCGAGCCCGGCGAGCAGGCCACCATGTTCTTCCGCGACCCCAGCGGCAATCCCATCGAGGTCAAGGGCTTCGCCGACCTGGACAAGGTCTTCGCCAAATGAGCGGTTCGCTCCCCCCGCTCCCCCCGCTCCCCCCGCTCCCCCCGCTCCCTTTCCTCTGCGCACCCGGCTACCCGGCAGCCCAAGCCTGGCTGCAGGCCCTGCAGGCCGCCCTGCCAGAGGAGCGCGTGGTGGCGCTCGATACGCTGGATGCGGACCAGCGCGCGGCCTGCGAGGTCGCCATCGTCGCCAACCCCCAGCCCGCCGACCTGCGCACGCTGCCGCGCCTGCAATGGGTGCACAGCGTCTGGGCTGGCGTGGAGCGCCTGGTGGCCGACCTGGGCGATACCGACCTGCGCATCGTCCGCCTGGTGGACCCGCAACTGGCCGACACCATGGCCGAGGCCGTGCTGGCCTGGACCCTGTACCTGCACCGCGACATGCCGCGCTATGCCCGGCAGCAGGCCGCGCGCCAATGGCTGGCGCATGACGGCGTGCGCGCGCAGGACAGGACGGTATCGCTGCTGGGCCTGGGCGCACTGGGCAAGGCCGCCGCGCAGCGGCTGCTGGCGGCAGGCTTCCAGGTGCGCGGCTGGAGCCGCACGCCCAGGCAGATGGAAGGCGTGCAATGCCATGCGGGTGATGCCGAGCTGCCCGCCATGCTGGCGCAGACCGACATCCTCGTGTGCCTGCTGCCGCTCACGCCGCAGACGCGCGGCATCGTCGGCGCGCAGGCGCTGGCCGCGCTGCCTGCCCATGCCTCGCTGATCAACTTTGCGCGCGGCCCCATCGTGGACGATGCCGCGCTGCGCGCCGCCCTGGACGGCGGCCGCCTGGCCCATGCCGTGCTGGACGTGTTCGAGCAGGAGCCCCTGCCAGAATCGTCCTGGCAGTGGGCGCACCCCGCCGTGACCGTGCTGCCCCACATCTCGGCACCCACGGACCGCGCGACGGCATCGGCCATCGTGGCGGGCAACATCCGGCGCTGGCGCGCCAGCGGCGAGCTGCCGCAGGCGGTGGACGCGGCACGGGGCTACTGAGGGCGGCTACGGTACGGCTATGGCACGGTCATGGACTGGCTTCTGAGCCAGTCCATGACGGCGCGCACATGGGGACCCGGCTTCCGTTGCTCACCCACGGCCAGATGGTAGGTATGGCCGGTGATCGAGGGGCCGAAGGGCTGCAGCAGGTGGCCGGCCGCAATGTCCTCGGCCACCAGGGCCAGGCTCAACAGGGCAATGCCATGGCCGGCAATGGCCGCCTGGATGGCATGGCCCTCATCGGAAAAGCGCAGTTGCCCCGCCGGTGAATTCCAGGCCAGGCCTGCCTCGTCAAACCAGCGCTCCCAGGTGGGATTGCTGGCGTGCGCCGTCTTCCAGTCAAAGCGGATCAGCGGCAGGCGGGCCAGGTCGGCCGGACCCAGCACGCCCAGCCGGGGATTGGCCACGGGCGCAAAGCGGTCGCTGAACAGGGGCTCGGCCACCAGGCCCGGATAGGGGCCGCGCCCGTAGCGCACGGCGATATCGACGGCATGGGAGCGCAGGTCCACCACATCGTCCGAGGCCTGCAGTTGCAGGTCCACCTCGGGGTGCATCGCGCGGAAGCTGGCCATGCGCGGCACCAGCCATTTCACGGTGAACGCATTGGTGGCCGAGATGCTGACCTGGGCGCGCAGGCGCTTTTGCAGCAGGCGCTCCAGCGTGGCGGCAAAGGCGTCGAAACCATCGCGCAGCACCGGATAGAGCTGGGCGCCGGCCTCGGTCAGCACCACCTTGCGTACCTGGCGATCGAACAGCGCCAGGCCCAGCTGCTCCTCCAGCGCGCGGATCTGGTGGCTGATGGCCGTGGGTGTCACGGCCAGGTCGTCGGCGGCCTGCTTGAAGCTGCCCAGGCGGGCGGCGGCCTCGAAGGCGCGCAGTGCGGAAAGCGGCAGCTGATTGCGTTGCATGAGGGCTGGAGGACGCAAGGGTCGGGTGAGGAATGGGGTGAGGAAAACTCATCTTATGCCTGACAAATGAACCTTTGTCGCAATCATCCGACTTGCCTATCGTCCACCCATGCCCCAAGCGCGATCCTGCCGGGGATGGATGAAGGAAATGAAACCATGCTGCACCGTGTCACCACGCAACCCGACCCCTACGAGCCGTTTTTGCTGTCGCAAGGCATTCGCTTTGGCGAGCTGCTGTTCATCTCCGGCCAGGCCGGCGCCGGAGACGATGGCCGCATCGTGCCGGGCGGCTTCCTGGCCCAGGGCCGGCAGGCGTTTGCCAATCTGCGCCGCGCGCTGGAGGCGGGCGGCTCCAGCCTGAAGGACGTGATCAAGGTCACCATCTTCGTCACCGACATGGGCCACTTCGACGAGGTGGTCGCCCTGCGCCGCGAGTTCTTCGGCGCCCCCTATCCGGCCGACACGATTGCCCAGATCCAGGCGCTGTACGACCCGGCGGCCATGATCGAGATCGAGGCCATTGCAGCCGTGCGTGATGGCCAGGCGCGCTGACATGGTTGCGGCCGTTCTGTTCCGATGGCCTGGCCACGGCGTGCATGGCCGACGACTGGAGCCGATGGGGCCGATATCTGATGCCTTCAACCGCCGAGCAGTCCCGAGGTGCTCAGCGGCCCCGGCGACAGCTGCTGTCCCCAGGCCTGCGTCAAGGCCTCGATGGCATCGCCCACCACGCGGCAGGCCTGGGTGAGCTTGCCGTGCCGGGGCAGGGCCAGCGTCACATGGCGCACCAGGCCGGGGTTGACCAGGCGGCTGGCCTGCAGCCGGCCCTGGCGCAGTTCGGCATCGATGGAATACGGGCCGATCACCGAGTAGAGGCCGGGCGCGTGGGCCACGAGTTCCTTTTGTACGGTCAGCGAGTCGGCCTCGGCGGCAGCCGCGAGCCGAAAGCCGTGGCTGTGCGCGGCCTCATCGAGCGCGTCGCGCCAATGGCTGGGGCGTCGCGGCAGCACCAGTTGCAGGCCGTCGAGCGCGGCGAACTCCGTGGTGGGCGCCAGGGTCAAGGGGCCGCCTGGGCGCGACACCAGATAGCTGTGCGCGGTGCTCAGCAGCCGCTCGTCGCCGCCGGCCGGGCGCGCGAAGCGAAAGAGGATGGCCAGGTCCACGGCGCCGCTGTCCAGCAGCGCGTCGAGCTCCGTGCCCTGGGCCTCGGTGATGTTCAGGCGTATGCCGGGGTGCTCGCGCTGCAGCCAGTCGAACACATGCGTCATCAGCGGGTGCGCGGCCGAAGGCACGATGCCCAGCCGCACCTCGCCCCATAGCTGGCCTGCGTCCGCACGCAGTGTTTCCTGCAATTGCTCGGTTTCCTGCAGCCAACTGCGCAGCCGCAGCGCGGCCCGCGCGCCCAGCGGCGTCAGCGTGACGCCCCGGCCCGTGCGCCGCAGCAAGGGGCCGCCCAGAGACGCTTCGAACTCGCTGATCTGCCGGCTGATGTGCGACTGCACGGTGTGCCGCCGTGCCGCGACCTTGCTGATGCTGCCGGCTTCGGAGACCTCGAGGAAGAGCTTGACGCTGGGCAGGTGCATGGTGGTTACCCGGTTGAGGTATGCCTTATGAGGCAATTCTGAAAGCCTGAAATTCTATCTATCCAGATATCAACGGGATTTCTACAGTGCAGTCATGCCTTGCCAGCGGCCTTGCCGTGGCAGGTTTTCCAGACACCGAACCTAAGGAAAATCCGTTGAAACTCGCCAGCTTCATTCATGCCGGACAGCCCCGCTACGGGCAGGTTCTGGCCGAGCGCTTCCTGCAGCCGCCCGCCGACTTTCTCGCCCGCCATCCCGACCTGCTGTCCGTGCTGCGCGCACAGGCGCTGGGCGAGCTGGAGCAGGCCCTGCAGGCCGGCGCCGTGCCCGTCGATGCGGCGCAGACCCAGGCGCTGCCCGTCATCCCCAACCCCGGCAAGCTCATCTGCGTGGGCCTGAACTACAAGACCCATGTGGCCGAGACGCGGCGCGCTGACAGCGAGCACCCGTCTCTGTTCCTGCGCTTCAACGACAGCCTGGCCGCCGATGGCGACGAGCTGCTGCGCCCGGCCTTCTCGGAGCGTTTCGACTGGGAGGGCGAGCTGGCCTTCGTCATCGGCCGGGGCGGGCGCCACATTGCAAAGGAAGATGCCTTCGACCACATCGCTGGCTATGCCTGCTTCAACGATGTGAGCGTGCGCGACTGGCAGCGCCATACGCACCAGTTCACGCCCGGCAAGAACTTTCCCGGCACGGCGCCCTTCGGCCCCTGGCTGGTCACGCGCGACGAGGTGGCCGACGTGCGCAGCCTGGCGCTGCAGACGCGCCTGAACGGCAGCGTGGTGCAGCAGGCCAGCCTGGGCGACCTGATCTTCGACATCCCCACCATCGTGTCCTATGTGTCGCGCTTCACGCCGCTGTCGCCCGGCGACGTGATCGCCACGGGCACGCCGGGCGGCGTGGGCGACCGCCGCGAGCCGCCTCTGTACATGAAGCATGGCGATGTGGTCGAGGTCGAGATCACTGGGCTGGGCGTGCTGCGCAACCGTATCGGCACTGATAGCGCTGCCGTCTGACTCCGGAGAAATTCATGGATAACCAACAAGCGATTTCGCAGCGGCCCCGGCTGCGCATTGCCGTCGATATCGGCGGCACCTTCACCGACATGGCGGCGTTCGACGAGGCCAGCGGCCAGCTGCTGTTCGGCAAGGCCCTGTCCACGCATGGCGAGCTGGTCAACGGCATCCAGGCCACGATAGACAGCGCGGGCATCGACTGGCGCGACGGCCATCTGTTCCTGCACGGCTCCACCATTGCCATCAACACGCTGCTGGAGCGCAATGGCGCCCACACCGCGCTGCTGATCACCGAGGGCTTTCGCGACATCTACGAGATCGGCCGCGTGAACCGGCCCGATGCCTACAACCTGTTCTTCAACAAGCACCAGCCGCTGGTGCGGCGCTCGCTGCGCCATGAGGTGTCCGAGCGCCTGCGCGCCGACGGCAGCCTGCACAAGCCGCTGGACGAGGCGGCCGTGCGCGAGCTGGCCCGCGAGCTGTCAGGGCAGGGCGTGGAGGCCGTGGCCGTGCTGCTGCTGCATTCCTACCGCAACCCGGCGCACGAGCAGCGCGTCAAGCAGATCCTGCAGGAAGAGATGCCGGGCGCCTTTGTCTGCGCCTCGCACGAGCTGTCGCAGGAGTACCGCGAGTTCGAGCGCGTGTCCACCGCCGTGGCCAATGCCTATGTGGGGCCGCGCGTGTCGCAGTACCTGGGCCAGCTGGAGAGCCACCTGGGCGGCAAGGGCTTCGAGGGCGATTTCTACATCGTGCAGTCCACGGGCGGCCTGTTCCCGGTCGAGCATGCCAAGGTGGGCTGCGTGCGCATGCTCGAATCGGGTCCGGCGGCCGGCGTGATCGGCGCCCAGGCCATCTGTGCGCAACTGGGCATGGGCGACGCCATCGCCTTCGACATGGGCGGCACCACGGCCAAGGCCGGCGTGATCAGCGAGGGCCGGCCGCTGACCACGGGCTCGGCGCTGATCGGCGGCTATGAGCAGGCCCTGCCGATACAGATCCCGATGATGGACATCCACGAAGTGGGCACGGGCGGCGGCTCCATCGCCCGCGTGGAGACGGGCAACGCGCTGCGCGTGGGCCCGCAGAGCGCCGGCTCCATCCCCGGCCCCGTGGCCTATGGCCGTGGCGGGCTGGAGCCCACGGTGACCGACGCCAACCTGGTGCTGGGCCGGCTGGACGCGGAGCATTTCCTGGGCGGCGAGCTGCAGCTGGACATGGACGCCTGCCAGCGCCAGATGGCCGAGCGCGTGGCGACCCCGCTGGGCCTGGAGCCCACCGAGGCGGCCGACGGCATCCTGCGCATCGCCGTGACGCAGATGTCGCATGCCGTCAAGGCCGTGACCACCGAGCGCGGCCTGGATGCGGGCAGCTTCACCATGGTCGTCTACGGCGGCGCGGGGCCGCTGCACGCCTCGGCCATTGCGCGCGAGATCGGCATCCGCAAGGTGCTGATTCCCTATGCGCCCGGCTATTTCTCGGCCTACGGAATGCTGTTCTCCGACCTGCGCTACGACTACGTGCGCTCGGTGTTCCGCAAGCTGGGCGAGGTGTCCTTCGAGGAGATCGAGGCCGCCTACCAGAGCATGGAGGACGAGGGCCGCGCCGCGCTGGCGCAGTCCGGCATCGCGCCGGACGGCATCGTGATCGAGCGCGCCGCCGACATGCGCTACGTGGGCCAGGAGCATGCGGTGACCGTGGACCTGCCCATGGCCTTCTTCGAGGGCCGGGACCGCTCGGCCATCAAGCGCCAGTTCGACGAGCTGCACAAGGTGCGCTACGGCACCTCGGCCCCGCAGGAGCCGGCCGACCTCGTGAGCCTGCGCGTCACCGTGCTGGGCACGATGAAGAAACCGCCCCGGCACAGCGTGGAGCGCGGCAGTGCCGAGCCCAGCCGTGCCTCCGTGCGCACGGTCAAGCCCGTCTATTTCCGCTCCAGCGGCTGGGTGGACACGCCGGTGCATCTGCGCGAGCGCCTGCTGGCGGGCAACGAGATCGCGGGGCCCGCGCTGATCGAGGAACACGCATCCACCACCGTCGTGCAGCCCGGCGACCGGCTGCGCGTGGACGAACTGGGCAATCTGCAAATCGACATCGGGAGCGACCGCACATGAACCACCCCACTGACTCCAGGCCCGTCGATCCGGTCACCGTCGAGATCATCCGCAACGGCCTGTACGCCGTCACGGAGGAGATGAAGACCAACCTGACGCGCACGGCCTACAACCTCATCATCTACGAGGCGCTGGACTTCACGGTCGGCCTGTTCACGCGCGAGGGCGACACGGTGTCCATCGGCCTGGGCCTGCCCATGTTCATCCGCGGCATGTCGGAGACGGTCAAGGCCAAGATCCGCCACTTCGGCTACGAGAACATCCTGCCCGGCGACATCCTGGTCACCAACGATGCCTACACCACCGGCAGCCACCTGAACCACTTCACGTTCACCATGCCGGTGTTCCATGAGGGCCGGCTCGAAGGCTTCACCTGCTGCATGGCCCACTGGCTGGACGTGGGCGGCACGCTGGGCAACGTCACCACGGACATCTTCAGCGAGGGGATACAGATCCCCATCATGAAGTACCAGCGCCAGGGCGAGGTCAACCAGGACCTGATCGACATCATCGCGATGAACGTGCGCCTGGCCGAGCGGGCCCTGGGCGATCTGCGCGCGCAGATCACGGCCATCACCACGGGCGAGCGCCGCTATGTGGAACTGCTGCAGCGCTATGGCGTGGATGCGGTCAACGGCGCCATCGCGCAGATCATGGATTCCAGCGAGGCCGTGGCGCGCAAGAACACGCTGTCGATTCCCGATGGCGTGTACGAGGCCGAGTCCTTCATGGACGACGACGGGCTGGACATCGGCAAGCGCATTCCCATCCGCGTCAAGGTCACGGTGCAGGGCGACGAGATGACGGTGGACCTGTCGGACGTCTCCAAGCAGGTGCGCGGCTTCTACAACTCGGGCTTCACCACGGGCATCGCCTGCGCGCAGGTGGCCTACAAATGCCTCACCACGCCGACCGACTACCCGGTCAACGACGGCAGCTTTCGGCCGCTCAAGGTGATCATGCCCATGGGCACGGTGATCAGCGCCGAGAGGCCGTATCCCATGCGCGTGTGGATGACCTTCCCCATGACGGTGATCGACACCATCTTCAAGGCCCTGGCGCCGGCGATTCCCGACCGCTCCATCGCGGGCCACCATGCGGACCTGGTGTTTCCCAACATCCATGGCATCTCGCCCGAGGACGGGCGGCTGTTCATCGTCGGCATCGGCCCGCTGGGCGGCGGCTGGGGCGCCAAGAGCCGCGAGGACGGCGTGTCCGTCACCGTCTGCATCAATGACGGCGACACCCACAACAGCCCCACCGAGCAGCTCGAGGCCAAGTACCCGGTGCTGGTGGAGAAGTACGAGATCCGCCAGGACTCGGCCGGCGCGGGCCAGTACCGGGGCGGCCTGGGCGCGGAGATGGTGGTGCAGGCGCTGTCGCCCTTCACCGTCACCACGCGCATCGACCGCGTGCACTGCAAGCCCTGGGGCCTGGAGGGCGGCGGCGACGCCATGGGCAACGGCCTGGCCGTGCGCCACAAGGGCGAGTGGAAGACCGACCATGCCAACGCCAAGATCTTCAACGTGCGCCTGGAACGCGGCGATGCCTATCGCATGCTGTCGGGCGGCGGCGGGGGCTTTGGCGACCCGCTGGCGCGCGAACTGGACAAGGTGGCCGAGGACGTGCGCGAAGGCTATGTGAGCGCCCAGGTGGCCCGCGAGGTCTACCGCGTGGCGCTGGATGGCCAGGGACAGGTGGACCACGAGGGCACGCAGGCGCTGCGCAGCGGCAGGTCTCCGTCGGCCGCAGCGGCAACATCAGCCGTGGCCTGGGACGGGCAGTGAGCACGGCCATGGCCTCCGACCACGCCCTGCAGGCCGGCCGGCTCTGGGACCTGTGGTGCGCCCTGGCGCTGCGCCATGTCGCCCTGGGCGGTGCCTGCGCCTGCGGGGCGGGCGGCATCAGCCTGCGGCTGGAGGACTTCGAGCTGGACATCGTGGACTACCTGCAGGACGGGGGCGAGCGCTGCGAGCAGCCCGAGGTGGCGGCCTGGTTCCGTGCCCGGCCCGCACCCGGGCAGGGCGCGCAGCCGCTGCGCGGCCTGCTCGATGCGCTGGGCTCGGACGAGGTGCCGCAGGCCGTGGCGCAGTGGGCGCTGGCGCGGCTGGAGCGCACGCTGCGTTCGTTCGCCGAGGTGCATGGTGGGGTGCAGGGCGGGGTGCACGGCGGGGTGGCGTCATGAGCGGGCATTTCTCCAGCCTGCTGGCCCTGCCCGAAGCGGCGGGGCAGCGCATTCCGGTCACCGTGCTCACGGGCTTTCTGGGCAGCGGCAAGACCACGCTGCTCAACCGGCTGCTGGCGCTGCCGGACCTGCACGGGACGGCCGTCATCGTCAACGAGTTCGGTGCGGTCGGCATCGACCAGGACCTGACCAGCCTGGCCTGCGAGGACACGGTGCTGCTGGCCAATGGCTGCCTGTGCTGCAGCGTGCGCGGCGATCTGGTGGAGGCGCTGGAGCGCCTGGCCCTGCGCGAACAGGGCGCGCCGCGCCGCGTGCTGATCGAAACCAGCGGCCTGGCGGACCCGGGGCCGATACTGCGCTCCTTCCTGGGCGAGCCCGCCGTGCGCGCGCGCTATGCGCTGGCCGGCGTGGCCTGCACGGTCGATGCCATGCTGGGCAGCGCCACGCTGGCAGGCTATCCCGAAGCCGTGCGGCAGCTGGCTGTGGCTGACCTGGTGCTGCTGACCAAGACAGACTTGCTGGGCGGCGCACAGCCCGCTGCGCAACTGCTGGCCCAGGTGCAGGCCATCAACGGCGAGGCGCCGCAAGGCATGGACCCCGCCCACCATGTGGCGCTGCTGCAGCGGCTGATGTCGGAAGGCGCGACGGGGCAGCAGGACGCCGCTGCGGGCATGCTCCAGGCACCCGGCTACCGGGCCATGGCCCAGCCTTTGATGGCTCCGGCGATAGCGCCGGCAGGCACGCACCGCGACGGCATCTCGTCCTTTGTGCTGCAGCGCGACGAGCCCCTGCCCGCGCAGGCGTTTGGCGAATGGATGGACTGGGTCACGGCCATGCGCGGCGATGACCTGCTGCGCGTCAAAGGCTTCGTGCACCTGCAGGAGCACCCGGACCAGCCCCTGGTCATCCATGGCGTGCAGCACCTGTTCGCCCCGCCGCAGACGCTGCCCCGCTGGCCGGGTGCCGACCGGCGCACGCGCATCGTCTTCATCACGCGGGGGCTGGATGCCCAGGCCCTGGACGACACGCTGAGCGTGCTGGTGCGCAGGCACAGGCGGCATGCGCCGAATCAGGACCCGGGCTGAGCCACGCAACGGCCGGCCCATTTTCAAAAGAAACAGGAGACAAAGCATGAAAACTCTGACACGGCTGAAGGGGCCGGTGCTGGGCGCCTTACTGGGTGCGCTGGCTGCCTTGCCCATCGCCAGCATGGCCTCGTCCAGTGCGCCCGCCGCCTTTCCCGAGCCGGGCAAGATGGTCAAGGTCATCGTCCCCTTCGTGGCGGGCGGCGGCGTGGACAGCGCGGCGCGGCTGTTTGCCGAGCAGTTGCGCAAGCAGCTGGGCACGACGGTCATCGTCGAGAACCGCGTGGGCGGCAGTGGCGTGGTGGGCGGCCGTGCGGTGCTGGCGGCTGCCCCCGATGGCTACACCCTGCTGTTCTCGGCCGCCACGCATGTGCTGGCCAAGCAGGTATTGGCCCATCCGCCCTATGACCCGCAGACCGACTTTGTCCCCGTGGCGCGCGTGGGCGAGGCGCCGTTGATGCTGGTGATCTCGCCGCAGCTGCCCCACAGCAAGCTGGGCGAGGTGCTGGCCGCAGGCGCCAAGAGCACATGGACGGCGGCCATTCCCGCCGTGGGCGCACCCAGCCACCTGGCCACGCTGCTGCTGGCCCAGCAGGGCCGTATGCGCCTCGAGTACGTGCCCTACAAGGGCACGCAGCCCGCGCTGGTGGATGTGGGCGGCGGCCATGTGGACCTGCTGCTCGACTCCATGGTCTCCGTGCTGCCGCTGGCCAAGGCCGGCAAGGTGCGGCCGATTGCCATCACCTCCGGCAAGCGCAGTCCGCTGGCGCCCGAGGTGCCCACCATGCAGGAAAGCGGCTTGCCGCGCTTTGCCTACACGTCCTGGTACGGACTGTGGGCGCCCAAGGACACGCCTGCCGACCGGGTGCAGCGGCTGAACCAGGCCTCCAACGCGGCGGTGGCCGAGCTGGCCAGGTCCGGCGCCTTCGCGAGCCTGGGCATCGACACGGTTTCGGAGAGCACCGAGCAGTTCAAGCGCTTCATCGCCGCCGATGTGGCGCAGAGCGCCGCGCTGCTCAAGGGCGCGGGCTTCAAGCCCGAGTAGCCGGGCAGACCCGGGCACACGCCCGAGAAAAACAAAGAGCAAAGAGCAAAGCAAAGCAAAAAACCACAAGGAGACAACATGCAGGTTTTCATACGCCAGGCCCTGGCCGCCTCGCTGGGGCTGGCCGCCGCGCATGCGGGCGCGCAGTCCTCGGTATCGATCTCGGGCACCGTCGATGTGAGCGTCAGGCAGGTGCGCAACCAGGGCCTGGGAACCGTCACCTCGCAGGCCAGCGGCGCCAACTCCACCAGCAAGCTGGTATTGCGGGGGCAGGAGGACCTGGGCGACGGCCTGAGCGCGGGCTTCTACCTGGACGGCAGCCTGCTGGCCGACACCGGCGCCATGGGTGCCAGCGGCCCGTTCTGGGACCGGCGCTCCACGGTCAGCCTGGCCTCGCGGCAATGGGGCGAGCTGCGGCTGGGGCGGGACTGGGTACCCACGCACCTGGTGTGGAGCGGCTTCGATCCGTTTGCCACGCTGGGCATCGGCAGCGCCAATGGCTTTCGCTCGTTCACGGCTTCCCGCGCGCTGGGCCAGGCCTTCGGCACGGCGCCGGAGTCGCAGGCTGCCAATCCCACGCTGCGCGTGAGCAATGCGGTGGAGTATTTCCTGCCGGCCGGCCTGGCCGGCCTGGGCGGGCTGCAGGGCGTGTCGGGCAGCCTGATCGCCACCTTGGGCGAGAAGGGCGCCACGGCGGCAGGCCAGACGCGCGGCAACGGCTTTCGGCTGGGCTGGGCGGGCGCGGGCTGGAACGTGGCGGGCGCGCAGTTCATCACGCGCAACACCCTGAGCGGCATCCATTTCAAGGACCAGAGCTACGGCGTCTCCTACGACTTCGGCTGGCTCAAGGCCAGCCTGGCCCAGCGCCGCTGGGTCCATGGCGTGGACCGCACGGTCAACACCCTGGTGGGCATGAGCGTTCCCGTGGGCAGCGGCGTGGTCAAGCTCAGCTACGTCAAGGCCGACCAGACGGGCGCGACGGCGGCGCAAAGCGCCAGCGATGCCGACCTGTGGGCGCTGGGCTATGTGCACTCGCTGTCGCGGCGCACGGCGCTGTACGCGCATGCGGCCCGCATGTCCAACCGCAATGGGGCGGCCTTCGCCATTGCCGGGGGTGCGGCTGTCAGCGGCAATCCGGCCGCGGCCAATTACTTTGGCGGGCGCGCCTCCACGGCCTTCGAGCTGGGCATCCGGCACGACTTCTGACGGGGGCGTGGGCTGCGTGCGCGCTGGTTCGTGGTCATTGCTGCACCCCATGCAGCAGTGAACTGCACGCCGGCCTATTGCTGCCGTCAATCGCTTCTTCTACGCTGCACCCATTTCACGGAGCAGCGAGATGAATCCATTGATCAAGGTCCGCATGGACGCCGCAGGCGCCCCCGACGCCATGCGCCTGGAGCCGGTCGAGGTGCAGGCGCCCGGCCCCGGCCAGGTCTGGCTGGAGCAGACGGCCATCGGCGTGAACCCGCTGGACGTGAGCCAGCGCAAGGGCGCTGTCGCCATCGCCTTTCCCTCGGGCCTGGGGCTGGAGGGCGCGGGGCGGGTGGCCGCCGTGGGCGAGGGCGTGACGAATGTGGCCGTGGGCGAGCGCGTGGGCTACGCCACGGGGCCGCTGGGCGCCTATGCCAGCGCCCGCCTGTATCCGGCCGAGCGCCTGGTGAAGCTGCCCGATGCGCTGCCTGACGACGCGGCGGCGGCCGTGCTGTTCAAGGGCATCACGGCGCAGTACCTGCTCAAGACCACCCATGCCGTGGGCCCCGGCAGCCGCATCGTGATCTATGGCGCCGCCGGTGCGCTGGGCCAGTTGATGTGCGCCTGGGCCAGGCACCTGGGCGCGCTGGTGATCGGCGTGGTGTCCAAGGCAGCCAGCGTGGAGCGCGCGCGGGCGGCCGGCTGCGACGAGGTCTTCGTGTTCGATGCGGCCACGCTGCCGGGCCAGGTGCTGCAGGCCACCGGGGGCCTGAAGGCCGACGTGGTCTACGACCCCATCGGCCGCACGACGCTGGGCGCCTCGCTGGACTGCCTGCGCCCGCGCGGCCTGCTGGTGTCCTTCGGCGCGACCTCCGGCCTGCCCGATCCCATCTCGGTGGCCACGCTCAATGCCAAGGGCTCGCTGTTCCTCACGCGCCCCTCGCTGGCCGCGCACACGGCCACGGCGGCCGAGTACCAGGAGCGCGCACGGGACGTGCTGGCCGCCGTGGCGGCCGGCATCATCGTGCCCGGCGTCTGGCGCCGGTATGCGCTGGCGGAGGTGGCGCAGGCGCATGGCGATCTGGAGCAGGGACGCTCCCAAGGTGCGATCATCCTGACCCCATGAACCTTCTGGACAGCCAGCACGCCGATGAACTGGCGGCCCTGGTGGCGCTGCATGAACAAGGCTCCTTCGCTGCGGCGGGGCGGGCCTTGCTGCGCCATCCGTCCGTGCTGTCCAAACGCCTGAACGCGCTGGAGACCCGGCTGGGCGTGCGGCTGGTGGAGCGCAGCACACGCCATCTGCACCTGACCGACGAGGGCCTGCGCCTGGTGGACAAGGTGCGCCAGGCGGCCGGCCTGATTGCCGATGCCCAGAAGGAGGCCGCCCAGGGCGCCTCGCAGGCCCGGGGCCGGCTGCGGCTGTCGCTGCCGGCAGCGATGGGACGGCGCTGGCTCAGCCCGCTGCTGGCCGAGTTTGCGCTGGCCCATCCGCAGATCGTGCTGGAGGTGGAGTATGCGGACCGCTTCGTGGACATCGTGGGCGAGCGCTTCGACGCGGCGGTGCGCATAGGCCGGCTGGCGGACAGCCGGCTGGTGGCGCTGCGGCTGGGCGGGCACCAGCGCATCCTGGGCGCCGCGCCCGCCTATCTGCAGGCCCACGGCACGCCGGTGCACCCCGAGGACCTGGCAGCGCACCGCTGCCTGGGCTTCACGGGGCTGCAGTCGTTTCCGCAATGGGAGCTGGTGCACGGTGGCGCATCGGGCGATGTACCGCAAGGCCAGGCCCGGCACACCGTGCTGGTGCGCGGCCCCATGGTCAGCAATGACAGCGAGGCCCTGCTCACGGCCGCCGTCATGGGCGTGGGCATTCTGGCCGGCGGCGACTGGCTGATGAGCGAGCACATGGCCGCAGGCCGGCTGGTGCGGGTGCTGCCGCAATGGCGCCTGGATGGCGCCTCGGGCATCTACTTCGTGCGGCCCTCGGCGGCGTTCAGCAGCGCGGCCATGACGGCGCTGCGCGACTGCCTGGTGCGGTGGTTTGCCACGCGCAGCCCCTGGCGCACGGGGCATGACACACTGGCGCCGCCCCCACCCTTGCCCCCGCCCTTTTCCGCATCCGCTCCATGACCCAAAAACCCTCGCCGCCCGCCATGGCGGCCGCCTTGCTTCCCTGGCTGTTCGTGCTGCTGTGGAGCACGGGCTTCATCGGCGCCAAGTTCGGCCTGCCCTATGTGGAGCCGCTGACCTTTCTGACGCTGCGCTATGCCATCGTCCTGGTGCTGATGGCGGCGGTGGCCCTGGTGCTGCGCGCGCCCTGGCCGCGTTCGGCACGCCAGTGGCTGCACATTGGCGTGTCAGGGCTGTTCGTGCATGGCGTGTACCTGGCCGGGGTGTTCACGGCCATCGCCCACGGCCTGCCTTCGGGCGTGACGGCCCTGGTGGTGGGGCTGCAGCCGCTGATCACGGCCCTGGTGGCCGGCACCTTGCTGGGCGAGTCCGTGCGGCCCCGGCAGTGGGCCGGGCTGGCGCTGGGCTTCACGGGCGTGGCCCTGGTGGTGGCGGGCAAGATCGCCTCGGTGCCGGTCCATGCCCTGCTGGCCATGCTGGTGCCGGCCGTGGTGGCGCTGGCCGGCATCACGGCCGGCACGCTGTACCAGAAGCGGTTCTGCCCATCGTTTGATCTGCGCACGGGCTCGGTCATCCAGTACCTGCCCTGCCTGGTGGCGACGGGGGCGCTGGCCCTGGCCACCGAAACCATGCAGGTGCGCTGGAGCGGCGAGTTCCTGTTTGCGCTGGGCTGGCTGGTGCTGGTGCTGTCCGTGGGCGCGGTCAGCCTGCTCAACCTGCTGATACGCCGCGGCGGCGCCGTGCACGTGGCCAGCCTGTTCTACCTGACGCCACCGGCCACGGCCCTGATCGCCTGGGCCATGTTCGGCGAGACGCTGGGCGGCCTGGCGCTGGCGGGCATGGCCTTGACGGCAGCCGGCGTGTGGCTGGCGCGCCAGGGGCGCTAGCTTGCCCCGCAAGCCGCGGGCAGGGCATGCGCAAAGGCGGGATACTGCGGCACTGTCAGCCCACGAATACCGGATTTCCGCACCATGCCCATCAATGAACTGCGCGCCATCGCCACCTTTGCCAAGGCGGTCGAGCTGGGCAGCCTGCGCCAGGCGGCGCTGTCCCAGGGCGTGAGCCCCCAGGCCGCCAGCCAGGCGGTGGCCCATCTGGAGCAGCACCTGGGCGTGCGCCTGCTGCACCGGACCACGCGCAGCCTGGCGCTGACCGAGGAGGGCCAGCGTTTCCTGCAGGACACCCAGCCGGCGCTGGCCGCGCTGGACCGCGCACTGAACCTGGCACGCGACAGCCGCGAGGGCATTGCGGGGCCGTTGCGCATCGTGGGCCCCAAGTCCTGCTTTGCGCCCGTGCTGATGCCGCTGCTCGATGAGTTCTGCCGCCTGCACCCGGGCATCGTCCCCGATGTGCGGCTGGACGACGGCATAGGCAACTGGGTGCTGGACCGGGTCGATGCGGGGTTTCGCATCGGCGCCTCGCCCGATGAAAGCGTGATCGGGCGGCGGCTGTTTCCCGTGCAGCTCATCGTCTGCGCGGCGCCGCAGTACCTGCAGCGCCATGGCGTGCCCCGGTCGCTGGACGAGCTGGCCGCGCACCGCTGCAGCATGTTCCGCCATGCGGCCACGGACACGGTGATGCCCTGGTACCTGCCGGTCGATGGCGAGCTTACGCACCGCTACCTGCAGCCGGCCCTGTCCACCAACGATGCCGAGCTGGAGCTGCATGCCGTGCTGGCCGGCCAGGTGATGGGCCAGCTGTCCAACATCTGCGCGGCCGCGCACATCCGCGCGGGGCGCCTGGTGCCCGTGCTGCTGGCGCATGTCAGCGAGCACATCGGCCTGCATGTCTACTACGGCAGCCGCGACGCGCTGCCCCGGCGCGTGCGTGCCTTCATCGACCTGGCCGTGCAGCGGCTGCAGGACTGCCCGGACTATCTGCTGTCCATGGAAGAACTGGAAAGGGCGGCGGCCGCAGGTGCCGCCGCCCTTTCCGGGGGCTGACCGGGATCAGGTCCGGCCGTTCAGGCCAGCTCGATCACGCCAGATCGAACGGCAGCTTGCGCACGGGCTTGCCCGTGAGCTGTGCCACGGCGTTGGCGAAGGCCGGGGCCAGCGGCGGCAGGCCGGGCTCGCCCATGCCCGTGGGCGGCTCGGCGCTGGGCACGACGTGGACGGCGATCTCGGGCATGTCGGTGATGCGCGGCACGGCGAAGTCGCCGAAGTTGCTCTGCTCCACCACACCGTCCTTGAACGTGATTGCCGCGCCGGGCAGGCACATGGACAGGCCCATCAGCGCCGCGCCCTGCACCTGCGCCTCGATGGTGCGCGGGTTCACGGCCAGGTTGCAGTGCACGCCGGCCGTGGCCTTGTGCAGCACCGGGCGGCCGTCCTTGACCGAGGCCTCCACCACATAGGCCACCACCGTGTCGAAGGACTCGTGCACGGCCACGCCCCAGGCGCGGCCCGCGCGCAGCTGGCGCTTGCCGTAGCCGCTCTTGTCCACGGCCAGCTGCAGGGCCAGGCGATGGCGCGGGTGCTTGTCGCCGAACATCTGCATGCGGTAGGCCACGGGGTCCTGGCGGCTGCTGCGCGCGATCTCGTCGATCAGCGTTTCCATGACGAAGGCCGTGTGGGTCGATCCCACGCTGCGCCACCACAGCACGGGCACGTTGACCTTGGGGTGGTGCACGGTCAGGCGCATGGGCAGCGGATAGGGCTCGCGCATGCCCTCCACGGCCGTGGCGTCGATGCCGTTCTTGATCATGCCGCCCTCGAACATGGTGCCCGCCGTGATGGACTGGCCCACGATGGCGTGGTCCCAGGCCAGCACCTTGCCGCGTTCGTCGAAGCCGATCTTCGCGCGGTGCAGGTGCATGGGGCGGTAGTAGCCGCCCTTGATGTCGTCCTCGCGGCTCCAGACCATGCGCACGGGAGCGTTCAGGCCGGCGCGGCGCGCGGCCAGCGCCACCTGGCAGGCCTCGACCACATAGTCGCTGGTGCCCACGCCCCGGCGGCCAAAGCCGCCGCCGGCCATCTGCACGTGCACGCGCACCTGCTCGGGCTTGAGGCCCAGCACACGCGCGGCGGCCATGCCGTCCACGCCCGCGAACTGCGTGCCCAGGTAGAGGTCGGCACCCGCCTCGCCGGTCTCGCCCATCTGCACCGTGCAGTTGAGCGGCTCCATGGGCGCATGGGCCAGGTAGGGGAAGCTGAACTCGGCCTCGATATGGCGCGGCGCCTTGTCCAGCGCCGAGATGTCGGCGTCGAAGTGGCGCGCGCCGGGCTGCGCGGCCAGCTCGCGGTACTGGGCCAGCTGGCGTTCGCTGTCCACCTTCTCCACGGCGTCGGTGTTCCATTGCGCCTTCAGCGCTTCGCGGCCCTTGCGCGCTGGCCAGTAGCCGGTGGCGATCACGGCCACGCCTTCGCCGCCACCGTCCACGGGCACGCGCAGCACGGCCTTGACGCCGGGCACGGCACGCGCCGCAGCGTCGTCCAGCGAGGCCAGCTGCGCCTTGAACACGGGCGGGTGTGCAATCACCGCCGTCAGCTGGCCCGGCAGGTGCATGTCGATGCCGAAGCTCTGCTGGCCGCTGCTCTTGGCCCGGGCGTCGATGCGGCCCGTGGGCTTGCCGATCAGCCGGAAGTCCTTGGGATTCTTCAGCACGACGGTGGCCGGCACGGGCTGGGCCATGGCGGCCTGGGCCAGCTCGCCATACGACAGCTTCTTGCCGTTGGGGCCGAGCACGAAGCCCTCGCGCGTGCGCAGCGTGGCGGCGTCCACCTTCCACTGCGCGGCGGCGGCGGCCACCAGCATGGCGCGCGCACGGGCGCCCAGCTCGCGGTACTGGGTGTAGCTGTGCTTGAGGGCGGTGGAGCCGCCCGTCATCTGGATGCCGTAGCGCGGATCGGCATAGGCCGCATCGTTGCCGCCCAGGCGGGCGCGGACCTTGCTCCAGTCGGCGTCCAGCTCCTCGGCCAGCACCAGGGGCAGGGCGGTGTGCACGCCCTGGCCGAATTCCAGGCGGTTGATGGCCACGGTGACTTCGCCGCTGGGCGAGATCTCCACGAAGGAGGCGGGCTGCTCGGTGGGCTTGAGGCCGGCGGCCTCGCCCTTGCCCGGCGCCTGCGCCATGGCGGGAAACACGCCCAGGGCCAGCGAACCGGCACCGGCGATCTTGAGGAAGCTGCGGCGGGGGATCTGTGCAAGGGTGGGCGCGTCGGCGATGGCAGCAGCGGCCTCGTCACGGTCCAGGATGTGCTGCAGGGCGCGGGGCAGTTCGGCGGGGTTGAAGGTGGTCAGCATGCGGCGTTCTCCGTTCAGCCCAGGGTGCGCGCGGCATCGGCCACGGCCGTGCGGATGCGTGCATAGGTTCCACAGCGGCAGATGTTGCCGGCCATGGCCGCGTCTATCTCCTCGCCGCTGGGCTTCTTGCCCTTGGGCAGCGACTTGAGGAAGGCCGTGGCGCTCATGATCTGCCCGCTCTGGCAGTAGCCGCACTGGGCCACGTCGTGGCGCACCCAGGCATCGCGCACGGCGGTGCCCACGCGGTCGGAGCCCGAGGTCATGGCCTCGATGGTGGTGATCTTCTGGCCCGCGGCCGCCGAGATCGGCGTCACGCAGGAACGTATGGCCTGGCCATTCATGTGCACCGTGCAGGCGCCGCACAGCGCCGCGCCGCAGCCGAACTTGGTGCCGGTCATCTCCAGCGTGTCGCGCAGGGCCCACAGAATGGGCGTCTCGGGGTCCAGGTCCATGGAAACGGTCTTGCCGTTGATGGTGAGATCGGTCATCGCAGTCTCTCCTTGTTGTGGGTCAGTCAGGCAGGGGTGGGGTCCCCGCAGTAGTGTCGTGCGCAGCGGCGGCCCATGGAAGCCGGGCGCCGTCGAGGCGCGAATATAGAAAGAGGCCTTGCTTGCAACTAGTCCTGATTTGCTTGATGCATTGGCAAGTGCAAGTTGCGAATGGGGTGAAGCGGTTGAGTCTCTGGAGTGTTTGGTACTGACGATGTATATACTTTGTTGGTATCTTCACAGGAGTCAATCATGCCCAAGGAAGCCGTTTTCACCATGAAACTGGAAGCCGAGCTGCGCGAAGACTTCATGGCCGAAGCCGCAGGCGAGGACCGGCCCGCATCCCAGGTCATGCGGGAGTTGATGCGCGACTACATTGAGCAGCGCCGCAAGGCCCGTGAATATGACGGCTATCTGCAGCGCAAGGTCGAGGAGGGACGTGCCTCCATGCGCGCTGGACTTGGCCGCTCGAATGAGGAAGTCGAGGCCGAGTTCGCTGCCCGGCGCCGTCAGGTTGCGGCAGACCGTGCGTGAAAGTCATCTGGACGCCGCAGGCGCAGCAGGATCGCGCCGATATCTGGGACTACATCGCAGCTGACAATCCTCGCGCAGCCTTGCGCATGGACCTGCTTTTCAGCGACGCAGCGGCCCGGTTGGCCGCGTATCCCAATATGGGCAAAGCGGGCAGGATTGCCGGCACGCGCGAGCTGATCCCCCATGAAAGCTATCGCCTTGTCTATGAGATCGATGGCACGACGGTCTGGGTGCTGGCCCTGGTGCACACCGCGCGCCAGTGGCCGCCGTTGGAGGATTGACGAGGCGGTGCAAGGTCTTGGCTGTTGACCGTATGATTTGAGAATAATTCTCATTCATAGATTTGCAACGTGTTCCAGTGGAATTCCAGATTCGACAACCAGCTGTGCCTTGCGGCCGGCTGCCGCATGACGCAGGAGCCTGTGGAGGTCCGCGCGCCGGTGTTCCAGGGCCTGCAGATCATCGTGGCCCTCAACAGCAAGGTGCAGGCCGGGGTCAACGGCCGTCTGATGGAGGTGTCCGATGCCGGGGTCTACCTGGTGCTGGCCACGGGCCTGCATGAGGGACTGGACCGCTATGAATCCCACAGCCTTCAGCGCTATGTGCGCATAGGCTTTGACGCCGAGGCGGCGGAGCGCCAGGGCTTCGGGCTCGATCTCATCGCGCGCAGCGGCCACCACTGCTTCAACGACAACGATCTGCTGGTATTGCGCCAGGGGCTGTCGGCCACGGCGCGTGCGCTGGCCACACAGATTCTGGTCTGCCCCTATCAGGGGCCCATGCGTGATCTGTTCCTCAATGCCAAGAGCCTGGAACTGTCGGCTGCCGTGCTCCAGCAGTGCCTGCCGGCGGCGGGCGCGCAGGGGGCTGGCGCCGAGCTGTCACGCGCCGATGTGGAGCGGCTTTGGCATGCGCGCGAGGTGGCCACGGCGCACGCTCGCAGTCCCCTGTCGCTGGCCGAGCTGGCGCGCGAGGCCGGCATCAACGAGCGCAAGCTCACGGCCGGCTTTCGCCAGCTGTTCGGCATGAGCGTGTTCGAGCACCTGCAGCAGCACAGGCTGGAGCAGGCCTACGGCCTGCTGACTTCGGGCGGCTGCTCGGTCACGCAGGTGGCGCTGGAGGTGGGCTACAGCATTGCGCATTTCTCGACGGCCTTTCGCAAGCGCTTCGGCATCGTGCCCAGCGAGTTGTTGCGCTGAGCCGTCTCCGGCTAGCGAAAGCCAAACTCCGGCCAGCGAAAGCGGCGAGCCTTCCTCTTGCCTACAGTCGAATGCAATTGATTTTCATTTGCTTCGAGAGGGTTGAATGTCGCTGCCAGATTCTGCGGACCGGGATGCCGGCCCGCCCCGTTTTTCCATCACATCGATCGCGCTGGCCGTCTGCGTCCTGGGCCCGTGCGCCCTGGCCCGGGCGGCCGAGGAAAGGCTGCCCGAGGTGCAGGTCACGGGCCAGGCGGTCAAGGACCGGCCCACCGAGCTGACGGGCGGCTACGCGGCCCCGGGCGTCTCGGTGGGAACCAAGCTGCCTGCCACGCTCAGAGAGACGCCGCATTCGGTCTCCGTCATCACGCGCCAGCAGATCGAGGACCAGAACCTGCACACGCTGGACGAGATCATGGCGCAGACCCCCGGCGTGACTGTGGACCTGTCGGGCACGGGCGTCATTCCCGCCTTCTATGCGCGCGGCTATCCCATCGAGTACTTCCAGTACGACGGCCTTCCCGTGCAGACAGGCGGCGCTTCCTGGAGCCAGCCTGACATGGTGATGTTCGACCATGTGGAGACGCTGCGTGGCGCTGCGGGCCTGTTCAATGGCGCGGGCCAGCCCGGCGGCGTGATCAATCTGGTGCGCAAGCGCCCCACGGGCGACCGGCGCTTCACGGGCTCGCTGGGCCTGGGCTCCTGGAATGCGGCCCGTGCCGAGATCGACTACAGCACCCCGCTGAACGCCGATGGGTCGGTGCGTGCCCGCCTGGCGGCCGCGCACGACCAGCGCGACTCCCATGTGCGCTATGCCAGCAGCCGGCGCGATTCGCTGTACGGCATCGTCGAGGCCGACCTGGGATCGGCCACCACCGTCTCCTTGGGCGCCGGCCACCAGACGCGCGACTGGGTGCCGCCCATGATGGGCGTGCCGCGCTACGCCGACGGCGGCGACCTGGGGCTGGCACGCAGCACTTTCCTGAGCACGCCCTGGACGCACTGGGACTTCGAGACCACCCAGGTCTTCGCAGACCTCAGCCATTCCATCAATGCCGACTGGCAGCTCAAGCTGGCGGCGGTCTCCGACTGCGAGTCCAGCGCGCTCAAGTACGCCTATGTCTCGGGCGCGGTGGACCGCGCCACGGGCCTGGGTCCCCGCCTGATGGGCGGCGCCAATGACTACGACAACGAACAGCTGTCGCTGGACGCCATGCTCAGCGGGGCCTGGCAGGCCTGGGGCCGGCGCCACGAGGTGGTGCTGGGCGCCAACTGGTACGACCGCGACGCGCGCTCGCAAGGTGGCAGCCTCCCGGGCTTTGGCGGCATTCCCGTCAATGTGTTCGACTTCGACCCGGCCGCCTACGCCGATCCGGGCGCCGTGCAGTGGACA
Organism: Delftia sp. DLF01; assembly: GCF_014852125.1. Lineage (NCBI taxonomy): Bacteria > Pseudomonadati > Pseudomonadota > Betaproteobacteria > Burkholderiales > Comamonadaceae > Delftia > Delftia sp. DLF01. The sequence continues at coordinate 475,555 of NZ_JACVAZ010000004.1, forward strand.
TCGGACTCGCGATCGCGCACGCGCCAGTACGGCATCTATGGCGCCGCGCGGCTGAAGCTGGCCGATCCGCTGACCCTGCTGCTGGGGGGGCGCTGGAGCTGGTGGCGCACCGACTCCGTCAACCAGCGCACGGGCGCGCAGACGGCGGACTACCGGCAGGACGGCCGCTTCACGCCCTACGCGGGCCTGGTCTTCGATCTGGACTCCCGCTGGTCGCTCTACACCAGCTATGCCGACATCTTCCGCGTGCAGAGCAACTACCGGGGCGAGGATGGCGGCGGACTGCCGCCCGTGGTCGGCGCCAACTACGAGGCCGGCATCAAGGGCTCGCTCAACGATGGCCGGCTGCAGGTGGCGCTGGCGGCCTTCCGCATCGTCGAGAGCAACCGCGCCGTGGCCGTGTCGCCCGTCATCGTGGACAGCTGCTGCTACGCCGCGCAGGGCAAGGTGCAGAGCCAGGGCTTCGACGCCGAGCTGGCGGGACAGATCGCCCCGGGCTGGCAGGCCATGGCCGGCTACACCTACAACACCAGCGAATACAAGCGCGATCCCAGCTATCAGGGCCAGTCCTTCAGGACCTTCAGCCCCCGGCATCTGCTGCGGCTGTGGACCACATACCGGCTGCCGGGCGCGCTCAACGCCTGGGATGTGGGCGGCGGCATCAACGTCCAAAGCGGCACCTACAGCGAGGGCGGCAAGCCCCTTGTTCGAGCCACCCAGGGCGGCTACGCCACGGCCAGCCTGCGCGTGGGCTACCGCATCAGCCCGCAGTGGAGTGCGGCGCTGAACGTCAGCAATCTGTTCGACCGCAGCTACTACACGCGCCTGGGCAGCGGCGGATTCGGGCCGGCCAACTTCGGCAATGTCTATGGCGAGCCGCGCAATGTGCAGGTGAGCTTGCGCGGCCGGTTTTGACCCCCTGAGCCGCTTTGTGGCGTCCCCCTGAGGGAGACGGCAGCCTCGCTGCGGGGCGTTGCGGCCGGCTCAGGCCCTTGCTTGCTGTCCCAGGCTTTGGGGCGCGCCGGTTGCATTGGGTATGCCGGCAACGACTGAGAGAAGAAAACATATGCAAATACGGACAGGAATGCGGCGCGGGTTGCGCGCTGCGGTGGCGGCGCTGGCGCTTTGGAGTGGGCTGGCCCAGGCCTTGACCGTGACGGACATGGCGGGGCGCAGCGTGCAGGTGCCGGACCGCGTGCAGCGCGTGCTGTTGGGCGAGGGGCGCATGGTCTACACCATGGCCCTGCTGGAAGGCCGGCAGGCGGTGGAGCGCGTGGCGGGTTGGCAGGGGGATTTCCGCCTGCTCGATACCCAGGGCTATGCGGCTTTCTCCAAGGCCTTTCCTGCCATGGAGAAACTGCCGCTGGTCGGCGGCGCCACGCCCGAAAGTTTCAACGTGGAACAGGCCTTGGCCGTGCGTCCCGACGTGGCCTTCATGGCCGTCTCGGGCGGTCACGGGCCCGCGCCCGACAGCGAGGCCGTGCGCCAGCTGCAGGCGGCGGGCGTGCCTGTGGTCTTTGTGGATTTCAGCCAGCATCCGCTGACCCATACCGTGCCCAGCCTGCGCCTGATGGGCCAGGTGCTGGGCCGCCAGCAGCGCGCCGAGGACTTCATCGCCTTCTACGAGCAGCGCATCGAGCGCGTGCGCCAGCGAGTCGCGGCGGCGCGCCAGAAGGACGGATTCCAGCGGCCCGCCATCTTCATCGACATGCTGGCCGGTCTGCGCGACTGCTGCGGCTCGCCGGGCAAGGGCAATTTCGGGGAAATGGTGGAGCTGGCCGGTGGCGACAACATCGGCGCCGGCCGCATTCCCGGTCCCATCGGTACGCTGAACCTCGAATATGTGCTGTCGCGCGATCCTGCCGTCTATGTGGCCACGGGCGTCTTCGCCAGTGGCCAGGGCGGCGTGACGCTGGGCTACCAGGCCACGCCTGCCCAGGCGCAGGCCAGCCTGGCGACGGTGGCGCAGCGTGCCCAAACGCGCGAGCTGTCCGCCGTCCGAAAGGGGCGCGTGCACGGCCTGTGGCACATCTTCTACGACTCGCCAGAGCATGTGATTGCCGTCGAGGCGCTGGCCAAGTGGCTGCATCCCGAACTCTTTGCCGACATCGACCCGCTGCGCACGCGGCGTGAGCTGTACGAGCGCTTCATGCCGATTCCGATGACCGGCGTGCTGCTGACCGACCTGCCTTCCGGGGCCGGCCGATGAGCGCGGCCATGGAGGCCAGTGCCGTGGCGGCAGAGGCGGGCGCTGCGGCGGCCGGTGCCGCGCAGCGCTACCGCCGCCGCCATGCCCGCCACGGGCTGGTGCTGGCGCTGCTGGCCCTGGCGCTGCTGGCCAGCCTGGCACTGGACGTGGCCACCGGCCCGTCGGGCATGGGGCTGGCACGGCTGTGGCAGGTGCTCGGCGATCCGGGTAGCGTGTCGCGCGTGGAGGCCGTCATCGTCTGGAACGTGCGCCTGCCCTATGCGCTGATGGCCGTGCTGGTGGGTGCGGCGCTGGCGCTGGCTGGCGCGGAGATGCAGACCGTGCTGGCCAATGCGCTGGCCAGCCCGTTCACGCTGGGCGTGTCGGCGGCCGCCGCCTTTGGCGCGGCCCTGGCCATCGTGCTGGGACTGGGCGTGCCGGGCGTGCCGGCGCAGTACGTGGTGTCTCTCAACGCCTTCCTCTTCGCGCTGCTGTCGGTGGGCCTGCTGTACGGGCTGGCCATGTGGCGCGGATTTGGCGTGCAAAGCCTGGTGCTGTTCGGCATCGCCCTGGTGTTCAGCTTCAACGCCCTGGTGGCACTGCTGCAGTTCGTGGCCGACCAGAACACCTTGCAGCAGCTGGTCTTCTGGACCCTGGGCAGCCTGGCACGCGCCTCCTGGGACCGGATTGCCGTCATGGCCGCCGTGCTGGCGCTGTGCCTGCCCTGGTCCTGGAGCCAGAGCTGGTCGCTGACCGCGCTCACGCTGGGCGAGGACCGCGCGCGCAGCCTGGGCGTGCCGGTCACGGCGCTGAGAGGCTGGGCGCTGCTGCGCATCAGCCTGCTGTCGGGCGTGGCCGTCTCCTTCGTGGGCACCATAGGATTCGTGGGGCTGATCGCACCGCACATCGCGCGCATGCTGGTGGGCGACGACCACCGCGTGCTGCTGCCGGCCTCGGCGCTGGCGGGGGCACTGATCCTGTCCATGGCCTCGGTGGCCAGCAAGACGCTGATCGAGGGCGTGCTGGTGCCCGTGGGCATCGTGACCTCGCTGGTGGGCATTCCCTTTTTCATGGCCATCGTTGCCCGCACGGGCCGGCAGGAGCGCTGAGCATGCCATTCCGCGACGCGCTGCATGTCAGCGATGTGCACATGGGCTATGGCGCAGCACCCGTGCTGCGCGGTGCCACTCTGGGGCCCTTGGCTGCGGGTTCGGTCAATGCGCTGGTGGGGCCCAATGGCGCAGGCAAATCCACGCTGCTGCGCGGCATTGCAGGCTTGCAGCGCATGCGCGGCGAGGTCCGCCTGGGCACGGCGCTGCTGTCTTCCCAGCCGCCGGTGCAGCGCGCGCGCCAAGTGGTCTATGTGCCCCAAAGCCTGCCCGAACGCTCGCGACTGGCGGTGTTCGAGTCCGTGCTCAGCGCGGCCATGGCCGGCGAGCCCGCACAGGCGGCCCGTGGCTGGCCGTTGGCCGGCACGCATGAGGCCGAGACCGCCGTGGAGCAGGTGCTGCAGCGCCTGGAGCTGACGGCCCTGGCCGACCGGCCGCTGGCTGCGCTGTCGGGTGGCCAGCGCCAGATGGTGGGTCTGGCCCAGGCCCTGGTGCGCCGTCCGCGCCTGCTGCTGCTCGACGAGCCGACCAGCGCCCTGGACCTCTACCACCAGCACCGCGTGCTGGACGTGGTGACCGAGATCGCACACGAGCGGCAACTGGTGGTGCTGGCCGTGCTGCACGACATCAACCTGGCCATGGGCTGGGCAGACCGGATCATGGTGCTGGACCAGGGCCGCGTGGTGCGTGCCGGCAGCCCTGTCGAGGTGGTGGACAGCGCCCTGCTGCACGAGGTCTACCGCGTGCAGGCTGTCGTGGAAACGGTCAACGGCCGGCGTCTGGTCGCCGTGAGGCACGCGCTGGGCGGCCGTGGGCAGGAGCCGTCATGAGCACCTCGCTGGAACGTTGGATGGTATCGCGCTCGCGCGCGCAGCTGGCGGCCACGGTGGCCTGCGGGCTGCTGGCCCAGGCCATGCTGGTGGTGCACGCGCTGTGCCTTGCTCGACTGCTGGCCCAGGCCATGGAGGGTGCGTCGCTGCATCCCTGGCTGGCGATCGGTCTGGCGGCCCTGGTGCTGCGCGGCGTTCTGGTGTGGCTGGAAGAGTGGTGGGCGCAGCAGGTGGGCATGCGCACGCGCGCCGTGCTGCGCGAACGCCTGCTGGCCCGGTTGATGCGCCTGGGGCCGGCCTGGGCTGAGGCCCGCCCCACGGGTGAGCTGCAGGCCACGCTGTTTGCGGCGGTCGATGCCGTGCAGGTCCATGCCAGCCGCCATGTTCCCAGCCTGCTGGGAGCCGTGCTCGGCTGCGCGCTGGCGCTGGGCGCCCTGGCATGGGTGGACGCGGGCTGCGCGCTGCTGCTGGCCGTGTTCGTGCTGGGCCAGCCGCTGCTGGACCGGCTGTGGCTGCGCCGGCACATGCCCGGGGCCAGCGGCGTCATGGCGGCCCTGGCTGCCTTTGGGGCGCAGCTGCTGGACAGCCTGCGCGGCATGGAGACGCTATGGGCCTTTGGCGCCTCGGCGCGCTGGCGCATGCGTCTGGCCGAACAGGCCGCTCGCCTGCGTGCCGAGTCCATGCACACGCTGCGCGCCACCTTGCTGCGCACCGGCCTGACGCGTTTCGTTGGCCTGGCCGGCATGGCCAGTGTCCTGGGGTGGGGCAGCTGGCAACTGGGCCAGAGCCGGCTGGATGCGGCATCGCTGCTGGCCGTGCTGCTGCTGTCGCGTGAGGCCTTCAGGCCGCTGGAGCGGCTGGAGAAAGCCTTTCATGCGGCCTGGGCCGCGCGCGACGGCCTGCATGCCATCGACGCGCTGCTGCACGCGCCGCTGCCCGTGCCTGAGCCGCAGCGGCCCGGGCCTGCTCCTGCAGACGGCCGCATCTCGCTGAGTGGGGTGTGCTTTGCCCATGACCAGGGGCAGGAGCCGGGGCGGCCCGAGGTGCTGCGCGGGCTGGACCTGGATATCGCCGATGGTGAATGGGTGGCGCTGGTGGGGCCTTCGGGCGTCGGCAAGTCCACGCTGCTGTCGCTGCTGTGGCGCGCCGCCGATCCCCGGCGCGGCATGGTCTGCCTGGGCGGCCGGGACCTGCGGGAGCTGAGCCTGGCGCAGTTGCGCTCCAGGGTCGCCCTGGTCGCCCAGGACACGCTGCTGTTCAGCGGCAGCCTGGAGGACAACCTGCGCATGGCCAGCCCCCAGGCCTGCCTCCGCGACATCGAGGCTGTCCTGCGTGATGTGCAACTGGCCGATCTGGTGGACAGCCTGCCCCAAGGCCTGCAGACCGAGGTGGGCGAATTCGGCGCGCACCTGTCGGGCGGGCAGCGCCAGCGGCTGGCCCTGGCGCGTGCGTTGCTGAGGCGTGCGCCCGTGCTGCTGCTGGACGAGCCCACATCCAGCGCAGATCCACGCACGGAGCAGGCCTTGCTGCAGGTGTTGCGGCCATTGCGGGGCCGCCGCACTCTCGTCATGGCCGCGCACCGCCTGGAGACGGCGCGCGAGGCGGACCGCATCGTGGTATTGGAAAACGGCCGGGTGGCCGAACAGGGCACGCACGATGATCTGCTGCGCCGCGGCGGCCGCTATGCACGGCTCTGGGCGGCGTCGCAGGCCAAGAGGACGACGGAGGAGGCCGCATGATCCGCGATGAATCCCGCAGCTGGGCCGGCCTGCTGGCGCCGGTGGCGTCGCACAAGCGCCTGCTGGCAGCGGCGTTGCTGGCCGCCGCACTGGCGCAGGCTACCGTGGTCGGCGCCTGGGTGCTGGCTGCCTGGATTGCCGGACAGGCCGCCATGGGCGCGCCGTGGACTGCGCTGCAACCGGCACTGGGCGCATTGGCCTTGACGGCGCTGGTGACCGCGCTCAGCCAATGGTGGCAGGCCCATGCCTCCCATGCACTGGCGTTTGCGTTGATAGAAACACTGCAGCTGGGCATCTACGACGGGCTGGAGCGGGGCGCAGGCAATGCGGCCGGCCCGCAGCGCAGCGGCGACATCGCCGCCACGGCCACGGCCGACGCCGAGCTGATGGAGCACTTCTACGCCCACATGCTGGGCGAGCTGTCCGGCGCCCTGTGCGTGCCGCTGGTGGCACTGGGCCTGCTGGCCTGGCTGCATCCGCTGCTCGCCCTGGCCTGGCTGCCCTTTGTTGCCTTGCCGGTGCTGGTGTCCTGGTGGCTGGCCGGCAAGGCGCAGCGGCAGGCCAGGGCGCTGGCAGCGGCCCAGGGCGAACTCAATGCCGATGTGGTGGAAGGCCTGCGCGGGCTGCGTGAACTGGCGCTGCTGGAGGCTGGCCCGCGCTGGCTGGCACGCATGCGTGCCAAGGCTGCGGCGCTGTCCCCGCAGGTGCGCAGGCATGCGTCGCTTGCTGCGGGCCAACTGGCCGCCGCGGACCCGTTGCCGGCCGTGTCGGCCCTGGCCATGGCTGCCGTGGCCGCCTGGCTGCTGGACCAGGGGCATATCGATGCCGCTTGGCTGCCGGCCGTGGTGGTACTGGCCGGCATGGCGCTGGCGCCGCTGGCCGAAGTGGCGCAGGCCGCGCGCAGGCTGGGCGATGTGAAGGCTGGTGCCGACCGCATCGTGCAACTGCTGCGCCAGCCCCGGCGCATTGCGGACAGCGGAACCCGTGAGGCGCCGGCCACGGCGTCGCTGGACTTCTGCGGTGTGCATTGGCAGCGTGGCGGCGTACCCGTGCTGCGCGGACTGGACCTGTCCCTGCGGCCTGGCGAAATGGTGGCCCTGGCCGGCGCGTCCGGCGCCGGCAAAAGCAGCTGCGTGCAGCTGTTGCAACGCCTGGGCGAGCCCGACGCCGGCAGCCTGCGCATGGGCGGCATGGACATTCGTGAAATGCCGCTGGCCGTGCTGCGGCAGCAACTTGCCGTGGTCCGCCAGGAGGTGCATTTGTTCGACATCTCCATCGCCGACAACATCCGCCTGGGCCGGCCTGACGCCAGCGATGACGAGGTACAGCAGGCTGCCATGCTGGCGCAGGCCCATGGCTTCATCAGCGGGCTGCCGCAAGGCCATGCCACGCGCTGTGGCGAACAAGGCATGCGCCTGTCGGGGGGCCAGCGCCAGCGCATCGCCCTGGCGCGCGCTCTGCTGACCGGTGCCCCCGTGCTGGTGCTGGACGAGGCTTCCTCCCATCTCGACAGCGAAAGCGAGCAAGCCCTGCTGCGTGCGCTGGACGCCTTGCGCGAGCACCGTACCGTGCTGCTCATCGCCCACCGGCCCGCCATGCTGGCCCGCGCCGACCGCGTGGCTATGCTGGAGGGCGGCCGCATCGTGGAGCAGGGCACCCACCGGGAGCTGCTCGCGCGCCAGGGCGCCTATGCCAGCCTCATGGCGGCGGATGCCTGATCCCTCAGTGCACAAACCCACCCTTGATGAACCGCACGGGCTCGGCATCCATGCGAGCGATCAGGGCCCCGAGGCCATCGGATGAGCCATCGGACGGGCCGGCGGTTGCCGCAGCGGCCGTCGTCGCCTCGACCGTCGTCCTCGCGGGCGTGTCCGTGCGGCAGACCAGGTCGTCCTCCGACCAGCCCTGGGCGCCCGGACGCGATAGCGCGCGCAGCCAGCCGCTGCGGTCGCCCAGCCATTGCATGCCCTGCAGCTGCTCCGAGCCGCTGAGCAGGGCCATGGCCTGCCAGGCGCGCGGGTCGTTGACGGTGCAGTCCAGTGCGCTGGCGGTGCGGTTGCCGCCATCGGGCGACAGCTGCAGGCTGACCAGGCGCGGGTCTTCCTGCACCGGGCCGCTGCCTGCCACCACCCTCAACCGCTGCTGGCGGCTTTGCCAGGTGCTCAGGCGGCGTGCGGGCTGGCCTGCGCACTGCACGGCCATGTCGGGAAGGCCCACGGGATAGGGCCAGTTGCCGGCGATCTGCAGCATCTGGCCTGCGGCGCGGGCCTTCATGAAGTCGATCAGGGCCCAGGCGTCGTCGCTGGACAGCCGGTCGGCCTGGCCGTGTGCCCGTGCGCCATCGCCAGACTCCACGGGGCGGCGGTCATGAAGAATGGCCCAGAGCAATTCCCCATCGGCGCGGCGCCACAACAGCGGGCTGGTGAAGTTGGGGGGCCAGACCGGCTGGCTGGCGGCCAGCGGGCCGTGGCCCCGGCCATCGGCACCGTGGCAGGCCGTGCAGTGCTGGGCATAGACGGCGCCGCCGCGCGCAATGCTCTCCACGCTGAAGCCCGTGGGCGAGGCATGGAAGCTGGTGGCATGCGCGGGCACCAGGATCAGGTCGGCACGCGGCCAGGGGGCCAGCAGCAGGGCGAGCGCGGCCAGCGCGGTCAGCACCAGGGCCGGCAGGCGGATGCGGCGCAGAACCAGGGCCAGCACCAGCAAAACGATGGCGGTGGCCACGGCCGCCAGCGACCACATCAGGCCCCGGGCCTGGCCCAGGTCGATCAGCAGGTTTTCGCCGGACAGGCGCAGGGCCCAGGGCCAGGCGGGCTGCCCATCCACCGTGCCGGCCAGGCCCAGGCCATGCAGCAGCTGCAGCAGGCCGACCTGGGCCTGCTGCATGGCGCCGATCAAGGGGTTGAGCCAGTCGGGGGAGTCGCTGCGTTGCATCGGAGGCGGGCGCTACCAGGTCTGGTCCAGGCCCAGGTGGCGCAGGGCCTCGTGGCGCAACTCGGACAGGCGGGCGTGGCCGCGCTGGCGCGGGTAGGGCAGGTCCACATCGATCTCGGCCACGATGCGGGCGGGCCGCTGGCTGAAGACCAGCACGCGGTGGGCCAGGAAGAGGGCCTCTTCCACATCGTGCGTAACCAGCAGCACGGAAAAGCCTGCGCGCTGCCAGATCTTGAGGATCTCGCTTTGCATGGCCAGCCGCGTCAGCGAGTCGAGCTTGCCCAGCGGTTCGTCCAGGATCAGCAGGCGCGGGTCGTTGACCAGGGCGCGCGCCAGGGCCGCGCGCTGGGCCATGCCGCCCGACAGCTGGTGGGGATGGCTGTCCGCGAAATCCTCCAGCCCCACCAGGCGCAGGGCCTCGTCGATGCGGTGGGCCTGGCTGTCCAGCAGGCCGCGTGCCTGCAGGCCCAGGGCCACGTTGCCGCGCACCGTGCGCCAGGGAAACAGCGTGGGGTCCTGGAAGACGACGATGCGCGAGGGATCGGGCTCGGTGATGGCCGTGCCGTCCTGCGCCACGGCGCCGGCCGTGGGCGCGTCCAGCCCGGCCACCAGGCGCAGCAGCGTGGACTTGCCGCAGCCGCTGGGGCCCAGCAGGGCGACGAACTCGCCAGGCCGCACCTGTAGGCTGACCTCGTCGAGCACCTGCAGCGCGCCCTGTCCCTGGCCGAACCAGTGGCTGACGGCCTGCACATCGATGGCCGCGCCGGCTAGGGCCGCCCCTGCTAGGGCCGCCCCTGCGATGGCGGGCGTGGCTGCGGCGTTGGCGGCGTGTTCTGCGGCAATCACCATTTGACGGTTCCCTTCTGCCACGACAGCGTGCGGTCGCGCACGGTGAACAGCAGCGTGATCAGGCCCGAGCACAGCACGGCCATGACCAGCAGCGCCGTGTACATGTTGGCGTAGGCTGCCCAGCCCTGGGCCCACTGCAGATACCAGCCCAGGCCGGCCTTCACGCCCATCATCTCGGCCGTGATCAGCACCGAGAACGAGGCGCCCAGCCCCATGAACAGGCCCACGAAGACCTGGGGCAGGGCGGCCGGGATGGCCACGCGCAGCACCAGGAACCAGGGCGATGCGCCCAGCGTGCGCGCCACGTCGTAGTAGCTCTTGCTGACCGATGCCACGCCCGACCAGGTCAGCACGGCCACCGGAAAGAACGTGGCCAGCGCCACCAGGAACACGGCTGCCGAGTAGCTCGACGGCGCGAAGAAAAAGGCCAGCGGCAGCAGGGCCGAGGCGGGCACCGGCCCCAGGAAGCGCAGCAGCGGATGCACCCAGTAGCCCGCGATGCGCGACCAGCCTATCCACACGCCCGTGAGAAACCCGATCACCGCGCCGAACACGATGCCGTTGAGCAGCAGCCGCAGCGAATACAGCGTGGACAGGCCCAGGCGCTGCCAGTCCTCATGGACAACGTCGATCAGGCTTTGCGGTGGTGCAAAGAAGGGCGGCGGCAGCGCGCCGAGCTTGGCCGTCAGCGTCTCCCACAGCGCCAGCAGCAGCGGCGCCGCCACCAGCCAGGCACCGGCCGGGCGCAGCCAGCGGTCGATGCGCCGTGCTGCCCGTACGGGTCGCACAGGCAGCACGGCCGATGCCAGCAGCAACAGGGACACGGCCAGGGCGGCAATGCCGAACTCCTGCGTGAATGCCCATTCGCTGAAGCCGATCTCCTTGTTGGGCCACAGCAGGGTCAGCATGCCCAGGCCGGCCCAGGCGGCGGCGGCCAGCAGGCCGGTGCGCCAGGGGCCTGCCTTGCGCGTGCCCTGCGCCTGTTCCCGTTCCCGTTCCAGGCCGGGTGCGGCATCCGTGGCGCCCAGGCGCCAGCGTGGTCTTGCGGTGCTCATGCGAGGACGTCCAGCGTGATGTGGCTGGCAAAGCGGCCAGGGTCGGTCTGCTTCTTGAGCACGCCGGCCGTGCGGAAGTCGGCCGCAAAGGCCTGGACCTCGTCGCGCAGCGGCTTGCCGTGCGGATGGTGCTTGAAGGTCAGCTCGGCCAGCAGGCGCTGCAGGTCCTCGACAGGCACCTTGGGCGAGTACTTGGCAAAGATCTTCGCCGTTTCGTTGGGGTTCTCGGCGATGTAGTCCGAGGCCTGGGTCAGCGCGCGCACCACGCTGGCCGCAGCGGGCTTGTTGGCCCGGGCGAACTTTGCACCTGCGCCGATCACGCAGCAAATGCTTTCGGCGTACTCGTTCTTGGCGCTGTTGCCCAGTTCGAGGAAGGTGCCGGGGTTGCGTTTCTCGATCAGGTAGAGATTCGGGTCGCCGTCGGCAATGGCCTGGATTTCGCCCTTCTTGGCGGCCACATCCAGCAGGTCGGCCGGGTAGACGCGCCATTCGATGTCCTTGTCCACATCCAGGCCGCGCTTGGCCAGGTGGATGGAATAGAACTGCTTGGCCGGGCTGTTGAGATCGGCCACGCCGATGGTCTTGCCCTTGAGCGTGCTGGGGTCCAGCGTGACGCCGGCCGACTTCAGTCCCACCAGGCGCAGGCAGCCGCCGTGCACGCTGCCGATGAGCTTGACATCCAGCCCCGCCTCCAGCGGCTTGATCCAGCGGTGGATCAGGCCCGCGCCTGCATCGGCCTTGCCCGTGGCCAGCGCCTCCAGCAACTGGTCGGCCGAGCCGCCCCAGTTCAGCAGTTCCACGTCCAGGCCGTTGCGCTCGAAAAAGCCGCGCTCCAGCGCCACGGGAATGGGCGAATGGCAGAAGCTGGCCTGGCTCCAGGCAAAGGTGATCTTCTGGCGCGGCTGCGCCCCGGCGCGGCCGCTGAACCAGGCGGCCGAGCCCAGCGCGCCGGCTGCGGCGCCGGCGCGGATCAGGGCGCGGCGCGAGAGCGAGGGCTCGGTCGCCTCGGGAGCATCGAGCGCCCCGAAAGCACCGCAATCGGCGCCATGGGCGCAGCGGCTGTCCTGGGTCCTGTCGATCTCGGTCTGGGTCTTGCGGGTCATGGAACTCCCTCCAAAGCAGTTTCGGGACTGCCGATGCTGTCCGCTGAGTGCCGTGTTTCCAACGACGCAAAACGCGCATCCATATGTGCGTGGCAACTAGGAAAGCAACGGCCCGGCGACATGCGCAAACCGAATAAGCGAACGCGTTTTTCTTCGTAGTGCGCAGGGCGCGGGCTTCGAATAATGGGCTGCATCGACCACTCATACGGAGTCCATGCATGACCTCAGCGACCGGCACCGAGTCCGCCCCGCACGACGCAGCCAGCGATGCGCTGTGGCAGCAGGACACCCAGGCCCTGCACGCCGGCTACCGGGGGCGAGAGCAGCAGCGCAGCGCTGCCGTGCCCATCTACCAGAGCACCTCCTTCGTGTTCGACAGCGCCCAGCACGGCGCCAACCTGTTCGGCCTGGTGGAGGAGGGCGATGTGTACTCGCGCACGGCCAACCCCACGCTGGCGGTGCTGGAGCAGCGCATTGCGGCTCTCGAAGGCGGCGTGGCCGCGCTGGCCCTGGCCTCGGGCATGGCGGCCATCGATGTGGCTCTGGCCACGCTGGCCAGTGCGGGCGACCATGTGGTCGTGGCCTCGCAGCTGTATGGCGGCACGCACAACTTCATCGCCCACGTGCTGGCCTCGCGCGGCGTGCAGAGCACGGCCGTGGCCAAGGATGATTTCCAGGCGTTGCGCCGGGCGATAGGGCCGCGCACCAAGGCCGTGTTCGTGGAGTCCGTGGGCAATCCATCGGGCGGCATTGCCGACCTGCGCCAGCTGGCCGATATCAGCCATGCGGCGGGCGTGGCCCTGGTGGTGGACAACACCGTGGCTTCGCCGCTGCTGCTGCGGCCCTTCGACTGGGGCGCCGACATCGTCGTGCATTCGGCCACCAAGGCCATCGGCGGACACGGCAATGTGCTGGGCGGGCTGATCGTGGACAGCGGCCGCTTCGACTGGGTGGCGCACGCGGGGCGCTACCCGCAGTTCAGCGCGCCCGAGCCGGCCTACCAGGGCTTTGTCTTCACCGAGAAATTTCCCGACCGCGCCTTCATCGCGCGGGCCCGTGCCGTGCTGCTGCGCAACTGCGGCGCGGCGCTGGCGCCGCACAGCGCCTTCCTGCTGCTGCAGGGCCTGGAGACGCTGGGCCTGCGCCAGGAGCGCGCCAGCCGCAACACGCTGGCCGTGATCGATTTCCTGCAGGCTCATCCTCTGGTGGAGCGCATACACCACGCCAGCCAGATCGGCCACGCCGACCACGCGCTGGCCCTGCGCCAGCTGCGCGGCGGGCATGTGCCGGCGCTGCTGGGATTCGAGCTGCGCGGCGGCCGGCTGGCGGCGCGCGCCTTCTATGACGCGCTGCGCCTGTTCCTGCGCCTGGTCAACATCGGCGACAGCAAGTCGCTGGCCGCCATTCCTGCCGAGACCACGCACAGCCTGCTCAGCGACGAGGAACTGGCGCGCGTGGGCATTGCGCCCGGGCTGGTGCGCCTGTCCATCGGCATTGAGCACCCGCAGGACCTGCTGGCCGACCTGGCGCAGGCGCTGGAGCAGGCGCAGGGCCATGCGGTGTTGGCTGCCGAACGCGAACAAGACCGCGAACAAAACCGCGAGCAAGACCGCGATCAGCGCCTGGCGGCCTGAGCGCCCCTTCCTTCCCACTTCCCTGGCAGCACAGCATGAGCACCTTGACAGCATCCACTCTCGACGCGCCCGCCGCCACAGCGGCAACCCCGGCCCTGCCCGTCATCGATCTGCAGGCCCTGCGCGACCCGGCCACGCAGGCCCAGGCGCTGCGCCAGCTGGCGCGCACGGCACGCGACACCGGCTTCTTCTACCTGGAAGGGCACGGCATAGGCCGGGACGCATGGCAGGGCATACAGCGGCGCGCGCGCGAATTCTTTGCGCAGCCGCTGGCGGACAAGCAGGCGCTGGCCATTGCCAACACGCGGCACTTCCGGGGCTATACGGCCGTGGGCATGGAGATCACGCGCCAGCGGCCCGACCAGCGCGAGCAGATCGACCTGGGGGAGGAATCGCCCGAGATTCCCGCAGGCCCCGGCGTGCCGGACTGGAAGGGGCTGCAAGGCCCCAACCAGTGGCCGCAGGCCCTGCCCGGGTTCCGCGAGGAGGTGCTGGCCTGGCAGGCTGCAGCGCATGGCGTGGCGCTGGAGCTGCTGCGCCACTTCGTGGCCGCGCTGCAGCTGCCCGAGGGCGCGCTGGACGCCCTGGTCAACGGCCTGCCTGCGCATCGCATCAAGATCATCCACTACCCGGGCAGCGAGCTGGGCGCAGCAGGCCAGGGCGTGGGCGCGCACAAGGACGGTGGTCTGCTGACCCTGCTGCTGCAGGACGAGGTGGGCGGGCTGCAGGTGGAGACGCCAGCCGGCTGGGTCGATGTGCCGCCGCGCGACGGGGCCTTCGTCATCAACATCGGCGAGATGCTGGAGCTGGCCACCAACGGCTATCTGCGCGCCAACGTGCATCGCGTGCTGGTGCCGCGCGCGGGCGTGCAGCGCTACTCCATCGCCTACTTCCTGGCGCCGCGCCTGGACCTGGGCCAGGTCCCGCTGCTGACCCTGCCGCCCGAGCTGGCCGTGCTGGCCACGGGGCCGCAGAGCGACCCGGACAACCCGCTGTTCAGCCATGTGGGCGAGAACGCGCTCAAGGGCCGCGTGCGCTCCCACCTGGATGTGGCCCAGCGCTTCTATCCCGAGCATTTCGCCCGCCTGCAGGCCCAGGCCCGCGCCGCCGGCCGTGAGTTGCACCCCGGTGCCTATTGATCGATTCCTGTTGATCGGTGCCTGTTGATGGGTGCCTGTTGATTCTTGAAAGGACTGTGCGATGGACAAGCGAGTATTTCTGCGGGGACTGGCGGCGGGGGCCTCGGTGGCGGCGATGTCAGGCGCCATCCGGGCCGCGCAGGCCGGCCCGCTGCGCGTGGGCGTGCGCGGCGGCGTGGACGAGGAAATCTGGGAGGTGGTGACCCGCGTGGCGCGCGAGCAGGGGCTGCAGGTCAAGCCCGTGGTCATCAGCGGCGCGGCCAGCCCCAACGAGGCGCTGAACAACGGCGACATCGAGGCCAACTCCTTCCAGCATGTGCCGTTCCTGCGCGACCAGAACCAGCAGCGCGGCTACCGGCTGGTGGCGGCGGGCGACACCTACATCTCGCCCATCGCCTTCTATTCGAAAAAGCACAAACGCCTGGCCGACCTGCCCGCTGGCGCGCGCCTGGGCATTCCCAACGATCCCAGCAACCAGACGCGCGCGCTGGTGGTGCTGCAGGACCAGGGCATCCTGAAGCTGCGCGAGGGCTTCGACCCCTTCAAGGGCACGGCGGGCCTGGCCGACATCGCCAGCTACCAGAAGAAGGTGCAGCTGGTGGAGGCGGCCTCGGTGGTGCTGGCGCGCTCGCTGGACGATCTCGATGCCTCGGCCATCGTCAACAGCTTTGCCTACCAGGCCGGGCTGATCGCCACGCGCGATGGCATTGCCGTCGAAAGGCGCGAGCGCAATCCCTACGTGAACATCATTGCCGTGCACGAGCGCGACCGCGCTGCACCCTGGGTCGCGGCCCTGCTGCGCGCCTACCAGTCCGAGCCCGTGCGCCAGTTCATCGTGAGCAGGTACCAGGGCTCGGTGCTGCCGGCCTTCTGAGGCGTGTAAGGCAATGAAGGTGGAACAGGCGGCGGCCGGCGAGCCCCATGCAATCGATGCGCTGCAGCGGCCGCACATCGTCTTCGAGGGCGTGCGCAAGCACTACCCGGGAACGGGAAGGGGCGCGGGCGAGCCCGTGCACGCACTGCAGGCGCTGAGCTTCGAGGTGGCGCGTGCCGAGGTGTTCGGCATCATCGGCCGCAGCGGCGCCGGCAAATCCACGCTGCTGCGCACCATCAATGCGCTGGAGCGGCCCAGCAGCGGCCGCGTGCTGGTGGACGGCACCGATGTCGCCACGCTGGACGAGGACGCGCTGGTGGCGCTGCGCCGGCGCATCGGCATGATCTTCCAGCACTTCAACCTCCTGTCCTCGCGCACGGTGTACGAGAACGTGGCCCTGCCGCTGCAGGCCGCGGGCTGGCGGCCCGCGCTCGTGCGCGCGCGGGTGGACGAGCTGCTGGCTCTGGTGGGGCTGGCGGACAAGAGCGGCGCCTATCCGGCCCAGCTCTCGGGCGGGCAAAAGCAGCGCGTGGGCATTGCGCGCGCGCTGGTGCACGAGCCCGAGATCCTGCTGTGCGACGAGGCCACCTCGGCCCTGGACCCCGAGACCACGCAGTCCATCCTGGAGCTGCTGCGCGAGATCAACCGCAAGCTGCAGCTGACCATCGTGCTCATCACGCACGACATGGCCGTGATTCGCGAGGTCTGCGACCGCGTGCTGGTGCTGGACCAGGGCCGGCTGCAGGAGATCGGCGAGGTCTGGAAGCTGTTTGCGGCACCGCGCTCGGAGGCTGCGCGTGCGCTGCTGCGGCCGCTGCGGCAGGCCTTGGCGGCGGACCTGGAACTGGTGGCAGAGGCCGATGGCCCGGATGCCGTCGCCGTGCTGGCCATCGGATGGGCCGACGGCGGCAGCCAGCAGGGCCTGCCGCTGGCGCAGCTTCAGGTGCTGGGCCCGCGTGCCCGCTTGCTGCAGGGCGGGCTGGACTGCATGCGCGGGCGTTCGCAGGGCCGCCTGCTGGTGGGCGTGCCGGTGCAGGATCTGCCGTCGCCACTCTCCCCGCTCTCGCCGGCCGCGCTGTCTTCCCTTCAACAGGCGCTGGGCGCCGATTCACTGCAACTGCTTGGCCATGTCCCTGCCCCCGCTCGATAAATACCTGCAGGCCTTTCTGGAAACCCTGCTGATGGCGGGCGCGTCCTCGCTGATCGCCATCGTTGCCGGGCTGGCGCTGGCCATCGTGCTGCACACCACGGCGCCGGGCGGGCTCTACGCCAGGCCGCGCCTGTACCGGGGGCTGTCGGCGGCGGTGAACATCGGCCGGGCCATTCCCTTCATCATCCTGTTGGTGGCCTTGCTGCCGGTGACGCGCGCCATCGTGGGCACCACGCTGGGCACCTGGGCGGCGGTGGTGCCGCTATCGGCCAACCTGATTCCGTTCTTTGCGCGCATCGCCCAGGTCAGCCTGGGCGAGGTGGACGGCGGCCTGGTGGAGGCGGCGCGCGCCATGGGCCTGCGCCGCCCGCAGATCGTGCGCCAGGTGCTGCTGCCCGAGGCGCTGCCGGGCCTGATCGGCGGCATGACCGTGAGTGTGATCGCCATGGTCAATGCCTCGGCCATGGCGGGCGCCGTGGGGGCGGGCGGCCTGGGCGACCTGGCCATCCGCTACGGCTACGAGCGCTATGAGACGCGCGTGATGTTCGAGGTCATCGTCATCCTGGTGGCCCTGGTGTCGGTGCTGCAGTTCGGCGGCGAGTGGCTGGCGCGCCGTGCCGACCACCGGCGTTCGATCTCTTGAGATGATTTAGAAATAACAGACTGAATTTTTATTATTTTTGGTTTTTTCGACTTGTCTCGACAATGGCCTGCAGCAGCATTCGGGCTGCTGATTCTTTTCCGAGACGCTTC
The DNA here is from genome assembly GCF_014852125.1 of Delftia sp. DLF01. NCBI lineage: Bacteria > Pseudomonadati > Pseudomonadota > Betaproteobacteria > Burkholderiales > Comamonadaceae > Delftia > Delftia sp. DLF01. The sequence continues at coordinate 492,912 of NZ_JACVAZ010000004.1, forward strand.
GATGACCCACACCACACGCCCCGCCTGGCCTTCCCCTCTTGCCGGCCGCACTGCCATGAAGCCGGGCGTGGCCATCGTCTGTGGCGTCCACCATGTCCAGCTGTCCTTCCCGGCGCGCGCCCAGGCGGCCATGGAGCGCTTTTATGGCGAAGTGCTGGGCCTGTCTGCCCTGACCGTTGCCGGGCGTCCGGGCCTGAGCTTTCTGGCCGGCGGGCAGCGCATCGATCTGGTGCCCTACAAGGGGCAGTCCGGCGGCACCGAGCGCGCGGCGGGCAACCTGGTACACCTGGCGCTGACGGTCAGCGACGTGGATGCGCTGCGCCAGCAGTTGCTGGTGTACGGCGGCCTGGCGCTGGAGGTGGCGCCCGTGAGCGAGGGCCGGCGCTGCTATGCGCGCGACCCCGCAGGCAATCTGATCGAGCTGCTGGAGCTGCCCCGCGAGGCAGCGGCCGATGCCCCGGATGAGCCGGCCGTGGCCTGTTCGGCCTGAAGCCTCTCGCCGTTCCCCTCTCTCTTTCCTTTCTGCTTTTGCCTTCCACAGGCCCGGGCCGCACCGGCCCCGGGCGGAGCCTTGCCCATGAACTTCCAGCAACTGCGCTATGTGCGCGAAACCGTGCGCCGCGGCTACAGCCTGACCGAGGTGGCCCACACGCTGCACACCTCCCAGCCCGGCGTGAGCCGGCAGATCCGCGAACTGGAGGAAGAACTGGGCGTGGAGATCTTCATCCGCGCAGGCAAGCGGCTGACCGGGCTGACGCCGCCCGGCGAAGCGCTGCTGCCCATCGTCGAGCGCCTGATGCTGGAGGCCGACAACCTGCGCCGCGTGGGCGCCGACTTCAGCGCCAGCGAGCAGGGCCGGCTGTCGATTGCCGCCACCCACTCCCAGGCCCGCTATGCGCTGCCCCACGTGGTGCGTGACTTCCGCCAGCGCTATCCGCAGGTGCGCCTGCACCTGCACCAGGGCTCGCCCGAACAGGTGGCGCAGATGCTGCGCAGCGGCGAGGCCGACATCGGCGTGGCCACCGAGGCGCTGGCCGGCTATGAAGGCCTGGTCGCGCTGCCCTGCTACCGCTGGACGCATGGCGTGGTCGTGCCGCCCGGCCACCCGCTGCTGCAGTCGCAGCATGCGCTGACGCTGGAGGCGCTTTCGCGCTTTCCCATCATCACCTACGAGCAGGGCTATACGGGCCGCGCCCACATCGACGAGGCCTTTGCGCGCGAGGGCCTGGAGCCCGACGTGGTGCTCACGGCCATGGATGCCGACGTGATCAAGACCTATGTGGAGCTGGACATGGGCGTGGGCATCGTCGCCTCGGTGGCGCTGGATGCCGAGCGCGACCAGGGCCTGCGCACGCTGGACGCCGGCCACCTGTTCGAGGTCAACACCACGCGGCTGGGCCTGCGCAAGGGCGCCTGGCTGCGCGGCTATGCCTATGCCTTCATCGAGACCTTCGTGCCCACGCTGACGCGCGAGGTGGTCGAGCAGGCCGTGCGCCAGGGCGTGGAGCCCGAGTAGGCAGACGAAGGGGGCCGGCCTCAGGCCGGCTCGCGCGCCATCTCCAGCAGGGTGTCGCCGGTCACGCGGTAGCGGATCCACTCGGTCTGGGGCAGGGCGCCCAGGCGGTCGTAGAACTCGATGGAGGGCAGGTTCCAGTCGAGCACGCTCCACTCGAAGCGGCCGCAGTCCTTCTCGACGGCGATCTGCGCCAGGCGGCGCAGCAGCGCCGTGCCCGCGCCCAGGCCGCGCGCCTCGGGCGTGACGTAGAGGTCTTCGAGGTACAGGCCGTGGCGGCCCTGCCAGGTCGAGTAATTGAAGAAGTAGACCGCAAAGCCCACGGGCTGGTCGCCATGCAGGCAGATCAGGCCGAAGACGGCGGGGTTGTCGGCAAACAGGGTGCGCTTCACATGCTCTGGCGTGGCCAGGACTTCATGCTCGGCTTTTTCATAGACGGCGAGTTCGCGCACGAAGCGGACGATGAGCTCGGCGTCATCGGGGGTGGCGGGTCGGATCTGTAGGGTGGTAGTCATTCAAACGCGGGGGAACACGGGAAACACGGTATTGCGGCGCAAGATGGCGCCGCAATCTCCGGTTTTAGCCGATTTTCGCGCCCGTGTCCGCCAGGGGCTGTTGCACCGGAAGGGGCAGGAACTGGCGCAGGATCTGGAAGTGGTCCTCGAAGAACGCGCTTTCCATGGCGGGCAGGTCGCAGACGGCCACCCAGCGCGCCAGTGCCGCATCGTCGCCGCCCTGCACGGGCGGCAGCGAGGGCAGCACGCCCAGGTCCAGGTAGTGCACATGGGTGATGGTGCGCCCGCGCAGGCTGCGGTCGGGGTGGTCGAAGACCTGCACGGACTGCAGGGCGGCCTGCAGATCGGCCTCGCTGAGCGTGGAGCAGGTCTCCTCGCGCAACTCGCGCAGGCAGGACTGCCACAGCGTGTCGCGCGGCTCCAGGAAGCCGCCCGGCAGGGCCCACAGGCCCAGGCCCGGGGCATGGCCGCGGCGTATCAGCAGGATGTGGTCCTGTTGCGCGTCTTCGTGCGGCACACGGCAGCGCAGCAGTGCGTCCACGGTCACGAAGACGGGCGGGTAGGGCGCTGCAGCCCAGGCCTGGCGGTACCGGGCCAGCATGCGCCATTCCTCGCACATCTGCGCATGAACTGGCGTGGTGGCCCATTGGCGCAGGAACTGCAGGGTGGCGGGAGGCACCTGGGCGGCCAGGGCCTCGAAGTCCACGCCGGATTCGCCGAAGTAGATGTCGCGCAGCGGCGTGGCGTCAAATTGGCCCAGGCGCGGCAGGCTGATCAGCTGCCAGCGCGGAAAGCGCGCCAGGTAGCCGCTGGTCGCGTCCTTGAAATGGCCGACCAGGGCCACGCTGGCGCCTTCGGGCACGCAGGACTGCACGGCCTGCTGCACGGCCTGTACCCACAGCGGCTCGTTGTAGTAGTCGCGCACGGGCACGCAGTGCAGACGGGCCGCGTCCGCGGGCGGCAGCGCCTCGCGCAGCATCTGCGCGCGTTCCTGCCAGCTGAAGGGGTTCTTGGGATTGGGCGCCTGCCAGGCGCTGCCCAGCACGACGACGATCTGCTCGGCACGCTCCAGCGCCGCGCGCAGCAGTGCCATGTGGCCGTTGTGCAGCGGCTGGAAGCGCCCGATCAGCACGGCGGTGTGCACGCGCTCGCTGGTGGCCGGGGTTTCGGTGGGGGCGTCCATGGCGGCAGTCTCTTGCATAAACAGGCTCGGTGGCTTCACTCTGGCTTCATTCGTAGTGGGCGGCAATGGGCATCTGGCGGCCCGTGCCGAAGGCGCGCGGGCGCACGCGCAGTATGGGCGGGGCCTGGCGGCGCTTGTACTCGCTGCGGAAGATCATGCGCTTGACGCGGTCAACCAGCTCGGCCCCGCCGGGTTGGCCCAGCAGCTGGGTCACAAAGCGCTCGGCCGTACCGTATTCGGCGGTGGACAGGTGCCGGCCCTCGATGGCGTATTTGAGGATTTCGTCCAGCACAGCATAGGGCGGCAGGCTGTCCTCGTCCTTCTGGTCGGGCGCCAGCTCGGCCGACGGCGGCTTGTCGATGATGGCCTGGGGAATCAGCTCTCGGCCTGCACTGCGGTTGATGTGGCGCGACAGCTCGAAGACCTCGGTCTTGTACAGATCGCCCAGCAGGCCCAGGCCGCCGTTGGTGTCGCCATACAGCGTGCAGTAGCCCACCGAGATCTCGGACTTGTTGCCCGTGGTCAGCAGCAGGTGGCCGAAGGCGTTGGAGTACTCCATCAGCGTGGTGCCGCGGATGCGTGCCTGCAGGTTCTCCAGCGGCAGGCCCTGCAGCGGCTGGCCGAAGCTGGCCTCGAACTGGCGCGCATAGCCGTCGACCAGCTCGCGGATCGGGTGCTCATGCAGCGTGATGCCCAGGTTGCGGCACAGGATCACCGAGTCATCGACCGAGCCGCTCGACGAAAAGCGCGAGGGCATGGTGACTGCCACCACGTTGTCCGCGCCCAGGGCCTCGGCCGCCAGGGCCAGGGTCAGCGCGCTGTCGATGCCGCCCGAGCTGCCGACGACGGCGCGCGTGAAGCCGCAACGGCGCGCATAGTCGCGCAGGCCCAGCACGATCTGGCGGCGGTAGAACTCCATGGTGGGCAGGCCTTCGGCCGTCACGCTCATGCAGGGCTGGCCGGCTGCGTCGAGGAAGCGCCCGTCGTCGAACTGCAGCGTGCGCAGGTCTTCGACAAAGCGCTCGGCCTCGAAGACCACGCCGCGCCCGGGCTCCACCGCGAACGAGGCGCCGTCGAACACGATCTGGTCCTGGCCGCCGATCTGGTTCACGTAGAGGATGGGCAGGCCGTGGCGCGTGGCCGCCTGGCCGAAGATCTCGTGGCGCTGCTCGCGCTTGCCCAGGTGGCTGGGGCTGGCGTTGATGCTGACCACCAGGTCGGGCGCGGCGTCGGCCATGCGCGCGAAGGGGTTGGTGGCGTAGTCGGCACCGGCGTCGTTCCAGCCGTCCTCGCACACCAGAAAGCCCACCTGGGCCTGGCCTATGCGCAGCACCTTGGCCGCGTCGGGGCCGGGCTCGAAGTGGCGGCGCTCGTCGAAGATGTTGTAGGTGGGCAGCAGCTGCTTGTCGTAGCGCAGGCGCACGGCGCCGTCCTTGAGCACCAGCAGGCTGTTGTGCAGCGGCTTGCCGGGCCCGCTGGCGCGCGTGGGTGCGCCGATGACCCAGTGCAATTGCGGCCACTGGCGCGTGGCCTGCAGCAGCTGCTGCAAGCCTTGCTCCAGGCGCTCGCGAAAGGCGGGCTCGTCCAGCAGGTCGCCAGGGTAGTAGCCGCACAGCGACAGCTCGGGAAAGACCAGCAGGTCGGCCTGCGCGTGCGCGGCGCGGGCAGCGGCCTCGGCCATGCGGGCCACGTTGCCGGCGATGTCACCGACGGTGGGGTTGAGTTGGGCAATGGTGATGCGCAGCATGAATGGAGCCTTGGCGGTGTCAGGCGGTGTCAGGCGGTGTCAGACGGCGACAGGCTGGGCCAGGCCGAAGACCTGGCGCAGATAGGCCAGATAGGTTTCGTCGTTGCACAGCGTCTTGCCCGGCGAGTCCGAGATCTTGGCCACGGGCTGGCCGTTGGCGTGGGTGAGCTTCATCACGATGTTGATGGTCTCCAGCCCCATGTCGTTGGTCAGCCGCGTGCCGATGCCGAAGCCCAGCTGTATGCGGTCGGCAAAGCGCTGGTACAGGGCCAGGGCCGTGTCCAGGTCCAGGCCGTCGGAGAACACCAGGCGCTTGGCCTGGGGGTCTATGCGCAGCTTCTGGTAGTGGGCGATGGCCTTCTCGCCCCAGGCATACGGGTCGCCCGAGTCGTGGCGCAGCCCGTCGAAGAGCTTGGCGAAGTACATGTCGAAATCGGCCAGGAAGGCATCCATGCCCACGGTGTCGGTCAGGGCCACGCCCAGGTCGCCCCGGTACTCCTGCACCCAGTCCTCCAGCGCGGCGATCTGGAAGTCGCGCAGGCGCACGCCCTGGGCCTGGTAGCTCTGCAGGTACTCATGGGCCATGGTGCCGATGGGCACGATGCCGAAGTCGCGCGCCAGCAGCACGTTGGACGTGCCCTTGAACCACTGCGCCGTCTGCGTGGCAAAGGCCTGGACCACCTCGCGCTGCCAGGCGCCCGAGAAGCGCCGGCGCACGCCGAAGTCGAACAGCTCGAAGGGATTGCGCAGCCTGGCCTCGCAGGCCAGGTGGCGCAGACGCTCGATCTTGCCGGCCAGGCGCCTGCGGCCTTCGGCCAGCGCCGCCTCCGCGTCGAAGCGCCGGAAATACAGCTCGTTGACGATGGCCAGCACATAGATCTCGAAGCCCATCACATGGACCTGGGGGCCCTTGGCCTCGATGTGCAGGGTGTCGCCATCGGCCCAGGCACGGATGAAGGCGCGCTGGAACTGGAAGATGCGCAGAAAGTCGATGAAGTCGCTCTTCATGAAGCGCAGCCCGCCCAGGTAGGCCAGGTCTTCGGGCGTGAAGCGCAGCGCGCACAGGGCGTCCAGCTCGCGCTCCACCTCGGGCAGCAGCTCGGCCAGCGGGAAGGCCGTCTTCGTGCGGCAGACGAATTCGTACTCGGCCTCGGTCTGGGGATTGCGGTGCAGCATGGCCTGCCACATCGTGAATTTGTAGAGATCGGTGTCGAGCAGGCTGGTGATGATGGGAGCCATGGTGCGATGCTGGGGAAACAGGAAAGGGGGCTGCGCGCGGGACGGCGGTCCGGCCCCTACAGGTGGAGTTCTTGGCTGGAGGCCAGCCGCAATCCGCGGGCCTGCATGGCTGCCAGGAAATCACGGTGCGCGGACTCGAAGCCCGGCACCGGGCTCATGGCGTCGTGCATCAGCACGATGCGCTCAGGATGGGGAAGGTGCTCGACCAGATGCTCGACCGTGGAGCGCACGCAGTGGCTGCTCGCCTCGCCCGCGACCACCAGCAGCCCGGCGCGGTCCAGCCGCTCCAGCAAACCGGTGTTCAGCAGGGTCGCCGGATCGGCAGGGTCCGGCACCTCGGCCTGCAGGGCGCTGTAATGCTCGGTCCAGGGATTGAGCCCCTTGAAAACGTTGTACACGGCGCGCTGGCGCTGCTGCTGCCAGTCGCCGCAGGCCTCCAGCACATCGGCGTGGATACCGTGGCCCCAGCTGCCCACCTCGCAGTGCACGGGCCAGACCATCAGCGTGTAGCGGCTGTTGGCTTCGAGTGCATCCAGATAGTCCAGGCTGCGCTGCAGCGCCCCGGCGTTGCGCGGCCGGAACACCCCCGCCCGCACCTGCGCCGCCGTGATAGGGGTGAACGGCGCCACATCGCCGCTGTCGTCGCCATCGCCCTGTTGCCAGAAAGCCGGATGGGCAATGTCGTAGCGCTGGTGCGAGTCCAGCGTCACCGTGATGGCGTCGAGTTGCTCGCCTTCACGCCGGATCCACTGGGCCAGGCGCTGCATGTCGTCATGTGCGCTGGCCACGGGCAGGCGGGGGCGCAGGCTGCCCGGGCACCATCCATCAGGGAGATCGCAGAAATCATTCTGGGGGTCTATGAGCAGGAGGTGGGTGGAGGATGCTGGCATGGAAAGGCGGCCGGGCGTGAAGCCTGCGGGCGGTACGGCTACTGATGAAATAGGCTGAAGGCCTCAGTGTAGTGCGCGGGTGCAAGCATCCATCAAGAGCATGTCTCGTAGCGCCTGGGGCAAAAAAGCGGTGAACCGATGGGGTGCGGCGCAGATGCGGATACGCAACTTACAATAGTGAGTTTTACGTATTCCTGAGACGAATCGCGCCAAATTTGCAAGGGAAAATGCGATTGGATTCAGGAATACCGTTCATCAACCGACTGGGTATATTCGGTAGCTTCTGATTATCAATATGGCATCCCTTCAAGTAACGACGACTTTCATGGGCATAGGGCTGGCCGCGCTGATTCTGTACTTGATCCGCCGCGACCATCTCTACCTCATGCACGGGCTTTTTTGGGTCGTCGTCGCCGTGGCTGCCGTGGTGCTGGGTGTCTGGCCGGGGCTGGTTGACCGCATCGCCGCTGTGCTGGGTATCAGCTATCCGCCAGCCATCCTGCTGCTGCTGGCCTGTGTCGTACTGTTTCTGAAGGCTCTGCATGCCGACATGATGAACACGCGCATTGAGCGCGACGTACGCCGGCTGAATCAGCGGCTTGCCATGCTGGAGGCGGATACCGAAACCTTGCGCAGCACAGCTTCTTCCAACGCTTCTTCATCATGAACTCACCTTTGCTCCCCGTCATTTTGTGTGGAGGTTCCGGCACCCGTCTGTGGCCGCTCTCCCGCGAAACCTATCCCAAGCAATTTCTGGCATTGGCTGACAGCCAGACGATGCTCCAGCAGACGGCGACGCGGTTGCACGGCCTGACGGCCCAAGTTCCCCAGGCACTGGCACCGCTTCTGGTGTGTAACGTGGAGCATCGATTCTTGGCTGCCAGCCAGCTGATGCACGTGGGGATCCGGGATGCTGCAATACTGCTGGAGCCTGCAGGCCGCAATACGGCTCCTGCGCTGACGCTGGCAGCTTTGCACGCATGCGCGGATGGGGCAGATCCCATCCTTCTGGCCATGCCGGCCGACCATGTGGTGGCCGATCGCCAAGCCTTCCACGGTGCTGTTCACAAAGCCTATGTGCAGGCCTGCCAGGGAAGCATGGCGACCTTCGGTATCGTGGCCGATCGCCCCGAGACAGGCTACGGCTATATCCAGTTCAGCGAATCTGGCGAGCCAGGCGTGCATCGCGTGGAAAGCTTTGCGGAAAAGCCCGATGTGGAGCGTGCAAGGCACTACCTGGAGGCGGGCAACTATCTGTGGAACAGCGGCCTGTTCATGGTACGCGCCAGTGTCTGGATCAAGGCCATGGAACACTGCCGGCCGGATATCCTGGACGCCTGCCGCAGTGCCATGCAATCGGCGCAACGCGACCTGGATTTCATCCGTCCCGGCGCGGCAGCCTTTGCCGCCTGCCCGTCGGACTCGATTGACTATGCAGTGATGGAGCGCCTGCCCGCCATGCCGCAACTGGGGATCCCTGCGCAAGTGGTGCCATTGCAAGCCGGTTGGTCGGATGTCGGAGCCTGGGACGCGCTGTGGGATGTGCGCGATCAGGACGATGAGGGCAACGCGCTCATGGGTGATGCTGTGCAGCACGGCTGTGCCAATTCCTTGCTGCTTTCCAGCAGCAGGCTTGTCGCGGGCGTAGGGCTGCAGGACGTGGTGGTGGTGGAAACGCCGGATGCGGTGCTGGTTGTGGACAAGAGCCGAACCCAGGATGTCAAGAAAATCGTCAGCCATCTTGCCCAGAGCGGTCACGCGCTGGCGCACTCGCATCGCAAGGTGCATCGACCTTGGGGATGGTATGACAGCATCGACAATGGAGAGCGCTTTCAGGTCAAACGCATCGTGGTCAATCCCGGAGCAAGCCTGAGCCTTCAAATGCACCACCACAGAGCCGAGCATTGGGTAGTGGTCAAAGGTACTGCGGAAGTGACCAATGGCGAAAAAACATTTCTCCTTGGGGAGAATGAATCGACTTTCATTCCGCTCGGCCATGTGCACAGGCTGGCAAACCCTGGAAAGGTTCCACTGGAAATCATTGAAGTACAGTCGGGGAGCTATCTAGGCGAAGACGATATCGTCAGGTTTGAAGATACCTATGGGCGTGTCCAAAGGCTGGCTTGATGGAGGAGCATCGGAAATGAATAAGATCTATTTATGAGCAGTTATCTAAGAATTTATTAAAAATAATAAAAAACAAATTTGAATAATAGCTGTGGTAGATTATTTTATAGATAACATTGCTGTTTTATATTGATTGGGTAGGATTTTAAAGTGAAAAAGAAAATTGCGTTGATTACTGGAATTACTGGTCAAGATGGTGCATATCTGGCCGAGTTTTTATTGCAGAAGGACTATGAGGTTCATGGCGTACGCCGCAGGGCTTCTTTGTTCAATACGGATCGTATTGATCATCTGTACCATGATCCGCATAACAAAGGTTATGACTTGACATTGCATTATGGGGATTTGACGGACTCTTCCAGTCTTATCCGTGTAGTGCAAGAGGTCAAACCGGACGAAATTTACAATCTTGCGGCTCAAAGCCATGTTGCAGTTTCGTTTGAGGAGCCAGAATATACAGCCAATTCGGATGCCTTGGGGACACTCAGATTGCTGGAGGCAATACGTATCGCTGGATTAAAGGATACTGCAAAATTTTATCAAGCGTCCACATCTGAACTGTATGGCTTAGTTCAAGAAATCCCTCAAAAGGAAACTACGCCCTTCTATCCGCGCTCTCCGTATGCAGTGGCCAAGATGTATGCCTATTGGATCACGGTCAATTACAGAGAAGCGTACGGTATGTACGCATGTAACGGGATATTGTTCAATCACGAGTCGCCCATTCGTGGTGAAACCTTCGTGACACGTAAGATCACGCGGGCTTTGGCACGGATCAAGCTCGGTCTGCAGGATTGCTTGTATTTGGGCAATATGAACGCCTTGCGTGACTGGGGCCATGCACGCGACTATATAGAAATGCAATGGTTGATGTTGCAGCAGGATCGGCCAGAGGACTTTGTTATTGCTACCGGAGAGCAGCACTCCGTCAGGGAGTTCGTCGAACTTGCCGCCAAGGAAGTAGATATACATATCCGCTGGGAGGGGCAGGGTATTGACGAGAAGGGATATGAGATAGCAACGGGTAAATGTATCGTCGCTGTTGACCCGCGATATTTCCGCCCTGCCGAAGTTGAAACCTTGCTGGGAGATCCTTCCAAGGCAAAGCAAAAATTGGGCTGGGTTCCGCGTACTACATTCCCAGAGCTTGTTGCGGAGATGATGCGAGAAGATCTGAAGGAGGCGCAGCGCGACGAAATGGCCAAGCAGAACGGATTCAAGTATTTTAATTACAACGAATAAGGATTGCCGATGATTCCGGTTTATCAGCCATATTTGACAGGCCAAGAAAAAAACTATGTCAATCAGTGCCTGGACTCTACTTGGATCTCTTCCAAGGGTGAATTCATCAGTAGATTTGAGAATGAGTTTGCGAAGTATATCGGCGTAAAAAAAGCCACCAGCGTAAATAATGGTACGGTGGCAATACATCTGGCTCTTGAAGCTCTGGGGTTGAAAGTCGGTGATGAAGTCATCGTTCCGGCATTGACATATATTGCTTCTGTCAACACCATTATTCAGACCGGTGCGACGCCTGTCTATGTCGACTCTTTGCCTGGTAGTTGGCAAGTAGATCCGGCGGATATTGCTAGGAAAATAAATGAGAGAACCAGGGCGGTAATGGTTGTTCATTTATATGGACTGCCTTGCGATATGGACCCTATTGTTGAATTGTGCAAGAAACACAATCTGCTTTTGATCGAGGACTGTGCCGAAGCGTTTGGCTCTTTTTATAAAGACCAGCATGTCGGTACATTTGGGGATATCGCGACGTTCTCCTTCTTTGGAAACAAAACGATCACCACTGGCGAAGGAGGCATGGTCGTTTCGAATAATTCGGAGCTCATAGATCGTGCATTCCATCTCAAGAATCAAGGTGTTTCCAAGGAGCGGGAATACTGGCACGATATCGTAGCTTACAACTACCGGATGACTAATATCTGCGCAGCCATAGGTTTGGCGCAGCTTGAAAAGGCAGATGAAATTCTGTATAAAAAGCGCCAGATTGCTTCTTGGTACGAGTCAGGATTAGCGGGTCTGCCGGTCAGCTTTCATTCTGAAATGAAGAATACTCGACACTCCTTCTGGATGTGCTCAATTGCCGTGAATAATTCAGGCGATCGTAATCCCTTGAGGGAGTATTTGAGGCAGGAGGGTATTGAGACGCGTCCCGTTTTTCATTTGGTGAATGCGATGCCTCATTGCCATACTTCTGATATTTTCCCTATAGCCGAAGCAATTTCTGCGTCAGGGATCAATTTGCCAAGTTATCCCGCTTTGTCAGAGAATGAGGTTGTATTTATTTGCAATAAAATTTCTGATTTCTTTAGTGGGGATTTATAAAAATTTAATCAGCAAATTTTTGCATTAAAGTGGATTGCGTAAAAATACCTGGACATTTTCAATATTGAAAACCAGGTATTTTTACATGGATTTTTAAATAGATATAGAGTTTATTAAAATTTTCTGAATGTGATCGAGCTGATGCGGAAAATGCTGAATTTTTATAGGAACAAAAATGTTTCGTTATTTTTCGGGAATTTGGCGATCCAGATATTTTTGGATGCATTTGGCGTTATCTGATCTGAGATCGCGCTGGCGCAGATCCTTTCTTGGTGCATTGTGGTCAATAATTCAGCCGCTTGGGATGACGGCGCTTTTGGCTATCGTTTTCAGCAAGATGTTCAATACTGACATCACGACCTATGCACCTTACGTATTGTCAGGGATCATTGTTTGGGAGTTTATTGCAGCCAGTGTAACGGGTGGATCATTATCTTTTGTCCAAGCTGATGCCTACATAAAGCAATGCAGGCATCCGTTAGCTATTTATACATTGCGTACAGTGCTCGGTAGTTCGGCTGTTCTATTTATGGCAAGCCTGGCACTTTACGGGTGGGTCATAATTGTCATGCCAGAGAACATAGGATGGACTTGGCTGGCATCTTTGACCATATTTCCCATGGTTTTGGTTATTGCTTGGCCGATGGCAACTCTGCTGGCATATATAGGTGTGCGTTTTAGAGATATTCCTCATGCAGCAGGATTGGCTCTTCAGGCACTTTGGTTCGTATCGCCTGTTTATTTTGAGGCAAAGATGTTTCGCTCAGGCGGTATGGATTTCCTTGTGGATTACAATCCTGTATATCATATATTGCAATTAATTCGAGCTCCTTTGCTTCAGGGAGAATGGCCCACTTGGGAGAATTATATGTATTCTATATTGCTTGCTTTGGCTTTTTCGCTGATCGCATGGCTGATGGGAAGAAAGTCCGAAGCGAAAGTGATTTTTTACCTATGAAGCATCCTAGTATTGTCTTTGAATCTGTAAATCTGCAGTATTCTTCCGTGGCTTTTAAAGAGCGCTCATTGAAAGCTTTGTTGTCCCATGTGCTTCAGGGAAAAAGAAAGCAAGCGGATGTTCAAGACGTTCATGCACTGAAGAATATTTCACTCACAATTAAGGAAGGCGAGCGTGTAGGTTTGCTTGGCCATAATGGCGCCGGGAAGAGTACATTTCTAAAAACTGCAGCTGGCCTGTATCCTATCTCCAGTGGAAATGTTCAAGTGGAAGGTCAGGTCCGATCACTTTTTGATCTCAGCCTTGGCTTTGAACCTGATGCGACAGGTCGGGAAAATATTCTCTACCGTGGACTTTTACTAGGGCTTTCTCCTGCATTCATGCGGGAGAAAGAGGCTGAAATCGTGGAATTTGCAGGACTCGGGGAATTTATCGATTATCCGATGAAGACATATTCTGCCGGGATGCAAGTTAGATTGGCATTCTCCATATCCACCACAGTGGGTGGAGATATTTTATTGCTTGATGAAGTTATTGGAGCAGGTGATGCCAACTTCATGGAGAAAGCCAAACGACGTATTACTGATCTGGTCGAGCAGGCAGATATTCTTGTTTTGGCATCTCACGATTTTGTTTCCTTGAAGCGACTCTGTGAGCGTGGTTTGGTATTACACCGGGGTGAACTTGTTTTTGATGGTGAAATGAGTGAAGCCATCTTCGAATATAGAAGAATAAATAATATAGGTTGATGATTTTTATTATGTGGTTTTCGCAGTCCGGAGTTTCCTTGGGTAAGTATGGGCTCATAAATTGGCTATAGAAAATAGAAAATGTCAGAAATAAAATATGGTATCTATTTGGCTTATCCACCAACGGTGGATCTGCGGGCCGAAGGATTAGGCCGTCATCTTGCCATGTTTCTTAAAGGGGCAGAAAAATTAGGTAACCTGAAATTTACGATCGTCTGCCCCAGTTGGTCTCAGAAAACTCTGCAAGAACTTTTCGAAAGCGAACAGGTTTCTACCGACACTTTCATCATCGACTCTCCAAAAGGTAAGCCCTATGCTTTAAAAATTTTTGAGGCTCTGAATGGTTACCGGAGAAAAAGAAATAAATTTGGAGAATTGATACGGCGGCTCATGTATGGAGCTTTGAATTTGTTTCAAGCATCATGGGATAGATTCATTCTGCGTGCCGTGTCAGTGCATAGCTTGCAGTCACTACTGTCATTTATTCTGCAAGGGATAGGATTGGTGGCAATTTTGTTGCCGCTGTCTCTTTTTGTGCTACCAGTTCTCCTGATAAAGAATGTAAAAAATGTGATGACTCGAGTGATTGGAAAGCTGCTCAGCTTACAACCTCACTGGCTTAAAAACGGGATCTCACATACTTCGATATCCATCTCCAAGCCGGAAAAGCAAGGGTGGATTCTTAAGCTTTTTGATCAGATGCAAGAGGTCGAGGCTACCAGGATGCAGAAGGTTATCGAGCAACTTCCTTCTATAAAAGCTTGGTATTGTCCTACAGCCTTCTGGCCGGCAATAAATAACATTGAGTCTCCCAAGCTGATCTGTGTACCCGATGTGGTCCTGTCCAGTTTTCCCGTTGGATTCTCAACTATCGGGGGTGACTGGACTATGATGAGCTTCAAGAAAATAGAAAAAACAATATTGAATAACAAGTTTTTTGTTACATATAGCGATACCGTTAAGTGGAATACATTGGTCGACGGCTACGGGATTTCTCCTGATAACGTGACTACAATCCCGCATGCTCCAAATGCATTGAACTCGTGGTTGGAGTTGAGTGGAGCGGGAGGAGACGGTGAAATATCTCGCGAATATAGTTTGTCTTTGATGCGATCTGCTTTGCAAAGAAGTAAGAATCCTATATATGGCGCTGCTCTAAAAAATGATGGATTTAAATATCTATTTTACGCAAGCCAGTTTAGGCCCAGCAAAAATGTATTGACCCTTCTGCGGGCATATAAGCATCTTTTGCGGAGCCGTCATTTGGGTATAAAACTTGTATTGACCGGAAATCCTTCTGTCATGCCTGAGATAGGTGCATATGTTTCGGAAAATGGTTTGGAAAGAGACATCGTATTTCTTGAAAAATTGAGCGTTGCAGAGTTGGCTGCCGTTTATTCCCTCGCTACCTTGGCCGTCAATCCGAGCCTGAGCGAGGGAGGATGTCCTTTTACTTTTACGGAGGCGCTTTCTGTGCAGACGCCTGTTGTTATGGCAAGGATATCTGTTGCAGAAGAGATACTTACTGACGAAGAACTACAGCGAGTGACCTTCTTTGACCCTTATGATTGGAACGATTGTGCGAATCGTATTGAGTGGGCGCTCCAGAACAGGGATGAGCTCTTGACCATACAGCGTAGAAGCTACATGAAACTGAGTGATCGGAGCTGGTCAGATGTGGTTAATGAGCACTTAAACGTTCTGATGCGTATTTCTTCATAAATATATCAACAGAGCATGAGGCGATGACCCATAAGAAACTGATAGTTATGGATTATGGAGGTCATGCTCGTAGTGTGGCCGATGTGGCCTTTTCCAGCGGCTATGATGATTTCGTTTTTTTTGATAAGAATGCAAAGCCAGGTGAGCGATTTCTAAATTATCCAGTGATACCTTCAATGGAAGGGTTTTTCGAATTAGGTTGTGATGCAATTTCGGCAGCTGGAGATAATTTACGACGTGCCAAGCAATGCCAAATGATTTTGGAAGCAGGCCTGAATTTGGTGAATGTTATCTCCCCCCATGCAAGCATTGGTTTGGGCGCATCCATAGGGATTGGATGTTTTGTGGGTCACCATGCTCATATCGGTCCAATGGCATCCATCGAAGATGGAGTAATTGTTAATACCGGAGCCATTGTTGAGCACGAATCAAGCGTAGGTGCCTATGCTCATGTTTCTGTTAATTCGAGTATTGCAGGCAGAAGCTCTCTAGGGAAATACTCTCTGCTTGGAATTGGTGCGTCGGTGATTGATGGAATATCGGTGACTGATTATGTCAGTATTGGCGCTGGAGCCGTGGTGCACCGTTCAATCCTTGAAAGTGGCATTTATGTGGGAATCCCAGCCAAAAGGATAAAGTCACTGGTAGAAAAAAGGCAAAGTGACTAATTTTCTGTAGCTGATTACCAGCCAATATACAAAGATTAACTGAATTTTAGTAACGTTCCAAACGCCTCGGAAGCTTATTCAGGCCCCCTATTAGAGTGGCTAACACCACTGCACCAGAGGGCTCCTCAGAGCGGTTATGCTCGCTGCCCTCATGGGACGACGTCCCGTAAGCAAATAACTGTCGCGACAGCTACAACCCCTCATCCCGGCCTTCGTGCCTTCTTCCTAAGGCGGTGCGCGCAAGCTCGTAGTCAGCGATGAGGCCACCCTCAACGGCATCTTGTTCGTGCTGCAAACAGGCATTCCATGGGAAGACCTTCCCCAATCTCTTGGGTACGGCAGCGGCATGACCTGCTGGCGGCGCCTGCGCGACTGGAACGCCGCTGTTGTTTGGGAACAGTTGCACCAGGCCATGCTGCTCGCTTGCGTAGACATGACCAAATCGATTGGTGCCGGGGCAGCATTGATGGCTCTTCGGTACCAAGCCCCTGGGGGGCCAGGAAACGGGGCCCAATCCGACGGACATAGGCAAGCTCGGATCCAAACGACAGATCGTTGTAGATGCCAGAGGCGTCCCGCTGGTGGTCTTGGTCAGCGGCGCAAACAGTCACGACTCCAAGATGTTCGAGAGGTGCGTGGACGCTATTCCTACGATTGCAGGCTTGCCAAGGCACCCCCGCAAAAGACCACCGAAGCTGCACGCCGGCAAGGGCTATAACTACAAGCGTTGCCGTGCGCACTTGAGACGACGGGGTATCCCCGGCCGCATTGCCAGATGAGGCGTTGACAGCAACGCACGGCTGCACCGGCGGGTGGTGGAGCGGACGCACGGATGGTTTGCTGGCTTTGGCAAACTGCGAATCCGCCTTGAATGACGGCTGGATATCCACGAAACACTGCTGAAATTGGCGGCAGTACGCTATCGTGGATAGGTGGTGTTAACCACCCTTAGGGGATATGCTCTGGAAAATTTGGCTTGAAGTATTTGATCAGCGATCTTTGTAGAAAGAACGCCGATCTCATAATGGCGCTTCCAAGTATATCAAAAAATTACAGAAGAAGTGTATCTTCTATCACTTCCCAATATGCTGCTGCATGATGCTCTGCACTATTCTTCATCAAATTCTCAAAAGATGGCAGGTGGTTCTTTTGAGTTTGATGATTCTCTTCCATCCATTTGAGTTTTTTTGCCATGTCATCCGGATCTTCTGCGTTCATCCATTTCATGCCAATTGCACATTGCTCTTCAATTTCTCGCATCGGTGGGTAGTCACTTGCCAGTGACGGCACGCCTACGCTGGCAGCTTCGACAACACTATAAGTTCCGTTGTCTATCCGCGCTGGATGCCACAAGAAGCTTGCGCCGGAAAGTTCGTTTTCATAATCGTCCTCTGGGAGTTCTCCCATCCATTTGATATTTCTTGATGCACGCTGACTTCCATTGATCATGGAGTTTATGTTTTTCAGATGATCAAGGGTTGAGCATATTATTTTCTGTGAATCAACACCAATGATGTGGCATTCTAATTTTCCCTTGAGAATGTCGTAGTATTTGAGTAATGCGGCAATGGCGTTCTTGTGATTTTTATGAGGCGCAGAATTGGTTATCCATAAAAAATACGGTGTGGATTCCATCGTTTTTATTATATCTCTGCTGAGATTTTTTTTGATGGACATGAGATTGGGTAAAAGTACAATTTTTTCTTTGGGTACGCCTGCATATTGAATGGCATCCCGTTCGGTAAACTTCGTAGTCACCATTACGCGCTTTGCGCGATTGACCATTCCAATGAAAATATCGTCCCAATGCAAAGGAACATTATTCTCATATCTTTGGATGTAGTCATATACTATGCAGTAATAGTTGCGCAGAGGTAATATGACGCCGGGGACTCTGTCGCTTATGAATATCCAAGCATCACAATCAGTGAGGTTGCAAATGCCATCATCAATTACGAAATGCGGCATGTCAATGATGGATGCCTCATCCCGACCCGAGTACGTCATTGCCCGCTTACTTGCCTTGCTGTCGAGCATTTTCCAACGAAAGGAGCGAAGCTTTATTTCAGACGGTAGGTCTGCAAAATCTGCTGAGCTATAAAGGTCATCGTGATCGAGATGAGCGAAGACCACCTCGATGTTTTGACGGGCATTCCGGCTGCCTTGGAAAATGGCCGTGGCTGCCAGCTTGGCCGCCCGCAGTGTACCTCCTCGATATCCGTGGGGAAGTATCACAGCAACTCTATGAATTTTCTTGCGAATTATTTGAGGGCGTTCTGGGATTTTTTCGCTCAGTGACTCTCTGACCATTTCAATAGATTTTCGCCAAGCATCCGCACATCGTTCGTGATCGATGGCATTCAGTATTTTAGGCTGAGATTCCTTGATTGCTTCAATGAGGCGCCAATCATCATTCAGGACTTTAGTGATTTTTTGCCGTGCATCCTTGGGTGTTTCGCAACGACCTGGCAATATTTCTCCTGCCATATCATCGAGCACGCCTCCGCCCATATAAACAAGTGGCATGCCTGCTTGGATGGCCTCCACCGGATGGTAGTGTAAATGCCTAGGTTCGGTACTGTGGTAGTACATGACCCTCATTTCACGCATGTTTCTCTCATGCTGCTCGCGAGATACAAAACCAAGGACGTTGGCGTCCATCGGTGGCATCATGGGCTGTATACCACCAATTTTATACGGAAGATTCCTAAATGTTGTCTTGAAATCTTCGTAAGTCTTCTTGTAGTATTCGTTGAGCTGTATATCCGGACAAACAAAGAAGATTGTTTTATCAGAGCCTCTCCATTTTCCTTCTTCTATCTGTTTGAACGTGCCGAGAGGAAGAAATAATCTTCGGTTTTTTATATACCATGGCTCGACCTCTGCGAGATTCTGGAAAACTTGACCGAACCAGAAGCGATTTCCCATTGATTTGATGAGTTTTTCGCTGTCGCCATCGGTAACATGGCTCATGACATTGTGATACGTGTTATCCCGATCCAATCCATATGCCCGCAGAATTATTGCTCCTTTGAAGTATCTGGCGAGCATTGTCGTCATAGCCGGTGTAGCTATGAAAAAAGCCATCTGAAAGTACTTGTTTGCGAGTTCGATGGCCTCGGGTGTAATTCCTTCATACCAGTCGAATTCATTTAGTTTTTTTAAATCTTCTTCTGGAATGCTGAGATTTTTGTCCTCCGAATAGTCTACGGAGGCAGATCGATACATAAATGACGATGGCACTATTTTGGGCAAATAGATCTCGTCGATACCCGCCTGTTTCAGCATGGGTATTTCAAACTTGCGTGCCGATGTGTGGTTCAGCAACCACATGGCCCGAAGACGTTTATTGCTCATACTAACTATATGGTTTCGCCAAGCTTGGGGAATGTGCTAAAGCTAGAAGGCGTTCTTTCGAAGATTTTTGCTGGATTTCCAACGACAGTTACGTTAGGCGGTACATCTTTGGTAACTACGGCACCCATCCCAACGATTGCGCCTCGGCCAACAACCAGTGGCTTATCAGGGCTTCCATGTTTTATGATGGCACCCGTTCCAATGTATGCATTGTCTTCAATTACCACATGTCCATTGCAGTGCACGTCGGGAGCAAATGTGACGTAGTCGCCTATAATGCAGTCATGCGCAACATATGAATATATATTGCAATGGAAGTGACGGCCAATTTTTGCATTCGATGTAATTGTTGAAAAAGGGCAGAGAATTGCTCCTTCTCCAATCTCATTGTTTGAAAGAATGGAAATATTCGATGCAATAATAGAGAAAGGTTTTATATTAAGAGATTCAAATTTTTTGGCTATTTTTTCGCGCAGATTAAAATCCGCGATAGCTATATTGAAATATTTTTCTGCGTTTGAAGATAAAAAATCATCTTCTGACATGACGCGGTGGCCGTTGATGGAAATCTCAGTCGGATCTTTCTCGACGAAAACCAATTCAAAATGTTCTTCTTTGATTTGCGTGCTCAACATCTGAAAAGCTATTGGCATGACTTCGCGACCGAATCCGCCATATCCCACTATTCCGTAGATTTTCATTTAATACTTTATAAGATTGTTGATGGTTAATTTAAAGTAAATGGAGCTGAGGGCTTTTTTGAGAAAATTTTCTCCATTATTATTTTCCCCTGCCCTTGTCTTTCATGTGTGCGACACTGAGTAAGGACGTGAATACTACATATCTCAGGGCATTTGCCCATGATAGAAATATCTTGGATCGGTCCAACTTCGGTGTATGCATGGACAAGGAAACCTCCATTATGCGAAGACCTTTTCGGCGAATAAGAAGCAAAGTGCCTAGGTCTTGATAATCCAGAAGAGTTGCTTCGGCTGATGCCGCAACCTCCATGGCGCGACGATTGTATATTCTGAAACCAGACACAAAGTCCGCGTGCCAGAAACCAGTCAGCCATCGAAACCAATTCCATGTCATGCGCCGAATGAAACTTTCGGGGATTTTGAAATGGGCGATTACCATGTCGGCTTGGTGGCGAGCTTCAAGGAATTTGGGTAATTCCTCTACCTCATATTTGCTTTCGGCGTCAATGGTCACTACAGCGCTGAATCCCTGGATTTGGGCATAGCGAATTCCTGTTTGCAGGCTCCCCCAACTTGTCATGGAGAGCAAAGGGCGCAGCACGCGTGCCCCGTTTTTCTCGGCGAGATGGCAAGTGGCATCTGTGCTGCGATTGTCTACAACAATGACATGTGCCTGAACTAGTGAATGCACTCGACGTATCAGATGAGCAATATCTGATTCGTTGTTGTGCGTGGATATGACTACCAGCAAATCGTTCCGAAGCTGTGGGCGTCTCGTGTGGGGAGCAAGACCACTGTAGTGGCGAGCAATACCGCGCTCACAAGGGCCAATGCTGAAGTGACGATGCAGAGCTCTTTGGCCGGCCTGTCCTAGGCGTTGCCGCAATGATTGGTCATGTTTAAGACGGGCAATTCCTGTACGCCATGCATCTATGTCTTCAAATGGGATGTGCAGGCCGCAGTGTGCCTGAGCCACGATCCATGGCATACCGGAGCCATGCAGGTCGGTGATCAAGCAGGGCTTGCCATGCAACATAGCTTCCAGCAGTACTATCCCGAAGGCCTCTGTACGTTCACGGGAGGCTAGGCAGAAGACGTCGCACTGCGCGAGCAGTGCATGCTTTTCCTCTTCCGAAACAGGCCCTATCAATCGGATGGCAGGGGTGGATCCAATAGGAGTGTGTTGCCGGATTAATTCAGTCAGGGATTTATTCAATTCGCCCTCGCCGGCAATCAGAAGTTCTACTCCTGGAAGGGCGGATACGGCATGAATCAGGGTCTCAAATCCCTTGTAGTAGGTTAGCCTACCTATTGAGAGCAGCCGGAGCTCAGTCTGTGGCCGCCATCCTTGGTCAGATCGCAGCGCTACGGAAGCCGGGAGTTTTCGCAGGTCCAGTCCAAGAGGGACTATGGCGCATTTGCTGCGCCAGGTGCGCAGGGCATTGCTGGCCTCAAGATATGGCGGCGACGTTGCGAATACCTGTTGGGCGCGTTCCAGTAATGCCTGCTCGAACGGTCGGTACAGCATGTAGGCCAATGCCACGGACCACTTGATGTTGGACACCACCACATCGGAGTGCCAGTGGATGACCCAGGGCACGCGCCGTGCGATGGGCAGGGTGAGCGCCCACAGGGCCGAGTTGTTGGGCAGGTGCAGGTGCAGTACGTCGGGCTGGATGCGTTCAATGGCCCGGCCAAGGGCACTGCGGAAGCCCATGGCTATTGGCGCATAGACCAGATTGAACTGGACGGGCACACGCTCCAGCCATGGCGGGTCATCCAGCTCTGGATCGCCATGGACCAAGGCATGTGCATCTATTCCCTGGCGCCGTTGCTCGTGTATGAGGTCGGCAAGAAAGACTTCCATGCCGCCTCGGTAGGGCGGGAAGAATTTGCCGACGTGAAGTATGCGCAGGGCCATGGCGGACAGCACCTACTTCGCCGCCTGAGGCTTTGCGGTAGCTGGGCTCAGCTGATTGCGGACTTGCCGGTACTGCGGATTCTGCGGCTCCAGGCGTATGGCCTGGTCCAGGTTCTTCAGCGCCTCCGGCAGATTGCCCAGGCCGTGATAGGCCATTGCACGCCCGTAAAAAGCGGGCGCGCTGGGGCTGCGAGCAACCAGTGGTTCCAGCAGCTCTTTGGCTTGCGCACTATCACCCTGGCCGACAAGGGCCAGCCCCAATCCGACGATCAGGCGAGGCGCGTTTGGCGAGGTCTGCAGCAGAGTTCGGAAGTCGTCGGCTGCAACTTTGTATTGCTGCGCACCTATGGCTGCCTCTGCGCGTTTCAAGCGCAGGGTCTGCTCCATTTGCTTGGCGTTGGCACTGTCTTCGGTGGGCTCGCCCAGGGCGCGTGAGTATTCCTCGAATGCTGCACGCAACTGGCCAGTTGCCATCAACGCTTCGGCTTTCTGGTAATACAAGGCTTGGCCATTGAAACCCTTGGCCTGGGCCGCGGCAAAGGCATTGAGGGCTTCGGGGAATTTCTTTTGCTGAGAAAGAACGGCCCCCATATTGAACAGCGCATTGCCTCCCAAGTCTCCAAGTGCGTTGGCCGTGGCGAAGTCCTGCAGAGCCTGGTCGAGCATGCCCTTGTCTGCGTGTGCTGTTCCTACGTTCAGGAAGGCACGGCCACGTCCCACGGCATTGGCGGGGGCTTTTTTGTCGATTTTCTCAGCGGCATCGGCCCAGGATGTGCCTACATCCTGAAGAGAGAGCACGCGTTCGAAAGCGAGGGCTCCGAACACCACGCCGATGACGATGCCGACGATGTAGATGGTGCGTGGTTTGACCCCCGTCAGCGCAATGGCCGCCAATCCCGGGATGGCCACAGCCCACAGATAGCTGCGATACAGAACGAAGGGGTCCTGCAGCCAGACCGTGGCGAATTCGGTCGCATACCAGAGCAGGGGAAACAGGAGGCAGAGCGCGACCAGGCCAATGACACCGGGACGCCTGAGCACGGCCCAGATCGAGCAGGCCAGCAGGGCCAGGTAACCGAGCGCGCCGGCTAGGTGCCAGATCGAGCCGAAGCCGAGAGGAAATGCCGGTCGCAGATCGATGGACATCCAGCCCGCATAGGGAACGATCCACAGAAAGCCATAGGCAAAGAAAAGGGCTGCCTCGTTGAGGATGCTCAGGGGATAGATCCGAGAGGTGATGCCGGGTTGAAGGGCTTCCAATTGCCTTGCATAGCCCTGGGATTGCTCATCGAAAATCTGACCCACCAGACTGCCGAAAAAATGAAAGACTGCCGCCGAGGCAACGGCCAGCAGCAGCAAGGCCATTCCCACAATGACCATGGCAGCCTTCAGGCCGGGGCGCCGCACAAAGATATAGAGCGGCACCACCATGGCGACTGTCAGAAAAGCATGCTCCTTGGACAGTACGGCAAGCACATAGCAGATGAATGCCGCGACATGCCAGAGGGCGCGCCCGCTCTGAAGTCCACGCACAAAGGCCCAGCATGCCAGCACGGCAAAGAGCGTTGCCATGACGATGGAGCGCTGCAGCAGGTATCCAACGGCGTAGACCGCGACGGGGTTCAGTGCAAAAAGGATCAGGCCCAACTGCAGGGCTGCATCGCGCGACGCGAGGAAATGGGGCTGCTCTTCGATGTCATGCGGAAAGTGCGTCTGCGTCAGCAGGGCCTTGAACAGTGCATACAGAGCCGCCACGGTCGCGAGATGCAAGGCGATATTGAAGACGCGCTGCTTCCACCAGCCGGCTCCAAAGAGCTGTTCGATCCAGACGAAGCTGCCATACGACAGCGTGCGCTGCTTGAAATCCAGCAGGCTGCCATAGTTGCCGAAGATCGTTCCATCCGTCAGGCGCATATCGTCGAATAACAGCCCGTTGTTCAGGCCGGGCAGGTAAACGCCCAATATGGCCAGCAAAAGAAGGGCACTGAACCAGTAGATCGCTTTGGGGGAGGCAGCCATTGCTTCTTGTCTTGTCTCGGATGTGGCGGAGCTTGGATGGGTTGGCCTTGCAAATGGCCTCTCATGGGAAAAGCGCAGGCAGTTTAACAGCCGTGAAACCCGGTTACTGCACCTGCTGCGTCAAGTGATGTGAGTGTTGTGAGAAGGCCCGCGATGAAAAAAGCCCCATGTCGCGGCAGGCGCGGCATGGGGCCGGGAGGCCATCAGGTGGGGCTAGTGCCCCTGGCGTTTTGCTTACAGGCCGGCCGCAGCGCGCAGCACGGCTGCCTTGTCCGTCCGCTCCCAGGTGAACTCGGGCTCTTCACGGCCGAAGTGGCCGTAGGCGGCGGTCTTGCTGTAGATGGGGCGCAGCAGGTCCAGCATCTGGATGATGCCCTTGGGGCGCAGGTCGAAGTGGGCGGCCACCAGCTTGGCGATCTCGGCATCGGGGATGACGCCCGTGCCTTCGGTGTAGACCGTGATGTTCATCGGGCGAGCCACGCCGATGGCGTAGGCCACCTGGATCTGGCACTGGCGTGCCAGGCCGGCGGCCACGATGTTCTTGGCCACGTAGCGCGCGGCGTAGGCGGCGCTGCGGTCCACCTTGGTCGGGTCCTTGCCGCTGAAGGCGCCGCCACCATGGGGGCAGGCACCGCCGTAGGTGTCGACGATGATCTTGCGGCCGGTCAGGCCGCAATCGCCCTGGGGGCCGCCGACAACGAAGCGGCCCGTGGGGTTGATCAGGTACTTGGTGTCCTGCAGCCACTCGGAGGGCAGCACGGGTTTGATGATTTCCTCGATGATGGCTTCGGTGAAGCTGGCCTTCATCTTGGTGGCGGTTTCCGACTGATCTGGGCTGTGCTGGGTGGACAGCACCACGGTGTCGATGCTGTGGGGCTTGCCGTCCACGTAGCGCATGGTCACCTGGCTCTTGGCGTCGGGGCGCAGGAAGGGCAGGCGCCCGTCCTTGCGCAGCTGGGCCTGGCGCTCGACGAGGCGGTGCGCGTAGTAGATGGGCGCGGGCATCAGCTCGGGCGTCTCGTCGCAGGCGTAGCCGAACATCAGGCCCTGGTCGCCGGCGCCGGTGTTGAGCTCGTCATCGCTGGCCTTGTCCACGCCCTGGGCGATGTCCTGGCTTTGCTTGTCGTAGGCCACGAGCACGGCGCAGCCCTTGTAGTCGATGCCGTAGTCGGTGTTGTCGTAGCCGATGCGCTTGATGGTGTCGCGTGCGACCTGGATGTAGTCGACGTTTGCGCCGGTGGTGATCTCACCTGCCAAAACCACCAGGCCCGTGTTGGTCAGCGTCTCGGCCGCAACGCGGCTGTACGGGTCTTGGGCGAAAATGGCGTCCAGGATCGCGTCAGAGATCTGGTCGGCCACCTTGTCCGGATGGCCTTCAGAGACGGATTCCGAGGTGAAAAGAAAGTCGTTCGCCATATGAATAAACTCCTTGGTTGCAGCTTTTTTGCTGGGCGCTGCCCAAGCTGCAGGAGCTCTGGCGAACGCTTTAGCAGAAATTGTTTAACGTCGCTCTGCAAGTTGCTCAGTTAACTCAGCGACACCCATCATTTTAATGCCATCCCTGTTCCGACTGTTTGCTGCACTGCCTTTGTGGCTATTGCACCCCCTTGGCGCGCTCATGGGCTGGGTGGCGTTCGCCGCTTCGGCCACGTACCGGCGCCGCTTTCTGGCCAACGCCCGGCAGGCCGGCTACGGCCTCGGCGCCGTGGCGCCGGCCGTGGGGCATGCGGGGCGCATGGTGGCGGAGCTGCCGCGCATGTGGATGGGCAGGCAGCCGAGCTGCGAGATGCACAACGAGGAATGCGTGCGCCGGGCCTACGCTGCCGGGCGCGGCATCATCTTTCTGACGCCGCACCTGGGCTGCTTCGAGCTGTCGGTGCAGCATGCGGCGCGGCAATGGTCGGCCGAGCATGGCGAGATCACTATTCTCTACCGCCCCGCGCGCCAGCCCTGGCTGGCCCGCGTCATGGAGACGGCGCGCAACCGCCCCGGCGTGCAGGCCGTGCCGACCACGCTGGCCGGCGTGCGCCAGATGATCAAGGCGCTGCGCAAGGGCGCGGCTGTGGGGCTGCTGCCAGACCAGGTTCCGCCCGAGGGGCAGGGTGTCTGGTCGCCGTTCTTCGGCCGTGATGCCTATACGATGACGCTGGCGGCGCGCCTGGCGTTGCAGACGGGGGCCGCTGTGATCGTGGCCCGTTGTGAGCGCTTGTCCTGGGGGCGGGGCTATGCGCTGTATCTTGAGGAGTTGCCCGTGCCCTTGTCCGAGAATCTGGAAGCTGCGGTGCAGCAGATCAACGAGGCGATGGAACACACCATCCGCCAATGCCCGCAGCAGTACCTGTGGGGCTATGCGCGCTACAAGCAGCCGCGCCGTGAAGCACCTGCCAACGAGGTGCATGCATGAGCGGGCGCATCGGCGTGTGGCTGATGCGGTCGCTGGCTTGGATGCCGCTGCCGTGGCTGCGAGGGCTGGGTGCGTTTCTGGGGCGTGTGCTGTTCGTGCTGGCGGCGCCGCGCCGCAAGGTGGCGCTGCGCAATCTTGCGCTGTGCTTTCCCGAGCTGACCGAGGCGCAGCGCGTGGACCTGGCGCGCAGCAACTTCATCGTCTTTTGCCAGACCTGGCTGGACCGCAGCTGGCTGTGGGCCGCGCCGCGCGAGGTGGTGGCCGAGCGCGTGAAGCTGCAGGGCGCCGTGCATGAGCTCGACGGCGATACGCCCACCATCCTGTTCGCGCCGCATTTCTACAGCATGGACGCGGGTGGCCTGGCGCTGCCGCTGCACACCACGCGGCCTTTCACCTCGATCTTCTCCACCCACCCGGACCCTGCGGTCGATGAGTGGTTCATGTCAGGGCGCCAGCGCTTTGGCGACGTTCGCATGCTCAACCGCGCCGACGGGGTCAAGCCCATCATCTCCAGCCTGCGCAAGGGTGGGCTACTGTACCTTTTGCCCGACATGGACTTCGGCCGCAACGACTCGGTCTTCGTGCCCTTCTTCGGCGTGAACGCGGCCACCATCCCCTCGCTGTCGCGCTTTGCACGCCTGGGCCGGGCAAAGGTGCTGGGCATGTACACGCGCATGACGCCCACGGGCTACGTGGCCGAGATCACGCCGGCTTGGACGGACTTTCCCACCGACGATGCCGAGGCCGACACGGCACGCATGAACCGCGAGCTGGAAGCGGCGATTCGCACCATGCCCGACCAGTACTACTGGGTGCACAGGCGCTTCAAGACCCGGCCCGAGGGCGAAACCTCGGTCTACTGAACGGGGCGGGACAGGAACTGCTCCAGCGCTTGCCGCACCGCATCGGGCTGCTCGTGCACGACCCAGTGCGAAGTGCCTGCCAGGTGCTGCACCGTCAGGCGCGGCACCCACGGCTCCAGACCTTCGACCAGGGCAGGCTGCAGCGCCGGGTCGCTGTCGCCCCAGAGCACATGCGTGGGCACGCCGATGTCCAGCATCTCGGGCGGCAGCCTCAGGTTGCGCAGTGCGTCGGCTGAGTCCGGATCTTCGGGCCGGGGCGGCACCAGGGGACTGGCGCCGTAGTAGTGGCAGGAGCCTTGCACGCCCAGGTCCCAGTGCTCGCGGTAGCGCTGCTGCAACTGCGGCGTGAGCCATCCGGGCAACTCGCCCTGCGGTGTGCGGAAAAATCCCAGCATGCGCTGCCAGCCGTTGTCGGCCAGCAGGGCGGGCGCGTCGGGGCGACGCAGGAAATGCATGTACTGGCTTGCGGCCTGCTGCACGGGGTTGTCCAGCAACTCGCGCAGAAAGGCGCCTGGATGCGGGGCGTTGAGGATCATCAGCCGCTGCATCAGCCCGGGATGGCGATTGGCCAGACCCCAGGCCAGGGCACCGCCCCAGTCGTGGGCGATCACGCAGGCGGCTGGTGCGCCAGGGCTTTCGATGGCGATCAGCGCCGCCAGATCCTGCAGCAGGTGCTTGGCCTTGTACTGCTCCACGCCGGCCGGCTGGCTGGAATGGCCAAAGCCCCGCAGATCGGGTGCGACGCAACGCCATTGCGTGCCGAACTGCTCCAGCATGCCTTCCCAGATGAAGCTGCCCTCGGGAAAGCCGTGCAGGAACAGCAGCAGCGGCCGGCCGGGTTCGCCGCTGACGCGGCAGTGCAGATGGATGCCGTGAGGCAGCTCACGAATGCAGGTGGTCACCATGTTGCGCTCCTTGCGGGGCGCTGGCTACACGAGCGCCTCCGGGCGCTAATCTTGGGGGCTGTCGCTCTCGCCGGGCGTCGCGGCTGCGACGTCCGCCTGCGGTGCAGCGGCTGCCGGCTGGGCCAGCCCTTCGGGATGGCTCCAGTGCCACAGCAGCTGGGCCACCTCGTCCACACCCTGCTTCTTGAGCGCGGAGAACATGCGCACCTCGCCACCGCCGGCATTGAGCCGCGTGATGGACAGCACCTTGGCCTGCTCGGCGCGCGTGAGCTTGTCGGCCTTGGTCAGCAGCACGAGGAACTTCAGGCCCTCCTGCACGCGCGGGCGCAGGGCATCGAGCAAGGCTTCGTCGAGTTCGGTCAGGCCCAGTCGCGGATCGCACAGCAGCACGATGCCCGTCAGGCTCTCGCGGCTGACCAGATAGTTCAGCATCACGCGCTGCCAGCGCTGCTTGTCCGTGCGCGACACGGCGGCGTAGCCGTAGCCGGGCAGATCGGCCAGCACGGCGTCGGTCACGCCCTGCTTGCCCAGGGAGAACAGGTTGATGTGCTGCGTGCGGCCGGGCTTCTTCGAGGCGAAGGCCAGCTGCTTTTGCTGCGTCAGCGTGTTGATGCAGGTGGACTTGCCGGCATTGGAGCGGCCCACGAACGCGATCTCGGGCACATCGACCTTGGGAAGATGGTGCAGTTGCGCAGCCGTCGTCAAAAAGCGCGTCGTGTGCATCCATCCCATGGCGAGCTTGGGATCGATCAGGGAGGAAGTGGGGGCGGCATCGGCAGCCGGCGCAGCAGGATTCATGGTGTGGTCAGTCTCTCGGGGCCTCATTGTAGGTTCCCCCATGATCCAGCGCCCCCCGCGGGCTATAGGCTGCGTTGCAGGCCGAGCGCGTCGCCTGAAGCCGGCGCGCCCCAGCGCCAGGGACAGCGAGCAAGGGCCGCCCCGCAGCGATGCTGTCGTCCCCCTCCCGCGTAGCGAGAGAGGGGGAAGGCGCGCAGCGCCTCAGGGGGAGCCTCAAACCTCCTCGCTCCAACAAAACCCATCCCGCGCAATCATGGCGCTGGCCGCGCTGGGCCCCCAACTGCCAGCCGCATAGCCGCGCGGCCCCGAGAGATCGTTGCGCCAGTGCTGCAGTATGGGTTCCACCCAGCGCCAGGCCTGTTCCTGCTCGTCGCTGCGCACGAACAGGTTCAGCCGCCCGGCGATCACGTCCAGCAGCAGGCGCTCGTAGGCGCCCACGCGCTTGGCGCCGAAGCGCTGGTCGAAGTCCAGGTTCAGGTGCACGGGAGCCAGCGAAGGCTCGGCCTGCTGCTGGGTGGCGCCCTGGGCCAGCAGGTGCAGCTCCAGGCCGTCCTTGGGTTGCAGGTTGATGACCAGGCGGTTGGCTTCGGACAGGGGCGAGCGGAAGATGGGATGGGGCACGGGCCGGAAGTTCACGACGATGCGCGCATCCCGTCCTGCCAGCCGCTTGCCGGTGCGGATGTAGAAGGGCACGCCGGCCCAGCGCCAGTTGCAGATCTCGGTGCGCAGGGCGACGAAGGTCTCGGTCTGGCTGCCGGCCGCCACGCCTTTCTCTTGCTGGTAGGCGGGCACGGGCTGGCCCTGGCTGGCGCCGGCCAGATACTGGCCGCGCACCACGTGCTGGCTCAGGGTTTCCGGCGTCCAGGGCTTGAGCGACTGCAGCACCTTGAGCTTTTCGTCGCGGATGGCGTGGGCCGAGGCGTTGATCGGCGGCTCCATGCCGATGGCGCACAGCAGTTGCAGGGCATGGTTTTGCACCATGTCGCGCAGCGCGCCGGTCTGGTCATAGAAGGCGCCACGGCTTTCCACGCCCAGTTCCTCGGCAATGGTGATCTGGATGTTGGCAATGGTCTCGCGCCGCCACAGCGGCTCGAACAGGGCGTTGCCGAAGCGCAGGGCCAGCAGGTTCTGGACCGAGGGCTTGCCCAGGTAGTGGTCTATGCGAAACACCTGCTCTTCGCACAGGACCTTGCGCAGCGTGGCGTTGATGGCCTGGTTGGAGGCCAGGTCGTGGCCCAGCGGCTTTTCCAGCACCACGCGCGTCTGCGGGCCATTCAGGCCCACGGCGGCAATCTGCTCGCAAACCGTGGTGAACAGGCTGGGCGCAGTGGCCAGGTACATCACCACCGTCTCGGCGCCGCGCGTGTTCAGCGCCGTGGCCAGGCGCTCGTAGTCGGCGGGTTGCGACAGGTCCATGCGCAGGTAGTGCAGCAGGGCCGCGAAACGCGAGAACTCCTCCGGACTGGGGCGCTTGGACAGTTCCACCTTTTCGAAGCGGCCCTGGATGAGCGCGCGGTACTGGTCGTCACTCAGATCATCGCGACCCACGCACAGGATGCGTCCCCCCTCGGGGAGGGTGCCGTGGCGGAACGCCTGGAACAGCGCGGGCATCAGCTTGCGCCATGCGAGATCACCCGTGCCACCGAACAAAACCAGATCGAAACCCATGCTGTCTCCACAAGTTGGTGTGTCTATTTTTTTTGGTAACTTGGTTACCAAAATTTTGAGGAATCGGATAAATTATAGGAAGGTATTGAGGTTTTATTCCAGAGATGTGTTGTCGATTTGGTAATCAGATTACTTTCATCCCATGCTGTCCGTCATTCCCCAGCCCCCGCGCTGCGACCATGCCACTGTCTGGCCTGCGCTGCACCACCATGCCTTGGCCCTGCGCAAGGGCTTCGATCTGCGCCACGCCTTTGCCGATGATCCCGGCCGGTTCGCGCACTTCAGCCAGGAGGCGCCACACTGTTTTGCAGACCTGTCCAAGAACCTCTGGGATGCACCAGCCGAGGCGCTGCTGTTGCGTCTGGCGCGCGAGTGCGCAGTAGAGCAGCAGCGCGATGCCATGTTCGCCGGAGAGCACGTCAACGGCAGCGAGGGCCGCGCCGTGCTGCACGCGCTACTGCGCTGCCCGCGCGGCGAGTCGCCGCCGGGCCTGGCATGGGCCCTGGCCCAGGTGCACGAAACGCTGGATGCCATGCTGGCCTATGCCGAGCGCGTGAGGGCCGATGCCGGCATCACCGATGTGGTGTGCATGGGCATCGGCGGATCGGGCCTGGGGCCGCAGATGGCCGTGCAGGCGCTGCAGGGAATGTGCGACGCACGGCGGCGCATGCACTTCGTCTCCAACGTGGATGGGCATGAGCTGCAATCGGTGCTCGATGGGCTGCAGCCGCGCAGCACGCTGTTCATCGTGGCCTCCAAGGTCTTCAACACGCAGGAGACGCTGACCAATGCGCGCAGTGCGCTGCAATGGTTCCATGCGCAGGGCGGTGAAGATGTGGCGCGGCATTTCGTGGCGTTGACCACCAATGCCTCGGCGGCTGCGCAGATGGGCATCACCACCACTTTCGGTTTCTGGGACTGGGTGGGCGGTCGCTATTCGCTGTGGTCGGCGATCGGGCTGCCCGTGGCCCTCGCCGTGGGAGTAGCGGCATTCCGCGACCTGCTGGCCGGCGCGCATGCCATGGACCACCACTTCCGCACGGCACCGCTGCAGGCCAATCTGCCCGTGCGCCTGGGCCTGCTCGATGTCTGGAACCGCAATCTGCTGGGCTTTGCCAGCCGCTGCATTGCGCCCTACCACGCAGGCCTGAGGCGCCTGCCGGCCTATCTGCAGCAACTGGAGATGGAGAGCAATGGCAAGCGCGTGGACCGCCAGGGCCGGCCGCTGGCGCTGGGCTCAGCCCCCGTGCTCTGGGGCGAGCCGGGTACGGATGGGCAGCATGCCTTCTTCCAGATGCTGCACCAGGGGACGGACATCGTGCCGCTGGAGATCATCGCCGTGCAGCGGCCGTCGCACGGCCTGCAGGGCCACCATGAGCAACTGCTGGCCAACGCCCTGGCCCAGGCCCAGGCCTTGATGCAGGGGCGTTCCTGCGATGATGGCCATCGCCACTTCCCGGGCAACCGGCCCAGTACCTTCGTACTGCTGGATGCGCTCACGCCGGCGGCGCTGGGTGCGCTGATCGCCTTGCAGGAGCACCGCGTGTTCGTGGCGGGCGCGCTGTGGGGCCTCAACAGCTTCGACCAATGGGGGGTGGAGCTGGGCAAGCTGCTGGCGCGCGACCTGCAGCAGCGCCTGGCCAGCGGGGATGTGGCGGAGCTCGATGCATCGACCGCAGGACTGCTGCAGCGCATGCGGGCCTGACGCCCCTGGCAACACGTTGCCGGGGCTGTGCAGGCTCAGGCTTCGCGGAAGCTGTTCACCGGCAGGCCCGGCACATCAACACGGCACTCCATCAGTGCGCCGGCAGGCACCTGCGCCGATCGCTCCGGATCGGGCCGGCCGTGTCCGGCCGAGGTGATGTACAGCGTGCGCAGGTCCTCCCCCCCAAAGCAGACCATGGTGGGGCAGCGCACGGGCGTGTCCAGGCGCTGCAGCACATCGCCCTCGGGGCTCAGTTGCAGCACGCAGCCGCCTTCGTACATGGCCACCCAGTAGTTGCCCCGGACGTCGACGCTGGCGCCGTCGGGGCGGCCGCCATAGAGCCTGCCCTCGGCCTTGGGTGCGAAGGCCTTCCACAGCGAGCGCGTGCCCAGCGTGCCGGATTCCAGGTCGAAGGCAAAGCGGTCTATGCGGTGGGCTGGCGTGTCTGCCCAGTACATCCAGGCGTCATCGGGGCTGAAGGCCAAGCCGTTGGCCGTGGTGCAGTCGCCTGCCATGCGCTGAACGGCGTAGCCTCCGGCGCCGTCCGCGCGAAGGCACCACAGCGCGGCATCGGGCGCCGTCTTGGGCGAGAACAGTGACCCCGCCCACAGCCGCCCGGCGCGGTCGCAGCGCCCGTCGTTGAGCCGCAGCTGCTGCGGATCATGGTCCAGGCGGGCGATCATTTCGGTGTGTCCCGTGGCGGTGTCCAGCAGGCCGAAGCCATCGCGCAGCCCCACCACGATGCGGCCCCGGTCCGTGGGAGCGCAGCAGCCCGGTTCGCTGGGCGTGGCCCAGCTGCGGTGCAGGCCTGTGGCGGGCTCCCAGGAATGGATGTGCCGGTCCTGGATATCGCACCAGTAGAGCCGGTGTTCCTGCGGGTGCCAGAAGGGGGACTCGCCGAGTGCACTCGGTGGAACAGGGATGCGCTGCACGGCCATGGTCTGCCTCGGAGATGCGGATGAACGGAATTCTAGGAGGTCGGGACGCACCGCAGCAGCGGCAAATGGTTTGATGCATCGGCTAAGGGATATCACCGGATTGGCTGCGCATAAAAGTATCGAAAGGCGCATCTGTCGTACCAGTCCGGGCACGAGGCCGTCGCCACAATGCCTCATCCGCAGCCGGGATGGGAGGCGCGGTGATCCAGCATTCGAAGACCAGGGAACAAGGAGACAAAAAATGCACAGCTTGCTCAAGGCCAGCCTCACATGGGCCATGGCCACTGCCGCAGCGGGCGCACTCGCCGGCACCGAACTCGTGATCGCCACCGTGAACAACGGCCACATGATCGAGATGCAAAAGCTCACCCCCCGGTTCGAGAAGGCCCACCCCGACATCACGCTCAAATGGGTGACGCTGGAAGAAGGCGTGCTGCGCCAGCGCGTGACCACCGACATCGCCACCAAGGGCGGCCAGTTCGATGTGATGACCGTGGGCATCTACGAGGTGCCGATCTGGTCGAAGAAGGGCTGGCTGCAGCCCATTGCCACCGATGCCGCCTATGACGCGGCCGATCTGCTGCCCACCATCCGCGAAGGCCTATCCTACGAAGGCAAGCTCTATGCCTCGCCCTTCTATGGCGAAGGCTCCATGCTCATGTACCGCAAGGACCTGGCCGACAAGGCGGGTTTTCAGATGCCCGACAAGCCCACCTGGGAGCAGGTCCGGGAGTTCGCCTCCAAGGTCCACGATCCCAAGGCCGGGGTCTACGGGATCTGCCTGCGCGGCAAGCCGGGCTGGGGGGACAACATGGCCCTGATCACCACCATGGCCAATACCTTCGGCGGCCAATGGTTCGACATGCAGTGGAAGCCGCAGATCGACACACCCGCCTGGAAGAAGGCCGTGGGTTTCTATGTGGACCTGATGAAGGCCTATGGCCCCCCGGGCGCCTCGGCCAACAGCTTCAATGAGAACCTGGCCCTGTTCAACGAGGGCAAGTGCGGCGCCTGGGTGGATGCGAGCATCGCCGCCTCCTTCGTGAGCGACCCCAAGCAATCCAAGGTGGCCGACAAGGTGGCCTATGCGGCTGCACCCGTGGCCAGCACGCCCAAGGGATCGACCTGGCTGTGGACCTGGAACCTGGCCATTCCCTCCAGCTCGAAGAAGGCCGATGCGGCCCAGGTCTTCGTGAAGTGGGCCACCTCCAGGGAGTATGTGCAGTTGGTAGCGCAGGAGCACGGCTGGCGTGCCGTGCCCACAGGAACGCGCCAGTCCACCTATGCCAATGCCGAGTTCCAGAAGGTGGCGGGCTTTGCCGCAGCCGAGAAGCGGGCCATCGACAGCGTGAGCCTGACCGATGCGACCGAGCCCAAGTCGCCCTATGCCGGCGTGCAGTACGTCGCGATTCCAGAGTTCCAGGCCATTGGCATTGCCGTGGGACAGCAGATGAGCGCCGCACTGTCGGGCAAGGTCACGGTGGAGCAGGCGCTCAGTACCTCGCAGACGCTGGCCGAACGCGAGATGAGGAAAAGCGGCTACTACAAATGAGGGCCGATAGGACTCCCGACAGGGCGGCGTCCGCCAGGCGCCTGCTGCCCCGCGCCCTGATGGCGCCCGCCGTGGCCGTGCTGCTGTGCTGGATGCTCGTGCCCTTGTTGATGACGATTTATTTCTCGCTCGTCAACTACAACCTCATGCAGCCGGGCGAGCACCGCTTCGCCGGCTGGGGCAACTACGCCTTCTTCATCACCGATCCGGACTTCCTGCCCGCCGTGTGGAACACGCTGAACTTCCTGGCCAGCGTGGTGCTGATCACCCTGGTGCTGGGCGTGCTGATCGCTTTGCTGATCAACGAGCCGTTTCCGGGGCGCGGCGTCGTGCGGGTGCTGCTGATCTCGCCGTTCTTCGTGATGCCCACGGTCAATGCGCTGCTGTGGAAACACATGATGATGAACCCGATCTATGGCGTGCTGGCCAGCCTGTGGAGGGCCGTCGGACTGCAGCCCGTGGACTGGCTCACCGAGATGCCGCTGCTGTCCGTCATCGTCATGGTGTCCTGGCAATGGCTGCCCTTCGCCTGCCTGATCTTCATCACCTCGCTGCAGTCGCTGGACCGCGAGCAGATGGAGGCGGCGCGCATGGATGGCGCCAACGCCCTGCAGCGCTTTTACTACCTCACGCTGCCCCATCTGGCGCGGCCCATGGCGGTGGTGGTGATGATCGAGATGATCTTCCTGCTCAGCGTGTTCGCCGAGATCGCCATCACCACGGCGGGCGGGCCCGGCAACGAGAGCACCAACCTGACCTACCTGATCTACAAGCAGTCGCTGATGAACTTCGACGTGGGCGTGGCCTCGGCCGGTGCACTGTTTGCCGTGGTGCTGGCCAACATCGTCTCCCTCTTCCTGATCCGCATCGTGGGCAAGAGCCTGGACTGAGGGCATGATGAAAACAAGTTCCTCCACCCTGGTGCGCGCCGCTGCGGCATGGGCCGTGGCACTGCTGCTGTTCTTTCCGCTGGCCTGGCTGTTCCTGACGGCCTTCAAGACGGAACTGCAGGCCATTGCCGTGCCGCCGCTGTTCGTGTTCGAGCCCACGCTGGCCAACTTTGGCGAAGTGCAGCAGCGCAGCGACTACCTGCTGTATGCGCGCAATTCGCTGATCACCAGTCTGGCCTCGACCCTGATCGGCCTGGCCATCGCCGTGCCTGCTGCCTACTCCATGGCGTTCTTTCGCAGCCGCCACACGCGCGACGTGCTCATGTGGATGCTCTCGACCAAGATGATGCCGGCCGTGGGGGCCCTGCTGCCCATCTATGTGCTGGCGCAAGGGGCGGGCTTGCTGGATTCGCTCACCGTGCTGGTCATCGTCTTCACGCTGTCCAACCTGCCCATCATGGTCTGGATGCTCTACAGCGCGCTCAAGGACATCCCCAACGAGATCCTGGAAGCGGCGCGCATGGATGGCGCAGGCCTGTGGGCCGAGTTCCGCCATGTGGTGCTGCCGCTGGCTGTGGGCGGCATTGCCTCCACCGGGCTGCTGTGCCTGGTGCTGAGCTGGAACGAGGCCTTCTGGTCGCTGAACCTGAGCAGCGCCCGGGCCGGCACGCTGGCCACGCTGATCGCCTCGTATGCCAGCCCTGAAGGGCTGTTCTGGGCCAAGCTCTCGGCCGCTTCGCTGATCGCCATCGCCCCCATCGTGGTGTTTGGCTGGTTCAGCCAGAAGCAACTGGTGCAGGGCATGACCTTTGGCGCCGTCAAGTAGCCGTCCGGCATCCATTTCGCGGCTTTGTGCTGCACAAGGAAAACCATGGCCTATCTGCAACTTCAGGACATACGCAAGCGCTTCGGAGAGGCGCAGATCATCCGCGGCGTGGACCTCGCCATCGAGCGCGGCGAGTTCATCGTCTTCGTCGGGCCTTCGGGCTGCGGCAAGTCCACGCTGCTGCGCCTGATTGCTGGGCTGGAGAGCATCACTTCGGGGCAGCTGCTGCTCGACGGGCGCGACATCACGCATGCGCCATCGGGCGAGCGCGACCTGGCAATGGTGTTCCAGAGCTATGCGCTGTATCCGCACATGAGCGTGTACGACAACATGTCCTTCGCGCTGCGCCTGGCCGGCGTGCCGAAAGAGGAGATACGCCGAAAGGTCGGGCAGGCGGCCGAGACGCTCAACCTCACGCCCTATCTGGAACGCAAGCCGCGCGATCTGTCCGGGGGGCAGCGCCAGCGCGTGGCCATAGGCCGGGCCATCGTGCGTGCGCCCAAGGTGTTCCTGTTCGACGAGCCGCTGTCCAACCTCGATGCGGCGCTGCGGGGCAACACGCGGGTGGAAATCCACAAGCTGCACAAGGCGCTGGGCGCCACCACCATCTATGTCACCCATGACCAGGTCGAGGCCATGACCCTGGCCGACCGCGTGGTGGTGTTGCGCGATGGCTGCATCGAACAGGTGGGTGCGCCCCTGGCGCTCTACGACCATCCGGCCAACCAGTTCGTTGCGCAGTTCATCGGCATGCCGTCGATGAACCTGATCGCCGCCGAGGCACTGCCCGTGTTCTCCGGGGCCACGCAGGGCCGACTGCCCGCCGACGGCACGCTGGGCATACGCCCCGAGGCCTTGCGCGTGGCCAGAGCGCAGGTCGCAACCGATGCCGCTGCACAGAGACAGGTCATGGGCCGCGTGGACCTGATCGAGGCCTTGGGCGCCGACACGCTGATCCATGTCAGCGTGGGCGGGGCGCAGCTCATCGCGCGCCAGGCCGAGCGCACGCCACTGGCCGTGGGCGACGTGGTGTCCGTCGCGCTGGACACCGGGTGCGCACTGCACCTGTTCGACCGCCAGGGACGCACGCTGGCAGGCGCCTGAGCGCTTCGCTCCGAGAGGCTGCCCGGCGCAGTCATCCTTTCTTCCTCATCTCCCTCTGGTCACCATGAACGCGATTGTTCCGCATCTTTCCAGACCCACGGTGCTGCACCTGGGCCTGGGTTCCTTTCACCGTGCGCATCAGGCCGCCTATCAACAGCGGCTGATCGATGCAGGGGACACGCAATGGGACCTGGTGGGGGCCAACCTGCGCTCCGACATGGCGCAGACGCTGGAGGCGCTGGCGCGCCAGGGAGGGGCTTACACACTGGAGACGATTGCTCCTGGCGGATCGGTGCGCTACCAACGCATCGAGGCCCTGCGCGAAGTGATCCCCCATGCGCCCGGGCTGGCCGCCGTGATCGCGCGCGGAGCCAGCCCCTGCACACGTGTCATCTCCCTCACCGTGACCGAGGCTGGCTACTACCTCGATGGCAGCGGCGTGCTGGACACCGGCAACCCGGAGCTTGCAGCCGACATCGGCCGCATGCGACAGGGGCAGGTCGGAGAGACGATCTATGGCGTGCTGTGCGCCATCCTGCAGTTGCGCCGCTGTGCACATGCCGGCCCGGTCACGCTGCTGAGCTGCGACAACCTGCGCCACAACGGCGATCGCCTGCTGGCCGGCCTGCTGGCCTTCATGCAACTGGCGCAACTGCAGGAACTGGCCGAGTGGGCAGGGCACAACATCAGCTGCCCGAATGCCATGGTCGACCGCATCACCCCGCGCCCGCCGCCGGAGCTGCGCGAGCGCGTTCAGGCCGCGACGGGCTGGGACGATGCGGCCGCCGTGACGGCTGAAAGCTTTTCACAGTGGGTGATAGAGGACCGCTTCGTCGCAGGCCGTCCGCCCTGGGAGCGCGTGGGCGTGGAGATGGTGTCTTCCGTGGCCCCCTACGAGGAGGCCAAGATCCGCATCCTCAACGCCAGCCACAGCTGCATTGCCTGGGCCGGCACGCTGGTGGGCCTGCGCTTCATCCACGAAGGCAGTGCCGTGCCGGCGATACGTCAGATGGCATGGGACTATGTGACCCAGGATGTGATTCCCTGCCTTGCAACACCCGGCAAGGCATCGGCCCTGGACCTGCCGGCCTACCGCGACACCGTGCTGGAACGCTTCGGAAACCCTGCGATACGCGACACCAACCAGCGCGTGGCGGCCGACGGCTTTGCCAAGATCCCGGGCTTCATCGCGCCCACGGTGCGCGAGCGCATCGCGCAGGGCGCGTCCATGGATGCCGTGGCCATGCTGCCGGCGCTGTTCCTGGTTTTTCTGCAGCGCTGGCACCATGACACACTGCCTTATTCCTACCAGGATCAGGCCATGGACCCCGCAGTGGCACACGCCATCTGCGCCGCCGCCGACCCCGTGGCCGCGCTGTGTGCCGAAGTGCCCTTGTGGGGTGAGGCCGCGGGCCATCCGCATCTGGTGGAGGCGGTCCGTCGTGCCACAGACCGTGTCCATGCTTTTGTCCAACAGGCAGCGAGGTAGAACGCATGCGCATAGCCATCGCGGGCGAAGCCCTGATCGATTTCACCGCCACGGGCGGCCTGGCCTTCCAGGGCCATGAAGGAGGCGCGCCCGCCAACTGTGCCGTGGCCGCCGCGCGGCTCGGACAGGCCACGGGCTTTGTCTCGCAACTGTCGCGCGATCTCTTCGGCGAGCGCCTTTTCGCGCACCTGCAGGGCAACGGCGTGGACATGCGCCTGGTGCAGCGCTGCGATGCGCCCAGCACGCTGGCCTTTGTCGAGCATGCGCAAGGCACCAACCGCTATGCCTTCTACACGCAGGCAACGGCGGACACGCTGTGGGCACCTGCCGAGCTGCCCGAGTTGCCGCCCGAATGCCGCTATCTGCAGTTCGGCTCCATCGCATTGCTGCACACCCCTGTCGGGCCGCGCATCCTGGACCTGGTGGCGGCTGAGCGCGGACGGCGCATCATCGTCTTCGACCCGAACGTGCGGCCCACGCTGATCCGCGATGCCCAGGCCTTCCGGCGCGACTGCCTGGGCTGGCTGGCCCAGGCAGACCTGGTCAAGCTCAGCGATGAGGACCTGGCCTTTATCGCGCCCGGCGTTCCGGTGCTGGAGGCCGCCGGGCGCTGGCTGGCGCTGGGTCCCCGGGCCGTGGTGCTCACGCGCGGAGCGGCCGGCGCGACCTTGCTGCGTGCAGGACAGGCGCCTGTGTCGGTGCAGCCGCCGGCCGTGCAACTGGTGGATACCATCGGCGCGGGCGACACCTTTGGCGCGGCGCTGTCGGTTGCGCTGCTGGAGCAGGGAGTCGAGCAGCCGGGCCAGTTGCAGAAACTGCCCGAGAGCGCGTGGCGCCAGGTGCTGCGCTTTGCCGCAACGGCCGCAGCGCTCAACTGCACGCGCGCCGGTGCCCAGCCGCCCCGGCGCGCGGAACTCGATGCCGCGCTGGCAGCCCATTGCGGTGGATAGCCGCCGCTGGTGATACTGTTTGCCCATGGCCTCTCCAGAAACCTTCACGCCGCCATGACCAGCCCACGCCGCCGCACACCCCGCCAGCGTCACCCTGAACTGGAGCGCGATTTCGTGCGGACGCCCGCGCTGGGCTATGAGGATATGGAGGGCAGCGGCCTGGTGCGCTGCCTGGCACATGGTTTCCCAAGCCCCCTGGTGCGCTGGCATTTCCATGAGGAGTACGAGCTGCACCTCATCACCGACACCTCGGGCCGCGCCTTCGTGGGAGACTGGATAGGCCCCTTCGAGCCCGGCCACCTCGTGCTGTGCGGCCCGCGCCTGCCGCACAACTGGATCTCGTTCGATGCGCCCGATGGGGGCTCGCCTGCACGCGATTACGTGATCCTTTTCAACCACGACCCCATCGCCCGTGCGGCCGAGCAGATCCCGGAGATGCGCGAGGTGCTTCAACTGCTGGACCGTGCGCGCCATGGCATCGAGTTCTTCGGCTTGGCGCAGACGGCGCGCGCGCACTGGGATGCGGTCAGGAGTGCGCGCGGAATGCGCCGCTTCACGGCCTTTTGCGCGCTGCTGTCCGATCTGGCCGAGTGCACCGATTACCGGCTGCTGTCAGCCGTGCAGATGCAGGGCGCCCAGGGCGAGGCTCAGGTGGATCAGATCAACGAGGTGGTCAACCGCATCATGGCGCGCGTGAGCGAGCCGCTGAGCCTGGCCGACGTGGCGGCCGAGCTGGGCATGAGCGAAAGCCGCTTCAGCCGCTTTTTCCGCCGGGCCACGGGCAACAGCTTCACCGACTTCGTCAGCCGGGTACGCATCAACAGCGCATGCCACCTGCTCATGCAGACCGACAGCTTCATCGCCGACATCTGCTACCAGGTGGGCTTCAACAACGTGGCCAACTTCAACAGGCGCTTCCTGGAGATCAAGGGCATGACGCCCTCGGAGTTCCGCCGCCAGGCGGACAGCCGCTTCGGCGCGGGTTGAAGCGACGGGGAAGCGGAATCTGGCGCGCACGGGTGTGGTATTGCGCGCCACATGGGTAGAGCCCTTATTGCCGCGCTGGCACAGATCGATATGCTGGGCTGCGAAAAACATATGTTCAGTACCGAATCCGTGGCCAGTTTGTGACCACGATCAAGGAATATGTTTTCCTCTGTGCGCAGGGGCGAAACCAGGGTTCCTGACGATATCAATCACAGGGGACCCCATTGTAGAATCCGCCGAATTTTGCGCTTTCAACAACAGAACCACGCCCTCGATATGAAGTTGCTTGCCTCTTTGCTGACGGCTGCCATTCTTGCTGCAGCCCCCGCCTTTCCCGCTTTCTCCGCTGGCGAGGCACCTGCTGCCTCGACACAGCCGAAGGCGGCCAAGGCCGACCTGGCGAAGGGCGAGGCCAGCTACACCGCCGTCTGCGCGGCATGCCATGCGGCCGACGGCAATTCCACCATCCCGCTGCAGCCCAAGCTGGCCGGCCAGCATCCCGAGTACCTGGTCAAGCAGTTGCTGGAGTTCAAGGGCGACAAGCGCAAGGACCCCGTGATGAAGGGCTTTGCCAGCATGCTCAGCGAGCCTGACATGAAGAACATCGCCGCCTGGCTGCACACGCAAAAGCCCAAGGACGGCTTTGCCAAGGACAAGGATCTGGTGGCCATGGGCGAGCGCATCTACCGCGGCGGCATCCAGGAGCGCAACATTGCTGCCTGCGCGGGCTGCCACAGCCCCAACGGCGCCGGCATTCCAGCCCAGTACCCGCGCCTGGCGGGTCAGCATGCCGACTACACAACGACCCAGCTCACGGCCTTCCGTGACGGCAAGCGCGGCAATAGCATTCAGATGACGCAGGTTGCTGCCAAGCTTAACGATCGCGAAATCAAGGCCGTGGCAGACTACATCGCTGGCCTGCGTTGATGCGATCCCGGGGCCGACGCGGTTCCCAGGGTAATCACCGGGAACCTATTGCTTTATAGACACCCCAAGCCAGGCGGGTCCATCGCATGAATGCAGATGGTCCCGCTTTTTTCATTCGGGTTTTGGCTTTTCGTTCTTCATGTCAGACAACTCTTCCGGTGCCGCTCTTGCTCCCTCCCGCCCGCAGGCCGCGCGCGCGACCCTGGAGCTGCTGGCATCGATGCGCTTCGCGATCTCGCTGCTGACGGTCATCTGC
Organism: Delftia sp. DLF01; assembly: GCF_014852125.1. NCBI lineage: Bacteria > Pseudomonadati > Pseudomonadota > Betaproteobacteria > Burkholderiales > Comamonadaceae > Delftia > Delftia sp. DLF01. The sequence goes on from NZ_JACVAZ010000004.1 coordinate 534,826, forward strand.
ATTGCCTCGGTGATCGGCACCGTGCTCAAGCAGCATGAGCCGGTGGGCAACTACGTCAACCAGTTCGGGCCTTTCTGGGCCCAGCTGTTCCTCGCGCTCAAGCTCAATGCGGTCTACAGCGCCTGGTGGTTCCTGCTGATCCTGGCCTTTCTGGTGATCAGCACCTCGCTGTGCGTGGCACGCCATGCACCCAAGTACCTGGCCGATCTGCGCAGCTACAAGGAAAACGTTCGCGAACAAAGCCTCAAGGCATTCGGCCACCGTGCGCAGAACGTGGTGCCCGGCAGCACCGAAGAGGCCGCCAGGCGCCTGGGCCAGCAACTGGTGTCGGGCGGCTGGAAGGTGCGGCTGCAGCAGCGCGATACGGCGGCCGGTCCCGGCACGGGGTGGATGCTGGCGGCCAAGGCGGGCGCGGCCCACAAGCTGGGCTATATCGCGGCCCACAGCGCCATCGTGCTGATCTGCCTGGGCGGGCTGTTCGATGGCGACCTCATCGTGCGCGCGCAGATGTGGCTGGGAGGCAAAACACCTTATACCGGCGGTGGCCTGATCTCCGAGGTGTCCGAGCAGCACCGGCTGAGCGAGCGCAACCCCACCTTCCGAGGCAACCTGCTGGTGACCGAGGGCGGCACGGCAGGCACGGCCATCCTGTCGCAGTCCGACGGCGTGCTGCTGCAGGAGCTGCCCTTTGCGGTGGAGCTCAAGAAATTCATCGTGGAGTACTACTCCACGGGCATGCCCAAGCTGTTCGCCAGCGAGGTCGTCATCCACGACAAGGCCACGGGCGAAAAGCTGGAAAAGCGCATCGAGGTCAACCACCCGGCCAGCTACCGTGGCATCGAGATCTACCAGTCCAGCTTTGACGACGGCGGCTCGTCGGTGAAGCTGCGCGCCGTGCCGCTGGAGGCGGGAGCCAAGCCCTTTGATGTCGAGGGCGTGATCGGCGGATCGGACCAGTTCGTGCGCAAGCTTCCGGACGGCAAGGACGAGACAGTGACGCTGGAGTTTGCCGAACTGCGCACCATCAACGTGGAGAACTTCGGCGGTGGCGGCGGGGCCAATGGCAGCGGCACCGATGTGCGCAAGGTGGACCTGAAGCAGGCCATCGACGAGCGCCTGGGCGCGGCCCACAAGACCGTGACCAAGAAGGAGCTGCGCAACATCGGTCCCAGCATCCGCTACAAGCTGCGCGATGCCTCGGGCCAGGCGCGCGAGTTCCAGAACTACATGCTGCCCGTGGACACGGGCGACGGCCAGCGCGTGTTCCTGCTGGGCGTGCGCGACAACCAGGCCGATGCCATGCGCTACCTGCGCATTCCCGCCGATCCCGAAAGCGAGATGGACACCTTCCTGCGCCTGCGCAGCGCGCTGCAGGACCCCAGGCTGCGCGAGCAGGCGGCCAAGGCCTATGTGGCCAAGGCCATCGACGCCTCGCGTTCCGAACTCAGTGGCGCGCTGGCGCAGTCGGCCACCAAGGCGCTGGAATTGTTCGCGGGCCAGACCGACAAGAAGGGGCCGGACGGCAAGCCGCTGGGCGGGCTGCAGGCCATCTCGGACTTCATGGAAAGCAATGTGCCTGCGGCCGAGCGCGAACGCGCGGGCGAGGTGCTGGTGCGCATTCTCAACGGCGTGCTGTTCGAGCTGGCCCAGATCGTGCGCACGCAGGCGGGCCAGGCGCCCCTGGAGCCCAGCGAGCAGACGCAGTCCTTCATGACCCAGGCCGTGTTCTCGCTCAGCGATGCGCAGTTCTACCCCATGCCCATGGTCTTCATGCTGCAGGACTTCAAGCAGGTGCAGGCCAGCGTCTTCCAGGTGGCGCGCGCCCCGGGCAAGAACGTGGTGTATCTGGGCTGCCTGTTCCTCATCATCGGCGTGTTCTGCATGCTGTACGTGCGCGACCGCCGCCTCTGGATCTGGCTCACGCCCCGCGATGGGGAAAGCCATGCCGAAATGGCCTTGTCCACCAATCGCAAGACACTCGATGGTGATAGAGAATTCGCCATGCTGGCCGGCAAGCTGATAGGCGCCGAGCCCATCCACAAGAAATCCCCCGGAGGTTCCGCATGAACACCGCCACTACCACGACGACTTTGACGCTCAACGAGGGCTTCTTCGCCCGCCGCAACTGGTTCGACTGGGTGTTCGCGGCCCTGGTGGCGGCGGGACTGCTGTATGCGCTGCAGCGCTATGGCGAGTACATGGATGTCTACGAAAAGTGCATCCTGGTCGGCACTATTCCCTCGGCCATCTGGCTGGGCTGGTTCTGGCGCCCGCTGCGCGGGCTGATGCTGGTGGTGGCCGGGCTGTCGCTGCTGGCCATCGGGCTCTACCAGGGGCCTGAAGGGGCGCAACTGGCGCGCTCGGACACGGTGTTCGGCCTCAAGTACTTCCTGTCCAGCCAGTCGGCCATCCTCTGGATGAGCATGGTGTTCTTCATGAGCACCGTCTTCTACTGGATCGGCATGTTTGCGCGGGGCGAGGGCACGGCGCTGTCGCTGCTGGGCTCGCGCCTGGCCTGGCTGGCCGTGACGCTGGCGCTGGTGGGCACCATGGTGCGCTGGTACGAGAGCTACCTGATCGGCCCCGATGTGGGCCACATCCCGGTCAGCAATCTCTATGAAGTGTTCGTCATGTTCTGCTGGATGACGGCGCTTTTCTATCTCTATTACGAACAGCACTACGACACGCGCGCCCTGGGCGGCTTCGTGATGCTGGTGGTCAGCGCGGCCGTGGGCTTTTTGCTGTGGTACACGCTGGTGCGCGAGGCGCACGAGATCCAGCCGCTGGTGCCGGCACTCAAGAGCTGGTGGATGAAGCTGCACGTGCCGGCCAACTTCATCGGCTACGGCACCTTTGCGCTGGCAGCCATGGTCTCCTTTGCCTACCTGATCAAGCAGCAGGCCACGGAGACCCGCTGGTACAAGCTCGCGCCGCTGTGGATGCTGGGTGTGGTGCTGTGCTTCGAGCCCATCGTCTTCCGCCAGGGCGCGACCCAGAACGGCGGCAGCTACTGGATGGTCTACTTCGGCATCTCGGCGCTGATCGTGGCCGGCATCCTGCTGGCGCGCAAGCGCATCGCCGAGCGCCTGCCCAGCTTCGAGCTGCTGGACGATGTGATGTACAAATCCATCGCCGTGGGCTTTGCCTTCTTCACCATCGCCACCGTGCTGGGCGCGCTGTGGGCGGCCGAGGCCTGGGGCGGCTACTGGAGCTGGGACCCCAAGGAAACCTGGGCGCTGATCGTCTGGCTCAACTACGCGGCCTGGCTGCACATGCGCCTGGTCAAGGGCCTGCGCGGCACGGTGTCCGCCTGGTGGGCGCTGGGTGGACTGGCCATCACCACCTTCGCCTTCCTGGGGGTGAACATGTTCCTGTCGGGGCTGCACAGCTACGGCGAGCTTTGAGCCATGGCAGTGGCAGAGTGACAGTGGCAAGATAAGGGCAGCGGCATGCGTTCAGGCGCATGCCGCTTTTTCGTGCACCATCGCATCGGTGCCGCAGGGAACTTGCGCGCGCCTGCGAGGCTCCCAATCGCCATATCGCCAGCAATAGCGCCCCGTGCCCGCCGGCACACCAGGAGATTCCCATGCTGATCCGCTCCCACGACAACGGCTTCCAACACCCGCAAGGCAGCGAGATCACGCCCCGGGTCGGCTACCTGCAGCGCCGTGCCTGGCTGCAGTACCTGGCCGCAGGCTCGGCGGGCGCGGCCTTGCCCGGCTGGGCGGCGGGCGTGCAGCGCCCCGGCAAGCTGGCGGCACTGGCCTCCGTGCCTTCCCAGGTAGTGGGCGCAAACACCATGGACCGTGTCACGGCCTATGCCGATGTGTCCCAGTACAACAACTTCTACGAATTCGGGCTGGACAAGGACGATCCCGCCAAGAACGCCCACACGCTCAAGACCCGCCCCTGGACGGTGAAGATCGAGGGCCTGGTCCAGCAGCCGCAGACGCTGGACCTGGATGCGCTGCTCAAGCTCGCGCCACAGGAAGAGCGCATCTACCGGCTGCGCTGCGTGGAGGGCTGGTCCATGGTGATTCCCTGGGTGGGCTATTCCCTGGCCGAGCTGCTGCGCAAGGTGCAGCCGCTGGGCAGTGCCAAGTATGTGGAATTCGTGACCCTGGCCGACAAGGCGCAGATGCCGGGCCTGCGCAGCGGCGTGCTGGACTGGCCTTACACCGAGGGGCTGCGCCTTGATGAAGCCATGCACCCGCTGACGCTGCTGGCCTTTGGCATGTATGGCGAGGTGCTGCCCAACCAGAATGGCGCGCCCGTGCGGCTGGTCGTGCCGTGGAAGTACGGCTTCAAGAGCGCCAAGAGCATCGTCGCCATCCGCCTGACCGACAAGGAGCCGGGCACGGCCTGGAACAAGGCGGCGCGCAACGAGTACGGCTTTTATTCCAATGTGAACCCCGACGTGCCGCACCCGCGCTGGAGCCAGGCCACGGAGCGGCGCATTGGCGAAGACGGCCTGTTCGCCAAGAAGCGCAAGACGCAGCTGTTCAACGGCTACGAAGCCCAGGTGGGCCAGCTCTACGCGGGCATGGACCTCAAGAAGTTCTATTGATGTGGCCCATGCAATGACGGCGGTGCAGCGTTTTTTGCTGCACCGGACGGCCAAGCCGCTGGTGTTTCTTGTGTGCCTGCTGCCGTTTGCGTGGCTGCTGGCTGGAGCCATCCTGAACACGCTTGGCGCCAATCCGGCCGAGGCCTTGCTGCGCTCCACCGGCGACTGGACCTTGCGCTTTCTGTGCGTGGTGCTGGCCGTGACACCGCTGCGCCAGGCGCTGGGACTGACGGCACTGGCGCGCTTCAGGCGCATGCTGGGCCTGTACGTGTTCTTCTACGCGCTGCTGCACCTGCTGTGCTATGCATGGTTCGACATGGGGCTGGACTGGGGCGAGATCGTGCTCGACATCCCGAAGCGCCCATTCATCCTGGTGGGCTTTGCGGCGCTGCTCTTGCTGACCGCTCTGGCAGTGACTTCACCGCACCGTGTCATGCGCGCCATGGGCGGCAGGCGCTGGCAGTGGCTGCACCGCTGTATCTATGCGGTCGCGCCGCTGGCCCTGTTGCATTTCTTCTGGATGCGCGCAGGCAAGAACAACTTTGCCGAGGTCGGCGTGTACGCCGCCATTCTTGCGCTGCTGCTGGCCTGGCGCGTGGTCCATGCACTGCGCCGCCGGCGCGCCAGGAGCTAGCCCGCGACGGCGCGCAGGGCAGGGCGCAGCTGGCGGGTCACGGGGTCGATGTCCGCCATGGGCAGCTGGTAGTTGCGCTGGTCGAACAGGTCGATGCCGCACTGCAGTCCTTCGAGCCAGTTGAACAGGTCGGCAATCGCCTTGGCGCCCATGATGGGCGCGCCGTGCTGGGGCACGATCATGTCGATGGGCAGCTGGCGCGCCATCTGCACCCACAGCCGCAGAATCTTGTTGGAGACCATGTATCGGCGGTGAAAACCTTCCATGCGGGCGATGTGCGGCACGAGGTCGGTCACGGGCACCTGCGCCTCGATGCCGTTCATCAGGGACACGCCCAGATCGCCCGTGAAGAGGATGCGGCTGACCGGGTCGTAGAAGTGGAAGTTGCCTTCGGCATGCAGGAAGTGGGCGGGCAGCAGGTGCAGCTCATGGCGGCCCAACGGCAGCCGGCCACCGGCGTCCGGCACGCCGATCACGCGGTTTTCAGTCTTGCCGACCTTGGTGAAGTGGGGCGCGAAGCGCTCCCAGATGCGCGAGATCACCAGCTGTGCCTTGGTGCTGGTCATCCAACGGTCCAGCGAGGCAATGATGTCGGGATCGGCGTGGGAAGCGATCAGATAGGACAGCTTGTGCGGCGCGAAATGCCGCGACATGCCCATGAACAGCTCGTTGAATGCGAGATTGCCGCCCGGGTCGATGATCGCGCCCGTGTCGTCATCGACGATGAGGAACTGATTGGCCTGTATGGCCTGTCCATCTTCCTCGATGAGGTCAGTGAACATCAGGCAGGCGTGGTTTTTGTCTCGGTAGAGCTCTACGGGCATGGCGGGTTGTCGAGGGACAAGAGAAAGTCACTCTAAGCGCCATGCCTGGCCGCGGTGTTGATGTGCATCAAGCCGCGGCGCGGCTGCCGACTCAGTCGGCCTGCTGCTTGCGGGAGTCCGTGGTGCCGGTGGGTGTCGAGCTTTCCTCGACGGCGGCACTTGACGGGCCTGCGGGCAAGGTGGTGGGTGCAGGCGCGGGCGTTGCACGCTCGGCCGGGCTGGAAATGCCCAGGGTCTGCGGCAGTGTGGCGCGGTGGCTGGCCGCAGGCGAGCTGGGCAGAAACAGCGGGCCTTTCTGGCCGCAGGCGGCCAGGGACGCCGCACAGGCGCCAAGGGCAATGCACCTGACTAGAATTTGCGAGGCTTTCAACATAAGCGAATTGTAATGACCGACCAAGAATTTCTGGACCTTGCCGAACGACTGCTGCTGGCGGTGGAGCAGGACTGCGATCGCATCAACGATGAAACCGATGCCGACCTCGATGCCCAGCGCGTGGGTGGCATGGTGACCCTGGTCTTTGCCAACCGCAGCCAGATCGTGATCAACCAGCAAAAACCGCTGCACGAGATCTGGCTGGCGGCCAAGGCCGGTGGCTTTCACTACCGCTACGACGCGGCGCAGGGCGCCTGGCTCGATACCAAGGGCGCGGGCGAGTTCTTCGCCAACCTGAGCCGCTACGCCACCGAGCAGTCGGGCCTGGCGCTGCAGTTCTCGGCACGCTGATCCGCCGTTATCGGCAGGCTCCATGAAGAAAGCCCGGCATGGCCGGGCTTTCTTGCGTGGTCAACCGCTTGTGTGGCGGTCAGTTGCGGAAGAGGTCGAGGATGCGGTTGCGCTCCTCGGTGGCGGGCGGGGGCGTGGCGCCTGCAGCGCCGCCCGTGGAGGCGCTGTCCATGCCCAGGCTGCTGACGCCGCCGTTGCGCGCGTTTTCCTCGTAATACCACTCGCCGCCCATGTTCACGACGCCAGGGGGCACAGGCATCTCTGCCACCGGCACGCCCTTGAGGGCATGCTGCATGAAGCCGATCCAGATGGGCAGGCTCAGGCCGCCGCCCGTCTCGCGGCTGCCCAGGTTGCGCGGCGTGTCGTAGCCGATCCAGGACACGGCGGCCAGCGTGGGCTGAAAGCCTGCGAACCAGGCATCCACCGAGTCGTTGGTCGTGCCCGTCTTGCCGTACAGGTCGGGACGCTTGAGCGTGGACTGCGCGCGTGCTGCCGTGCCCACGCGCGCCACGTCCTGCAGCAGGCTGTCCATGATGAAGGCGTTGCGCGCGTCGATGGCCTGGGGCAGTTCCTGCACCGGGGGCGGCGTGAATTCGGACAGGATGCGGCCCTTGTGATCGGTGACACGGGCAATCAGCCAGGGGTTGACGCGGTGGCCGCCATTGGCGAACACGGAGTAGCCGGCAGCCAACTGCAGCGGCGTGACCGCTCCGGCACCCAGCGCCATGGTCAGGTAGGCCGGATGCTTGGCGGCGTCAAAGCCGAAGCGCGTGACCCACTCCTGTCCCTGCTTGGGTCCCACGGCCTGCAGCAGGCGGATGGAGATCATGTTCTTGGACTTGTTCAAGCCCGTGCGCATGGTCATCGGCCCGTCGTAGCGGCTGTCATAGTTCTTGGGCTCCCATGGCTGGCCACCCGTCACGCCGGCGCTGAAGAACAGCGGCGCGTCATTGATCATGGTGGAAGGCGAGAAGCCTTTTTCCAGTGCCGCAGAGTAGATGAAGGGCTTGAAGGCCGAGCCGGGCTGGCGCCAGGCCTGGGTCACGTGGTTGAACTTGTTCTTCTGGAAGTCGAAGCCGCCGATCAGGGCGCGCAAGGCGCCTGTCTGGGGGACCAGGGCCACGAAGGCGCCTTCCACTTCGGGCAGCTGCGTGATTTCCCAGGTGTTCTTGGGCGTCTTGACCACGCGGATCACGGCGCCGGGACGGATCTTGATGTTGGGCGGTGCCTTGGGGTTCAGGCCCGATTCGGCGGGCTTGAGGCCTTCACCCGTGATCTCGATCTGTTCGCCGTCGGCGCGTGCCGCCAGGATCTTGCGCGGATTGGCATCCAGCACCACGGCGGCGAGCACATCACCGTTGTCGGGGTGGTTGGCCAGGGTGTCGTCGATGGCGTCTTCACGGTCTTCGGCGTCGGCCGGCAGGGCCACGAACTTCTCGGGGCCGCGGTACTTCTGACGGCGCTCGTAGTCCATGATGCCGCGGCGCAGCGAGGCGTAGGCGGCTTCCTGTTCGCCGGCATTGATGGTGGTGTAGACGTTCAGGCCGCGCGTATAGGCTTCGTTGCCGTACTGGGCAAAGATCAGCTGGCGTGCCATCTCGGCCACGTATTCGGCATGCACGCGGGTGTTGAAGGAGCCCGTGCGGATCTTCAGCGGCTCGGCCTTGGCTTCAGTGGCCTGGGCGGAGGTGATGAAGCCGTTTTCCTCCATGCGCTCGATGATGTAGAGCTGGCGCGAGCGGGCGCGCTTGGGGTTGCTGATCGGGTTGTAGGCCGATGGTGCCTTGGGCAGGCCTGCCAGCATGGCCGCCTCGGCCACCGTGATGTCCTTCAGTGGCTTGCCGAAATAGGCTTCACAGGCAGCAGCAAAGCCATAGGCCCGATTTCCCAGATAAATCTGGTTCATGTAGATCTCGAGAATCTGGTTTTTGCTCAACAGATGCTCTAGCTTAAAAGTCAGTAAGACTTCGTAAATTTTGCGTGTAAAGGTTTTCTCGGAAGACAGATAGACGTTGCGCGCCACCTGCATGGTGATAGTCGATGCGCCCTGGCTTTTCACGCGGCCCAGATTGGCCAGCGCGGCGCGGGCCATTCCCTTGTAGTCCACGCCGCCATGCTCGAAAAAGCGCGTGTCTTCAATGGCCAGCACGGCGTCGGTCATCACCTTGGGGATGTCCTGGATGGGGGTCAGCGTGCGCCGCTCCTCGCCGAATTCACCCAGCAGGGCGCCTTCGCTGGAATACACGCGCAGCGGCAGCTTGGGCCGGTAGTCGGCCAGCTCGGACACGTCGGGCAGGTTGGGGTAGGCCATGGCCAGGGCCACGGCCACGGTCAGCATCAAAGCCAGCGCGCCGGCAACGGAGATGCCCGCCAGCCATAGCAAGGCCTTGGGAAACCAGTGCATGGGCTTGGATGGGGCGGAGCGAGGCTTTGCAGCCTGGGGTTCTCGGGAGTCTGAAGACGGCATGTCGCAGGGAGTGCTGAGGAGTGCCGCATTATAAAAATGCGTGCCCCAGAAGGACGGTAGGAGACGGCTGCACACAGTTGCCAGCATGGCCGCAAGCCACGCATCCTAAGCCAGGCGTGCAGGCCGACATGCAAGCAGGGGTGCATTCATGTCGCATTTGATGGCCCGCAATAATGTCTGTTTTTGGCCACTAGCGCCTAGCGTGCTCCGGCTGGCATGGTGAGCTGCGCGCAGTCTTGCTGATAGCATTCAACCTATATGTGAAGGTTTGTTGCGTTCTTTACATACACAAGAAGAGGGAGGGCAAGTTGATTGCTATGGGATCCTTATTCAGTCGCCAGCCCGCACCTTTGCTAGGCATCGACATCAGTTCTTCGAGCGCCAAGCTCGTTGAGCTGTCTCGTGCCAAGTCGGGCGAACTGTTGCTGGAGCGCTGTGCCATCGAACCGCTGGAGCGGGGATGGATCACGGACGGCAACATCGAAAAGTTCGATGAAGTGGCAGAGGCTGTACGGCGACTGGTCAAAAAAAGCGGCACGCGGACCAAAAACGTGGCCATGGCCTTGCCGGCCTCGGCCGTGATCACCAAGAAGATTTCGCTGCCGGACGGCATGAGCGAGCAGGAATTGGAGGTCCAGGTCGAATCCGAGGCCAATCAGTACATTCCTTTCTCGCTCGATGAAGTGAGTCTGGACTTCTGCGTGATAGGCCCGTCATCGAATTCACCCGGCGACGTGGACGTGCTCATTGCCGCATCGCGCCGCGAGAAGGTCCAGGACCGCCAGGGACTGGCCGAGGCGGCTGGCCTCAAGCCGACGGTCATCGACATCGAGCCCCACGCCTCCCGCATGGCGGCTGCACGGCTGATCGAGCGCCTGCCCAATCAGGGCAACAACGCCCTTGTGGCCTTGTTCGAGTTGGGCGCCATGACGACCAGCATGCAGATACTGCGCGACGACGAGGTGCTGTATGACCGGGACCAGGCTTTTGGCGGCGCACAGCTGACGCAACTGATCGCGCGCCAATATGGTTTCTCGCTCGAAGAGGCCGAGTCCAAGAAGCGCAGCGGTGAACTTCCGGAGGACTACGCGTCCGCCGTGCTCAAGCCCTTTGTGCAAAGCATGACGCAGGAAGTGTCTCGCGCACTGCAGTTCTTTTTCACCAGCACGCCCCACAACCGCATAGACCACATCCTGCTGGCAGGCGGCTCGGCCCCACTTTCCGGCCTGTCCGAGGCCATCACGCAGCAAACGGGGTTTGCCTGCAGCCTTGCCAATCCCTTTGATGGAATGGAAGTCGGCAGCGGCGTACGCCTCAAGCGCATGTCGCGCGAGGCCCCCGCCTACCTGACCGCCTGCGGACTGGCCATGCGGAGGTTTGTCTCGTGATTCTGATCAATCTGCTTCCTCACAGAGAAGCAACGCGAAAGCGCCGCAAGGAGGCATTCCAGGCCACCATGGTCCTGTCGGCCCTGGTGGGGCTTTTGATCATTGGCGCGGTGTACTGGTGGTATCAGATGATGATCGAGGCCCAGCAGGCAAAGAACAGCATGCTGCGCGCAGAGATTACCGTACTGGAGTCCCAGATCAAGGAAATTGCCGGGCTGGAGGATGAGATCACGGCCCTGCGTGCACGTCAGAAGGCCGTGGAAGATCTGCAGTCCGACCGCAATCTTCCGGTGCACATGCTCAACGAGCTGGTGGCGCAGTTGCCCGATGGCGTCTACATCACCAGCATCAGGCAGGAAGGCCTGTCTGTGACCATGCAGGGTACGGCGCAGTCCAATGAGCGGGTTTCCGAAATGCTGCGCAATCTGTCCGAAGGAACGCCCTGGATCTCCAAGCCGGATCTGGTGGAGATCGTGGCCAGGACGGTCAATGTCACGCCCAAGGACCAGCGCCGCGCTGCTGCGTTCAATCTGCGCTTTCAACTGACGCGCGCCAGTGTGGCGGAAAAGAGCCTTTCGACGCCGGCCAACCCAGGAAAGCCCCAGTGATGGCCAAGAAGAAAAAGAAAGACATCGACTTCTCCGCACTGCAGGAGAACATCCAGCGCCAGTTCCGTAGTCTTGATCCCAATGACCCGTCGCGGTGGCCTGTGTTGCCGCGGGCGCTTTTGTGTGTGGCCATCGCGCTGGCTGTGGCCGCCGTGCTCTGGTATGTGCTGATCAAGGACTACGAAGACACCTTGGAGCAGGAGCGCAATACCGAAGTCACGCTGCGCCAGGACTTCAGCCAGAAGCTGTCCAAGGCCGTCAGCCTGGATGGCCTGAAGAAGCAGCGTGAACAGGTCCAGCAGTATGTGACGCAACTGGAAAAGCAATTGCCCAGCAAGGCGGAAATGGCGGCGCTGCTCTCGGATATCAATCAAGCAGGGCTGGGCCGCAGCCTGCAGTTTGAAACCTTCCGGCCTGGTGCGATGGTGGTCAAGGAGTACTACGCCGAGTTGCCCATTGCGTTGAAGGTCACGGGCCGCTTCCATGACATTGGATCCTTTGCGTCCGATGTGGCCTACCTGTCACGCATCGTGACCTTGAACAATCTCTCGATCGTCCCCGTGGGCAAGGAAGGCAGCGAAGTCTTGAGCATGGAGGCGACGGCACGGACCTTCCGCTACCTGGATGCCGACGAGGTGCAGGCGCAACGCGCGGCTGCAGGGAAGGGCAAGAAATAATGAGACACATGCGTTTCAGCGGCTGGCTCACGCTGGCAGCCTGCTTGGCCGTCTCAGGCTGCTCTTCTTCTGATCAGGAAGAGCTGCAGACCTGGATGGCCCAGGAAAGAGCCAATGCCAGGCCCCGTGTCAAGCCTTTGGAAGAGCCCAAGATCTTCACGCCCCAGGCCTATCTTGGTTCTGATGGCATGGATCCTTTCAATCCCATGAAGCTGATGCAGGTGCTGCGCAGGGAGTCTGCACAGACTAGCGCCAATACCACCCTGATTGCTTCCGAACTCAATCGCCGCAAGGAACCGCTGGAGGCCGAGCCTTTGGATGCAATGACCATGGTCGGCAGTCTGGACAAAAAAGGCGTGCCTACGGCGCTTGTCAGGGTGGGGGCTTTGCTGTACCAGGTTCGGGCAGGAAATTACCTGGGGCAGAACTACGGCAAGGTTACCCGGATCACCGAGACGTCCATCCAGTTGCGGGAAATCGTCCAGGACGGCAGCGGCGACTGGATAGAGAGAAATAGCACACTGGAGTTGCAGGAGGGAAGAAAATGATGGGCACACATCGAAGCATGTTGCACAAGGCTCGCTGGGGAATCGCCGTAGGCGGTTGGCTGCTTGGCTCCTTGGCATGGGCGCAGTCCGCGATAGAGTCGGTCTCCGGCTCGATTCAAGGAGGCACTGAGGTGGTGCGCATCGAGCTTTCCGAAGCGCTGGCTGCGGACCCGACCGGATTTGCAATCCAGTCGCCTGCACGAATCGCACTGGATTTCCCTGGCGCAACCAATGCCACGGGTAAATCGATGGTCGAGCTCAACCAGGGCAACCTGCGCTCCATCAATATCGTGGAGGCATCCGGCCGCTCCCGCCTGGTACTGAATCTGAAGTCTGCGACGTCCTACCGCACTGAACGCCAAGGCAAGGCGCTGCTGATCCTGTTGGATCCGGTGGCAACGTCTGCCACAGTAAAGCCTTCTACGCAGCAGGGCGTGTTTGAAGCCAAGACAGCTGTTGGCAGTGATGTCCAACCCATTCGGGATGTTGATTTCCGTCGTGGCAGTGATGGTTCTGGCCGCATCGTCGTGGGGCTGAGCAATAGCCAGGTCGGCGTGGATCTGCGCCGCGAAGGCAAGGAGCTGGTGGTCGATTTTCTGCGTTCCTCCCTGCCTGAAGGATTGCGTCGCAAACTGGATGTTGCGGATTTCGGAACGCCGGTGCAGACAATCTCTTCGGTGCAGCAGGGTGAGTCGGTGCGCATGCGCATCGCTCCCGTCGGCGACTGGGAGCACAGCGCCTACCAAAGCGACAGCCAGTTTGTGATCGAGGTCCGCCAGAAAAAGGTGGATGTGAGCAAGCTCACGCAGGGACCCGGCTACAGCGGTGAAAAGCTCTCCCTCAATTTCCAGAACATCGAAGTGCGGTCGCTGCTGCAGGTGATCGCCGACTTCACGAACTTCAATATCGTGACCTCGGACACGGTTTCCGGGGCGTTGACCCTGCGTCTCAAGGATGTTCCCTGGGATCAGGCGCTGCAGATCATCATGGATGCCAAGGGCCTTGGCATGCGCAAGTCGGGTTCGGTGCTCTGGATAGCACCCAAGGATGAGATCGATGCGCGCACCAAGCGTGACTATGAAGCCGCGATTGAAATCCAGAAACTGGAGCCGCTGCGCACCCAGGGCTTTCAGCTGAACTATGCGAAGGCGGCCGATATTCTATTGCAAATCACGACGAACACCAGCTCTGCCGGCGTTGGCGGAAATGCGACGAGATTTCTGTCCGAGCGTGGATCTGCAATCTCTGAGCCCCGGACCAACCAACTCTTTGTGACGGACACTCCCGCCAAGCTTGAGGCGATGAAGGCATTGCTGGCCACGCTGGATGTGCCAGTGCGTCAAGTGCTCATTGAAGCGCGTATTGTGGAAGCGCGTGACACGTTCGGACGTGCGCTGGGTGTGCGCCTCGGCGGCGGGGACTTGCGTGCCCAGCGCGGTGGTGATGGCGGCTACGGTATCGGCGGTGACAATCGTGTTGTCTTCGGTACGGGATTCGATAACGCAAATGCCTCTGCAGGTGCAGGAGGTACCGTCAATACTTCGGGCAGCTTTGTGAATCTTCCTGCATCCGTGTCAGGAGTTTCAGGATCTGGCACGTTTGCCATGTCCATCTTCAATGCAGCAGCCAATCGCTTCCTTACGTTGGAGCTCTCGGCGATGGAAGCCGATGGGCAAGGCAAGATCATTTCAAGCCCTCGTCTCATGACCGCTGACCAGACCAAGGCGCTGATCGAGCAGGGCACTGAATACCCATATTCAGTCACTGCACCTAACGGAGCGACCACCATAGCCTTCAAGAAGGCGGTGTTGAAGCTGGAAGTGACGCCGCAAATAACTCCTGAAGGCGATATCATCCTGGATCTGGATATCAACAAGGATTCTCGCGGTGAAACAACGACCCAAGGTGTAGCTATTGATACCAAGCATATCAAGACGCAGATCCTGGTGCAAAACGGCGGCACCGTGGTGATTGGTGGCATCTTTGAACTGGAAGAAACCAATCAGGAGAACAAGATTCCGTTGTTGGGTGATGTGCCTGTACTGGGTAATCTTTTCAAGAGCCGCTCCAGGGCCTCTTCCAAGAGAGAAATGCTGGTATTCATTACGCCAAAAATGATTTCTGATAGCGCTGCAAAACGCTGAGTGAAAATTTAGGGAGATATTTGATGAAGAAAATGTGGTTGGCTACTTTGACGGCCTTTGCTCTGGTTGGGTGCGGGGGGGGAGGCGGGAATCCGGGGACACCTGGAGGAGGTACGGGGGGTGGTACGACACCGGATGTGGCCAGTGTCGAGTTCCTTCTTGACAAGACTGTTGTCGCCAATTCGGGAAGCGACTCCGCCACCTTGACGGTCACAGCACTGTCCGCAAGCAGGAATCCTGTCGCCAATGCACCTGTCTCCGTTGTGCTGGATTCAGGTGTTTTTACACCCAACGCCAACGTGACGGATGCCTCTGGCCGTGTTAACGGAAAGATAGAGATCGGTGGTGATCGTTCCAACCGGGATATCCGCTTCAATCTGAAGGCTGGTAATCAGTCGGGTACAGGTGTTGTGGCTGTCACCGGCAGCCAGATCGCATTGACTGTGGTTCCCTCTGCTCCTTCTCCGGGGCAACCAGTGGAGGTCACGGCAAAAATCTCGGATGCGAATGGCGCAGGAATTTCTGGCATTCCTGTTGTGCTTTCCGGATCGGTTCTCAGTGCTGCGGTGACGGCCCAGACGGACACGTCTGGCGTAGCCAAGTTTGCGGCATTCAATGCACCAGGCGCTGCCCAGGTCTACTCCTTGCAGGCCAAGGCTTCAGGAGTGGTCTCAAACGAGCAGATCACTGTGGCAGGCGGCGCTGCCCAAGTCCCAGACGCGGTGGGTGTGGTCAGTGCGGCGAGCTTGTCCATTGTGCCGAATACCGTCAAGCCTAATCTGGATGGCGGTCGTACCAATATGGCGCAATTGCGAGCCCTGTTCCTGGACAAGGACAACCGCGCCATTTCCAATATGCGGGTCCGCTTTGAGATCGTTCCGCCTGGACTGGGTTCTGGAGAGGCTATCTCGACAGGCAGCCAATCCGTGATATCCAATGCGAGCGGCGTTGCCTTGGCGCAATATATTCCTGGCACGCGTATCAGCCCGACAGATGGGGTCAGCATCCGCATGTGCTATGGAAATTCTGACGCAGCTGTGTCCAATGGGAAGTGCCCCAATTCGCGTGTCAGTACGCTGACTGTTGCCAGCGAACCTGTCTCCATCACTATTGGCGACAACAATGAGCTGGAAAAAGGCGCCAATAACCTTACCTATATCAAGAAGTTTGATGTGGCCGTTGCCAATGCTGCTGGTGAGGCAGTTGCGGATGCGGATGTTTCAGTAAGTGTGGATATTCTGCGATACGGATTTGGAAGCTATGACAACGTCAAGAATGCACACGTCGCTGGATCCGGTTTTTGCTTGAATGAGGACATCAATCGCAATGGAAATCTGGACAGCGGTGAAGACGCCAATGGAGATGGCCGCTTGACACCCCCCAAGGCCGATATTGTGGTGTCCTATTTCAACGGACGAAAAACAGGAGCCAATGGCCGTCTGATCGTTCAGACTGAATATCCGCAGAACGTTGCCACCTGGCTGCTGTACAAGCTGACCGTCAGTTCCAATGCTGCCGGCTCCGAAGGTCGTGCCGAGCGCATCTTCCTTACCTCGTTCGTCGAAGGTGACCAGAAGAACGGCTCCTTCCTGACCTCGCCTTACGGAGTGACATCCGTCTGCCTGCCCGAGTGAACACGCCGGTGAATTCCGATCAAGGTCCTGCCTCGCTCCGTGCGCCGGTGGTGGCCCTGATCGGCCTGCCCGGCTCCGGCAAATCGACCATAGGGCGCCAGCTGGCGCGCCTGTGGTCGATGCGTTTTGTGGATTCGGACCATGTGATCGAGCAGCGCCTGGGCTGCAGCATCCGGGAGTTTTTCGAGCGCGAGGGGGAGCAGGCTTTTCGAGACATGGAGTCGCAGGTCATTGATGAGCTGTCCGCCTCCACATCCAGCCTGCTGCTGTCCACGGGCGGTGGCGTGGTGCTGCGGGAGCAAAACCGCCGCCATCTGCATGCGCGCACCCAGGTCTTCTATCTGGATTGCACGCCAGAGGCCATCGCCGCGCGGCTGCGCAACGATGTGACGCGGCCCTTGCTGCAGGTGGAAGACCCGGCACTGCGCCTGCGGGAGCTGCTGCTGCAACGCGAGCCGCTTTATCTGGAGACGGCTCACTTCGTGATCCAGACATCGGGTCTGTCTGTGGCGCAGGCCGCCCAGCGCATACGCATGCAGGCGGAACTGGCCTGAGCGGCAGCCCGCTGGAACACCAAAGGCCTCGGCACTTGCCGGGGCCTTTTTCTTTAAGATCGGCGGTTGCCGGGCGCGCTGCCGTGTCGCGCAATTCCTTTCACTCTTTCTGCCTTGGAGCGACACCATCTTGCCCACCGCTTCCTCCTTGCCTGCCGCCCAGGTCGTGACCATCGACCTGGGCGACCGTTCCTACCCGATCACCATCGGCACCGGTCTGCTGGACCAGGCCGCGACCTATGCCGCCCTGCCTTCTGCGGCCCAGGCCGTGATCGTCAGCAATGATGTGGTCGCACCGCTCTATGAGCCCGCACTGCGCCGCGTGCTGGAACAACGCTACCGCAGCGTGCGTACCGTGGTGCTGCCCGATGGCGAGGCCCACAAGGACTGGCAGACGCTGAACCTGATCTTTGACGACCTGCTGTCCGGCGGCTGCGACCGCAAGACCGTGCTGTTCGCGCTGGGCGGTGGCGTCATCGGCGACATGACCGGCTTTGCCGCCGCCAGCTACATGCGCGGCGTGCCATTCGTGCAGGTGCCCACCACGCTGCTGTCGCAGGTGGATTCGTCGGTGGGCGGCAAGACCGCCATCAACCATCCGCTGGGCAAGAACATGATCGGCGCCTTCTACCAGCCGCAGCTGGTGGTTTGCGACCTGGCCTCGCTGGAAACGCTGCCCGTGCGCGAGCTGAGCGCCGGCCTGGCCGAGGTCATCAAGTACGGGCCGATCGCCGACATGGACTTCCTGGCCTGGCTGGAGGAGAACATGGATGCCTTGCTCGCCCGCGACCGTAGTGCGCTGGCGCACGCGATCAAGCGCAGCGTGGAGATCAAGGCCTGGGTGGTGGGGCAGGACGAGAAAGAGGCTGGGCTGCGCGCCATTCTCAATTTCGGCCACACCTTCGGGCATGCGATCGAGGCCGGCATGGGCTATGGCAACTGGCTGCACGGCGAAGGCGTGGGCGCCGGCATGGTCATGGCGGCCGAGCTGTCGCAGCGCCTTGGCCTGGTG
The DNA here is from genome assembly GCF_014852125.1 of Delftia sp. DLF01. Taxonomy (NCBI): domain Bacteria; kingdom Pseudomonadati; phylum Pseudomonadota; class Betaproteobacteria; order Burkholderiales; family Comamonadaceae; genus Delftia; species Delftia sp. DLF01. The sequence continues at coordinate 552,607 of NZ_JACVAZ010000004.1, forward strand.
GATGCCGCCTTTGTGCAAAGGCTGCGCGTGCTGATCGAACGTGCGGGCCTGCCGGTGCGCGGCGCCGTGCTGGATGCGCGTGACAACGCTGGCCGCTATCTGGAGCTGATGCGCGTGGACAAGAAGTCCGAGGCGGGCGAGATCCGCTTCGTTCTCATTGACGGGCCGGGAAAGGCCGTCATGCGCTCGGCGCCCGATGCCTTGGTGCGCGAAGTCATAGACGCCTGCTGCGCCTGACGCGCGGCGCCGGGGGCAAGCCGGAACTGCTAGAGTGCCCTTGTCAGCATGATGAGGCGATCGAATGCAGAAACAGGCCCTGGCCCCCTATGCCTGCAACCCGGCGTTCAGCCGGGGGCGGCGTTTCCCGGAGGCGCCTGCGCCCACGCGCAGCGATTACCAGCGCGACCGGGACCGCATTGTCCATTCCTCGGCCTTCCGGCGGCTGGTCTACAAGACCCAGGTCTTCGTCAACCATGAAGGCGATCTGTTCCGCACCCGCCTGACGCACTCGCTGGAAGTCGCCCAGCTGGGCCGCTCGGTCGCCCGGTCGCTGCAACTGGACGAGGATCTGGTCGAAGCCATCTGCCTGGCCCACGACCTGGGCCACACCCCCTTCGGCCATGCGGGCCAGGATGCGCTCAATGCCTGCATGCAGCCGCACGGCGGCTTCGAGCACAACCTGCAAAGCCTGCGCGTGGTGGATCGGCTGGAGGAGCGCTATCCGGCCTTTGACGGCCTGAACCTGAGCTTCGAGACGCGCGAGGGCATTCTCAAGCACTGCTCGCGCACCAATGCCGAGCACCTGGAAGCGCGGGAGCCCGGTGGCGTGGCCCAGCGCTTTTTGCTGGGCCGGCAGCCTTCGCTGGAGGCCCAGCTGTGCAATCTGGCCGATGCCATTGCCTACAACGCCCATGACGTGGACGATGGCGTGCGCTCCGGCCTGATCACCATGGCCCAGCTGCGCGAGGCCGTTCCTTTGTTCGCGCGCTATCACGATGCAACGCTGGCCGAGCATCCCCAGCTGGGCATGCCTTTGGCCGAGCGGCGCCTGCTGTACGAAAGCATCCGCCGCATGCTCAGCGACCAGGTCTATGACGTGATCGCCGCCACGCAGCAACGCATTGCTCAGGCACGGCCCTGTTCGGTCGATGAGGTGCGCGCACAGGCTGGCCCCCTGGTGGGCTTCAGCGATACCATGAGGCAGCAGTCGTTGCAGCTCAAGCAGTTCCTGTTCCGCAATCTCTATCGCCATGAACAGGTGATGAAGACCATGGACGGCGCGCAGCAGGTGGTGGCCGAGCTGTTTGCGGCCTACATGGTGGAGCCCGATCGCATGAAGCCGCGCTTTGTTCAGCGGGCCATGCTGGCCGAGGACGTATCGGCGCGTGCGCGGGTGGTGGCCGACTTCATCGCCGGGATGACGGACCGCTACGCGGCCCGGGAGCATGAGCTGCTGACAGGCCTGCGCGTGCTGGGCTGAGAAATCCGAGCACCGGCATCGCCCGGGCGGCGCGGCTAGAATGCGGACCCTGCGTGACAGGGCAGGGAAGGGTTCCTGGACGGTTTCGCAATGTCTGGGGGCGCAGTGCCCCCGTTCGCATTTTTGAAGGGCACAGCCATGACCGATACCAACCACGAGATTCGCGCGGCCGAGTTTCCGCCTGTCACCGTGATCGAGGATACGGTGCACTGGCTCGAAAAGGCCGTGATCGGCCTGAACCTGTGCCCCTTCGCCAAGGGCGTGCACATCAAGGGCCAGATCCACTACACGGTCAGCCAGGCCACCGACGCCGAGGGCGTGGCGGCGGATCTGCACCGCGAGCTGGAGGCGCTGGCCGAGGCCTCGCCCGAGAAGCGCGACACCACGCTGCTGATCCTGCCCCATGCGCTGCAGGAGTTCCTGGACTTCAACGACTTCCTCGAAGTGGCCGACGCCATGGTCGAAGAGCTGGACCTGGGAGGCATCCTGCAGGTGGCCTCGTTCCATCCGCAGTTCCAGTTCGAGGGCACCGAAGCCGACGACGTCACCAACTGCACCAACCGCTCGCCCTATCCCACGCTGCACCTGCTGCGCGAGGACAGCATAGACAAGGCGGTCGAAGCATTCCCCGAGGCGGAGTCCATCTACGAGCGCAACATGGAGACGCTGGAGAAGATCGGCATCGAAGGCTGGCTGGACATGGGCGTGGGCGCGCGCTGCCCCGTGGCGCATGCAGCCAAGCCGGGCGCAGCCGAATGAAGGCGCGCCAAGGCAAGCCTGCCGCGAAACCCGAGCAGGATGTGACCGAGCAGCTGGGCCTCAAGCCCGGCCAGTCCATCGAACTGCTCAAGGCGCTGCACATCCTCACACGCGAAGGCAAGATCAACCAGGATTCGCGGCGCAAGCTCAAGCAGGTCTACCACCTGTACCAGTTCATCGCCCCCATCCTCGAAGAACTGTCGGCCGACGACCATGCGGTCACCCTGGCCGACCACGGTGCCGGCAAGTCCTACCTGGGCTTCATCCTCTACGACCTGTATTTCAAGCCGCTGGGACGCGGCCACATCTACGGCATAGAGACGCGCGCGCCGCTGGTGGAAGCCTCGCAGAAGCTGGCCGCCGAGCTGGGCTTCGACCGCATGGGCTTCCTCAACATGTCGGTGGCCGAATCCACGCATGCCGACTTCATGCCTGCGCAATTCGACGTGGTCACGGCCCTGCACGCCTGCGACACCGCCACCGACGATGCCATCGCCTTCGGCCTGGAGAAAAAGGCCAAGGCCATGGTGCTGGTGCCCTGCTGCCAGGCCGAGGTCGCTGCCTGCCTGCGCCAGACCAAGGCGCTGAGCCTGACGCGCACGCCGCTGGCCGAACTGTGGCGCCATCCCATACACACGCGCGAAATGGGCAGCCAGCTCACCAACGTGCTGCGCTGCCTGTACCTGGAAGCCTGTGGCTACCAGGTCACCGTGACCGAGCTGGTCGGCTGGGAGCACAGCATGAAGAACGAGCTGATCATTGCGCGTTATACGGGCCATAAAAAGCGCAGTGCGGTCGAGCGCATGCGCGCCATCCTGGCGGAGTTCGGCCTGCAGGACGCGATGGCACAACGCTATCCGCTGCTGCAGGCGGCCTGAGCCGTCTGCCTGCAGCAGTCTCAGACCCCCGCCACGGCGTGGTACCAGGCGATGCCATCGGCATCAATGCTGCGCTCCACCTGCCCTGCATGCATCAGGTGGTTGAGGCAGGCCAGGCTTTCGCCCGTGGCCATGCCCAGCAGGGCGGGGCTGGATTCGCTGATGGGGCGTGAGAACAGGGCGCCGAAGACATCGACGGCGCGACGCGGTTCGGCCAGTGCGGCCAGCAAGCGGGCGTTGGCGCGTTCCTGGCCTGCGGCCAGTGAATCGATCCGTGCATGCAGTCCGCGAAAGCAATCGCCATGCGCGGGCAGTACGAGCACATCGTCGGGCACTTCGCGCCTGACCTTTTCCAGAGAATCCATCCAGTCGGCCATGGGGTTGGCGTCGGGCTCCATGGCATGGACCGAGACGTTGGACGAGATGCGCGGCAGCACCTGGTCGCCCGAGATCAACAGCTTGAGATCGGGGCAGTAGAGGCTGGCGTGCTCGGGCGAGTGGCCGCTGCCGACCACCACGCGCCACAGGTGCTTTCCTATGCGCAGTTCCTCGCCGTCGTGCAGGCGGCGGTAGCTGTCGGGCAGGGCGTGGATGTGCTTGCCGAAGTTGCCGAAGCGGGCGCGGTAGGACTCCAGCGCGCTGTCGCTCCAGCCTGCGCGGCGGTAGAAGGCGATGGCGTCGGGCGGCGCCTCGCGGCTGCAGTCCGAGACCACGACGCGGCAGTTCAGATATTCCAGGCGCGTCATGTACAGCGGCACATGGAACTTGCGCGTCAGCCAGCCGGCCAGGCCCACATGGTCGGGGTGCATGTGGGTGACCAGCACGCGTGTCAGCGAGCGGCCGTCCGTGGATTGGGAGAACAGCGCGCGCCAGGTGGCCACGCCTTCGTCGGTGCGCGCACCGGTATCGACGATGGCCCAGCCCTCGCCGTCATCGATGGCCCAGAGATTGATGTGATCCAGCGCATAGGGCAGGGGCATGCGTATCCAGAGCACGCCGGGTGCGACCTCCAGCGTCTGCCCGCGCTGCGGTGGCGCCTCGAACGGGTAGTCGAGCACCGGCTTGGGCGGCGCATCCGTGGCGTGCGAGGCGTTCGGGGCTTGGGCTTTCTGGTCCATGGGGTTCCTTGTTCAGTCGCTGGGGTGGCCGGGTGCTCCCCGGCTGGCAGCGCATCCCCGCAACGATACGCCTGCCGCTGCTGCCTTGCTGTCACGGGCTCGTCACAGGCCGCTCCTACAGTGCACGGGTCAATCAACAGGGGGAGGGCGCGGCCGTGCTGCGGGGTCCCCTGCCTACAGAGGGATATCCGCATGAAATTGAAGATGTTGTGCAGCGCGCTGGCTGGTGCCTCGCTGCTGTTGAGCGCCTGTGGCGGCAGCGACGGTTCGTCCGCAGCCGCTCCGACCAAGAACGTGCTGTTCTTCCTGGGTGACGGCATGGGCATCACCACCATGACGGCCGCACGCATCTACAGCGTGGGTGAAGACGGTGAGCTCACCATGGACAAGCTGCCCGAGACTGCCTTCGTCCACACCTTCTCGAACGACGCCCAGGTGACGGACAGCGCGCCCTCGATGGCCGCCTACATGACCGGCGTGAAGATGAACAACGAAGTCATCTCCATGACGCCCGACACCAAGGCCACGGACGCTGCGGGCAAGGCCTATCACACCAACTACGACAGCACCTGCCCCAGCGGCAACGGCCAGGCCGTTCCCACGCTGCTCGAGCAGATGAAGTCCGCCGGCTACGGCACTGGCGTGGTCTCCACCGCGCGCATCACGCATGCCACGCCGGCAACCACCTACTCGCACGTCTGCCACCGCGATGCGGAGAACACCATTGCCGCGGCCCTGGTGCCCGGCGGCTCCGGCTATAACAGCAAGCTCGGTGACGGCGTGGACGTGATCCTGGGTGGCGGCTCCTACTACTTCACGCCCAAGGCCGACGGCGGCCGCCGCAACGACAGCCGCAACCTGATCGCCGAGTTCAAGACGCAAAAGTACAGCTACGCCGCCAACAAGAGCGAGTTCGACAAGCTGCCCGTGGACGGCAGCAAGATCGCCGGCCTGTTCACCAAGGACCACATGGCCTATGACCTGGACCGCGATGCGACCAAGGAACCGAGCCTGGCCGAGATGACGGGCAAGGCCATCGACGCACTGTCGGCCAAGAAGAAGGGCTTCTTCCTGATGGTGGAAGGCGGCCGCATCGACCATGCGCTGCACGCCACCAACGCGCGCCGCGCGCTGCAGGACACCGTGGCCTTCGACAACGCCATCCAGACCGCGCTGGACAAGATGGCCAAGCTTGATCCGGGCCTGAAGAACACGCTGATCGTCGTCACCGCCGACCATGACCACACGCTGCACCTGAACGGCTATGCCGCGCGCACCGGCAAGACCGAGGCCGGCAAGCCCGGCGTGCTGGGCCTGGTCAAGAACTACGTGGACGGCAAGGCCTCCACCGATGTGGATGGCAATCCCTACACCATCCTGGGCTTCGGCAACGGTCCCAAGCGCCTGGCCACGCGGGGTCCCATCGACGCGGCTTCGCTGGAGAGCCCCGACTACCTGCAGGAGGCCGTGGTGCCCCTGGCCTCCGAAACCCACGGCGGCGGCGACGTGTTCCTGGGCGCGCAAGGCATGGGTGCCGATACGTTCTCGGGCGTGATCGACAACACCACCGTCTTCACGCTGATCAAGAAGAGCATCGGCTTGCAATGAAACACCCCCTGAGCGACTGCGTCGCTTCCCCCTCTCTCGCTTCGCGGGAGGGGGGCGTGCGGGCAGCCGACGACGCCCTCGCTGCGGGGCGGCCCTTGCTCGGCGTCCGCCGCCTGGGCCACGCCGGTTTCATGCGGTCCTAGCACGCTGTACGACCAGGGTCTTGTACCGCAATCAAGGCATTCAAAGTATTCAAGGAATTCCACATGCATCCGATCCTCCAAAAGACTTCCCTCGCCCTGGCTGCGGCCGGCGCGCTGGCGCTGCTGGCACCTGCCGCCCATGCGGCTGGCGAGGCCAAGAACGTCATCTTCTTCCTCGGCGACGGCATGGGCCCGGTCACCGTGACCGCCGCGCGCATCTACAAGGGTGAGAAGCAGCTGGCTGCCAATCCCACGGCACTGACCAGCAGCGAGCGCGCCACGCTGACCATGCAGTCCCTGCCTTACGCCAGCCGCGTCAAGACCTTCTCGCGCGATGGCCAGACCACGGACAGCGCGCCTTCGATGGCGGCCTACATGACCGGCGTGAAGATGAACAACGAAGTCATCTCCATGTCGGCCGAGACCCTGGCCTATGCGGCCAACGGCCAGCAGTACATCAACGGCGAGGACACCACCTGCCCGGCCGGCAACGGCCAGCCCGCCCAGACCCTGCTGGAACTGTCCAAGGCCAAGGGCCGCGCCGTGGGCGCCATCTCCACCACGCGCGTGGGCCATGCGACGCCTGCGGCCACCTACGCCCACATCTGCAACCGCAATGGCTACAACAGCATTGCCGAGCAGTCCGTGCCCGGCCATGCCAACTACAACGCCAAGCTGGGCGACGGCATCGACGTGCTCATGGGGGGCGGCCAGCGCAACTACCTGCCCAAGTCGGTCAACCCCAGCAGCAAGCGCACGGACACGGCCAACCTCGTGGACATGATGAAGGCCAAGGGCTACGCCTATGTCGCCAAGGGCAGCGAGCTGTCGGCCCTGGACGCGACCAAGGCTCCCAAGCTGCTGGGCCTGTTCACGCAAAGCGAAATGGCCTACGAGCTGGACCGCGTCAAGCAAAAGCTGGATGAGCCCAGCCTGGCCGACATGACCGGCAAGGCGCTGGACGTGCTCAGCCGCAACGACAAGGGCTTCTTCCTGATGGTGGAAGGCGGCCGCATCGACCACGCACTGCACGGCACCAATGCCAAGCGCGCGCTGGAAGACACGCTGGCCTTCGACCGCGCCATCGAGACCGCCATGGCCTACATGGAAAAGAAGGACCCGGGCCTGAAGAACACGCTGATCGTGGTCACGGCCGATCACGACCACAACATGGTGTTCAACGGCTACTCCAAGATCGGCAACCCCATCCTGGGCAAGGTGCAGGACTACCAGACTGGCCAGATGGCCAAGGCCCAGGACGGCAAGCCCTACACCACGCTGGCCTTCGGCAACGGCGGACGTCCCAACGCCACGGCCTCCAGCCAGGTCAATGCCGAAGATGGCAACAAGCCCTGGATCGCTCCCACACGCGGCGCCTCGCGCGACGACGTGACGGCCGTGGACACCACGGACGACAACTACCTGCAGGAAGTCGGCCTGAACCTGGGCACGCCGGGCTCCGAGACCCATGGCGGCGGCGACGTGATGCTGTTCGCCGGCGGCGCGGGCGCCAAGATCTTCAAGGGCACGATGGACAACACCAAGGTGTTCTCCAAGGTCCGCGAAGCCGCTGGCCTGTAATTGTTTCTTCCTTCGTTGGCTGCTTGCCAACCCCTGGCCGGAGCCGTGGCACATGCGTGTGCCCGGCCCCGGTTTTTTTCGCATTGGCTGGATTCCATGATGCTTTCCCTTCCGGCGCCGCGCGCGGCGCGCCACATCTACGCGGCCGCGCTGCTGGCCTGTTCCGTCACCGCAGCATGGGCCGCCGAGCCGGCCAAGGCGGCGGCATCCGTACCCACGGCCGCAGTCCCCGCTGATTCCGTGGCCCGCACCACGGCCGCCGTGCAGGCCACGCCCGAAGCCGACCTGCGCATCACCTACGAAGCCATGAGCGTGGGCAGCGACGGCGTGCAGCGCAGCAGCGTCTATACCAACCGCGTCTACCGCCGCAAGGCCCAGCTGTGGATAGAGCGCGAAATGCCCGCCGCCCTGCGCCAGAGCCAGGACCACGGCCATGACCACGCCCATGGCCCGCACGCCGGCCATGCCCATGACGAGGCCCGCGCCGCACCCCTGTCCATCCGCCGCGCCGATGACGGCAAGGTCGGCGTGGAAGTCATCCTGGCCAAGCTGCGGCGCGTCATCAGCGTGGACCTGGCCCACCACGGCAACGTGGGCTACGGCGGCTCCTTCGACAACGTGTACTGGATCGTGCCTCCCACCGCGCTGCAGGGCATGGAACGCGTGGGCAAGCCGCACAACGGCGTGCAGCGCTACCGCGGCACGGCAGGCGAGCAGACCACCGTCATCGACTGGGACGTGGCCAACCAGTTCGCCCGCCGCGTGGAACGCAGCGACTCCCACGGCATCGAGCGCATCGTCGTCACCGCCACCAAGCTGCCCGCCCCGCTGGCCCAGCCCTGGAAGGCCATCGAAGGCTACGACAAGGGCGACTACTCCGATCTGCTGGATTGAAATGATTACCCCCTGAGTCGCTTCGCGCCTTCCCCGTTGCACGGCGCCCCTGAAGGGGGACGACACCCTCGGTGCGGGGCGGCGCGGCCGGCTCAGGCCCTTCCTCGGTGTCCCTGAGTTGGGCCGCGCTCGTTCGTGCGATGTGGGCGGTGCTTAGCAATAGGTCGGTGCTCCAATGAAAAAGAGCTGCACGCAGCAGCTCTTTTATACGGAAACGAAGGTCAGACTTGCGCCCCGGAGTCCTTGACGACCTTGCTCCACTTGGCGGATTCGGCCTTGATATAGGCGAGGAATTCGGCCGGCGTGTCGATCACGACATCACCGCCCTGGTCGTTGATCTTCTTGACCACGGCCGGGTCCTTGAGCACCTTGGCAATGGCCGTGTACAGGCGCTGCTGCACGGCGGCGGGTGTCTTGGCCTGGGTCCAGAGGCCGAACCACGAAGTGGCCTCGTAGCCGGGCACGCCGGCTTCGGCCACGGTGGGCACATCGGGCAGTTCGGGCGAGCGCTTGGCCGTGGTCACGGCGATGGGACGCAGCTTGCCCGAGCGCACATGCTGGATGGCCGAGGGCATGTTGTCGAACATGATGGCGATCTGGTTGCCCAGCAGGTCGGTGATGGCCGGGGCGCTGCCCTTGTAGGGCACGTGCACCATGTCCAGGCCCGTCATGGAGCGGAACAGCTCGCCCGACAGGTGGATGGAGCTGCCGCTGCCCGAGGAGCCGTAGTTCAGCTTGCCGGGATTGGCGCGCGCGTAGGCGATCATTTCCTTGACGGTCTTGAACGGCTGGCTGGGGTGGGCCACCAGCAGGTTGGGCACGTTGGCCACGCGCGTCAGGGGCGAGAAGTCCTTGATGGGGTCGAAGCCGGGCTTGGCGTAGAGCGCGGCATTGATGGCATGCGTGCCCACGGTGCCCATGAACAGCGTGTAGCCGTCGGCCGGTGCACGCGCGGCGGCCACGGCGCCGATGTTGCCGCCCGCGCCGGGCTTGTTGTCCACGATCACGGTCTGGCCCAGTTCCTGCTGCAGCGCCTGGGCGACGATGCGCGCCAGGATGTCGGTGGTGCCGCCAGCGGCGAAGGGCACGAGGATGGTGATGGGCTTGCTGGGGAAGCCGTCCTGGGCCAGGGCGGCGGTGCCGGACAGGGCGCCGAGCGCGGTCAGGGATGCGGCGGCCAGCGCCTGCAGGCCACGGCGGCGGGTGAAGTGGGTGGTTTGATCGGACATCGAGAGGTCTCCTGATTCGGCAATAAGGTGGATGACCCAGCCCGGCAACGCCGGGCTGGGCCAGGGCAAGGCCCTGTGTGGCGCCCGCCTGTGCAGGCGGGCGCTTCCAGTGGTTCTTCTTGAAGGGTGTTGTGCCTGGAAAGGCGTTCGGTCAGACGGGCGCCACGCCCAGCGTGGTGCCGCCGCAGATGTAGAGCACCTGGCCGGTGACGAAGCCGTTGTCGGGCGACAGGAAGAACAGCGCGGCGCGGGCCACGTCTTCCGGTGTGCCCATGCGGCCCACGGCAATGCTGTTGAGGATGCGCTGGGTCTGCGGCGCGCCTTCGGGGTTGCTCTTGGTGAACAGCTCGGTGGCGATGGGACCGGGGCCCAGGGCGTTGACCGTGATGCGGTCGCGGCCCAGTTCCATGGCCAGGGTGCGCGTCAGGCCGATCAGGCCCGCCTTGGTCGCCGAGTAGACGATGCGGTCCGGCTTGCCCAGCGCGGCGCGCGAGGACATGTTCACGATGCGCCCCTCGCCGCAGGCACGCAGCGTGGGCAGGAAGGCCTGCACCAGCAGCATGGGCGCGCGCAGGTGCAGTCCCACCACGTCGTCGAGATGCTGGGTGCTGGCGTTGTCGATGGTGCCGGGGCGCGTGGCGCCCGCGTTGTTGACCAGGGCCACCACGTTGTGCGCGGCGGCAATGCGGGCCGCCGCCTCGGCGGTGGCCTGCTCGCTGGTCAGGTCGGCCTGGTAGCTCACCAGCAGAGGGTGGCTCCATTCGGGCAGCACGTAGTCGAGGTTGACCACGGCGCGGCCCTGGCCCAGCAGGGCCTCGGCGATGGCGCGGCCGATGCCGTTGCTGGCGCCGCTGACCACGGTGACGGGTGTCTTGTTATCCACGGTGCTCATCGCAGTATCAGACCTTTTCCAGGATCACGGCAATGCCCTGGCCCACGCCGATGCACATGGTGCACAGCGCGTAGCGGCCGCCCAGCGTGTGCAGCTGGTTCACGGCCGTGGTGGCCAGGCGGGCACCGGAGGCACCCAGCGGATGGCCCAGCGCAATGGCGCCGCCCCATTGGTTGACGCGGCGGTCGTCGTCGGCAATGCCCAGATCGCGCAGCACGGCCAGGCCCTGTGCGGCAAAGGCTTCGTTCAGCTCGATCACGTCCATCTGCTCCAGCGTCAGGCCGGTCAGGGCCAGCACCTTGCGCACGGCGGGCGCGGGGCCGAAGCCCATGATGCGCGGGGCCACGCCGGCCACGGCCATTCCGACCACGCGGGCGCGCGGCACCAGGTTGTATTGCCTGGTGGCTTCCTCGTTGGCTAGCAGCAGGGCGCAGGCGCCGTCGTTCACGCCGCTGGCATTGCCGGCCGTCACCGTGCCATCCGGGCGCACCACGCCCTTGAGCTTGGCCAGCGCCTCGATGGTGGTGGCGCGCGGATGTTCGTCCTGGCTCACCACGATGGCGTCGCCCTTTTTCTGGGCAATGGAGACGGACACGATTTCCTTGGCCAGGTAGCCGGCCGCGATGGCGGCGGCGGCCTTTTGCTGGCTGGCCAGGGCCATGCGGTCCTGGGCTTCGCGCTCGATCTTGAAGTCGTCGGCCACGTTCTCGGCCGTCTCGGGCATGGAGTCCACGCCGTACTGCTGCTTCATCAGCTTGTTGACGAAGCGCCAGCCGATGGTGGTGTCATACACGGCGTTGCTGCGGCTGAAGGCGCTTTCGGCCTTGGGCATGACGAAGGGCGCGCGGCTCATGCTTTCCACGCCGCCCGCGATCATCAGGCGGGCCTCGCCCGCCTTGATGGCGCGCGCGGCCGTGCCCACGGCGTCCAGGCCCGAGCCGCACAGGCGGTTGATGGTGGCGCCCGGCACATCGATGGGCAGGCCGGCCAGCAGGGCGGACATGCGTGCCACGTTGCGGTTGTCTTCGCCGGCCTGGTTGGCGCAGCCGTAGAGCACGTCGGCCACGGCCGTCCAGTCCACGCCGGGGTTGCGCTCCATCAGCGCCTTGATCGGCACGGCGCCGAGGTCATCGGCACGCACCGGGGACAGGGCGCCGCCGTAGCGGCCGAAGGGGGTGCGGATGGCGTCGCAGATGAAGGCCTGGTTGGACTGGCTCATGGTGTCTCCTGGGAAAAGAATGAAGAGGTGCCGGGGTGCGCCGCAGCGCACCCACTGGGGGGAGCTGAAGGATCAGGCCGTGGCCGTCGCGTCCTTGATGGGCAGGCCCACGATGGACTGCAGCTCGGCGTGCGAGAGGCCGGGCACGGTGTCGATCAGGCGCAGGCCGTCGGGCGTGCATTCCAGCGTGCACAGGTCGGTGTAGATCCGCTTGACGCAGGACAGGCCCGTGAGCGGATAGCTGCAGGCCTCGACGACCTTGCATTCGCCGGTCTTGGTCAGCAGGTCCATCATCACCCAGGTCTGGCGTGCACCCACGGCCAGGTCCATGGCGCCGCCCACGGCGGGAATGGCACCGGCCTCGCCTGTGCTCCAGTTGGCCAGGTCGCCCGTGGCCGAGACCTGGAAGGCGCCCAGCACGCAGATGTCCAGGTGGCCGCCGCGCATCATGGCGAAGCTGTCGGCATGGTGGAAATAGCAGCCGCCCGGCAGCAGGGTGACGGGCTGCTTGCCGGCATTGGTCAGGTCATAGTCCTCCTGGCCTTCGGCGGGCGCCGGGCCCATGCCCAGGATGCCGTTCTCGCTTTGCAGGATGACCTCGCGGCCGGCCGGGATGTGGTTGGCCACCTGGGTGGGCATGCCGATGCCCAGGTTGACATAGGCGCCGTCGAAGATGTCTTCGGCCACGCGCCGGGCCAGCTCTTGCTTGCTGCGTTTCTGGTAGCTGCTCATGCTCTTGCTTTCGGCGGTTGGGGCGCTCATGCGGTTTTCTTGAAGCCGCCGGCCTGGGTGGCCACGCGGTCGATCTTCACGATCTGGCTCACGTAGATGCCGGGCGTGACCACGGCCTCGGGGTCCAGCGCGCCCAGCTCCACGATCTCGTGCACGGTGGCGATCGTGTGCTTGGCCGCCGTGGCCATCACAGGCCCGAAGTTGCGGGCCGACATGCGGTAGGTCAGGTTGCCCCAGCGGTCGCCCTTCTCGGCCTTGACCAGTGCCACGTCGCCGTGGATGGGATGCTCCAGCACATAGTGCTTGCCGTTGATCTCGCGCGTTTCCTTGCCGTTGGCCAGCTCCGTGCCATAGGCCGTGGGGCAGAAGAAGCCGCCGATGCCGGCGCCGGCGGCGCGCAGGCGCTCGGCCAGGTTGCCCTGGGGCACGAGTTCCAGCTCGATCTTGCCGCTGCGGTACAGGTCGTCGAACACCCAGCTGTCCACCTGGCGGGGGAAGCTGCAGATGATCTTGCGCACCTGGCCGCTCTTGAGCAGCGCGGCCAGGCCCTGGTCTCCGTTGCCCGCGTTGTTGTTGACCACGGTCAGCTCGCGTGCGCCCTGGGCGATCAGGCCGTCGATGAGTTCGGTGGGATTGCCCGAGGTGCCGAAGCCCCCGATCAGCACGGTGGAGCCGTCCTGGACGCCCGACAACGCCTCGGCGATGGTGTCGGTGATTTTGTTGATCACTTGCTTGTCTCCGGTATGCAGGCCGCTGGCGCTGCGCTAAAATGTTCGTATGTAGAACAAAAGTTCGCAGAAAGAATTATAGAGCCATGGAAAAAAATGCTGCTTCCGTAATTTCCACAGGTGGGGCCGAAGAAGAGGGCGGCACGCCGCGCCCCGGCGACAGCTATGTGCAGTCCTTCGCGCGCGGCCTGGGCGTGATCCGCTCGTTCAGTGCCGAGGCGCCTGCGCAGACGCTCAGCGAGGTGGCGGCGCGCACGGGGCTCACGCGTGCCGGGGCCCGGCGCATCCTGCTGACGCTGCAGACGCTGGGCTATGTGAAGAGCGACGGCAAGCTGTTCCAGCTCACGCCGCGCATCATGGAATTGGGCTTTGCCTACCTCAGCTCCACCCCGGTCTGGAACCTGGCCGAGCCCGTGATGGAAAACCTGGTCGATGAGGTCAAGGAGTCCTGCTCGGCCGCCGTGCTCGATGGGGGCGACATCGTCTATGTGCTGCGCGTGCACACCCACAAGATCATGAGCACCAACCTCGGCGTGGGCTCGCGCCTGCCGGCCTGCTGGACCTCGATGGGGCGCGTGCTGCTGGCTGGCGAGAGCGATGAATCCCTGCAGGCCCTGCTGGATGCGCGCGAGCGCCGGCAGTTCACGGCCCTGACCGAGCAGGACGACGAGCGCCTGCGCCAGCGCATTCTGGAGGTGCGCGCCCAGGGCTGGGCCCTGGTGGACCAGGAACTGGCCGAAGGCCTGATCTCCATCGCGGCGCCCGTGAAGAACGCGGCCGGGCGCACCGTGGCTGCGCTCAACATCAGCGGCCAGGCCAACCGCAACAGCGCCGAGATGATGCGCGGGCAACTCCTGCCCCGGCTGCTGGCCGCTACGCAGCTGGTGAGCCAGCTGCTGCGGGCCTCATCGCGGCTTTCCCTGTAGGGCGGCGGGCGGCGCAGCGCTCCATAATTGCCGATCCACGCCCCGCACTCGCACCATGGCCCGCCTGCCCCGACTCACCCTTGCGGATCTGCCGCACCACATCATCCAGCTCGGCAACAACGGCGGGGACATCTTCATCGATGCCCAGGACCGGGAAACCATGCTGGGGCTGCTGCGCGAGATGGCGCGCAGCTGCGAGCTGGCCGTGCATGCCTACGTGCTGCTGCCCAGCCAGTTCCACCTGCTGGCCACGCCCCGCACCGGCGATGGCCTGCCGAAGTTCATGCAGGCCGTGGGCCGGCGCTATGTGCGCTACTTCAACGACCGACACGGCCGCAGCGGCACGCTGTGGGAAGGCCGCTATCGCGGCACGGTGCTGCAGCCCAGCTGGCTGCTGCCCACCATGGTCTTCATGGACGACAGCCCCGTGCGCGCCGGCCTGGTCCAGCGGCCGGCCGACTGGCCCTGGTCCAGCTACGCGCACAACGCCGGCCTGCGCAGCGACGCGCTGATCCAGCCGCATGCCGTGTTTTGGGCGCTGGGCAACACCCCGTTTGCGCGGGATGCGGCCTATGTGGAAGCCGTGGAAGAGGGGGTTGGCGCCGACGACGCCGAACGCATCAGCCAGTCGGCACTGCGGGGCTGGGCGCTGGGCGATGAGCAATTCATTGCCGATTTACAACAGCGCACCGAGCGCCGTGTGACCCGCCAACGTGCCGGTCGTCCGCCCGGACGGACCAATGAGCGCACCACAACAGTGCGTTAGTACCCACTGATAGCTTGCAAGTGCTTGATTCCTCACTGCAGGCCTTTGTGAAATAAATATGTCCCTTATTAATTTCCGATTTTTTTGTTCTGGAATTAATTGGGATCTGACCCTTATATAAATTTATTGCATGAGGTGATGCCTTGCCTTAATCTTGCGTTCCCTGCGAAAAATTTGAGGATTCCGCCATGACGACGGCTGCCGAGATCAAGCATCTCCAAGACCACGGTCTGTACTCCAAGAGCAACGAGCACGACGCCTGCGGCCTCGGCTTTGTTGCACATATCAAGGGCGTCAAGCGCCATGACATCGTCACCGGCGCGCTCAAGATCCTCGAAAACATCGACCATCGCGGCGCCGTGGGCGCCGACAAGCTCATGGGCGATGGCGCGGGCATTCTGATCCAGATTCCCGACCAGCTCTACCGCGAAGAGATGGCAAAGCAGGGCGTGGCCCTGCCGCCGGCGGGCGAGTACGGTGTGGGCATGATCTTCCTGCCCAAGGAACACGCCTCGCGCCTGGCCTGCGAGCAGGAGATGGAACGCGCCATCAAGGCCGAAGGCCAGGTCCTGCTGGGCTGGCGCGATGTGCCCGTGAACCGCGACATGCCCATGTCGCCCACGGTCCAGGAAAAGGAACCCATCCTGCGCCAGGTCTTCATCGGCCGCGGCGCCGACGTGATCGTGCAGGACGCGCTCGAGCGCAAGCTGTACGTGATCCGCAAGACGGCCAGCGCCGCCATCCAGAACCTCAAGCTCAAGCACAGCAAGGAATACTACGTTCCCAGCATGAGCAGCCGCACCGTGGTCTACAAGGGCCTGCTGCTGGCCGACCAGGTGGGCGTGTACTACAACGACCTGTCCGACGAGCGCTGCGTCTCGGCCATCGGCCTGGTGCACCAGCGCTTCTCGACCAACACCTTCCCCGAGTGGCCGCTGGCCCACCCCTACCGCTACGTGGCCCACAACGGTGAAATCAACACCGTGCGCGGCAACTACAACTGGATGCTGGCGCGCGAGGGCGTGATGGCCTCGCCCGTGCTGGCCGAGGACCTCAAGAAGCTCTATCCCATCAGCTTCGCAGGCCAGTCCGACACGGCAACGTTCGACAACTGCCTGGAACTGCTGACCATGGCCGGCTACCCCATCAGCCAGGCCGTGATGATGATGATTCCCGAGCCCTGGGAGCAGCACGAGTCCATGGACGAGCGCCGCCGCGCCTTCTATGAATACCACGCCGCCATGATGGAGCCCTGGGACGGCCCGGCCTCCATCGTGTTCACCGACGGCCGCCAGATCGGCGCCACGCTGGACCGCAACGGCCTGCGCCCCTCGCGCTACGTGATCACCGATGACGACCTGGTCATCCTGGCTTCCGAGGCCGGCGTGCTGCCCGTGCCCGACAGCTCCATCGTGCGCAAGTGGCGCCTGCAGCCCGGCAAGATGCTGCTGATCGACCTGGAGCAGGGCCGCCTGATCGAGGACGACGAGCTCAAGGCCAACATCGTCAACACCAAGCCCTACAAGCAGTGGATCGAGAACCTGCGCATCAAGCTGGGCAGCGTGGGCGGTGACACGCATGCCGGCCCCGAGGCCGCCAGCCTGCCGCTGCTCGAGCGCCAGCAGGCCTTCGGCTTCACGCAGGAAGACATCAAGTTCCTGCTGGCCCCCATGGCCAAGAACGGCGAGGAAGGCATCGGCTCCATGGGCAACGACAGCCCGCTGGCCGTGCTGTCGGACAAGAACAAGCCGCTGTACAACTACTTCCGCCAGATGTTCGCGCAGGTGACCAACCCGCCGATCGACCCCATCCGCGAAGCCATCGTGATGTCGCTGGTGTCCTTCATCGGACCCAAGCCCAACCTGCTGGACATCAACCAGGTCAACCCGCCCATGCGTCTCGAAGTGCACCAGCCCGTGCTGGACTTCGCCGACATGGCCAAGCTGCGCGACATCGAACGCCACACGCAGGGCAAGTTCAAGAGCGCAACGATCGACATCACCTACCCGCTGTCCTGGGGCAAGCAGGGCGTGGAAGCCAAGCTGGCATCGCTGTGCGCGCAGGCCGTGGATGCCATCAAGGGCGGCGCCAACATCCTGATCATCAGCGACCGCCATGTGAGCGCCACCCAGGTGGCCATCCCCGCGCTGCTGGCGCTGTCGGCCATCCACCAGCACCTGGTGCGCGAGGGCCTGCGCACCACGGCCGGCCTGGTCGTGGAAACGGGCACGGCGCGCGAAGTGCACCACTTCGCCGTGCTGGCGGGCTACGGCGCCGAGGCCGTGCATCCCTACCTGGCCATGGAAACCCTGGCCGACATGCACAAGGAGCTGGGCGGCGACCTGTCGGCCGACAAGGCCATCTACAACTACGTCAAGGCCATCGGCAAGGGCCTGTCCAAGATCATGTCCAAGATGGGCGTGTCCACCTACATGTCCTATTGCGGCGCCCAGCTGTTCGAGGTGATCGGCCTGAATAGCGACACCGTGGACAAGTACTTCACCGGCACGGCCAGCCGCGTCGAGGGCATCGGCGTCTTCGAGATCGCCGAGGAAACCATCCGCAACCACCGCGCGGCCTTCGGTGACGATCCCGTGCTGGAGACCATGCTGGACGCCGGCGGCGAATACGCCTGGCGCGCCCGTGGCGAAGAGCACATGTGGTCGCCCGACGCCATCGCCAAGCTGCAGCATTCCACGCGCTCCAACAACTGGAGCACGTACAAGGAATACGCCCAGCTGATCAACGACCAGAGCAAGCGCCACATGACGCTGCGCGGCCTGTTCGAGTTCAAGTTCGACCCGGCCAAGGCCATTGCGCTGGACCAGGTCGAGTCGGCCAAGGACATCGTCAAGCGCTTTGCCACGGGCGCCATGTCGCTGGGCTCGATCAGCACCGAGGCCCATGCCACGCTGGCCGTGGCCATGAACCGCATCGGCGGCAAGAGCAACACCGGCGAAGGCGGGGAAGATCCTCAGCGCTACCGCAACGAGCTCAAGGGCATCCCGATCAAGAAGGGCGAGACCCTGGGCTCCATCATCGGCGCCGACAAGGTCGAGGCCGACATCGAGCTGCAGGACGGCGACTCGCTGCGCTCCAGGATCAAGCAGGTGGCATCGGGCCGCTTCGGCGTCACGGCCGAGTACCTGTCGTCCTCGGACCAGGTGCAGATCAAGATGGCCCAGGGCGCCAAGCCCGGCGAAGGTGGCCAGCTGCCCGGCGGCAAGGTGTCCGACTACATCGGCAAGCTGCGCCACTCCGTGCCCGGCGTCGGCCTGATCTCGCCTCCGCCCCACCACGACATCTACTCCATCGAGGATCTGGCCCAGCTGATCCACGACCTGAAGAACGTGGCGCCGCACGCCGACATCTCGGTCAAGCTCGTGTCCGAAGTGGGCGTGGGCACCATCGCGGCCGGCGTGGCCAAGTGCAAGAGCGACCACGTGGTCATCGCAGGCCATGACGGCGGCACGGGCGCATCGCCCTGGTCGTCCATCAAGCATGCGGGCTCGCCCTGGGAAATCGGCCTGGCCGAGACCCAGCAGACCCTGGTACTCAACCGCCTGCGCGGCCGCATCCGCGTGCAGGCCGACGGCCAGATGAAGACCGGCCGTGACGTCGTCATCGGCGCGCTGCTGGGTGCCGACGAGTTCGGCTTCGCCACGGCGCCCCTGGTCGTCGAGGGCTGCATCATGATGCGCAAGTGCCACCTGAACACCTGCCCCGTGGGCGTGGCCACGCAGGACCCGGTGCTGCGCGCCAAGTTCTCGGGCAAGCCCGAGCATGTGGTGAACTACTTCTTCTTCATCGCCGAAGAAGTGCGCCAGATCATGGCCCAGTTGGGCGTGGCCAAGTTCGACGACCTGATCGGCCGTGCCGACCTGCTGGACACCCGCAAGGGCCTGCAGCACTGGAAGGCCCAGGGCCTGGACTTCTCGCGCCTGTTCGCCCAGCCCGAAGTGCCCGCCGACGTGGCGCGCTTCCATGTCGAAAAGCAGGACCACCTGCTGGACAAGGCGCTGGACGTGAAGCTCATCGAGCGCTGCAAGCCCGCCATCGAGAACGGCGAGCGCGTGCGCATCATGGAAGTGGCGCGCAACGTGAACCGCTCCGTGGGCGCCATGCTCTCCGGTGCCGTGACGCGCGTGCATCCCGAAGGCCTGCCGGATGACACCATCCGCATCCACTTCGAGGGAACCGGCGGCCAGTCCTTCGGCGCCTTCCTGTGCAACGGCATCACGCTGAACCTGCGCGGCGATGCCAACGACTACACGGGCAAGGGCCTGTCCGGCGGCCGCGTGGTGGTGCATGCCAGCCATGAATTCCGTGGCGACACGACGACCAACACCATCGTCGGCAACACCGTGATGTTCGGCGCCACCAGCGGCGAGGCCTTCTTCGGCGGCGTGGCCGGCGAGCGTTTCGCGGTGCGCCTGTCGGGCGCCACGGCCGTGGTCGAAGGCGTGGGCGACCACGGCTGCGAATACATGACCGGCGGCACCGTGGTGGTGCTGGGCAAGACGGGCCGCAACTTCGCGGCCGGCATGAGCGGCGGCGTGGCCTATGTGTATGACGAGGATGGCCGCTTCGCCGAGCGCTGCAACAAGGCGTCCGTCTCGCTGGACCAGGTGCTGCCCCACGACGAGCACCTGGCCCAGGTCTCGCCCGCCGTCTGGCATCGTCGCGAAACCGACGAACGCCAGCTGCGCGCACTGATCGAGGCGCACAGCCGCTGGACCGGCTCCAAGCGCGCCCGCGACCTGCTGGACAACTGGGCGGCGGCCCGCTCCAAGTTCGTCAAGGTCTTCCCCAGCGAGTACAAGCGTGCCCTGTCCGAGATGTACGAGCGCCAGGTGATGGAAGAGCCCGCCACGCCCGAGGTCGAGGAACACGCCAAGGAAGCCGTGGCCGCCAAATAACAAGGAAGCGAAGGATGCGGGCAGCGGCCCGCATCCATCCCTGCACCCCACACATCAGGACAACGAATCATGGGAAAGACCACCGGCTTCATGGAATATGAGCGCCTTGAGGAGGGCTACGCGCCCGTCGTCGAGCGCGTGAAGCACTACAAGGAATTCGTCATCGGCCTCGATGACAGCCAGGCCAAGATCCAGGGCGCGCGCTGCATGGACTGCGGCACGCCGTTCTGCAACAGCGGCTGCCCGGTCAACAACATCATTCCGGACTTCAACGACCTGGTCTTCCACGGCGGCTGGAAGAGCGCCAGCGCCGTGCTGCACAGCACCAACAACTTCCCGGAGTTCACCGGCCGCATCTGCCCCGCGCCCTGCGAGGCCGCCTGCACGCTGAACATCAACGACGACGCCGTGGGCATCAAGTCCATCGAGCACGCCATCATCGACCGTGCCTGGGCCGAAGGCTGGGTCAAGCCCCTGCCCAGCAGCCGCAAGACCGGCAAGAAGGTCGCCGTGGTCGGCGCAGGCCCCGCAGGCCTGGCCGCATCGCAGCAACTGGCGCGCGCCGGCCACGATGTCACGCTGTTCGAGAAGAACGACCGCGTGGGCGGCCTGCTGCGCTACGGCATCCCCGACTTCAAGATGGAGAAGTCGCACATCGACCGCCGCGTGGAGCAGCTCGTGGCCGAAGGCGTCAAGATCCGTACCGGCGTGCTGGTGGCGGGCAAGGACGGCCTGGGCGAAGACTCCAAGGTCACCAACTGGGCCAAGGAAACCGTCAGCCCCGAGCAGCTCATGGCCGAGTTCGATGCCGTGCTGCTGACCGGTGGTGCCGAGCAGTCGCGCGACCTGCCCGTGCCGGGGCGTGAACTCAAGGGCATTCATTTCGCCATGGAGTTCCTGCCGCAGCAAAACAAGGTCAACGCGGGCGACAAGCTCAAGGGCCAACTGCGGGCCGATGGCAAGCATGTCATCGTCATCGGTGGCGGCGACACCGGCTCCGACTGCGTGGGCACCAGCAACCGCCACGGCGCCGTCAGCGTGACCCAGTTCGAGCTGATGCCCATGCCGCCCGAGCAGGAGAACAAGCCCCTGGTCTGGCCCTACTGGCCGATCAAGCTGCGCACCAGCTCCAGCCACGAGGAAGGCTGCGAGCGCGAGTTCGCCATCGCCACCAAGGAGTTCATCGGCGAGAAGGGCCAGGTCACGGCCGTCAAGACCGTGCGCATCGAAATGAAGGACGGCAAGATGGTCGAGGTGCCCGGCAGCGAGCAGGTGCTCAAGGCCGATCTGGTGCTGCTGGCCATGGGCTTCGTCAGCCCCGTGCAGGCCGTGCTCGACGCCTTTGGCGTGGACAAGGACGCACGCGGCAACGCCAAGGCCACCACCGACTTCACAGGCGGCTACGCCACCAGCGTGCCCAAGCTCTTCGCCGCCGGCGACGTGCGCCGCGGCCAGTCCCTGGTCGTCTGGGCCATCCGCGAAGGCCGCCAGGCCGCTCGCTCCATCGACGAATTCCTCATGGGCACGTCCGACCTGCCTCGGTGAGATGCCAACCCCGGAAGGGGCTTGGCCATAGACAAAGAAAAAGCCCTTGGTGATGAACCAAGGGCTTTTTATTACAGATTCCTCGTGTTTCAGCGTAGGCCCTTGAAACTGGCGCGCCCTAAAGCGAGGGACACCGAGGAAGGGCCTGGGCCGGCCGCGCCGCCCCGCACCGAGGGTGTCGTCCCCCTCTGGGGGAAGGCGCGAAGCGACTCAGGGGGAGGGTTTATCCTCTGCGGGCTTGTCCACTGCGGTGCCGGGTTCGGCTTCTTCTTCCGGCGCCTTAGAGACGCGGCTGAACCAGCCGGCGCCCAGTATGCCGATCTCGTAAAGAATGCACATGGGCACGGCCAGGGCCAGTTGGGAGATCACGTCGGGCGGCGTGACCACGGCGGCGATGATGAAGGCCACCACGATGAAGTAGCCACGGAAGGACTTGAGCTTGGCGATGTCCACCAGGCCGAAGCGCACCAGCAGCATGACCACGATGGGCACCTGGAAGGCCAGGCCAAAGGCCAGGTACAGGGACAGGATGGCCTCCACATACGAGGCGATGTCTGGCGTGGCCGCCACGCTGTCCGGGGTGAAGCCCTGGATGAAGGCGAACATCTTGTCGAGCACGAAGAACTGCACGAAGGCGATGCCGATATAGGCCAGCAGGCTGCCGAAGATGATCAGCGGCAGCGCAAAGCGCTTTTCATGGCTGTACAGGCCGGGCGCCACGAAGGCCCACATCTGGTACATGATCCAGGGCAGCACGGCCAGCACGCCCACCATCATCAGCACCTTGAGCGGCACGAAGAAGGGCGTGAACACGCCCACCGCGATGAGCTTGGCATCGGGCGGCATGTGGGCCTTGATCGGGTGGGCGATGAAGTCGATCAGCCCGTTGGGGCCGGGCCACACGGCCAGCACGGCGATCGCCAGACCGATGCCGTAGATGCAATAGAGCAGGCGGTCGCGCAGCTCCATCAGGTGCTGGACGAAAGGCTGCTCGGTGCCTGCCAGCTCGTCGTCTTTAGGTGGAATGTCGGACATGGTGCGAAACCGCGGCGGGCCGCAAGGGCATCCACGGACCTGGGGTGAAAAGCAGAAAGCCCGACGGATCGGGCAGGATTCGGCAATGGCGGGTGCCCGGGTGGCAGAGGCTGGGCTGGTTGCCTCGTGGCCCGCGGCGCGCCGGCATCTTCAGCGGGACTTCTGGGGGCGAAAGCGCGCCACGCGCGCCGCGCCCGACTGCGCCTTGGTGCGCACGCCGGCGCGGGCCTTGTACCACTGGGGCACGGCGGCACGCTTGAGGCGCCAGTTCTTGCCCGGGTGGCGGTAGGCCGGCGCCACGGCGCTGTACGTATCGCTGTCGGAGCCGTAGGAAGAGGAGTCGTACGAGGAAGACGTGCCGTTGAGCGATGCCGTGGACTCGTTCCAGTCCTTCTCGAAGTTGGCGGCCGAAGTGTGGATGGATTGCTCGACGTCTCGCGCCGCGCCCTCCACGGTGTCCTTCATCTTGCGCAACTCGTCGAGTTCCATCGAACGGTTGACCTCGGCCTTCACATCGGAGACATAGCGCTGGGCCTTGCCCAGCAGGGTGCCGACGGTACGCGCCACGCGCGGCAGCTTCTCGGGACCGATGACCACGAGGGCCACGGCACCGATGAGCGCCATCTTGGAAAGGCCAATATCAAACATGGAAGCTTGGCGTGCGGGCCATCAGCTCTTTTGCTTGGCTTCGACGTCGATGGTGGTCTTGTCGGCAGCCGTCTGGCCGGCGACCTGGCCGGGAGCGGCTGCGGGAGTGTCGGTGGAGGTCGAACCGTCCTTCACGCCGTCCTTGAAGCCCTTGACGGCGCCGCCGAGGTCGGAACCGATGTTCTTCAGCTTCTTGGTGCCGAACACCAGAACCACGATGGCCAGGACGATCAGCCAATGCCAGATGGAAAACGAGCCCATGAGAATCTCTCCTAAGAATTGCAGATCATTTTAGACGCCGGGCCATGGCGGCAGTTCGCAAGGCCCCACAAAAGCCGTTCGGCCGACGCAAGAAACAGGGGGTGCCTCAAGCAAGAGACGGGCCACCTTGTGCCGGGCGGCAGCCGTCTGCTGCAGGTAGCGTGGCCGCTGCGGCGTTTTCAGCCCTTGAGTTTCAGCCCTTGAGCCAGGGGCGGGGGCCGCCCATGACGTGGATATGCAGGTGGTGGACTTCCTGGCCGCCTTCGGTGCCCGTGTTGACCACCAGGCGAAAGCCGCCGTCGGGATACGGGTTGCAGCCCTGCTCGGCAGCCAGGCGGGGCGCCAGTGCCATCAGGCGGCCCAGCAGCGGGGCGTCCTCGGCCTGGACCTGGGCCATGGAGGGGATGTGCTTCTTGGGCACCATCAGGAAGTGGATGGGCGCGCCGGGATGGATGTCGTGGAAGGCGAAGACGTCCTCGTCCTCATAGACCTTGCGGGAAGGGATCTCGCCTTTGGTGATGCGGCAAAACAGGCAGTTCGGGTCGTGGTCGTGCATGGCGCTACAGGAATCCTGGGAGGCTGGCGGTAGGTTGGAAATCAGGCCGGATTGTCGTTGATGCGCAGCGTCTGGCGCACGCCGATGTCGCTGCGGTGCTGCTGGAGCCACTGCTGGCCCTGCTCGCGTCCGAGCTCGAACAGCTCGCGCACGAAGCGCATGTCGGAGCGCGTCTTGGTCGAGGCGCCATAGCCCTTGAGCACGGAGCCGCCGTCCACGCGGTGCAGCAGCACCTTTTTGTAGCGTGTCGGGTCCAGCTTGCCCTGCTCGAGCAGGCGCTTGACGAACTCGATGGCGCGCAGCTCGGACAGCAGGCCGGCGTTGAAGGTGACCTCGTTCATGCGGTCCATGATGTCGGCCGCCGTATTGGGCAGGTCGGTGTGCTCGATGGGATTGATCTGCACCAGCAGGATGTCGCTGGACGCGGTGCCGTAGATCAGGGGATACAGGGCGGGATTGCCCGAGAAGCCGCCGTCCCAGTAAGGCTCGCCATCGATTTCCACGGCCTTGAACAGCTGGGGCAGGCAGGCCGAGGCCATGACCGCGTCGGCACTGAGTTTTCTGCCCGAAAAGATGCAGCCCCGGCCCGTGCGCACATTGGTGGCGCAGACAAAGACCTTGGGCACCACGCCCTCCACGGGCGGATGCGTCAGCGCCTCGAAATCCACGACCCGTTCGAGCAGCTTGCGCAGCGGGTTGATGTCCAGCGGGTTGGTCTGGTAGGGCGAGAAGAACTGGTTGAGCACGCCCATGAAGGGGCTGCCCGGCAGGGGCGCGCCCCACATCAGGCTGCCCATGGTGCCCACGCCTTCCCAGAGTTCGGTCAGCGTGGCGCGGGCCAGCTCGGCCCCCAGCGCCTGGGCGGCCACCGGATCGCTTTCCTGGCGTGCAGCCTTGGCAAAGCCCTGGGCCAGGGCCACTGCATTCATGGCACCGGCGCTGGTGCCGCTGATGCCGTCGAAGACAAGGCTGCCGTCTTCCAGCAGCGCATCCAGCACGCCCCAGGTCAGGGCACCGTGCGAGCCCCCGCCCTGCAGGGCGAGGTTGATCTTGCAGGTCGGGGTCGGAGTCATGGCGGTTTGCCCGGGACCTTCAGCGGTCCACGGCCTGGTTGCGGTTCATGGCGACCATGCCGCGCACGATGCGGTAGAGGAACCAGATGGAGATGACGGTCCAGGCGATCCAGCCGGGCACGAAGAACAGCAGCCACAGCGGCGCCGTGACCAGGTACAGGATGCCGGCCCAGATCACGCTGCGGATGCGCCACGAGAAGTGGTTGGCCATCCAGCTGCCTTCGGCGTCGCCGCGCTTGACCAGATCGATGATCAGGGCGATCACCAGCAGCGCAATGCTGGGCTGTGCGCCCGGCACGACGGCGGCCACGGCCACCACCAGATGCAGCAGGTAGCTGACCCAGCCCCAGGCCTTGAGGCCTTCGATGCGGGACTGGTCCAGGGCACGGACTTCGATGTAATCGTCATTCATGGCAGCGGTCCTTTCTCGTTCACATCACGTTCCTGGGCCTTGCGCAGCGCCTTTTCCTCGATGCCGCTGGTGCCTTCGCGGCGTTCCAGTTCGGCAACGACCTGGGCGGGCGTCAGGCCATAGTGGGCCAGGGCGATCATGCTATGGAACCACAGATCGGCCACTTCGTAGAGGATTTTGCTGGCGTCTCCGCCATGGTCTGCGTCCTTGGCGGCCATGACCACTTCGGTGGCCTCTTCGCCGATCTTCTTCAAAAAGGCATCCGGGCCCTTGTGCAGCAGGCGGGCGACGTAGCTCTTGTCGGGGTCGCCGCCGTTGGCGGGCTTGCGGCTTTCGATGACGGCGGCCAGGCGCGCCAGGGCGTCCAGCGAGGAAGTGCTTGCGGTGTCGTTCATGTTCGTGGAATTCATTTGTAGATCGATTCGGGGTCTTTCAAGACCGGATCGACGGCCTGCCACTGGCCGTTCTGCAGCACGCTGTAAAAGCAGCTGTGGCGCCCCGTGTGGCAGGCAATGCCGGGCTCGTGGCCGGTCTGGGTGATCTTGAGCAGAACCACGTCGTTGTCGCAGTCGATGCGCACCTCGTGCACGGTCTGCACGTGGCCCGATTCCTCGCCCTTGAACCACAGCTTGTTGCGCGAGCGGCTGAAGTAGACGGCGCGGCCCAGCTCGGCCGTCTTGGCCAGGGCCTCGCGGTTCATCCAGGCGAACATCATCACGTCGCCCGTGTCCTTTTCCTGCGCGATCACGGGCACCAGGCCCTGCGCATCCCATTTGACTTGATCTAGCCAGTTCATTGCCTGCATTGTGAATATCCTGGGTGGGCATCCCTGTGACAGGATTGTCAGGAATTGCCTGGATTGAAAATACACCCCCTGAGTCGCTTCGCGCCTTCCCCCTCTCTCGCTGCGCGGGAGGGAGACGACAGCCTTGCTGCGGGGCGGCCCTTGCTCGCTGTCCCTGGT
Organism: Delftia sp. DLF01; assembly: GCF_014852125.1. Taxonomy (NCBI): domain Bacteria; kingdom Pseudomonadati; phylum Pseudomonadota; class Betaproteobacteria; order Burkholderiales; family Comamonadaceae; genus Delftia; species Delftia sp. DLF01. Next base: position 578,973 of record NZ_JACVAZ010000004.1, read on the forward strand.
CCCTTGGGCCTCGCCGGTTTCATGGGTTGTGGGCGGCGCGGGCGCCATGGAAAACTGAAATGAAGGAGTCCGCCGACGCGCCGTATCAGAGGCGCACGGGCACGCCGCGCTCGGCCATGCGCTGCTTGGCCTGGCCCACGGTGAATTCGCCGTAGTGGAAGATGCTGGCGGCCAGCACCGCGTCGGCGCCGCCCAGGGTCACGCCATCGGCCAGGTCGTCCAGCGAGCCTACGCCGCCCGAGGCGATCACGGGCACGGGCACGGCGTAGCTGACGGCGCGCGTGAGCTTCAGGTCGAACCCGGACTTGGTGCCGTCGCGGTCCATGCTGGTCAGCAGGATCTCGCCCGCGCCGCGGCGCGCCATCTCGACGGCCCACTGCACGGCATCCAGGCCGGTGTTCTTGCGTCCGCCGTGGCTGTAGACATCCCAGCCGGGGCCGGCAGCGCGGCCATCGGCGCCGATGCGCTGCTCGTCCTCGGCGGTGCGGCGCTTGGCGTCGATGGCCACGACGATGCATTGCGCGCCGTACTTGTCGGAGGCCGCATTGATCACGTCGGGGTTGGCGATGGCGGCCGAGTTGAAGCTGGTCTTGTCGGCGCCCGCGTTGAGCAGGCGGCGCACGTCCTCGACGGTGCGCACACCGCCGCCGACGGTCAGGGGAATGAAGACCTGGCTGGCCACGGACTCGATGATGGGCAGGATCAGGTCGCGCCCGTCGCTGGTGGCCGTGATGTCCAGGAAGGTCAGCTCGTCCGCGCCCTGGGCGTTGTAGCGCGCGGCGATCTCCACCGGGTCGCCCGCATCGCGCAGCTCCACGAAGTTCACGCCTTTGACGACGCGCCCTCCCGTGACGTCAAGACAGGGGATGATGCGTTTGGCAAGCATGGGCAGACTCGTGGCTAGGGCGTGAAACAAGGGCGAAAAGATACCACGCCCTCGGCGCCCGCAGGCGCTGCGGGGTTCAGCGCTTGAGGCCTGCGGCCTGGCTTTGCCAACGCCATGCGTCCTCGCACATGCGGTCCAGGTCCAGCATGGCCTTCCAGCCCAGCAGCCGCTCGGCCTCGGCGGGGTCGGCCCAGCACTGGGCCACGTCGCCGGGGCGGCGCGCCACGATCTGGTAGGGCACGGGGCGGCCGCTGGCGCGCTCGAAGGCCTTGACCATCTCAAGCACCGAGACCGGGCGCCCCGTGCCCAGGTTCACGGTCAGCAGGCCCTGCTGCTCGCGCAGATAGCGCAGCGCCGCCAGGTGGCCGCGCGCCAGGTCGGTGACGTGGATGTAGTCGCGCACGCCCGTGCCGTCCGGCGTCGCATAGTCATCGCCATAGACACTGAGCTGCTGGCGCTGGCCGATGGCGACCTGCGACACATAGGGCATGAGGTTGTTGGGGATGTCGCGCGGGTCCTCGCCGATCAGGCCGCTTTCATGGGCGCCCACGGGGTTGAAGTAGCGCAGCCTTGCCAGGCTCCACTGGCCGGGCTCGGCCCGGTCCAGGTCGGCCAGCATTTCCTCGATCCACAGCTTGCTGCGGCCGTAGGGGTTGGTGGCGGACAGCGGAAAGTCTTCGCGGATCGGCAGGCTGGCCGGATCGCCGTAGACCGTGGCCGAGGAGGAGAACACCAGGCTGCGCACGCCCGCCGTCCGCATGGCCTGCAGCAGGGCCACCGTGCCGCCCACGTTGTGTTCGTAGTAGCGCAGCGGCTGGGCCACGGACTCGCCCACGGCCTTGAGCGCGGCGAAGTGGATCACTTCGCGGATGGAGTGCTCGGCAAACAGCCGGTCCAGCGCGGCGCGGTCGCGCACGTCACCCTCGACGCACAGCGGGCGCCGGCCCGTGATGCGTTCCATGCGGTCGAGCACGTCGGCGCTGCTGTTGCTGAAGTTGTCGTAGATCAGGTAGGGCTCGCCTGCGGCGGCCAGCTCCACGCAGGTGTGGGAGCCGATGAAGCCGGCGCCGCCTGTGACCAGGATCATGAATACCTCTCATTGGTGATTTTTTGGCGTGCCTAGTATCGCAATAACCCAGCTTCTCCCCGGGTTCAAGTGCGCTGAGCACAAAAGTAGGAAGAAAACACGTTTGTAGACAAACAACGTTATGCTCGGCCCGCATTTCGTCGAATTGACGATAGCTTTCATCAAATTGCTAGGAAATTTGATGCATAAAAACTATGAATTGATGGGGCATCACCACGCCCCGAGGAGAAGGCCGTGAACGGTTTCCTGCGAAGCTGCCTTGTCTGCTGGGGGTTGCTGTGCGGCTGGGTGGTGCAGGCTGCCGAACCCGCGGTGGCTGTCTATTACGGGAACAAGGCATCGCTCAGTGAATTGAGCCTCTACGACATTGCCGTCGTGGAGCCGGGCCATGGCTATGACCCGGTCCGGTTCCGCAAGCAGGCCCCGGGCAGCGAACTGTATGCCTACGCTTCCGTGGCCGAGGTGCTGCCCGAGCGCGCCTACTTCGGCAAGATTCCCGAGGCTTGGAAGATGGCGCGCAATGGCGCCTGGCAGTCCATCGTCCTGGACCAGACGCCTGCCCAGTGGCCCGCTTTCTTTGCCGACGAGGTGATCGCACCGCTGTGGAAGCAGGGCTTTCGCGGCTTCTTCCTGGACACGCTGGACTCCTACCGCCTGGCCGCGAATTTCGACGAAAAGGCCCAGCAGGACGGCCTGGTGCGCGTCATCGAGACGCTGCACCAGCGCTACCCCGGCATCCGCCTGATCCTGAATCGGGGCTTCGAGATCGTGCCGCGCGTGCGCGACAAGGTGCAGATGGTGGCGGCGGAGTCGCTGTTGCGGGGCTGGGATGCCAGCCTCAAACGCTATGTGAACGTGCCCGAGAAAGACCGTGAATGGCTGCTGCAGCAACTGCAGACCATCCGCGAGCGTGACCGCCTGCCGGTGCTGTCCATCGACTACGTGGCCCCGCATGACCGCGACGCCACGCGCGAGACGGCCCGCCGCATTGCGCAGCTGGGCATCATCCCCTGGGTGTCGGATGCAGGCCTGCAGACCCTGGGCATAGGCCAGGTGGAGGCGGTGGCACGCAGGGTGTTGATCCTCTACAACGGTGCCGACTATCCGTCCATCAACGGCGCATCGGCGCACCGCTTTCTGGAAATGCCCATCAACTACATGGGCTACGTTGCCGACTACGCCGATGTGCGCGAGCCCCTGCCCGAAGGCGTGGCACGTGACCGCTATGCCGGTGTGGTGAGCTGGTTCGGCGGCGCGGTGCCCGATATGCGGGCCAAAAGCGTGCGGCAGTGGCTGGCCAACCAGGTGCAGCAGGGCATGCCGCTGCTGGTGCTCAATACGCTGGGCCTGTCCCAGGACCGCACCATGTCGGCCGCTCTGGGCACGCGCAGCACGGAAGCAGCACCCGTGTTCCCGCTGCGGCGCGCCGAGCAGGCGCCGCTCATGGGTTTCGAGATACAGCCGGCCGAGCCCGCGCATGACTACGAGGGCTGGGAGTTCACACCGCAGATGGCCAAGGGCAGCCGCGAGCTGCTGTCCTTCGACGACAAGCGGGGGCGCCGCTTCGTGTCAGCCGCCATCACGCCCTGGGGCGGCTTTGCTCTCATGCCCTATGTGGTGGTGGGCATGCCGGGCACCGACCAGTCGCGCTGGGTGATCGACCCCTTCGCGCTGTTGCGCGAGGCGCTGCGCCTCCAGGACTTTCCGGCGCCCGACGTCACCACCGAGAACGGCCGCCGCCTGCTGCTGGCCCATGTGGACGGGGACGGCTTTCCCTCCAAGGCCGAGTTGCCGGGCACGCCCTTCGCGGGCGAAGTGCTGCGCCGCGAGATTCTGGAGCGCTACAGGATTCCGCACACCATCTCGGTCATCGAGGCCGAAGTCTCGCCGCAGGGCCTGTATCCGCAGTGGGCCGACCAGCTGGAGGGCATTGCCAAGCGCATCTTCGCCATGCCCCATGTCGAGATCGCCAGCCATTCCTATTCCCATCCCTTCTTCTGGGAGCCCGGGGCAGCGCCCGACGGGGATGACAGCAAGGAGGTGAACCTCAACCTCCACATCCCCGGCTACCAGATGGACATGAACCGGGAGATCAATGGCTCGGTCGACTACATCCGCAAGCGCCTGGCGCCGCCCGGCAAGCCGGTGGACGTGTTCCTGTGGACCGGCAACACGGCGCCCAGCGCCGAGGCCCTGGCCATCTCCGATGCCGCCGGCCTGCTCAACATGAATGGTGGCGACACGGCCATCACGCGCAGCAATCCCTCGCTCACCGAGGTGCGCAGCTGGGGTCTGCGCAAGGGCGGCCACCTGCAGATCTATGCGCCCGTCACCAACGAGAACATCTACACCAACCTCTGGCACGGGCCGTTCTACGGCTTCGAGCGGGTCATCGAGACCTTCGAGATGACCGAGGCTCCCCGGCGCCTGAAGGCCGTGGACATCTACTACCACTCCTACTCCGCCAGCAAGCAGGCCAGCATCAAGGCGTTGCACAGGATCTACCAGTGGGCGCTGGCGCAGCGGCTGAACCCGGTCTACAGCTCCGAGTACATCCGCAAGGTGCAGGATTTCTACGAATTCGCCATTGGCCGCGACGCGCAGGGCTGGCGCCTGCGGGGTCCGGGCCAGCTGCGCACACTGCGCATGCCGCCCGGCATGGCCCTGCCTTCCATGGCTGCCAGCAGCGGCATTGCCGGCTATGCCAAGGGGGCAGACGGCAGCTACCTGCACCTGGCCGGCAGCGCCGGATACCTGGTGCAACAGACGCAACAGACGCAACAGGACGCTGCAGGCGCGGCCGCCCACGCGGCGCGCCCCTATCTGGTGGATGCCAATGCCCGGCTCACGCAATGGCAGCCCCAGGCCGACGGCGGTGTGCGCTTCGCCCTGCAGGGCCATGTGCCGCTGGAGCTGCGCATGTACCTGCCTGCCGGCTGTTCGCTGAGTTCCTCGAACGCCGCCACGCCCCTCCTTGCCGTGGCGGGTGCCGATACCGGCAACGCCAACCTTCGTTCCTTCAGAAGTACCCAAAACAGTGTCGAACTCCAAGCGCAATGCCGGGGGCTCTGAGCGCCCCATCACGGTTCCCTTCTGGCTGATCGCGCTGCTGGCGGTACTGATCGGTGGCGCCCTGTGGATGCTGTTTCCCAAGCAGGATCTGGAGCGCCGGCTCTCTGTCACCGGAGATGACTCCGAGCTGTCCTACAACTACCTGAGCAACCTGCTCAAGAGCGATCCCGGCAACGAGAACCTGCGCGCCCTGCTCAAGGCCAAGGAAGAGCGCCTGCAGGCCATCAAGCTGGCGCGGGAAGAGGCGGCCAAGCAGGCACTGCCCAGCGCAGCCGTCCAGGCCTGGGACCACTGGCAGGCCGCCTACCAGGGCTATCTGGAGGCGCAAAAGCAGGACCACCGCGCGGGCGGCCAGGCCGAGGTGCTGGCGCCGCAGGTGATGCAGGCGTTGAAGGACGTGCCGCTGCAGGGGCTGACCCAGGAGCAGGCGCTGTACCTGGCCTCGTCGGCGCTGGTGCTCAAGGACGCACCGCTGGCCCTGGGCATCTACGACGACGTGGCAGGCCGCCAGGCCGATCCCGCGCGCAAGGCGCAGGTCTATGAATCCGCAGCGCGGCAGGCGCTGGGCATGTCCCTGTACGAGGAATCGGCCCGGCTGCTGCGCCAGGCCAGCGCCACGACCGAGGACGTCCAGCAGTCGCGGGCCTATCTCTGGCAGGCCCTGCAGGTGCTGCAGTCCGGCAACCGTGCCAACGAAGCGCTGGCACTGGCGCGCCAGCAGGAAGAACTGCTGGTCAGCGACCCCGAGACGCTGCGAAAGCTCATCGGCCTGGCGCGTGCGGCCGGCAACCGGGCCGAGGCCGAGCGCTATGCCAAGCGGCTGCTGCAGCTGTCGCTGCTGCAGCAGTGGCAAACGCAGGTGGCCGGGGCTTCGGGCGCCGGTCCGGACCCGGTTGCCGACGACGGCGCCTGGGCGCTGCAGCCCGTGGGCTGGACCGCGCCGGGCTGGCGCATGCTGCGCACGGCCGATCCCGTGCGCAAGCCGCCGCCGGGCCTGCCCTTTGACGACAAGACCTACCTGCTGGGCTACGAGGTATTCCTCGAAAACCGCAACCTGGAAGATGCCTGGCGCGTGGCCACGGCCGCCGTGCGCCAGGCGCCGCAGGACATGGCCTGGCGCGAACGCCTGGCCCAGGTGTCCGAATGGATGGGACAGCAGCAGCAGGCCCTGGACAGTTGGCTGGTCATTGCGCAGAACACGGGGCGCGAGGATGCCTGGAAGACGGTGATGCGCCTGGCGCCGGGCCTGTTCGACGACCGCGCCCTGATTGCCGGCCTGCGCCACCAGTTGAGCCGCCGTCCCCAGGATGCCGCGCTGCAGCAGGCGCTGGTCCAGGCCTACGAGCGCCAGGCCGAGCCCGGCGAGGCCATCGACTATCTGCAAAAGCACGGCAGCACGCCGCAGTCGCAGATTCTGCTGGCCCAGCTGGCCGAGCGCGCAGGCCGTTCGCCGCTGGCGCTGCAGGCATGGAAACGCGTGCTCAGCGATCCCGAGCAGCGCACGCCGGCCCATGTCATGCCCGCCGCCGTGCTCGCGCTGCTGCAGGGCGAGCCGGCCCTGGGCCTGCGCTGGCTGGAGGATGCGCAGACGCGCATTCCCGCCGGCATGCAGGACGAGGGCGAGTACTGGCGCCTGCTGGGCGACCTGGCCCAGGACCAGCGCCAGGAAGCACTGACGCTGAAGGCCTACCGCCGCCTGCTGCAGACGCCGCACGCCGGCATCAGCGACTACGACGAGGTGATACGCCTGCTGCAGCGCGCCGACCGGCGCGAGGCGGCCCGGATGTCCCTGCACGCCTGGGAGCAGTTCCATGACGTGCGCCATCTGACGCAGGCCTTCTACCTGCTGGAGGATCTTGAGGACTGGACCCAGATCGGCAGCCAGGTCGAACGCATCTTGGCCGACCCGGCCCTGGTCAAGCGCCTGCAGGGCCAGCCCACCTTCTTCCAGATACTGGGCGCCTACTACCAGCGCACGGCGCAATCGAAAAAGGCCATGGAGGCCTTCGAGAAGGGCCTGGCGCTGGACCCCGGCTCCACGCCGCTGCGCCAGGGCCTGATGTGGCTGCTGATCGACACGCAGAATGCGGCGGCCCTCAAGCTGCTGCTGGCGGCGGCCGAGCCTGTCTGGGCGCGCGATGCCGACATGCACGGCGCCCTGGCGGCGGCCTACATGACGCTGTCGCGCCCGGCCGTTGCGCTGGAGCGCTATCTGAAGCCGCACCGCGCCGAGCATGCCGACGACTTCCTGTGGATGATGCAGTACGCCGACGCGCTGGAGCAGAACCAGCAGGCCGATCGGGCCTGGAGCCTGAGGCAGCAGCTGTGGACGCGCGAGAAGGTGCGGGCACGCGCCCAGGACGGCGCAGCGGCCCTGGCCGCCCGCAAATGGCTGACGGCCGAGGGGCTGGACGAGGTTCAGCGCCAGGCCCGCAGCCGGCTCATGCTCTTTCATACCCAGGGCGATGCCGAATTCGCCCTGATGCGCGAGCTGCTGCGCATGGACCTGGAAGGCGGGCGCCGCGAGCATTCCGCCGCTGCGGCCGAGCTGGCCATTGCCTGGCTGCAGGAGCGCGGCGAGTACCAGGCCGAGCGTGGCTACCTGTGGCAGCAGTACGCGCGCAGCCGCAGCAAGAGCACCAGCTCGCCGCTGTGGGCCGAGATCACGGTGGCCCTGGCGGAAAAGGATGTGGCCCAGGCCGGGGAGCTGCTGCAGCGCCATGACGAGGCGCTGCCCCGCTATGACCGCATCAACGCGGCAGCCATGGTCGGCGATGTGCGGCTGGCGCAGACGGCGGCTTTCGAGAACATGGCCGACCAGCCCGACGACGATCCCCTGCACCTGGCGCTGACCGAGCAGCTGCTGGCCTTCAGCGACTACGGCGGCCTGCAACTGCGCAACCGCCGCATGGACGCCATCGACGAGCAGGTCTCCCGGCTGCGCTGGCATGTGGGCCTGAACCCCCGCTGGGCGCTGGACCTGGATGCCGAGGACGTGCGCCGCACGGTCAACAAAAATACCCTGGTGCGCGGCCCCTCGCAGGAGCGGGGCATCGGCCTGCGCCTGACGCGCAAGACGCAGTCGGCCTCCAGCGAATTCATGCTGGGCCGGCGCGAAAGCCTGGAGAGCTACACGCCCATGCAGTTCACGCAGACCTACAACGTGGACAGCCGCTGGAGCCTGCAGGCATCACTGGGCCGGCATCTGGCCACGCAGGAAACGCTGGCCATGCGCATGGGCGGCATGAAGGACCGCGTGTCGCTGGGCAGCAGCTACCAGCTCTCGCGCCTGGACCAGATCACGCTGGAGCTGGCATCGGAGCGCTACCGCGTGCAAAGCGGCGCACGCGTGGGCTCCGGCAACCATGCGACGCTGCAATACCTGCACACCTACCGCAGCGAGGCGCCCACCCTGCAGTTCGGTGCCTTCACCTCCTGGCACCGCTACAGCCGCAACGACCCGGCGCTGCTGCAGGGCCGGGATGCGGCCATCCTGGGTTACCTGCCGCCGTTCAACGATCCCACCATCGACTATCTGCTGCCGCGCAGTTTCCGCTTCTCGGGCCTGCAGATGATGTTCAACACGGGCTACGAGCAGCAGTACACGCGCGCGCTGCGGCCCTACGCCAGCCTGGCCCTGACGCACCACAGCGTCAACGGCGCGGGCTACGAGCTGGGCATGGGCCTGGCCACCAGCCTGTTCGGCGCGGACCACCTCGCGCTGGGCCTGAATCTGTCCAAGTCGGGCATCAACACCGTGGGCAATACCCGCGAGCTGTTGCTGACCTACCGCCTCCACTACTGATCCGAAGACTTCAAGGAGCCTCTCCATGACACACCGCACCACTTTCGCCTCCCGCCTTCGCGTGCTCACGGGTATTGCCCTTGTCGGCCTGCTGTCTGCCTGCTCGACCATCGACCGGGGCACGGCGCCCGCGCTGGAGACGAATGCCAGCTGGGCGGTGCTGCCCTTCGAGAACCACACCGAAACGCCCATGGCCGGCAACCGCGCCGCCGCCATTGCCACGGCGCTGATCAATGCGCGTGGCGTGGGCCAGGTCAAGCGCTACACGGGCGATGCACTGCAGGAAACCCTGTTCGACGGCCGCGAGGCCAAGCGCCGCGACGACGCCCTGGCCTGGGCGCGCGGCGAAGGCGTGCGCTATGCGCTGACGGGCGCGGTGGACGAATGGCGCTACAAGGTGGGCGTGGATGGCGAGCCGGCCGTGGGCGTGACCTTGGAGATCGTGGACGTGGGCACCGGCGCCACCGTGTGGAGCGGCGCGGGCGCGCAAAGCGGCTGGAGCCGCGAGGCCCTGGCCGCCGTGGGCCAGAAGCTGATCCGCAACCTGCTGGGCACAGGCCTGGCCAACGCCCGATAAGCGAATCCAGGGAACGACTCTTCATGCCAGACCAAGCCAGCACGCCCAAGGCGGCACCGCATTCCGCTGCACCGCGCCGCGCCGGCATTGCCGCGGAATTCAGAGGCTCGCCGCTGGGCCTGCTCGTGCAGACGAGCGCCAAGCCCTGGGTGGTGGTGGGCGAGACGCTGCTGCTGCCGGTGCTGGCCGTTTTGATCGGCATGTGGGCCAACCCGGACAACCCCCTGTGGGTGGAGTCCGAGTTCCCCTGGGCCTGGCTGGCGCCCGTGGTGGTGGCCCTGCGCTACGGGCCGGTGGCCGGCCTGTCGGCGGCCGGCGTGCTGCTGCTGGCCTGGCTGGGCGTCAACCAGCGCGATCTGTCGCTGTTCCCGGAACAGTACTTTCTGGGCGGCCTGATCCTGGTCATGGTCGTGGGCGAGATCTCCAGCCTCTGGCGCGCACGCATACGCCGCGCGCGCACGGCGCAGAACTACATGGACCAGCGCACCGAGCAGCTGATCCGCCAGCATTACCTGCTGCGCCTGTCGCATGACCGGCTGGAGCAGGAACTCATAGGCCGCCCCGTGTCCATGCGCGATGCCATCAACGTGCTCAGCGGCCTCAGTGGCGCCGAGGGCGATGCGCAAAGCCTGCTCAACCTGCTGTCGCGCTTCAGCCAGATCAGCGTGGCCAGCCTGGTGCCCGTGCGCAATGAGGTGCTGGACCCCACGCCCATTGCCCAGCTGGGGGGCGAGCGGCCCATCCATGTCCACGATCCGCTGGTGCGCCAGGCGCTGGACAGCCATGTGCTGTGCCATGTCTCGCAAAGCATGGCGGAGGGCCAGCAGACGCAGTACATCGTCGTGGCGCCCATGCTGGACCTGGAAGGCGAGATCTACGGCCTGCTGCTGGTCGAGGAAATGCCTTTCTTCGCATTGCAGGAAGAGGCGCTGCAGACCATCAACCTGCTGCTGGGCTACTACACGGACAGCGTGGCCGCCAACAGCCTGGCTGCGCCGCTGCTGAAGGCCTATCCCGATTGCCCGCCGCATTTCGCGTTCGAGCTGCAGCGCATGGAGCATGTGAACCGCAGCGCGCGCCTGAGCAGCGTGGTGGTGGCGCTGGAGCTGTCGCCCTCGGCTGTGCAGGCCCAGATGGCCCAGCAGATCATGCGGCTGGAGCGCATGCTGGACCGCTCCTGGCTGCAGGAAAGCGATGGCCGGCAGCTGCTGGCCATCTTCATGCCACTGGGCACCAACGCCACGGCCGAGGGCTACCTGAACCGCATCGAGGGCTGGCTGGCCCAGCGCGGCGTGGCTTCGCTGGCCGATGCGGGCATCTTCCCGCGCACCATCTTGCTGGACCGCTGCTCGGCCAGCAGCGTGCTGGAACGGCTCCATCAGATGGGGCAGGGCCATGCTTAACCTCAAGCTGGCCCTGGGCGCGCTGGCCGCGGAAATCGCCTCCTGGAGCAGCCTGTGGCTGCTGCGCAGCCAGTCGGACGCGGCCCTGCTGGGCTATCTCATGGCCCACGGGCTGGCCAGCGGCCTGCTGGCGCTGTGCCTAGCGCCCTTCCTGGCCACCTCGGCCAAGTCGGTGCGCCAGCGCCTGGCCCTGGTGGCGCTGATGGGGCTGTTTGCCTATGCCGTGCCGGTGGCCGGCATTTTGGGCGCCGTGGTCGCCACCATTGCGCTGCACACCCAGCGCGGCCCGCGTGGCGGCCCGCGTTTCCCGGTGATGCCGCTGCCTGATTTCGACCCGCACCAGCAGGCCAGCACCAGCCGCCGCCAGGCGGGCCTGCAGTCCTTCCTGGCCAATCCCAATGTGCCGGTCGCCTCGCGCATGCGGGCGATGGTGGCGCTGGGCAGCGTGCCGGGGCGCATTGCCTCGCCCATGCTGCGCACGGCGCTGGGCGATTCCAGCGAAGACCTGCGCCTGCTGGCCTACAGCATGCTGGACGCCAAGGAGCGCGAGATCAGCAAGACCATCCACCAGGAGCTGCAGCTGTTCGAGCATGCCCGCCAGTCCGAGGGCGATGCGCCCTACGGGCCGCGCGGCCTGCAGGCGGCGCGGGCGCTGACCGACCTGTACGCGGAGCTGGTCTACCAGGGCGTGGCGCAGGGCGATGTGCGCGACCACGCCATCAAGCAATCCCTGCACTACTGCGATCTGGTGCTCGCTCAGCGGCCCGACAACGCCTTGCTGCTGCTGCGCCGTGGCCGGCTGCTGCACATGCAGGGCAGGGCGGTGGAGTCGCTGGCCTGCTATGAGCGCTCGCTGGCGCTGGGCATGGAGCCGGCACGCGTCGTGCCATACCAGGCCGAGCTGCTGTTCGATCGGCGCGAATTCGCCAAGGCGCAGGCCCTGATGCGTTCGCTGGACATCGAGCAAGCCCTGCCGCGCCTGAAGCCCAGCATCCGCTACTGGAGTGCCTCATGAGCCGTGCGAGCCAGTTCCCCACGGCGGCCGATGCGGACATCGCGCTGCTGCTGGAAGGCACTTTCCCCTATGTCAGCGGTGGTGTGTCCAGCTGGGTCAACCAGATCCTGCAGGCCTATCCCGAGCACCGCTTTGCCATCGTCTTCCTGGGCAGCCGGCGCGAGGACTATGGCGATTTCCGCTACGCACTGCCTCCCAACGTGGTGCACTTCGAGCAGCACTACCTGTTTGACGCGCTGCACTCCAATATCCAGCCCGCCCCTTCGCGCGGCCATCCCGAAGCCCTGGCCAAGGCCCGGGAATTCCTGGGCGCGCTGGAGGCGCACGACGGCAGTGCCGAAAGCCGGGCCAAGGTGCTGGCGGCCATGCGTTCCATTGCGCTGGAGCTGCAGCCCGGCGGCAGCCTGCCGCTGGAGGATTTCCTGCACAGCGAATTCGCCTGGGACCTGATCCGCGACAGCTACCGGCGCCACTGCACCGACCCGTCGTTCGTGGACTTCTTCTGGACCGTGCGCATCATGCTGCAGCCGCTGTGGCTGATGGCGCGCATCGCCCACGGGCTGATCCCGGTGCGCGTGCTGCATACCGTCTCGACCGGCTATGCGGGATTTCTGGGCGGACTGCTGCACCATGCGCGCGGCCTGCCGCTGGTGCTGTCCGAGCATGGCATCTACACGAAAGAGCGCCAGATCGACCTGCTGCAAAGCTCCTGGATCCGCGACAACCGCAACATCTTTCAGCGCGACCCCATGGAAGTGTCGTTCTTCCGGCAGATGTGGATACGGTTTTTCGACTGGATGGGGCGCTTTTGCTATGGTGCGGCCGATCCCATCATTGCGCTGTACGAGAACAACCGCCTGCGCCAGGTGGCCGATGGCGCGGCCGCCGAGCGCACGGTCAGCATCCCCAACGGCATCCGCATAGAACGCTTTGCGCCGCTGCGCACCCAGCGGCCGGCCGAGGTGCCGCCCGTGCTGTGCCTGATCGGCCGCGTGGTGCCCATCAAGGACATCAAGACCTTCATCCGCGCCATGCGCCGCGTGGTCAACCGGATGCCCCAGGCCCAGGCCTGGGTGGCCGGCCCCACGGCCGAGGACCCGGCCTATGCCGAGGAATGCCAGAACCTCGTGGACAGCCTGGGCCTGCAGGCCAACATCCGCTTTCTGGGCATGCAGAAGGTGGAGGAGCTGCTGCCCAAGGTGGGCGTGGTCGTGCTGTCTTCCATCAGCGAAGCGTTGCCCCTGGTGATTCTCGAAGCCCAGGCCGCAGGCGTGCCCGTGGTCAGCACCGACGTGGGTTCCTGCCGCCAGCTCATCGACGGGCTGGAGCCGCAAGACCAGGCCCTGGGCTCGTGCGGGCGCGTGGTCGGCATTGCCAACCCCGAGGCGCTGGCCGACGCCTGCCTGGAGCTGCTGAGCTCGCCCGCGCAGTGGCAGGCCGCCAGCGCGGCCGGGATTGCGCGCGTGGAGCGCTACTACTCCGACCGGCTGCTGTTCGAGCGCTACAGGCAGGTCTACGACAGGGCGCTGCAACAGTCCGAGGAAAAACACTGATGGCCGGCATTGGATTCGAACTGCGCCACCTGCTGCGCAAGAACACGCTGACCAGCGTGCTCCAGGCCTACGCCTATGCGGGCGTCATCGGCTCGGGGCCGTGGGTGTTCTCCATTATCGGCATCCTGCTGGTGGGGGTGTTCAGCGTCAGCGTGGTGGCGCCGCCGCTGCTGGTCACGCAGTTCCAGACCTCGGTGACCTATCTGGTGGCCAGCAGCCTGATCCTGACCGGGGCGGCGCAGCTGGCCTTTACGCGCTTTGTGTCGGACCAGCTGTTCCTCAAGAAGGACGAGAGCATCCTGCCCAACCTGCATGGCCTGCTGCTGGTGGTCGTGGCCACGGCCAGCGCGCTGGGCACGCTGGCGCTGTTCGTGGTGCTGCCGGGCCAGGGCCTGCTGTACCGCGTGCTGATGCTGGCCGGCTTCACGCTGATGTGCGTGGTCTGGGTCATGACCGTGCTGCTGTCGGGCCTCAAGCACTACCGGGCCATTGCCGGGCTGTTCGGCGCCACCTACCTGCTCATCGTGCTGCTGGCGCTGCCGCTGCGCTACTGGGGGCTGGAAGGGTTGCTGGCCAGCTTCGTGATCGGCCACGTGCTGCTGCTGGCCGGCATGTGGATGATCGTGCTGCGCAGCTTTCCGCTGCAGCAGCGCTGGATCGCCTTTGACTTCACGCAGCGCTCGCTGATCTTTCCGGCGCTGATCGGCATCGGCGTGCTCTACAACCTGGGCATCTGGATCGACAAGTTCATGTTCTGGTACTACCCGCCGACCTCGCAGCAGATCATCGGCGGGCTCAGGGCCTCGCTGATCTACGACCTGCCGGTGTTCCTGTCGTACCTGTCCATCATTCCGGGCATGGCGGTCTTCCTGGTGCGCATCGAGACCGACTTCGTCGAGTACTACGACAAGTTCTTCGACGCCGTGCGCGGCGGCGGATCGCTGGAATACATCGAGTCCATGCGCAACGAGATGGTCTACGCCATCCAGGCGGGCCTGGGCGAGATCGCCAAGGTGCAGACGCTGGCCGTCCTCGTCACCCTGGTGGCCGGGCCGGCCATCCTGCAGTTGCTGGGCATCTCCCAGCTGTACCTGCCGCTGCTGCACGTGCAGGTGGTGGGCGCCGGCTTGCAGGTGGGTGTGATGGCCGTGCTCAACGTGTTCTTCTACCTGGACGAGCGGCGCATCGTGTTCATGCTCTGCCTGCTGCTGGTGGCGCTGAACATCGCCTTCACGGGCATCTCGCTGGCGCTGGGCGCCGCGTTCTATGGCTACGGCTTTTGCCTGGCCATGCTGGTGACGCTGTGCGTGGGGCTGTACCTGCTCTCGCGCGAGCTCAACCGGCTCGAATACAAGACCTTCATGCTGCAGTGACCGGCAGGCATCTCTCGCCATTTGCCGATTTGCACGGTCTTGATCCAGCGTGTTGGCGGGGGGCGCCGGTCTGCGCGACAATACGGGATTCGGCGCCGGCACCCAACCGAGACAAAGGTTCCGCCAAGGAACCATTCATTACAACGATTGCGCACCTTGCGTGCAGCGGCCGCCGCCTTTCGCTTTTTCCACTCCAAAGCTTTAAGCCATGAAAAAACGCACCCTCTTGGCCATGGTGGCCCTGTCTGCACTGCTGGCAGCCTGCGGCAAGAACGAGTCCGCATCGACCGCCGCCGCGCCGGTTGCCGCCCCCGTGCCGGCAGCCATGACCAAGTTGGTGATCGGCCTGGACGACAACTTCCCGCCCATGGGCTTTCGTGACGACAAGAACGAGATCGTCGGCTTCGACATCGACATGGCGCGTGAAGCCGCCAAGCGCATGAACGTGGAAGTGGACTTCAAGCCCATCGACTGGAGCGCCAAGGAGGCCGAGCTGGTCGGCAAGCGCGTCGACGCGCTGTGGAACGGCCTGACCATCACCGAAGAGCGCAAGAAGAACATCGCCTTCACCGCGCCCTACATGGAGAACCACCAGATCATCATCGTGCGCGCCAACTCCGACATCAAGGACAAGGCCGGCCTGGCAGGCAAGGTCGTGGGCGCGCAGGATGGCAGCTCGGCCGTGGACGCCATCAAGAAGGACGCCGCCGTGGCCGCCAGCTTCAAGGACCTGAAGACCTTCGGCGACAACATCACCGCGCTGATGGACCTGTCGGCCGGCCGCCTGGACGCCGTCGTGGTCGACGAGGTCGTGGGGCGCTTCCACGTGGCCAAGAAGGCTGGCGAGTACCTGGTGCTCGAGGACAACTTCGGCACCGAGGACTACGGCGTGGGCCTGCGCAAGGAAGACACCGAAGTTCTGGGCAAGCTCGAAGCCGCGCTGGCCGAGATGAAGAAGGACGGCAAGGCCGCCGAAATCGCCTCCAAGTGGTTCGGCAAGGACATCATCAAGTAAATCCGGCACACCATGCGACCGGCAAGGCCAGCCTGGCATTGCCGGTCTTTTGCGTTCTGGGACGCACGCGCCCGTGGCTGCCCGGATCCTGCCGATGCCGGCGGGGCCGCGCACCGCACTGAGGCCATTCGATGGAATATGTAATCTCGCTCATGGGGCCGCTGTCCGCCGGCGCCCTGGTCACCCTCAAGCTCTTCGTCATCACCCTGGCGCTGTCCATTCCCCTGGGACTGTCGCTGGCGCTGATGCGCATCTCCCGCTTTCCCGCGCTGAGCCGGCTGGTAGGCGGCTACATCTGGCTGATGCGCGGCACGCCGCTGATGCTGCAGATGCTGTTCATCTACTTCGCGCTGCCCTTCGTGCCCGTGATCGGCGTGCGCCTGCCCGATTTCCCTGCCGCCGTCGTCGCCTTCGCGCTGAACTACGCCGCCTACTTCGCCGAAATCTTCCGCGCGGGCATCCAGTCCGTGGACCGCGGCCAGTACGAGGGTGCCAAGGTGCTGGGCATGAGCTACGGCCAGACCATGCGCCGCATCATCCTGCCGCAGATGTGGGCGCGCATCATCCCGCCTGTGAGCAACGAGACCATCACCCTGGTCAAGGACACCTCGCTCATCTACGTGCTGGCCCTGAACGACCTGCTGCGCGCCGCGCGCGGCATCGTGCAGCGCGATTTCACCATCACGCCCTTCGTGGTGGCCGCAGGCTTCTATCTGGTCATGACTCTCGTGTTGACCTGGATCTTTCAATACCTAGAAAAACGCCATGCCAAATACGACGCGTGATAGCGCGCCTGAGACCATGATCTCGGCGCAGAACATCTGCAAGGGCTTTGGCGGCGTGCCGGTGCTGCGCGGCGTTTCGCTGGAGCTGGCGCGTGGCGAGGTGGTGGCCATCATCGGTCCCTCGGGATCGGGCAAGAGCACCTTTTTGCGCTGCCTCAACCACCTGGAGACCATTGACAGCGGCCGTGTCGCCGTTGAAGGCGAAGTGCTGGTGGACAGCGGCGCGGACGGCCGCGCCCACTACGTGCCCGAGGCGCAGATCCGCCAGATCGGCCGCAAGATGGGCATGGTGTTCCAGTCCTTCAACCTGTTCCCGCACCTCACGGTGCTGGAGAACATCATCGAGGCGCCGATCGTCGTCAAGGGCCTCAAGCGCGAGCAGATCGTGCCCAAGGCCGAGGCGCTGCTCCACAAGGTGGGCCTGCTGGAAAAGCGCGATGCCTATCCCAACCGCCTGTCGGGCGGGCAAAAGCAGCGCGTGGCCATCGCCCGGGCACTGGCCATGGAGCCGGACATCCTGCTGTTCGACGAGCCCACCTCCGCGTTGGACCCGGAGCTGACCGGCGAAGTGCTGCGCACCATGCGCGAGCTGGCCCAGGAGCACATGACCATGCTGGTCGTGACCCACGAGATGGGCTTTGCCCGCGAGGTGGCCAATCGCGTGATCTTCATGGACAAGGGCGAGATCGTCGAGCAAGGCCCGGCGGAAGCCTTTTTTGCAGCGCCGCAGCACGCCCGGACCCAGGCATTTCTGCAGAACATGTTGTAAAAAAACATCTGTCCAGTCCGTACTTTCCCCAGGTCCAGAGAGCGTGCAACGCTTGTGTAGCAAGCGAAGCATGCTCTTTTTTTTATGGCGTTTTCTGCCATGACTTTTTGAGAAACATACACGGATGTATGTTTATCTCAGGGGGTGATGAGCAGGCATCGGCACCTGTCTGCACAATAGCGGGCTTGCCTGCGAACATTTATCGACCGCACCACAGCATGATCCCAACCGCCTCTTTCGTGGAGTTGCGCAACGTCACCTTCGGCTATGGCGAACGTGTGATCCTGCGCGACCTGTCGCTGCAGGTGCCGCGCGGCAAGGTCACGGCCCTGATGGGGGCATCGGGCGGCGGCAAGACCACGGTGCTTCGCCTGATCGGCGGCCAGCAGCATGCCCAGCAGGGGCAGGTATTGTTCGATGGCAAGGACGTCACCACCATGGACGCCGCAGGCCTGTACGCCGCGCGCCGGCGCATGGGCATGCTGTTCCAGTTCGGCGCGCTGTTCACCGACATGAGCGTGTTCGACAACGTGGCCTTCCCGCTGCGCGAGCACACCGATCTCCCCGACGAACTGGTCCGCGACATCGTGCTCATGAAGCTGCATGCCGTGGGCCTGCGCGGTGCGCGCGACCTCATGCCCAGCGAGATCTCTGGCGGCATGGCCCGCCGCGTGGCGCTGGCGCGGGCCATTGCGCTGGACCCCGAACTGATCATGTACGACGAGCCCTTCGCCGGGCTGGACCCCATCTCCCTGGGCACGGCCGCCCAGCTGATCCGCGAACTCAACGACGCCATGGGCCTGACTTCCATCCTGGTGTCCCATGACGTGGAGGAAACCTTCCACGTGGCCGACCATGTGGTCATCCTGGGCAACGGCGGCGTCGCCGCCCAGGGCTCGCCAGATGAGGTGCGGGCCAATCCCGACCCGCTGGTGCAGCAGTTCATCCACGCACGGGCCACCGGTCCCGTGCCTTTCCACTACCCCGGCGTGAGCGCCGAGGAAGATTTCGGCAACCCCGCAAGCTCCGGCAAGAGCAACGGCAGGAGGCACGCATGAACCGGCTGCATCCCGCACGCATTGGCGCGGCGGTACGCCAACAGCTGACGCAGCTGGGCATGGGTACGCGCCTGTTCGGCCGCCTGCTCGCCCTCATGGGGCCTGCGCTGGGCCGCCCGCGGCTGATCGGCGACCAGATCCATTTCCTGGGCAACTATTCGCTGGCCATCATTGGCGTGTCCGGCCTGTTCGTCGGTTTCGTGCTGGGCCTGCAGGGCTACTACACGCTGCAGCGCTATGGCTCGGCCGAGGCGCTGGGCCTTCTGGTGGCGCTGTCGCTGGTGCGCGAACTCGGCCCCGTCGTCACGGCGCTGCTGTTTGCCGGCCGTGCCGGCACGGCGCTGACGGCCGAGATCGGCCTGATGAAGGCCGGCGAGCAGTTGTCGGCCATGGAGATGATGGCCGTGGACCCGGTGCGCCGCATCCTGGCGCCGCGCTTCGTGGCGGGCCTGGTCGCCATGCCGCTGCTGGCGGCCGTTTTCAGTGCCGTCGGCGTGATCGGCGGCTGGCTGGTGGGCGTGGTCATGATCGGCGTCGATGGCGGCGCCTTCTGGGGCCAGATGCAAAACGGCGTGGACTGGTGGTATGACCTGGGCAACGGTGTTCTCAAGAGCCTGGTGTTCGGCGTGGCGGTGACCTTCATCGCGCTGCTGCAGGGCTATGCAGCCAAGCCCACGCCCGAAGGCGTGTCCCGCGCGACCACGCGCACGGTGGTGATGGCCTCGCTGGCCGTGCTGGGGCTGGACTTCCTGCTCACGGCCACGATGTTCAGCCTTTGACCCGGCACCGGTGCCACCTCTCGCAAATCAAGGAAAAACAAACCATGCAGCAATCCAAGAGTGATGTCTGGGTCGGACTGTTCGTGCTGATCGGCGCTGCGGCGCTGGTGTTCCTGGCGCTGCAGTCGGCCAACCTGCTGAGCCTGAACTTCCAGAAGACCTATACGCTGACCGCGCGCTTCGACAACATCGGCGGACTCAAGCCCAAGGCAGCCGTGCGCAGTGCGGGCGTTGTCGTCGGTCGCGTGGAATCCATCACCTTCGACGACAAGGTCTTTCAGGCCAGCGTGACCATGGCCCTGGAAAACCGCTACGCCTTTCCCAAGGACAGCTCCCTGAAGATCCTGACCAGCGGCCTGCTCGGCGACCAGTACATCGGCATCGAAGCCGGTGCAGATGACCACAATCTCAAGGATGGCGACCGCGTCGTCGCAACCCAGTCGGCCGTTGTGCTGGAAAATCTGATCGGACAGTTCCTCTACGGCAAGGCCGAGCAGGGTGGCAGCTCCGGTGCAGGAGGCAAAGAATGACAACCAACCACCATGAACAGGCGACCGCGGGTCGCCCTGCCGCCCAGGCAGCCTCCTGGCAGCGCGCCGCCATGCTCGGCACGCTGGCCGCCGCTTCGCTGCTCGCCGGCTGCGCCACCGCCCCGGGCGAGGCACGCAACCCCCAGGATCCGTTCGAGCCGTTCAACCGCAGCATGTACTCGTTCAATGACGGGCTGGACCGCGCCGTCCTGAAGCCGGTGGCCACGGCCTACCGCGATGTCACGCCGCGCCTGGCGCGCGATGGGGTGAGCAACTTCTTCTCCAACCTGAGCGATGCCTGGTCGTTCGTGAACAACGCGCTGCAGGGCCAGGCCGAGGGCGCCTACAACTCCATGGTGCGCTTCTCGGTGAACACGGTCTTCGGTCTGGGCGGACTGCTCGACATCGCCAGCGAGGCCGGCATCGAGCGCCAAAAGCAGGACTTCGGCCAGACGCTGGGCCGCTGGGGCGTGCCCACGGGGCCGTACCTGGTGCTGCCGCTGCTCGGCCCGTCCACGGTGCGTGACACGGCGGCTCTGCCTGTGGATGCCTGGGGCAACCCCCTGACGGCGATCAACGACATCCCCGTGCGCAACAGCCTGTATGTGCTGCGACTGGTGGATACGCGTGCACGCCTGCTCAATGCCTCCGACACGCTGGACTCCGTCGCCCTTGACCGCTACAGCCTGACGCGTGACGTCTACCTGAACCTGCGGCGTGGCAAGTCCGGTGATGACGGCCGCATCGAGGACTACGACGAAGATGCCGGCAAACTGCCGCCCGAAGACGGCGCAAAGTAAGCAGTTCGTAACATCCCGAGATGAAAAACGGTCAGCGCCTGACACGGCGCGGCCGGAAAAATGTGCAATATCAACCCGGTCCGGGGCATTGAGGCCCTGCTGGGAAAGGAAGAGTGATGATCAATCGACGTGCCTGGAGCGCTGCCGCGGCAGCCGTGCTGGCCATGGGAACCTGGGGCGCTGCGCTGCCCGTCCACGCGGCCGACGAAACCCCTGATGCGCTGATCAAGCGTGTCTCCACCGACGTGCTGGAAACCATCAAGAAGGACCCCTCGCTGCGCGAGGGCGATGTCTCCAAGGTCAATGCGCTGGTCAATGACAAGGTCATGCCCTATGTGAATTTCCGCCGCATGACCTCGGCTTCGGTGGGCCCGGCCTGGCGCCAGGCCACGCCTGCACAGCGCGAGAAGCTGGAGACCGAGTTCAAGGCCCTGCTGATCCGCACCTATTCGGGCGCGCTGACCCAGGTCAGCAACCAGACCATCAATGTCAAGCCGGTGCGTGCTGCGCCCGGCGACATCGATGTGCTGGTACGCACCGAAGTGCTGGGCCGCGGCGAGCCCGTGCAGTTGGACTACCGGCTCGAGAAGTCCGGCGACGGCTGGAAGATCTACAACCTGAATGTGCTGGGCGTGTGGCTGGTGGAAACCTACCGCAACCAGTTCAGCCAGGAAATCAATGCCCGCGGCATCGACGGCCTGATCGAGACCCTGGCCACGCGTAGCAAGATGCCGGCCACGCCGCCCTCCAAGGGCTGACAGCCGCTGACGCACGCGCCATGTTGCAGCTCCCCCGTGAACTGACCTACCGCCAGGCGCGCAGCTGCCTTGTGCAGCTGCGGCCCCAGGTGCAGGCCTTCGATGGCGCCCAGGTGCGCGTCGATGCCAGCGGCGTCGAGGTCTTCGACTCGGCCGCCCTGGCCGTGCTGCTGGCCTGCCGCCGCACCGCGAAGGCGGCTGACAAGCAATTGGTGGTCGTGGGCCTGCCGCAGGGCCTGCAGTCCATGGCGGCGCTGTACGGCGTCGACGGGCTGCTGACAGACGCATCCTCCCCCTCCTGAGCCGGCGCAGCGCGCCGCTGCAAAGAGCCCTGCAAGGCAGGTTTGGCTGCAAGGGCCTAGAATCGCGCCTCGCATGTCTGCCGTCTCATTCCAATCCATCTCCAAGACCTACCAGACCCCCAAGGGGGCCTTCCAGGCGCTCAACCACGTGAGTCTGGACATCGAGGAGGGCGAGTTCTTCGGCCTGCTCGGTCCCAATGGCGCTGGCAAGACCACGATGATCAGCATCCTGGCCGGCCTGTCGCGCGCCACCAGCGGCCGCGTGCTGGTCCAGGGCAGCGACGTGCATGCCGACTACTCGGCTGCCCGGCGCAAGCTGGGCATCGTGCCGCAGGAGCTGGTCTTCGATCCCTTCTTCAACGTGCGCGAGGCGCTGCGCTTTCAGTCCGGCTATTTCGGCGTCAGGAACAATGACGACTGGATCGACGAGCTGCTGCACAGCCTGGGGCTGACCGACAAGGCCAACTCCAACATGCGCCAGCTGTCCGGCGGCATGAAGCGCCGCGTGCTGGTGGCCCAGGCCCTGGTGCACAAGCCGCCCATCATCGTGCTGGACGAGCCCACGGCCGGCGTGGACGTGGAGCTGCGCCAGACGCTGTGGCATTTCATCGCGCGCCTGAACCGCGAAGGCCATACCGTGCTGCTCACCACCCATTACCTGGAAGAGGCCGAGGCGCTGTGCAGCCGCGTGGCCATGCTCAAGCAGGGCAACATCGTCAAGCTCTCGACCATGTCGGATCTGCTCAAGTCCGCCTCCTCCAACGTGCTGCAGTTCAAGACCGATACCGCCTTGCCGCCGGCCCTGGCCGCGCGGGCACGGGTGACTGGCCGCATCGTGCAGATACCCGCCAACGACGCCAGCGACGTCGAGCGCCTGCTCGCCGCGCTGCGCGAGGGCTCCGTCGTCCCCGAGGACGTGGAAATCCGCCGTGCCGATCTGGAGGATGTCTTCATCCACGTGATGAACGAGCAAGGCCAGACCTCGCAGGGAGCCTCGGCATGAACGGCTGGCAGACCCTGCTCAAGAAGGAAGTGCTGCGTTTCTGGAAGGTCAGCTTCCAGACCGTGGCCGCACCCGTGCTCACGGCCGTGCTCTATCTGCTGATCTTCGGCCATGTGCTCGAAGGCCGGGTGCTGGTCTACGACCGCATCAGCTACACGGCCTTCCTGATCCCCGGCCTGGTGATGATGAGCGTGCTGCAGAACGCCTTCGCCAACAGCTCATCGAGCCTGGTGCAGAGCAAGATCATGGGCTCCATGGTCTTCGTGCTGCTCACGCCGCTGTCGCACTGGGCGTGGTTTGGCGCCTACGTGGGCGCTTCGGTGCTGCGCGGGCTGCTGGTGGGCGTGGGCGTTTTCATCGTCACGCTGTACTTCGCCATTCCCGAATTCACGGCGCCGCTGTGGATTCTGGTCTTCGGCCTGCTGGGCGCGGCGCTGCTGGGCACGCTGGGCGTGATTGCCGGCCTGTGGGCGGACAAGTTCGACCAGATGGCGGCCTTCCAGAACTTCCTGATCATGCCCATGACGTTCCTGTCGGGCGTGTTCTATTCCATCCAGTCGCTGCCACCTTTTTGGCAAAAAGTCAGCCATCTGAACCCGTTTTTCTACATGATCGACGGCTTCCGCTACGGCTTCTTCGGCCAGAGCGACGTGTCGCCCTGGGTCAGCCTGGCCATCGTCGGCTCGGCCTGGCTGGCGGTGAGCGCCCTGGCCGTGCACCTGCTGCGCATCGGCTACAAGATCCGCGGCTGAGGTTTTTCCACAGGCTGCGGCGGGCGCTGTGCCCGCATTGTTGAATCCACCCATGAACAGGCGGCCGGCGCCCGGCGCCGCCGCCAACCAAGGCCATGCCACGATGCATGGCAGGAAAGCTTCCCCCATGACTGCAGACCAACTCAAGGAACTGATCGCCACCGGCCTGCCTTGCGAACATATTGCGCTGGAAGGTGATGGACGGCACTGGTTTGCCACCATCGTCTCGGCCCAATTCGAGGGCCAGCGACTGCTGCAGCGCCAGCGCCTGGTCTACGCCACGCTGGGCCAGCGCATGCACACCGACGAGGTCCATGCCCTGTCCATGAAGACCTATACGCCCGCCGAGTGGGCTGCCCAGGCCGGCCAGGCCTGAGCCGGCGGTCAGGCACTTCAGACTCCTGCTGCACCGGTCGCCACGGCCCGTGCGGCATCTTCTTTTCCCCGATTTCCAGATTCAAGGCTGTCAGCCATGGACAAACTCCTGATTCGCGGTGGCCGAGCGCTGCATGGCGAGGTGACGGTCTCCGGCGCCAAGAATGCCGCCTTGCCCGAGCTGTGCGCCGCGCTGCTGTCGTCCGAGCCCGTCACCCTGCGCAACGTGCCGCGCCTGCAGGACGTGGCCACCATGCTCAAGCTCATCCGCAACATGGGTGTCAGCGCCGAGCACGATGACGGCGGCACCGTGCGCATCAACGCCGGTTCTCTGTCCAACCCCGAGGCACCCTACGAACTGGTCAAGACCATGCGCGCCTCGGTCCTGGCCCTGGGCCCGCTGCTGGCCCGATTCGGCCAGGCCCGCGTGTCGCTGCCCGGCGGCTGCGCCATCGGCTCGCGCCCCGTGGACCAGCACATCAAGGGCCTGCAGGCCATGGGCGCCGAGATCGTGGTCGAGAACGGCTACATGAACGCGTGCCTGCCCGGGCATCTCAAGCGCCTGCAGGGCGCCCGCATCACCACCGACATGGTGACCGTCACGGGCACCGAGAACTTCCTGATGGCCGCCGTGCTGGCCGAAGGCGAGACCGTGCTGGAAAACGCCGCCATGGAGCCCGAGATCGGCGACCTGGCCGAAATGCTCATCAAGATGGGCGCGAGA
This sequence comes from Delftia sp. DLF01, assembly GCF_014852125.1. NCBI lineage: Bacteria > Pseudomonadati > Pseudomonadota > Betaproteobacteria > Burkholderiales > Comamonadaceae > Delftia > Delftia sp. DLF01. The sequence continues at coordinate 603,394 of NZ_JACVAZ010000004.1, forward strand.
ATCGAAGGCCATGGCACCGGCCGCATCGTCATCCAGGGCGTGGAGCGCCTGAGCGGCTGCGAGCACCAGGTGGTGGCCGACCGCATCGAGGCCGGCACCTTTCTGTGCGCCGTGGCCGCCACGGGCGGCAATGCGCTGCTGCGCAATGGCCGCGCCGACCATCTGGGCGCCGTCATCGACAAGCTCAAGGATGCGGGCGCCGAGGTGTCCGCCGAGGACGGTGGCATCCGCGTGCGCGCGGCCGGCAAGCTCAAGGCCCAGAGTTTTCGCACCACCGAATACCCGGGCTTTCCCACCGACATGCAGGCGCAGTTCATGGCGCTGAACCTGGTGGCCGAAGGCTGCAGCATGGTCACCGAGACCATCTTCGAGAACCGCTTCATGCACGTGGATGAAATGCTGCGCCTGGGCGCGCAGATCACCACCGACGGGCGCGTTGCCACCATCACCGGCAGCCAGTCGCTGTCGGGCGCGGCCGTCATGGCTACCGACCTGCGCGCTTCGGCCAGCCTGGTCATCGCCGGCCTCGTGGCCAAGGGCGAGACCCTGGTCGATCGCATCTATCATCTGGACCGCGGCTACGATCGCATGGAAGACAAGCTGCGCGGCCTGGGTGCCGACATCGAAAGAGTTTCCCAATGACCATCACGATTGCCCTGTCCAAGGGCCGTATCTACGACGAAACCGTGCCGCTGCTGGCCGCTGCCGGCATCTCGGTCAGCGAAGACATTGAAAAGTCGCGCAAGCTGATCTTCGAGACCAACAAGAGCGACGTGCGCGTGGTGCTGGTGCGCGCCTCCGACGTGCCGGTGTATGTGCAGTACGGCGGCGCCGATCTCGGTGTGGCCGGCCTGGACTCGCTGATCGAGCATGGCGCCCAGGGCCTGTACCAGCCCCTGGACCTGAAGATCGCGCGCTGCCGCGTCAGCGTGGCCGTGCGCAACGGCTTCGACTATGCGCTGGCCGTCAAGCAGGGCGCCCGCCTGCGCATCGCCACCAAGTACCCCGAGATCGCGCGCAACTTCTTTGCCACCAAGGGCGTGCACGTGGACATGGTCAAGCTCTACGGCTCCATGGAGCTGGCCCCGCTGACCGGCATGGCCGACGCCATCGTCGACCTGGTGTCCACCGGCAACACGCTCAAGGCCAATGACCTGGTCGAGGTCGAGCCCATCATGGAGATCAGCTCGCGCCTGGTGGTCAACCAGGCGGCGCTCAAGCTCAAGCGCGAGCCGCTGCGCCACATCATCGATGCCTTCGCCGAGGCGGTAAATGGCCCCAGGGGCTGAGCCCGGCGATCCGGCGAAGGAGGCGCTTGCGCTGTGTTTCGCCGCGCATGGCCTGCCCTGCGAGGAATACAACGGCTGGCTGCTGCCTGGCGGCCAGGCACCGGGCGTGCTGGCTGATTGGCGCGGTGCCTACCTCGGTCATCCCCTGGTCGGTTCCCTGGCCGTGGTGGTCCGCCTGCCGGACGGGCACGAGATCATCGAGAATTTCACGGGCCTGGGTGAAGGCCTGCAGGGAATGCACGACGCATTCGGCCACTTCGCTGTCAGCGACCTGCATGTGATGCTCTCCGCCCTGTGGACGGCGCGCGATGAGGATGCCGTGCCAGCCGAGGCCTGGCAGGCCCATGGCCGACAATGGCAGGCCTATCCGGGCCCCTGGCATCTTCGCAACGATGCCCCGCTGCCCGAAGGCATCACTGAGCGCCTGCGCGCCTTGATCGAGGCCGAGGCGCTGGACAAGGACGAGGACCTGCACTGGTTTCGCTTCTTTGTCGGGCAGAACAATGGTGATTTCACCATTGAAGCGCTCAAGGACAATCAGAAGTGGCCCAGCGCTGAGGCCCTGCTGCGCGACCAGGACTGGCCCCTGCGCGACGGCTACTACGGCGCGCGCCTGTTCTTGATACTGAAGCACGGCTGCGAGACGGCCTGCTAGACCCCAAGGAAACCACAATGGAATATGTAGCTGCCCCTGCCCGCCTGTCGACTGCGGACGCCAACTTCGAACACGATTTTGCGCAGCGCCTGCATTGGTCGGCAGACACGGACGCGGCCATTGAGCAGCGCGTGGCCGACATCCTGGCCGATGTGCAAAAGCGTGGCGATGCGGCCGTGCTGGAGTACACGGCGCGTTTTGACGGATTGCAGGTGGACGGCATGGCAGCGCTGGAGCTGACGCAGGCCGAGCTCAAAGCCGCCTTCGACAGCCTGGGCGACGAGCAGCGCGATGCGCTGACGGCAGCCGCCCAGCGTGTGCGCACCTACCACGAGGCACAAAAGCGCGCCAGCGGCGAGAGCTGGAGCTACCGCGACGCCGATGGCACCCTGCTGGGCCAGAAGGTCACGCCGCTGGATCGCGTGGGCATCTATGTGCCCGGTGGCAAGGCCGCCTATCCGTCCAGCGTGCTGATGAATGCCATTCCCGCCCACGTGGCTGGCGTGCAGGAAATCATCATGGTCGTGCCCACGCCACGCGGCGAGAAGAACGCCCTGGTGCTGGCTGCCGCCTATGTGGCGGGCGTCACGCGCGGCTTCACCATCGGCGGTGCCCAGGCCGTGGCGGCCCTGGCTTACGGCACGGCCACCATCCCGAAGGTGGACAAGATCACCGGCCCCGGCAACGCCTATGTGGCCAGCGCCAAGAAGCGGGTGTTCGGCACCGTGGGCATCGACATGATTGCCGGCCCCAGCGAAATCCTGGTGCTGGCCGACGGCAGCACGCCGCCCGACTGGGTGGCCATGGACCTGTTCAGCCAGGCCGAGCATGACGAGCTGGCGCAAAGCATCCTGCTGTGCCCCGATGCCGACTACATCGCCGCCGTCCAGCGCGAGATCGACCGCCTGCTGCCCGAGATGCCGCGGCGCGCCATCATCGCCAAGAGCCTGAGCGACCGGGGTGCCCTCATCCTCACGCGCGACATGCAGGAGGCCTGCGCCATCAGCAACCGCATCGCGCCCGAGCACCTGGAAGTCTCCAGCAACGATCCCCACCAGTGGGAGCCGCTGCTGCGCCACGCAGGCGCCATCTTCCTGGGGGCCTACACCAGCGAGAGCCTGGGCGACTACTGCGCCGGCCCCAACCATGTGCTGCCCACCAGCGGCACGGCGCGCTTTTCCTCGCCGCTGGGGGTCTATGACTTCCAGAAGCGATCCAGCCTCATCGAGGTCAGCGAGCAGGGCGCCCAGACCCTGGGCCGCATCGCCTCGGTGCTTGCGCATGGCGAAGGCCTGCAAGGCCATGCGCGTGCGGCCGAAATGCGTTTGAAGTAGACGCTCGCTTCCTGCTGGAAGAAGGCGCCGTCACCGAAAGGGGCGGCGCTTTTTGCTGCCTGAACGCCAGAGCAAGCGTGTCAAGAATTGACACGAAATCAGTGGAGCACGAATTTCGTGTAGACTTGCGCCCTGTGAAGAACCTCACCATCACCGTCGAAGACAGCGTGCTCGAATGGGCCCGCATCGAGGCCGCGCGCCGCGGCACCAGCGTCTCGCGCATGGTGGGCGACTTCATGGCAGAGATGCAGCGCCGAGAGGATGCCTACGAGCGCGCCTACCTGGCCTGGCGCACCGACGAACGCGGCTGGGACGGCGGCCAGCCGTCATCCACGCAGCCCGCCCAGCGCAGTGCCGCGCTGCGCCGCGAGGGGCAGGCATGAACACCGTCTTTGTCGATACCTCCGTGCTGGTCGCTGCCGAAGACACGGGGCAGGGTGCCTTGCATGCCGCCGTGCTGCAGTGGCTGGACCTGCTGTGGCGCACGCGCAGCGGGCGCACCGGCAGCCAGTCGCTGTGCGAGTTCTATGAACAGGTCACCACGGCCGCCCAGCCTTTGCCGCAGGGCGATGCGCGCGCCGCCATCCGCCGCTACCAGACCTGGACGCCCTGGAAGACCGATGCCGCCACGCTGGAGACCGCCTGGGCCGTGCAATCGCGCCACCAGCTGGCCTTTGGCGACTGCCTGGCCGTGGCCTGCGCCCAGCACAGCGGCTGTGAGCAGATGCTGACCCTGCACCTGCCGCACGGCACCCAGTTTGGCGGCGTCGCCATGGTGCACCCGCTGCACCAGGCGCCGCCGCAGCAGCAGGCCTGAGCGGCTTCGCTGATGGATTTCTTCTCCCACTGACTCGTGAAAGTGTGCATGCCATGACAGCTTCCATTCCGCAGGTTCAGGCCCTGGCCCTGGAGCGCATCCGCGCCGATGTCCGCTCCATGCATGCCTACCATGTGCAGCCCTCGCAAGGCCTGCTCAAGATGGACACGATGGAGAACCCCTTCCGCCTGCCCCCTGAATTGCAGGCCGCGCTGGGCGAGCGCCTGGGCCGGCTGGAGATCAACCGCTACCCTGGCGAGCGCCAGGAAGTGCTCAAGGACATGCTGGCCCGCTACGCGCAGGCGCCGGCCGGCAGCGCCGTGCTGCTGGGCAACGGCTCGGACGAGATCATCACGCTGCTGGCCCTGGCCTGTGCCCAGCCCCACGCCGAGGGCCGCGCCACCATGCTGGCGCCCATGCCGGGCTTCGTCATGTACCCCATGAGCGCCAGGCTGCAGGGCCTGGACTTTGTGGGCGTCAACCTGACGGCCGACTTCGAGCTGGACGTGCCCGCCATGCGCGCCGCCATTGCCGAGCACCGCCCCGCCATCACCTATATCGCCTATCCCAACAATCCCACGGCCACGCTCTGGGCCGAGGCCGATGTGCAGGCCGTGATCGACGCGGTCGGCGCCATCGGCGGCCTGGTCGTCATGGACGAGGCCTACCAGCCCTTCGCCCGCCGCAGCTGGGCAGAGAACATGCGCGCCGACCCGGCCCGCAACGCCCATGTGCTGCTGATGCGCACGCTCAGCAAGTTCGGCCTGGCTGGCGCGCGCCTGGGCTACCTGATCGGCCCGGCCGCCATCGTCGGCGAGATCGACAAGGTGCGCCCGCCCTACAACATCAGCGTGCTCAACTGCGAGACGGCCATCTTCGCGCTGGAGCACGAGGCGCTGTATGCGCAGCAGGCCGTGGCCATCCGCGCCGAGCGCCAGCCGCTGATCGATGCGCTGGCCACGCTGCCGGGTGTGGAAAAGATCTGGCCGTCCGAGGCCAACATGGTCTTGCTGCGCGTGCGCGATGCCGCGCGCGCCCAGGCCGAGATGAAGGCCCGGGGCGTGCTGGTGAAGAATGTCTCTGCCATGCACCCGCTGCTGGCCAACTGCCTGCGACTGACCGTGGGCACCCACGAAGAAAACGCCCAGATGCTGGCGGCCCTGAAGGAATCCCTATGAGCAATGCAGCTCCCGCACGCACCGCCGAAGTGCAGCGCAATACCGCCGAGACCCGGATCAAGGTCGCCATCAACCTGGACGGCACGGGCAAGGCCAGCCTGCGCTCGGGCATCGGCTTTCTGGACCACATGCTCGACCAGATCGCGCGCCATGGCCTGATCGACCTCGATATCGACTGCGAGGGCGACCTGCACATCGACGGCCACCACACGGTGGAGGACATCGGCATCACCCTGGGCCAGGCCTTTGCCAAGGCCGTGGGCGACAAGAAGGGCATCCGCCGCTACGGCCATGCCTATGTGCCGCTGGACGAGGCCCTGAGCCGCGTGGTCATCGATTTCTCTGGCCGCCCGGGCCTGCACATGGACGTGAAATTCACGGCCGGCAGCATCGGCCAGCTCGACACCCAACTGGTCTACGAATTCTTCCAGGGCTTCGTCAACCACGCGGGCGTGACCATGCACATCGACAATCTCAAGGGCTTCAACGCCCACCACCAGTGCGAGACCATCTTCAAGGCCTTCGCACGCGCCCTGCGCTTTGCGCTGGAGCATGACGAGCGCATGGCGGGCGTCATCCCCTCGACCAAGGGCGCTCTGTAAAGAGAAGCGATTGACTCCGGTCAGAGCTTGATCTGACCGGGCAATCCAGCCGAAAATCCGACCGAACACGCGCCACACGCTATGAGTTTGACTGACAACACCGTCGCCGTCGTCGATTACGGCATGGGCAATCTGCGCTCGGTTTCCCAGGCCGTGCGCACGGCCGCCGCCGACTCCGGCTGGCAGGTCGTGGTCACCGCCGATCCCGAGGTGGTGCTGGCCGCCAACCGGGTCGTGCTGCCGGGCCAGGGCGCCATGCCCGACTGCATGCGCGAACTGCGCGAATCCGGCCTGCAGGACGCCGTGCTGCACGCCGCTGCCAACAAGCCCCTGTTCGGCGTCTGCGTGGGCATGCAGATGTTGCTGGACCACAGCGACGAGGGCGATGTGCCTGGCCTGGGCCTGATCCCCGGCAATGTGCGCAAGTTCGATCTGGCGGGCCGCGTCCAGGCCGACGGCAGCCGCTTCAAGGTGCCGCAAATGGGCTGGAACCGCGTGCACCGCAAGCACAATGCCGGGCAGTCCCACCCGCTGTGGCGTGGAATTCCCGAAGACAGCTTCTACTACTTCGTGCACAGTTTCTACGCCGTGGTGCAGCAGCCCCAGCATTGCGCTGCAGAGGCCGACTACGGCGGGCGCTTTGCCTGCGCCATCGCACGCGATAATATTTTCGCCACCCAGTTTCACCCCGAAAAGAGCGCGGACCAGGGCCTGGCCCTGTTCCGCAACTTTCTGGGCTGGAAGCCCTGAACCCTCTTTCCTTCCCCGCACCGGCCGCTGCATCCCAGGCCTTCATTGCTCGCAAACCATCATGCTGCTCATTCCTGCCATCGACCTCAAGGACGGCCACTGCGTACGCCTCATCCAGGGTGATATGGACCAGTCGACCACGTTCGGCGAAGACCCGGCCATCATCGCCCGCCGCTGGCTCGACGCCGGCGCACGCCGCCTGCATCTGGTGGACCTCAATGGCGCGTTTGCGGGCCAGCCCAAGAACCTGGTGGCCATCAAGGCCATCCTCAAAGAGGTGGACGGCCGGATTCCGGTGCAGCTCGGCGGCGGTATCCGTGACCTGGACACCATCGAGAAATACATAGACGCCGGCATCAGCTACGTGATCATCGGCACCGCTGCCGTGAAGAACCCGGGCTTTCTGCAGGACGCCTGCAGCGCCTTCGGCGGCCATGTGATCGTTGGCCTGGACGCCAAGGACGGCAAGGTGGCCATCGACGGCTGGAGCAAGCTCACGGGCCAGGACGTGCACTCGGTGGCCAAGCGCTTCGAGGACTGGGGCGTGGAGTCCATCATCTACACCGACATCGGCCGCGACGGCATGCTCACGGGCATCAACATCGACGCCACCGTCAATCTCGCGCAATCGCTGAAGATTCCCGTCATCGCCTCGGGCGGCCTGGCGGGCATGGCCGACATCGAAGCGCTGTGCAAGGTCGAGGACGAAGGCATCGAAGGCGTGATCTGCGGCCGCGCCATCTACTCGGGCGACCTTGACTTCGCCGCGGCGCAGGCCCGCGCCGACGAGCTCAGGGCCTGAACGGCCTGCGCCTTCCCTGTATTCGCGGGCGCCTGTGCTTCACAGGCGCCTGCGCTGCATTCAGCACCAGGGATTCAGGCTTTCTTTACGAGCAGGCGGGCATGGCCTGCCCGGCATTGGCGGCGCGCACGGTCTGCACAAAGGCATCCCAGTAGTTCGGCAGCCCGGCCCAGGGGTTGCCCACGCCGGTGCTGGGCTCGAACTCCAGCTGGGTCACATAGATCCATCCCGCCTGATAGCGGGCCGAGGCGGCCGACTGCACGGCCGTCTGCATGGCCGCGCAGCCCGACACGTTGTGCACCAGCGAGGCCTGGTGGCTGTTGGGCAGCCCGTACAGCCAGTCAAAACTCGTCGTGCGCGGATCGTAGGTGGCGTAGGTGGAGCCCTTGCCCTCGAACGTGGTCAGCACATCGGCCACATCGGCATAACCGGCCACGGGCACGAGGCCCGGGTTGCCGATCACGATCAGGTTGGGATTCTTGGCCTTGATGTACTGGTAGATGGTGCGGTAGAAGTCCAGCCGGTTGGCGGTGGCCGCCATCTCGTCAATGAAGAAACCCTTGACCAGGCCCGCGCCGTAGTGCGTGAAATAGTTGTCGATATTGGCCTGGATGCTGGCCAGCGATCGCGTGCCCGTGCCATAGCTGGAGCTCACATAGCCCACCAGCTGCCCGCCCGCGTTGGCAAAAGCGGTGGCGGCGCGCGTGATGTTCGCGTCCGGGCCACTGAAAATGCCGTTGGCCGGATTCAGGATGGCCGTCATCTGCACGGTCGGATTCGCCTGTGCGCTGGCCGTCAGCGCATTCCAGGCCGTGGCTCCCGAGCCGGTGGGATAGAAATACGTGGGCACCAGCACCCGCAGCGGTGCAGGTGCAGGACGCAGATAGAAGGTCTGGGAAGCGCTGCCCGTGCGGCCTGCCACGGTGGCGCTGGCCTGTACCTGCTGGCGGCCCGGCGTGGCGCCGGTCAGCGAAGCCGTTGCCACGCCGGAGCTGGTCAGCGCCGAGGTGCTGACGCCTGTGGCTGCGTTGAAGCTCACCACGGTTCCATCGGCGGCATTCACGCCATCGGCCAGAACACCTGCGCGCAGGGTCAGTGCCGAGCCTGCAGTCACCACATCCCTGGCGGCCGGGGCCGTCCATTGCACGGTGACCGAGGTCACTCCGGGCTGGCCGGTGCCGCCGTCACCCCCATTACCGCCATTGCCACCGCCAGCGTTGCTGTCACCACCGCCGCCTCCGCCGCAGGAGGCCACCGAGGCGGCCAGGGCGAGCATGCCGAGTCGCAGGACAAGAGAAGAGGGAGCGGGGGAGCGTTGCATGACAGAGGAGGGCTGAGCGGGGGAAAGGCTATATTCAAGCATGAAAGTTACATCTTCCTTTCCCGCAGTAACAGCTTTACCTGCGGCCGCGCAAGCTCCCGGCGCCTGCGCTGATGCATGGCAGGGCCTGCCCGCCATCCGCCTGCGCCTGGCTTGCGGCGATACCGCCCTGGTGGCCTTGCAGGGGGCGCAGCTGCTGTCCTGGCAGGCAGGTGGCGAGGAGCAACTGTTCCTGAGCCCTCATGCCGCCCATGACGGCCACACACCCATACGCGGCGGCATTCCGGTCTGCTTTCCCCAATTCAACCAACGCGGCCCACTGGTCAAGCACGGCTTTGCGCGCACCCTGCCGTGGCAGGCCGATGCAGCACAGGCCGAGGTTCTTGCCGGCGATGGCTTGTTCCTGCGGCTCAAGCTTGCCGATACGCCGCAGACGCGCGCCGTCTGGCCGCACTACTTCGAGACCTGGCTGGAGGTGACGCTGTTGCCCGGCCGGCTTGACGTGGAGCTGGTGGTGCACAACCGGGGAGACACGCCTTTGGCCTTCACTGCCGCATTGCACAGCTACCTGCGTGTGGCGGACGTGGAGCAATGCCGGCTGCAAGGCCTTGACGGCCTGCCCTACTGGGATGCCGTGGCAGACACCCACCCCACGCAGCAAGGCGACGTGCGCTTTGGCGAAGAGCTCGATCGCGTCTACCCCCGGCCCGGGAAGACCATGGAACTGGCCGCTCCTGCCGGAGGCTTGCGCATCTCGCAGGATGCTGCCTGGAGCGAGACCGTGGTCTGGAACCCCGGTCCTGCGCTGTGTGCCCGCCTGGCCGACATGCCGCCACAAGGGTGGCGGCAGATGCTGTGCGTGGAGGCCGCCGCCATCGATGCGCCCGTGCATGTGGCGCCCGGCGCGCATTGGCGCGCGGCGCAGCGCCTGCACAAGCTGTAGTTCAGCGCCGGCCCTGCAATGGAAAAAGCGCCTGCGAACAGGCGCTTTTTTCGTTGGGGCGGGGGCCGGGTCAGCGGCGCTGCATGCGTTGTGCCGACTGCGCAGGGCGCAGGCCCGGGGTGATCTGCAGCTCCACGGGGCCTTCGCCCCGGCGCACATCGAATTTCGCGGCCTCGCCGGGCTTGAGCGCGGCCACGGCGGTCAGCAGCTCGGACACATTGCGGATGGGCTTGTCGCCCACCTGCACGATCACATCGCCCGGGCGCATGCCGGCCTGGGCAGCGGGGCCTGCCTGCAGCACGCCGGTGATGATCACGCCGGAGTCGGCCTTCACGCCAAAGGTCTCTGCCAACTCTGGCGACAGTTCATTGGGTTCCACGCCGATCCAGCCGCGCACCACGCGGCCGTCCTTGACGATGCCGTCCAGCACCAGCTTGGCCGTGGACACGGGAATCGCAAAGCCGATGCCCATGCTGCCGCCCGAGCGTGAATAAATGGCGGTATTGATGCCCAGCAGATTGCCGCTGGCGTCCACCAGCGCGCCGCCCGAGTTGCCGGGGTTGATGGCGGCGTCGGTCTGGATGAAGTTCTCGAAGGTATTGATGCCCAGCTGACTGCGGCCCAGTGCACTGACGATGCCGCTGGTCACCGTCTGGCCCACGCCGAAGGGGTTGCCGATGGCCAGCACGCGGTCGCCCACGTCGATCTGGTCGGAATTGCCCAGAACGATGACGGGCAGCTTGTCCAGGGCGATCTTGAGCACGGCCAGGTCGGTCTCGGGATCGGTGCCGATCACCTGGGCCTTGGCCTGGCGGCTGTCGGTCAGCGTGACCTCGATGTCGTCCGCACCCTCGACCACGTGGTTGTTGGTCAGGATGTAGCCGTCGGTGCTGATGATCACGCCGCTGCCCAGGCCTGCCTGCTCCTGCGTGCCCTGGTCGCCAAAGAAGAACTGGAACCACGGATCGTTGCTGCGCGGATGCCGTACCGCCTTGCTGGTGTTGATGCTCACCACGGCCGGCGCTGCCTTCTTGGCCGCAGGTGCAAAGCTGCCGGGGCTGACTTCTCCGACGGGCGTGGCCGGCGCCTCCAGCAACGCGATGCCGGCATTGCTGCGCACGGCTCCACGGCGCAGCCAGTCCGGCTGCAGGGTGGCGACGACAAAGTAGGCAGCCACCAGGATGGTGACCGCCTGCGAAAACAGCAGCCAGGTGCGTTTCATGAAGTGTGGTGTTCTGTGCGGGAGTACAAGGCCTCATTGTGAGGCATGTCGTACACAGGGCGGTGGTGGGCGCGTTCGCTGGGGCGCTGGGGTGATCGATGAATCACCGGACAACCGACATTGCTATATCGGGATGTGCCGATTTTTGCCTTTTCCTGAAGCGCTGAAGGGCATGTCAATTTTTTTGTTGCGCCATTTGAAATGGGACAAGTCTTATTTAAATTGGCTTGCTAATTATTTTTCCAAGTCACGATTTGATACGGATGAGGAATTTCAATACAATCGCGGCCCAATGAATAGAGCGGGGACGGAGGGGCTATGGAGTGGAAAGACTCGGGGAGGATTGCGGCCAGATGGCTGGTGCTATTGATTGGCACGGTGTTTGCCATTGCAGGAACCATCGGCATTGCCTTTGCACAGGCCGCCGATGCGGTATGTGCCGAAGTCAAGATTGTCATAGAGCAAAAACTCTCGCTGGAGCGCCAGGCATTTGACGCCAGGATGGTGATCACCAATGGCTTGGCGGACCAAAAGCTGGAGAACGTCAGCATCACGCTGCAGTTCCTGGATGCGAACAACCAGACGGTGATCGCCACCACGGATCCCGCAGCCTCCGGAGCCCGCTTTTTCTACCGCACGGATGGGGTCGAGGGCATCACTTCCCTGCAGGGCGGCACCATTGCTCCCAAGGCCGTCGCCAATGTCCGATGGCTGATCATTCCCGCAGCCGGCACGGGCGGCCGCGATCCCCAGGGTGCGGTCTACTACATAGGCGCCAAGGTCACCTACACGCTGGATGGCAAGACCGACACCGTGGAGGTGGCACCAGAGTCCATCGTCGTGCGGCCCCAGCCTGAACTGGTGCTTGACTACTTCCTGCCCCGTGATGTTCCGGGTGACGATGCCTTCACACCCGAGGTCGAGCCTTCCGACCCCTTCACGCTGGGCGTGCGCATCAAGAATAGTGGTGGCGGCACTTCGTACAAGACCAAGATCGATACCGCCCAGCCCCGCATTGTCGAAAACCGGCAAGGGCTGCTTGTCAATTTCCAGATTCTGAGCGGCTATGTCAACGATGCGCCAGCAGGCAAAAGCCTGCTGCTCGACTTTGGCGACATCACGCCGGGATCGTCCCTGCATGGGCGTTGGAACATGGTGTCCAGCCTGGCCGGCAAATTTGTCGAATTCACGGCCGGATTTACCCATGCGGATTCGCTGGGCGGTGCCCTGACGTCCCTGATCAAGACCGTCAATACCCATCAATTGGTCCAGGATGTGCGTGTCGATCTTCCAGGACGCGACAAGGTCCGCGATTTTCTGGCCCTGGATGGAGATGTCTACCGCGTCTATGAATCCGATGGCGTGGATACCGAGGTCAGCGATCAAAGCCGATCCGCGCAATTCGTGCCCTCCGGTGCCACCGCCAGCCTGCAGTTCAATCCCGTGGCCAATGGCATGGCCTATGCGCGCGTGCCCGATCCCTCCAGGGGCACCCGTCTTCCCCGGCAGGTGGTCCGCTCCGACGGCTATGTCGTTCCTGGCGAAAACGTCTGGCTGTCCAGGCAGCGCAACGAGGACCTGAGCTGGAGCTATTACCTGAACCTGTTCGACGTGAACACCACGGGCCGCTACACCATCGGCCTGGTCGCTGGCGAGGCACAGGCCAGCATTGCCGGCGCGGCCTTCGAGGACCGCAATGCCAACGGATTGCGCGATGCAGGCGAGCCCGCCATCCCCGTGCTCGAAATCAAGCTCACCGGTACGCGGGCAGGCACCGGGGAGTCGGTGCTGGCCACTGCCCACACCGATGCCCAGGGCCAATTCCGATTCGATGGACTGCTGCAGGGCAGCTATGCGCTGTCGGCTGCCGTCAGCGAGGGGCTGGTTGATGGCGCTGCGCTTGCGGGCACGGCGGGCGGCCAGTCCGCACCGGGACGCATATCGGGCATTGATCTGGCCACCGGTACGGCGGCTGCGGGCTATCTGTTTGCAAAGCGCTCCGCCAAGGCGACCGGGCCAGATCCCGAACCGGAAGCGGACACTGACATCAGCGTGACGGCGGCACCGGCCACCATGGCGCGCGACGGTGGCTCCACGGTCACCATCACGGCACGCAATGCCGGGCCGGCCATGGCAGCGGCCACCGTCGTCCATGTGGACCTGCCCCAGGGGCTGGAGATCGCCAGCCAGTCGGCATCGGTGGGCAGCTATTCGCAGGGCCGCTGGACCCTGGGCGACATGGCCAAGGACTCCGCCCCCACCCTGGTGCTGCAGGTGCGTCCTGCAGCAGGCTCCACGGCCAGGGAATTCCTGCTGGCCGCGCGCATCGGCGCGGCCACCCGCGACCCCGTCACCGGCAACAACGCGGCCAGTACCCTGCTCAGGCGCGAGCAGGAGGCCTCCGTGGCCGCTTCGCAGACCCTGGACCAGGGCCTGCGTGTGCTGGCCTATGCCGCATGCGGCGCCGATACCGCTTGCACGGACGGCAAGCGCCAGGCCTTGCAGGATCTGCTGGCGCAGGCCGATGGCTCGGTGCAGTTGGCGGTCACGCCAGGTGAGCTCCGCAAGGCCTTGCGTGCCGGCGACTTCAGCGCGCTCTGGCTCCATGGATCGGTGGACGACCTGGCCGCTTCCCAGATGGAGGAAGTGCGGGCCGCCGTCTACCGAGGTGCCTCGCTGGTCATCGATGGCGCACCAGGCGCGTTGCCGGACACCCTGGCCGACGTCTGGGGCGGCAGCCGTTCAGGCCAGCCGCTGCCTGCGGGCGTCTCTGTGCACCTGGGCGATGCAGGCTTGGGCGATGCGGCGCTGGCCCTGCAAGGTCAGGCGTGGGCGTTGCATAACGAGGGTGCAGGCTCGGAACTGGCCCGCTATGGCACAGGGCAGACCGCTGCGTTGGGCGTGGCCCATGGCAAGGGCCAGGTGCTGGTGATCGGCTTCGATGCCCTGGCGCAAGGCGCGGTTGCGGCTTCGTGGAAAGACTGGACCAAGACGCGCTTCACTGCCCTGGTTCCGCCTGTGTCCGAGCCCATGCTGGCGCAATCTGCCGTGCGCGTCAGAACCAGCATTGCCAACCGCAGCACGCAAGCCATTGCGCTGGAGCAGGCCATGATCCTGGCTAGTGGCATGAAGCTGCGCTCCTCCTCGCCGCAGGCCGTGGTCGACGGTGATCGGGTCAGGTGGACCCTGGAGCCCGCCTCCCAGGCCGAATTGCAGGTTCAGGCCTGGCTGGACCTGCCCGGCACCTCGCTGGCCACCACGGTCGAGACGCAGTTGCGCAAGGCCGGCGACAAGTCGCTGGTGGACAGCTGGTCGCAGCCGGTCACCGTCATCGCAGAACCTCAAGCCGCCGCTAACACCCGGGCTGCAGTGGCTGCGCTGGCGCAGGCCACGGCAGACCAGCGACAGGCCGTCGAGGCATTGCTGGGCCAGGCTCGGGTCGCCATGGAGCAGCAAAAGCCGGCCCAGGCCCTCTCGGCCCTGGTGCAGGCCCAGCCCCTGTTGAGGACGCTGCCATCCCACGGTACCCGGAATGTGGCTCTGCAATCGCTGGCGCAGTGGATAGGCCTGGTCGCCGCCCAGTGGCAGGAGGAGGCCGCGCGGGATTGGACGCTTTCCATCGTGTCCGGCGACCTGCAGTCCGCCAGGCTGGAGCAGCCGTTTGCGCTGCCGCTGCAGGTGCGCTTGCAGACGGCTGACGGCAACCCGGTGGCGGGGCAGGAAGTCACATTCGACGCTCCCGCCAGCGGGGCCTCCGCACGCTTTGCCGGCGGCAGCCGCCAGGCGCGCGTGCTCACCGACGCACAGGGCTTGGCACGCAGCCCGGTCATGACAGCCACTGGCGCTGCGGGCAGCTTCACCGTATCCGCCGGCGTCGAGGCCTTGCCCGGCGGCGTGCGCTTCACGCTGGGCAACCTGGATGGCACGGCGCCCGTGCTGCGCATTGTCAAGTTGACAGGGGATGGGCAGACGGCCACCGTGGGGACGGCCTATGCGGCACCTGTACGTGTCAAGGTCACCGATGCGCAGGGCGCCGCCGTGGCCGGCCACGCCGTGGTCTTTGCGCTGCCGGATAGCGGAGCGAGCGCCGTGTTTGATGGTGGCACGCTCGCAGCGCAGGCCGTCACCGATGCGGCCGGCGTTGCCGCTTCGCCCGGGCTTCGTGCCAATGGACTGGCGGGCGCATTCGAGATGCGCGTGACGGCAGCCGGTGTGGGTGAAGCCTTGCGCGTATCCCTGCAAAACCAGGCCGCGCCTGTGGGCGGCAAGGATGTGGCCCTGCCCACACCCAGCGGCTCCGGCACGCTGAAAGCCTCGGTGACGGGCGGAGGCGCCAGCTGCCGCTTCAACCCGGACAAGACGGTCGTGCGCAAGCCCGAGGGCTGGCTGCCGCTGTTCAACGTGCTGCTCTTCCCGCATGGCGTGTTCGACTACGAACTCACCGGCTGCGACGTCGGAAGCACGGTCACCGTCACCACCGAGTGGCCCAACCTGTTCGGCATCAGCAGCTACCTGAAGTACGGGCCTGTGCCCCATTCGCGGGGCCGCAGCATCTGGTACGCGCCCAGGAACCTGTCGATCAACGGCAACCGCATCAGCTACACCATCACCGATGGCCAGTTGGGCGACGACGACCTGCAGGCCAATGGAGTCATCAAGGACCCGGGCGGCCCCGTCATACAGTCCGGGCCGCTGCCTGAGGATCAGTTGACGGCGGTGCCTGGCCTGGAGGCGGCGGGCCTGGCCCTGTTGTCCGCCCTCATGGCCTTGGGCGCCTGCCTGCAGCACAGGCGCCGACGCGCCGCACGTGCAGGCGCGGGGATGGATGCATGAGGCTGCGTCGTTTTTGTGGTGCTGGCCTGGCGCATGCAGTGGCGGTGTGCGCAGCCGTCCTGGTGGCTGCACCATTGCGGGCGCAGGCCGATACCGAGCCGCAGTCCTGTCGGGCAGACGCGCATGCCGTACGGGACGCAAGGGCCGCCGAGTCCCCTGTGACGTGGCCCCGTCAGGTGCCGCCTCTGGCGTTGACCCCTTCCTGCTGGATGAGTCCGGCCGAGTGGCGGCAGCGCCTTGTTTCCCCTGGCGCACAGGCGGCCATGCTCGTTGACGTTCGGCCGGCGCAGCACAGGCGCGCTACCCCCATCGCGCAGGCCCTGCAGATGGATTTGCCGCAGCTGCAAGGCAAGCGCTTTCTGATGCAGGAGGAAGTCATCCTGCTGGGCACCGGGCTGGACCATGCGGACCTTGACGCGGCATGCCGGCAATTGCGCAGCCAGGGCTTTGGCCGTGTGAAGGCTTTGCTGGGCGGCGCGGCGGTGGCCCTGCATTCCACGGCATCGGCCAGGCTGCAGGACCTGTCCGCCAGCGACTGGATCGCCAGCCTGGGACAAGGCATTGAATGGACGGTGCTTTCCCTCAGCAAGGCCCTGGATGCGGCGCCGGCTGTGCAGTCACCCGTTGACGAACAACAAACGCATCGGCTGGTCGCCTCGCACGATCTGGCCATCCAACTGAACGCCATGGCCGGCGGCAAGGCACGAAGCGACCAGCCAGGAGGCCCCGCATCCCGGGCTTTGGTGGTCATAGCCGACGCTTCGACGGAGTCTGAGCTGCGTGCCCGATTGACCGCGCAACGGGCCTCTTTGGGTGAGCGGCCTGACGCAGTGCCCGTGTACTGGCTGCTGGGCGGGTGGCAGGCCTATCAGTCACAGGTGGCGAGCATGCAGGCCATCGGAACAACGGCAGGCCACCGGCTTCAGGCGGCATGCGGGCGGTTTTGAGCGAGCACAACGATTGAACGAGTCAAGTATTGGGGGAGAAGTGGTGATGCAGTACAGCGTGCGAACGGATGGGTCTGTGGGTGTGTGCAGAAGGGCGAATCCTGTGCGTTGGCAGGTCCTGGCCGTGACTGCGCTGGCCCGCATGGCAGACGTGGGGAAGGCATGGCTGGCTGCCTGTCTTGCGCTGGCATTGCTGCTGGTCTCTCCCGCCTGGGCCCAGACCACGTTGAGCGGCACCATCTCCAGCCCAACGATATTGCGTGCCAGCCAGTCGCCTTACCTGATGCAGGGCGACGTGGTGCTCGATGGCGATGCAACGCTCACCATCGAGCCGGGTGTGACCCTGCGCATGGCTCCTGGCGCCAGTTTCGTGCTCAAAAAGGGAGCGCTGCAAGCTGTTGGCACACCTGACAAGCCCATCCTCATCACCTCGGCCGCCACAACCCCTGTGCCTGGGGATTGGCGGCAATGGCGCATGACGGCCGGCACGCGCAGCGCCCAGACGCTGCTGGACCACGTCACCATCGAATACGGCAGCGGCGTGGTCATCGAGAGCGCTGCCCCTTCCATCAACAACACGGCCTTCAATCACCACAGCGGCCCGGCCATCGGCGTTGATCTTGCGTCCTCGCCGGCCGGCAAGGGAAACTCGGCAAAGGGCAACTCGCTGAATGCCATTGCAGTCCCTTCGGGCACCATTCGCTCTCAGGTCATCTGGGGCATGGTCGGCATTCCCTACCTGGTGCAACAGGGCCTCATCCAGATAGGTCAGGCGCCCTTGTCCATCGAACCAGCCAAGCTCCGGCTCAGTCCGGGCGTGGTGGCCATGCTGCGTGTCTCCCTCAACGCGCCTGCACCTGCCCAGGGCGTGGTGGTGGACATCACCAGCAGCGTGCCTTCGGTGGCCTCTGCCGTTGCGCGGGTCACCGTGGCCCCGGGGCAGACCAGCGCGGACCTGGAGGTACAGGCCAGCACCCTGGGCGCCACCCGCATCACCGCAAGCCACGCCACGCTGGGCTTGGCCGAAACGCAGATCGAAGTCGTCAACCTGCCCTCGCTGGGCCTTGTCCCCGGCAGCCCCACGGTCGGTGTCAACCGGCCGTATCCCATGACCGTGTCGTTGCCCGCGCCGGCACCCGTCGGTGGTGTGAACGTGCAGTTGGGCAACTCCGACGCCAACGTGCTCTCTGTCCCATCGTCCGTGCTGGTTCCGGCCGGTCAACAAGGCGCCAGCTTCGAAGTCATGGGACTTGCCGATGGCAGCAGTTGGCTGACGGCCCAGGCCGAAGGTCACGCCAGCGCCCTGGCCACGGTCTCCGTGCGTGGCAAGGCACTGGTGCTGCCGGCCAGCGTCATCGTGGCGCCGGGCGCGCAGGCTGCCGTGACACTGGAAACCACGGAGCCCGCTCCCTCGGCAGGGCTGGCCGTCAGCCTCGTGCTGGAGCAGGCAGGGCTGGCCCAGGTCCCGGCATCCGTGCGGATTCCCGCAGGGCAGAGCAAGGCAGCCTTCACGGTGGCAGGCCAGACCCTGGGCACGACCCGCATCACAGCCACAGCTGCCGGCTATCAGCCGGCGCAGGCCGCGTTGCGCGTGGACGCCATCAGCCTCAACACCGATCCCTCCGCCGATCTGGTGATGAATGAGGAGCTGAGCAGGGTCTTGCGTGTGCAGTTGAGCAAGGCGGCGCCGCAGGGAGGTGTCACGGTGTCGGTGGCCAGCAGAGATCCTGCGGTGGCCAGCGTGACGCCCGCCGAGGTTTTCATTCCGCAGGGGCAGATCTATGGGACGACGCCGATCACCGTGAAAGCGCTGGCCGTGGGAGAGACAGCGCTGGACATAACGTCTGCGGGGCTGATTGCCAAGGCGTTGAAGGTGAATGTGAGAGCGAAATTTGCACTGAGGCTGACGAGGTATGGCGGCGACAAGCTGATCGTGGGCAAGGGGCTGTACAGCTACAGCAGCGAGTTGTACGTGGAGCGCCTGATCAATGGCGTGGTCAGCAACGGGGCCGATGCGGTGACGGTGAATCTGCGTTGCGTGGCAGCGCAGATATGCGAGACGCCTGCGACGGTGACGATTCCTGCAGGGCAGAGCTACGCATACATCAGTGTGAGCGGCCTGGATTTGGGTTCCACGCAGATCGAGGCGACGGCTGAGGGGGCCACAGCGGCCACGCCTTTGCCGGTGCAAGTCATCGTGCCGCAAGTGCGGGTCGTCAGCCTGGACGGGCAGCGTTCGACCTCCAGCCTGCGGGACAACTTCTATGTGGTGCTGAGCGTGCCTGGCGCGTACTGGTCTGACAACCAGAACGCGATCAAGCCGATGACGGTACAGGTAAGCCTGGTGGAACAGACTCCTTCAGGAGTGGTCGGTGGAATCTACACCGAAGCCGATGGAGGGGTGCTGGTCACGCAGCTTGCGATCGGCAAGGACCGCAGGGACACGGGGTGGGGCTACATCGAGCGGCCCAGTGTTGCGGGAACGTACCGGGTTATGGCACAGGTGGAGGGATTGGCCGAAGGTCAGTCGGCGGTGCAGACCGTGGTGGCTGCAAACCAGGCGCTGAAGCTCACGCGGTATGGCGGCGACAAGCTGATCGTGGGCAAGGGGCTGTACAGCTACAGCAGCGAGTTGTACGTGGAGCGCCTGATCAATGGC